>NZ_RHJI01000021.1 GCF_004211955.1 Escherichia sp. E1V33
GGCGACAGCAAACAACAAGCAACCAGCAGGCAATCACAGAAGCCACAGCAGCAATCATCACCAGCACAACACAACGAACCTCCGATGGATTTTGACGACGATATACCCTTTGCACCAGTAACTCTCCCCTTCCCTCGTCACGCTATTCACGCAATTTAAGGACTTACATGAATCACTTAATGGTTGACCTTGAAACAATGGGCAACGGGCCATACGCGCCAGTTATTTCTATTGGGGCGGTATTCTTTGACCCGAATACCGGAGAAACAGGAGAAGAGTTCTCGGTAAATATCTCGCTTGAGTCATCAATGCGATATCGGGCGCGTCCTGACGCTTCAACGATTTTATGGTGGATGGAACAGAGTGAAGAAGCCAGAAAATCGCTAACCAGCAACACTCAAGAGCTTTCAACGGCTCTTTCATGGTTATCTGAATTCATCATAAAGAACGCCAACCACAAACTCGTTCAGGTTTGGGGGAATGGAGCATCATTTGACTGCGTTATTCTCCGCAACAGTTATTCGCTAACAGGGCAGCCAGTTCCGTGGCAGTGGTGGAATGACCGCGACGTAAGAACAATCGTCGAACTTGGGAAGGTAATAGGATTCGATCCTAAGCGAGATATGCCATTCAAAGGAACTCGCCACAACGCGCTTGATGATGCCATCCATCAAGCCAAATACGTTTCAGCGATCTGGAAAAAGTTAGCTAAATAATCAACAGGAGAAAACCATGCCAGCGCCTCTATATGGTGCGGACGACGCGCGCCGCTGTTCCGGCAATTCCGTATCGGAGGTGCTGGATAAATTCAGAAAAAACTACGACCGGATAATGTCGCTACCGCAGGAAACGAAAGAGGAAAAGGAATTTCGTCATTGTATATGGCTTGCAGAGAAAGAAGAACGCGAGCGAATTTACCAGACATCAATCCGACCGTTCCGCAAAGCCACATATACCCACTTCCCTGAATATATCGACCCGCGCCTGCGTAATTACCGCTCACGCTATGGCGCTATCAGTAATGACTGAGGAATTAACAATGAAAACAATGAAGCTAAACATCGACCTCGGCAAATATGTTATTACCGGAACAAAACACGACCTGATTCTTAGTGAAAAAGGAATTATCAAAGAAGGTGAGAATGCAGGGAAAGAAACACTAAGTCGTATCGGTTATTACAGCAAGTTTGAGCATCTGGTTAAAGAGTTATGCAACCGTGAAATCCTGTTATCTCAGGCGCAGACGCTACAGGATATTCAGCAACATATCGAGACTTTAGGTGTGTCACTTAGCATGGCTGTTGACCAGTTCATGGAGAGTAAATCATGAGAGGACTTGCTTACAATCCCGGCATTCTTCCGGCAGAAATGATTATTCGCCAACGCGTAAATCCAATGCCATCGAGAGAGGAATTGCTTAAAAGAAATAGTTTCGGTTCTGTTAATGACAACAAATATCTGAATGCGATGTGGCGGAGTGGGAAAAAATGAAACAAATGTCACTAATTGAGATGGATGGTTTTCTGAAAGGTAAATGCATCCCACGAGATTTAAAGGTTAACGAAACAAACGCTGAATATCTTGTCCGTAAGTTCGGTGAACTTGAATCAAAACTGGAAACGGCGTTGCGGGAGTGTCGTTCTGCTGGAATCACGATTGATAACCTTGAGGCCAAGTGCGCTGCGCTGGCAGCGGAGAATGCGGGGATGAAGTCGGTCATTGAATACTGCATTAATCCCGACAATCAGCCTGAATACCATGACCAGGGCATGGGATGTGGAGTTGAAGACCACGGCTACCAGCGCGACGGCTATTCGGCTTGTTACTACGGATGGGAGTCGGCAATGGAACGCGTCTACTCAGAGGTTATTCCAGACACCATTCCAGAAACCCCAGCCACCGATTCTTTCCTGGCTGAAGTACGGGCGCAGGGGGTTGAGATGATGCGCGAACATCCATCAATCAAACTTTGCTCTTTGACGCACATATGTGACGAGTTAGCCGCCCAGCTTCGCAAAGGAGTTCAGTCATGAGCATCCGAACTGAACATGGATTTGGTCCTTCAACAGTCGAAGTCGAATGGCTTGATGATTGCCCTAAGTGCCAGCACGGCAAAGCCAAGGTAACAGGATGGTCGATAACCAAAGATTCTTTGTGGGCGGGCGATGAGGCCGTCTGTTCCAAATGCGGTCACAAAGGTGAAATCGATGCTGATGGAGAGAATGCCTGGGTGGAATGGGACGAAATCGAGGAGGCACAATGAGCAATATCGACACACTGGCGCTGCGTGAGGCGGCAGAACGTGCAATTCCGGCAATGGAACGCCTGTTAATGTTGCCAGTTGATGAGGACCTGATAAGTGAACAGGAACTTAAAGATTACGGTGTGGATATTGATGCGCTCAACGCCTTCAAATTTCTGACCGGACCAGCTACCGTGCTGGCACTGCTGGATGAACGGGAAAGAAACCAGCAGTACATCAAACGCCGCGACCAGGAGAACGAGGAGATTGCGCTTACGGTTGGGAGGCTGCGCGTTGAGCTTGAGGCAGAAAAACAGCGGGCAAAGGATCTGTTTATGGAAAATGCTCGGCTTAAGTCAGGTATAGCCGGTCTGATACACCTCGGTATTCGATATGCAGATGTTGAGGTCATGAAAATTGCTGGAGATGCCCAGCTTTCTACCCCATGCACTGACAGCATCATAAACAGCATTGCAACAGGCATTCGCATCAAAGGAGAGTGAGATGGACGGACAAATATCAATCGTTCGACCAGGAGCATGTGACGATCGCGAAATACGAATAATTATTCGTCTGGCAATGGGGAAAGCAATAACTGCTCTCATTACCCCAGAAAATCTCGCATTAGCATTAACAGGAAAGTCAGACCTGCCAGTAGAGCTAAAGCTGCGAAATGTTGAGATTAAGGTGAAATAGCTATGACCACTATTACCAAAGAACGTATCGAATTATTCATTAAAAATCCGCTTGATAACGGGCTTACCCGTGGCGAACAAATGGAACTGGCACGAATTGCACTGGCATCACTGGAACGCGAACAGATTCGCCACGAGCATGCCAAATGGTCTGACTCCACATTTGGCTGCGTTGGCCCCATTGGTCCACTGAAACACCTCTCAAAAGAGGCACTGGAAGCCGCAGCCGAACCAGACGATCTTAGCGAGTGGGCTGATATGCAGTTTCTGTTGTGGGATGCACAGCGCCGTGCTGGCATCAGCGATGCTGAAATTACCGCTGCTATGGAAGATAAATTGAAGATCAACATGGAGCGCCAGTGGCCTGAACCAAAAGATGGTGAGCCTCGCTTGCACATTAAAGAACCCGGCAACTCTCCGGTAATTCCGGATGGTTTATCCACGGTATGCGCTGAGGCTTATCAGGTTGTAGGAGTTATGGCAGATGCGCTTGGTGTATTCGGTGATGCAGCAGTACAGAAAGTTCTGGATAACCTGTCACAGCAAAAACTTGTTCACATAGATGTGCTGCCGTTCTCGCTTCCGGTGACTCCGGATGGTTGGATAAGCTGTAGTGAGCGAATGCCTAAAGAAACGGGTGACATTATTGTTGTTTCGGATGGCATTGTAATGTCCGGGATTTCTTATTCTCGTCGTGACGGGTTCTATATAGCCGCATTGGAGTACGACGACGATGAGCCAATTGGCGGTGTAACCCACTGGATGCCTCTACCAGAACCGCCTCGATTAAAGGAGCTATAATAGTGAACTATTATATCTATTTGTATTAAAAGAGTTTTTATAAAATAAATCTTCCAAAGCATGTAAAAACACTGTTAATCTTAACGTGTGTGAAACGTGAAGAGAGGTGTTGAAATGAGCATTCATGATTTGTGTGAAGATCAAGAGCAATGGGCTATGCAGACCCTTATGGGCTCAGGAGTTCTTGCAAGGTGCAGAATCCATAACGATGTAATTTTAGACAGCGGAAATGATGCTTCTTCTGCTTATAAATTAGGAACTTACCTATATCAAAAAGATAATAGCTGCAACTTATTCAATACTCTTACTGAAGCCCGCGACGCAATAAAGGATGCATATGAATCGTATTGTGGGATCGATGATTGCCCACAATGCTCAAAATACATTGACGATTAATAATATGAACAAGTAACTATCCTCGCACTCGCGGGGATTTCTTTTATCTGAACTCGCTACGGCGAGTTTTGTTTTATGGAGATGATAAATGCACTTCCGAGTCACAGGTGAATGGAATGGAGAACCATTCAACAGAGTTATCGAAGCCGAGAACATCAACGACTGCTATGACCACTGGATGCTGTGGGCGCAGATAGCACATGCAGACGTAACCAATATTCGAATTGAAGAACTGAAAGAACACCAAGCCGCCTGATGGCGGTTTTTTATTACCTGATTTGCAGGTTCGATTCCCTATTCGGAGATAGCACTCATGCAACACGAACTACAGCCTGATTCCCTGGTTGATTTGAAATTCATCATGGCCGATACTGGCTTCGGTAAAACCTTCATCTATGACCGGATTAAGTCCGGAGACCTGCCTAAAGCCAAAGTTATCCACGGGCGAGCAAGATGGTTATATCGTGACCATTGTGAATTCAAAAATAAGCTCTTAAGCCGCGCCAATGGGTAAAATAGCGGGTAAAATATTTTTCACATCTAAAAAATACCATTCCAATCAATCCCCTGCCGCGCCAAGTAGATGTCTGCAGGGGACAATCCTACCGCTTTTCACCTCCTGTCAGAAAATCTAAAAAAACATTATAAAACAAGCAGAAACATTCGATAGCAGTCTTAACTAAAATCATTGCCCGTTAGCTAATAGAAACTTAACACGGGTATAAAAACGGGTATGCCCGGTTCGATGGTAATTTGTACCCGTTCATGATGGGGCAACTATGAAGCTGACTGATACCAAAATACGCAAAACGAAGCCAGACACTGCGAACGGGAAGATCATCAAACTGAGTGACGGTAACGGACTGTATTGCCTGATAGACCCAAACGGTTCGCGGTACTGGCGTTTCAGAAAAGTGATAAACGGTAAGGAAACAACCCGCGCCCTGGATAAATACCCGATTATGTCTCTTGCCGACGCTCGCGATTCTGAACTGGCTAAAGGTATTGATCCCCGTCGTGTTGTTTCAGAAAAAATAATTACGTTTGAAGAAATCGCCCGAATATGGCACGAAAGAAAAAAGAAAGGCTGGGACGAAGACCACGCCGCCAGCGTCCTTCGTGGGCTGGAAAAGCTTATATTCCCCGTTATTGGTAATTCTCCAATTAAAGACCTGACAACTCCCGATCTGTTAGTACCATTAAGATTAATGGAAGAAAAAGGTATTCTGGAAACAACAGCACGCCAAAAACAACGCATAAATAATATCATGCGTTATGCTGTCCAGTGTGGTTTTATAAAATATAATCCAGCGCAGGAATTAGAAGGGGCGATAGAAGTTAATAAAACAACACATCACCCAGGATTAACTGCTGATGCTTTGCCAGAATTTTTAAAACGTATTGACGGTTATTTTGATAACAACAATGGAAGATTACTTACACAATATGCGTTAAATTTGAATTTATTAATTTTTATTCGTTCCAGTGAATTACGCTTTGCACGCTGGAATGAATTAGACTTGGGGCATGACACAAAGAAAGATGTTTGCGGGGATAGTTTCAGGAATATGGCCTGCGCAGCCCTTACAGAATCCGGAAAATGGACACGATAAGCTGTAGAACGTCAAATGAGTCACCAGGAGCGTGATGGCGTCCGCGCCGGTTATGTTTATCAAGCTCAGCACATGCAGGAACGGCGCAAAATACTGCAATGGTGGGCCGACTATCTTGATCACAGTCGGAACGGTTTCACCCCTCCTTACGAATTTAAATGGCGCTATCGTAAATGACTGGTTCAGGTGTGGACCATTTGTGGGCACATCTATTTTTCATTTTAATTTTCATATGGCTACATCATTTTGATTAATGATGGAATTTTACGAAGACTGAAGTTACTGAAATCCTTTGCAATTGATTGCATTTTTTCAGTCTCAAATTTCATTTACCCCCCGTCTAATGCCTGTTCTGCCGCTTCATTCCTGCAATTTTCGAAACTGAAAAAATTCTCACCATGTAAAAGCCGCTGGCGTTCGTGCCGTAACAAAGATGCAACAGGTAACCAGATGTACAACTAGTTGTACGTGTGGCATACTTACGCTGTAAGAACTTTGGCGGGAGCAAACAATGCAACATGTAAACTACACCGATGCTCGACAACATCTAGCTGACCTGATGCAGCAGGCTAATGATGATCGTGCGCCAATCCTGGTTACGCGTAAGGGTGCTAAAAGCGTGGTAATGATCGACGCGGAAGAGTTCGCATCAATTCAGGAGACGTTACACCTGTTCAGTAATCCGGCGAACGCCGCACACATTGAAGCCAGCCTTGCATCGCTCGAACGCGGCGATTATGAGGAACTGGACATTTAATGAAAGTCAGGATATCCCCGCAGGCAAAAAGCGATCTTCAGTACTGGGCCGAGATTGATCCAAAGACGCATGATAAAGTAATGGAGTTAATTAAATCGGCTAAGGAAAGCCCCTTCAAGGGGATAGGGAAGCCGGAGGCGCTAAAGCACCGTAAGCCCCTCTGGTCACGTCGAATCACGAAAGAACATCGCCTGGTGTATTACGTTGAGCAAGGCGATCTGTACATTGTTGCATGTCGCTATCACTACACCACGATTTAAACAGCTTTCCCCTGACTGGCGGGTTTGCCTTAGACTTGCCAGCTAATCTGCCCTCCCCTTTTCTGTATGTGATTCCCAAAAAAGGAACCTCACAAAACGGCTATAAATACGGGTACAAATCAAATTAACGCCACATAAACACATTAAATATCAATCAATTACAATTAAAGGCGTTTTCTGCACGGCACCATTCTTGTGTTTATCCCTAAACCACATAAAAACTGTAAATTAGAAAATTCGCACTTGCAGGCCGAATAAGGCACACCAGGAACTCGTGGTTTTATTCATTATAAAGTGGTCTTTACCTGTTCTCTTAACCAAGTAATAAACGCTTCAATTTTTGGCCACTGCCTGCCCGGTAATGTGGTGATGTAATAATGCTGATGGCATTTCACCGTCATATCGCCAAACGGCGCGACGAGCTCACCACTGGCAAGCCTTTTTTGTACCAGGCGCTTTCTTCCCATCGCTATCCCAATATGATTCATCGCGGCGATAACGGCTAAATCAGAACGATCAAAACCAATTCCAGAAGATGTCGGTAAATTAACCGCATAATGTTGCGCCCAACTATGCCATTCATCCGTACCGGAATCGTTGCTCCATGCCTGTCTGTCATGGAGCAACGTACAGTGACGCAGGTTAATTACCGTGTTGGTTAAAGCATGTCTTTGAGCGTATTCCGGGCTACATACTGGCAGGATTTCTTCATCCATCAGAAAGTGATGAGTCAGTTGCGCTGAGGGCGCGTCATCAAAGTAAATCGCCAAATCGATTCCGGCACGTTGCAGATTGACATTGTCATTACCAGTGAGCACGGTGAGCGAAATAGACGGATAGCGGCGTGTAAAGTCACCTAATGCGGGCACCAACCAGCATTGGGCGATAGAGGGCCGGGAATACAGAGTTAACGTTCCCGATAACTCCTGATTTTTGATATCAAGAATTTCCTGATTCAGGGTATCCAGCGACGATTTTAGCGCCCAATAAACGCGTTTTCCCTCGTGCGTTAATTCCACTTTGCGATGGGAACGGACAAACAACTGAATACCTAATTCTTCTTCCAGCTGATTGATACGGTGACTTACCGCGCTGGGGCTCAGCGACAATTCCTCTGCCGCCAGGGCGAAGGACTGATGCCTGGCAGCCACTTCAAAAGTATGCAGTTTTGATAGTTGCCAGCCGTTAAGCAGTCGATTTCTTATTTCACGAAGGGGTTCCATAATCACCTCATTTTTCTCTTAAGTGTAAAAAAATAGCGGCAAAATTTCAGCTGTAAGGTGAGCTAAAGTGAACCATATCTCAACTCACCTTCATTTTTAGATGTAAATCACTCCCTTGCTGCAATTTAGCTCATGTGAAAGGCAAATTTTATCGTTTGTCAGCCTGCGTTGTTTTTTTGTCCAATATCATCAGGTTAATCACAGGGGAAGGTGAGATATGCACTCTCAAATCTGGGTTGTGAGCACGCTGCTTATCAGCATCGTGTTAATTGTACTGACCATCGTGAAGTTCAAATTCCACCCGTTTCTGGCGCTGTTGCTGGCCAGCTTCTTCGTGGGAACGATGATGGGTATGGGACCACTGGATATGGTAAATGCTATTGAAAGTGGAATTGGCGGAACGCTGGGTTTCCTCGCTGCGGTTATCGGCCTTGGCACGATACTGGGAAAAATGATGGAAGTATCCGGGGCCGCAGAAAGGATTGGTCTGACACTTCAGCGCTGCCGCTGGCTTTCAGCCGATGTCATTATGGTACTGGTTGGCCTGATTTGTGGCATCACGCTGTTTGTTGAAGTGGGCGTCGTGCTATTGATTCCTCTGGCTTTTTCAATTGCCAAAAAAACCAATACCTCATTGTTAAAGCTGGCCATTCCGCTGTGTACCGCATTGATGGCAGTGCACTGCGTGGTTCCCCCACATCCGGCTGCTTTATATGTTGCCAATAAGCTGGGTGCAGATATCGGTTCGGTGATCGTCTACGGTTTGCTGGTTGGGCTGATGGCATCACTGATCGGTGGCCCACTTTTCCTTAAATCTCTGGGTCAACGACTGCCCTTTAAACCTGTACCCACAGAGTTTGCCGATCTCAAAGTTCGCGATGAAAAAATACTACCGTCATTAGGTGCAACGTTATTCACCGTACTGCTGCCCATTGCGCTGATGTTGGTTAAAACGATTGCCGAATTGAATATGGCGCGTGAGAGTGGTTTGTATACCTTGCTTGAGTTTATTGGCAACCCTATCACTGCCATGTTTATCGCCGTGTTTGTCGCCTATTATGTGTTGGGTATACGTCAGCATATGAGCATGGGGACAATGCTCACACATACTGAAAATGGCTTCGGTTCTATTGCTAATATTTTGCTGATTATCGGGGCCGGAGGCGCATTCAACGCCATTCTGAAAAGCAGCGGTCTCGCTGATATGCTGGCAGTTATTCTCTCCAATATGCATATGCACCCGATTCTTCTGGCCTGGTTGGTGGCACTTATTCTGCATGCTGCGGTGGGCTCCGCTACCGTGGCAATGATGGGGGCAACGGCAATTGTTGCACCCATGCTGCCGCTGTATCCCGATATCAGCCCGGAAATTATTGCGATTGCTATCGGTTCAGGCGCGATTGGCTGCACGATCGTTACGGACTCGCTTTTCTGGCTGGTGAAGCAATATTGCGGCGCTACGCTCAATGAAACATTTAAATACTATACGACAGCGACATTTATCGCTTCAGTCATCGCTCTGGCGGGCACATTCCTGCTGTCATTTATCATCTAAGCGCAAAGAGACGTACTATGGAAAACGCTAAAATGAATTCGCTCATCGCCCAGTATCCGTTGGTCAAGGATCTGGTTGCTCTTAAAGAAACCACCTGGTTTAATCCTGGCACGACCTCACTGGCTGAAGGTTTACCTTATGTTGGCCTGACCGAACAGGATGTTCAGGACGCCCATGCGCGCTTATCTCGTTTTGCCCCCTATCTGGCAAAAGCATTTCCTGAAACTGCTGCCACCGGGGGAATTATTGAGTCAGAACTGGTTGCCATTCCGGCTATGCAAAAACGGCTGGAAAAGGAATATCAACAACCGATCAGCGGGCAACTGCTACTGAAAAAAGATAGCCATTTGCCCATTTCCGGCTCCATAAAAGCACGCGGCGGGATTTATGAAGTCCTGGCACATGCAGAAAAACTGGCTCTGGAAGCGGGGTTGCTGACGCTTGAAGATGACTACAGCAAACTGCTTTCCCCGGAGTTTAAACAGTTCTTTAGTCAATACAGCATTGCTGTGGGCTCAACCGGAAATCTGGGGTTATCAATCGGCATAATGAGCGCCCGCATTGGCTTTAAGGTGACAGTGCATATGTCTGCTGACGCCCGGGCGTGGAAAAAAGCGAAACTGCGCAGCCATGGCGTTACGGTCGTGGAATATGAGCAAGATTATGGTGTTGCCGTCGAGGAAGGACGTAAAGCAGCGCAGTCTGACCCGAACTGTTTCTTTATTGATGACGAGAATTCCCGCACGTTGTTCCTTGGGTATTCCGTTGCAGGCCAGCGTCTTAAAGCGCAATTTGCCCAGCAAGGTCGTATCGTCGATGCTGATAACCCTCTGTTTGTCTATCTGCCGTGTGGCGTTGGCGGTGGTCCTGGTGGTGTCGCATTCGGTCTTAAACTGGCGTTTGGCGATCATGTTCACTGCTTTTTTGCCGAACCAACGCACTCCCCTTGTATGCTGTTAGGCGTCCATACTGGATTACACGATCAGATCTCTGTTCAGGATATTGGTATCGACAACCTTACCGCAGCGGATGGCCTTGCAGTTGGTCGCGCATCAGGCTTCGTCGGGCGGGCAATGGAGCGTCTGCTGGACGGCTTCTATACCCTTAGCGATCAAACCATGTATGACATGCTTGGCTGGCTGGCGCAGGAAGAAGGCATTCGTCTTGAACCTTCGGCACTGGCGGGTATGGCCGGGCCTCAGCGCGTGTGCGCATCAGTAAGTTACCAACAGATGCACGGTTTCAGCGCCGAACAACTGCGTAACGCCACACATCTGGTGTGGGCGACGGGAGGTGGAATGGTGCCGGAAGAAGAAATGGAACAATATCTGGTTAAAGGCCGCTAATAGCTTTTCAACGCAGCATCGCCATCAGTTCCAATGGGGAGCGGTGCTGCCTGATAATTTCCTACATAATAGAAATTTATGGCACAGGCTTAAGTACAACTAATCAGCTTCCGTCCCTGACACCACGTATACCAGCCGCTGTGATCTATCCGGAGAACGCAGCATATTACTTTGATGTTGAACTCAGCCTGATGCTTTCCAATTAAGACATGCTTCATTTCGGACTCTACGCGAAGGTCATGGCAAGCGCGCGGTTTTTTCAGATGGTGATTGAACACCTGCCATAAAAATTTTCGCCCTCCTACTACCGCCTTCCGTACCCCACCATAAAGCGAATCATCAATCCGCAGGCTGGTGCAAGAAACATAAATATTCCCGTGACCAACTCATTGCCACTGGTTAACCACATCGTGGAGTAATAAATGAGCGCGGCAAGGATGAACATGCCGAAGAATGAAGAGACAGCAGAAACTACATTTAATACCTGACCGATATATCCGCTAACGCAGACGATACACAGGGCGAGAAACATCCATAAATAAATCATAGCTCAACCTCCTGCCGCGCTATAAAAGTGTTACTTCAATAGTAAGATAATTCTTAACTACTGGCAATTTCATGAAAATATTAATAAAAACAATATATTATCGATACGATTGCAAATCACTGAAAAATATTTACTTGAGTGATAAATAATCAGTAGCTGAAAATAATCAGCTGGTGATAAAATAGAAATACCGCATTCATGCTCCTCGTGGTTATGTCCTGATAGTCTTTACACTCTTTACAGGAACCATTGTCGTACATGATGGCCCAATCAATTGAGTGTACCGCTGTAGACATGGAATCTTCTGCGATACAACAATTCGTATCTACAGAAGGTAACTATGTTTCCACAATGCAAATTTTCCCGCGAGTTCTTGCATCCTCGCTACTGGCTGACGTGGTTTGGTCTTGGCGTACTCTGGCTTTGGGTACAACTTCCTTACCCTGTTCTGTGCTTTCTTGGCACGCGTATCGGCACAATGGCCAGACCGTTCTTGAAACGTCGCGAATCCATCGCCCGCAAAAACCTTGAGCTTTGCTTCCCGCAGCTTTCCTCTGACGAACGCGAGAAGATGATTACCGACAACTTTCGCTCGCTCGGAATGGCGTTGGTAGAAACCGGAATGGCGTGGTTCTGGCCAGATCGTCGCGTGCGTAAATGGTTTGATGTTGAAGGGCTGGATAACCTGCAACGCGCACAAATGCAAAATCGCGGCGTGATGGTTGTCGGTGTGCACTTTATGTCGCTGGAGTTGGGTGGCCGCGTAATGGGGCTTTGCCAACCGATGATGGCAACTTACCGTCCGCACAATAATCAACTGATGGAATGGGTACAGACCCGTGGTCGCATGCGTTCCAATAAAGCGATGATCGGTAGAAATAATCTACGCGGCATTGTCAGTGCACTGAAAAAAGGTGAAGCCGTATGGTTTGCACCTGACCAGGACTATGGTCGTAAAGGTAGCTCCTTCGCGCCGTTCTTCGCGGTAGAAAATGTTGCTACAACCAATGGCACCTACGTTCTCTCTCGCCTCTCTGGCGCAGCTATGCTAACTGTGACGATGGTACGAAAAACCGATTATAGCGGTTACCGTCTGTTCATTACGCCAGAAATGGAAGGCTATCCGGCTGATGAAATTCAGGCCGCCACCTATATGAACAAAATTATTGAGAAAGAGATTATGCGCGCACCAGAGCAGTATCTCTGGATCCATCGCCGCTTCAAAACACGTCCGGTGGGTGAAGCCTCGTTATACGTTTAGCAAATAACCCGGGCTTTGTCCCTTCTCGGATAAGCCATAATAACATCATGGTTTTTATGGCTTTTTTCTTAAGATTTTCCCCTTCGCTGAATCGTGAATTATTACTGCCAGAAATCAATCTGTCGCCGATATGCGACACCCGTAAGTTACTAAAAGTAAATAAGAAAATGCCACTTGTTTCGATTTAGTTTTAGGCGTACATTAGCGCCGTCTCGAGCCAATATGCTCAGAATTCTGAGGTGATGCCCCCGGGTGTCAGCTCACTGTACCAGGTGTAATGAAGTCATTCAGGCGTAGCAGTAATTACGCGGAGAGATGTAAAGTGAAATATTTCTTTATGGGCATTTCTTTTATGGTCATCGTTTGGGCCGGTACTTTTGCCCTGATGATCTAAAAGTAAATTGCGAAACGAAAAACAGGAGCCATCTGGCTCCTGTTTGCATTTCTGGCGAAAGCGTTATTCTGCGTTTTCGTGAAGATGTTTGCTGCTGGCGGGCAGTAAGCCGTCGGCACGGAACATCGCTTTAATCCCTCTGATGGCTTGACGAATACGATCACGGTTTTCAATCAGCGCAAAGCGTACATGTGTATCACCATAGTCGCCAAAGCCGATACCTGGCGAGACACACACTTTCGCTTCATTCAGCAGCTTCTTGGCAAATTCCAGCGAGCCCATTGCCGCATACGGTTCCGGGATTTTCGCCCAGACATACATCGAAGCTTTCGGCATTTCGACCATCCAGCCCGCTTCATGCAGCCCTTTAACCAATACATCACGGCGGCGTTTGTACTGTTCGGCAATGTCGCGCACGCACTGTTGATCGCCCTCGAGTGCCGCAATCGCCGCCACCTGCAACGGCGTAAAGGTGCCGTAATCGTGATAGCTTTTGATACGTGCCAGCGCGCTGACCAGCGTTTTGTTGCCGACCATAAAGCCAATACGCCAGCCCGCCATATTGTAGCTTTTCGAAAGGGTGAAGAACTCGACCGCTACGTCACGTGCGCCCGGCACCTGCATGATTGACGGCGCTTTCCAGCCATCGTAGACGATGTCCGCATAGGCCAGGTCGTGGACCACCAGCACATCGTAGCGTTTCGCCAGCGCCACTACTTTTTCGAAGAACTCCAGTTCCACGCATTGCGCGGTTGGGTTCGACGGGAAGCCGAGGATCATCATCTTCGGTTTCGGATAACTTTCACGAATGGCGCGTTCCAGTTCGTTGAAGAAATCGACACCTTCCACCAGCGGCACTGAGCGTACCTGCGCACCGGCAATCACTGCGCCGTAAATATGAATGGGGTAGCTTGGATTCGGCACCAGCACGGTGTCACCGTGGTCCAGCGTCGCCAGCATCAGGTGCGCCAGCCCCTCTTTCGAGCCAATGGTGACGATGGCTTCTGATTCCGGGTCGATCTCAACATCGTAGCGTTCCTGATACCAGCGGGAAATCGCGCGACGTAACCGAGGAATACCGCGTGAGGTGGAGTAACCGTGTGTGTCCGGTCGCTGCGCCACAGTACATAACTTTTCGACAATATGCGGCGGGGTCGCGCCGTCCGGGTTGCCCATGCTGAAATCGATAATATCTTCGCCGCGCCGACGCGCAGCCATCTTCAGTTCAGCGGTAATGTTAAAAACGTAGGGCGGAAGACGATCAATACGCGTAAAGCGACGTTCAGGGCGGGTGTCAGCCATAATTTCCTCAGATTAACGTTAGCGCCCGGACCGTCCGAGCGACGCTGCCACGATGGTGGCTGATTTGAAAATAGCCTGATTAATTTCTGTCTGTCCAGCGTTTTAGAAAATTTTTATTAATGCAAAAAAAGAGGAACAAAACCTTTAAAACAGGAAATTCAGATTCGCCAATAAGAAAATTACCACCAATTACATTAACAATATAATTTCAATAAATTTACCAATTAGCTTGATGCTGACAAGAGATGCATTGCCAGTACACCATTTAGCTTTCAATCCCCTTTTAAATTTGTGGTTTTTCCTCAAAAGTAGCGCACTGGTCATCAGCCTTCAGGTTACCTATCATAGAGGTTTAAACCTTATTCAGAGTCACCCGTGCACGAAATATTCAACATGCTGCTGGCGGTCTTCGATCGGGCAGCGCTGATGCTTATCTGCCTGTTTTTCCTCATTCGTATCCGTCTGTTTCGCGAGCTGTTGCACAAGTCGGCGCACTCAGCGAAAGAGTTGCTCGCTGTTACCGCCATTTTCTCGATGTTCGCCTTGTTCAGCACCTGGTCCGGCGTACCCGTAGAAGGCTCGCTGGTTAACGTGCGTATTATCGCAGTGATGTCAGGCGGGATTCTGTTTGGCCCGTGGGTAGGCATTATTACTGGCGTAATCGCGGGTATTCACCGCTATTTAATTGATATTGGCGGCGTGACGGCTATCCCCTGCTTTATCACCAGTATTCTGGCGGGATGCATCTCTGGTTGGATCAATCTGAAAATCCCTAAAGCGCAACGCTGGCGCGTCGGTATTCTCGGCGGCATGCTCTGTGAAACGTTGACCATGATTCTGGTGATTGTCTGGGCGCCGACCACTGAGCTGGGGCTGGATATCGTATCCAAAATCGGTATCCCGATGATCCTCGGCAGCGTCTGTATCGGCTTTATTGTGCTGCTGGTACAAAGCGTTGAGGGGGAAAAAGAAGCCAGTGCCGCGCGGCAGGCCAAGCTGGCGCTGGATATCGCCAATAAAACCCTGCCACTGTTTCGTCATGTGAATAGTGAGTCGTTACGCAAGGTCTGCGAAATTATCCGCGATGATATTCACGCTGACGCGGTGGCAATCACCAATACCGATCATGTTCTGGCGTATGTCGGCGTGGGCGAACACAACTATCAGAATGGCGATGACTTCATTAGCCCGACTACCCGTCAGGCGATGAATTACGGAAAAATCATCATTAAAAACAATGATGAAGCCCACCGCACACCAGAGATTCATTCGATGCTGGTGATCCCATTGTGGGAGAAAGGCGTTGTGACCGGAACGCTGAAAATTTACTACTGCCACGCGCACCAGATTACGTCATCATTACAGGAAATGGCGGTGGGTTTGTCGCAAATCATCTCTACCCAACTGGAGGTTTCACGCGCCGAGCAGCTACGGGAAATGGCAAATAAGGCAGAGCTTCGCGCCCTGCAAAGTAAAATTAATCCCCATTTCCTGTTTAACGCTCTGAACGCCATTTCATCATCAATTCGTCTGAATCCAGACACTGCTCGCCAGCTGATCTTTAATTTGTCGCGCTATCTGCGCTATAACATTGAATTAAAAGACGATGAGCAAATTGATATCAAAAAAGAGCTGTACCAAATCAAAGACTATATCGCCATTGAGCAGGCCCGCTTTGGCGACAAGCTGACGGTTATCTATGATATTGATGAAGAGGTGAATTGCTGCATTCCCAGCCTGCTGATCCAGCCGTTGGTGGAGAACGCCATTGTCCACGGTATTCAGCCTTGCAAGGGTAAAGGCGTTGTCACCATCAGCGTTGCAGAGTGCGGTAATCGGGTCCGTATTGCGGTAAGAGATACCGGGCATGGCATCGATCCAAAGGTGATTGAGCGTGTCGAAGCGAACGAAATGCCGGGCAATAAAATCGGCCTGCTGAATGTGCATCATCGCGTGAAGTTGTTATATGGCGAGGGACTGCATATCCGCCGCCTGGAACCAGGAACGGAAATTGCGTTTTACATTCCTAACCAACGCACCCCTGTCGCCTCACAGGCTACGTTATTGCTTTGAGCCGGAGTGATATTGTGAAAGTCATCATTGTTGAAGACGAATTCCTGGCACAACAGGAACTTAGCTGGCTTATTAAAGAGCACAGCCAGATGGAGATTGTCGGCACCTTTGACGACGGTCTGGACGTGTTGAAGTTTTTGCAACATAACCGCGTCGACGCCATTTTTCTGGATATCAATATTCCGTCGCTGGATGGCGTGCTGCTGGCACAAAACATCAGCCAGTTCGCCCATAAACCGTTTATTGTGTTTATCACCGCGTGGAAAGAACATGCGGTGGAAGCGTTTGAACTGGAGGCGTTTGACTACATTCTCAAACCGTATCAAGAGTCACGGATTACCGGGATGCTGCAAAAGCTGGAAGCCGCCTGGCAGCAACAGCAAACCAGCAGCACGCCCGCCGTGCCGTTAACGCGTGAGAATGACACCATTAATCTGGTGAAGGATGAACGCCTCATCGTGACGCCGGTCAATGATATCTACTACGCCGAAGCGCACGAGAAAATGACCTTTGTCTATACGCGGCGTGAATCTTATGTGATGCCGATGAACATCACCGAATTTTGCAGCAAACTGCCGTCGTCGCACTTTTTTCGCTGCCATCGCTCGTTTTGCGTCAACCTGAACAAAATCCGCGAGATCGAACCGTGGTTTAATAATACCTATATTCTGCGGCTGAAAGATCTGGATTTTGAAGTGCCGGTTAGCCGCAGTAAGGTAAAGGAATTCAGGCAGTTAATGCATCTGTAATCAGGAATATTCATGAAAGCAACAGGCTTGCCCGCCGATCAACAATTTTTCGCCGATCTGTTCAGCGGCCTGGTGCTTAATCCGCAACTGCTTGGGCGCATCTGGTTTGCCAACCAGCCCGCCTCGCTGCCGGTAGGCAGTTTGTGTATTGATTTTCCCCGTCTGGATATTGTACTGCGTGGCGAATACGGCAATCTGCTGGAAGCAAAACAGCAACGCATGGTGGAAGGGGAAATGTTGTTTATTCCGGCACGTGCGGCTAATTTACCGGTCAACAACAAACCGGTAATGCTGTTAAGCCTGGTGTTTGCGCCGACCTGGCTTGGGTTATCGTTTTACGATAGCCGCACCACGTCGTTGTTGCATCCGGTTCGCCAGATCCAGCTTCCCAGCCTGCAACGCGGTGAAGGTGAAGCGATGCTCACCGCCCTCACCCACCTCAGCCGTTCGCCACTGGAGCAGAATATTATTCAGCCACTGGTGTTAAGTTTGCTGCATCTTTGCCGTAACGTGGTCAACATGCCGCCTGGCAATTCTCAGCCGCGCGGCGATTTTCTCTACCACAGCATTTGTAACTGGGTTCAGGATAATTATGCCCAACCACTCACCCGCGAGAGCGTGGCGCAGTTCTTTAATATCACGCCCAATCATCTGTCAAAACTGTTTGCGCAGCATGGAACAATGCGTTTTATCGAATATGTACGCTGGGTGCGAATGGCGAAGGCGAGGATGATTTTGCAGAAATATCATCTGTCGATTCATGAAGTGGCGCAGCGTTGCGGCTTTCCGGATAGCGACTATTTTTGTCGCGTCTTCCGGCGTCAGTTTGGTCTAACGCCGGGAGAGTACAGCGCCCGTTTTCAGGGCTAAGTTTAGAAGGTTATTTCCGTTTCCAGCAGCGTCAGGATGCTTTGCGCATCACTTGCGGCGAAAAGCGACTGGCGGAAGTTTTTATTCACCAGCTTACGCGCCAGCTGTGAAAAGACTTTCACATGGTTCATCCCTTCGTTGGCGCCCAGCGTCAGCATGATCACCAGTTCGACATCACCCATCTCTGACTGCCAGTCAACCGGTTTCACCAGTCGGGCAATGCTAATACTGGAATGGCGGATCCACTGTGATTTGGTATGCGGGATTGCCACACCAAAGCCAACGCCAGTAGTGACAATCTCTTCCCGCTGCCAGACATCTTCTTCCAGCTCAAACGGATGTTCCGTGCGCCCGTTAACGCCCAGGTTGCCGCACAGGAACTGGATCGCCTGCTCTTTATTACCAAAGTCCTGGTCAACAAAGATATTCTCCAGCGCCAGCAGTGGACGAACGTCTTCTTCCGGCGTAAACGCGGTGAGTAACGCTTCGATTTCCTGCGCGCTGCGGCACTCGCATGCCTTACGCGCCAGCTCCCGACACGCTTCACTATCGAGCTGACGCAGCTGGCTTTTCACCGCCGGAATGCGTGGGCTACTCATGCTTAATTCATCCAGACCCAATCCAAGCAGTAACGGCAGGTAACGACTTTCGCCTCCCAGTTCACCGCAAATGCCTACCCATTTGCCCCGCTGATGCGCAGTGGTAACTATCTGCTGCAACATGCGCAGGAACGATGGCGTAATCGGGTTATACAGTGGCGATACGCGCGGGTTATTACGATCGACTGCATACAGATACTGGGTCATATCGTTAGAGCCGATACTGAAGAAATCCACTTCATCGCAGAAGTGGTCGATGATGTAGCACACCGACGGCACTTCCACCATGATCCCCAGAGGAATCGTTTCTGCGTGACGCAAACTATCGTGCTTAAGCTCAACGATCGCCTTCTGGATCTCGCCCTTCACCCATAAGATCTGATCGAGACTGTGGACCATTGGGATCATCAACTGGGCGTTGCCGAAACTGGCAGCGCGCAAAATAGCCCGCAATTGAGTGCGGAACAGGCCAGCAAATTCCGGGTAAATACGTACCGCGCGATAGCCGAGGAACGGGTTCTCTTCCTGGGGAATGTTAAGGTAAGGAATGCTTTTATCACCGCCGATGTCCATCGTGCGGAAGATAATCGGCTTGTCGCCCGCCGCCAGTAGCACCTGCTGGTACGCTTCAAACTGTTCTTGTTCGTCCGGCGCGCTGTCGCGATCCATATAGAGCATTTCGGTACGAAACAGCCCGACGCCTTCCGCGCCGTTGGCAAACGCGCCAGGTGCTTCCAGAGCAGTGCCAATATTCGCCGCAATATCAATACGCTTGTTATCACGGGAATAGGCCAGCTGCACGGCGGCCTGCGCCTGCTGCTGCTGACGTTTATCTGCCAGCGTCTGCGCAACCTGATAATAACCACTCACTGCTTCATTCGGGTTAATCGCCAGCACGCCGCACTGAGCATCAAGTACCGCCAGTTGCCCGGCATAACGGGCGATCGCATCCAGCGGCAGGCCGCTCAGAACCGGGATCGCCGAGGCGCGGGCCAGAATCAGGGTATGCGAGGTGCGCCCGGTTTTCTCCAGAATCATGCCCGCAAGATTTTTTAAATCGAGGCTCAAAAACTGGCTTGGGGTTAAATCCTCAGCCACCAGAATGGTCGGTTTTTCGAGCACCAGATTATTACGCGGCTTCAGTTCCGGCCAGGTGATATGCAGCAACTGTTCGCTGATATCGCGAATGTCGCTGACCCGCTCACGTAGGTAGTCGCTGGCAGAAGCAGAAAGCTTGTCGCAAACCTGCTCCATATTGCTGATGATCGCCGCCCCCAGCCCCTGATGCTGTTCTGTCATCAGGCGACGGATATTGCCTGCAAACTCATCATCCTGGATCAGCGACAAATGGGCGCTGAGGATAGTTTTGCTTTCGCCGTCACGCTCGCGCAGTTGCTGGTTCAGTTGCTCGGCAAGCGTTGCCAGGCTGTGCTCCAGCCGGGTGGAGTCTTGCGCACTGGCCGGGATCGCCCGATAACTGTCGAGGCTGTCGCTTTGTAACAGGGTCAGTGTACCCACGCCGACGCCGCTTGCCAGCACGTTGCCGTACAGTAAATCCGGGTTGAGGCGGCTTAATGAACGCGGCAGCGGATGCGCCGTCAGTTCTGCCTGCGTCGGCTGAACGCTGTCGCTGTCGATAAAGCGCACCTGGATGTACTCTTCCAGCACGCGCCGCGCCTGTTCTTCATCGCTGCCGCTAATGTTCAGGCTGCAACTGTCATTAAATAAAGTACCGGTGCCAATCAGCGCCAGGGAGCTTTTCGCATCGGCCTTTGCGTTCTGGCGATGGTTAATAAAGGTGACTTCGCTTTGCCACTGGCTGCACTGTTCTTTAAGTTCCCACGCCGGACGAGCATGTAGACCGTTAGGCAAAGGACAGAGAAATTGAATCGTTAACATAACCGCTCCGGGTTAATCAGGAGATCATCTGAAATCCGTCAGTTGAACAACCGTCTCACGCGTAAGACGTTGAATAAGGGCAGATAAAAGTTGCTCCATCTGCAAAATGTCGCGGCAATCGGCAATCGATGCGGCGCAATGTCCATGGCGGGTTGCTGGCCCCATCACCACTGTGGGTACGCCAGTACCGGTTAAGTGCACCGCTCCACCGTCCGTGCCGCCGTTACTGAACATATCCGCCTGTAACGGCACGCCAATTTCTGCCGCCACGGTTTCGATCCAGGCGGTGAGTTTTGGCGGCGCAATCAGTGACTTGTCGCTTAACACCAGCATCGGGCCGTTACCAATCTGGCGATGGTTAGCCGCGCCATAATCAAAGTTTTTCGCCCAGCAGGCGGTATCAAGCACAATGGCGACGTCCGGCGACACCGCGCGGGTGGCAGTTTGCCCGCCGCGTAATCCCACCTCTTCGCTGGAACTTGCCACCAGCCACACTTCCGCAGGTAGTTCGGCGTCGTGCAGCTCGCGCAGTAACGTCACCAGCAGGTAGCAACCGAGGCGGTCATCAAAGGCTTTCCCCATCACCCGCTGGTGAGGGAGAACCTGAAAAGTGGTATCAAACGTGACGCGATCGCCTGGACGAATTCCTGCCTGCATCACTTCGTCATAGGAGCGTGCGCCAATGTCCACGCGCATGGTGCTGACGTCATTCCCCTGCCGGTCGCCGTCAAGCAGGCCGGGAATTTTGCACTCTTCACGAGTGGTGATCCGCACTGGCTGCAGCTGGCGGGCAGCCATGCGTACATTGCCAACTGGCAGCACATCAATCGCCCCTTCGCGGGAAATGCTGCGCACCATAAATCCCACTTCGTCCATATGGGCGCAGATCATCACCTTCGGACCTGTCGATTCATTGAGGCGGATCAGCACCGATCCCAGCCCATCAAATCGCACTTCTTTTTGCAGGCGATCCGCTTCTTCCAGCAGGATCTGCCGCACTTCCTGTTCCGAGGAGGCGATCGCATCTGCCTCGCTCAACGCTTTTAATAGCGATAAATCCATTATGCCTCTCCCGTGAGCAACACTGTTTTCGGCATGGCGTAGAGCACTTCTGCGCCTTGCGGGGTGACCAGCACAACATCCTCGATGCGCACGCCCCCTTGCCCTGGCAAATAAATCCCCGGCTCCACGGTCAGTAACATGCCTGGCTGTAGCGTCGTGGTATCCCGCGGTGAAAAGCGCGGATCTTCGTGTACTTCAATGCCAATAGCATGACCGGTGTTGTGACCAAAATAGTCGCCAAATCCTGCCTCGGTAATCACCCGACGCGCGGCTTCGTCAACCTGCTGGCAGCGCACGCCGGGGCGAATTGCAGAGATTGCTGCGAGCTGTGCCTGCAGGACAATCTCATACACCTTAAACAGCGGGTGAGATTCGGCGCTCACCCCTTCGCCATTCACCAGGAAGGTGCGCGTCATATCAGAGCAATAGCCCTGATAGAGCGCACCGAAATCGAGAGTGACAAACTCGCCCGCTGCAACAATCTTGTCGCTGGCTTTGCCGTGCGGTAGCGCACCACGCCAGCCACTGGCAACGATGGTGTCAAAGGAGGCTTTTTCTGCGCCCTGCTGGCGCATAAACCACTCCAGTTCAGCAGCAATCTCGCATTCGCTCATTCCCGCCTGAATAAAGCGGCGAATATGCTCTGCACCACGATCGGCAATCCCACAGGCGAGGCGGATTTTCTCCACCTCCTCTGGCGTTTTGATTTGCCGCAGCACATCCGGCGTGGCGCTAACCAGCGTTGCATTAAGTTCAGACTGCCAGCGGTGCGCGGTTTCCCAACTCACCTGCTGGCCTTCAAAACCGAGCGTTTGCAACTGTTCATCGGCAATGATTTGATTGACAATAGTGGTAAGCGTGTGCGTCGCGTCAAGCAAATGCAGCTGGTAGCCTTGCGTGCGCGCTTCTACATCCGAGTAATAGCGCGAATCCACCAGAATGTGCGCACTTTCACGGCTAATCACCACATAGCCTGATCCGGTGGAGATCCCCAGATGCGGCTGTTTGTTCTGCCGTGAGGAGAGAAGCACCGCATCCAGTTGTTGCGCCCTAAGCCAGTCGCGCAGCGAAGCGAGTAATGTCATCAGGATTGTCCTTCTTACAGGCTATCGATTAACAATTTGCCTTTACGGAACATCATCAGACGCAGGAACACCACCATCAGCGCAGTAATGACTGCTCCCAGCGCGATCCCCGCCATATAGACGCCCAGGTTAGTGACCAGCGGCCATGCCCAGATAGCGGATTCCGGGAACCATTGCACTGCGCCCAGCCAGACAGCGGCGGTTGAGCCGACAATCGCGCCAACCATATAGGACGGAATGGCGGTGATGGGGCTTTCCAGTGCAAACGGAATCGCACCCTCACTGATCCCCAT
This sequence comes from Escherichia sp. E1V33, assembly GCF_004211955.1. GTDB lineage: Bacteria > Pseudomonadota > Gammaproteobacteria > Enterobacterales > Enterobacteriaceae > Escherichia. The sequence goes on from NZ_RHJI01000021.1 coordinate 23,023, forward strand.
AAAGGCAAGGAACATCGCGGTCTTACCCTGCGGATAAAGTTGTGCGTTGAACAGGCGTTTGCCGGTTAAACGACGGTCGATAATGGTCGCCAGACCCAGACCAATCGGCGGAATAACGATAGCGATAGAACGTGCGGTGACCGGTAATACGTGGTCAGTGGTAAAGCTGAAGGCAACAAAACCTGCGGCTTTGTTGATCGGGCCACCAAGGTCGATTGCTGTCGCCGCGGCGATCCCCATTGCGTACATCAGCGCGCCCTTCTCACCTGCGGCAGTCAGCACGGTACGGATACCGCCGTTGATCCAGCCACCAAATGGGGTGATGACGTAGTACATCGCCAGCATGACAAAAATAGCGGAAAGAATCGGTAGCAAAAATGTGGTTTTGAACGCTAACAGGAAATCCGGTAACTGGATTTTCTGGTTCATCCACTTCACAAGGTAACCCGCGACGATAGAAATAATCAGCGCACCAATGAAGGTAGACGGGACTGGTGAAGAAGTCGCCCATTGCATGGTGCTGGGATCGAAGTTCAGCAGTTGCGTTGGCTGAGTAGACATCAAGCCGCCGATAAAACCAGCCGGAAACGCCAGTTTGCCGCCGATAGAGTTCGCCACAAAAGCGGCAAACATCGGAATGGCAAAACCAAACAACACGCCGCCGAAGGACTGTGACAGCCAGGCAAATTTCAGTAAGGAGAGGTCGAAACCGGAGAATTTCCCGCTATTAAGAGCATCCATGATGCCAATATCAGCAGGAATTTTAAGCCAGCTATAAGCAATCAGCTGGCTGAAAGCGAGGATCACACCGCCCATAATTAAGGTCGGCACCATGCGTGAAATCCCTGACATCACATGCTGCGGAAGTTCACCCCAGAAGCTGGTTTTAGAGGCCTGCGGATTCTTAACTGCCGCTGCCGCACCGGATGCGCCAGGCACAACGGTTGCACTGCGTTTTTTAATGGCCATAACAATTATCCCTGTCGAATATTACTGTTGTTCAGCGGCAAGCATCTCTTCGATTTCTTTGATGATGCCCGCAGCGTTTTTAATTGCGTCCTGCAAAGTAATTTCATAAACGTCGCGAGATTCGAAACGTTCGTTATCTTCCGGGGTAACTGCCACGGAGTGGATGATGATGGTCGCTTCGGCAATATCCTGCGCCGTCAGACGGTTCTGGATGCCATCCGCGCCCTGAGTTTCAATTTTCACTTCATAGCCAGCTTCTACCGCCGCTTCTTCCAGCGCCTGGGCGGCCATAAAGGTGTGAGCCAGCCCCATCGGGCAGGCACATAAGGCAATCAGTTTCTTACTCATCGTTATTTCCTCGTTCGTTTATAGTTGACGAGTGAAATTATGAACGTGCAAAACAAATTGCCGTTACCAGACAAATAATGCATTTACTGGATAATTAATCCCGCAGTGCGGAAGTGTGACGCAGGTCGGCCTTGTGAGGAGACACAAAGTGATTTGTTTTTTAACTAATTGATTAAAAAAGAAAACGGGAGGAAAACCTCCCGTATTAACAGGAAGGAATCAGAGAATGTGGCCTAAGGTCTGGCGTAAATGCGCGCCGGAACCGAGAAGGCCCGGATTGTCATGGACGATGAGATATACCGGAATATCATGGACATAATCTTTAAAGCGGCCTTTGTCTTCAAAAGCGGCACGGAATCCCGAGGCTTTAAAGAACTCAAGGAAGCGCGGCACGATACCGCCCGCAATAAACACGCCGCCAAATGTCCCGAGATTGAGCGCCAGATTGCCGCCAAAACGGCCCATAATGACGCAAAACAGCGACAACGCACGGCGGCAATCGGTGCAGCTGTCAGCCAGCGCGCGTTCGGTAATATCTTTTGGCTTGAGATTTTCTGGCAGGCGGTTGTCGGCTTTAACAATTGCGCGATACAAATTCACCAGTCCTGGGCCAGAAAGCACGCGTTCCGCCGAAACATGACCAATTTCCGCACGCAATATTTCGAGGATAATGGCCTCTTCTTCACTATTCGGCGCAAAATCAACGTGACCGCCTTCGCCCGGCAAGCTTACCCAACGCTTATCGACATGGACCAGATGCGCAACCCCAAGCCCCGTTCCGGCACCGTAAACCGCAATAGGCTTACCTTCTATCGGCTCTGTGCCACCAAACTGAATCAGATGCTCTTTTTTCAGCATCGGAATCGCCATCGATACAGCGGTAAAATCGTTAATAATTTCCAGATGGCTAAAACCGAGATTCTTTTTCATTTCGGCAATTGAGAACGCCCAGGTATGGTTGGTCATTGCCACCCAGTCACCGGTAATTGGGCAAGCGATGGCAATACAGCCGTCTTTCACCTCGACCTTATGTTCTTCAAGATAAACGCGAATGACCGCTTCGAGGCTGGGGTAATCAAGCCCTGAATAGGTCTTAGCCTGCGAGATTTCACCACTGGCAATATCACACAGAGCAAGACGTGCGTTGGTGCCGCCCACATCACTGACTAATGCATACTTTGTCATTCTTCAACTGCTCCGCTAAAGTCAAAATAATTCTTTCTCACACTGTAAATTCATGGGGGCATAACAACAACGCCGTAAAGGCGGGCTCCCTGTAAATATCGATCTGGGTCACACATTTACTTTATCGTTTCAGCACCAATTGCAGCGATGTCTTTATGCAAGCTGGGCAAACTAAATATCTGAACCCGCATAAAGGAATAGAACATGCTCCATCCGCGAGCCAGAACCATGTTGTTATTATCGCTCCCCGCCGTGGCAATTGGGATTGCGTCCAGTCTTATTCTGATGGTGGTAATGAAAATCGCCTCGGTATTACAGAATCTGCTCTGGCAACGACTGCCGGGAAGTCTGGGGATAGCCCAGGATTCACCGCTCTGGATCATCGGGATTTTAACGCTGACAGGGGCTGCTGTAGGGCTAGTCATCCGTTTCAGCCGGGGTCATGCGGGGCCAGATCCTGCCTGTGAAGCGCTGATTGGCGCGCCAGTTCCCCCCTCTGCGCTACCAGGACTGATCGTAGCATTAATTCTCGGTCTTGCTGGCGGCGTCAGTCTCGGGCCGGAACATCCCATTATGACCGTAAATATCGCCCTCGCGGCGGCGATTGGCGCGCGTCTGTTACCGCGAGTGAACCGGATGGAGTGGACTATTTTAGCCTCTGCGGGCACCATCGGCGCTCTGTTTGGCACGCCTGTTGCGGCGGCGTTGATTTTTTCGCAAACCTTAAATGGCAGCCATGACGTTCCTCTTTGGGATCGTCTCTTTGCGCCGTTAATGGCGGCGGCGGCTGGCGCGCTAACCACCGGATTGTTTTTCCATCCTCATTTTTCGCTGCCCATTGCTCATTACGGACAGATGCAGTTGGCAGACATCATCAGTGGTGCAATTGTGACGGCGATCGCCATTGCGGCAGGTATGGTTGCAGTGTGGTGTTTCCCACGGGTGCACGCGATGATGCATCTGATTAAAAATCCGGTCCTCATGCTGGGAGTTGGCGGGTTTATTCTCGGTATTCTGGGTGTTATTGGCGGGCCTGTTTCGCTATTTAAAGGGCTGGACGAGATGCAGCAGATGGTGACAAATCAGGCTTTCAGCACCAGCGATTACTTTTTGCTGGCGGTAATCAAACTTGCCGCCCTGGTCATTGCCGCCGCCAGCGGGTTTCGCGGCGGGCGAATCTTCCCGGCGGTATTTGTCGGCGTAGCGTTAGGGTTGATGCTGCATGCGCACGTTCCCGCAGTTCCGGCAGCCATTACCGTCTCCTGCGCTATTCTCGGCCTTGTACTGGTGGTAACGCGCGATGGCTGGCTAAGTTTGTTTATGGCGGCGGTTGTTGTACCTAATTCCACATTGTTACCGCTACTGTGTATCGTCATGCTTCCGGCATGGCTATTACTGGCAGGTAAACCGATGATGATGGTGAATCGTCCAAAGCAACAGCCACCCCACGATAACCTTTAGCAAAAAATGCTCTCCCTTATGATTTAAGAGTTATGGCGATGAAACGGGGCTTTACCTCCCCGTAATATTGCGTTAACAGGCCGCTGACGGCTTCGATCGTGAAGGAGAATAACAATGTTCAGGTCACTGTTTCTGGCGGCCGCCCTGATGGCATTTACCCCGCTTGCAGCAAACGCAGGTGAAATTACCTTACTGCCATCAATTAAATTACAAATTGGCGATCGCGATAATTATGGTAACTACTGGGACGGTGGCCACTGGCGCGATCGTGACTACTGGCACCGTAATTATGAATGGCGTAAAAACCGCTGGTGGCGTCATGATAATGGCTATCACCGTGGCTGGGATAAGCGTAAAGCGTATGAGCGTGGCTATCGCGAAGGCTGGCGTGACCGTGACGATCATCGCGGTAAAGGCCGTGGACATGGGCACCGCCATTAAACGAGTCCGCCAATGGTGCCTGATGCGATGCTAACGCATCTTATCAGGCCTACAAACCAGATCCATTTAACACGTAGGGCGGATCCGCCAATGGTGCCAAATGCGACGCTCATTCAACTACAACCCCAGCGCCGTTCCCACCAACAACCAGATATTCAGCGTTACCACCAGCACCACAATCATCCAGCCGATTTGTTTAACCCATTTGCTATTCACCAGATCGCCCATCAACTTGCTATCACTGGTGAAAATCAGCAGCGGCACCAGCGCCAGAGCAATACCAAAACTGAGCAGCACCTGACTCATAACCAGAATCCGTGTCGGATCCAACCCCATCAGAATGACAATAAATGACGGCAGCATGGTTACCGTACGGCGTACCCATAGCGGGATATGAAAGCGAATGAATCCCTGCATCACCACCTGCCCTGCTAACGTACCCACTACCGTTGACGAAAGCCCTGCAGCCACCAGACTTAAACCAAAAACCGTTGCCGCAGCATTGCTTAACAGCGGTTGCAGCGTCAGGTAAGCCTCATCAAGATCGGCAACACCAGTATGACCAGAAAAATGAAACGCTGCGGCGGCCGTTGCCATCATCGCCAGATTGACAAAGCCAGCGATGGTCATGGCAATCGCCACATCCCATTTGGTCGCAGAGTAACGTTGCTGGCGTGAACCACCGTGTAGATGTTGGGTGAGCGAAGAGTGAAGATAAATCACATGCGGCATAATCGTCGCCCCTAACACGCCAGCCGCCAGGAAGACCGCTTCCGAGGTCGGTAAACTCGGTATCGCCATACCTTTGCTCAACTGCACCAGATTCGGTTGGGAGAAAATCAGCTCAACAATGTAGGCCGCCGCGACAAACAACAGAAGCCCACCAATCACTTTCTCCAGCGGTTTTTGCCCGCGACGTTGCAGCATTAAAATCAGGAAAGTAGCGATACCTGTCAGCACCGCCCCCTGCAATAAAGAAACCCCAAGAATGAGTTTGAAACCGATCGCTGCGCCAATAAATTCCGCCAGATCGGTCGCCATCGCAATAATTTCCGCCTGGACCCAATAGAACCACACTACGGGACGCGGATAGTGATCACGAATCTGCTCCGCCAGGTTTTTACCCGTGGCAATCCCGAGTTTGGCCGAGAGGATCTGAATCAGCATCGCCATCAAGTTGGCCCAGACGACCACCCACAGCAGTTGATAGCCGAAGCTGGCGCCCGCCTGAATATTGGTCGCAAAGTTACCGGGATCGATATAACCAATCGCCGCAATGAACGCAGGTCCCATTAATGCGAGCCTCATCTTGCGCGCTGCCCGACCGCTGCTACTCTCAACGCGATAGTTCGTCATCTTGTGCCTCTAAAACATAGCCTTTGCTATGTTTCATGCTATGTCAAACGAGAATGATTATCAAATTCATTTAAATGGATTGTGGTGATTTCTCTGATAGACCGGGATTATGACTACGAAAAGATTGATGATTTGAATGTTATTATTATGTTTAATGTTAGCACATTTACATAACTTTCAGCTTCCATACACAACATAGCAGAAATGTATGACAGGTCACTATTTTTGAAGCTTGTCACAGGACGTCATTATAGTGTGTGTCAGATCTCGTTTTCCTTACCCATGTTACATAGAATGTGCACGGAAATTTAACCTGCCTCATATTTGGAGCAAATATGGACCGCGTCCTTCATTTTGTACTGGCACTTGCCGTTGTTGCGATTCTCGCACTGCTGGTAAGCAGCGACCGCAAAAAAATTCGTATCCGTTATGTTATTCAACTGCTTGTTATCGAAGTGTTACTGGCGTGGTTCTTCCTGAACTCCGACGTTGGTCTGGGCTTCGTGAAAGGCTTCTCCGAAATGTTCGAAAAACTGCTCGGATTTGCCAACGAAGGGACTAACTTCGTCTTTGGTAGCATGAATGATCAAGGCCTGGCATTCTTCTTCCTGAAAGTGCTGTGCCCAATCGTCTTTATCTCTGCGCTGATCGGTATTCTCCAGCACATTCGCGTGTTGCCGGTGATTATCCGCGCAATTGGTTTCCTGCTCTCCAAAGTCAACGGCATGGGCAAACTGGAATCCTTTAACGCTGTCAGCTCCCTGATTCTGGGTCAGTCCGAGAACTTTATTGCCTATAAAGATATCCTCGGCAAAATCTCCCGTAATCGTATGTACACCATGGCAGCAACGGCGATGTCCACCGTTTCTATGTCCATCGTTGGTGCATACATGACCATGCTGGAACCGAAATACGTGGTTGCTGCACTGGTACTGAACATGTTCAGCACCTTTATCGTGCTGTCGCTGATCAACCCTTACCGTGTTGATGCCAGCGAAGAAAACATTCAGATGTCCGACCTGCACGAAGGCCAGAGCTTCTTCGAAATGCTGGGTGAATACATTCTGGCGGGCTTCAAAGTGGCCATTATCGTTGCCGCGATGCTGATCGGCTTTATCGCCCTGATCGCAGCACTGAACGCTCTGTTTGCTACCGTGACCGGCTGGTTTGGCTATAGCATCTCCTTCCAGGGCATTCTGGGCTACATCTTCTATCCGATTGCATGGGTGATGGGTGTTCCTTCCAGTGAAGCACTGCAAGTGGGCAGTATCATGGCGACCAAACTGGTTTCCAACGAGTTCGTTGCGATGATGGACCTGCAGAAAATTGCTTCCACGCTCTCTCCGCGTGCTGAAGGTATCCTCTCTGTGTTCCTGGTATCCTTCGCTAACTTCTCTTCTATCGGGATTATCGCGGGTGCAGTTAAGGGCCTGAACGAAGAGCAAGGTAACGTAGTTTCTCGCTTCGGTCTGAAACTGGTTTACGGCTCTACTCTGGTGAGTGTGCTGTCTGCTTCAATCGCAGCACTGGTACTGTAAGACCATACATAAAAAAGCCGGGGATAATTCCCCGGCATTTTTACGCCTGTTAATCAACTAATGGCTGTGGGCGACCAATTAAATACCCTTGCAGATATTGCACCCCGAGCTTATGCAATAGCGCCTGCTGCTGTTGCGTCTCGACAAACTCTGCGACCACACTCAATGACTTCGCTTTCGCCAGATCGGTAATTGATCTCACTATCATCGCATCCAGTGTATTCGTGACGATATCCTTAACGAAGACGCCATCAATCTTGATGATATCAGCCTGCAAACGCTTTAACCGTTCGTAGTTGGCATAGCCTGTGCCAAAGTCATCAATTGCAATACGGAAGCCAAACTTATGCAGTTGTTCGATGTTGTACATACTGCTTTCTGCGTTAGAAAACGCCTGCTCCTCGGTGATCTCAATAATCACAGTCTCCGGGGAGACGCGGTAACGCTTAAACAGACGAATAATCCGCCCGGCGATATTCTTTTGCAGCAGAGTGAGCGGCATTAAATTGACTGAAAAGCGCGGGCCTTTCTTGTCGCAAGGGTGAGTTGCCAGCCACTTCAACAGGGATTCCAGCACCTGTAAATCGAATCGCGCGCTAAGGTTAAATTGGGCAATAAGCGGCAAAAATTTATCAGGCGTCATTATGCCGCCTTCGTATTTCAGACGCGCAAGGATTTCATCGTAACCTTCTCCATCCTTGTTGCGAATTGGTTGGGCATAGAGCAGCAAATCGCCCTTATCTAACGCCTTACGGATAGTATTGAGTAACAACACCTGTTTGGTTGTCTGCCCGGATACAATCTCCTCTCGATTATCCAACGCCAGCACGTGATGATGAACGCAGGATTGTTCTGCCAACCAGCTTAACTGTCCCAGCATTGGCTGCAGGGTATCCTGATTACCGTCAAAACGTCCCCAGGCAGCACCATAGCCCATATCCAGCCCGGTGTTATTCCAGTGGATTTGCCGACTATTGAGAACGTTAACCATATGCTGTAACCGCCCTTCCGTTTCCGGCCCGGTCAGTACCAGTAACAATTCGCTCCCCGGCAATTGATACAACTTTTCGTTTTCCTGCATCAACGGCAGCAATGTACGGTAAATTGAGCGGATACAATGAACGCGCATCACTAACCCGTAATGGCGACTCATAAACTCAAGATTATCAATGCGCAGACAGCAAAAACTCTTACCAGCCTCTTGCTCCGGCGATTGCTCCAGTGCACGAAAGTTGGGTAATAGCGTTAACGGATCGGTCAGCGCCTGCAAATGCCAGCGACGGTTAAGCCATTCGCTCCGATAATAAATGCGTACCATGTAAAGCAAGCAAACGCTAAAGGAAATCAGAACCGCGAGAATAAATGCCAGCGAATATTCTGTTTCCACCCCTTGTAAAAAATTCTGGTTGTAATTCAGGAGGAAAAGCGTCGATACAGCCCAGGTAAGATTTAAAAACGGATAGCTAAGTTTACCGACACCAAGGGTAAAGATGATAAAGAAAACAGGTACCAGGTAACCGGCGATAAAGTCGTTTTCATAAGGTGTGCACATCAACAGCAGCAGAACGCTAAGAGCCGCCAGCCAACTTAAGGTAAATGTACGTTTCTCTTTACTCAGCGACGGTGCAATATCTCTGCGCCACAATATCTGCGCAAAGTGAGGACTTACAATCATGCGAGTGAGATAGTAAAAGAGCATGTTGTAAATCAACACGGCGGTGAAAAGGCTTAGTAAATCAACGACCGTGAAAATGGCATCCGCATCACCGAAAAAAGTCGATATCTTTAGCGGGAAATCAAAGAAGCTCCCCACAAGATACATGCTGCATTTGATGCCGAAAGGCGTCACCAAACCAAGCCAGAAGAGACGTTTCCAGACGTTTCGGGTGGTCAATCCATAGCGCCAACGCGTTCCCAACTGCCAGCGTAATATTGCACATGCACACAGTACAGCGAACGTCTGGCTGCCAAGCATGACGGCGGTTTGCAAAAATGAGAGATGAAAATTCCACAGATTGGTGCAAAACATTCCACATAAAACGGGAACGACACCGCGCCAGCCGAAGATAAAGAATATTGATAGCATTACGCACAGTGGCATCCACGCCAGAAAGATATAGCTGGAATGGATAACAGCAAGTGGCGAGATAAAACGGGATAGCTGAATAAGTACCACGGTGAGCGTAAACGCTAGTGTAAATATCTTGATATTTTTTATCAGGTTATGCTCCACAAACATGAGTACACTACTCTCACTGATCGGGGTTTTAAGGCATACAAATAATATGTTTATTCGCATCGCGAAGCAAACAGGGGCCGGCCTGTTGCCGATATTTCATCCAATGAATTTTCCACCAGGCGATACTAACCTGGGGCGTAAACTGTATTACAAAAGCGGCAAAAAGCAGAGACAAAAAACCCCCGCTTCGCAGCGAGGGTTTGAAATTTGGTGGAGCTAAGCGGGATCGAACCGCTGACCTCTTGCATGCCATGCAAGCGCTCTCCCAGCTGAGCTATAGCCCCACGAGTCGTTTACGTACCAAATTTGCTGGGTGCAAAATTTGGTGGAGCTATGCGGGATCGAACCGCAGACCTCCTGCGTGCAAAGCAGGCGCTCTCCCAGCTGAGCTATAGCCCCATCACGTAAAGCTTGTCGAGTTGACGGGCGGCATCATATGAATTCCGCCCGAATGTGTCAACGGCAAATTGCAAGGCGTAGTTTCAATCGCTGAAAAATCAGGCAAATGAACTATTTTGGATAGTCGCTCGCATTCAGTAGTTATTCCTGTCACGGTTTCTTGTAAAGTGGTGTTATAAAATGAACCACTAATAGACCCGCAATCATTCAGGGAATTGTTATGTTCAAGGAGATGATGACGCCAGATGAACTTGCCAGGCTGACCGGTTATAGCCGCCAGACCATTAATAAATGGGTACGCAAGCAAGGCTGGACGACATCACCAAAACCAGGTGTCCAGGGTGGCAAGGCCCGACTGATTCACGTCAATAAACAAGTTCGTGAATATATTCGCAATGCAGAACGCCATGACGATCAGAGAGAAGCACCTGAACTGTCTGGCGATACGCCGCTTGAGGCACTGCTGGTGACACTGGCGAAAGAGATGACGCCTCTTGAACAAAAACAGTTTACATCCTTGCTTCTGCGGGAAGGGATTATCGGATTATTACAACGCTTAGGGATTCGCGACAGCAAATAATATGAAAAGATTACGCAATAAAATGACCACCGAAGAGATGGCGGAATGCCTCGGTGTGGCTAAACAAACTGTTAACCGCTGGATCAGAGAAAAAGGCTGGAGAACGGAAAAATTTCCCGGCGTGAAAGGAGGTCGTGCCAGACTTATTCTGGTCGATTCGCAGGTTTGCGAGTTTATTCAGAATACGCCTGCGTTCCATAACACACCAATGTTGATGGAAGCTGAAGAGAGAATTGCTGAATACGCTCCTGGAGCACGCGCCCCGGCGTATCGACAAATCATCAACGCGATAGACAATATGACTGACATTGAGCAGGAAAAAGTCGCGCAATTTTTGTCACGTGAAGGAATTCGCAATTTCCTCACCCGTCTCGATATTGACGAATCAGCATAAATAAAAAAAACGGCAGGATATTATCTCCTGCCGTTTATCTTTTTATATGCTAATTACTGCTGGTTTTCGCGTTCAGCAATAAAGGCCAGCGCTTTGTTGATGCGCTCAATGCTACGTGTTTTACCGATCGCATGAACGGTAACATCCAGTGCCGGGGACTGCCCTGCACCGGTTACGGCTACACGCAGCGGCATACCAACTTTACCCATGCCCACTTCCAGTTCATCCGCCGTTGCCTGAATCGCGTGATGAACATTTTCAGCGGTCCAGTCAGAGATAGCAGACAGTTTATCGCGCACGACCTCCAGCGGCTGACGCGCTACCGGGCGCAGATGTTTTTTCGCTGCATCTGCATCAAACTCCGCAAAATCTTCGTAGAAATAGCGGCAGCTTTGCGCCATCTCTTTGAGCGTTTTGCAGCGTTCGCCCAGCAGTTTCACCAGCTCAGCAAGCTGCGGGCCGTTACGGGTATCGATATTTTCCTGCTCGATGTGCCACTGTAAGTGGGTAGCCACATACTCCGGCGGCAGCGCGTTAATATAGTGATGGTTCAGCCACAGCAGTTTGTCAGTGTTGAATGCACTGGCAGATTTGCTGACGGCATTCAGGGTGAAGTACTTGATCATCTCTTCACGGGTGAAGATTTCCTGATCGCCGTGGGACCAGCCCAGACGCACCAGATAGTTCAACAGTGCTTCTGGCAGATAACCGTCATCACGATACTGCATTACGCTGACTGCACCGTGACGTTTGGACAATTTTTTACCGTCATCACCGTTGATCATAGAAACGTGCGCGTAAACCGGTACGGGCGCGTTCAGCGCTTTCAGGATGTTGATCTGGCGCGGCGTGTTGTTGATATGGTCTTCACCACGGATGACGTGAGTAATTTCCATATCCCAGTCGTCGACAACCACACAGAAGTTATAGGTCGGAGAACCATCGGTACGGCGGATAATCAGATCATCCAGCTCCTGGTTGCTGAACTCGATCGGACCACGGATCTGATCGTCAAAAACAACGGAGCCTTCCTGCGGGTTAGCAAAACGTACAACGCACGGTTCATCATCAGCGTGATGTTCATGGCTATGGCGGCAGCGGCCGTCATAACGCGGCTTCTCTCCTTTTGCCATCTGCTCTTCACGCAGCGCTTCTAAACGCTCTTTAGAGCAATAGCATTTATAGGCAGTGCCCTCTTCCAGCATCTGATCGATCACCGCATTGTAGCGATCAAAACGTTTGGTCTGGAAGTACGGGCCTTCATCCCACTCCAGACTCAGCCAGTTCATGCCATCCATAATGGCTTCGATAGCTTCCGGCGTGGAACGCTCAAGATCGGTGTCTTCAATACGCAGCACGAACTCACCGCCGTGGTTACGTGCAAAAAGCCAGGAGTAAAGAGCAGTACGCGCGCCGCCAACGTGCAGATAGCCTGTTGGGCTTGGCGCGAAGCGAGTTTTGATTTTCATGAAATGGCCTTACGTTTAGAAAGATGCCGACAACCGGCAAATCCTGGAAAAATTGAGTGGGCGATATTCTATCACTCCCGCCTGATTCCTCAATGTAGTTCGGGTTGCTACATGATGCATTATTGTTTTCGTTGAGAAATTGCGCAGCACGGCCTGTTTTGCGATCATCTTGCTTAAATTTACGACGAACGAACAATTTCTTTAGAAAATGCGTTGACTCATTTTGAACTCTCCCTATAATGCGACTCCACACAGCGGGGGTGATTAGCTCAGCTGGGAGAGCACCTCCCTTACAAGGAGGGGGTCGGCGGTTCGATCCCGTCATCACCCACCAACTACTTTATGTAGTCTCCGCCGTGTAGCAAGAAATTGAGAAGTGGGTGATTAGCTCAGCTGGGAGAGCACCTCCCTTACAAGGAGGGGGTCGGCGGTTCGATCCCGTCATCACCCACCACTTTCTCGCCAGCTAAATTTCTTGTAACAATGTGAAGTACCGAAGTGGGTGATTAGCTCAGCTGGGAGAGCACCTCCCTTACAAGGAGGGGGTCGGCGGTTCGATCCCGTCATCACCCACCACTTCGGGTCGTTAGCTCAGTTGGTAGAGCAGTTGACTTTTAATCAATTGGTCGCAGGTTCGAATCCTGCACGACCCACCAATGTAAAAAAGCGCCCTAAAGGCGCTTTTTTGCTATCTGCGATATTCAAAAATTCGAACCTGCAGCAGGTTCGAGTTGAGCGTAGCGAAACAACGGAGCCGCTTGCGGCGACGACCCGAAGGGCGAGCGAAGCGAGTCATCCTGCACGACCCACCAATGTAAAAAGGCGCCCTAAAGGCGCTTTTTTGCTATCTACACTCCCCCCCCGACAAAGTCTTTACTGCCGCCTGAGCCAATAATTTCCCATTACCACGCACAAATTGATAAGCAATTCAGTTTTATTTATCAATCAGAACAACGCACAATGAAAGCATCGGTCATCTGGAGTCTTTATGAAACTTTTTCGTATCCTCGATCCTTTCACCTTAACCCTAATCACGGTGGTCTTGCTGGCTTCTTTCTTTCCGGCCAGAGGCGGTTATGTCCCCTTCTTTGAAAATCTGACCACGGCAGCTATTGCGCTGTTGTTCTTTATGCACGGCGCGAAGCTGTCGCGTGAGGCGATAATCGCTGGCGGTAGCCACTGGCGGTTACATTTGTGGGTAATGTGTAGCACCTTCGTACTATTTCCGATTCTGGGCGTACTGTTTGCCTGGTGGAAACCGGTAAATGTCGATCCGATGCTCTATTCCGGCTTTCTCTATTTGTGCATTCTCCCGGCTACCGTGCAGTCTGCAATCGCCTTTACTTCAATGGCGGGCGGTAATGTCGCGGCGGCGGTTTGTTCTGCGTCGGCATCCAGCCTGCTGGGGATTTTCCTTTCGCCGTTGCTGGTTGGTTTGGTCATGAATATCCACGGTGCAGAAGGCAGTCTGGAACAGGTCGGTAAGATTATGTTGCAACTACTGCTGCCGTTCGTGCTGGGACATCTTTCTCGCCCGTGGATTGGTAACTGGGTAGCACGCAATAAAAAGTGGATAGCGAAAACCGACCAGACATCCATTCTTTTGGTCGTTTATACGGCATTCAGCGAAGCCGTCGTTAACGGAATCTGGCACAAAGTCGGTTGGGGTTCGCTGCTGTTTATTGTGGTAGTTAGCTGCGTATTGCTGGCTATTGTGATTGTGATTAACGTCTTTATGGCGCGTCGACTGGGTTTCAATAAGGCGGATGAAATCACTATCGTCTTCTGTGGCTCGAAAAAGAGTCTGGCGAATGGTATTCCGATGGCGAACATTCTGTTCCCCACATCGGTGATCGGTATGATGGTACTGCCGTTGATGATTTTCCATCAGATCCAACTGATGGTCTGCGCGGTGCTGGCGCGTCGTTATAAGCGCCAGACCGAGCAACTACAGGCGCAGCAGGAAAGCAGCGCCGGAAAAGTTTAAAGCGGTCGCTTCAGGGGCTGGACCAGTTGCGTCAGCCCCTCGGTTTTAATCAGCAACGTGATTTGCATTAACTCACCAAGCTTGCCTGCCGGAAACTCATCTTTGCGGGCAAACCACAGCAGATACTCTTCCGGCAGGTCGATTAAGCGACGCCCTTTGTACTTGCCAAACGGCATCACCGTATTGGCAATTTCAATCAGCTGCTCTTTCTCCACCTCAGCTCCCCAGTAAACGCAGCATTTCAGCTTCGTCGATGACTTCAATGCCCAGTTCCTGCGCTTTCGCCAGTTTAGAGCCTGCCGCTTCACCGGCAATCACCAGATCGGTTTTCTTCGAAACGCTGCCCGCCACTTTTGCGCCCAGCTCGACCAGGCGAGCTTTAGCGTCATCACGTGACATCTGGCTTAAGCTGCCCGTAAGCACCACGGTTTTACCAGCAAACGGACTGTCGATCTCTTCCGCGTTGATAACGATCGGCGCAGGCCAGTGAACGCCTTCCGCCAGCAGTTCGCTGATGACATTGCGGTTACTTTCTTCGGCAAAGAAGTTGTGAACGTGAGATGCCACCACAATCCCAACGTCTGGCACCTTTTGCAGCTCTTCAATCGAAGCGGCTTCAAGCGCTTCCAGCGTGCCGAAATATGCCGCCAGACCTGCTGCGGTAGCCTCTCCGACTTCACGGATACCAAGTGCATAGAGGAAGCGGGCAAAGGTAGTTTCTTTCGATTTTTCCAGCGCGTTAACCACGTTTTGCGCCGATTTCGGCCCCATTCGCTCCAGTCCGGTAAGTTTACCTGCGGTGAGTTTGAACAGGTCTGCCGGAGTGTGGACGTATTCTTTTTCAACCAGCTGGTCGATAATTTTGTCACCCATGCCGTCAACGTCCATCGCACGACGGGAAACAAAGTGTTTCAGCGACTCTTTACGTTGAGCACCACAAATCAGGCCACCAGTACAGCGGGCTACGGCTTCGCCTTCTACACGCTCGACGTCGGAACCACATACCGGACAGTGTGTAGGGAACTCTACCGCACGGGTATCATCCGGTCGTTCAGAAAGCACGACGTTAACCACTTGTGGGATCACGTCACCTGCGCGGCGAATCACCACTTTATCGCCAATACGTAAACCGAGACGTTCAATTTCATCGGCGTTATGCAGTGTGGCGTTGCTCACCAGCACGCCTGCAACATGGACAGGTTCCAGACGCGCAACGGGCGTAATCGCACCTGTACGCCCAACCTGAAACTCTACATCGCGCACAAAAGTCATCTGTTCCTGCGCCGGGAATTTAAACGCAACAGCCCAGCGAGGGGCGCGGGAAACAAAGCCAAGTTGCTCCTGCTGCGCCAGCGAGTTGACCTTAATGACTACGCCGTCAATATCAAAGCCCAGCGTCGGGCGGTCTTCTTCCACTTTGTGGTAAAACGCCAGCACGTCTTCTGCTGATTCACAAAGCGTTACTCGATCGCTGACAGGTAATCCCCACGCTTTAAACTGCATTAAACGGCCCAGATGAGTGTCCGGCAGCTCGCCACCTTCCAGTACGCCAACGCCATAGCAGAAGAAAGTAAGCGGTCGCTTCGCAGTAATACGCGGATCAAGCTGGCGCAGAGAACCAGCCGCCGCATTACGTGGGTTAGCAAACACTTTACCGCCCGTGCGTCGCGCCTCTTCGTTAATCTTCTCAAAGCCCGCCTGCGGCAGGAACACTTCACCACGCACTTCCAGACGTGCTGGAATATTCTCACCACGCAGTTTCAACGGAATGGCGCGAATGGTACGCACGTTCGACGTGATATCTTCCCCAGTGGTGCCATCGCCACGGGTCGCCGCGCTTACCAGAACACCATTCTCATACAGAATGCTGACGGCAAGCCCATCGAGCTTTAACTCGCAGCACCAGGTTAATTTTTCGTTGCTTTTCAGACGATCCTGTACGCGTTTGTTGAAGGCGAGAAAACTCTCTTCATCAAATACGTTATCCAGCGATAGCATTGGCACTTCATGACGGATCTGGCTAAAGGCTGCCAGCGGCGCAGCACCTACACGTTGGGTAGGTGAATCAGGGGTAATCAGCTCTGGATGTTTGGCTTCCAGCTCACGCAACTCGCGCATCAGCCTGTCGTATTCAGCGTCGGGAATTTCCGGCGCATCCATCACATGATAAAGATATTCATGGTGGCGAAGCGTCGTTCGCAGTTCTGTCAGTTGTTGTTCGATTGATTCCATATCGCACCATCAATGCTAAAAACCCCCGACAAGCGGGGGTTCGAAAAGAAGTTAATTTGCCTCAAGTGTATCAGGCGTTGGCGTCTTTGACTTCGCGGATGATGTCCTGATACTCGCGCAGTTTCTGCGGAGTCATCATACGGCGCTGATCGTCAAGCACTACGCCGCCAACTTCATCGGCAATATGCTGCGCGGATTGCAGCATCAGTTTGAAGTTTTGCAGTTCATCACCGTAAGACGGCACCTGCATGAAGATGGTGACACCCGGCGTTGTGAAATCCTTCATTTCAGGATCAAAGGTTCCCGGTTTCACCATATTCGCCAGGCTGAATAACGCCGGGCCGCTGCCATCCGGGCTAAGATGGCGATGATAAATATTCATATCGCCAAAGATAAAGCCCGCCTGCTGAATGCTATTAAGAAGCAGTTCACCGTTCAGCTCGCTACCGTGATGCGCCGCGACGTTCATGATGATCACCGCTTCTTTGCGCTTCGGCTTATCCACCACAGGCGCTGGTTCAGCTACCGGTTCAGGCTGCGGTGCCGCTACAGGTTCCGCGGTCTGGAAAGCCGGCTGCGGAGCTGTAGGCACCTGCGAAGCAACCGGCTGTTCAGGCTGCGGCGGGTAAGCCGGCTGCTGTACTGGCTGCGGTTGTTGCACTGGCTGCGGTTGCTGAACAGGCTGCGCTGAATGCGGAGCATGTTGCGGCGGTACCTGCGCTTCAGGCGGCTGCTGGACCGGTTGACGCGGTTGCGCAGACGCATAAGGCGGTTGGTACTGGTGTTGCGGCGACGGACGAGCAGCCTCATGCTCCTGGGCGTTAGCCGGGGCATGATTTACGCGGTGAACACGAACCTCACCAACGCCCTCATCATCTTCGACATCCTCGTCATAAGAATCGTCGTCACGTTTTGACTTCATTCGTTTTAGTGGCCGATCGCGAAACATAGAAGATCGTTCTTTACGGCTGGTCCAGAAACCATGTACCAGTAAAGCGATTATGGCGATCGCGCCAACAATGATTAATATCAGACGCAAATCCTGCATCATTATATTCTCTGTTGTTCTAACACCTTGCCACCACGGCAAACATTTACTCACTAAGAGTATTTGTCGATTACCTCAAGTGCAAGTGCACTATTAACTTTCACAGCACAAAGATAGATGAAATTGTGCTTTTTGCTGTTTTTTCGAACATATCCTAACTGTCCATTGCGCAAATACCCGGTAAAATACGCAGAACTTTCCTGGGATTGGTCAAAAGGAGCATATCCTGATTATGGTTTCAACATTCACATCTGCCTCACGCAGCGGTTTTTACTATTTTGCGCAAGGCTGGAAGCTCGTCTCGCAACCTGGGATTCGCCGTTTTGTCATCTTACCGCTGTTGATCAATATCTTGTTGATGGGAGGCGCGTTCTGGTGGCTCTTTAGCCAACTGGATGTTTGGATCCCGTCGTTAATGAGCCACGTACCTGACTGGCTGCAATGGTTGAGCTATTTGCTGTGGCCTGTAGCGGTTATCTCCGTACTACTGGTTTTTGGCTATTTTTTCTCCACTATCGCCAACTGGATTGCCGCACCATTTAACGGTTTGTTGGCTGAACAACTGGAAGCAAGACTGACTGGCGCTACGCCACCGGATACCGGTATTTTCGGCATCATGAAAGATGTGCCGCGGATTATGAAACGTGAATGGCAAAAGTTTGCCTGGTATCTGCCGCGCGCGATTGTATTGCTGATCCTTTACTTCATTCCTGGCATTGGGCAAACCGTCGCTCCGGTGCTGTGGTTCCTGTTCAGCGCCTGGATGTTAGCCATCCAGTACTGCGACTATCCGTTCGATAACCACAAAGTGCCATTCAAAGATATGCGCACTGCCCTGCGCACGCGTAAAATCGCTAATATGCAGTTTGGTGCTTTAACCAGCCTGTTCACGATGATCCCGGTACTCAACCTGTTCATCATGCCGGTGGCCGTTTGTGGCGCTACGGCGATGTGGGTCGATTGCTACCGCGCGAAACATGCCTTGTGGCGGTAACAATTTACCGATTATTTTGTAAACATTATGTGTGGAACAGGGGTGGCTTATGCCGCCCCTTATTCCATCTTGCGAGTCATTATTTCCCTTCTGCATATAGATATGCTAAATCCTTACTTCCGCATATTCTCTGAGCGGGTATGCTACCTGTTGTATCCCAATTTCATACAGTTAAGGACAGGCCATGAGTAAGATTTTTGAAGATAACTCGCTGACTATCGGTCATACACCGCTGGTTCGCCTGAATCGCATCGGTAACGGACGTATTCTGGCGAAGGTGGAATCTCGTAACCCCAGCTTCAGCGTTAAGTGCCGTATCGGTGCCAATATGATTTGGGATGCCGAAAAGCGTGGCGTGCTGAAACCTGGCGTTGAACTGGTTGAACCAACCAGCGGCAATACCGGGATTGCACTGGCATATGTGGCTGCCGCTCGCGGTTATAAACTCACTCTGACCATGCCGGAAACCATGAGTATTGAACGCCGCAAGCTGCTCAAAGCGTTAGGCGCCAATCTGGTGCTAACCGAAGGCGCGAAAGGGATGAAAGGAGCGATTCAAAAAGCGGAAGAAATTGTCGCCAGCAATCCAGAAAAATACCTGCTGCTGCAACAATTCAGCAATCCGGCAAACCCGGAAATTCATGAAAAAACCACCGGTCCCGAGATCTGGGAAGATACCGACGGCCAGGTCGATGTGTTTATTGCCGGGGTAGGCACTGGCGGTACTCTGACCGGCGTCAGCCGCTACATTAAAGTCACCAAAGGCAAGACTGACCTCATCTCTGTTGCCGTAGAACCAACCGACTCTCCGGTTATTGCCCAGGCGTTGGCAGGTGAAGAAATCAAACCAGGGCCGCATAAAATCCAGGGCATCGGCGCAGGCTTTATTCCTGCTAACCTTGATCTCAAACTGGTCGACAAAGTTATTGGCATCACCAATGAAGAAGCCATCTCTACTGCGCGTCGCCTGATGGAAGAAGAAGGCATTCTTGCCGGGATCTCTTCCGGCGCGGCTGTTGCTGCGGCGTTGAAACTACAAGAAGATGAAAGCTTTACCAATAAGAATATTGTGGTTATTCTACCATCATCGGGTGAGCGTTATTTAAGCACTGCACTGTTTGCCGATCTCTTTACTGAGAAAGAATTGCAACAGTAATGCCAGCTTGTTAGAAATGCGTAAAAAAGCACCTTTTCAGGTGCTTTTTTGTGGCCTGCTTCAAACTTTCGCCCCTCCTGGCATTGATTCAACTTGTCGGAACTGGTATTTAACCTGACTAATTATTTTGATGCGCGAAATTAATCGTTACAGGAAAAGCCTTAGCTGAATCGATTTTATGATTTGGTTCAAGTCTTCCTTTAGCGGCATAATGTTTAATGACGAACGAAACGTCAGCGGCCAACATCCGCCAGCAATGGACTGTATAGAGCACTTCGTGCGTCGCGTCTGTTAAAACTGGCGCTAACAATACAGGCTAAAGTCGAACCGCCAGGCTAGACTTTAGTTCCACAACACTAAACCTATAAGTTGGGGAAATACAATGTTCCAGCAAGAAGTTACCATTACCGCTCCGAACGGTCTGCACACCCGCCCTGCTGCCCAGTTTGTAAAAGAAGCTAAGGGCTTCACATCTGAAATTACTGTGACTTCTAACGGCAAAAGCGCCAGCGCCAAAAGCCTGTTCAAACTGCAGACTCTGGGCCTGACTCAAGGCACCGTTGTGACTATCTCTGCAGAAGGCGAAGACGAGCAAAAAGCGGTTGAACATCTGGTTAAACTGATGGCGGAACTCGAGTAATTTCCCGGGTTCTTTTAAAAATCAGTCACAAGTAAGGTAGGGTTATGATTTCAGGCATTTTAGCATCCCCGGGTATCGCTTTCGGTAAAGCTCTGCTTTTGAAAGAAGACGAAATCGTCATTGACCGGAAAAAAATTTCTGCCGACCAGGTTGATCAGGAAGTTGAACGTTTTCTGAGCGGTCGTGCCAAGGCATCTGCCCAGCTGGAAACGATCAAAACGAAAGCTGGTGAAACGTTCGGCGAAGAAAAAGAAGCCATCTTCGAAGGGCATATTATGTTGCTCGAAGATGAGGAGCTGGAGCAGGAAATCATAGCCCTGATTAAAGATAAGCACATGACCGCTGATGCAGCTGCTCATGAAGTTATCGAAGGTCAGGCTTCTGCCCTGGAAGAACTGGATGACGAATACCTGAAAGAGCGTGCGGCTGACGTACGTGATATCGGTAAGCGCCTGCTGCGCAACATCCTGGGGCTGAAGATTATCGACCTGAGCGCCATTCAGGATGAAGTAATCCTGGTTGCCGCTGACCTGACGCCGTCTGAAACCGCACAGCTGAACCTGAAGAAGGTGCTGGGTTTCATCACCGACGCGGGTGGCCGGACTTCCCACACCTCTATCATGGCGCGTTCTCTGGAACTACCAGCCATCGTGGGTACCGGTAGCGTCACCTCTCAGGTGAAAAACGACGATTATCTGATTCTGGATGCCGTAAACAATCAGGTTTATGTCAATCCAACCAATGAAGTTATTGATAAACTGCGCGCCGTTCAGGAGCAAGTTGCTTCTGAGAAAGCAGAGCTTGCTAAACTGAAAGATCTGCCAGCTATTACGCTGGACGGTCACCAGGTCGAAGTGTGCGCTAACATCGGTACTGTTCGTGACGTTGAGGGTGCAGAGCGTAACGGCGCTGAAGGCGTTGGTCTGTATCGTACCGAATTCCTGTTCATGGACCGCGACGCGCTGCCAACTGAAGAAGAACAGTTTGCTGCTTACAAAGCGGTGGCTGAGGCGTGTGGCTCACAGGCAGTTATTGTTCGTACCATGGACATTGGCGGCGATAAAGAGCTGCCGTATATGAACTTCCCGAAAGAAGAAAACCCGTTCCTCGGCTGGCGTGCTATCCGTATCGCGATGGATCGTAAAGAGATCCTGCGCGATCAGCTTCGCGCTATCCTGCGCGCCTCTGCTTTCGGTAAATTGCGCATCATGTTCCCGATGATCATCTCTGTTGAAGAAGTGCGTGCACTGCGCAAAGAGATCGAAATCTACAAACAGGAACTGCGCGACGAAGGTAAAGCGTTTGACGAGTCAATTGAAATTGGCGTAATGGTGGAAACACCGGCTGCCGCAACAATTGCACGTCATTTAGCCAAAGAAGTTGATTTCTTTAGTATCGGCACCAATGATTTAACGCAGTACACTCTGGCAGTTGACCGTGGTAATGATATGATTTCACACCTTTACCAGCCAATGTCACCGTCCGTGCTGAACTTGATCAAGCAAGTTATTGATGCTTCTCATGCTGAAGGCAAATGGACAGGTATGTGCGGTGAGCTTGCTGGCGATGAACGTGCTACACTTCTGTTGCTGGGGATGGGTCTGGACGAATTCTCTATGAGCGCCATTTCTATCCCGCGCATTAAGAAGATTATCCGTAACACGAACTTCGAAGATGCGAAGGTGTTAGCAGAGCAGGCTCTTGCTCAACCGACAACGGACGAGTTAATGACGCTGGTTAACAAGTTCATTGAAGAAAAAACAATCTGCTAATCCACGAGATGCGGCCCAATTTACTGCTTAGGAGAAGATCATGGGTTTGTTCGATAAACTGAAATCTCTGGTTTCCGACGACAAGAAGGATACCGGAACTATTGAGATCGTTGCTCCCCTCTCTGGCGAGATCGTCAATATCGAAGACGTGCCGGATGTCGTTTTTGCGGAAAAAATCGTTGGTGATGGTATTGCTATCAAACCAACTGGCAACAAAATGGTCGCTCCGGTTGACGGCACCATTGGTAAAATCTTTGAAACCAACCACGCGTTCTCTATCGAATCTGATAGCGGCGTTGAGTTGTTCGTTCACTTCGGTATCGACACTGTTGAACTGAAAGGCGAAGGCTTCAAGCGTATTGCTGAAGAAGGTCAGCGCGTGAAAGTTGGCGATACTGTGATTGAATTCGATCTCCCGCTGCTGGAAGAGAAAGCCAAGTCTACCCTGACTCCGGTTGTAATCTCCAACATGGACGAAATCAAAGAACTGATCAAACTGTCCGGTAGCGTGACTGTGGGTGAAACTCCGGTTATTCGCATCAAGAAATAATTCTTGCCGCAGTGAAAAATGGCGCCGATGGGCGCCATTTTTTTATGCTTCCGTCAGGGGCGGCAAAATCAATTCATCACTACCATGCTGCTGGGTATAGCGCATCACCTCCAGCACGCGTAATCCTGCGCTATGTACCGCGTCAGCTAATTCCTTACCTTTCAACAAACCACTGATAAGCTGGGCGCAAAACAGATCGCCTGTTCCTTTAAGGTCCGTCTTTACCCGAGAATGGGAAATGACATTCACGCTGTCGGCACTGACCACCACCACCTGCATCTCCTGATTTTCTTCGTTACCGGAGGCGCTGGTAATAACCACCCATTTTAAGGTGTCTGAAAGCAAACTTTTTGCTGCTGCAATGGCACTGTCGAGATCGCGGCAGTTTTTACCGGTCAGGATTTCTAGCTCAAAGATATTTGGCGTAATTCCCTGCGCCAATGGCAACAAATATTGCCGATATGCCTCCGGAAGATCAGGTTTGACGTAGATACCGCTATCAATATCGCCAATGACCGGATCGACCATAATCAATAAGTCAGGATGGTTTTCGCGTAATACAGTCAACCACTCGGCAAGAATTTTGATTTGCGACGCGGTTCCCATATAACCCGTGGTGACAGCACGCAGCTGGCGCAGTGCATCGCGCTCCTGCAGTGCGCGTAAATAGCCGCTAAACCATTCGTCCGGAATCGCACCACCGTAGAACGTGTCATAATGGGGCGTATTGCTGAGCAACACGGTCGGCACGGCAAAGACATTCAGGCCGTTCTGTTTAATAGCAGGCACGGCGATGCTGTTGCCTACGCTGCCATACACCACCTGCGACTGCACCGCGACAATATCCGCCTGCAACGCTCTGCTCTTATCGTTAAACAACAACAAACTACTCATTTAATTTTTCTCCTTGCCGATGATCCTCATCGCATCCCAACCGAAACTTTACCTGATTTTGGCAGTCAAATCGGCTATCACAAAACAAGGATAAGGTAATTCAGTGAAGAAAATCATTTGTCTGGTCATTACGCTGTTGATGACACTCCCCGCTTACGCGAAGTTAACTGCCCACGAAGAAGCCCGCATCAACGCCATGCTGGAGGGATTAGCACAGAAAAAGGATTTGATATTTGTGCGTAACGGCGATGAACATACCTGTGATGAAGCAGTTTCGCATCTGAAGTTGAAGCTCGGCAACACGCGCAACCGCATTGATACCGCCGAGCAGTTTATTGATAAGGTTGCCTCGTCATCATCAATTACCGGTAAGCCTTACATCGTGAAGATGCCCGGTAAGAGCGATGAAAATGCGCAACCTTTTTTACATGCGTTAATTGCGCAGACGGATACAACGGTGCCGTCAAATCCCTGAGCCCTGGCTAAAGTGCTCCTCACCAAATACCCCAGTGGAAAGGTAGCGATCGCCGCGATCGCAAATGATCGCCACCACCACCGCACCGGGGTTGGCTTTTGCCACGCGTATCGCGCCAGCAACCGCGCCGCCAGAGCTTACGCCGCAGAAAATCCCTTCGCGCACCGCCAGTTCACGCATGGTGTTTTCTGCATCGCGCTGATGAATATCCAGCACCTCATCCACCAGAGAAGCGTTGAAAATCCCTGGCATATACTCCGCCGGCCAGCGGCGAATGCCCGGAATACTGCTGCCCTCTTCCGGCTGTAGGCCGACAATCGTCACCGGTTTGGATTGCTCGCGCATAAAGCGTGACACGCCGGTGATGGTGCCAGTCGTCCCCATGCTGGAAACAAAATGCGTAATACGACCTCCAGTTTGCTGCCAGATTTCCGGCCCGGTGGTGGTGTAATGGGCGTAGGGATTGTCAGGATTGTTAAACTGATCGAGTAGTTTACCTTCACCACGATTCGCCATCTCCAGCGCCAGATCGCGTGCCCCTTCCATGCCCTGCTCTTTGGTGACCAGAATCAGCTCCGCACCGTAGGCACGCATCGCCGCACGGCGTTCCTGGCTCATGTTGTCGGGCATCAGCAATTTCATGCGATAGCCTTTAAGCGCGGCAATCATTGCCAGCGCAATGCCTGTGTTACCACTGGTGGCTTCGATTAACACATCACCCGGTTTGATTTCCCCGCGCTTTTCCGCCTCGACAATCATCGATAGCGCGGCACGATCTTTCACCGAACCAGCCGGATTATTGCCTTCCAGTTTTAACCAGACTTCACTGCCGTTGTCCGGCCCCATTCGCTGTAATTTCACCAGAGGCGTATTGCCAATTGTTTGTTCTAATGTACTCACGTTCTCTATCCATACGTGGTGTTACCTGATGCGACGCTTGCGCGTCTTATCAGGCCTACACCATTAAAAAGCCCGGATCGCGGGATGCGCCTCCGGGCGTTTAACATTCATTCAACCTATCAGGCGCTTTGCGCGAGAGCAAGTTCCTCATCGCGGGTTTCAATACGCTCGTCGCCGTTATACAGCCGCGCATGTTGCAGCCCAACGAACAAACGATCGCCGCGCACCGGCGCATCATCGCCACGCATCACCACGGTAAGCGGGTCTTCATACCACCCCAGCGGCTGCACAACTAATTGGGTGTAGTGGCCTTTCGGGCTGGCTTCCAGTACCTGTACCGGCAGCGGCGAATCGAGGCTGGTACGGCGGCTGATATCCACTTCCCACGGGCGCAGGAAAAGATCCACTGGCCCCTGATACGCAGGCGTGTAGCCCAGCGGCCAGCGATGTGCGCCAACGTGGAACTGCCCGCCGCGAATCGTTCCCTGCAGGCGGTTTACTTCGCCCATAAACTCGAGCACAAAACGGGTCGCCGGTTCGCGCCATACCTGATCCGGTTCATCGGCCTGTTCGATATTGCCCTGGCTCATCACCACCACGCGGTTGGCGACTTCCATCGCCTCTTCCTGGTCGTGAGTGACGAACACGCTGGTGAATTTCAGTTCTTCGTGGAGTTGACGCAGCCAGCGACGCAGCTCTTTACGCACCTGCGCATCCAGCGCGCCAAACGGTTCATCAAGCAGCAGAATTTGCGGTTCTACAGCCAGCGCGCGCGCCAGCGCCACACGCTGTTTCTGGCCGCCGGAAAGCTGCGCCGGATAACGATCCGCCAGATGAGCAAGCTGCACCATTTCCAGCAATTTTGTCACTTTCGCTTTGATCGTCGCGGCATTCGGGCGCTCGCGACGCGGCAGCACCGTCAGGCCAAAAGCGATATTGTCGAATACCGTCATATGGCGGAACAGCGCGTAATGCTGGAACACGAAACCGACTTTACGATCGCGGGCGTGCAGGCGGCTAACGTCGGTACCGTGAAAGCGAATATGCCCGCTGGTTTGATGCTCCAGCCCGGCAATAATGCGCAGCAGCGTGGTTTTCCCGGAACCGGACGGCCCCAGCAACGCGACCATCTGACCAGAAGGAATATCCAGTGAGATATCGTTCAGCACCTGGGTGCGACCAAACGACTTCTTAATATTGGCAATCTCAATGCTCATGATGTTCCTCCTGCTGCGCGCGTTTTTCCTGATTCTCCAGGCGCCACTGCAACATACTCTTTAAAAACAGGGTGATAATCGCCATCAGCGTCAACAGCGCGGCGGCGGTAAAGGAGCCGACTGTGTTGTAGTCCTGCTCCAGCAATTCAATCTGTAACGGCAGCGAAAGTGTTTCGCCACGAATCGAGCCGGAAACCACCGACACCGCGCCAAACTCGCCAATCGCGCGGGCGTTGGTCAGCACTACGCCATAAAGCAGCGCCCAGCGGATGTTCGGCAATGTGACGCGGCGGAACATCTGCCAACCGGACGCGCCAAGCAAAATCGCCGCTTCGTCTTCCTGGCTACCCTGGCTTAACATCACTGGCACCAGCTCGCGCACCACAAACGGACACGTCACGAAGATGGTCACCAGTACCATTCCCGGCCAGGAGAACATAATTTGCAGATTATGTTCATCCAGCCAGCCGCCCAGCGGGCCGTTAGAGCCGTAAAACAACAGATACACCAGACCGGCAACCACCGGCGACACGGCAAACGGAATATCCAGCAGCGTCAGCAGCAACTGGCGTCCGGGGAAGTTAAAGCGCGTCACCAGCCACGCCAGCAGAATGCCGAACACCAGATTTACCGGCACGGCAATCAACGCAATCATCACCGTCAGCCAGATAGCGTGCAGCATGTCCGGATCGGCCAGATTTTGTAAAACCGGCATCAGACCTTTACTGAACGCATGCACGAAGATGTAAATCATCGGCACCAGCAGGATGAACGCCGAAACCAGCATCCCGATGCCAATCAGAAACCATTTGCCCCAGTTAATCGGGCGCGCGCCATAACGCTTCAATTGTGTCACTTCCGCCATTAATGACCTACCACACGCCGACCAAAGCGACTTTGCAGAGTGTTAATTGAGAACAGCAGCAGCAGGGATGCCGCGAGGATCACCGAAGCAATCGCGCTCGCCGCCGGGTAATCAAACTCCTGCAAGCGCACAAAGATCATCAGCGACGTCACTTCTGTCTTCCAGGCGATATTCCCGGCGATAAAAATCACCGCGCCAAATTCACCAAGACTACGGGTAAACGACAGAGCCACGCCCGCCACCAGCGCCGGAGAAAGTTCCGGCAGCACCACTTTGCAGAAGCTCTGCCAGCGCGTTGCACCAAGCGTTTCCGCCGCTTCTTCATATTCCGGGCCTAACTCTTCCAGCACCGGCTGCACGGTACGCACCACAAACGGAATGCTGGTAAAGGCCATCGCCACCGCAATCCCAAGCCAGGTATAGGTGACTTTGATATCAAACTTCGCCAGCCATTCACCGTAAAAACCGTTTACGGAAAAGAGCGAGGCCAGCGTCAGACCAGCGACCGCCGTCGGCAGCGCGAACGGTAAATCCATCAGCGCATCAAGCAGCGTGCGGCCAGGGAAGCGATAGCGGGTTAAAATCCACGCCATCAGCAGGCCGAAAACGCCGTTAAAAATTGATGCCACAAACGCCGACAGCAGCGTCACTTTGTAGGCCGCGACCACCTGCGGGTTGGTGATCACCTCCCAGTACTGCGCCCAGCTCATCTGGGCCAGCTGCATCACCAGCGCGGAGAGCGGCAGCAGCAAAATCAGGCACACAAACAGCAGACTGGTGCCGAGGCTTAAGGTAAAGCCCGGCAGCACACGTCTGGAAGAGACAGCAAACATCAGTTACGCCCCGCCGCTAACAGCTTGTCTAACTCGCCGCCGCTGGTGAAGTGGGTTTTCATCACTTCCGGCCAGGAGCCAAATTTGTCTTCCACGCGGAACAACTCGGTCTGCGGGAATTTGTCTTTCAGTTTGTCCATGACTTCCGGGTTGTTTACGCGGTAGTAATAGTCGGTGATGATGGTTTGCGCCTGCGGGCTGTAGAGCCAGTTCAGGTAGGCTTTTGCGGCTTTTTCCGTACCGTTGGCCTGCACGTTTTTATCGACCCACCCCACCGGGAATTCCGCCAGAATGTTGGTTTTCGGAATCACCACTTCAAAGCCCTGCGCTTCATATTGTTTACGAATGTTGTTCACTTCCGATTCAAAGCTAATCAGCACATCGCCCAGCCCGCGCTCGGCAAAGGTGGTGGTCGCGCCACGACCGCCGGTATCGAACACTTCAACGTTTTTCAGGAACTGAGTCATAAACTGTTCTGTTTTGGCTTTGTCACCACCGTCAGCTTTATCCGCTGCGCCCCATGCCGCCAGATAGGTGTAACGCGCGTTACCGGAGGTTTTCGGGTTCGGGAAAATCAGTTTCACGTCGGAGCGCACCAGGTCGTTCCAGTCGTGGATATTCTTCGGGTTACCCTTACGCACCAGGAAGCCCATGGTGGAGTAGAACGGCGAGCTATTATTCGGCAGGCGCGACTGCCAGTCCGCCGGGATCAGCTTGCCTTTGTCATGCAGGATTTGTACGTCGGTCACCTGGTTATAAGTGACAACGTCGGCTTTTAAGCCCTGCAAAATCGCCAGCGCCTGTTTTGATGACCCGGCATGAGATTGTTTAATTGTCAGTTTGTCGCCGCCGTTATCTTTTGCCCATTGTTGCTCAAACGGCGGATTCAGGGCGGCAAACAGCTCGCGGGAGACGTCATAAGAACTGTTCAGCAGTTCCGTTGCCTGTACATGGCCCACCAGCAGGAGAGAAGCGACCAGCGCGAGTGAGTTCTTTTTCAGTAAGTTAACGGCCATTGCGCACCCTTATAAATTTAATGACTTTCTAATAGCCATCATATTTATAACGGACATGAAAGGAGTAACGGTTTTATATACCGTTTGGTGATTTGGAAGTTGAAAAGGGAATAAGAACCGGGTTCAAGACGAAATCCTCCCCACTAACGCAGGGAGGAAACAGAGGTGAATCAGATGCCGACGCTGACCGTCTCCGGCAGAGTGCTGCCGCCATCAATCACATTCTGTGTACCGGTTAAATAGCTGGATTCATCCGATGCGAGGAAGGCTGCCAGTTCGCCGACTTCCAGCGGATCGGCGAGGCGACGCAGCGGGATTGCTTTCGCCATTTCAGTCAGCACCGATTCTGGATCTTCCGGGTTCGACTGGCGGGCAATGCTTTCCGCCATTGGCGTGCGGACGTATCCCGGGCAGATGGCGTTAACGCGAATACCGGATTGCGCGTACTCCACAGCCAGCGATTTAGTCAGGCCAACAATCGCCGCTTTCGTCAAGGCATACGCCGTTTCGCCAGGGTCCGCCACCATATCGCCAGTGACCGAAGACATCATCACAATGCGACCATCTTTGCGGGCAATCATCTCCGGCAGCACCGCCTTCGTGACGTTCCATACGCCTTTAATATTGATATCAATATGGAAATCGCGATCTTCATCGCTCATGTCGAGGAAACTGCCCAGACGACACACGCCTGCATTATTCACCAGGATATCAATGCGCCCTTCTTTTTCCTTCGCGCGCTTGATAGCTGCGGCTACCGACGCCGGGTCACGCACATCGGAGACAACAGCCGTACAGCGATGACCACGACCACACAGTTCGTCCGCCAGCTTTTCGATCTCAGGGGAGATATCCAGCAAGATTAGGTTTGCGCCATGACGTGCAAAAGTTCTGGCAATGCCTTCGCCAATTCCCTGCAATGCGCCCGTAATCAGTGCTGTCTTGCCCGTGAGTTTACCCATTTTAATGCTCTCCTTGTTAATACAGAGCGTTACACTCCATTCCCTCTGAAAATACAGGATAAACAAAATATTGCTGCGGATCAGCTCACTAATTCAGGAAAATCTCAATCCAGTCGCTGTTTTATGCATCACTTTAACCGTTGCGTCAGCTCGCTACTGCGCTCAATCATTTTCAATGACTCCACATCATTGAGTTGCACAAGGCCAACAAACAGTAAATCGGTAACAGAATTTTGCGCCGTGCGGGTGGACATCGACGAGCTACGCCATTCGGTTTCGCCGGAAACGGTATCGAGGGTGAAGTGCGCCAGCCGTCGCAGCGGGGAATCGGTTAACGAGGTAATGGCAATCACCGTTGCCCCCTGCTTTCGCGCTGCCTCAGCGCACAGGACAATCTCTTTTTTACTGCCGCTGTAAGAGATAGCGATTTGTACATCGCCTTTTTTCAACGCCTGGGAAACCGTGGCTTGTACGTGCGTGTCGGCCTCACAGGCCACGCGATAACCAATTTTCATCAGTTTGAATGAGAGATCGCGCCCCACCAGCGCCGACCCGCCCAGGCCCGTTATCTGGATAAACGGCGCTTTACTGATGACCTCAATGATTTTTTGCAGCCGCGCGTAATCGAGCAACGCGCAGGTCTGTTCCAGTGCCAGCTCTTTTTCGCGATTCAGTTTACGCGCAATCACTTCCAGCGAATCATCACTGGTAATCGAACTGTGCAAATGCAACGCCGTGGCGTTTTTTTTCTCCCGGTTGGCGCTATATTCGCCAATTAACGCCATACGCAATTCGGTAAAACCTTGCGCACCCAGTTTCTGAGCGAACTTCACAATACTCGACTGGCTAATACCGAGCTGTTTCGCCATATTTCGTGAAGAAACGGATTTCAGTTCGCTCACCCTGGCTTGCAGAAAGTCAGCTATTTTTTGCTCATTTTCAGTAAAGTCACTTTCTGCATTGCGTAATTTTGTCAGGTACAACATCTTCCACTCCCTCACCACATCCTGCGCGCAGCATAGCACACGGTTTTTGCCCTTTGACGCTCTTCACACTCTGTGATTTCAGACTCAATGATTCCTTTAAAACTAGCAAATCGAGATATATGATTCCATCAATATGCAATTATTTGATTGTGAATACTAAGGTCACCACTGATGCAACTTGAAAAGATGATTACCGAAGGCTCGAATGCCGCCTCGGCTGAAATTGACCGCGTTTCGACGCTGGAAATGTGCCGGATTATCAACGATGAAGATAAAACCGTACCACTCGCCGTTGAGCGCGTACTGCCGGATATTGCAGCGGCGATCGATGTTATTCACGCCCAGGTGAGCGGCGGCGGCCGTCTGATTTACATCGGTGCGGGGACTTCTGGTCGTCTGGGTATTCTTGATGCCAGTGAATGTCCGCCGACCTACGGCGTGAAACCGGGTCTGGTTGTGGGTTTGATTGCTGGCGGCGAATATGCCATTCAGCATGCGGTGGAAGGCGCTGAAGATAGCCGGGAAGGTGGTGTTAACGATCTGAAAAATATCAATTTAACCGCACAGGATGTGGTGGTCGGTATTGCCGCTAGCGGTCGTACGCCGTACGTGATTGCGGGGCTGGAATACGCACGCCATCTCGGTTGCCGCACGGTGGGAATTTCCTGTAATCCGGGAAGTGCTGTTTCCACCACAGCAGAGTTTGCCATTACGCCAGTTGTTGGGGCCGAAGTAGTCACTGGTTCTTCGCGGATGAAAGCAGGTACGGCGCAGAAACTGGTACTCAATATGCTCTCCACCGGGCTGATGATTAAATCCGGCAAAGTGTTCGGCAACCTGATGGTTGATGTGGTTGCCACCAACGAAAAACTGCACGTGCGCCAGGTCAATATCGTCAAAAACGCTACCGGATGTAGCGCAGAGCAAGCGGAAGCGGCATTGGTTGCCTGCGACCGCCATTGTAAAACGGCCATTGTGATGGTGCTGAAAAATCTCGATGCCGCTGAAGCTAAAAAACGCCTGGATCAACACGGCGGCTTTATTCGCAAAGCTCTGGAAAAGGAATAACCCATGGCTAAAGAGATCAGCAGTGAACTTCTGAACACCATTCTTACCCGGGTCGGTGGCCCGGGAAATATCGCCAGTTGTGGTAACTGTATGACGCGCCTGCGTCTGGGTGTACATGACAGTTCACTGGTTGATCCCGATATCAAAACTCTGGAAGGCGTAAAGGGCGTCATTTTGACCAGCGATCAGGTGCAGGTGGTTTTTGGGCCAGGCAAAGCGCATCGTGCCGCAAAAGCCATGAGCGAGTTACTGGGCGAAGCGCCCGTGCAGGATGCCGCAGAAATCGCCGCCCAGAACAAACGCCAGTTAAAAGCCAAACAAACTTCCGGTGTGCAACAATTTCTCGCCAAATTCGCCACCATCTTTACGCCGCTGATCCCCGGTTTTATTGCTGCGGGTCTGTTGCTTGGGATAGCGACGCTAATCGCCACAGTGATGCACGTTCCGGCAGATGCTCAGGGAACGCTGCCCGACGCGCTGAATTTTATGAAGGTGTTCAGCAAAGGTTTGTTCACCTTCCTGGTGATTCTGGTGGGCTATAACGCCGCCCAGGCGTTCGGCGGCACGGGCGTAAATGGCGCAATTATCGCCGCGCTCTTTTTGCTCGGTTATAACCCTGCTGCCACCACGGGTTACTACGCCGGATTTCACGATTTCTTCGGTCTGCCCATCGATCCGCGCGGCAATATTATCGGCGTGCTGATTGCCGCGTGGGCCTGCGCCCGCATCGAAAGCATGGTGCGGCGCTTTATGCCCGACGATCTCGACATGCTGTTGACCTCGTTAATCACCCTGCTGATCACCGCTACGCTTGCGTACCTGATAATTATGCCGCTGGGCGGCTGGCTGTTTGAAGGCATGTCGTGGCTATTTATGCACCTGAACAGTAATCCGTTCGGTTGTGCCGTATTAGCCGGGCTATTCCTGATCGCCGTGGTGTTTGGCGTGCATCAGGGCTTTATTCCTGTTTATCTGGCTTTAATGGACAGTCAGGGGTTCAACAGCTTATTTCCCATCCTTTCGATGGCGGGCGCGGGCCAGGTGGGCGCGGCGCTGGCGCTCTACTGGCGGTCGCAACCGC
Source organism: Escherichia sp. E1V33 (assembly GCF_004211955.1). GTDB lineage: Bacteria > Pseudomonadota > Gammaproteobacteria > Enterobacterales > Enterobacteriaceae > Escherichia. The sequence goes on from NZ_RHJI01000021.1 coordinate 56,078, forward strand.
ACAGTGCATTACGCAGTCAGGTGCGCGGGGCGATTATTCCCGGTCTGCTGGGCGTTGGCGAACCATTGATTTACGGCGTCACCCTGCCCCGCATGAAACCGTTTGTTACTGCTTGTACAGGCGGCGCGGCGGGCGGTTTGTTTATCGGGCTGATAGCCTGGTGGGGTCTGCCAATGGGCTTAAACAGCGCCTTCGGGCCGTCTGGTCTGGTGGCGCTGCCGCTGATGACTTCCGCACAAGGCATCCTTCCGGCAATGGCGGTATATGCAGGTGGGATTCTGGTGGCATGGGTTAGTGGGTTTATTTTCACCACGCTCTTTGGCTGCCGTAACATCAATCTGGACTGATTATGAAACGGACAATGCTCTATCTTTCTCTGCTCGCTGTCAGCTGTAGCGTCAGCGCCGCAAAATACCCTGTTCTGACAGAAAGTTCGCCAGAGAAAGCAGGGTTCAACGTCGAACGGCTTAACCAGATGGCGAACTGGATTAGCCAGCAAGTGGACGCCGGTTATCCGGGAGTAAGCCTGCTGATTATTAAAGATAATCAGATTGTGTATCGCAAAGCCTGGGGCGCGGCGAAAAAGTACGATGGCAGCGCGTTAATGGCGCAGCCTGTAAAAGCCACCACCGAGACGCTGTATGATCTGGCCTCAAACACCAAGATGTACGCCACTAACTTCGCTCTGCAAAAGCTAATGAGCGAAGGCAAGCTGCATCCTGACGATCGGATTGCGAAATATATTCCGGGGTTTGCCGATAACCCGAACGACACCATCAAAGGCAAAAACACGCTGCGGATAGCTGACCTGCTGCATCACAGCGGCGGTTTCCCGGCAGATCCACAATACCCTAATAAAGCGGTCGCAGGCGCGTTATATTCCCAGGATAAAGGCCAGACGCTGGAGATGATTAAGCGCACGCCGCTGGCGTATCAGCCCGGCAGCAAGCATATCTACAGCGATGTCGATTACATGCTGCTTGGATTTATCGTCGAGTCAGTTACCGGCCAGCCGCTTGACCGCTATGTTGAAGAGTCGATTTATCGCCCGCTCGGCCTGACGCACACAGTGTTTAATCCGCTACTGAAAGGCTTTAAACCGCAACAAATCGCTGCCACGGAACTGAACGGTAATACCCGCGATGGCGTGATCCACTTCCCGAATATCCGCACCACGACTCTCTGGGGTCAGGTACACGATGAAAAAGCCTTTTATTCGATGGGCGGCGTTTCCGGGCACGCTGGTTTGTTTTCCAATACCGGCGATATTGCCGTGTTAATGCAAACGATGCTGAACGGCGGTGGCTATGGCGATGTGAAGCTGTTCAGTGCAGAAACGGTGAAGATGTTTACCACCAGCTCTAAGGAAGACGCTACTTTTGGCCTCGGCTGGCGCGTCAATGGTAATGCCACCATGACACCGACGTTTGGCACGCTGGCAAGCCCGCAAACCTACGGTCACACGGGCTGGACCGGGACGGTAACCGTTATCGATCCGGTGAATCACATGGCGATTGTGATGTTAAGCAACAAGCCACATTCGCCAGTTGCCGATCCGCAAAAAAATCCCAATATGTTTGAAAGCGGTCAGTTGCCAATTGCAACTTATGGTTGGGTAGTTGATCAGGTGTATGCGGCGTTAAAGCAGAAGTAATAAAAAGGCCAGTCAGTAATATTACTGGCTGGCCTGAGAGTGCTGACAAACTCAAAACTGCCTGATGCGCTACGCTTATCAGGCCTACGCGGAGCCCGCAATATATTGAATTAGCAAGATTTCGTAAGCCGGATAAGGCGTTCACGCCGCATCCGGCGTGTACAACGCACACTTGGTCAACAATCTGAGGCCAGTCAATAATGTTACTGGCTGGCCTGAGAGTGCAGACAAACGCAAAACTGCCTGATGCGCTACGCTTATCAGGCCTACGTGGGCCCGCAATATATTGAATTAGCACGATTTCGTAGGCCGGATAAGGCGTTGACGCCGCATCCGGCGTGTACAACGCGCACTTGGTCAACAATCTGAGGCCAGTCAGTAATGTTACTGGCTGGCCTTTAATCAATGAATCAGAAACGCTTACAGCGCCATCAACTTGTCCAGCGACGGAGCGAAATAATAGCCGCCGGTAACCGGTTTGGTGAAACGCAACATCGCGTCTCGCTTACCATCGGTATCGCCAAACATGCTCAGCAGTTGCTGCTCAATGTTATGCAGACGTGCGCAATAAGCGCAGAAGTACAGGCCGTGCGTGCCACTGGCGGTGCCGTACGGCAGGCTCTGACGAACAATCTTCAGCCCTTTGCCATCTTCTTTCAGATCAACGCGGGTGAGGTGAGAGGTTTCCGGACGTTCGTCGCCGTCGATCTCTTCGTTGGCCTCTTTAGTACGGCCGATCATCATCTCCTGATCGTGAACGCTCATACGGTTGAGCTGCTTCAGGTTGTGCTCCCAACGCTGCACAAACACATAGCTGCCGCCCGCATCCACGCCATCTTTGATAACCGCCACTTCGCGACGCGTCTCTTCACCCGCCGGGTTTTCTGTACCGTCAACAAAGCCGCTCAGGTCACGCTCTTCCACCCAACGGAAACCGTGGATCTCTTCTTTCACTTCAATGCAATCACCAAAGGCTTCCATCGCCGCCTGGGCGACGGAGAAGTTTACGTCATGACGCAAAGAAAGAATGTGGATTAACACATCGAACTGAGTGGTCGGCGCAAGGCCTTTACCGTAGCCCGGAAAATCTTTCAGCTCTTCGGCGCCAACGCCGCCGCTCAGAGCACGCCAGGTATTGTTACCAAAGGCAACGACTGCACCAAGATGTGCGTCCGGGAATTTTGCTTCAAAAGTCGCCAGTTTGTCGGCAAATGTTTTACTGGCCGCACGCAGGGCATCAACTTCCCCTTTTACGTTGGCTTCGATCCAAATCGCCGCGCGGCAATGTTCTGGCAAAATGCCACTCTGAACCTGAGACATTGTTCCTCCTGAAAATAAGAATGCCACGCAATCCGTGGCATTGTTGGGCGCTATTTTACGTGTTTTTTGTGATTAGCGGTTTGCTCAGACGCAAATTAACGTCGCCAGATAATTTTACTGACTTTCCAGTTTTTCAAGGTATCGTCCGAAGGCATTAACCCTTCAGGGCCGCTCCATTCACCGCTGAACTGGTAGCTAATATGTTGACTGCCTTCAGCTTTACATTCGACAGCACGATCATCATTACCGTCTGCTTTTTGGCAATTGCCAAATGCTTTGCTGTAAAGGTCGCTAAACGGTGTACCAATTTTAACACCGGTGTCAGCAGGAATATTGCTATCTGAAACGTCAATGCGGCTGATTGTACCTTGATCACCGTTAATCACCATCGCCACGCTGTCGCCTTTCATCACTTCAAAAAAGCGCACAACATTACCGTTAGCGGTTTTCATTCCGCTGCGCAGGCGATAATCACCATCAAGTGCACCAGCAATAGCTTGTTCTTGTAATGGTGTGGACGCCGTTAATTCCCCCACGCCCTGCTCGCTCACTTTGGTAGAGGAACCAAACCAGTTCCACGGATTAGCGGCAGACCAGTTAACTGACGACATCGTGGAACAGCCAGTTAGCATCAACGGCATAGCGCATAACAATAAACGCAGCGATTTCATGTCACTTCCTTTGGTTATTCAATAACGTTGCTTGGAGTGCTAATTTGCAAAAAAGTGCCGCCAGAGGCTGATGACAAACACAAAATTGCCTGATGCGCTACGCTTATCAGGCCTACGTTTTCCTGCAATATATTGAATTTGCGAAATTTTGTAGGCCGGATAAGGCGTTCACGCCGCATCCGGCATAAACAAAGCGCACCTCTGCGTTATTCTTTTTCTTCATTAAAACAAGCGCGTAAACGTCGATTGGTCAAAAGCCAGATTAACGCCACAATATCCGCCACTACCAGCGCCAGACCAATACCGCTAATTGATTCACCGTTCAGCCACAGCCACGGTTGCCAACAAAGCAAAACGAGCTGCGCCAACAGCAACAGAAAATAGAGCACATGCCAGCAACGAGGAAACGTAGCACGCCGACCACTCAGCAAAAACGCCAGCACCGCTGGAATGCCTGGAATCAACCCCAGCCAGAAATTATCGTGATCGGGATAAAACAGATACAGCAACGCAGTACCCTGCTCACGCGACGCGCCGGCAATCACAAACAGCACCCACGTTCGCGCCTGGAGTAAAAGCACAAGCCAGAAGAGGAAGGGTAAACGCAGGCGTCCGTGCGCATCATAATAGACAGGATGAAACTCAGTACTCTTCATCTTCAATCAAACGCTTGCCCAGACTTAACACGTCGGCGTGTTCATATCCCAGACGTTCATACATCCCAAGCACCATGTCATTATCTTCCGGCACGTTGATCTGAATTTTCGGGCAGCCGCGGGCAATTAACTTTTTCTCCAGCCGATTAAGCAACGCGTTAGCAATGCCGCGCCCGCGAAACTCCGGATGCACGCCAAGATAATAAGCAGACCCACGATGCCCGTCATAACCGCCCATCACCGTTCCCACCACTTCACCGTTCACTTCCGCGACCAGGAACAAACTGACGTCATGGTTCATCTTGCGCTCGATGTCCATTTCCGGATCGTTCCACGGACGCAGCAAGTCGCAACGCTCCCAAAGGGTGATGACCTCTTCGAAATCTTCCTGGCGAAATACGCGTATCTCCATGGTATTGGTTACCTTTTTGGGGGTTAAAAGGGTGATTATGGCGTGAACGGTCGAATTAGCCAATATCTGACGAAAATCGGTTGAAAAAGTGGCATAATGGCACGTTGTCATTTATTGAAATGAAAAGTAAAACAATTCTCACCAGCAAACCGTCGTAACGGATTACGCGATACGATATAACATCTGGAACTTCATTATTACAACTCAGGCCGTATGAGCACTTTTAAACCACTAAAAACACTCACTTCGCGCCGCCAGGTGCTGAAAGCCGGATTGGCTGCCCTGACGTTGTCAGGAATGTCACAAGCCATCGCCAAAGAAGAACCTTTAAAAACCAGCAACGGACACACTAAGCCGAAAACCAAAAAAGCCGGGAGCAAGCGGGTAGTCGTTCTCGATCCAGGCCACGGCGGGATTGATACCGGGGCGATTGGCCGCAACGGGTCGAAAGAAAAACACGTGGTGCTGGCGATTGCCAAAAATGTCCGTTCCATATTGCGCAATCATGGTATTGATGCGCGGCTGACACGTTCTGGCGACACCTTTATTCCACTGTACGATCGCGTTGAAATCGCCCATAAACATGGTGCTGACCTGTTTATGTCAATTCACGCCGACGGTTTTACTAACCCGAAAGCTGCCGGAGCATCGGTCTTTGCCCTCTCTAACCGTGGCGCAAGTAGCGCGATGGCAAAATATTTGTCGGAACGCGAAAACCGTGCAGATGAAGTCGCCGGGAAAAAGGCGACCGACAGGGATCACCTATTGCAACAAGTGCTGTTTGATCTGGTGCAAACAGATACCATTAAAAACAGCCTGACGCTCGGCTCGCATATTCTGAAAAAGATTAAGCCGGTGCATAAACTGCACAGCCGCAATACTGAACAAGCCGCGTTTGTGGTGTTGAAATCACCGTCGGTTCCTTCGGTGCTGGTGGAAACCTCGTTTATCACTAACCCGGAAGAAGAGCAGCTGTTAGGCACGGCGGCGTTTCGCCAGAAAATCGCCACAGCGATTGCCGAAGGCGTGATCAGTTATTTTCACTGGTTTGACAACCAGAAAGCACACTCGAAAAAGCGGTAAGTTATGAAACCCGACGCACACCAGATTAAACAGTTTCTGCTCAACCTTCAGGATACGATTTGTCAGCAGCTGACCGCCGTCGATGGCGCAGAATTTATCGAAGATAGCTGGCAGCGTGAAGCGGGTGGCGGCGGGCGTAGTCGGGTGTTGCGTAATGGTGGTGTTTTCGAACAGGCGGGCGTCAACTTTTCTCACGTCCACGGCGACGCGATGCCCGCTTCCGCCACCGCTCATCGCCCGGAACTTGCCGGGCGCAGTTTCGAGGCGATGGGCGTTTCTTTAGTGGTGCACCCGCATAATCCGTATGTTCCCACCAGCCACGCTAACGTGCGCTTTTTTATGGCCGAAAAACCGGGTGCCGATCCCGTCTGGTGGTTTGGCGGTGGTTTTGACTTAACCCCTTTCTATGGTTTTGAAGAAGATGCCATTCACTGGCACCGCACCGCCCGCGACCTGTGCCAACCGTTTGGCGAAGATGTTTATCCACGCTACAAAAAGTGGTGCGACGATTATTTCTACCTCAAACATCGCAACGAACAGCGCGGCATTGGCGGACTGTTCTTTGATGATCTGAACACGCCAGACTTCGACCACTGTTTTGCCTTTATGCAGGCGGTAGGTAAAGGCTACATCGACGCTTATTTACCGATTGTTGAACGGCGTAAAGCAATGGAATACGGCGAACGCGAGCGCAATTTTCAGCTCTACCGTCGCGGTCGCTATGTCGAATTCAACCTGGTATGGGATCGCGGCACACTGTTTGGCTTACAAACTGGCGGGCGCACCGAGTCTATCCTGATGTCAATGCCACCACTGGTACGCTGGGAGTATGATTATCAGCCAAAAGATGGCAGTCCAGAAGCGGCGTTGAGTGAGTTTATTAAGGTCAGGGATTGGGTGTAACTCCCTTACCCCAACTCCTGCATCCGCTGATGCAACGTCAACGACGGCTTCTCGGCAAACAGTTGCTGGTAATCCGTAGCGAATTGCCCCAGATGCCAGAATCCCCACTGCATGGCGGCATCTTTTACCGTTGTGCTTTGCGACCACGGGCTTATCAGTTCACGGCGCACGGCGTTCAGGCGAATGCGTTTCAGCCACGCGTTCGGGCCAATACCTAAAATAGCGTGAAACGCGTTTTGTAGCGTGCGGCGGCTGACGTGCAGATGATTACATAAGTCCAGCACGGTTACCGGTTCGGACATGTTTTCCAGCACATATTCACGGGCGCGGGAAAGCAATCGGCGGTAACTCTGATGACTGATGCTTTGCGCCGTCACCATTGGCTGCGCTTCTTCCAGCATCGCCCCCATCGCCATTAGCAAATTATCACCAAGCACTTTACGCACCGCAGGCTGATGCAAATTCTCCGGGTTCTCGCAAAATGTCGCCAGAGCCTGTTGCACAAAACCCCACAAAGCGGCTTTATGCTGCTCTTTCACTTCCAGCGCCGACTGGTTACGCAGCATATGTAATACCCGATCCGGATTATGCAAAAAGTTAGCCTGCCGGGTAATGACATCTTCTGAAAGCACCACGCCAAGGATCGTGTAATCGTCTGGCGTACTCAGTTCAAACTCCGTGCCGCCAGGGCGCGTCGCAATTTCCGCGCTTCCCAGACATTGCGATCCAATGAATCCTTGTTCGCCGCGCGTCGCCGGAATGCCAAACCAGAACGAGTTCGGCCAGACCAGGCACGACTGGCGCAGCGCCAGACCGGTGTACTCACGAAAGACCTGAATATCATCGAGTAGAATTTCCGTAAATTCACCATGAAACTTGCCCGGATGCAGCTGATCGTAAATCTGCTGCCAGGCGGTAATCGTCAAAGCATGTTCATAGACATCCGTTGTCTGTCGTTGATGAACATTATCCACTTCGACCTTCGGCGTAAGCTTCAGGTTTTCGGATAAGGGTTCATGATAAAGATGGTGCAAATTGGCTGTACGGGTCTTTTTCATGATGTTAATGCCGGGTGTTATATGACACCCGGCACCTCCGACAGATTAATGGGACTTGAGACGATAACGACTGCTGCGTTTACGTAACGTCCCAGCAGAAAAGAGCTGTTCGAGCGCATTTCTGGCTTTTTCCAGCGGCCAGTCAAAGTGGGCAGCCACTTCTCCTGCCGTCATTCCCTGACGTACTGATGTTAACAGCGTCAACAACTCGTCAGGAGACTCCTCGACGATAGCAGGCACGCAGGGTTCCTTTCCAGGTTGCTTCGGCTGGCGGTTAAAGCCACCAATCAGCCACTGGGTGTCATCATCTGGCCGACCGATTTCTTTACGGCTGATGACACGCCCGGTACGCATCGCAGCAGCACAACCTGCGTCCAGCGCCGCACGACACGCCTCCAGATCGCCTTCCACCACCAGCGTTAACCGGCCAGGGTCAAGCACTTCATGACTCAGCAGACGCACGTTAGCCGCTTTCAGCATCGCATCCGCCGCATCGATTGCGGCGACCATGCCGTCCACTTCCAGCAATCCCAGTGCATTGATCATCAGCAACCTCCGTTACGCACGCTGGATTGGATTACGCGCGATTTCCAGCACTGCATCGGTAAAGGCGTTGCAGGCCGCTTTACACGCTGCCTGGCTACCGGTTAAAAATGCCGCTGAATAGTTGGTCTCAGACGGCGGCGGGACATAGGTCACCAGCTGTACGTCGGCAGATTTCAACGCTGCATCAATGCCGTAGGTCGCTTCCAGCGGCGGTGCCACCAGATACGCCATCGGATCGCCAAGCGTGATCCCGGCGGTTGATGAGAGATAAGAACCGGTACGCGAAACTACATGTGCCAGGAATGCCGTATCTTGCGCATCATTAGCCCACTGGAAAGCAGCGCCATTTTCAATATGCGCAACCATCGCATCCAGACCTGCACGCACTTCCGCCGGGTTTGGCCCACCAAGCATAATCAGCACTTCACCGGCAGTCGGTGACGGGCCGTGTGCCGCTCCCGCATACAGCGAGCGACCATATACCACTTCTACCATCGCTTGTTTGGTCGCTTCGTCAGCCGCAATGTAGGTTACGTCATCGGAGTCGGCAGAAATCAGACCGAGGCTACGAATATGCGGCGGCAATTTCAGTTCACGCGCAAAATCGGCGTTAACGGAGGCAATCACCCGCATAGCGGTGACAGACGGTCGAATCAAATCTAAAGCTGGCATGATGCCTCCTTATCGGGTCATGTTGATGCCGGATGCTTTCTGCTCCAGCATACGTTTTGCCAAATCCACAATGACTGCTGCGGCTTCAACCGGCGGGGTACCGCCCTGGTGAATGTTAGAGATGCAGGTACGGTCGGCCTCAACGGTGGTCGCCATACGCGGCGAGTAAACGGCGTAGCAGGAGAGGCTTTCTGACTGCCCCAACCCCGGACGTTCGCCCACCAGCAGGATCACCACTTTCGCCCCGAGGATCTCACCGATCTGATCTTCAATCTTCACGCGACCATAACGAACAAAGAATGGTGTACCGACTTTCAGCCCGGCCTGTTTCAGGCCCGCCATCAGCGGTGGCAGGATCTCTTCGTAGTTCACGGTGATCGCATCAGTCGACAGGCCATCGGAGATAACGACCTGGACGTCCGGATTGGCGACACACTGTGCTTTCAGCGCTTCAACAGCTTCTGCACACAAGCGGCGACCCATATCCGGGCGAGTCAGGTAGAGATTTTTGTCGCTGATTTCGGAGCGGACTTCCAGCAAGCCCTGCGCTTTCACCCACTCTTCCGGCACTTCTTTAAGTACGGTATCTTTCGAACGAGAGTGATCGGCCAGGAAACGCAGCAGCGCCTGGGTGCGCGGACGCGGACCGGCACGACCGGTACAAACGCGGGCCACGGTGCTGCGGCGCAGTTCTGTTAACACATCCGCACGATGCGGATTTTCAACGCCAATCCACGCTTTTGCTTCCGCGGAACCTAAATCCAGCGCACAGCTTTCCGAGGTCACCGGTGCCGCACAGTTGGTGGTGGCGCACTTTGCTTCTGACGGCGCGGGGGCCGTTTGTCCCATTGACGCCATCACGCTGCGTACAATTTCTTCAATCTGTTTTTGATCCATGATGTGTTATCTCCGCGTCATCAGAAGAACAGTGACGGATCGCCCGCCCGTTTGGTCAGGCGACCGTTTGCCATAATGCCCATGCTTTCCAGCCAACGTTCAAACTCTGGTGACGGACGCAGGTTGAGTAACTGACGCACAGTGGCGGTGTCGTGGAACGCCGTGGTCTGGTAGTTGAGCATGATGTCATCGCCCAGCGGCATCCCCATGATGTAGTTGCAGCCTGCGGTCGCGAGCAGGATCATCAGGTTTTCGTTGAGGTTCTGGTCAGCGTCAGCGTGGTTGGTGTAGCAGCAGTCACAGCCCATAGAGATGCCACTCAGCTTGCCCATAAAGTGATCTTCTAAGCCAGCACGGATAATCTGGCGGTCGTTGTAGAGATACTCCGGCCCAATAAAGCCGACCACGGTGTTGACGATAAACGGATCGTAATGACGCGCCAGCCCGTAGTTACGCGCTTCCATGGTCACCTGGTCTGCGCCGTAGTTGGCTCCCGCCGACAGCGCCGAACCTTGCCCGGTTTCAAAGTAGAGGCAGTTTTCCCCGGCAATACGGTTGAACTCCGCGCCCACTGCGCGCGCTTCGTCGAGCATCGCCAGCTCCACGCCAAACTCTTTCAGCCCTTTTTCGCTGCCGCAGATACTCTGGAAAATCAGCCCGCCCGGCGCGCCGCGACGGATCGCTTCAATTTGCGTGGTGACGTGCGCCAGTACACAGCCCTGGGTTGGGATGTTGAATTTGTCGATCACGCCATAGATGGTGTCCAGCACGCGGCTTAAGTTTTCCACGTCGTCCGTCACTGGGTTTACGCCGATCACCGCATCGCCCACCCCGAAGGAAAGCCCTTCGTAGATTTGCGCGGCGATACTTTGCACGTCGTCACGGGTATCGTTCGGTTGCAAACGGGCGCTGAAGGTGCCCGGAATACCGATAGTGGTATTGGCCTTTTTGATCACCGGCATTTTCTTCGCGCCGTAGATCAGGTCCGCGTTGGAGCAAATCTTCGCTACCGCCGCAACCACTTCCGAAGTCAGCCCTTTGCGGGTAAAGGCAATGTCGTCCACGCTGGTTTCGTCGCTCAGCACATACTCACGCAGTTCGCTGATGCTCCAGTTTTTAATCTGGTTATAGGCCGTTTCGTTAACGTCGTCCTGAATCAACCGCGTCACACAGTCATCTTCATAGGCAATCACCGGATTGTTGCGGATGTCTGCCACCGTCATTTCCGACAACACCTGCTTTGCCGCCACGCGCTCCTGTGAGCTTGCCGCTGCGACGCCCGCCAGCACATCCCCCGAACGCAGTTCGTTGGCTTTAGCCAGCACCTCTTTTACATCCTTAAACTGATATACATTGCCGAACAATGTGGTCTTTAGTTTCATAAGTCGTTCCCTCAGGAAGGAAATGCGAGTGATTTCACCGTCACCGGCACAACCGATCCGCCAAAAAGAGGCGTACCAATGTCGATATAGTCCCCCGCGCGGACAATCACTTCGTCAATGACTGCCAACGGGAGTTGTTGTAGCTGTGGGCGCAACAACATGCCCAGAGCTTTACCAAAGTCCTGCCCGGCCACCACCAGCAGGGGATGCGGATTCGGAAAACGCGCGACGAAATCGACCAGCGCGTTGATGACCGTCAGTACCGCGGCGTAACGCACAGGCAGCGAGGCGGGAAGCGCCAGCACGTACGCGTCAGTTTTGGGATCAAGATCCAGCTGAATCAGCGCCTGTTGCCAGGCACTCACCAGATCCGTTTCATCAATCGGGATCGCCACCGGCAAATTGCGCAGCGGCAGTTGTACGCCCTCAAGCCAGATTGTGCTGCCAGAGAGCGAAAGGGTATGCGCGCCCGCGCCAATCACCGTGGCGCGCACGGTTTGCGCCGGAAACTGTACGTTCATCTCACGCAGGCGCGGATGGTCATGCAGCGCCGTTGCCAGCAGCGGGCCAATATCGGCAAAACAGAACGGGTCGGCGGGCTGGTGGCGATAACATTCGCCCACGCCGCCAGAAAGCGTAATGATTTCGGGCGTAACACCTGCGGGCAGCAAACCGGTTTGCATTAATGCCTGTGCGAGCGGCGAGAGCGTTCCGTCAATCACTTCGACAATCAGTTCTGCCATCCGCCGGGTAACCTGCACCAGCTGCGCGCCGGTCAGCGAACGGGCGTCAGTGCCTGCACCGAAGCACTCATCCACAATCATCTGCCCCGGTTTATGAGCGTAGACCACGCGCCCCTGGCTGTCGGTTTCCAGCAGGCGACCACCGACGTTGAGGCAGGCAGTGCCGCTGATTTTTCCGGCATCGAACAGGGCGTAGTTCGCGGTGCCACCGCCGATGTCGATATTCAGTACCCGACACAGCCGTTGTTCAGAAAGGGTTTGCGCCCCGGCACCGTGACCGGCGATCACGGATTCGAGGTGCGGCCCGGCGCTGGCGACGACAAAATCGCCCAGCGACTGAGAGAGCGCCATCACCGCCGGGCGAGCATTGCGGGTTTTTGCGCTTTCACCGGTGATGATGATGGCACCGGAATCAACGCTTTCTGGCGCAATGCCCGCGGCCTGATATTGCTCGAGGATTAAGGTTTTCAGTTCCGCTTCTTTTAAACCGCCCTGTTTATCGACAGGAGTAAAGAACACCGGACTTTGCCAGCTAATTTCGCGTTTGATGAATTCGTAGCGCGGCACCTGCGACACCGCCGCACGGTTAACCAGCTCCAGGTGGGAGAAGATCACCTGGGTGGTGGTGGTGCCGATATCGATACCGACGCTCAGTAGCTGGCGAGTACTCACGATTGCGCCTCCGCTGCGGTTTTAGCCGTGGTCGCGTCTTCTTTTGGCACCAGCATCATCGCTACGCCAATCGCCGTAACACCGCCAATCAACTTGCCGACAATCATCGGGAAGATCATGGCGTTCATGTTGGCAGCGGCGAAGCCTAAGTGGTCGCCCAGGGCGAAGGCAGCGGAAACGGCGAATGCGCAGTTGATCACTTTGCCGCGGGTATCCATCTGCTTCATCATGCCGAACATGGGGATATTGTTGGCAAGCGTTGCCACCATGCCTGCCGCCGCGATGTTGTTCATATTCAGCACTTTACCGACGCTCATCAGCGGTTTTTCAAACCAGCGAGTCAGCAACAGCACCATCGGATACGCACCTAACAGCACGCAGGAGATAGAGCCGATAACTTCAATGGCGCGCATCACTTCGCCTGGTTTATCGCCAGGGGCCATAAAGATAGGATCAAGTCCTGGGATCAATTCCCAGCCGAGCAGGAATTTCACTACTGCGGCAGCAAGACCGAGGGTGATCAATGCGACGAGAAATTTGGCAAAGATCTGGAAGCCATTGATCATTTTTTCCGGGATGAATTTCAGCCCCAGCGCCACCAGTACCGCGACGATAAGTACCGGGATCATGTTCATCAGGATCAGGGCAAAAGTGAATTCCACCGGCTGACCGTTGATTTGCACACCGGAATACATAGCCACCAGACCACCAGCGATACAGCCAATCGGAATGGTCACAATGCCCGCCAGTACGCCGAGCGCCAGGTAACGACGGTCAGAAGGTTCGATAATGCCGAGCGCCACCGGAATGGAAAACACAATCGTTGGCCCCATCATCGATCCGAGAATTAACCCAGAGTATAGCCACGCTGCTACGTCGCCGCCCGCCAGCTCTTTGGCGAGGAAGAAGCCGCCCATATCGCACGCCAGCAGCGTTCCGGCGAACATTGATGGGTTTGCGCCGAGCATTTCGTAAACCGGGATAATTACCGGCCCAAGTACGTGGGCCAGTACCGGTGCCAGCGCGGTCATACCGACCATCGCCAGGCCCAGAGCGCCCATTGCCATAAAGCCTTCTTCGAACTGACCGCCTGATCCTTCGATACTTTTACCGAACTTACCGAGGAAACGAGCAGAACCGCCGAACTGCGACAGGATCCTGTCTACGGCAGCTATCAGCATAAAGAACATCATGATGTACATGATGATTTCGTTAATTCCCATCGCCTTTACTCCCTGTTAGTTGTTATTTATTAGCGGATGCTGCGTGAAGCCTTATCCGCCCTACATGTGCAATCCCGTAGGCCGGATAAGACGCGGCAAGCGTCGCATCCGGCATTTGCACCGCGCCACTGGCGGATGCGGCGTGAACGCCTTATCCGCCCTACATGTGCAATCCCCCAGGCCGGATAAGACGCGGCAAGCGTCGCATCCGGCATTTGCATCGCGCCACTGGCGGATGCGGCGTAAACGCCTTATCCGCCCTACATGTGCAATCCCGTAGGCCGGATAAGACGCGGCAAGCGTCGCATCCGGCATTTATTGCGCCGCTGCATACAGGCCGATAATCTGCTCCAGGCTGGCGGTACGCGGGTTGCTGCGCAGACAAATATCGTCCAGCGCGGCCTGTGCCCATGCACCGTAATGCGCAGATGTCGCACCAACATCGCCCAGTCGTTTACCAATCCCAACTTCCGCAATCAGCTCACTTACCGCGTTAATAGCGTCACGATCGTCGGATTTTTTAGTTCGCAGCGCCCGACCAATCTGGCTAAAGCGTTCACGACAGACCATCCGGTTAAATTCCATCACCGTTGGCAGCAGCATGGCGTTCGCCAGACCGTGCGGAATATGCAGCGCCGCGCCCGGCTGATGCGCCATCGCGTGGCACAACCCCAGCCCGGCGTTGGAAAACGCCATTCCCGCCATGCACGAGGCGAGCAACATGCTCTCGCGGGCGGCAAGGTCGTGACCGTAGCCCACCGCTTTCGGCAGCGATTTGCCAATCATCGCAATGGCACCAATCGCCAGACTGTCGGTAAACGGTGTGGCGTTCAGCGCGCTGTACGCTTCAATGGCATGAGTTAACGCATCAATGCCGGTCATGGCCGTGACATGCGACGGCACACCTTCGGTCAGCGCGGCGTCGAGGATCGCCACATCCGGCATCAGCGAGGCATGCGCTAACACCTGCTTGCGCCCGCTCACCGCGTCGATAATCACCGTCACGTTAGTCGTTTCAGAGCCAGTTCCGGCGGTAGTTGGAATGGCAATCAGCGGCAAGCGCGGTTGCAGAACGCTGGTTTCTGACATTTCTGCCAGCGTGATATCCGGGTTCGTCACCAGCAACGCCACGGCTTTCGCTGCATCGAGCACCGAGCCGCCGCCAAACGCGATCACCCCATCACAGCCTGATTCACGCAACTGCGCCACGGCTGCACACACGTCGGTGATGCACGGTTCGCCCACCGGACATGGCCAGAGCGTCATGGCGATACCTTTTACGGCCAGGCTGCGCGTCAGCCCGGCGATCATCCCCGCCTGATGCAAAAAGCTGTCTGCCATCACGAACAGATGTTTCAGCCCACGCGTTTGCACTTCCTGCCCGCAACTGCTCACCGCGCCCGGACCGCAAAGCGTCACCGGTGGAACGCTAAATGTTTTTACCCGTTGCAGATTCAGGGTGTCGAACGCCTGAAAGAGCGCGCTCTGCAATTCATTTTGCATATAGCCCCTCCGCTTTCTCTCGCCCGCTACTGGCAATCGCCAGCGGGGTCATAAATAGACTGTGCTGCGGTAAATACACCTGTAACGCCGGGAATTGTTTACGAAACAGTTCCGCCACGCCCGGTTGCATACAGGCACCGCCCGCCAGCCATAAATCGGCAATGCCCTGCCCTTCAATATGTCGGGCGACAATGTCTGCCATTTTTTCGTAGACCGGTTTCACAACCGGCCAGATTTCCTGCGCATTACTGCGCTTGTACTGCTCCGCCTCTTCCAGCGAAATACGGCGATTTCCGGCAAGGGTCAAAGAGATGTGATGTCCGCCGGTCGCTTCATCTGCCGAGTAAGTCACCTTGCCCTTTTTCACGATGGCAATGCCGGTAGTGCCGCCGCCGATATCCACTACGCCGGCGTTGTCCAGTTGCAGCAGATCCGCGACTGCGGTTGGTTCATCCAGCACATGGCTCACTTCCAGCCCGGCAGACTCCAGCACGTTGATGGAAATACGCGGGTCCGTACCAGGAGGAAAAGAGGTCGCCGCATGGCTAAAACGGCGACCGAATTGCTGCTCAAGGGTGTCGAGATGGCGACGAATAATGGTGACAGCGCCGAAGAAATCCCAGACGATGCCGTCGCGGACCACATCGGCCCAGTCGAGGCATACCGCCACCGGCTGACCGTCGCGGTCGACAACCATCGACACCACATCGCAGGTGCCCAGATCCACCCCCAACCACAGCGGAGATTCCGTAACGGCGGGCGTCTGGTTACACAGCGTTGCCGCCGTTTGCAGACGTGGGGTGAGCCATTGTTCGTCGTGCGCCATCTGTTACTCCTTAAACAATGCGAAACGCATCGACTAATACACAGCGACGCAGACGGACAAACGTACGCGCGCTGGTTACCCCTTCACCGGTTGGCGTGGTGATGGTCATGGTGGTCCAGCCTTCCCCGCCCAGCCCCAGCCCGGCAATGCACGGTCCGTTCTTGACGAAAATGCTGGTATCAATAGCGTTCGCCATCTGATTCATGTTCTCGATATTGCGCGAGTGCATTGCCGCCGTGTGGTGGCAACCGCCTTCCAGTTTCACCGCCAGCGCAATGGCATCCGCCACGTTGGCGACGCGCACGACGGGCAGCACCGGCATCATCAGTTCGGTCACGGCAAACGGATGTTCTGCGGTGGTTTCCACAAACAGCAGACGCGTTTCTTGCGGAACTTTAAGGCCGATTGCCGCCGCGATTTTGCCTGCGTCGCGACCAACCCAGTCACGGCTGACGGTGCCTTTTCCGCGCTCGTCGATATTTTTCAGCAACACCGGTTGCAGCTGCTGCGCCTGTTCTGCGGTCAGTTTCACCGCGTGCTGGCCTTCCATCAGACGCATCAGTTCATCGGCTACGCTATCAACAACAATCAGTACCTTTTCGTCGGCACAAATGATGTTGTTATCGAAAGACGCGCCTTTGACGATGGACTGAGCAGCACGGGCGAGGTCAGCGGTTTCATCCACCACTAGCGGCGGGTTGCCAGCGCCTGCGGCAATTAGACGTTTATTGGTGTGTTTACGCGCCGCTTCTACTACCGCTTCGCCGCCGGTCACCACCAAAAGGCCTATGCCCGGAAACTTGAACAAGCGTTGCGCGGTTTCGATATCCGGATTTGCTACAGTAACCAGTAAGTTTTCCGGCCCGCCTGCGGCAACAATCGCCTGGTTGAGCAGCGTGATCGCCCGCTGGGAGACTTTTTTCGCCGCCGGATGCGGGGCAAAAATGACGCTGTTGCCCGCGGCAATCAGGCTGATGGCGTTGTTAATTACGGTTGCCGCCGGGTTAGTGGACGGCGTTACCGAAGCCACTACGCCCCAGGGCGCGTTTTCAATTAACGTCAGGCCGTTGTCGCCGGTCAGCACCTGCGGAGAGAGGCACTCTACGCCCGGCGTGCCGCGCGCCTGGGCGACGTTTTTGGCAAACTTATCTTCAACGCGACCCATGCCGGTTTCACTGACGGCAAGTTCCGCTAAATCTCTGGCGTGTTTTTCGCCTGCTTCACGAATGGCAGCAATGGCTAACTGGCGCATTGCCACGCTTTTTAACCCAAGTTGCGCCACTTTAGCGGCTGCAACGGCGTCATCCAGGGAAGCGAAAACGCCCATCTCATGAACGGCGGCGGGCGGCGTATCACTGCTTTGCATTTTCAGCAGTACCGCTTTCACCACCTGTTCAATATCCTGTTGATTCATGATGTTCTGCCTTATTTGTGGAAAATTACCTGACCGCCAGACACCACCTCATCGACGATGCCAATCACGCATAGATCGACCGGTGACGTTTCGCTTTTATGCGCCTGGCGGGCGGAACTACCGCTCACCAGCAACACCCACTCCCCGGTTCCCGCGCCAATATTGTCGATGGCGACGGCACATTGCCCGTCAGGCTTACCTTGTGGATCAATCATTTCCACCATCAGCAATTTGTCATGCGCCAGTCCGTGATGGCGTACGGTACAAACAATTTGTCCAGTGACGACTGCCAGTTTCATACCCGCCTCCGTGGCGTATTTCAGGTAAAAGCTCCCCCTACCCTCCGCAGAAGGTAAAATGAAAAAGGAGAGAGCGTGACGCCCGAATCGACGTCACACAGGGTGATTACAGGTTGCTGCTATCGCCTTTCAGGCCGATCGGAAAAACTTCTTCCAGGTCGCCGTGCGGACGCGGGATAACGTGTACGGATACCAGCTCGCCGATACGCTGTGCCGCTGCGGCACCTGCATCGGTCGCGGCCTTACAGGCTGCAACATCACCGCGAACCATCGCAGTACACAGGCCACCGCCAATCTGCTTAACACCAACCAGCTTGACACGCGCAGCTTTAACCATCGCGTCAGAAGCCTCAATCAGTGCAACCAGGCCCCGGGTTTCGATCATTCCTAATGCTTCCATTGTGTTTTCCTCTTTATAAGGGTCCAGAACGGGACCGTTCATTCAACCAGTGTTTGTAAACTGCTCTCGCGGTTCACTTCTGTCTGACGTGGTACGGCTGCTACCAGCGCCAGTTCGATAATTTCCTGCACGCTACAACCACGAGAGAGATCGTGCATCGGCGCGGCAAGTCCTTGTATCAATGGCCCGACAGCACGATATCCGCCGAGTCGTTGTGCGATTTTGTAGCCAATATTTCCGGCTTCCAGCGACGGAAAAACCATTACATTAGCTTTGCCCTGTAGCGGGCTGGCAGGCGCTTTTTGCGCCGCGACATCCGGCACAAAGGCGGCGTCAAACTGCAACTCGCCATCGACTACCAGCTTTGGTGCGCGCTCACGGACGATTTCTGTCGCCTGCTGGACATTGGCAACGCAGGGGTGACGGGCGCTACCGTTACTGGAAAACGACAGCATCGCCACGCGCGGCTCTTCTCCGGTGATGGCGCGCCAGGTTTCGGCGCTGGCAAGCGCGATATCCGCCAGCTGCGCCGCCGTCGGCTGTGGCACCACGCTGCAATCGGCAAAGCCCAACGCCGGGCCGCTGTACTGCGGCAACATCAGGAAAATGGAGGAGAGCGTTTTACAGCCCGGCTGCAAACCAATAATGCGTAATCCGGCACGCAGCACATTCGCTGTAGAAGAGAGGTTGCCTGCAATACAGACATCCGCTTTACCGGCGCTAACCATTGCGGCGGCGAACATCAGCGGATCGGTGAGTTTTTCCAGCGCATCCGGCGGTGTTTTTTCTCCCGCGCGAGCTAACCAACGTTGGGCAAATTCTTCCCGCATTGTGATGTTGCCATGCGGATCAATCACCTGTAGCCCGTCCATCGCTACGCCGTGACTGAGCGCAAACTGACGAAGTTCAAACGGACTGGCGACCAGAATAGGCGTCGCCAGTCCTTGTTGATGCAGGTACTGCGCGGCTTTCAGTACGCGCTGGTCTAACGCATCCGGAAAAACCACTCTGGCGGGCGCTCGCAACGCCAGTTCACGACAACGTTCAATAATCATTGCGTTTCTCCCAGTCGTTGTTGGATCTGCTTCACCGTTAGCGGGTGCTTCGTTACGCTCAGGATCATCATTACGTAAACCGTGCTGGAAAGGCGGTTCAGCGCCTGCAAGATGTCCGGGCGTAATACTTCAAAACTGCGGTTGATAAACACCTGCGCCGCTACGGTTTCGGCTTCACGCACTTTGGTGCGTAGCAGATTCAGCAACGCCGCATCGCGTCCGTGGCTGGCTTCCGGCACCAGATGATCGTGGTCGAGATAGCGCAGCGGCTGGTGAGAAAGCCGGTGCAGATCTTCATCAGAAAGTCCGACAATCGCCTGGCAGCCCAGCGGTTCGCTCAACGCATCGGCACGCATAATGTTGCCAAGACGCGAACGGATATCCGCCAGCCACGGCTGCCACGGTTCTGCCAGTTCAATTTGCAGCCACACTGCCAGCGCAATGGTGCTGTCGAGAACAGCGCGAAAACCCAGACGCGGATCGCTTTTGGCGACCATTTTTTCCGCCGACAGGTGAGTCAGCGTATCCGGCTTTTTCGCCACCGGCTGGCGGCACAGTTCGCAGCATGCCTGCGGATGGTCATCGCTACTGGTCAGACCGTGAACGGGCTGCGGCTGCTGCTGTTCATCGTCAACGAACAGGCTGCCCCGCTCGTCAATAAACTTGATGCGCAGATGGCGGCTTTCCAGTAACTCCCGGGCAGAGGGCGTCAGGCGACTGTCCGCAGGGAGATGGATCTCTGCGCCTTCGCTGAGCGTATGGTTCGCTCTTAGCCATGCTTCGGTGATGAAATCTTTCATAGGGATTGCCAGTTAGCCGGCCAGGCGACATACAGGAATTTCACGCTGGATGTCGTACCAAATTCAATGCTGGAGCCTTTCGGGATAAACATCACGTCGCCCGCTTTGGCGATCATGGTTTCGCCTTCGTGGCGAACATGCAGTTCCCCTTCCAGTACCATGTCGATTTCGTCGTAGTTCAGGGTCCACGGGAAGAAGGCGTTGTCCCACTGCATAAAACCGGCGGCCATGCTGCTGCCGTCGTCTCCGGTGACCAGATCCGTTAAACCGACGCAGTGCGGCTCTGCACCGTCGAAACGACCAAACTTAACGCTGCTGCCGTCGATCACTTTAATGCCGCCTTTACCCGTCACCGATTTAAAGCTCGGCTGCATTGCGCCCTGCTCCAGCGACTGTTTTTCCTTCATCACTTTTTCCATCAACTGCGCGACCAGACTTTCGGTAAACTGGCCTTCCGGCAACTGGGCGATGATGGTTTCGCGGATGCGCTGGATGTCGTTTTTATCGGCTGGCGCGCTGGCGGGAACGGATGCCGTTACCGGGGTCGATTCATCGCATTCGGTGATGGTAAAACCCAGCAGGTCCGCCACTTCGCGGGCTTCCGGGGTAATAATGCTGGCGCGCAGAACCACGGACATTGCCTGTTCGCCGCGCGCGTGTGCTTCACGAATATCATTCGCTGTGATGAGTTTTTTCACCTGCTTCCTCCTGTTCGGTGAGAGATGCCAGATAATCCACCAGTTGCTGCACGCTTTGCGGGTCATGGCTGTTTAGCGTGAAAATTGGCTCTTCAAAGCCAGTCTCAAGCAATAACTGTCGCGTTGCGGTGACGTCAGCATCCGGCATGTCCGTTTTACTGATGACGGCGATTTGCCGTTTACTGGCGCCAATATCCAGCAGCCCGGCAGGTAATCGGCTTTCCGGATCATTCGCGCCGTGGACATATATCAGCATGTCCACATCCTGTAGCGTGGTTATTAAGGCGTGATACCACCGGGGATGGCTAAAATATTCACCCGGAGTATCAATATCACCATTATGATTAAATTCCACAGCCTGTGTTTTTCTGGCGAGGGTATAATCTCCCTGCAACGCATTAAATAACGTTGTTTTTCCTGCCCCGACGGTACCCACAAACGCAATTCGTTTCATGAATGCCTCGTATTAACTTTTGGTCATTTCACAAAGCGTATAATTTAATAAGCGTCCTAAACCGCTGACGGTTTGTGATAACGCTTCTTCTACTGCGCCCACCGAGCCATAAATCACCAGCGCGCCGCTAAAACGGTCGAGAAAACCGATATGCACATCAGCGGCTTTTAGTGCTAAATCACCGGCAATCATCGCTGTTTCGCCTGGAGTTAGCGTCATAATGCCAATTGCGCCCGCATCCGGAACGCCGATTTTCTTCGCCAGTTCTTCGCCTGGATGCGCGATCAGATGCGCCAGCGTAACCTGTTTTCCGGGTACAAATTCCTGAATGATGCGTTCTTTGTCCATGAGTCGCCGCCTGTAAAAAACGTGAGTGTATCGTGACAATTTTTCGTCAGAGTAAATAACAAAATTCGGCAATCGCGTTTAAAAGGTGAGATAGATCACTAAGAATGGAGAGATATTTACCGTGAGATATAAACTTTCATATGCAGCGCATGAATAAATATAAAAATATTACTTTTTAATGTCGGGTAATTTATTTGCTATTAGTAAAAGCAGTAAGAGGTATTGATAATATAAAAATCGCTTACCCCGAATTACTCAGGGTAAGCGTGATAGTTAAGGAAGAATTACAGCGGCTGGGTTTGCGCTTCAACCACGGCGAGCGCCACCATGTTGACAATACGACGCACTGACGCGATCGGCGTTAACACGTGAACCGGTTTTGCCACACCCATCAGCACCGGGCCGACAGTGACACCTTCCGAGCTGGAAACGCGCAGTAAGTTGTAACTAATTCGAGCTGCTTCCATGTTCGGCATCACCAGAATATTAGCGGAACCTTTCAGGGTGCTGTCCGGCATACGGTCGTTGCGAATCGCTTCTACCAGCGCCGCATCGCCGTGCATTTCACCATCAATCATCAGTTCTGGCGCACGTTCCCTGACCAGTTCCAGCGCCTGACGCATTTTGCTCGACGACGGGCAGTCAGAAGAACCAAAGTTGGAGTGCGACAACAGAGCAACGCGCGGTTCAATACCGAAACGACGGACAGTTTCTGCCGCCATCAAGGTGATCTCCGCCAGCTCTTCTGCGTCTGGTTCGTCATTGACGTAGGTATCGGCAATAAAGGTGTTACCACTCGGCAGCAGCAGCGCGTTCATTGCACCTGCGGTGTGAACGCCATCGCGATAACCAAAGACATTTTTCACCACGCTAAAATGTTCATGATAATCGCCCACCGTACCGCAGATCATTGCATCGGCTTCCCCACGCTGAACCATGATCGCACCGATCACCGTCGGGTTGCTGATCAGCGCACGCTGCGCCTGTTCCTGAGTGACACCACGGCGCTTCATGATCTGGAAGTATTCGCTCCAGTACTCTTTAAAACGCGGATCGGATTCGTTATTGACAATCTCAAAATCAACGCCCGCTTTGATCTGCAAGCCCAGTTTCTGAATACGCATTTCGATAACGTTCGGACGCCCGATAAGGATCGGTTTCGCCAGTCCCAGGGTTACCAGTTCCTGAGTCGCATGCAGAACGCGCGCCTCTTCCCCTTCCGGCAGAACTACGCGCTTCGGCGCTTTGCGAGCCTGGGAGAAAATCGGCTTCATAAACAGGTTGGTTTTGTAAACGAACTCAGTCAGCTTATCGATGTAGACATCGAAATCAGCAATCGGACGCGTCGCTACGCCGGACTCCATCGCCGCTTTCGCCACCGCAGGGGCGATCTTGACGATCAGACGCGGATCGAACGGTTTTGGAATGATGTATTCAGGGCCAAAACTCAGATCCTGATCGCCATACGCTGAAGCCACCACTTCGCTCTGTTCCGCATGGGCCAGTTCTGCAATCGCGCGTACCGCCGCCAGTTTCATCTCTTCATTGATAGCCGTTGCGCCAACGTCAAGCGCTCCACGGAAGATGAACGGGAAGCAAAGCACGTTGTTGACCTGGTTTGGATAGTCAGAACGGCCGGTACAGATGATGGCATCCGGACGCACTTCTTTCGCCAGCGGCGGCAGAATTTCCGGTTCCGGGTTCGCCAGCGCCAGGATCATTGGCGCGCGAGCCATTTTCTTCACCATCTCCTGAGTCAGCACTTTCGGGCCGGAACAGCCAAGGAAAATATCCGCGCCTTCAATCACATCATCGAGGGTACGTTTGCCGTCATCCACTACCGCATATGCGGCTTTGGTTTCCGCCATGTTTGGCTCACGCCCTTGATAAATAACGCCTTTTGAGTCGCACACCACGATGTTATGTTTTTGCAGACCCAGCGCCACCAGCAGGTTCATACAGGCAATTGCCGCTGCGCCCGCACCAGAAACCACCATCCGTACGTCGGAGATATTTTTCTCTACCACGCGTAAGCCGTTGAGAATGGCGGCGGTGCTGATAATTGCCGTCCCGTGCTGGTCATCGTGGAATACCGGAATGTTCATCCGCTCGCGCAGTTTCTGTTCAATATAGAAACATTCTGGCGCTTTAATATCTTCGAGGTTGATACCGCCGAAGGTCGGTTCAAGTGCGGCGACCACTTCGATAAATTTGTCCGGATCCAGTTCATCCACTTCGATGTCAAACACATCTATCCCGGCGAATTTCTTAAACAGAACGCCCTTACCTTCCATCACCGGTTTACCTGCCAGCGCGCCAATATTACCCAACCCCAGCACTGCAGTACCGTTAGAGATAACTGCTACCAGGTTACCGCGCGCGGTGTATTTGTAGGCTTTTAACGGATCTTTTTCGATTTCAAGACAAGGCGCGGCGACACCCGGTGAATAGGCCAGCGCCAGATCGCGCTGCGTTGCCAGAGGTTTGGTCGGAGAAACCTGGATTTTTCCTGGTACAGGAAATTCATGGAAATCAAGTGCACTTTGTTTTAACTGCTCATCCATTTGGTTGTTCCTTTCACGTAACGTTCACAAAAATAGGTGTGGGCAACGGCCTCAGCCCACAACGTGGCGCACATTATTACCTTGCCGGAGCTTCGAGACTCTGAGCAAGCCCAAACTCTCCCCCATTAAATAATGTTTTGGTAATAATCCTATAACACTGATGTTACCTGCTTCATCCAGCAATACCATGCCTGTCTGCTATGCTTTTTTGATGCGTTTAGCGAAATTTCTCAGAAGTGTGAATTAACGCACTCATCTAACACTTTACTTTTCAAGGAGTATTTCCTATGAACGAGTTAGACGGCATCAAACAGTTCACCACTGTCGTGGCAGACAGCGGTGATATAGAGTCCATTCGCCATTATCATCCCCAGGATGCCACCACCAATCCTTCGCTGTTACTCAAGGCTGCCGGTTTATCACAATATGAGCATTTAATAGACGATGCCATTGCCTGGGGTAAAAAAAATGGCAAGACCCAGGAACAACAAGTCGTTGCGGCCTGTGACAAACTGGCAGTCAATTTCGGTACAGAAATTCTCAAAATCGTACCCGGTCGCGTGTCGACAGAAGTTGACGCACGCCTCTCTTTTGACAAAGAAAAGAGTATTGAAAAAGCGCGCCATCTGGTGGACTTGTATCAACAGCAAGGCGTTGAGAAATCACGCATTTTGATAAAGCTGGCTTCAACCTGGGAAGGAATTTGCGCGGCAGAAGAACTGGAAAAAGAAGGTATTAACTGCAACCTGACGCTGCTGTTTTCTTTTGCTCAGGCACGGGCCTGTGCAGAAGCTGGCGTTTTTCTGATTTCCCCGTTTGTAGGTCGTATTTATGACTGGTATCAGGCGCGCAAACCGATGGATCCGTATGTGGTAGAGGAAGATCCAGGTGTCAAATCTGTGCGCAACATCTACGACTACTACAAGCAACATCGCTACGAAACCATTGTGATGGGCGCGAGCTTCCGTCGCACCGAACAAATCCTCGCCTTAACCGGCTGTGACCGTCTGACTATCGCACCGAATTTGCTGAAGGAGCTGCAGGAAAAAGTTTCGCCAGTGGTACGTAAATTAATCCCACCTTCTCAGACGTTCCCACGCCCAGCTCCCATGAGCGAAGCGGAGTTCCGTTGGGAGCACAATCAGGATCCGATGGCGGTAGAAAAACTGTCTGAAGGCATTCGTCTGTTCGCCGTTGATCAACGCAAACTGGAAGATCTTCTTGCCGCCAAACTATAAACCAGCCACGGAGTGTTATATGTCCCGAAAAGACCTTGCCAATGCGATTCGCGCGCTCAGTATGGATGCAGTGCAAAAAGCCAATTCTGGTCACCCCGGCGCGCCAATGGGTATGGCAGATATTGCCGAAGTGCTGTGGAACGATTTTCTCAAACATAACCCCACCGATCCGACCTGGTATGACCGCGACCGCTTTATTCTTTCCAACGGTCACGCCTCGATGTTGCTCTATAGTTTGCTACATCTGACTGGTTATGATTTACCGCTCGAAGAACTGAAAAATTTCCGTCAACTGCATTCGAAAACGCCAGGCCATCCAGAGATTGGCTATACGCCAGGCGTTGAAACCACCACGGGTCCTCTTGGGCAAGGGTTAGCGAACGCGGTTGGACTGGCGATAGCGGAACGCACGCTGGCAGCGCAGTTTAACCAGCCGGATCATGAGATTGTCGATCACTTCACCTATGTGTTTATGGGCGACGGCTGCCTGATGGAAGGTATCTCTCACGAAGTCTCTTCGCTGGCGGGAACGTTGGGACTCGGCAAGCTGATTGGCTTTTACGATCACAACGGTATTTCGATTGATGGTGAAACCGAAGGCTGGTTTACCGATGATACGGCAAAACGATTTGAAGCCTACCACTGGCATGTGATCCACGAGATCGACGGTCACGATCCGCAGGCGGTTAAGGAAGCAATCCTCGAAGCACAAAGCGTGAAAGATAAACCGTCGTTGATTATCTGCCGTACGGTGATTGGCTTTGGCTCGCCTAATAAAGCGGGTAAGGAAGAGGCCCACGGCGCACCGTTGGGTGAAGAAGAAGTGGCGCTGGCGCGGCAAAAACTGGGCTGGCATCATCCGCCATTTGAGATCCCAAAAGAGATTTATCACGCCTGGGATGCTCGCGAAAAAGGCGAAAAAGCGCAGCAGAGCTGGAATGAGAAGTTTGCCGCTTATAAAAAGGCCCATCCGCAACTTGCAGAAGAGTTTATCCGTCGGATGAGCGGTGGTTTGCCGAAGGACTGGGAGAAAATTACCCAAAAATATATCAATGAGTTGCAGTCGAATCCGGCCAAAATCGCTACCCGTAAAGCGTCGCAAAATACGCTTAACGCTTACGGGCCAATGCTGCCGGAACTGCTTGGCGGTTCGGCGGATCTGGCCCCAAGTAATCTCACTATCTGGAAAGGATCTGTGTCGCTGAAGGAAGATCCCGCAGGGAATTATATTCACTACGGGGTGCGTGAATTTGGCATGACCGCTATCGCCAACGGCATCGCGCACCACGGCGGCTTTGTGCCGTATACCGCGACGTTCCTGATGTTTGTTGAATACGCCCGTAACGCCGCGCGGATGGCGGCACTGATGAAAGCGCGGCAGATTATGGTTTATACCCACGACTCAATTGGTCTGGGCGAAGATGGCCCGACGCACCAGGCAGTGGAGCAACTGGCCAGTCTGCGCTTAACGCCGAATTTCAGCACCTGGCGACCGTGCGATCAGGTGGAAGCCGCCGTAGGCTGGAAGCTGGCGGTTGAGCGCCACAATGGGCCGACGGCGCTAATCCTCTCAAGGCAGAATCTGGCGCAGGTGGAACGTACGCCGGATCAGGTTAAAGAAATTGCCCGTGGTGGTTATGTGCTGAAAGACAGCGGCGGTAAGCCGGATATTATTTTGATTGCCACAGGGTCAGAGATGGAAATCACGCTACAGGCCGCAGAGAAACTGGCGGGAGAAGGGCGTAATGTACGCGTAGTTTCCCTGCCCTCGACCGATATTTTCGACGCCCAGGATGAAGAATATCGGGAGTCGGTGTTGCCTTCTAACGTTGCAGCTCGCGTGGCGGTGGAAGCGGGTATTGCCGATTACTGGTACAAATACGTCGGCCTGAAAGGGGCGATTGTCGGGATGACGGGTTACGGGGAATCTGCTCCGGCAGATAAGCTGTTCCCATTCTTTGGCTTTACCGCCGAGAATATTGTGGCAAAAGCGCATAAGGTGCTGGGGGTGAAAGGTGCCTGATGGTGCCAGGATGCTGCATGTTCCCCTCACCCTAACCCTCTCCCCAAAGGGGCGAGGGGACGGTCCGTGCGCTTTTCAGGGCCGCACCTGCGATTTTGTTTAACGCGTGATCCACAACGTGGGCCAGGCGTCTGGCCCATGCCAGTTATCGCAGGTCGGTTCTGCGGCGTAACGCACCAGGCGAAAACGCTGACCGTCAAAGCGCCAGCGCGCCTGAATACCACAATCGCTTAATCCGCGACCTTTCGCTAAGGTCACCAATTCACGCGTTTTTTCATCAAATGTCGCGTTCATCAGTTCCAGTTCATTCGTCTCCTGACCGTTGTTGAATGGCAAACGTAACCGCACCGGGCGCGAGGCCAGTGGCTTTTTACGCGACACAATCCACGCAAGATCAATGGTGTTATACGCGCCTGCTTCACAGCTAATCATCATTAATGCTTTATCATCGGTCAGCGCCGTAACGGTCACTTCACGACGCAACGGATCAAGCGAACAGCGCAGACCATTCATCCGCCAGTTACCGTAATCCAGCAAATCGTTACGTTCTTCACTAGAAAGCGGTGTCGGCGTCGGGTTCACCACGGCGACCTCTTTTAGCGCAGGCGCTGGCGGCACACTCAGCGGCGGCTCGTCCCCTTTTTTAATCCACGCGGTTTCACTGCCGACACGCTTTTGCTGGGCATCAATAAACAACAACGCTGCTTTTAATCCGGCCAGAGAAATAGTCTGATCGCCGTCACGTAAGGTGACGGCCTTCCCTTCCTGAATCATCTTTAAAAATGCAGTGATGGTCGCCGTATCATCGGTCACTAATAACCACGGTGAAATCCGCCATTTGTCCCCGCTTAACGCCAGCGGCTCACCATCTAACAGCAGTCGCGACGCTATCGCCTCTTCTGACGCACCCGGTGAATGCAATCCACCACGCTCGATACGTAAAACGGCGTCGGTATGCGCCCCGGCGCTGCGGCTTAGAGTCATCACCAGTCCATTATGATCGCCTGTGTTTCGCGCCACGCAGAAGTTTTGGTTATTACAGGTGACCTGCCAGTCGGAAAACGCCCGTTGCGCTGGTGCCGCCCACGCCAAAGACGTCGGCAACAAAGCGAAAAAAAAGAGAAGAAAAATGCGATAGCGCATGGACGGTACGACCCCAGAAGTTCAAACAAACAGCACAAGTCGTATCTTCGTTGCGCAGGTAGCGCGGCTCAATCGGATTTATCGGATTGAGCCAATAATAATCAACTAAATATTATTGTTATTTTTCAGTCCATTAAATGCGACGCTTGCAAATAGTTAAGTAATAACACCGTCTTACCGTCTCGTATCTCACCGGTTTTGATCATCTCCAGTGCCTGGCTGAACGGCAGCTCGAGCACTTCAATATCTTCATCTTCGACGCCGCCACCGGCGTTAGCGCGCTGATTGTCACTGTATTCAGCGATAAAAAAGTGGATTAGCTCAGTCACGCCGCCAGGCGACATATACAGTTCAAATAATTTGCGCACTTCGCCCACTTCATACCCTGTCTCTTCAATCGCTTCTTTTCGAATGCAGACTTCTGGTTCATCGTTGTCCAGCAGCCCGGCGCAGGTTTCAATCAGCTGCCCGCTTTCATTGCCATTAACCCACGTGGCGACGCGGAACTGGCGAATCAGTACTACGGTCTTTTTCTTCGCGTTGTACAGGAGGATTGTCGCGCCATTGCCGCGGTCGTAAACTTCACGTTTATGGCGGATAACTTCGCCATCTTTGCGGGTAAGATCGTAGGTAATGTTGTGCAGGGTGAAATAGTTATCGGAGAGAATTTTGTTTTTAATGAGGGTGATTTGTTGCGTCATACCGACTCCACAGCGCGAAATGAACGATTATCTTACGCTGTGAAGTCATGTTTGTCTGCGGAGGCTATCAGTGAGATTTGACTGATTTTACCCCCAGCCAGTCAATAATCCCCTGTGCCGCATGGCGGCCTTCGGCCATTGCGGTAACCACCAGATCCGCACCACGTACGGCATCGCCACCGGCGAAGATTTTCGGATTGGTGGTCTGGTACCGGTACTGGCTTTCCACATCCGCGATGATGCGGCCCCATTTGTCTACCGTTACACCGTGCGACTCCAGCCACGGCATACCATGGGGATTAAAGCCAAATGCCATGATCACCGCGTCAGCTGGCATGACAAATTCACTGCCTTCCACCGGTACTGGACGCCGACGCCCCTGGGCATCCGGCTCGCCAAGACGCGTACGCAGGAAACGAATCCCGCAAACGTGACCTTGTTCATTCAGCTCAAGCGCCACCGGCTGGACGTTAAATTCGAAGTTCACCCCTTCTTCACGGGCGTTCTTCACCTCTTTTTTCGAACCTGGCATGTTAGCTTCATCACGACGATAAGCGCAGGTGACGTTACTCGCGCCGTGGCGCAGCGCAGTGCGTACACAATCCATCGCGGTGTCGCCGCCGCCCAGTACCACGACGTTGAGTCCGGCGGTATTGATAAACGGCTCTTCCGGTAGCTCTTCGAGTCCCATCACCTGTTTAGTGTTGGCGATGAGGAACGGCAGCGCGTCATAAACGCCCGGCGCATCTTCATTGGGTAAACCCGCTTTCATGGAACGGTAAGTGCCTACGCCAACGAAGACCGCGTCGTATTGTTCCAAAAGCGAATCCAAAGAGACATCTTTACCCACTTCACAATTGAGTTCGAAGTGAATCCCCATTGCGCTGAAGATTTCCCGACGGCGTGCCAGCAGTGATTTATCCAGTTTGAAAGAAGGAATGCCGAAAGTGAGCAAGCCACCGATTTCTGGATGGCGATCGTACACCGTCACCGCCACGCCATTGCGGGTCAGAACATCCGCACAGGCCAGCCCTGCCGGACCCGCACCGATAATCGCCACCCGCTTGTCCACTTTGGTGACATGGCTTAAGTCAGGACGCCAGCCTTTCGCCAGCGCCTGATCCGAAATGTAGCGTTCAATGTTGCCGATAGTTACCGCGCCGTGCTCATCGCGAATGGTGCAGGCACCTTCGCACAGCCGGTCTTGCGGGCAAACGCGCCCGGTAATTTCAGGCAGGGTGTTGGTCTGGTGAGAAAGCTCAACGGCGGCGTCGATATCTCCGGCTTTCACCAGTTCAATCCACTGCGGAATATGGTTATGCAGCGGGCAGGTCCATTCACAAACGCTATGCTCGCCGCACTTCAGGCAGCGCGAGGCTTCCCGTTGTGCCTGGTCGGCACGAAACGGCAGATAAATTTCATCAAAGCCAGTTTTGCGTACCTCAATCGCCAGTTTATCCGGTTCGCCGCGCGCGGGGGTTGCCTGCATTTGTTCTACTTTACTGATGACTGGCATTTCTTGTGCCGGGACGCTCGCATGCCACGGTTGATGTTCCTGGCGCGCGGTGCGCAGGCGGCGGGATTTCGCCATGCCGGAGAGTGCGGAGTCGGTCACCAGTTGCAGCGCGTCCGCCGGACAATTCTCGACACAGGCAGGGCCGTTCTCTCGCCCTGCACACAGGTCACATTTATGCGCGGTGGCTTTCACTTTACCCACGGCGACAGGCGTCAGGACAATTTGCATAGTGCCAAACGGACAGGCCACCACGCAGGATTTACAGCCAATACACTTTTGCTGATTGACCTGAATGCTGTCATCAACGTGGCTGATCGCGCCATTAGGGCAGCTACGGGCGCAAGGCGCATCTTCACAATGGTGACAGGTCACTGCGCTACGTTGCTGCTGATGTTTGATAACCGTAATTCGGGGGTGGAAATGGTGCTGACTCAACACGTGTTGCTCATCATTGTGAGCCATCACACAGGCCACTTCACAAGCATGGCACCCCAGACATTGCTGACTGTTGGCCATAATAAAACGATTCATAACGACCTTCTTTTTTGGTTGTAAAAACCTTATTCTTTATATGAGTGTTGTTATTACCCGACTTACAGGGGAATCGGCAATGTTCATTTGCCCGGAACAAGTAACTATTTCGCTATAAACTGTGGCAGATCAAATAATCCCATCATTGACTAAATTGCGTTTCAGCGAACTGGAACATTAATGATTTTTTGTGGAGAAGACGCGTGTGATTGTTAAACGACCCGTCTCGGCCAGTCTGGCCCGGGCCTTTTTTTACATTGTGCTGCTGTCGATTCTTTCCACGGGTATCGCTCTGCTAACTCTGGCGAGCAGCTTGCGCGACGCTGAGGCTATCAATATTGCCGGATCGCTGCGTATGCAGAGTTACCGCCTGGGCTACGACTTGCAAAGTGGCAGTCCACAACTCAATGCACATCGCCAGCTGTTTCAGCAGGCACTGCATTCACGGGTATTAACCAATCTCAACGTCTGGTATGTACCAGAGGCAGTAAAAACTCGCTATGCGCATCTGAATGCCAACTGGCTGGAGATGAATAACCGACTCATTCAGGGCGACTTGCCGTGGTATCAGGCCAATATTAATAACTATGTTAATCAGATAGACCTGTTCGTGCTGGCTTTACAGCACTACGCTGAACGCAAAATGCTGCTGGTAGTGGCGATTTCGCTGGCTGGCGGTATTGGTATTTTCACGCTGGTCTTTTTTACTCTGCGCCGCATACGCCATCAGGTGGTTGCTCCGCTGAATCAACTGGTAACCGCCAGTCAACGTATTGAACACGGGCAGTTCGACTCGCCGCCGCTGGATACCAGCCTACCCAATGAACTGGGTCTGCTTGCAAAAACCTTTAACCAGATGTCGAGCGAGCTTCATAAGCTGTACCGCTCGCTGGAAGCGTCAGTAGAAGAAAAAACTCGCGATCTCCACGAAGCCAAGCGACGTCTGGAAGTTCTTTATCAGTGTTCGCAGGCGCTGAACACCAGCCAGATTGATGTGCATTGTTTCCGCCATATTTTGCAGATTGTTCGCGACAATGAAGCAGCTGAATATCTGGAGCTGAACGTTGGGGATAACTGGCGGATTAGCGAAGGGAAGCCAAACCCTGAGCTACCAATACAGATTTTACCGGTCACCATGCAAGAGACTGTTTACGGCGAGCTGCACTGGCAAAATAGCAACCTGTCGGCCTCTGAACCGCTACTTAACAGCGTTTCATCGATGCTGGGCCGTGGTTTGTACTTTAACCAGGCTCAGAAGCATTTCCAGCAGTTGTTGTTGATGGAAGAGCGCGCGACCATCGCCCGCGAATTGCACGACTCGCTGGCACAGGTACTTTCTTATTTACGTATCCAGTTGACGTTACTGAAACGTTCGATACCCGAAGATAACGCCACTGCACAAAGTATCATGGCCGATTTCTCCCAGGCGCTGAATGATGCTTATCGGCAGTTACGCGAGCTGTTAACCACTTTCCGACTGACGCTACAGCAGGCGGATCTTCCCTCTGCGCTGCGTGAAATGCTGGATACATTACAAAACCAAACCAGCGCCAAATTGTCGCTCGACTGCCGTCTGCCAACCCTGGCGCTGGATGCGCAGATGCAGGTACATTTGTTGCAAATTATTCGCGAAGCGGTGCTGAACGCCATGAAGCACGCCAACGCCAGCGAAATTGCCGTTAGCTGCGTCACCGCGCCGGATGGCAATCACACAGTCTATATTCGTGACAACGGTATTGGCATCGGTGAACCGAAGGAACCCGAAGGCCATTATGGTCTGAATATCATGCGAGAACGCGCGGAAAGATTGGGTGGGACGCTGACTTTTTCGCAACCTTCCGGCGGCGGCACGTTAGTGAGTATTAGCTTTCGCTCTGCGGAGAGCGAGGAAAGCCAGCAGATATGATGCCGCTTACTGTTCAATAAATACTGGCACTTTAGGTTCAGTATAAAAGGGTATGATAATTTACATTATCTCCTTTTTTTCTCCACGATTGGCTCGTACCTTGCCGCTACAGTGAAGCAAGGCATGCCCATAACGATACGCAGCAATACGAGGTCCTCTTTTAATGGCGAATTTCTTTATTGATCGCCCCATTTTTGCCTGGGTGCTGGCAATTCTGTTGTGTCTGACAGGAACCCTGGCCATTTTCTCTTTGCCCGTTGAACAGTACCCGGATCTCGCGCCACCGAATGTGCGAGTGACCGCTAACTATCCGGGCGCGTCGGCCCAGACACTGGAAAACACCGTGACCCAGGTTATCGAGCAGAATATGACTGGCCTCGATAACCTGATGTATATGTCATCACAAAGCAGCGGTACTGGACAGGCGTCGGTAACCCTCAGTTTTAAAGCTGGCACAGATCCGGACGAAGCAGTGCAACAGGTGCAGAACCAGTTGCAGTCGGCCATGCGTAAACTGCCGCAGGCGGTGCAAAATCAGGGTGTAACGGTGCGTAAAACCGGGGATACCAACATTCTGACCATTGCCTTCGTATCAACCGATGGTTCGATGGATAAACAGGATATCGCCGATTACGTTGCCAGTAATATTCAGGACCCGTTAAGCCGCGTGAACGGTGTTGGTGATATCGACGCTTACGGTTCACAATATTCGATGCGTATCTGGCTGGATCCGGCAAAACTAAACAGTTTCCAGATGACAGCCAAAGATGTCACTGACGCCATTGAGTCGCAGAACGCACAGATTGCGGTTGGGCAGCTTGGCGGCACGCCGTCTGTCGATAACCAGGCACTCAACGCCACCATTAACGCCCAATCACTGTTGCAAACACCAGAACAGTTCCGTGATATCACTCTGCGAGTGAATCAGGACGGTTCGGAAGTGAAACTGGGTGATGTCGCCACCGTCGAAATGGGTGCGGAGAAATACGATTATCTTAGCCGTTTCAACGGAAAACCAGCCTCGGGGCTGGGGGTAAAACTGGCCTCCGGCGCGAATGAAATGGCAACGGCAGAACTGGTGATCAACCGTCTGGATGAACTGGCGCAGTATTTCCCGCCCGGACTGGAGTACAAGGTGGCGTATGAAACCACCTCGTTTGTTAAGGCCTCCATTGAAGACGTAGTGAAAACTCTGCTAGAAGCTATTGCGCTGGTTTTCCTCGTTATGTATCTGTTCCTGCAAAACTTCCGCGCTACGCTGATTCCAACTATCGCCGTGCCGGTAGTGTTGATGGGAACCTTCTCGGTGCTTTATGCCTTCGGCTACAGCGTGAACACCTTAACCATGTTCGCGATGGTGCTGGCGATCGGCCTGCTGGTGGATGACGCCATCGTGGTGGTGGAAAACGTCGAACGAATTATGAGTGAGGAAGGACTCACTCCTCGCGAAGCCACACGTAAATCGATGGGGCAGATCCAGGGCGCACTGGTCGGGATTGCAATGGTGCTTTCTGCCGTATTTGTGCCAATGGCCTTCTTTGGCGGCACCACCGGGGCTATCTATCGCCAGTTCTCTATAACCATTGTTGCGGCAATGGTGCTGTCGGTTCTGGTGGCGATGATCCTGACTCCAGCATTGTGCGCAACACTACTTAAGCCATTGAAAAAAGGTGAACATCACGGGCAGAAAGGCTTTTTTGCCTGGTTTAACCAGATGTTCAACCGCAACGCCGAACGCTACGAAAAAGGGGTGGCGAAAATTCTCCACCGCAGCCTGCGCTGGATTTTGATTTACGTCCTGCTGTTAGGCGGCATGGTGTTCCTGTTTCTGCGTCTGCCGACGTCGTTCCTGCCTCTGGAAGACCGTGGCATGTTTACCACCTCGGTACAATTACCCAGCGGCTCGACTCAGCAACAGACCCTGAAAGTAGTGGAACAGATCGAGAAATATTACTTCACCCATGAGAAAGACAACATCATGTCGGTGTTTGCCACTGTAGGTTCTGGCCCTGGAGGAAACGGGCAAAACGTGGCACGAATGTTTGTCCGCCTGAAAGACTGGAGCGAACGCGACAGTAAAACAGGCACTTCGTTTGC
Organism: Escherichia sp. E1V33; assembly: GCF_004211955.1. Lineage (GTDB taxonomy): Bacteria > Pseudomonadota > Gammaproteobacteria > Enterobacterales > Enterobacteriaceae > Escherichia. The sequence continues at coordinate 91,486 of NZ_RHJI01000021.1, forward strand.
CATTATCGAACGTGCAACGAAAGCATTTAATAAAATCAAAGAAGCTCGCGTTATCGCCAGTAGCCCGCCAGCTATCAGCGGCCTTGGCAGTTCCGCTGGATTTGATATGGAGCTGCAGGACCACGCTGGGGCGGGTCACGATGCGCTGATGGCCGCGCGTAATCAGCTGCTGGCGCTCGCGGCGGAAAACCCGGAGCTAACCCGTGTGCGCCATAACGGCCTCGACGACAGTCCGCAGTTGCAGATTGATATCGACCAGCGTAAAGCTCAGGCGCTGGGCGTTGCCATTGACGATATTAACGACACGCTGCAAACCGCGTGGGGGTCAAGCTATGTGAATGACTTTATGGATCGCGGTCGCGTGAAGAAAGTCTATGTGCAGGCTGCCGCGCCGTATCGCATGCTGCCAGATGACATCAACTTGTGGTATGTACGTAACAAAGACGGCGGCATGGTGCCTTTCTCCGCCTTCGCGACCTCTCGCTGGGAGACTGGCTCGCCGCGTCTGGAACGCTATAACGGCTATTCTGCGGTAGAAATTGTCGGGGAAGCCGCTCCGGGCGTCAGTACGGGTACAGCGATGGATATTATGGAATCGTTGGTGAAGCAGTTGCCGAACGGCTTTGGACTGGAGTGGACAGCGATGTCGTACCAGGAACGACTTTCCGGTGCGCAGGCTCCGGCGCTGTATGCCATTTCATTGCTGGTGGTATTCCTGTGTCTGGCGGCGTTGTATGAAAGCTGGTCGGTGCCGTTCTCGGTAATGCTGGTTGTACCGCTGGGGGTTATCGGCGCGCTACTGGCAACCTGGATGCGCGGGCTGGAAAACGATGTTTACTTCCAGGTGGGCCTGTTAACGGTCATTGGTTTATCGGCGAAAAACGCTATCCTGATTGTTGAGTTTGCCAACGAGATGAATCAAAAAGGCCACGATCTGTTTGAAGCGACGCTCTACGCCTGCCGTCAGCGTTTACGCCCAATTCTGATGACATCGCTGGCATTTATCTTCGGCGTACTGCCAATGGCAATCAGCAACGGTGCCGGTTCCGGCGGTCAACACGCAGTCGGTACTGGCGTAATGGGTGGGATGATTTCTGCCACCATTCTCGCGATTTACTTCGTGCCACTATTCTTTGTGCTGGTGCGTCGTCGCTTCCCACTGAAGCCTCGACCAGAATAAGCAATAAAAAAGGCGACATACGTATATGTCGCCTTTTTCAACTGTCTGATAAAGAACCTGACGTCAGGTTCTTTCATTTCCTGTTCTGGAAATTACTTACGAAGCATAACTTCGATAAAGTCTTTCCAGTTCCCCAGTTCACGTTCAATCATAACAACCTCTCTTATAATTATGGGTATTCTACGGAAACAATATACCGTGGTGAAGCTAATTTATTCGATTGCTGTGATTACTACCTCCGGGGCAAAGCCTACATAAATACTATGGCCCTGTGACAGGGATTTTTATGTGATGAACAGCAACATTTCGACATATTCATACGGATTCTAATACTGAATTAATTTTGTTGAAAATACAAAAATATACCAAGGAGAACATTCTTAATAATTGCATTAAAATTGTTCACAACCATTTAATAATTGTTAAGTTAAATACCTTAATAATGTTATATTACCTGATAATCATTTGCGGGAAAAATGTATTGACCGTTAAATGATTAGTTATTCTTAATAATCGCAAAAGGATTCACTATGGTTACCCTTTACGGTATCAAAAATTGTGACACCATAAAAAAAGCACGCCGTTGGCTGGAAACCAATAACATCGACTTTCGCTTTCACGATTACCGTGTTGATGGCCTGAACAGTGAATTGTTGAACACCTTTATCAATGAATTAGGCTGGCAAGCGTTACTTAACACCCGTGGCACTACCTGGCGCAAACTGGACGAAGCCACCCGCAACAACATCACCGATGCGGCCTCCGCTATGATATTAATGACTGAAATGCCTGCAATCATCAAACGCCCATTGCTCTGTGCGCCAGGGAAGCCTATGCTGCTGGGTTTCAGTGAATCCAGTTATCAGCAATTTTTCCATGAGGTGTAGTCTATGTCGTGTCCGGTTATTGAGCTGACACAGCAGCTTATTCGCCGCCCATCCTTAAGTCCTGATGATGCAGGATGTCAGGCAATCATGATCGACCGTCTGCAGGCAATCGGTTTTACCATTGAACGCATGGATTTTGCGGATACGCAGAATTTTTGGGCGTGGCGTGGGCAAGGAGAAACATTGGCCTTTGCCGGACATACTGACGTAGTCCCCCCTGGCGATGCCGACCGTTGGATCAACCCACCATTTGAGCCGACCATTCGCGATGGCATGTTGTTCGGGCGTGGCGCAGCTGATATGAAAGGCTCGCTGGCGGCAATGGTGGTGGCAGCAGAACGTTTTGTCGCACAACATCCAAACCATAAAGGCCGACTGGCGTTTCTGATCACCTCAGACGAAGAAGCCAGCGCCCATAATGGCACGGTCAAAGTAGTCGAAGCTTTAATGGCGCGTAATGAACGGCTGGATTACTGCCTGGTCGGTGAGCCGTCAAGTATCGAAGTGGTTGGCGATGTAGTGAAAAATGGTCGTCGCGGATCGTTAACCTGTAATCTCACCATTCATGGCGTGCAGGGGCATGTGGCCTATCCGCATCTGGCAGATAACCCGGTACATCGTGCTGCGCCATTCCTCAATGAGTTAGTGGCTATTGAATGGGATCAGGGGAATGAATTTTTCCCGGCAACCAGTATGCAGATTGCCAATATTCAAGCGGGAACCGGCAGTAACAATGTTATTCCGGGTGAACTGTTTGTGCAGTTTAACTTCCGTTTCAGTACTGAATTGACCGACGAAATGATCAAAGCGCAGGTGCTTGCCTTGCTGGAGAAATATCAGCTGCGCTACACCGTCGACTGGTGGCTTTCTGGTCAGCCATTTTTGACAGCGCGCGGTAAACTGGTGGATGCGGTGGTTAACGCCGTTGAGCACTATAATGAAATTAAACCGCAGCTACTGACTACAGGCGGAACGTCCGACGGGCGCTTTATTGCTCGCATGGGGGCGCAGGTAGTGGAACTCGGGCCGGTCAATGCTACCATTCATAAAATTAATGAATGTGTGAATGCTGCCGACCTGCAGCTACTTGCCCGTATGTATCAACGTATCATGGAACAGCTCGTCGCCTGATGAGTCGTTCTGTAAGAGGAAATAAGCATGGACTGGCTGGCTAAATATTGGTGGATTCTGGTGATTGTCTTTTTGGTGGGCGTCCTGCTGAACGTGATTAAAGATCTCAAGCGCGTCGACCATAAGAAATTTCTCGCCAACAAGCCGGAGCTTCCCCCGCATCGTGATTTCAACGATAAGTGGGACGATGATGACGACTGGCCGAAGAAGGATCAACCGAAGAAGTAAGCTGGGCGCTCAACCGCAGGCCGGATAAGGCGTTCACGCCGCATCCGGCAATGGTGAACGATGCCTGATGCGACGCTCACGCGTCTTATCAGGCCTACGCGGCTGTTATTACATCATTTCAATCACATCATCATCGCCAGGCTTACCGCCGCTTAGCGCTTCGTCGAAATAATGTTTCGGAATGGTATAACGCAAGTGATCCAGGGCAAATTGCATACTGCGATTGTCGATCGCATGGCCTAAATCCTCCACGATATCCAGCGTCACGTCACCACCGGCACTGATTAACGCTTCCTGCGCCGCAACTGCATGCGCCAGATCGATAACCGGATCTTCACCGCCATGAATCAGGTGAATTGTCGTGGCTGTAGACGCGGTTTCCGGCAGGCTCGCATAGCGTCCGTTAAAGGCAATGACGCGTGAGGCAAGGCCCGGTTCGGCTTTAATGCTCTCCAGCGCCATAATCGCGCCTTGTGAGAAACCGATTAGCGCCGTGGCGTTAGCCGCTACTCCGCTCTGTTTCTGCCAGTAGCGCACCGTCTCAATAAAGGTCGGCATGATGGCATCCACGCGCGCCTGGCGGTTTTCTTCCGTTATGCCCTGCACCGAAAACCACTGGCGCCCCGCCGGATTACCGCTCGGCTCCGCGCCACCGACACTCACCACCAGCGCATCCGGGAATAGCGGTGCAAACCAACTGCCGATCTCCCCCATCGCTACCGGGTTATCGCCGACACCGTGAAAAAGCAGTAACAACTGTTGCGCAGGTTTATCCGGGCTTTGAACAACAAAATGGTCATGTTTCATGGCGAACTCCTTAACTGATGTCATTAATTTTACGCCGCTGACTCACAATGACCATGAGATAAAATTGAAGGAGTCAGTGAAAAAATTGCCATTGCGTTATGCGATCGCGCAGGCGTTCAGCACGGGCATCATCAAGTGCGAATAGCGCCTGTGCCGCCTCTTCACGCTGACGGGCCAACAGCGCCTTACGACCCGAAAGTTTAAGTGTGGTACATAACTGCGCGTCGCTGACGTTTTTCTGCAAGCGCCCACGCAGCGCTGGTAATGTCAGTTCACTGATTTGCAGCAGACGCATTAAACAGCCTAACGACGTTAAAAGCGGACGATGAGCGAAAGCAAAACCAGCCAGTTCCAGCCAGTCGCCATCAGTAACCACGACATCGTTAAGCGGATCGACTGGAATAGTTTCGCCATTCCACTGCGCGAGAATTTGCGCATCGCGGCGTAAACGAAAATGCTCACGTTCTGCCAGTTGCTTACCCGCTTCACTAATCGGTAACAACGCCATCGCCGTGTAACAGCCGCTACTGGCTTCGCGATGATTGCCCATCCGCACCAACACAAATCCGCATCGTTGCCAGAAACGCCATAATTCCTCGGTGTAGCCAAAGCTGACCGAAAGGTAGTCGAGGCCATGCGTATATTGCAAAGCGCTGGCAATAAGCTGTTGCCCAATGCCTTCGCGCTGACGCGCCGGATGGACTGCAATCCGGCTGACACGTCGCCCGTACAACGTCGCCGCCAGTGGATTGCCACCATGTGCCGCCAACGACTGTGCCACCAGATTGCCCCGTGGGCGACGATAACCCGCCCATACCGCCTGACTGAGTTCTTCCGGTAGCCCGCCCTCATCCACCAGCCACAGCGCCCCGGCGATCTCGTTTTCGCAAGCCGCCTGTAAAAAATGTTGCCCTGGTGCATCCATCATCCGGCGTAAATCCAGCGGTGATGTCCGGTAATGCGCACCAGACAATAGCTGATATACCTTTAACGGTGTATCCGGATCGCTTCGCCATAAGGCCTGTTCAAAAGCGGAAATGACGATGTCACCTTGTGGTTCGGGAGTGAAGTTTTCGTCGTCAAAAACCAGTGCTTCACTGACTATTTTTTCCAGTGGACAGCCCTGCGCCCAGCGGATCGGCTGTTGCAATTCAAAACGGTGAAGACGCGGAAAACGAGCGCAAAATTTCAGCAAGAATCCTCGTCCGGTGCCTTCATAGCCCTGTACCGTTGTAGTTAACAAGGTACGTGAGAAACGCGATACCAGCTGATGCAACAGTGGAGCAGGAATAGCTGCTGCTTCGTCAACCACCAGCCAGTCGGCTTTTTCATCACTGGCTAATAAGGCATCTGGCGCCACAAAGCGATACTTCTCGCCCGCAAACTGCGCCAGCACATCCGTTGCAGCCTTCGCAGGTGCTGTAACAATCGCACTGCCAGCAATACGAGAAATGAGTTGCCCCGCCAGCGCCGACTTACCGCGCCCGCGCGCAGCAGTTACCGCTGTCACGCCCGGCGGCATGGTCAGCAGTTGCTGTAATATGTGCTGTTGTTCTGATTGCGGCTCGCCAGTAGCAGGGCGCCAGTCTGAACGAGGAGCAAAATGAGCCAACTTGAACGGCTGATTTTGTCGCCAGAGGATAGCGTTGTTATCTGCCGCAAGTACACGTTTGAGATGTTGGACAAAATGCGGAGTCGCGACAGGACCAGGGCAATCACTCCAGCGCAGCGAATCGACATCAGGATGGTTTTCCCATTCTTCCCATGCGGGGAACAACACCACCAGCCAGCTTCCCGCTTTCAGCGTTCCGCTAAGTGCCGCAAAAGCGGCGGCATCAAAGCCCTGGCGGGCGTCGAATACCGCATGCTGAAACTCGCGCCCAAGTAACGTTTGCAGTGCTGATGGCGTACAGTGGTTTTCAGAAGCTGGCTGTGGCGAAACCCACAGCCAATCGCCCGGTAAGACGTCACGCAACTTAAGCGCATGATCACCGCACCAGCTTCCTTCGCCGCTCAACACCAACAAGCGGCGAATCCCTTCGCGTTTCATTTGCGCTGTTAATGTGTAAAGCGCAGTCAGTTCAGCCATCCCTGCCCCGGAAGTTAAATGCTTTTACCGAAAGTATTGCATTGTGCCGGATCGCCGCTGTCGAAACCACGTTTAAACCAGCTGTAGCGTTGCTGAGATGTACCATGGGTAAAGCTGTCTGGCACCACCTGTCCCTGACTTTGCTGTTGTAAACGGTCATCGCCGATGGCCTGCGCCGCGTTCAGCGCCTCTTCCAGATCGCCGGTTTCCAGAACGCCTTGCTGCTGCATGCTATGCCCCCAGACACCGGCAAAGCAGTCGGCCTGGAGTTCCATACGCACAGATAAGCGGTTGACTTCCGCTTGCGTCGCGTTTTGTTGCAGCTGACGGACTTTCGGCTCGATACCTAACAGTTTCTGCACGTGATGACCGACTTCATGGGCAATCACGTACCCTTGAGCAAAATCACCATCCGCGCCCAGTTTGTCTTTCATGTCATCATAGAAGGAGAGATCGATATAGACCGTGCCATCCGCCGGGCAATAAAACGGTCCCATAATGGACTGCCCCGCCCCGCAACCGGTGCGAGTCATTCCACGATACATCACCAGCTTCGGCTGCTGATAGGTCTTACCCATCTTCTCGAATTGCTGTCCCCAGGTGTCTTCCGTGGTTGCCAGAATCACCGAAGTGAATTTTGCCGCTTCGTCTTCATTTGGGCTAATTGAACGCGTTGATTGCTGTTGTGAAATGGGCTGTCCGGTCATCAATCCAGTTAAATCAACACCATAGTAGCCAGCGACCAACACAACCACTAATAAAATTAACCCACCTTTACCGGTTGGTAAGCGAAAACCGGGACCGCCCATTGACGGACCACCGGAGCTGTTTCGCCTGTCTTCAACATTGTCACTTTCACGACGCCCTTGCCAGCGCATAGATACCTCAACAATATATTCATTATAGGAATGATCGTAGGTGGTTCAGAGGAAGATTACCACAGGAAAGCGGGAGGAAATGATGGAGGAATGAGCGTTCAATTCATGTCTAACAAGAGCTGTCATCTTGCCGTGCCAGCAGCACGGCAAGATGGTGAACAGAAAAATCAGTCCAGCTGAACACCCAGACGGCGGGCGACGGCTTCATAGGCTTCGATCAAGCCACCGAGGCTCTGGCGGAAACGGTCTTTGTCCATTTTCTCCAGCGTTTCTTTGTCCCAAAGGCGGCTACCGTCCGGGGAGAACTCGTCGCCCAGTACCACTTCGCCTTTGTACAGACCAAACTCCAGCTTGAAATCGACCAGAATCAGACCGGCATCGTCGAACAGTTTTTTCAGCACGTCGTTCGCTTTGTAGGTCAGCTCTTTCATGCGTGCCAGGTTCTCTTTGCTTACCCAGCCAAAGGTTTCGCAGTAAGATTCGTTGACCATCGGATCGTGCATGGCGTCGTTTTTCAGGAACAGATCGAACAGCGGCGGGTTCAGCTCAATACCTTCTTCGATTCCAAGACGTTTCACCAGAGAGCCAGCAGCACGGTTACGCACGACACACTCAACCGGCACCATATCCAGTTTTTTCACCAGACATTCGGTATCAGAGAGCAGACGCTCCATTTGAGTCGGGATACCCGCTTCAGCCAGTTTGCTCATAATGAAGTAGTTGAACTTGTTGTTCACCATACCTTTACGATCAAACTGCTCAATGCGCGCGCCATCCCCTGCTGACGTATCATTGCGGAATTCGAGCACCAACAGGTCCGGGTTTTCCGTGCTGTATACGGTTTTCGCTTTACCACGATACAACTCAGCTTGCTTTTGCATCTTTATCACTCCTGGGTGTGAATTAACGTTTTAAAATCTTTTGCTGTCTGGTGTGCCTGTCGTTTTGCCGGATGCGCCGTGAACGCCTTAACCGACCTACGCTGACAAACAAATTTCGTGCGAATTAACGCTAAAATCGCGTTTTTCTGCTGACGCACACGTTTGCGTATCATATCAGAAAAAAGGGCCGGATGACTCCAGCCCTGTATTTTTACTTGCTAAACGCAGCCTGGAAGACAGATACCAGTGCGTCGTTTTGGCTTTGTGTCAGCGTATGACCTTTTGGATCAATAAACTGTAAGCTGCTGCGGTTATCTAAATCGCCAACCTGCAGTTTGTAGTCGCCGGATGCCAGTTCAGGATCTCGGGCGCCCAGTTCCTGCCAGTCGCTGTCAGACAGTGGCTTGTAAGTTACGGCCATGCTGCCCTGTGAACGAGTGCTGTCGGTCACTTTCATGCCCACTTTTTCCAGCGCTGCAGGCAGACGTTGCCATACTACGTTGAACGGACCACGCACGACCAGCATCGGTAAACCAGTGTCGTCAGCGGCGCTTTGTACATCCATTGTTGTGGAAGCACGATTTTGCGCCGCATTAGCCGCGTCGGTGACGGATTTATCCAGACCAGCGGAAATGACGTTCATCATCTCAGCGCTGTAACGCTGCATAGACGCTGCATCTGCAACCGGCTTGCCGGCCTGCTCCAGGTTCAGCAATTTCACCGTTACCGCCTGCTGATAACCCTGCGGTTTAACAGAGATTTGATAACGACCACGATACTGCTCGTCTTCGTCCAGACGGTTCCATTGTACCCAATCAGTGGTCAGCGTCTGACCGGCATCATCGCGTTGGGTAATGGTATAGTTTTTCGCCTGCAGAACGCTAACGACCTGTGGCCACAACGTTGCACCACGACCATTTTCCACCAGCAGCGAAGCGGTATCACCCGTGAACTGAGTACGCGCGCCTGAAACCAGTGCCAGCGGCTGCGCTGGCGGACGAATATCTAACGCTTTACCAACTGCGCCACTACCGTTAGTTACCGGAATCGCATAGTCGCCGGAGGTCACCGGCAAAATCATTCCTGCCGGGGCGTGAAGTTCTGCAAGCGGTGCCGCTTCCAGGTAGGCTTCATCGCCGCTCACCTGACGCTTATAACGTGAGTCCGAACTACAGGCTGCGAGTAAAAGAACAAGCGAAACACCCGCAACCTTTGCCAGGCGCGACTTTTGTACAGAGTAAGCCATCAAATCTCCCTAAACTTTACAGCAAACCGGCATGCTTAAGCGCCGCTCTGACCGTCTCACGACCACTGTCGGTGATTGGCGTCATTGGCAGGCGCAGCGTATCGGTCGCCACAAGACCCAGTTCCTTACATGCCCATTTCACCGGGATTGGATTGGGTTCGACAAATAGTTTGTTGTGTAATGGCATCAGACGCTGATTAATAACGCGTGCCTCGGCAAAATGCCCTTCTGCCGCCAGTTTGCACATCTGGGCCATATCTCGCGCTGCGACGTTAGCCGTAACGGAAATTACGCCATGACCGCCTAACTGCATGAAGTCCAGCGCGCTCGCATCATCGCCGCTCAGCAGAACAAAATCGTCTGTAACCAGCTCTTTGATCTGGTTTACCCGCGTTAAGTTCCCTGTTGCTTCTTTGATTCCGACAATATTTTTCACTTTCGCCAGACGGCCCACCGTTTCTGGTAGCAGATCGCAGCCAGTACGGGACGGCACATTATACAGAATTTGCGGCAGGTCAGTATGTTCAGCGATGGCTTTGAAATGCTGATACAGGCCTTCCTGCGACGGACGGTTGTAGTAAGGGGTCACCGTCAGGCAGCCGACGATACCGCTGTTATTGAAACGCTGCGTCAGGCTAATGGCTTCTGCGGTAGCGTTAGCGCCGGTTCCAGCAATCACCGGAATGCGCCCGTCAGCCAGCTCCAGCGTCATCATCACCACATCGCCATGCTCGTCATGGTTCAGGGTGGCAGACTCGCCAGTAGTGCCAACAGAAACGATCGCCGAAGTACCGCTGGCGACATGATAATCAATCAGTTTTTTTAAGCTAGCCCGACAGACATTACCTTTTTCATCCATCGGAGTAACAATCGCGACAATACTTCCCGTGAACATGGGCCATCCTCTGTGCAAACAAGTGTCTCAATGGTACGTTTGGTATGGCATTAAAAGCAAGCAAACAGAACCGTTCTGATTGTTGTATGCATGTTTTTTTTATGCTTTCCTTAGGAACATCTCACCCCCTTAAAGGAATAACCAGTTTGACACTGTCATCGCAACATTATCTGGTGATCACTGCGCTGGGTGCCGATCGCCCAGGAATTGTGAATACCATCACTCGTCATGTCAGTAGTTGCGGCTGTAATATCGAAGACAGTCGCCTGGCGATGTTGGGAGAAGAGTTCACGTTTATCATGCTGCTTTCCGGTTCATGGAACGCCATCACCTTGATTGAATCAACGTTACCGTTGAAAGGCGCCGAGCTGGATCTTTTAATCGTGATGAAACGAACGACCGCTCGTCCGCGTCCACCGATGCCCGCATCTGTCTGGGTTCAGGTCGATGTGGCGGACTCCCCGCATTTAATTGAGCGCTTCACAGCACTTTTCGACGCGCACCATATGAACATTGCAGAGCTGGTGTCACGCACGCAACCTGCTGAAAATGAACGGGCTGCACAGTTACATATTCAGATCACCGCCCACAGCCCGGCATCTGCGGACTCAGCAAATATTGAACAAGCCTTCAAAGCACTATGTACAGAACTCAATGCGCAAGGCAGTATTAACGTCGTCAACTATTCCCAACATGATGAACAGGATGGAGTTAATTAATGAATCCACTGAAAGCCGGTGACATCGCACCGAAATTTAGCTTGCCGGACCAAGACGGAGAACAAGTTAATTTGACCGACTTCCAGGGACAGCGTGTTCTGGTTTATTTCTACCCGAAAGCCATGACCCCCGGCTGTACCGTACAGGCCTGCGGCTTACGCGATAACATGGAAGAGTTAAAAAAAGCGGGCGTTGATGTGCTGGGTATCAGCACCGATAAACCTGAAAAACTTTCCCGTTTCGCAGATAAAGAACTGCTTAACTTTACGCTTTTGTCCGATGAAGACCACCAGGTATGCGAACAATTCGGCGTCTGGGGCGAGAAGTCTTTCATGGGCAAAACCTACGATGGCATTCACCGCATCAGCTTCCTGATCGATGCCAACGGCAAAATCGAACACGTATTTGACGATTTCAAAACCAGCAATCACCACGACGTAGTGCTTAACTGGCTAAAAGAACACGCCTGATTACTTTGCTCCATTCCGTGCTGGCTGCGCTTGCGGCCAGCACATTTCACATCCGGTGATGTAAATCGCGCCCTGCAACGCTCGTTTCAAGGCCCTTTTCGCTGAAGATTACTCTTGAGCGATTTGACCATCCGGCCAGGCATGGATTACCGCTTTGATTAGCGTCGCCAGTGGGATAGCGAAGAATACGCCCCAGAATCCCCACAGCCCGCCGAAAATCACCACCGATAAAATAATCACCAGCGGATGCAGGTTAACGGCTTCAGAGAACAACACTGGTACGAGTAAGTTACCGTCCAGCGCCTGGATAATCAGATACACTGCGAAGCAGCTCCAGAACTCGGTGCCAGCGCCAAACTGGAATAGCGCCACGCCGACCACCGGAATGGTCACCACAAATGCGCCAATGTACGGAATAAGCACCGAGAAACCGACCAGCACCGCCAGCAGTAGCGAATAGTTCAGCCCGAAGAGTAAGAATCCCAGCCAGGTGGCGATACCCACCACGATCATCTCCAGTACCTTTCCACGGATATAGTTGGTGATTTGTTGATTCATCTCCTTCCACACCTGTCCTGCCAGTCCACGGTTGCGCGGCAGCACCCGACGAACGGCGTTCAGCATCTGCTCTTTGTCTTTCAGCAGGAAGAAGACCATCAATGGCACCAGCACCAGATAGACGGCAATGGTCAGCAAACCGACCAGCGAGGCGAGAGAGATTTTCACCACCGAATCGCCCATGGTAAGCATCCGGCTACGCATATTTTCAGCCATCGCATCAATAATGCCCGCATCCATCAACGCCGGATAACGGCGCGGCAACGTGGCGGCAAAATCAGAAAGCTTATTGAGCATGCCCGGCATATCGCGGATTAAATAAATGCCCTGTTGCCAGGCGATAGGCATGACCACAAATGCCATCAGTAGCAGGATGCCAACAAACAGGACCAGCACAATCGACGTCGCCCAACGGCGGGAACAGCCTATAGATTGCAGGCGCACAGTGGGCCACTCCAGCAAATAGGCCAGCACAATAGCCACCAGCAACGGCGCGAGTAATCCACTAAAGAAAAAGATAATGCCAAAACCGGCAACTAAAATAACCAGCAAGGCAATCGCTTCCGGGTCGCTAAAACGGCGGCGATACCATTGCATCAACATTTCGAGCATAAAGACCTTCCCTGAACCTCAAGAGGGGGATTGCGATCCACAATTGTATCGAAATGTCACAAAAAAGACTTCGCTTTTTATGACGGATTCAGGAAACTGAAAAGTCATTTGAGTGGGCTAGTCTTCACCGTTACACTCAAAGACGGCGCGGTGGGAACGATATTTCACAGTATCGGTCAAATGACTATCTCCAGAAATACAGGACAGAGGTTATGTTCAGGCAGTTGAAAAAAAACCTGGTTGCTACCCTCATTGCTGCTGTGACCCTCGGTCAGGTGGCCCCGGCGTTTGCCGATAGCGCAGACACCTTGCCGGATATGGGAACCTCCGCAGGAAGCACGCTTTCCATTGGTCAGGAAATGCAAATGGGCGACTATTACGTTCGCCAATTACGCGGCAGCGCGCCGTTAATTAATGATCCGCTATTAACGCAATACATTAACTCGCTGGGGATGCGTCTGGTTTCGCATGCCAATTCAGTTAAGACGCCATTCCATTTCTTTCTGATCAATAACGACGAAATTAACGCCTTTGCTTTCTTTGGCGGCAACGTGGTGCTGCATTCTGCCCTGTTCCGTTATTCCGATAACGAAAGCCAATTGGCTTCGGTTATGGCGCATGAAATCTCCCACGTCACCCAGCGTCACCTGGCGCGAGCGATGGAAGATCAGCAACGTAGCGCACCGCTGACCTGGGTCGGGGCGTTAGGTTCTATTTTGCTGGCGATGGCCAGCCCGCAGGCGGGAATGGCGGCGCTAACCGGTACGCTGGCAGGAACACGCCAGGGAATGATCAGCTTCACCCAGCAAAACGAACAGGAAGCAGACCGCATTGGGATTCAGGTGCTGCAACGCTCGGGGTTCGATCCGCAGGCGATGCCGACCTTTCTCGAAAAATTGCTCGATCAGGCACGCTACTCTTCGCGTCCACCGGAAATTTTGCTGACTCACCCGTTGCCGGAAAGCCGTTTGGCTGATGCTCGTAACCGTGCTAATCAGATGCGCCCGATGGTGGTGCAATCGTCAGAAGATTTCTATCTGGCAAAAGCGCGTACTCTAGGGATGTACAATTCCGGACGTAATCAGCTCACCAGCGATTTGCTGGATGAATGGGCGAAGGGCAATGTTCGCCAGCAACGGGCGGCACAGTATGGCCGTGCTTTACAGGCGATGGGAGCCAATAAGTTCGATGAAGCACGGAAAACGCTTCAGCCATTACTGGCGGCAGAACCGGCTAATGCATGGTTTCTCGATCTGGCAACCGATATTGACCTTGGGCAACACAAAGCCAATGACGCGATCAATCGGCTGAAAAATGCCCGCGATTTACGCACCAGTCCGGTGTTGCAGCTCAATCTGGCAAACGCGTATCTGCAAGGCGGTCAACCGCAGGAAGCGGCCAATATTCTGAATCGCTATACTTTTAATAATAAAGATGACAGCAATGGCTGGGATTTGCTGGCACAGGCGGAAGCCGCGCTAAATAACCGCGATCAGGAACTGGCTGCGCGAGCAGAAGGTTATGCACTGGCCGGGCGACTCGACCAGGCCATTTCTCTGTTAAGTAGCGCAAGTTCTCAAGTGAAATTAGGCAGCCTACAACAAGCGCGTTACGATGCGCGCATCGACCAGTTGCGCCAGTTGCAGGAACGCTTTAAGCCTTATACCAAGATGTAATTTGCATTAAAGGAAGAACAATGACCAAACAGGTAAAAATCTACCACAACCCACGCTGCTCAAAGAGCCGTGAAACGCTGAACCTGCTGAAAGAAAACGGCGTGGAGCCGGAAGTGGTGCTCTACCTTGAGACACCAGCCGATGCGGCAACGCTGCGTAATTTGCTGAAAATGTTGGGTATGAATAGCGCCCGTGAATTGATGCGCCAGAAAGAGGATCTTTATAAAGAGCTGAATCTTGCAGACAGTTCGCTTAGCGAAGAAGTGCTGATTCAGGCGATGGTGGATAATCCGAAGCTAATGGAACGCCCGATTGTGGTCGCGAATGGCAAAGCGCGGATTGGTCGTCCACCGGAGCAAGTACTGGAAATCGTAGGATAAGATGTGCCCCATCGCTAGCTGAAGCGCATTGCCGGATGCGACGCTTGCCGCGTCTTATCCGGCCTACGAATACAATGGATTCACTTCGCCTGGGTCGGATAAGGCGTTCGCGCCGCATCCGACAATAAACGTTTTGTCTACAGCTTTAGAATTTCTTTCACAAACGGAATGGTCAACTTACGTTGTGCAGTAATTGATGCACGATCCAGCTGATCCAACGTCATAAACAGCGTGCGCATCTCTCTGTCGAGCCGCTTCAGCAAGAAACGTCCCACATCTTCCGGCAGTTCAAAGCCACGCAAACGGGCGCGTAACTGTAAAGCCTGCAATTTGTCTTCATCTGAAAGCGGCTGCAGCTTGTAGATCTGCCCCCAGTCGAGACGTGACGCGAGATCCGGTAATCCCAGATTCAACTGACGTGGCGGGCGATCGCCAGTGATCAGCAAGCGTGTTTTACCCGACTCCAGAATCCGATTGTAGAGATCGAAAATAGCCATCTCCCACAACTCATCGCCAGCAATACACTCAATATTGTCGATGCAAACTAGCGACAGTTGTTCCATACCATCGAGCACTTCCGGAACAAACCAGGTGCGTTTATCCAGCGGGACATAACCTACCGCATCGCCACGCTGCGACAATTCCGCGCAAGCCGCGTGCAGCAGATGGCTGCGCCCCGCGCCTTCGCGTGCCCAGAGATAGATGTAACCGCTATGTTCCTGACGCAGCACGTTTTTCATCGCGGCCAGTAAAGAGGAGTTATCCCCCGGCCAGAAACTTGCAAAGGTTTCGTCGTCAGGAAGATAAAGTGGCAAAGAGAGCTGTGCCGGTGTGTTCAGAGATACCTCAACCAGGGATTTCACAAAATCGCGAGCAGTTTACCACAGAATTCCATCATGTTTGAACCGGGCAGCATTACTGCCCGGCCGCTACATTATTTTTCTGTTATATCGGCATCTTCTGCATCCAACACCACTTCTTCCGGGCGGAGCACGCTAATCAATTTAAAGATCAGGCTTAAACCAATGCCGACGATGGTCGCCAACGCCATACCTTTCAGTTCTGCTGCACCTATGTTTACCTTCGCGCCGCTGACGCCGATGATCAGGATCACGGAAGTCAGGATCAGGTTCTGTGCTTTGTTGTAATCCACTTTCGATTCAATAAGCACACGAATACCAGAAGCGCCGATGACACCGTAAAGTAGCAGCGAAACGCCGCCCATCACCGGCAGTGGGATCATCTGGATAGCAGCAGCCAGTTTACCAACACAGGAGAGCAGGATAGCGAAGATCGCCGCGCCACCGATTACCCAGGTACTGTAGACGCGGGTGATAGCCATAACACCGATGTTTTCCCCATAGGTGGTGTTTGGTGTGGAACCAAAGAACCCGGAGATAACGGTCGACAGACCATTAGCGAACATGGAACGGTGCAGACCGGGATCGCGCAGCAGATCTTTTTTCACGATGTTCGCCGTTACCACCAGATGCCCAACGTGTTCGGCAATGACCACCAGTGCCGCTGGCAGAATGGTCAGAATGGCGAACCACTCAAAGCGCGGTGTATAGAGGGTTGGCAGCGCAAACCAGTGAGCGTTAATAATCGGCGTAGTATCAACAATTCCCATTGCGAAGGAGAGCGCGTAACCCACCAGCACACCAATTAAAATCGGGATAATTGCCAGGAAACCCCGGAACAGCACGGAACCTAAAACCGTAACCGCCAGCGTGGTAATGGAGATGATGATGGTTTTGGAATCTGGCGTTTGCCCTTCAGCCGGGAGTAAGCCTGCCATGCCAGCAGCCACGCCCGCCAGCTCCAGACCGATGACAGCAACGATTGCCCCCATTGCCGCTGGAGGAAACAGCACATCCAGCCAGCCAGTCCCTGCTTTCTTCACAATAAAAGAAACCAGACAGAACAGCACGCCGCACATAATAAAGCCGCCCAACGCGACTTCATAACCCAACGGCAACAGCAGTAACACCGGAGAAATAAAGGCAAAGCTCGAACCAAGATAAGCCGGGATTTTCCCTTTACAGATGAAGAGATACAGCAGTGTTCCGATACCGTTAAATAACAGTACGGTCGCCGGGTTGATATGAAATAAGACGGGGACCAGGACGGTTGCACCAAACATGGCGAACAAATGTTGTAAACTAAGCGGGATTGTCTGTAAAAGTGGCGGTCTTTCACTCACCCCGATAGCACGGCGCGTCATAGTATTATCCTCTGTATATTATGTGTTATAGGCGCTTTACTCAAAAAAAAGCCGACTCTTAAAGTCGGCTTTAATTATTTTTTATTCGTTATTTCGTACCAAAGATTTTATCACCGGCATCGCCGAGGCCCGGAATAATGTATCCGTGCTCATTCAGCCCCTGGTCAATCGATGCGGTATACAGCTCAACGTCCGGGTGCGCTTTTTCCAGTGCAGCGATACCTTCTGGTGCAGCTACCAGCACCAGAACTTTGATGCTGCTGCAGCCCGCTTTTTTCAGCAGGTCGATGGTCGCGATAACAGAACCACCGGTTGCCAGCATTGGGTCTACGATCAGCGCCATACGCTCATCGATGTTAGACACCAGTTTCTGGAAGTACGGTACTGGCTCCAGCGTTTCTTCATTACGGTACATACCGACTACGCTGATGCGCGCGCTCGGAACGTTTTCCAGCACACCGTCCATCATCCCCAGGCCTGCACGCAGGATCGGCACCACGGTAATTTTCTTACCTTTGATCTGGTCGATTTCTACCGGGCCGTTCCAACCTTCGATAGTGACTTTTTCTGTTTCGAGGTCGGCGGTCGCTTCGTAAGTCAGCAGGCTACCCACTTCGGAAGCGAGTTCGCGAAAGCGCTTGGTACTGATATCTTGCTCACGCATCAGTCCCAGCTTGTGTTTGACGAGTGGGTGTTTGACTTCCACGATCTTCATACTCTTTCTCCTTTGAGGGCAGCCACAAAAAAAATCGACGGATTATACCGCCTTTTTTTAGGGCGGCAATATTATTTTCGTTGACTTTAGACAAACCAACAACGATTAGATAATAAATTATTTTATATTCAAATAGTTATTAATCACAAATATCGCTCATAACAATCATTCATTGCCTTTGTCCATGCACGACTTCGCTGCCATGTAGGCTGAAAAAGGTTATGTAAAGCAGTCTCGCAAACGTTTGCTTTCCCTGTTAGAATTGCGCCGAATTTTATTTTTCTACCGCAAGTAACGCGTGGGGACCCAAGCAGTGACCGATAAAACCTCTCTTAGCTACAAAGATGCCGGTGTTGATATTGACGCAGGTAATGCTCTGGTTGGCAGAATCAAAGGCGTAGTGAAGAAAACGCGTCGCCCGGAAGTGATGGGCGGTCTGGGCGGCTTCGGTGCGCTGTGTGCATTGCCGCAAAAATATCGCGAACCTGTGCTGGTTTCCGGCACTGACGGTGTAGGCACCAAGCTGCGTCTGGCCATGGACTTAAAACGTCACGACACCATTGGTATCGATCTGGTCGCCATGTGCGTTAATGACCTGGTGGTACAAGGCGCTGAACCACTGTTTTTCCTCGACTATTACGCAACCGGAAAACTGGATGTTGATACCGCTTCAGCGGTGATCAGCGGCATCGCCGAAGGTTGCCTGCAATCAGGCTGTTCGCTGGTAGGTGGCGAAACAGCGGAAATGCCGGGGATGTATCACGGCGAAGATTATGATGTTGCTGGTTTCTGTGTTGGGGTGGTAGAAAAATCAGAAATCATCGACGGATCTAAAGTTAGCGACGGCGATGTGCTCATTGCACTCGGCTCCAGCGGCCCACACTCGAACGGTTACTCGCTGGTACGCAAAATTCTCGAAGTCAGCGGTTGCGACCCGCAAACTACAGAGCTGGACGGCAAACCCTTAGCCGACCATCTGCTGGCGCCAACCCGTATTTATGTGAAGTCCGTGCTGGAATTGATTGAAAAGGTTGATGTTCACGCCATTGCTCACCTGACCGGCGGCGGTTTCTGGGAAAACATTCCTCGCGTATTACCAGAAAATACCCAGGCAGTGATTGATGAATCCTCCTGGCATTGGCCGGAAGTGTTCAACTGGCTGCAAACGGCAGGCAACGTCAGCCGCCATGAAATGTATCGTACCTTCAACTGCGGCGTAGGGATGGTTATCGCCCTGCCTGCTCCGGAAGTGGACAAAGCTCTCGCCCTGCTCAATGCCAACGGTGAAAACGCGTGGAAAATCGGTATCATCAAAGCATCTGATTCCGAACAACGCGTGGTTATCGAATAATGAATATTGTGGTGCTTATTTCCGGCAACGGAAGTAATTTGCAGGCAATTATTGATGCCTGCAAAACCAACAAAATTAAAGGCACCCTACGGGCAGTTTTCAGCAATAAGGCCGACGCGTTCGGCCTTGAGCGCGCACGCCAGGCGGGTATTGCAGCGCATACGCTTATTGCCAGTCAATTTGACAGTCGGGAAGACTATGACCGGGAGTTGATGCACGAAATCGACGTGTACGCCCCCGATGTGGTAGTTCTGGCCGGTTTTATGCGCATTCTCAGCCCAGCGTTTGTTTCCCACTACGCCGGGCGTTTGCTGAACATTCACCCTTCCCTGCTACCGAAATATCCCGGTTTGCATACCCATCGTCAGGCGCTGGAAAATGGCGATGAAGAACACGGTACATCGGTGCATTTCGTGACCGATGAGCTGGACGGCGGCCCGGTGATTTTGCAGGCTAAAGTTCCGGTTTTTGCCGGTGATACGGAAGATGAAATCACCGCTCGCGTGCAAACTCAGGAACACGCTATTTACCCGCTGGTCATTAGCTGGTTTGTTGATGGTCGTCTGAAGATGCATGAAAACACCGCGTGGCTGGACGATCAGCGTCTTCCACCGCAGGGCTACGCCGCCGACGACGAGTAATCTTCCGCATATTTAAAGCGCCAGCGCTACTGCTGGCACTTTTCATTTCTCCTGTAAATCGCAGGCTTCAGCAGTTTTTTTTCCCCTTTTCTGGCATAGTTGGACATCTGCCAACATTGCTCGCCATAATATCCAGGCAGTGTCCCGTGAATAAAACGGAGTAAAAGTGGTAATGGGTCAGGAAAAGCTATACATCGAGAAAGAGCTCAGTTGGTTATCGTTCAATGAACGCGTGCTTCAGGAAGCGGCGGACAAATCTAACCCGCTGATTGAAAGGATGCGTTTTCTTGGGATCTATTCCAATAACCTTGATGAGTTCTATAAAGTTCGTTTCGCTGAACTGAAGCGACGTATCATTATTAGCGAAGAACAAGGTTCTAACTCTCATTCCCGCCATTTGCTGGGCAAAATTCAATCCCGCGTGCTGAAAGCCGATCAGGAATTCGACGGCCTTTACAATGAACTGTTACTGGAGATGGCGCGTAACCAGATTTTCCTGATTAATGAACGCCAGCTCTCCGTTAATCAACAAAACTGGCTGCGACATTATTTTAAGCAGTATCTGCGTCAGCACATTACGCCGATTTTAATCAATCCTGACACTGACTTAGTGCAGTTTCTGAAAGATGATTATACCTATCTGGCAGTGGAGATTATTCGTGGCGATACAATCCGTTACGCGCTGCTGGAGATCCCATCGGATAAAGTTCCGCGCTTTGTGAACTTGCCACCGGAAGCACCGCGCCGACGCAAGCCAATGATTTTGCTGGATAACATTCTGCGTTACTGCCTTGATGATATCTTCAAAGGCTTCTTTGATTATGACGCGCTGAATGCCTATTCGATGAAGATGACCCGCGACGCCGAATACGATTTAGTACACGAGATGGAAGCCAGCCTGATGGAGCTGATGTCTTCCAGTCTCAAGCAGCGTTTAACCGCAGAACCAGTACGTTTTGTTTATCAGCGTGATATGCCTAACGCGCTGGTTGAAGTGTTGCGTGAGAAACTGACTATTTCCCGTTACGACTCTATCGTCCCCGGCGGCCGTTACCACAATTTTAAAGACTTTATTAATTTCCCTAATGTCGGCAAAGCGAATCTGGTTAACAAACCACTGCCGCGTTTACGCCATATCTGGTTTGATAAAGCCCAGTTCCGCAACGGTTTTGATGCCATTCGCGAACGCGATGTTCTGCTCTATTATCCTTATCACACCTTTGAGCACGTACTGGAACTGTTGCGTCAGGCCTCGTTCGACCCGAGCGTGCTGGCTATTAAAATCAACATTTACCGTGTAGCAAAAGATTCACGCATCATCGACTCGATGATCCACGCAGCGCACAACGGCAAGAAAGTGACCGTGGTGGTTGAGCTACAGGCGCGTTTTGACGAAGAAGCCAACATTCACTGGGCGAAGCGCCTCACCGAAGCAGGCGTGCATGTGATCTTCTCGGCGCCGGGGCTGAAAATTCACGCCAAACTATTCCTGATTTCACGTAAAGAAAACGGTGAAGTCGTGCGTTACGCACATATCGGGACCGGGAACTTTAACGAAAAAACTGCGCGTCTTTATACCGACTATTCGCTGCTGACCGCCGATGCGCGTATCACCAACGAAGTGCGGAGGGTATTCAACTTTATTGAAAACCCATACCGTCCGGTGACATTTGATTATTTAATGGTGTCGCCGCAAAACTCCCGCCGTCTGTTGTATGAAATGGTGGATCGCGAGATCGCCAACGCACAACAAGGACTGCCCAGCGGTATTACTCTGAAACTGAATAACCTGGTCGATAAAGGACTGGTCGATCGTCTGTATGCGGCATCCAGTTCCGGCGTGCCGGTGAATCTGCTGGTACGCGGGATGTGTTCGCTGATCCCCAATCTGGAAGGCATTAGCGACAATATTCGTGCTATCAGCATTGTTGACCGTTACCTTGAACATGACCGGGTATATATTTTTGAAAATGGTGGCGATAAAAAGGTTTACCTTTCTTCCGCCGACTGGATGACGCGCAATATTGATTATCGTATTGAAGTGGCTACGCCGCTGCTCGACCCGCGCCTGAAACAGCGGGTGTTGGATATCGTAGAAATTCTGTTCAGCGATACGGTGAAAGCGCGTTATATCGATAAAGAACTCAGTAATCGCTACGTTCCCCGCGGTAATCGCCGTAAAGTTCGGGCGCAGTTGGCGATCTACGACTACATAAAATCACTCGAACAACCAGAATAACCTATGCCAATACACGACAAATCCCCTCGCCCGCAGGAGTTTGCTGCGGTCGATCTTGGTTCAAACAGTTTCCACATGGTTATTGCCCGTGTGGTGGATGGCGCCATGCAGATTATTGGCCGCCTGAAACAGCGGGTACACCTGGCAGATGGTCTGGGGCCAGATAATATGTTGAGTGAGGAGGCGATGACTCGCGGTTTAAGCTGTCTGTCACTGTTTGCCGAACGCTTGCAAGGTTTCTCTCCCTCTAGTGTCTGCATTGTCGGGACACATACGCTACGTCAGGCGCTGAACGCCACTGATTTTCTGAAACGCGCCGAAAAGGTTATCCCCTATCCGATTGAAATTATTTCCGGTAACGAAGAAGCTCGTCTGATTTTTATGGGTGTGGAACATACCCAGCCGGAAAAAGGTCGCAAACTGGTTATTGATATTGGCGGCGGCTCAACGGAGCTGGTAATAGGAGAAAATTTCGAACCGATTCTCGTCGAAAGCCGCCGGATGGGTTGCGTCAGCTTTGCCCAGCTTTATTTTCCGGGCGGGGTCATCAATAAAGAGAATTTTCAGCGCGCACGTATGGCGGCGGCACAAAAACTGGAAACATTAACCTGGCAATTCCGTATTCAGGGCTGGAACGTTGCGATGGGGGCTTCCGGCACGATTAAAGCCGCCCATGAAGTGTTGCTGGAAATGGGCGAGAAAGACGGAATCATCACACCAGAGCGCCTCGATAAACTGGTGAAAGAAGTTTTACGGCATCGTAACTTCTCGGCATTAAGTTTGCCGGGCCTGTCGGAAGAACGGAAAACGGTTTTTGTTCCTGGTCTGGCTATTTTGTGTGGTGTATTTGATGCCTTAGCAATTCGTGAACTGCGGCTTTCTGACGGGGCGCTGCGTGAAGGCGTTTTGTATGAAATGGAAGGACGTTTCCGCCATCAGGATGTGCGTAGCCGCACCGCCAGCAGCCTCGCCAACCAGTATCACATTGACAGTGAACAGGCCCGACGGGTGCTCGACACAACCATGCAAATGTACGAACAATGGCGGGAACAGCAACCGAAGCTGGCTCATCCACAACTGGAAGCATTACTGCGCTGGGCCGCCATGCTGCATGAAGTCGGATTAAGCATTAATCATAGCGGCCTTCATCGCCATTCGGCGTATATCCTGCAAAATAGCGACTTGCCTGGATTTAATCAGGAACAACAACTGATGATGGCGACGCTGGTGCGTTATCATCGTAAAGCGATTAAGCTCGACGATCTGCCGCGCTTTACGCTGTTTAAGAAAAAACAGTTCCTGCCATTAATTCAGCTGTTGCGCCTTGGCGTATTACTTAACAATCAACGTCAGGCAACCACGACACCGCCGACATTGACCCTGATTACTGATGACAGCCACTGGACGTTGCGTTTTCCACATGACTGGTTTAGCCAGAACGCGCTGGTATTGCTTGATCTGGAAAAGGAGCAAGAATACTGGGAAGGCGTGAGTGGCTGGCGGTTAAAAATTGAAGAAGAAAGCACGCCGGAAATCGCGGATTAATATGAAATGAAAACGGGCCAACTTGTTGCGTTGGCCCAAATGAATTACGCGCTTTCTCGAACAGGTTCTCTTTCAGCCGTAATCGCAATTAACGGCTGCGGTTCACCAATCAAAAAGCCTTGCAGGTAATCAATACCCAAAGAGTGCACGGCGTTGCGAATCTCTTCATTTTCAACATACTCCGCAACCACTTGCATTTTCTTCATTCGTGCCAGATGACAAATCGATGCCACTATCTGGTAATCCAGACTATTCGAGGCAATATTACGGATGAAGCTGCCATCAATTTTTAATAAATTGGCATTCACATTTTTTAGCCGTGCATAACTTGCGTATCCGGTGCCGAAATCATCAATAGCAATCTGGCATCCTAACTCCTGAAGATGTTGTAACGTGTTCTGTGCCTGCTTAACGTTGGTAAGGGCATTACTTTCGGTGACTTCAAAGATAAGCTGCCACGCCTCTATTTGGTATTTCGCTAATAACTGACTAATTTTAACCGGAAAGCGGGCCTGACAAACTGAAGTTGGCGACAAATTAATCGCAAATCGTTGGGCGGGCATTTTCTCTTTATTTTCCGCCATAAATTGCAATGTATGTTCGATGACCCACATGTCGATACTGGACGATAAGCCAAATTCATGCGCAACCGGCAAGAAATTATCAGGATTGATGAGTTCATCATTCTCCCCTCGCATACGCAGCAAGATTTCATGATAGACATCGCCGCGCACACCAGTAATTGGCTGGGCCATAAGGCAAAAATCGTCGTGTTCAAGCGCCTGCTGTAGCCGATTCATCATTGCCACTTTGTCTTTTAATTCTCGCTGCAGATACATTGCCCCGCGACGCTGCATATTTTCCGGGGTATTAGTCACTATAGAGAGTTCAGCAACCGTACTTAGCTCGCCTAACAGCAAATAAATATGATTCACTGGCGAACGGACATAGCAATAGCTGACGCCAATCTGTGGTTGCAATGGCATATCATCCCAAAAGAAACGAAACTGCTTAAGATGGTTATCCAATGCGATAATGCGCTCCTGGTGAGACTCTGTATTCAGTCGCAGCGCGAGATCATTGCCAGAAAGCTGATAAACGTCTTCTCCGGGTTCCAATAAAGATGCCAGCCAATGTGAAAGCTTTTGTTTGTATTGGATACGCAGCATGATGCCATAGTTCTTTACCAGCATTTCCATACCGGGAATGCGTAAATAACATAGCGCCGACCAGGGCGCATCACGCAGCGCGCGATTCAAGGCACGAACATTCGGCAGGTGAACAACCGGGTCCACGTAAGCCAGCCGCTGAATGCGTCTGGTCACCGCTCGTTGACGCGTTGCCAGAACAGCCATGTAATTGACGATAAAAGAAAATACCAGATAACTGGAGGAGGTTATGGTCAGTTGAGTGGTATACCCATGATAAAAGGGAATATAATTCTGGTAGCTATGGATACTTATCATCAGCACAATTGCCCAGAGCAACGAGATCAGCTTGTAGCCATAACGCATCGCTCCCCACATCATCAGCGGCAGCAATAACGACAAGGTATAGTTGGTGCTGAAAATTGTGCTTTTTTCATTTAAAGGCATACATAGCAGCAATAACAATGCGCCCAGAGCAAGCAACCACAGCGCGAACTCTTTTTTTGTAACTTTACTGTCAATCTGTTGTTTTAATTGAGAATAGTAGCATCGCAAATAAAATGGATTTCGTACAGAACGAATGATGAAGTAGCAAAGCGGAACGCCGATCAGATTACCCACCAACAAGGCCTGGTAATTGATTAAGGTTCCCAGATTAAAGGGCATGACACCAACCAGATTTGTTCTGCTCGCCAGTAAACCTACAAACGCCGCAAACTGGAAGAGCACCAGAAACAACGTTGCAGGGAAAACAATCTGCCAAAAAATGCGCTGGGAAATTAAGCGGGTATCACCATGTGAAACGTTGTTACGCCGGGGGGTAAACACCCTATAGCCCCCCCAACAAAGAATGATAATGATAATGAAATTAACCGTTAACGAGATCGTTTCATAAAAACCAAGTTCGGCATACTTGCGAACAAAAATCCCTAAAGCAATACCTGGTAATGCTGCCCAGCTAAAAAACATCATCATGCTGATCATCAGCGCTAGCGGCAGATAAAAGAGAAAAACTTCACCAGAAGAAATATGTGCGTAAGTATTTATATGGGCGAAAACGGGCAAGATTATAGACGGCAGGAACAGCGGAAGCCCCCACCATTTATCACGTATATTTATATAAGTTGCATTCAGTTTCATAGATGCTCAGCAGAACCCCTTACATCCTGAAAGGGTGTATTCAGACAGGCATCCCACCTGACTTCGATGGATGATTATTCATCGCTATTAAGGAACATTGATTCTAATTGTCATATGAAAGTTCCAATTGATATATATCAAACAAAATTACCCTGATTAATGAATTATTACGTTTATAATGTTAACTCGTCATTATCACATCATCACTGTAAATAATTAAATTAACTTCCATAACATTAAAATATGTATCAGCTGACGCTTTTTTACATAATGAACAATTGACCATTGCGCCCAGGTATGCCTTAATGTAAGTACCGTCCATGGCATGGACATACCTTGAGGAACCCTTTTGTGAGTCAGCCAACCAGTATGCGAAAACGACACCGATTTAACAGTCGCATGACTCGTATCGTATTGCTTATCAGCTTTCTCTTCTTCTTTGGCCGCTTTATCTACTCCTCCGTTGGCGCCTGGCAGCATCATCAGAGCAAAAAAGAAGCTCAGCAATCCACACTCTCTATCGAATCTCCGGTACAACGCTAGCGGTTACCTTCATCACCTTTACTGAACAAGACGGCTCAATGCTGTCCGATACGGTTGCTCTTTGTTGTTATCAAAGCGGCAGGCATTTATTTATCTAAATTTTTACATATTTGTCCTGATTTCGAATCATTCTGCAATAAGACGCAATGTATATTAGATATAATATATATTTTTTTATTATGCGTGCGTGCAATTTTATTTATTTGATGAATTTAAATAAATTTAATCTATTCTTCCATAGTCTATACATTTACTTTCCTCTTTCGATGATCTTAAATGTCTTGTTTTTCGTAAAGTCTATAACAAGGAATAGTGATGAAATTTAAAAAATGTCTTCTGCCTGTGGCAATTTTAGCGTCATTCATGTTGGCAGGATGCCAATCAAATGCTGACGATCATGCCGCCGATGTTTATCAAACTGATCAACTGAATACCAAACAAGAAACCAAAACCGTTAATATCATTTCCATTCTTCCCGCAAAAGTTGCCGTAGACAACTCCCAAAATAAGCGGAACGCACAAGCCTTCGGCGCGCTTATTGGCGCAGTCGCTGGCGGCGTTATCGGCCACAACGTCGGGTCTGGCAGTAATTCCGGAACGACGGCAGGTGCAGTTGGCGGCGGAGCTGTAGGCGCAGCAGCGGGTTCTATGGTGAATGATAAAACCTTAGTGGAAGGTGTTTCTTTAACTTATAAGGAAGGCACCAAAGTGTATACCTCCACCCAGGTGGGTAAAGAATGCCAGTTTACGACGGGTTTAGCTGTCGTTATTACCACGACGTATAACGAAACGCGTATTCAGCCAAACACCAAATGTCCTGAAAAGAGCTAGTAATCAGGAGGAGTCATGAAGAAAGTTTTTCTTTGCGCCGTCTTAGCCGCTGTTAGTAGCTCGGCTTTCGCCTCTTCATTACAGGATCAACTTTCAGCTGTCGCAGAAGCTGAACAGCAAGGTAAAAATGAAGAACAAAGACAGCATGACGAATGGGTAGCAGAGCGCAACAGGGAAATTCAGCAAGAGAAACAGCGTCGCGCAAACGCTCAGGCCGCCGCCAATAAAAGAGCGGCGGCAGCAGCAGCGGATAAGAAAGCTCGCCAGGATAAACTGGACGCCGAAGCCACTGCGGATAAAAAACGCGATCAAAGTTATGAAGATGAGCTGCGCAGCTTAGAGATTCAGAAACAAAAGCTGGCGCTGGCGAAAGAAGAAGCCCGCGTTAAGCGAGAGAACGAATTTATCGATCAGGAGCTGAAGCACAAAGCCGCGCAAACTGATGTCGTGCAATCTGAAGCTGACGCTAACAGAAATGTGACAGAAGGCGGCCGCGATTTGATGAAAAGCGTGGGTAAAGCAGAAGAGAATAAATCGGACGGTTGGTTTAATTAATCGTCTTTCTACCACAAAGCCCATGATTCGTGAGAGTTATGGGTTTTTTAATGCCAAAGGATGCACTACCCCAAAAAGTTGGACTCCAACAACATTATGTGAACAGGTCAGAGATGTTCAAAAAATCGAGTTTACCAAAACGATTCGAGGCGTTTCCAATATAGTTGTTTTCTAACAAGTTAATTTGTCTTTTCTGTGTTATCAGAATTTACTTATTGGTTCGATTTTGACTGGCAAAATATATGGTTTATTTTGAATTTTTCGAGCAATCGCATGTCCGATTGCTACAAAAGGTTTCTCAATAAAATTATACGATATAATAGATACTATGAAGGTTGCGCAGACCAAAGCAAGAAAAACCCCAAAACCCTTGCTATCCAATATCCCATAGGGCTTAAGGTATACAACAGCCAGGGTATAAACAACCATATGATTAATGTAAAGTGAATAGGATATTTCACCAACATAAGTTAGCGCCTTATTACAATATACATTTCTGCATTTAGAAATAAGAACCAGAGGAGCAACAATCATAAATGAATACCCCCCCCACGCCACAATTCCAGGACCAGTTTTTAAACCAAGGCATAGAAGAAGGAGGGCAAACAGAGCAGTAATATTAAGAAATTGAATAACAGGCATTTTATCTAAAAAATCAAAAGGCACATTAATGTACGCCTCTGCCACAACCATCCCCAATATAAAATCATAACTTATGGGGTTAGAAACAAATACTAGATTGCGAATAATTCCATCCCCAAATGGTGGTTGCGCAATGGGGTTTAAAAAAACATTTCCATGGAAGTACACTTGGCTCAACATACAAATAGTTATTAATATAGACGAAGCAATTATAGTCCTGTATTTGTGGCTTATGCATAATGAAACACAAAATACAGTATAAAACCAAATCTCATAAGTTAAAGTCCATGCTGGTATTATTATACTATAACCTGACCAAGGACCAATAAAATTATAATCTATAGGTATGAGCATATAGCTTTTTATTATCTGTGATATTGTATATATTGTTTCATAATTCAGGGATATAACTAAAGTCAACACTATGAAATACACAGGATACAATCTAAAAAAACGTTTTATTGCAAACTCCAATGGTTTGTTTCTATCTTTATTGATTGAGGAATAGGTTATTATAAATCCACTTATGACAAAAAAAATGTCAACACCTACTTCTCCGATCCTAAACATGATATCCCCTAAATCCTTTTGGGCATACACTCCGTTTAAATATACTCTAAAATGGAATGCAATAACTAATAGCACTGCAATTCCCCTAAGAACTTGAATTGAGTCTAACTTATTTACTTTCCTTTCCATGTCAAAAATTTACTTGCTGATGATTTTTTCAAACCTTATCAAATTTAGTGAACCTTTTCAATTAAAATATATTTTAAATTTTCCCTTGCGAGTTAAATCTTACAGTCCATTATCACGGAATACGTTATATGTCTACGAACTAGACTAACTGATAGATTACTATTTATAACTCTATTTTTATCCTTAATTCAAACTGACGTAAAAATGGTAAATAAATTGTTTTAATTTTGCTTTAAATATTGTTGCATGCTGCCAATGACGCACATGGAGAGATTACCATAATTAACACACTTCCAATCTATCATCACCTAATATTAACATTGGCAACAACCATTATTTCTTCGATAAAATACAGCAACCGATAAACCTTCAATGAGATGTTTAATACATTAATTAAGATAATTAACGTTACAATATAGATTATTAGCTCATCCGAAAAATCCCAAATTTCAGGACGGTGATATAAATTGCGGTAATTGCGTAACATTACTTGACCATCATCAATATTACTTACATTTTTCAGTGTATTTTGTACGACATATAAAATGCGCATACAAACACAGATTTTATCCAACAGCCAATCAGGTCGAGTTTCTAGCTAAGGTTTTATTGCGCGCTTTTTTATAACAGAATTTTCGCTGGCGGGATGAGGCATATTATTAACGTTAGAATAAGAACGGCTATAAGCAAGCCAACGCCCGATTTACAGCATTATAAAAAGAGCCAGAATTTTGGTGGCTAAACATTTTCCAACATACCGGTGCAGCAAGCTATGCCTTACCAACAATCCTGTTCATCACACTTTTTCGCTGGGTGTACCAAATACCCAACACTCAAAAATCGACTCCATAAACAGGTACCTACGTTCACCTATGCCACGTTTAATACGTCAAAGGAAAGCAGCACATGGCAAAAAGCAAAACGCCGCCAGACTTACGCTGGAGCTGTAATTTGCCATCTGCACCATTCTCGTTCGCGACCGGCAAAGATGCTACCTAACGATATTTCTTGTTCTGCCTTTGCGAATTTGAACCTACATCATTGCAGATTAACATTTCCACGGTGGGCATTGATATTGGTTTAAAAGATTTGTTCGTCACCAATACCGGGTTAAAACAAAGCAATACCCGCCTTAAAGCTAAATACACGGCACTCATGTCACGACTCCAGCGCCGGTTGAGCCAGAAAGACTAATGATGAAAACACGTTACCAGAACCCGCTTAAAGGTGGTCCATCTCAAGGCGAAAATAGCCAAGTGCTTGATGGATGTTCTACGCAAGAAATCCTGCAACGAAAATCAGGTTGTTTGAGTCAACTCTCTAAAAATGAGGAACACGATACGCAACCCGTCGCTGTCCAGAGCGAGAGCATACGCGGGATGGGGCGAGCTTTAGTATCAGTGCCGATACAAAAACGAATGGGCGGGATATTCAGTTGCAGCCATAGAGCAATTTCCCCGTCCTCAAAACGCTCTAGTTACTGGTATATCCACTGCAAAACAAAGCCTCCTGGCGTGTGTAAATGGCACTGTCCGGAATGTGAGACAAACCACGAATGCGGCACGGAATATCAAAGTTGCCGGGCTAGCAGTGTTAGTCCATAGAGAGCCTGTAATCTATTAATAGTATTGTTGCTATTTATATTCAGCTCAGTGAAGTGGGGATCCTCATCGTTTACGGCGGCGAGCAATCATTTTTTTCGAATATTAAAGATGAGGCGGGCAAAAATTGAGCAAAAAAATCGAGTTTGTTAACACGTTACGAGGCGTTGCCAGCATGGTTGTTATGCTGGCTCATTATATAATATCATTTAATGCATTTTCTGGAGGTTATGGTGGCCTGCCAAAAATAGAAGGCGGTGTGTTTGATTTTGCTTCTGGTCTGTTAGGTTTTGGAATGCCAGGTTTCAGTTACGGAGCATTTGGTGTAGCTCTGTTTTTTTTAGTAAGCGGTTTTGTTATACCATTATCCCTAACAAAATTAACCACTCAGCGATATGGAATACTTGCCTTCATAGTTTCCAGGGTTTTAAGAATATGGCCAGTATATATAATCGGTTTTACTATATCATTACTGTTCAGGTGGCTGTCATTTCATGGTTCAGAATTAAAAGATGCCTACAACATACATGATGTCATTTATCATTTGACTCTTTTCAGGGATTGGATTGGCGGAATGCCTTTAGATGGAGTAGGCTGGACGCTTGAAATTGAGATTAAGTTCTATCTTCTTTCTGCTGTATTCGCCTATGCAACGGTTAAAGGAAAACAATATCTAACAGTCGTCGCTATACTCGGTGCTTTAACTGGTTACTACTATGGCGTACAAACCCCAATATATTTCATGTTCCCTCACAGCATTTTATATTGTTTCCAGTTCATACTTTTTATGACAATAGGAACTAATTTATACTTATTATATTCAGGCGCAATAAGCAAGAACAAAGCTATAATGTGGATCTGGTTATCACTAGCTTCATTTATATACATTTGCCCTTCTGACGCAAAATTAGGATATCTAATCGCATTCTTAGTATTTGTGTCATGCTATATTGGAAGAGATAACTTCACTGGTAGTATAGTGACATCATTTTTTGCTAAAATAAGCTATCCAATGTATGTGGTTCACGCACTTTTTGGATACGTGACAATGTGGTATATGATTAATGCAGGATTAAACGAATATATTGCTTTATTAATTCAAATAACTCTTACTATATCATTGTCTTATTTTATTCATCTGTATTTTGAGATACCATCTCAGAATTATGGGAAAATAGCATCAGACTTCATAACTGGAAAGAAAAAGACAGTAGAATCTGGAGTGACAGTTTAGTGGTATTTCTGTGCCAAATTTTCTGTTTTTTTAGAAATATCCTTCTGATAGATAACCATATATACCTGGCTCGCCAGCTATGTTACATGTCCAAACCTTTGGCTGGCCTGACGCAGGGTTACTATTTATGCCCACTCACCAACATCCTAAAATTCAGTGTTTGGAGCGGATGAATATGGAACACAACTTTCTGATGTAGAAGAGTATTATTCATTCATTTGTGCAAGCCAGAGAATACAGTACGAGTTTCGTGTCAGTTTCATCGTGGTCATAGCTCCGACATTATCCATAGACTGGAAACACACACCGATGTCTTCAGACTGAAGCGAGTGGTCACTTGGCTTGAACATTGCAATCGATGAAGATTTGATCTCAGCTGCCGGATAAAAAACTTACGCCTGCAGTAATTAGCATGGTATTTTATGCTAAAGATAATCCTCCGAACCTTTACCGTAAATACTTCAGAATCTCAAATCTTTTTAATGCCATCACCAATATCGGCAAAAAAGTGAAATAGAATGAATAGATATAAATACATATAAACAAAAGCCCCCTGTAAAACAGAGGGCTAATGATGAAATTAAATAATTGTATGATTAGCTACGAACTAGCAGTTAATCACTCCCACTCAATAGTCGCTGGCGGCTTGCCGCTGATGTCATACACCACGCGGGAAATACCGTTCACTTCATTGATAATACGGTTGGAAACGCGGCCGAGGAAGTCATACGGCAGGTGCGCCCAGTGTGCGGTCATGAAGTCGATGGTTTCGACAGCACGCAGAGAGACAACCCAGTCGTATTTACGACCATCGCCCATTACGCCAACAGAACGTACCGGCAGGAAGACAGTGAACGCCTGGCTGACTTTGTCGTACAAATCCGCTTTACGCAGCTCTTCAATGAAGATGGCATCAGCACGGCGCAGCAAGTCACAGTACTCTTTCTTCACTTCGCCCAGTACACGAACGCCGAGGCCCGGTCCCGGGAACGGGTGACGGTACAGCATGTCGTACGGTAGGCCCAGCTCCAGACCAATCTTACGCACTTCGTCTTTGAACAGCTCTTTCAGCGGTTCTACCAGGCCCATCTTCATCTCTTTCGGCAGGCCGCCCACGTTATGGTGAGATTTGATGACGTGTGCTTTACCGGTTGCAGAAGCAGCTGATTCGATAACGTCAGGGTAGATGGTGCCCTGTGCCAGCCACTTCACGTCTTCCAGTTTCAGCGCTTCTTCGTCGAATACTTCTACGAAGACGCGACCGATGATTTTACGTTTTGCTTCAGGATCGTTTTCACCAGCCAGTGCTGACAGAAAGCGATCTTCTGCCGGTACGTGAACAATGTTCAGGCCAAAGTGATCGCCAAACATATCCAGAACCTGCTCTGCTTCGTTGAGACGCAGCAGGCCATTGTCGACGAATACGCAGGTCAGGTTTTTGCCGATAGCGCGGTGCAGCAGCATTGCGGTTACGGAAGAATCCACGCCACCAGAGAGGCCGAGAATTACTTTATCATCGCCTACCTGCTCGCGAATGCGGGCTACAGCGTCGTCGATAATTTTTGCCGGCGTCCACAGAGCTTCACACTGGCAGATATCCAGTACAAAACGCTCCAGCATACGCATGCCCTGGCGGGTGTGGGTGACTTCCGGGTGGAACTGCACGCCGTAGAAGCGTTTTTCTTCGTTGGCCATAATGGCAAACGGGCAGTTTTCGGTGCTGGCAACAGTGATGAAGTCGGACGGGATAGCAGTAACTTTATCGCCGTGGCTCATCCAGACGTCGAGCAGCGGTTTACCGTCTGCGGTCAGAGCATCTTCGATACCGCGAACCAGGGCGCTGTCGTTAACAACTTCAACCTGCGCATAACCAAATTCACGTTCGTTGGAGGCTTCAACGTGACCGCCCAACTGCATCGCCATGGTCTGCATGCCATAGCAAACGCCGAATACCGGTACGCCTGCTTCAAAAACATACTGCGGCGCGCGCGGGCTATTTTCTTCAGTAGTACTTTCCGGGCCGCCGGAAAGAATAATGCCGCTTGGGTTGAAGTCACGAATTTGTGCTTCTGTCACATCCCACGCCCACAGTTCACAATAGACGCCCAACTCACGCACGCGGCGCGCAACCAGTTGAGTGTACTGAGAACCGAAGTCCAGAATGAGGATGCGATGCTTATGAATGTTTTCCGTCATTGACGCTTATTCCGAGGCAAGTGAAACAGATAATATAAATCGCCCGACATGAAGTCGGGCGAAGAAAATCAGGAGCCCAGACGGTAGTTCGGGGACTCTTTGGTGATGGTCACGTCGTGAACGTGGCTTTCCTGAATGCCCGCACCGCTGATACGTACAAACTCCGCTTTAGTACGCAGTTCGTCGATAGTACCACAGCCGGTCAGGCCCATACAGGAGCGCAGGCCGCCCATCTGCTGGTGAATGATCTCTTTCAGGCGACCTTTGTAGGCTACGCGGCCTTCGATACCTTCCGGCACCAGTTTGTCGGCAGCGTTGTCGCTCTGGAAGTAACGGTCAGAAGAGCCTTTAGACATCGCGCCCAGGGAACCCATCCCACGGTAAGATTTGTAAGAACGGCCCTGGTAGAGTTCGATTTCACCCGGGGATTCTTCAGTACCCGCCAGCATGGAGCCGACCATCACCGCGCTTGCGCCAGCGGCGATAGCTTTGGCGATATCGCCAGAGAAACGGATACCACCGTCAGCGATAACCGGAATGCCGGTGCCTTCCAGGGCTTCTACTGCGTCAGCAACGGCGGTGATCTGCGGAACACCTACGCCAGTCACGATACGAGTCGTACAGATAGAGCCAGGGCCGATACCGACTTTAACCGCGCTGCAACCGGCTTCTGCCAGAGCGCGTGCACCCGCGGCTGTTGCCACGTTGCCGCCGATGATTTGCAGATCCGGATATTTAGCACGGGTTTCACGAATACGTTGTAGAACGCCTTCAGAATGACCGTGAGAGGAGTCGATCAGCAGAACGTCAACGCCTGCGGCAACCAGCGCATCAACACGTTCTTCGTTACCAGCACCCGCACCAACCGCTGCGCCAACACGCAGACGACCTTGTTCGTCTTTACAGGCGTTTGGTTTACGTTCTGCTTTCTGGAAGTCTTTCACGGTGATCATGCCGATCAGGTGGAATTCGTCATCAACCACCAGCGCTTTTTCAACGCGTTTTTCGTGCATTTTTGCCAGCACCACTTCACGGGCTTCGCCTTCACGCACGGTGACCAGACGCTCTTTCGGTGTCATGTAAACGCTAACCGGCTGGCTCAGGTCGGTCACAAAACGCACGTCACGACCAGTGATGATGCCGACCAGTTCGTTTTCTTCGGTAACGACCGGATAGCCCGCAAAGCCGTTACGTTCCGTCAATTCTTTCACTTCGCGCAGCGTCGTGGTTGGCAGAACAGTCTGCGGGTCAGTCACCACGCCAGATTCGTGTTTTTTCACACGGCGAACTTCTTCAGCCTGGCGTTCAATGGACATGTTTTTGTGGATAAAGCCGATACCGCCTTCCTGAGCCAGAGCAATAGCCAGGCGCGCTTCCGTTACGGTATCCATTGCTGCGGAAAGCATAGGGATATTCAGACGAATAGTTTTCGTCAGCTGGGTGCTGAGGTCAGCAGTATTCGGCAGAACGGTAGAATGAGCAGGAACGAGGAGAACGTCGTCAAACGTCAGAGCTTCTTTAGCGATACGTAGCATGGGCAATATCTCGACCAGAGTGGTTAATAAATATTGCCGCGGCATTATACAGAGCGTAACCGATTGCATCTACCCCTTTTTGCAAATAATGCTTGCGCTCCCCGGCCAGCACGTTACTATCGATTGAATAACCTGCTGATTTAGAATTTGATCTCGCTCACATGTTACCATCTCAATCCCCCGCAATTTTTACGGTTAGTCGCCTGAATCAGACCGTCCGTTTGCTGCTTGAGCAGGAGATGGGGCAAGTGTGGATCAGCGGCGAAATCTCTAACTTTAGCCAGCCATCTTCCGGGCACTGGTACTTTACGCTTAAAGACGACACCGCCCAGGTGCGCTGCGCGATGTTCCGCAACAGCAACCGCCGGGTCACCTTCCGCCCACAGCATGGGCAACAGGTTTTAGTTCGCGCCAATATTACGCTCTACGAGCCGCGCGGCGACTATCAGATTATCGTCGAAAGTATGCAGCCAGCCGGCGAAGGCTTGCTGCAACAGAAGTACGAACAGCTCAAAGCGAAGTTGCAGGCGGAAGGGCTATTCGACCAGCAATTCAAAAAATCGCTCCCCTCCCCCGCGTACTGTGTAGGTGTAATCACCTCGAAAACCGGTGCCGCGCTGCATGATATTTTGCATGTGTTAAAGCGTCGCGATCCGTCTTTGCCAGTGATTATCTATCCCACAGCCGTTCAGGGCGATGACGCGCCAGGGCAAATCGTTCGCGCCATTGAACTTGCGAATCAGCGCAACGAGTGCGACGTGTTAATCGTCGGGCGCGGCGGCGGTTCGCTGGAAGATTTGTGGAGTTTTAACGACGAACGCGTGGCGCGGGCGATTTTTGCCAGCCGTATTCCGGTGGTCAGCGCTGTCGGGCATGAAACCGATGTCACCATCGCCGATTTTGTCGCTGACCTGCGCGCACCGACACCGTCGGCTGCCGCCGAAGTGGTGAGCCGTAATCAACAAGAGTTACTGCGCCAGGTGCAATCGGCCCGTCAACGGTTGGAGATGGCGATGGATTATTATCTCGCCAACCGCACGCGTCGCTTTACGCAGATTTATCACCGATTACAGCAGCAGCATCCACAGCTCCGGCTGGCACGCCAGCAAACCATGCTAGAGCGTCTGCAAAAACGAATGAGCTTTGCGCTGGAAAATCAGCTTAAGCGTGCCGGGCAACAGCAGCAGCGATTAACACAGCGGCTGAATCAGCAAAACCCACAACCGAAGATTCATCGCGCACAAACGCGCATTCAGCAATTGGAATATCGTCTGGCAGAAACCCTGCGAGCACAGCTTAGCGCCACGCGTGAACGTTTCGGTAATGCAGTAACGCACCTGGAAGCAGTTAGCCCTCTTTCGACGCTGGCGCGTGGTTATAGTGTCACCAGTACAACCGATGGCACAGTGTTGAAGCAGGTTAAGCAGGTGAAAGCGGGCGATTCGCTGACCACGCGGTTAGGTGATGGCGTGGTGATTAGTGAAGTCAGCGCCGTAACGAAAACCCGCAAACCGCGCAAAAAAGCCGCTAACACGTAGGCCGGAAAAGAGGCGCCAGCATCGCATTAGGCAATAGCGCCCAGGCTACGCCAAATGCGCTCCCCTCGTCACTGGAAACAAGTAACCAGACCAGGTTTATTGGCTAACGTGATACTACAATCCTCTGTGCCAGTGCTCTCGTCCATCCCACACCGTTGAGAGGACAAGTAAGGGAAACTTGGCGAAGCTGGCCATCCCAGCGAATTAAACACAGCATACAATGTCTCTAACTCATTGTATGTCGGCGCATTTTCTATATTTCCACACTGCTTCGAGATATCCCATTTGCTGGCATCAGTAATATGCGCAGAAGCCCAGTTTTCGTAGTTAATAATCGGTGAGGATACGGGATTGGCCCCGGACGGTAATTCAGTTGTCAGTATCGGTCGATGTAATGTTTTTCCATTCACCACTGCCGTGTCTGCCATATGCCCCCAGAAGTGAGCAGAAGATACATTTGGGCTGGTCAATACGGTGAAAATAGTGTCCATCATTGCAGTCACTGTTGGGTATTTATCCAGCGTTACCGTCAGCGGCGTTTTATAACCCGGCGTATTGTCCTGACGAACAGTAAAGTTTGCCGTGCCGTCTGCCCCCGTCACGCCACTGATCTCGTTCCCACTAACCGCCAATAGGGTAGCCGCCCCCGATGATGGCTGGATGGTAATATCATCCATAGCCGCCACATCGCCATATAGCGTCGCCCCACTATTACGCGGAGAGGCATCACCACGTCGCAGAGTAAACGCCACATTTGGCACAGGTTTCCCGGCGCTGTCTTTCACCGTCACGGTGACTGGCATTGCCTCGCCCTTCTTCACTTTCGCCGCCTGAGCGGTGGAGTCAAATGCCGTTGACGTCAGGGTGACGGTAGAAACCGTTGAGTGAGGGTGCACCAGGCACGCCTGGAAGGCGCGGCTTTTAGATACAGTAACAATTTGACCTGTATTGAAGTCAAATGATTCACAAGAATTCGCGCCCGCAGGACAATCTGCATTTGTCCACCACACATAGCTATTCTGTTTCACCGGCCAGCCAATCTCATTGACGATAGAGCCATTCGGATAGCGGTTGTATAAAGATTGAAGCTCATCCAACGATGGATATCGTGCGGTTTCACAAGGGGTAAGCTCCGGCAAATATCGCTGGGTAATATATGGCGCAGGCCAGCTTTCATTATTTATATTCACTTTAGTGAGCGAATAACCGCCACCGCTGGTTGCCCCCATTTCGGCCCACAGTTTCATCCGCTCAAACTGCGTTCCGTCTGCTGAGCTTACCGTTTCTGGCATATGTCCCCAGAAGTTGGCTTTTGACGTATCCGGGCTTGTTACTACGGTATACATCAGGTCGAGATCTGACTTCACCGCTGTTTTGCGCGCAAGCGTCGCCGTAAACGGTGTTACCAGCCCCCAGG
The DNA here is from genome assembly GCF_004211955.1 of Escherichia sp. E1V33. GTDB lineage: Bacteria > Pseudomonadota > Gammaproteobacteria > Enterobacterales > Enterobacteriaceae > Escherichia. Next base: position 129,917 of record NZ_RHJI01000021.1, read on the forward strand.
TGTTATCCTGCGTAGCGGTTAACGTGATGATGCCATTACCGTCCGTAACCCCGTTCCAACTGGCGTTATCTGCCGCAAAGTTGTAATTGGCTTGCGCAACCGGCGTCAGGAACTGTAGCAGCAGATCATCTGCTGTCGAGCTTTTGAAATCACTCGGCGTGCGCACTTGTGCTGTCGCACGCGACAACGTGACGCTTTCATAGGCGGCAGGTCTGCCCGCATCATCCGTGACCTTGATGGTTAACGGTATTGATTCGCCCTTCTTCGCCCATGCGGTCGGACGGTTGTCGTTGATGCCTGTTTTGTCCGCATTCAGCAACGTAGAGGTCAACTCAATCTTCGTTGCCTCAGTGTGCGGGTCAACCAGGCAGAGCATTAAATTGCCCGCCGTCGATGTGGTACTTTCGTTGCGGATAGCACCGTCCATCAGATTAAGCACCTGGTTATACCATGTTGAACTTGAAACAGTTTGATCGTACGCCCACCAGTAATTACCTGCGTTAAGAGGCAGCCCCAAATCAGTTTCCAGCGCACCATTTGGATGGTCGTTGTAAAGCCCCATTAGCTCGCTACTGAAGGGTTGATAAGGCGAAGTGCAGCCTGAGATCGAACTGTTCGCTTTGTTCGTTGCATCTGGTCGCGCCCAGTCTTCATTGTTGATGTTAAAGGACGCGGTCCCGGACAACTCGGCCTTCAACTGTGGTCGCCTGAACTTGACGCCCGCGCTGCTGGTAAAGGTTTCCGGCATATGGCCCCAGAAATTAGCTAACGGCGTATCCGGGCTGGTAATGGTGGTAAAAATCGCACTCAACTCAGTTGAGGTTCTTCCACTGCCGTCATCAATGGTCGCCGTCAATGGAATACGCCCGCCAATCCCCTGATAATTTTGATAAATGGTAAACGTTAACGTGCCGTCAGGCCCGGTCATGCTGTAGAACTTCTGACCATCATTAAAATAACCGTTGGAGTTATTGTAGCTATCCCGAACATAAATGAGTTTTGTCTGATTGGTGATCTTCTGTGTATTAGCCGTACTCTTCGTACGCGGTACTGTGGTGCCGTGGTTTAACGTAAACGGCACATACCCCATCGGATTGCCCGCAGCATCTTTCGTGGTCACCGTCAGGGTGATGGTATCTCCGGTATCGCTGTAATCGGTTCGTACTTTCACCGCATCAACATTGTCATATTTCGCGGTTTGCGTTGATGTCAGCTCAATCGAGTTCACCGGCGGATTCGCGGTAGTCTGACAGGTTAAATACCCCAGGTCTGCCGATGCAAGGCTTTTGCTGGTGCCTTTGCTAATATCCACGGACATATATTTACGATCACTGATACTGTTTTTATCCGGGGTGCTGGAGTCGTATGTTTTTTGCACTGGCCAGCCATCAATGGCATGGCCCTGCCAACTGCTGGAAAGGGCGACCAGCGCATCCTGAGTAGGGATGTATTCCGCACCGCAGCCATTCTTACTGGCATCACCTGCTTGTGCCGAGGTAAACAGTGCCCACGTTTCGTTATCCTCGTCCTGGGACTTACGCTTGTTGGTCACCGCAAGCTCGGCAAACAGTAATGGACGCTTAAAGGTCAGCCCGCCCGCAGTCAGTGTTTCCGGCATGTGACCCCACATCTTCGCCTTGTCAGTATCCGGGCTGGTGGGTACAGTAAAAATGGTGTCCATCGATGCATTTATCGTTGGATCAGAATAGAGCGCTGCAGTGAGCGCTGTTTTAGTGCCATGGGTATCCGGACGAGTGATGGTCAGAATTTTGCTGCCATCAGCGTCTGTTAACGCGGCGTATGCGGTGGCAGAGTCATTCAGTGACGCTTCATCAGACATACCTGCATCAACCACTACTGGTGAGACAATATTGTCACTACCGGCGACATGTTTTTCATTATTTCGGGTATAACCATCGCCACGCTTAAGGGTAAACGGCATTGCCGGCATTGGGTTACCCGCAGCGTCTTTCACCGTGACTTTCACTCGTAACGTTTCGCCTTTTTTCAGTTTTGCCGCATTAAGCGCGCTATTCCACTGTGCCTGATCCACGACCTCCAGCGTAATGGTGCTGGCTGCTGGGTTGGCGTCCCTCAGGCAACTCATATATACCCGATCATTGCCTGTATTCTGAACATTGCCATTATTCAGCCAAACTGAGGCAAGGTGCGGGACTCTATCAATCGGTGTGCTGCTCCAGTACTCTTTAAATACCGTAGGCCAGCCGTGATTGGTTAGGATCCTGTTATTACTGTTCGCATTGTACAACGCAGTCAGTTGTGTTTGACGCGGTACTTTCCGGGTTTCACACCCGCCCGCCGACGTGTTTTCGATATCGGCCTGTGCGACGATCACCCATTTTTCGTTATTTTCCTCACGCGAGTCTTTGCCATTACTCACTTCCAACAATAATTTCGGGCGATTAAAGGTCGTGGAGTCAACGGTTATCGTGTCGTCCATGTGCCCCCACATTCTCGCTCCCATCACATCCGGGCTGGTGGGAACGGTAAAGATCACATAATAGTTAATAGTGTTCGGCAAAACTGAATTAGGAGGCGTGACAACAAGTCGCGTTCTTAAGCCAACGCCTTGTGGCTGCTCAACAACTACGGTTGCCTGCCCCTGTGCGTCTGTAATACCGGAGTAAACCATTGAGGATTGTGAGGTACCGTACTGCGTCCCATTCAGGGTTATTGCGCCGTTACTGGGATCGGTAAACCCGGTTGCGCTTTCTTCACGGTCAAGACTGATATCTTTGGTAATAGTAAAAGCCGTGAACGGTACCCGCTCGCCATTCAGGGCATTAACCGTGCGCACCGTCATGGTGATTTGTTCACCGACTTTCGCCCGTGCCAGGCTGCCCGAGGTAGTATCACGATCGGTTGTCACTTCAACCTTCGCCACCATCTCATTACCAGAGCACGAGAGATAGTTTTGTTTAAAACCGCTATAACTGTCGACGTTCCCTGTTCCGAGGTTTACCGATGAATGTGTTGTCTGCTCCGCGGCAGTTAAATAGTCCTTTACTGCGGTTGGCCAGCCATACTCAGTCCCGATGATATTGCCAGGGTAAGCCGAATACAGACTTTCCAGTGAGATCTCACGCGGTATATGCCCCGTGCCGCATTCTTCCTGCATACTGGTATTTTGATCGAATAACGCCCAGTCTTCGTTATTTTCCCGTACTGTGCCTATTTCATGCGTGGTTTCAGCCGCCAGCAGCGGTCGTTTATATAAACTGCCAGCATCAATAATGCCGTGCATGTGGCCCCACATCCGCGCATATTCGCTGTCCGGACTGGTCACCACCGTAAAGACCACATCTTTGGCATCTTCCGCATTGAAATTACTGCGCATTTTCGCCGTAATATGCGTTTTAACGCCTGCGCCTTCAGGCTGCGTCAGCAGCAGAGTTGCCTGACCATTGACGTCGGTCATTCCCTCATAATTATGATCATCTACCTTTTGCAGGTTGGTGCCGCCGGAAATTTGTACCGGATGCGCTTCCCACGCCGGGTCGGTTTGATTTTTGCGGTTAACGCCGTCATCGAGATGCAGCGAGAAGTAGTAATAAGCCAGCGGCTGATTGTTATTTTTTTTATCGGTAATGGACAGGCGCATCGTAGTGCTGTCACCGACCTCTGCCTTCGCGGCATTTATACTTTCATCAAAGTTACTGGGCGTGAGCACCAACTCTGGCTCAACATCGGGTTCTGCTTTATCCACACAGCTCACGATATACTTTGTACTGTCTGGTTTTTGCGCTTCGCTGCGGTTAGACACATCAGCCGCGTGGTGCTGCCCGGTACTTCCTGCCAGAGATGACCAGTAATAATCACCCTGCATCGGCCAACCGGCGGTCTCCTGAATAGAGTTAGGGATCACCGTAGCCAGCGCGCCAAACTGGCGCATGCCTGGCAAAATATCGCAGTGGTTATCTGCGCCACTCCAGGTGAAGGTCGACCAGGTTTCACCGTGATCATTCACGCTGCCATCTTCGTTATCAACTTCCGCCGCCAATTTCGGACGACTAAAGGTGTAATTCATGGCCGTCAGGGTTTCCGCCATATGGCCCCACATATTGGCCTGCGGGGCATCCGGGCTGGTGAGTACAGTAAATATCACCGCCGTTTCACTGGTTTGTGAGATGCCAGAAAGGCTGACCACCAGCGGCGTTTTGACACCAGGACCATTGGGCTGTATCACCGTGACGGTAGCCGTACCATTAGCATCGGTTGTGCCGTGATACTCTGTTGCTGTGGTGGTGAGTTCGGTGGTGCCAAGTTTGACAGGTGAGGTGTTATTGACCACGCCCTGGCGGTTTTCAGCATCTTTTCGTTTGATAACAAAAGGGATATTGCCCGCAATATTACCTTCACAATCTTTGGTGGTTACGGTTAAGGTGATTGAACCGTCGACAGTAGTCTTTGCCGCTTGTAACGTATCGTCATAGCCACTGGCGCTAATTGTCACCAGGTCTCCCTGGGCGGGAGCAATATTCAGCGTCACTTTATGTTCAGCCAACGGCACCGTCCCCTGATTAGGCACCCCAGTTAACGTGTAGAGGTAGAGTAAAGGTAGCGCTTCCTGCTCATTGATTCGCGGCCACGCCACCAAAGAACGCCCTGCCAGATTCTGCGCGCAGAAAGAGCGGTCCGGGCGTGGTTGTGGGCTGAGCGGCGTATCTGGCGTCGCGGCATCCGCCCACACAAGAGATACAGCAGGAGGCGTCTGGTTTTGCCAGCCTAGCACGGGGGGATTAGAAAAAAGATCGCCTTCAGGATCGTGAGGGTTAACCAGAATCATTCTCGCCGCTGTGTCATCAACACTGAATGCGCTGGGTTTTACAGATGCCTGAATGTCGTAGGTTTTGCTCGGATCAAGCTGAACGCTTCCCTGATAAACGGGTACGCTGGCGCTCTCTGCCCCAGGCACAGTGCCATTGATTGCGTCGGTCGAGATGCCAGTTTGTTGCCACTGGCCACCTTTTAATACTGCCCCAACCTGAAAAGAGAGGAAGAGCAGAAAAACCGCCGTTATTGCTTTTATCAGTTTCAAAGTCCCATCCATGATTGAAACCTGCCCGTTTAAAGTTACTTTTTCACTTCAACCCACTTTGCTTAACGCTGGCTAAGCAAAGTGTGCGGAGAAGCACCATTCCCTTGCTGAAATGACCAGATTGCTGACAAAGTGCGCGTTATTCATGCCGGATGCAGCGTTGATGCCTTATCCGACCTACAAAATTGTGCAAATTCAATACATTGCAGGAACCATGTAGGCCTGATAAGCGAAGCGCATCAGGCAGTTTTGCCTTTGTCATCAATCTGACCATTCCCTTGGGGGAATGGTGCTGGTAAAGATTATTTTCTCTGGTAATCGATGGACAAACCGTAGCCCTGAACACCATCCGCGCCAAGGGTGAGGCCACCTTCGCTGTAGTCGAACGCAGTTTTCGCTTCGGCGTTGGTAACCGGGATAACCAGGTCGCTGTTGTTGTAGCTCGGGTTGACAATCCCGCCGTTGGTATGCAGTTGCAGGCTGGTACCGGTAAAGCGCCAGCGGTAGTTGTAATCGTTGGTAACTTCTTCACCCGTATCGTAGGAGCCGTTGTTGTTTTTATCTTTCCACAGCATGACCTGATAGGTGGTATTGGTTTTGAGTTTGGTTTCTTTGCCCAGCAGGTTTGTGTTAACACCCTGCTCATGAATGACAACTTTAACCGCATCGTCAAATACCGGACCTTCCGGAATATCATCGCTGTCAGAACCACCGCCCGCGTTGGTGGAGAGGTCTAACAGGATCAGTTGTTCTGCAACGTTAGGATCACCGGTCGTGGTGGTCGGGGTAATTTTCAAACCGATGTAGCGATCGGCATCCGCTGCGGCAATGGTATAGGTGTCACTGCCCGTTGTACCGATCTCTTTCGGATCGCCCCCCGCCTGGTTGCTATAGCTCATCCATTGCAACGTCGCTTTGGTTGCAGTGTTGTTGTCGTCAAGGTCGCCCTGGGTATCGCCAATGGCCCAGTTTGCAGTTAACTTGTCACCAATATGAAATTGCTTCTCGCCATCGGTTGAAGCAGAACGTCCGCCACGATCAACGGTAATGGACACATGAGATTTATCAGCATCGGTGATTTCCGTCGCGCTACGAGTGATCCACGGCACTGTACCCTGAATCGTTCCGGTAGTTTCTGTCTCTGATTGCCACTGACCCGCCCTAAGGTTGCCCTGCCCTTCTGCCATAGCAGCAGGCACTGCGCAGTATCCCGCTAAAGCCAGCGCCAGCGCGACTTTAGTCATCGGTCGCTTTAAATAGTGTTTCATTCAACTCTCTCCTTGATTAATTTCCAGCGGCTGGCCGATCGGCCATTACGCCGATCTAGTGCTTGCTGTAAACCACACGTAATCCATACCCCTGCACGCCATCCTCTTTTTGGGCACCAAATTTCTGTACCGCTTCCTCGTTAGTGGCAGGGATGACAATATCTTCATTACTGGTATTCGATTGCGCACCGGTGTAGCCATTGACGCTGTGTCCGGTAAATTCCCACTGGTAGTCGTATTGCGCCATTTCTTCTTCCGTCAGTTTTTCCGACTGCTGGAAAACGCCATCTTTGTTGGCATCACGCCATAAGACAAAACGGTAGGCGTTATCCACCGGCAAATGTTCTTTGTCGTTATCAATAAGGTTGACAGGTTTAGTCGCAGATACACGGTAGATAAAGGCATTAACGTCATTGCCCCCCGCCCCGAGGAAAGTCACATCGACATAGTTACTATCGTCATACGGCGCGGCCTTTGCTTTCCAGCGGAAGGTGCCGGGCAAAGTACTGGAGAGGGTGACGATTCCTTTCTCTTTATCTTGCTTCGCGATAAAGACGCACGGGTTATCGGTCGAGCAGGGTTTATTGGTGAGGGTGACTTTTTTATCCTGAGCATCGTAAAGCTGCGGACTCAGGCCATCTTCCGGCAGCGCATTACCGTTACGGTCAGTGTCATCACCAAAGCTATCGGTAACATCGAGATCCATCACCACGCCATCGACGCCATCCGCCTGAGCGCTGGCTTCATGACTGTGATTGTTTTCATCCGGCACATCCGCAATGTTGTTGACGATCAGTTCAATTTTGCGATCCTGCTGAACGGTGATTTCCACCACGCCGGAGTTTTGCCGGTTGCCTTTTTCATCTTCCAGCGCCAGACGCACGCGCCAGGTATTGAGTTTTTCCTGTTCGGCGGGATCAGAGCTGTACTGCCAGGCTGGCAGCACCAGATTCCAGTGGTTGTTGTTCCCTTCCGTGAGGGTATTTTCTTTGATAACCGGCATCACCAGAGTACGCGCAGCGTTGTTTTTCGCCTGCCAAGAGGCGACGACAATCTTATAGTGATGATTGATTAGCGCATTGATTGTCCACTTACATTTTTCCAGTCCTACCGCAGCTTCGGGGGTATCCTTGATGACACAATCCGGGTGTTCATTGGTGGCGTCAGCCTTCAGCCACAACGTAACGTCGAGAGGATCTTTTTCTTTATATTCCAGAACAATGAAATTATTGCGCTCAACAAAGTCATGGCGGCTGCCCATCAGCGAGTGAGCTGCTTTGACGTTATCGCTATTCAGTTGATCTTTTAGCGGAACACCGAACTGATAGTTAATCGTGGCGTTAACGCTAAGATCACTGTTATCTCCGGTACCTGCTTTATAATCCGTCCCGACAGTCAGTAACGGAACGGGTTGATAGTTCACGCCAAGCGTCACTGCATAGGGATCTTTTTCTAAATTATCGGTGCCGAAGAGCGCCACTTCGTCACCATAATATTGCTCGAAAACAATTTTGCTCCCCAACTGAGGATAAGAAGGAAGCCAGGCTTCCGCCCGGACATCCCAGCCACGTGCGGGGCGTTCTAAATAGAAATCAAAATCTTTTGAATCTTTCCACTCTGAAAGCGGATGATAATAGTTACCAGAAAATTTTAAATAATCCGTCCAGGCTTCTGTTCCTAAACCTAAACGGCGATGTCCGCGGGTGAAATCATAATCATAAAATATATTCCCCCCCAGAAGCCATTTATCAAAATTATGTCTTACACCTAAACCTATATTACCTATCGTGCGTTCTTCTTTTCGTTGCGCAGAAAACTGACTGAAATAGACTGTGCTCTGATTGTCATACCAGGGGACAAAATAGTCGATTGAACTGCCGTCCAGATCGCCACCCTGACCGATGGAAAGGTTAGAGCGAACTTTACCATAAGGAGAAAGCGCACCTTCGATATAAGACTGTGCAGATGATGTGATTTGCCCTTGCAGATAGCTTCTCGCCTGGGATTCAAGAGCTTCTGGAGTCAGGTTCTCGAAGCCCTGCTGGGCGGACTCGGTAACGTAATTGACACCACGTTCCTTGAAAGATTTGCCTTTGTTACTTTGTTCTTCTTGTTGAGCCGTTTCGCTTGCCAGATCAGGTAATGAAGATTCGCTTTGCTTAATATTTATCTCCGGTGCCGCATAAGCAGCACCAGAAATAACGATTAGCGTTATATAGCGAATCCATCGCAGCATCTTTTTCCCTGTGAAAATTTAATTCTGAAATAATGTCTAATATTGTATTCCAGATAGCACAGGAACTGCACGCCATAAGTGCTAAATATAGTCTTAAAATTATAAGAATGTGACTTTACACATTTTTAATTAGTCGTTAATCTAATAGGAAAGAGATTATAATATTTATATTAGGAATATATAATGTGAAATCATATATTCCAGTGATATTAAACAATGACAAATTCAATACGGGTTTTAGAAATTAAACCGTGACCATGCTGGCAGAAATAATCCACCGCACCACACGCTTTTAATACCTGCAACGGTTGGTGGCAGTCAGGACAAAGAGCCTGGACTATGAAATCTTTGTTACACGTTGCGCAGTGAGTAGCCTCGCCATTACGTTCGAGAGGGTTTTGGCAGATTGGGCAGCTGAGTTCCATAAATGATCCTCACATTTTTATGGGTTTCCCTCTCCATATGGAAAGGGAAACCAGATAAGTAATTACTTACTTTTCTTGATATGCTTCATCAGGCGCTTACGCTTACGCATCTGGGTCGGCGTCAGGGTGTTACGCTTATTCGCATACGGGTTTTCCCCTTCTTTGAACTGAATACGAATCGGCGTCCCCATCACATCCAGAGACTTGCGGAAATAGTTCATCAGATAACGCTTGTAGGAATCCGGCAGGTCTTTTACCTGGTTACCGTGAATCACCACAATCGGCGGGTTATAACCACCAGCGTGGGCATATTTCAGCTTCACACGACGACCACGTACCAGCGGCGGTTGGTGATCTTCAACAGCCATGGTCATAATTCGTGTCAGCATAGACGTACCCACGCGACGGGTGGAACTGTCATAAGCTTCACGCACTGATTCAAACAGGTTACCAACACCACTGCCGTGCAATGCAGAGATAAAGTGCACGCGAGCAAAATCGATAAAGCCCAGACGGAAGTCCAGTGTCTCTTTTACCTGCTCTTTCACTTCCTGGCTCAGGCCATCCCACTTGTTCACAACAATGACAAGTGAGCGCCCACTATTGAGAATAAAGCCCAGCAGGGAGAGATCCTGATCGGAAATACCTTCGCGCGCATCAATCACCAGCATCACCACGTTGGCATCTTCAATCGCCTGCAACGTTTTGATTACGGAGAATTTTTCTACTGCATCGGTGATTTTTCCGCGTTTACGTACGCCAGCGGTGTCAATGAGTACATACTCACGTCCGTCACGTTCCATTGGAATGTAGATGCTGTCACGCGTCGTACCTGGCATGTCGTAAACCACAACACGCTCTTCACCAAGAATACGGTTAGTAAGCGTAGACTTACCGACGTTCGGGCGCCCAACAATCGCCAGTTTGATTGGCAGGCTTTGTGGGTCGAAGTCGTCTTCCTCTTCTTCTTCGCCGTTTTCTTCTGCTTCAAATTGCGCCCAGTATTCTGCGTCTTCGTCCACTTCTTCTTGCGGTGCGAGATCTTCCATCCACGGCAGCAGCACGTGCTCCAGCAGACTTAATACGCCACGCCCATGAGAAGCGGCAATTGGGTAGATTTCGCCTAAACCGAGCGAATAGAAATCAACGACTGCCTGGTCTGGATCTAAACCATCAGTTTTGTTTGCCACCAGGAAGGTAGGTTTTTCTCGGGAGCGTAGGTGCTTAGCAATAGCTTCATCTGCTGGCATCAGGCCCGCACGGGCATCAACCATAAACAGTACAACATCTGCTTCTTCAATCGCCAGCAGCGACTGTTCCGCCATGCGGGTTTCAACACCGTCTTCTGTACCGTCAATACCGCCGGTATCAATACAGATAAACTCGCGCCCTTCAATTTCTGCACGACCGTACTTACGGTCACGAGTCAGACCCGGGAAATCCGCAACCAGCGCATCTCGGGTGCGAGTTAGACGGTTAAATAACGTGGATTTTCCTACGTTAGGGCGCCCGACAAGCGCGACCACAGGTACCATGTTTAAAGCCTCATTTTTATAAATCATCAGACAACAATCGCTTTTTTTGCGTCGTTGTTAAAAACAGGAAAACGGCCCCTGTCCAGGAGCCGTTTTCAAAGTGAACGACAGAGACGATTAACGTGTAATGGAGTACACAGTCCCGTCTTTTGCCTGGATCAGCAGTTTGCCATCAGCGGCAACCGGTTCGGTCTGGAAACCGGAGCTATCAACTTTTTGCTGGGCAACGAAACGACCATCTTCGACGTTAATCCAGTGCAGATAGCCTTCACTGTCACCCACTACCAGGTTGCCATTATACAGCACCGGAGAAGTCAGCAGGCGATGCAGCAGATCGCTTTGCGTCCACAGCGTAACGCCGCCATCAATGGTCAGCGCCATCACCCGATCATTCTGATCGACCAGATAGATGCGGTTGCCATCAACGATGAAATCATTCACCGAACCCAGCTCACGTTTCCACATAATCTGACCGCTGCGCAGATCGAGCGCCGTCAGGTTACCATTATAGGCCAGTGCAAAAACAACACCGTTAATGATTACCGGTGTTGTGTCAACATCGCTCAGACGGTCGATTTCAGTAGAGCCGGTCGCCTGCGAGATACGCTGTTGCCAAATCATCTGGCCCTGTTGCATCAACACTGCGCTGACGCGGCCATTATCACCACCAACGACTGCCGCGCCAAATGCTGTTGCTGGTGCAGATTCGCCACGCAAAGAGAGCGAAGGCATATCGAGGTTAACTGTCCATTTAACAGCACCGTCTGCTTCGTTCAGCGCTTGCAACTGACCGTTACTGGTGTGGATAAGTACCAGACCATCGCTAACCACCGGGCGAGAAAGTGCTTCACCCGCGACTTTAGTTTGCCATGCTACAGTACCATCGCTGGTATTCAGCGCGTAAACCTGCGCCTTTTCACTGCCAATGTAAACGTGTCCACCTGCTACGGTCACGCCGCCAGAAAGCAATGCCGGCTCTTTAGACAACCAGCCATCTTTCTCGGCCAGACTGACAGACCAGATTTCTTTGCCGTCATCCGCATTCATCGCTTTTACTAAACCAGCGCGGTCCGCTGCATAGACAACGTTGTCCGCCAGTGCCGGATGAAGATTAGAATAGAAGTTGCCAATGCCGCTACCAACAGAGGTGCTCCACGCCGTGGTCGGCGTAAACTGGTTCTCAACGGTCGGCAATGGGGACATCTTTACCACATCTTCTTCGCTGTTAAACAGCGAACAGCCGCTTAAAAGAGTAACGGAAAGCAGTCCTGGCAGCAGTAATTTACGCAATTGCATCGGGTCCCTCTCAGATGGACAAATTATTAATTTTCATCTGCATCATTTCGCTCAGTGCAGGGGTAACATCGCTTTTAACGCCTGCCTCCCATGCACTACGCGCACCTTGCTTATCACCTTTGCTCAGCAATGCTTCACCACGCAGATCGGCAACAATGGCAGCCCACCCTTCACCTTTAATGGTTTCAAGGGTTTTCAGCGCGGCATCAGCCTGCTTGAGCTGTACCTGAACTCGGGCAAGACGCAGATTTATCACGGCTTTGAGATTTTCATCGCTCGTGTCCGCCAACCCTTGTTGCAATTGGGCGGCAGCTTTCTCTAGTTCATTTTTGTCAACAAATTGCTGCGCAAGTTCCAAAGAAGCCAGCGCGCCATAAGTATTTTTATTTTCAGCAGCAAATTTTTCTGCCGCCGGAATGCTGTCTGGTTTGCCTTCGCTAACTGCGGTAACCGCATTTTGATAGGCAAGAGAAGCGGAGCGTGCGGAATCAACCTGGTGGCTGTTCCAGTAGCGCCAGCCAATCAGTGCGCCAACGCCCAAAATCACCCCAACAGCCAGTGCTTTGCCATTTTCAGCAAAAAAGCGTTTAACCGCTTCAACCTGGTCGTTTTCGTTCTCGTAAATTTCCACGCTGTCCTTCTCCTTCCTTAACCCAGTAACGTGCGCAAATGCGCGGCTACGCTATCCTGCGCAACTGCCGTTTGCTCACCAGAGCGCAAATCCTTCACTACTGCCGTGCCGTTGGCCACTTCGGACTCACCCAGCACCACAGCAACGCGTGCGCCCCATTTATCAGCACGGGCAAACTGTTTCTTAAAGTTGCCGCCGCCGTGGTTGGTCATCAATTTCACGCCTGGTAATTCATCACGCAGACGCTCAGCTAACGCCAGCGCCGCTGATTGTGTATCGGCGCCTGAAGCCACCAGGTATATATCGACAACGGGATCGGCTTTAAATTCCGGATTAACTGCCTGAACTAACAACACAAGACGTTCGAGGCCCATCGCAAAACCGACTGCCGGTGTTGCACGACCACCCAGTTGTTCAACCAGACCGTCATAACGACCACCTGCGCACACGGTCCCCTGGGAACCGAGGCTGTTAGTCACCCATTCGAAAACGGTACGATTGTAGTAATCCAGACCACGCACCAGACGCTGATTGACGGTGTAGGCAATACCTGCACTCTCCAGCAGTTTGCACAGACCAGCAAAATGCTCGCGAGACTCTTCGTCAAGATAATCGCCTAATGCCGGAGCGTCGTTGAGTAACGCCTGCACTTCCGGATTTTTGGAATCCAGCACGCGCAGAGGGTTGGTGTACATGCGGCGTTTGCAGTCTTCGTCCAGTTTTTCTTTATGCTGTTCGAGGAATGCCACTAAAGCATCGCGGTAGTTCGCTCGCGCTTCCAGTGAACCGATTGAGTTCAGTTCGAGGGTAACGTGTTCAGAGATACCCAGCGCACGCCACCAGCGAGCAGTAAGCATGATCAGTTCGGCGTCAATATCCGGACCTTGCAGACCGAAGACTTCACAACCCAGCTGATGGAATTGACGATAACGGCCTTTTTGCGGGCGCTCATGGCGGAACATCGGCCCGATATACCACAGACGCTGTTCCTGATTGTACAGAAGACCATGCTCGATGCCGGCGCGTACACAGCCCGCCGTCCCTTCAGGGCGCAAAGTCAGGCTGTCGCCATTGCGATCCTCAAAGGTATACATCTCTTTTTCAACCACGTCGGTGACTTCACCAATCGCACGTTTGAATAGCGGGGTCTGCTCTACAATCGGCAAGCGGATTTCACTGTAACCGTAGCTGCCGAGCACGTTTTTCAGTGTGCCTTCAATGCGCTGCCAGATGGCCGTTTCGCCAGGCAGGTAATCGTTCATGCCGCGAATGGCTTGAATGTTTTTTGCCACGTTTATTCTCTTTCTGAATATAAAAATGAACCCTCAACGCTTCCGTCAATGTTTCGGGAGCTATGCGGGTTCAATCATACACGGGAAGCGAGGCGCTTCCCATCACGTTATTATTTTTCAACCTGCTGAACGTCAATTCGACGCGCTTCGTCCAGTTGACTGGCTTTCGCACGAATGCGCGCTTCCAGCTGGTCGATCATGTCATTGTTGTCCAGACGGTCTTTGCGCACGCCGTCTTCATAGAGGCCGCTTTTCTTGTTGCCGCCCGTGACGCCGAGTGTAGAAACCAGTGCCTCGCCAGGGCCATTCACCACACAACCAATGATCGAAACGTCCATCGGGGTAATGATATCTTCCAGACGCTGCTCAAGTGCGTTAACCGTACCAATGACGTCAAACTCCTGACGCGAGCAGGTCGGGCAAGCGATGAAGTTGATCCCGCGCGAACGGATACGCAGCGATTTCAGGATATCGAAACCGACTTTGATCTCTTCAACCGGATCGGCCGCCAGCGAAACGCGCAGCGTGTCACCAATGCCTTCAGACAGCAACAGACCTAAACCGATGGCAGATTTCACCGCCCCACTGCGCGCGCCGCCGGCTTCGGTGATCCCAAGATGCAGCGGCTGATCGATCTGTTTTGCCAGCAGACGATAAGATTCTACTGCCAGGAAAACGTCTGACGCTTTGACACTGACTTTAAACTGATCGAAGTTCAGACGATCGAGATGATCAACATGGCGCATAGCGGACTCAAGCAACGCCTGCGGCGTCGGTTCGCCATACTTTTCTTGCAGATCTTTTTCCAGCGATCCGGCGTTAACGCCGATACGGATCGGAATGTTTTTATCGCGCGCACAGTCAACCACCATGCGAATGCGCTCTTCATTACCGATATTGCCTGGGTTAATGCGCAGGCAATCAACGCCGTATTCCGCCACTTTCAGCGCAATGCGATAGTCAAAGTGGATGTCGGCTACCAGCGGTACGTTAACCTGCTGTTTGATGAGTTTGAACGCTTCTGCCGCGTCCATCGTCGGTACAGAGACACGAACGATATCGGCACCAACACGTTCCAGCGCTTTGATTTGATTGACCGTCGCTTCGACATCCGTCGTACGCGTATTAGTCATGGACTGTACGGCGATGGGAGCTCCATCGCCAATCGGCACATTCCCAACGTAAATACGTGTTGATTTTCTACGTTGAATTGGAGCCTGGTTATGCATGCAAAATCTCCCGCGTTACCCGTCTGTTACTGCGCCGGTGATTGTTCGGCATTTAGGGTCAGACGCGCAACCTGGTTAGTTCTGATAAAACGACTCAGATCGACAGGTTTCCCTTGATACTGGATCTGTACTGCGGCTGGCGCACCAATTTTCAGTTTATACGGTGCCTGGCCGGTTAAATTCAAATTACCGTCTTTACGCTGCATCCCGCTGAACAGTTTTTTACCGGTAGCATCGGTGACTTCCAGCCAGCAATCGGCAGTAAAGTTCATCACCAGCGCATTCGGGTCAGCCGCCGGCGTGGTCACACCAGCCTGATCGGTTGGCAGTGGCGCCGCGTCATTTGGCGTCGTTGCAGTTGGCGCGGTCGTAGCCGCGGTATCCACATTCGCCTGCGAAGGCGGAACAACCGCGTTCTGCTGTGGTTCAACGGCTGGTGCTGACGTGGTCACGTCTGACGTTTGCGTGTTTGCAGCGGTAGTATCCGCAGGTGCTGACGTCGTGGTGGAGTCACTCTGGCTAGCGTTTGAGGAGGTATCTAACGGCACGCTCTGCGCCTGGCTGCTATTACCGTTCAGTTCCGCTGTGGTCTGATCGGCCATAGTCGTGATCTCTTCCTGCTGGGCTTTGTGATCTTGCCACCACCAGGCACCGCTCAGTCCAATCACCACGAATAACACCAGCCAGGTGAAGGTCATCAGCCAGCCATCGTGTTTTTTACGTCGCTTACCGAGAGAGAAACTCTGCATAGGCGCAACTTTTGCGGTCCGTAACGGAGCTTGTTTTTCCAGCCCCGGCAGCAGTTCTTCTTCCGGAATATGCACCAGACGTGCATAAGACCGGATATACCCGCGCAGGAATGTTGATGCAAGGTCGGCTGGCGCCTTATCTTCTTCAATATCGCGTACCGTGGAAACCTTCAGACAAAGTCGTTCGGCAACGGCTTGCTGGCTAAGTCCAAGTTGTTCGCGGGCATTACGCAAGCGAGCGCCGGTAGTAAGTGCTTCATTTTGGTCGTGCGTGGCTTCAGTATTCATTCGCTGCAGGTACGTTTAAATGAGAATTGAGATGCCGGTGAGTCATCATGCTCACCCACACCGCGAGACATCCATTAAGTTAACCTTTATCATACAGTATAAGACTGTCTGTGTGCTCATGACAAAGCCCACATGAATCAAAGCTAACTTACTGTTGCATCGTTACATACTGCCTTAAAGTCAGCAAAAACGCACCGTTAATATTGATCAGACAATTGCAACTTAATGCTATATTCATAAAAGATTACGCCACGGTACAAAAAGTAACCGTGGCGTAAAAGACATCAAACCGTTTTCACGTCGATGGCTTCACCCTGCATCCGTTTGCGCAGGGTACGTTTAGTACGGTCGATAACCTCACCCGCTAATTGCCCGCAGGCTGCGTCGATATCATCCCCACGCGTTTTACGCACGATGGTTGTGAACCCATAGCTCATCAACACTTTTGAGAAGCGATCGATACGACTGTTCGAACTGCGGCCATATGGCGCGCCCGGGAACGGGTTCCACGGAATCAGGTTGATCTTACACGGCGTATCTTTCAGCAACTCCGCCAGTTGATGCGCGTGCTCAGTACCGTCGTTAACATGGTCAAGCATCACATATTCAATGGTGACGCGGCCCTGATTGGCATTGGACTTTTCCAGATAGCGGCGTACTGCAGCGAGGAAAGTTTCGATATTGTACTTTTTGTTAATCGGTACAATTTCGTCACGAATTTCGTCGTTTGGCGCGTGCAGAGAGATTGCCAGCGCAACGTCAATCATATCGCCCAGTTTATCCAGCGCCGGAACAACACCCGATGTAGAGAGCGTCACGCGACGTTTAGACAAGCCAAAGCCAAAGTCGTCGAGCATGATTTCCATCGCCGGAACGACATTGTTCAAGTTGAGCAGCGGTTCGCCCATGCCCATCATCACTACGTTAGTGATTGGACGCTGACCGGTGATTTTTGCTGCGCCAACGATTTTCGCCGCACGCCACACCTGGCCAATAATTTCCGACACCCGCAGGTTACGGTTGAAACCTTGCTGGGCAGTGGAACAGAATTTACACTCCAGCGCACAGCCAACCTGCGAGGAGACGCAAAGTGTGGCACGGTCGTCTTCCGGAATGTACACCGTTTCAACACGCTGATCGCCCACGGCAATTGCCCATTTAATGGTGCCGTCAGATGAACGCTGTTCTTCAACCACTTCCGGTGCGCGGATCTCCGCCACCTCTTTTAACTTGCCACGCAACACTTTGTTGATGTCGGTCATCTCATCAAAGTTGTCGCAGCAATAATGATACATCCACTTCATCACCTGATCGGCGCGGAAGGGTTTTTCACCTAATTCTTTAAAAAACTCCCGCATCTGCTGACGGTTGAGATCCAGCAGGTTGATTTTTCCATCTTTCGTGGTGACGTTTTCAGGTGTGACTAATTGTTCAGACATATGCTATTCCGGCCTCGTTATTACACGTTATGGCCCCTGGAGGGTTGAAAAAAGAAACGCCCCGGTGAGCGACTGCTCGTCCGGGGGCGCTGCATTGTACAAATTCTGGCGCATGGATGCCACGTTTGCACGCGGCATTTACGAAAATATTAACGCGTGCGCGGACACACTTCGCCTTCACCGAAGAAGTAGGCGATTTCGCGAGCTGCAGATTCTACGGAATCAGAACCGTGGGTACCGTTTTCGGTCAGGCTGTCAGCGTAATCAGCACGCAGGGTACCGGCCAGTGCGTTTGCCGGGTTGGTCGCACCCAGCAGATCGCGGTGACGCTGAACGGCATTTTCACCTTCCAGCACGGAAACCACGATCGGGCCAGACGTCATGAATTCAACCAGACCATCAAAGAACGGTTTTCCATCGTGTTCAGCGTAAAAGCCACGAGCCTGTTCAACGGTCAGGTGCAGCATTTTGGTGCCGACAATTTTGAATCCAGCAGCTTCAAAGCGCGCAAAAATATTACCAATAACGTTTTTTGCTACTGCATTCGGTTTGATGATGGAAAAAGTACGTTCAATAGCCATGTTTACCTCTGTAAAGTGTTCTGTTGTTGTCTGTACCAGCGTACGAGATGGCGCGGATTATAATGAGCAACAGGGCCGTTGACTATTGATGAAGGTAACATTTTTTTAAAATAAAATGAGCTTTAGCAACAACTCGACTTTTATGGTGCTCTCATCCCATAGCGATGACGTTGGCAATAAAGACAATTTTGCGCATTTTGCTGAAAAGTAAGAAAGGATTTTTGACAGGTTTTACAGACTTTGCGATTAGCATGAAGATTCACAATTTTTGCCGGTAGAATTGTCAATTCAACGGTCATTGCCTGATGAAAACAAACAGCAATACAGTTTTGGCATCCGTTACACAAGGCATCATTTATTTGTAAATGGCCTTCGTTAAGCGAAAAGACCTGTTGCCCGCAGGCCCGCCAGCATGCACCGCAAAGCTGACACTTTTGAGGATCAATTATCGGGCGAGCATCACTAATCTGGGGCCAAAAATAATGTAACCGACGTAATCCTGGTTGTATTTGTGTCATCTGAACATCCGCACGCTGCACATGGAACAAACGACGCCGGGAAACATTCACCTCACTGGTATGTGGAGATACCACAGACCAGCCTTCCTCGCCATATTGCCGTAAGCGTTCATTTAACAGCAATAACGCGCGCTCCCATGCCTTCTCCTGACTCAGATCAATCGCGATCGCCGTGATCCCCTGTTCTTTATGCCATAACAAAAGTTCTTCCAGCGTCGGCGCAATAGTGGTGAAAGGTGCGACCAGGGTGTGATTGCGAAAATAACGTAAAGGAGAATTAACGCCACGAATAGCCTCTTGCGGGCAAATAAACTGGCAAACTGCACACTGAATACATTGTTCAGCGTCGACCGCTACTCCCTCTTCTGTCAGCGTTAGCGCCTGTGCCGGGCAAGCCTCGACACAGGCATGACATGTTGCAAAACGAAAGCGTTGGCGCGCGCATTCCGCGCCAATCGTTATGTCATGACTTAACATTAGCCGATACTAAAAAAGACAAAACGCAGCATAACTTCACTCCCCACTAACAATATGCTGCCGAACAACGCCGCCGGGATATTCTTTTTACAACCACCGAAAGCAAAGAACATCATCCCAATGACGGAAATTCCCCAGCTTAGTGTCAGTATGGGTTTTAACTGTCCCAGCATCGCTAATGACGCATGTGGCAGTGTAGCTATCTGCATCGCATTCGCCGTTAAATCCCCTACCCACAACGGCTGAACCAACAAGCGCAACAGAACCAGGAGAGCGATCACCAACACGCATCCATTACGCAGGGCATCAATCTGCGGCAAAATTCCGCTAATACGAAACACTGCTACCAGCGCTGAACCGAGGATTCCCACTGTACCTAAGAACATAATCAGCGTGTTGTAATGCTGCCAGGTGATAATCGACGTATGGATGTAAACTTGCGCCATGCAGAAAACATCAACAATTCCGACCACTGCCGCTAGCATAAGAAGGAGTTGCCAGCCGCCTTTGCGTAACATGACCAGTAATGTGGTTAAACCCAATAGCGCCAGATACAGCGCACCAAAGATAATTTCCCGACTCAGCCATGAACTGGAA
The DNA here is from genome assembly GCF_004211955.1 of Escherichia sp. E1V33. GTDB lineage: Bacteria > Pseudomonadota > Gammaproteobacteria > Enterobacterales > Enterobacteriaceae > Escherichia. The sequence continues at coordinate 149,537 of NZ_RHJI01000021.1, forward strand.
AAGTGACTTAGCGCATGCATCGCATTAAGTGGATAACCCAGGTGTAAGGTAGAAATCAGTAACCCTACTGCCCCGGCCAAAAAAGCCAACAGTAATGGCGGCCGCATAACCGGGCGGGCGCTGGAGGTGATTAAAATATGACGATGAAGAAACGCCAGCCACAGCGTCATACCGACCGATGCCTGTAACAACAGCGTAAAAGCCATTAACGGTAATTCATGCATGATGTGACGCCTCCTTTTCCGCGCCCTGATGCGGTTTAATCACCAGATTTGGCTGCGTAATCGACGAATCAGGTAAACCTTTCACATCACTGACATCGCCATACTTTTCACGTAACTCGTCAATAGGGCCGAACTTAATCGCCCCCAACGGGCACGTTGCCACGCAAATGGGTTGTTCTCCTTTAGCTTGCAGATCAATACAGAAATCGCATTTCGACATCTGCCCGGTCTGCTCATTCATTTGTGGTGCGCCGTAAGGACAGGACCAGGCGCAGTAACCGCAACCGACGCACTTATCAGTATTCACGCGCACAATGCCGTCTCCGGGACGCTTATGCATCGCCATCGTCGGGCAATTTTTGGTACAGATCGGATCCGCGCAATGGTTACAGGAAACAGAAAGGGTATAAGCAAAGACATTATGACTCACACCGCCCTCTCCAGTGGCGATGAAGCCACCGCCGTTCACTTCATACACGCGGCGAAAACGTCGCCCAACCTCAAGGTTGTTTTTGTCTTTACAGGCCACCTGACACGCTTTACAGCCAGAACAACGCGAAGAGTCAATAAAGAACCCTAATTGTTTGTCGCTGACAGATGCAAATTCTTTAAATTGGCTCATGCTTTCTCAACCTCCACCAGCATTGTTTGATGCGAATTCCCTTTCGCCAGCGCCGTAATGCGGGTCGAACTCAGTACATTGGCACAGCCTCCGCGATCGATACCTTGTGCATCCGGTTGCCACCATGCCCCCGCCTGCATAGCAACTACGCCAGGGATGATACGGGGGGTTATTTCCACCGGGATAATGCTCACACCACGATCGTTATAAATTTTTACGCTATCTCCTTCGCTAATCCCGCGCTGTTTTGCATCTTGCGGATTCAGCCAGAGTTTTTGCGTCTGAACTTCTTGCAGCCACGGGTTAGCATACTGGGTGGAATTAGCACGGTTTTTCCCTTTCCAGGTGATGAGCTGCAACGGGTATTTCGCCGTCAGTTTATCTTCTGGCCCTTCAAATGCAGGGACATAGTGCGAAAGCGCGGGAATTTCTGGATCTTGCATATCAAAAAGACGCTTAGAGAAGATCTCAATTTTGCCGGAAGGCGTCGGGAAAGGATTATTCTGCGGATCGCGAATATTTGCTTCGAAAGCGATGTGCGGCGCACTTTTAAAAAGATGTCGACGTGTTTTTTGCAGGGTCGCGAAGTCCGGCAAATTTTCATCCGGCATCGCCAGACGAGTTTGCTCCCAGATATGCTCTACCCATTGCTTCTCATCACGTCCTTGACTGAACTCGGCTTCGACACCCAGTTTTTTCGCCACGTCACGCAACCAGTCATAATCGGTGCGACGCTCAAACTCCGGCTCAATCAGTTTTTCTGACAGAATAAGATAGCTCGCAGTTCCCCATGTTTCGCCGATATTCCAGCGTTCCATAAAGCTGGTTTCCGGCAGCAACACATCGGCATATTTCGCGCTCGGAGTCATGAACAGATCGCTGAGTACGATGAATTCTATTTTAGATTCGTCTTCAAGGAGCTTCGCGGCCTGGTGGACGTCCGGGTTCTGGTTCGCCAGATAATTACCTGCCAGTGAGAACAGCAGGCGGATATTACTGTCGAGTTTATCGACACCTTTAAGCCCATCTTGCGGTGTAACTTTAGAAGCATCATCCGCCGCCTGCATCCAGTTCATAATCGAGATTTTCGCTTGTACCGGATTTTCTGGCATATCGGGTCCAACGCAGAATTTACGATTAGAACTCCCGCCATAACCTGCCGCCCAGCCACCTTTGATGCCGACGTTACCGGTAATCGAGGCCAGTAAAGTTGAACCTCGCGCGGTGCGTTCGCCGCAAATATGTCGCTGCGGTCCCCATCCCTGAATCAGGGCTGCGGGTTTCGTATTAGCGTAATCGCGTGCCAGTTGACGAATAGTTTGTGCCGGAACGTGGGTAATTTTTTCTGCCCATTCCGGCGTTTTGTGAACGCCATCTTTGGCCCCAAAAAGATACGCCACCAGCGATTCGTTGGCTGGTACGCCTTCCGGCATAGAATTTTCATCAAAACCGAGAGTATACGTGTCGATAAATGTCTTATCGTGGAGATTCTCGCTGATAATGACGTACATCATCGCGTCCATCAACGCATTGTCCGTGGTCGGCAGCAGCGGGATCCACTGATCGGCAAGTGAAGATACGGTGTCGGAATAGCGCGGATCGACGACGATAAAACGCGTACCGTTTTGCTTCATTTTTTGAAAATAGTAATTGGTGTGACCGAAGATGGTTTCCGTTGGGTTATGCCCCCAGAGGATCACCAGTTTGGTATCCAGAAGAGTATCCATCGAGTTACCGCTCGCGGCCACGCCATACGTGTAAGGCGTGGCCGCCGCAGTATTACCCAGACTAACTGAGTGATAATATTCAAGATAACCACCGGTTAAATTTAACAGCCGACGCGCCATCGCATCGCCAGAAAATGTTCCACCAGAAACAGCCGTCCCGACATGGACATAACGTGAAGCCGGACCATATTGTTGCGTGATCCTTTTCAGGTTATCGGCAATTAAGGTCGTCGCCTCATCCCATGAGATACGCTCAAATCTTCCCTCCCCTCGTTTACCTACCCGCTTCATCGGATATTTCAAACGGTCAGGATGATAAACAAATTTACGATAGCCGCGACCACGAACACAGGCGCGCATAATCGGCATTTGTGAATCGAGTTCGTTATCGGGAAGTGTGGTAATTTGCGTTACCACGCCGTCGCGCATATGCGCCCGAATATCGCACTTACCTCCGCAGTCAAATGTGCTACAGGTGGGCACGACTTTATCAGCTACTGGAGCTGTAACTTCTGGCGACGCATCTGGGAATTGCGCCTTTGCGGTAGAAGAAATAAAAGGCAAAGTGATAAGCGCGGAAGTCGCTTGTAAAAAACTACGTCGTGATACTTGCGGAAATGTAATGCGTTCCTTTTCGTCTGGCGTATCCATCTTGCGTTCCCGAAAATGAAAAAATAAATATTCACGTATTTATTCGAGAACAATGCTGATAACAATCAAATAATTACTCATTTTAAAAAAACGTGAGATTATTAAATTATTAATGCATTCAAAATATAAATACCATAATTAGATTAATAAATATTTTGTATATTTCACTGAAATGAAAAATGTACTGTCGCGATTTGCCCCACGTCATCCATCACCAGCAATTGATAATCGCCTTTATCCGTCAAATGCAGGGTCACGTTGCGCCCACGTTCAGTTAACGGTTCGCCGTTCAGAAACCACCAGCGTTCACCTGCCCCTCCACTTGATTGCAACGGCAAAGTCGCTTCCGCTGCGCCCGGTAAACGTTTAATAATCGCGCCATCGCGAACGCCTGTCAGCTGCAGCGGGAGCTGGGCATCGTGACCGTATGGCGGGCAAATTGTCGAGGCCTGTGGTAAGCGCACAGCGCGGCGTTCTGATGCGGGCAACCAGGGTTCCAGCGGTAGCGGCCAGACATTTATCATTTCTTGTCGCGCCTGCGGGCAATCAGCGGCAACACGTTTGCCGTTTTCATCCAGCCAGATGGGGAAACGAATGCCATTAATGCCTTCCTGCTCCGGCAGTAACAGAGTTGGCGGCTGGCTCCCGTCCAGCAGCCAGGTTGCCAGGCGGCGGCGACAGTTACCGTCACCTTCCGGTAAGGACTGTCCGCCCGGCCAGCAGATAACTCCACGGCTTACAGAGTCAGGACGCGGGTCTTCCGGCAGATTCGCACTGCGCGACAGTAAGATATTATTCACCTGATTCAACAGCGGTACGGCGCTGGCAAAGCCAAACTGGCCGACCACCGGCGTGCCGTCCGGCCTGCCGGTCCAGATACCGATCACATAGCGAGCGTTTATCCCTATCGCCCATGCATCGCGATAGCCATAACTGGTTCCTGTTTTCCATGCCAGTGGTACGACGCGTGGCAAAGCGCCATCCGGAAGCGGCTGCGCTTTATCTGCCATAATACGGCGGATAATCCACGCGGCCCCCGGTGACATTAACGGTCGCTCAAGTAATGGGTCGCCCGGTTGTAACCGCAACTTACCCACGTTACCGTGGCGAGCAAACGCGGTATACGCTGCCGCCATATCTTCCAGTTTTGCACCTGCGCCGCCGAGAATGAGCGAAAGATTCGGCGCAGCGCCGTTGGGCAGATACAACGGCAATCCAACATTGCGTAACTTTGCCGCAAACCGTTTCGGTCCATAGGCTTCCAGCACCTGCACAGCAGGTAAGTTCAACGAGCGCACCAGCGCCTCGCTCATGCTGATCGGGCCATGAAATCCGCTATCAAAGTTACCTGGTCGATAATCACCGGTGCGCCGGGGAACATCTTGCAACAGCGATGCCGGGTGGATCAAGCCTTCATCCAGCGCCAGACCATAAACAAACGGTTTGAGTACCGATCCCGGCGATCGGATCGCATTGACCATATCAACATGGCCAAAGCGTGAATCATCATTAAGATCAACCGATCCCACCCAGCCGCGAACACGCATATCGGTATGATCAACCACGATCATCGCCAGTGAGCTGCGCGGCGGCAATCGTCCTTTCCAGTTTTGCGCCAGTTCTTCCAGACGTCGCTGAAGCCCGGCATCCAGCGTAGTAACGATTTTGTCGCTTTTACTTTTACCGAGCATCATGCGCGAAAACAGCGGTGCCAGTTGCGGCATTTGTCGGGGTGCCAGCCAGATGGGTTCTTCCCTTGACTCTTTTACCTGCTCACGGGACCACACACCTTGCGCAGCCATCCGTTCGAGCACTTTATTACGCGCGGCTTCGGCACGTTCCGGCCAGCGATCCGGGCGAAGACGGCTGGGCGCTTGCGGCAAAACCGCCAGCATTGCCGCCTCGGAATAGCTCAAATTCGTAGGCGATTTTCCGAGATAAGCCCAGCTTGCCGCACCGATCCCCTGTAACGTACCACCAAACGGGGCGCGGTTAAGATACAAGGTCAGAATTTCACGTTTAGACAGGTGCCATTCCAGTTGAAATGCGCGCCAGAGTTGGCGAATTTTACCGCCAAAGGTTTTCGAATGTGGATCAAGCAGGCGTGCTACCTGCATGGTGAGCGTACTGCCGCCGGAGACAACCCGACCAGAAGTAAGATCCTGCCAGGCAGCACGAGCCACCGAGAATGGATTCACCCCCGGATGCTTCCAGAACCAGCGATCTTCATAATTGATCAGCGCTTCAAGGTAACGTGGAGAAACATCTTCGATGGTTACCGGATAACGCCAGATGCCGTCAGCATCGGCAAAGCGCCAGAGCGGCGTACCATCCTGCGCCACGACGACGCGTGCGGGGTTAACTTCATGTAGCGGCAGAGGCCAAAGTTTATCTGCTCCCCACGCCGCCAGAATGATAATAAAGGGCGTGACTGCCAGCGTTATCCAGCAGCCACGTTTGGTTAACAGACGAGGCATTTACGGTCTGATAATCAGCAAATCTTCAGCCGCGCCAGTCGCCCGCCATTGGGGAACATACATTGATTCCACCATCGGTTGCGGTACCTGATACGTTCCCGGCGTCACCGCCCGCGCCAAATACACCAGCGTTACCGGTTGGTATTCATCAACGGCAACCGCCGCCACAAAGCGATCGTCACGAAACTCAATATGCTTAATGTTCGCTTGTTGCATTTGATTGAGTAGGTTTTGCACTTCGCTGCCACTTTGCTCCAGGCTGGCGCTGCCGTTTGCCAGGTTCTGGTTTTCCAGTTCCAGGCCCGCTGGCAGTAAATCAACGACCAAAGCATCCGGCACGCTGTTACTGGCTTTTACCTGCAACCAGACCAGCACCAGATCGCCGCTACGCAACGAGTCCAGAGACTTACTCTTACCGTCAGTACCAAGAATATGACGCTCGATTTGCAGCACATTGCTCGCAGGTAACGGTGCGGATTGCGGATAACCGCTGGCATCCACACGCAGCCATAACGGCTGGTCACCACGGTTGCTCACCTGCAAGGTGTAAAGTTGATCGCTATTCAGATTGTTGGTTTGCGCTTTCTCGCCTGTCAGCGGCTCGGCAGACAAAGACGTCTGCGCCTGCCATTTACCCGGTAAATCCTGAAGAGTACGGGCGGCCAGGAACAGCGCGTTACTTTCCTGGGTCGAGAGCCAACGTTCGCCAAATGCCTGCTGTGAAAGGGTGTTAAGCAATGCATTCTGTGCATCAGGCAGTAGCTTGTTCTCTTCAAGTAAGGAGAGCATTAACGCGTTGTCGCGCAGTGGGCTACCGTAATCACCCAGCCATTTCCGTTCATCGTTACGCGGCGTTTTCAGCGCCAGCGCAATCGCCTCTTCACCACGCGTCGCATCACCCATGGTTTTCAGCGCAACGCCAAGTTGCAGCAGCGGTAAACCAGAAGCCGCATCTGCACGACGCTCCCAGATTTCACGCAGCGCACCCAGCGGCGCTTTTTGCTGCCGTGCCAGCACCAGCGCTGCGTAAGACTGAACGGCGAATTTACTGGCTTTGAGATTATCCGCATACGGGATCGACATCATGCCCGGGTCTTGTAAATAGCGCAGCAGACGCTCATTCCCCCGGTTAATGGCGTCCGTCGGCACGCTGTAACCTTGCTCACCTGCGCGGACCATGAAATCCATCACGTAAGCCGTCAGCCAGTACTCTTCGTCACCGTTTTTATCCCACAGCGCAAAGCCACCGTTATCACGTTGCATTTGCAGCAAACGGGAAATGCCGATATCAACTGCCGCACGGCGTTTCTCATCACTGTCGCCTTTGATGCCCAACGCCTGTAGCTGGGCTGCGTTGGTATAAAGTGACGGGAACAGGCCGCTGGTGGTTTGCTCCAGGCATCCGTAAGGATACGCTTTTAATTCTTTGATATAACGTGCAATGTTCAACGGTGGTTTGCCGCTCAACAACAATTGCCCTTCCAGGGTAACAGGTGGGAAGTTTTGCAATCCATCCGCCGGAATCGACCATGTCTCACCAGGCTGCAACGCCGTACCGTAATTAACCGTTTGTGCCGGGAATGCCGGACGGACGCCGATTTTCCACTGTTTATGCTGATCGGCAACGGCTTCACCTGGCAAATTAAGGCCACTGATAGTCGCCTTAATTTCACCATCGCCAAACCCCGTCAGCGCACGCACCGGGATAAACAGCGTGGTACGCACCCCTGGCGCTAATTCAACAGGTGAAGGGGAATTACTCACCATTTCAAGCAAACCACTGGCGGTCAGAGCAACGTTAAGTTTTTGCGGTTTATCCGTCAGGTTGGTGATATCCAGCGTCAGGCGCGAGGTGTCGCCGCTAGCCATAAAGCGCGGCATGTTTAGTTCAGCTATTACGGGTGCCGCAACAACCACTTTGCTTTCGTTGCTGCCGAAATCATCTGCCGTCCATGCTTGCGCCATGACGCGCAATTCACCGTTAAAATCGCCAATCGGCAATGTAACCGTGCCTTCGCCCTGTTCATTGAGCGTGACCGGCAGTGCCTGTTGCGCGACAATATTGACGTGATTTACTGGCGGTTTGCCACCGCGTTTCAGTTCATCACCGTCGCCACCAAAGCGCAGTGCTGCCAGACGCCCCTGACCTTCAATAACCTGACCGTAAATATCATAAATGTCTGCGCCGTAGCGTTTCTGACCAAAGAACGCCTGCCACGGATCTGGCGTAACGTAGTCAGTAATATTCAGCACACCACTATCAACGGCAGACACCAGCACATTCACCTGTTTTGGCTTCTCGCCATTTTTAGTGCTGGCTTTAATTTTCACGGTTAATGGTTGATTGGGACGCATTTTGGCTGGTGTTTCCAGCGCCAGCTCGAGGCGACGGTTTTCATCACCAAGCGGCAAATGCAACACACCAACCGCGCGTTTTGGCGTCGCGGAGCGAGATTTATCACCAGGACGCACCACCAGCGTACTCAAATAAAGGTCATGACGATTCCAGGTTTTATCGACCGGAATCGTCAGATCCAGCCCTTGTGCCGGGACATCAATCTCTTGCCACCAGAGTGGCCCTTCACTGGACTCCACCATCGCGTAGCCTTTACCCGCCGTTGGCGCGGCAATATGCAACTTAATGGTGTCGCCTGGGCGATAACTGGCCTTATCCAGTTTCAGCGTGACGCGGTCCGGACGCACTGCGCCGCTACCGTCGCTATTATCCTGCCAGCTATATCCGGCCCAAAAACGCACGCTACTGACCGCTTCATTTGGCGCTTTGACTTCAAGACGGTAAGCGCCCCACTCTACCGGAAAACTTACCTTGCCGGTTTCGTCCGCTTTCAGATCCAGCGTTTGCTCATTTTCGATCAGATCTTTTTGATCGAACTGTGACTTCCAGCCTTCATCTTCTGACCAGTTCCAGTAGTAATCACGGCGTTCGCGAATCAGGCGCACCTGCAAGCCCGACACGGCTTTTTTCACGCCTTGCGCATCGCTATAAACGATGTCAAAAGCGGCGTTACTGCCTTCATCAACAATGGGCTGTTTCACCGTGCTGTCAGTGCGATAATCGTAAACCGATTTCAAGGCGAACTGCGGACGGATCCCCGGCAATGCATCGGCAGGCCAGATAGCCTGCTCAGCGCGGCGCGTCACCGGGCGACCGCCCGATTCCAGCAAACTACCCTGGAAAATAACCTGTAATGGGGAATGCGTTTCCTTCCACTGGCTTTCTGTAGAAACTTCGCCGCGCCCTTTATCATCCAGCGTCAACTGAACTTCATCCAGCGTGCGGGAAAGGTTTTCGGCAGCAATATCGCCAAATTCGAAACCAGGCAATGCAGAAACCGCTTCACGCAGCGGCCGCAGGAAAAGCTGTCCCTGCAAGGTATTACCATTAGCGGGCGCACCGTACAGGTAGTACCCCACCACCGAGAATTTCACTTCATCTTTTGGCGTTAATGGCGTTTTCTCGCCGGTCAGATTCAACGCCATGCGCTCCGGCATAAAATCTTCGACGTGGAAATCCCACATCCGATATTGGTTATCCCCAGTGTTGGCTCGGATATGCCACATTCCGGTTGCCGCAGTACTATCCAGCGGCCAGGTAAAGTGGTAAAGGCCATTTTCCGGCTGGCTAACAACACTACGCAATACCTGCCCGTCGGGTTTAATCACGTCCAGTTTGATGGGTTGATCCGGCAGAGCTTTACCATCTGCATCACGCAGTAAACCGTTGAGGATTACCGTTTCGCCAGGGCGATAAAGATCGCGCGGGCCAAACATAAAGAACTGTTTGCTGTAGCCTGGCGCGCCAGCAATGTTAAATTCCGCTAAGTCTAGTGCCGGTAGTTTTAAATCGAGCAGCGTTGTCTGACCGTCTTTACGTGCCAGCAGTAGCGCCGCGTTTTTATCATTTTCCAACTGCACATGGCCCTGTGAATCAGTGGTCGCCTGAGTCAGGGTCTGCCCTTTCTCATTTAATAAAGAGACTTCAATTCCTTGCTGGGCCGCGCCGTTTTCCAGGCTTTGAGTAAAGATATCCAGACGATTGTGATAACGGTGGGCCGATACGCCGATATCACTTAACGTAAATAGCGTGGCTGGATTACTGTAATCGTAATGTCCGGCCTGATTCATTACAGCCAGATACACGCCCGCCTGCTGAAGCGGCTTGATATCGCCTAGTGGCAGCAATAATTTTTCGCGGGTATTACGCGCAGGATTGAGATCAAACCGCCCGGTATAGACCAGGTCCGCCATCTCCAACAGTTTGTCTGATTGCCAGTTCGCCAGCGAGTTACGGTATTCCCACTGGCTAATGAAAGCTGGCAGCGATTCCGGCTTAACACGGAAGAAGTTAACATCGACATTGTTAACGTTGAGCGCCATTACCGGCAGTCCTTCCACAACTTTTCCAGGCAGCAGCGAACCACGGCTGGCAAAACCGACGCTGGGCTGGATATCGCGGGTGGTGATAGTTTTTTCGTAATCTTTACTGAAGGTTGCGTTGTTGAGTGCCTTAACTTCCTTGCCAATAGTGACGATCAATTCACGTTTCGGTTCGAGGTGGCGTAAACGCAGTTCTTTGAGATTATCTGACAACTCCCAGGCACCATCCACTTTGCCGCTCTTTTTATCGACGACATGAATAACACGCGAGAAGTCCTGAGCCGGGTCGAGAGGGACGGAGAAAGTCAGTACCAGCGTGGCTGCGCCATCGAGCTGTACCTCGGAGAGATCCAGCAATGTCAGTGCCTTACCCGCGCTCTGTTGCGCCAGTTTTTGTCGCTCCGGCGCGGAGAGCTTCGCAGAAGTCGCATTTGTCGAAGATGACTCTTTAGTAACTTCAGAAGGCGCATCTTTTTTCACCGCTGTTGGCGCGTTATCGTTGTTGTCGCACCCTGCCAGCGCCAGCATTAGCATGCAGGCGGCTACGCGTAACTTTTTCATTTTTCATCCCTGCCACAATGGCCCGTTAGCAACGTCGAATAATTATTATGCGTGAGAATTTACGTTATGTAATTCAGTATCACGTCCATACAATCCGAATTTTAGTGAGAATTGTGGCTCAGACAGCCAAATCAGCCTCTTTTGCTTGTCGCTTTTCACTAAACATCCGACAATTTAGCCTAACCCCGGCAAAAATGGAGATGCCTATGACCACGACATGGTTTGTAGGAGCCGACTGGCTCGCCGAACATATTGATGACCCGGAAATTCAGATTATCGATGCCCGCATGGCGTCGCCTGGACAGGAAGATCGTAACGTTGCTCAGGAGTATCTGAATGGACATATTCCCGGCGCAGTGTTTTTGGATATCGAAGCGCTTTCTGATCACACTTCCCCGCTTCCGCACATGCTGCCGCGCCCGGAAACGTTCGCCGTGGCGATGCGTGAATTAGGCGTTAACCAGGATAAGCACCTGATTGTCTATGACGAAGGTAATCTTTTCTCAGCCCCACGAGCATGGTGGATGCTGCGCACCTTTGGTGTAGAGAAAGTGTCGATTCTGGGTGGTGGACTTGCAGGCTGGCAGCGTGATGATCTGCTGTTAGAAGAAGGTGCAGTAGAGCTGCCGGAAGGAGAGTTTAATGCCGTGTTTAATCCTGAAGCCGTGGTGAAAGTAACCGATGTGTTATTGGCAAGCCATGAAAATACGGCGCAAATTATTGATGCCCGCCCGGCTGCACGTTTTAACGCGGAAGTTGATGAACCTCGCCCAGGTTTACGTCGCGGACATATTCCCGGCGCGTTGAATGTTCCGTGGACGGAACTGGTACGAGAAGGCGAACTGAAAACGACCGATGAACTGGATGCAATATTTTTTGGTCGCGGCGTCAGCTACGACAAACCCATTATCGTCAGTTGCGGTTCTGGTGTAACGGCAGCCGTGGTGTTGCTGGCACTCGCGACCCTGGATGTGCCAAACGTGAAACTATACGACGGTGCGTGGAGTGAATGGGGCGCGCGAGCAGATTTGCCGGTTGAGCCAGTGAAATAAGCTTTATACAGGCAATAAAAAACCGCCGATTTGGCGGTTTTTTATTGCTGGTCTGGTTCGCGGCCTTTCCAGCAGGTTGACTTGTGTTGCATGAGCAACGCAGGCACCCCACAGTGTGAAAATACTCTCTTTTATGCCTGGCTATGTCAAGATAATAAATAGAGTAATTATTCAAACATGAGAGTATTATTCTTGACGGCCCTTTTCGCCGTCTCGCAAACGGGCGCTGGCTTTAGGAGAGGATGTCCCATGACCGTAAATGCAGACACCCCACAGGGCTTGCTATCGCGGCAATATCGCCAGTGGTGCTGTCGTAATGCGGTCTTCGCATGGACCGCACAATGAAGATACGGTGCTTTTGTATCGTACTTATTGTTTCTGGTACGCTGTTTTCCGAAGTAAATAATAACCGGAGTCTCTCCGGCAACAATTTACTGGTGGTTAACAACCTTCAGATCAGCAAGTAAGCCCGAATGCCGCCCTTTGGGGCGGCATATTTTAGATTATCCGATTCTGTTTAAAGTCACGCAAAAAGCCACCCCAGCGACGTTCATAGAATGGCGCAATATGTTCGGTAATAAAGTGGCTAATTCCTTTTTCCCCTTTTTTCACCTGACAAATATCGATTGGTTCATCGCCAGGTAATGTATCGGTCGCTACACTTCCCGCCGCCTGAATAATTTCTTCGATATCGCCATCGGCTTCAATGCCAATAAGCAAATTAGGTTGCGCCTCTTCGTTCTCTTTAATTGAACAAATAAAAGCACGCTTCACCGGCTTAATGGTTTTAAATAAGGTGGTGAGTGAATCAATCATTTGTGCTGGTGGCTCTGCGACTTCCGATAATATCAGCGATTCGCCGCCTTCCAGTACTTCCTGGCTGCTCAACGGATTCCCTTCTTCACCGATCAGCAAACTGATTTCACGCGGCATAAATTCTTTACCGGTTGGCAGTTTGGCATTAAGGAAGAGTGTTTCGCCAAGGGTCATCTCAAACAATGTGCGAACGGGCATTACGACAAATGCCTGTTCGCCTTCAACCGCCTGTTGAAGTGCTTCTAACGAGGTGAAAAAAGGAATAACGCTGGTGCCGTCTTCTTTTTCCCAGTGCTGTAAATCAAGCGCGCTATCTTCAACCACAGCCTCGCCCTGCGCCGCCGTACCTGGCACCCAGACGGTGGATTCCAGTAGAGTGCGGAAAAATGCCGGGCGGTGAGCCGGTTCGGTTGCTGCTTTTTCCAGCAGGTCTTCAAGTTCGTTTTTTGTTTCGGACATAAGAACCACAATTCATTCAACGTTCGGGGCGGAAGTGCCTGATGCGCTACGCTTATCAGGCCTACAAGGGATTCGCAATTTGTTGAGTTTGCAATACTTTGTAGGCCGGATAAGGCGTTTACGCCGCATCCGGCATATTAGTTTACGCCGTTAACAGATTAGCAATCGTGCGCACACCAAGTCCCGTAGCACCCGCAGACCACTGTTCAACCGGCGCTTTACGGTAAGTCGCCGAGCAGTCGATATGCAGCCAACCTTGCTGATAGTTCTCAACAAAGTGAGACAGGAAGCCCGCCGCCGTACTTGCACCAGCCGGATAAGCAGCACTGCCTGTATTGTTCAGTTCGGCAAAGTTAGACGGCAACTGGCTGCGGTGGAATTCCGCCAGCGGCAAACGCCAGAACGGTTCGTTCTCCTGCGCGGCACTCGCCAGTAAGCGACCGGCCAGCGCATCGTCAAAACTGAACAACGCGTGATAATCATTACCCAGCGCGGTTTTCGCCGCCCCGGTGAGGGTCGCGGCATCAATAATCAGTTCCGGTTTCTGCGCACTGGCGTCAATCAGGCCATCTGCCAGCACCAGACGCCCTTCGGCATCAGTGTTCATCACTTCAACTTTTTTACCGTTGCGATAGGTAATGATATCGCCCAGCTTGAACGCGTTGCCGCTGATCAGGTTATCGGCACAGCAGAGGAACAGCTTCACGCGCTTGTTCAGACCGCGCGTAATGGCAAACGCCAACGCTCCGGTAACCGTTGCCGCGCCGCCCATGTCCGACTTCATCGAGTCCATAAATGCGGTCTGTTTGATGCTGTAGCCGCCAGAATCAAAGGTGATACCTTTACCTACCAGGCACGCATACACCGGCGCTTCTTTATCGCCAGTCGGGTTGTAATCCAGCGCCAGCAATACCGGGGAACGTTCTGAACCGCGCCCGACAGTGTGCAGCCCCATATAGCCTTGATCACGCAGATCTTCGCCTTTGGTGATCCGATAAGTCACACGATCGTCTGCGACGTTGCTGATCAGATCAACTGCACGCTGTGCCAGTTGCGATGGTCCCAGCTCTTCCGCCGGTGCGTTGATGGTGTCACGCACCCAGTCGATGATCATCAGACGGTTATCCAGTTCCTGGCGCTGGGCATCGTCCAGATCCGGCCACTCCACTTTACGCGTACCTTTCGGGGCTTTGTAACCTTGCCAGAATGCCCAGCAGCGATCCGCATCCCAACCTTCACCGCTTAACTGAACATGCTTGATACCCAGACCGTCAATCTTGCGCGCCGCACGCTGGATCAGCCCCAGATCGTCTGCCCCGTTCAAATGCAGGGTAATGCCATCATTATTAATGCTGTAAGTTGCTTTTTCTCCCCAGCGCGCGTCGGCAGGTTGGGTAGAAAGGGTAATTTTCATCGCTTCTGTCATTTTAGTTATCCTTATTCGTTTAACAGCAAAACGGGCTACCCCAGGCAGCCCGTTTATTCATTCGGCTTCGTCCAGCCAGACCAACAAAATCGCTTCGAGGATTTTCTCGTTGGATGCCTGCGGGTCGTCGTCGAAATCTTCCAGATCGCAAATCCACTGATGCATATCGGTGAATCGAACCGTTTTCGGATCAAGATCGGGATACGCATCGTACAGTGCTTCGCCAATTTCGCGGCTATCGGTCCACTTAAGTCCCATACTAACCTCTGTTAATGCTCACGCGCATGGTTGATAGTGTAACGCGGGATTTCGACCACTAAATCTTCGTCGGTGACGCGCGCCTGGCAGCTTAAACGGCTTTCCGGCTCCAGTCCCCAGGCTTTGTCCAGCATGTCGTCTTCCTGCTCTGAGCTTTCCGGCAGTGAGTCAAAACCTTCACGAACGATGCAGTGGCAGGTGGTGCAAGCACAGGATTTTTCACAGGCGTGTTCAATCTCGATACCGTTACGCAGAGCTGCGTCGAGAATGGTTTCACCGCTATTAGCTTCCAGAACAGCGCCATCAGGGCAGAGATCCTGATGAGGCAAAATAACAATCTTTGGCATATTAAACCTCGTCCACGGAATGGCCTTTCAGCGCACGACGAACCGACTGGTCCATGCGGCGAGCGGCGAAATCCTGGGTTTGTTTGTCTACGTTTTTAATCGCTTGTTCGATGGCGTCAACATCATCGCCCTGCGCCACTTCACTCAGGTGAGCGGCAGCAGCATCAATAACCTGACGCTCTGCGGCGCTTAACAGCGCGGCATCAGCAGCCAGCGCGCCGTGCAGACTTTCCAGCACACGCGCCGCTTCTACTTTTTGTTCTGCCAGCATTCGGGCTTTTACGTCCTGCTCGGCATAGCTCATTGAGTCTTTGATCATCGAAGCGATTTCGCTGTCGGTCAGACCGTAGGACGGTTTGACCTGAATAGACGCCTCAACGCCGGTGGATTTCTCCATCGCCGTCACGCTCAAAAGACCGTCAGCATCGACCTGGAACGTCACGCGAATATGCGCACCGCCAGCCGGTAGCGCCGGAATACCACGCAGCGCAAAACGCGCCAGCGAGCGGCAGTCCTGCACCAGTTCGCGCTCACCCTGCATTACATGGATAGACATCGCCGTCTGACCATCTTTAAAGGTGGTGAAATCCTGGGCGCGGGCCACCGGAATCGTGGTATTACGCGGGATCACTTTCTCCACCAGGCCGCCCATAGTCTCGAGGCCCAGCGACAGCGGGATCACATCCAGCAACAGCATTTCGCTGTCCGGCTTGTTACCCACCAGAATATCCGCCTGAATCGCCGCGCCAATAGCGACGACTTTATCCGGGTCGATGGAAGTCAGCGGTGGACGACCGAAAAATTCGCCTACCCGTTCACGCACCAGCGGCACGCGAGTAGAACCGCCCACCATCACCACTTCCAGCACTTCATCAGCTTCTACACCCGCGTCTTTCAGCGCGCGACGACAAGCCAATAAGGTTCGTTTTACCAGTGGCGCGATCAGTTCATTGAATTGTTCACGGCTGATTTCGCCCTGCCAGCCCGCAACGTTAACGGTCACGGAGTCCGCATCGCTCAGCGCGATTTTGGCTGCAATGGCGGCATCCAGCAGTTCACGCTGAACGCGGTTATCGCTACGGTCAGGAATGCCCGCCTGCTCGCGAATGTAATCCGCCAGCAGATGGTCGAAATCATCGCCGCCGAGCGCGGAATCACCGCCGGTTGCCAGCACTTCAAACACGCCGCGACTTAAGCGCAGAATGGAAATATCAAAAGTCCCGCCACCGAGGTCATAAACGGCGATCACGCCTTCCTGACCGGAATCCAGCCCGTAGGCGATAGCCGCAGCGGTCGGTTCGTTAAGTAAGCGCAGGACGTGAAGGCCCGCCAGACGCGCCGCGTCTTTGGTGCCCTGACGCTGGGCATCGTCAAAGTACGCCGGAACGGTGATAACTATACCATCCAGCTCGCCTGCCAGGGCTTCAGTTGCCCGCGCCGCCAGTGCTTTGAGGATGTCCGCAGAAACGCGCACCGGGTTCAGCAGCCCCGCCGCCGTTTCAATCATCGGCAGGCCGTTTTCGCTGGCCTGGAATTGATAAGGCAGATGCGGATAGCGTTGCTGGATATCAGCCAGCGAGCGTCCCATCAGGCGTTTAACAGAACTAATTGTGTTGGCGGTATCGAGCGCTGCATTAGTACGCGCGTCATAACCCACCGAATGCCCTTGCTGTTGATAGTGAACAACAGATGGCAGCAGGTGACGGCCTTCATGGTCGGCTAACGTTTCGGCCTGACCGCTGCGCACTGTCGCCACCAGCGAGTTGGTTGTGCCCAGGTCAATACCGGCCGCCAGACGACGCTGATGCGGCGCAGCACTCAAACCAGGTTCACTAATTTGTAATAAGGCCATGTTTAGCTTCCAGAAATTAAAAATCGAGCAGTTTTTCTTCGAGTTGTTCGGCACTGCTTCGCAGTTTATCGAGAAAACGCAGCTTACGCACGGTATCCGCCGCCGCGTCCCACGTCTCGTTGTCTAACTGTTCAACCATCAACTGATGGCGGGTATCAAACATCTTTTTCACGCGTTTGATAAAGCTTTCCAGCCGCGCTTCATCTTTCGCCTGTTCGATCTCGTCCAGTTCTTCACGCAGCTCCAATTGTTCCATCAGGAACGCGGTGTCGCGCACAGTGTGCTGCTCGCTGGCGAGATCAAAACCGTGCAAAGAAAGCAAATATTCCGCGCGCATTAACGGATGACGCAGCGTTTGCCAGGCCTGGTTAATGGTTGCAGATTGCTGTACGGCGGCGAGTTGTTCCGCCTGGCTTCCGCTGGCGAATTTATCAGGATGATACTGACGTTGTAGATCCTGAAAACGCAGGCTCAGCGCCTGGGTATCGAGTTGATAACGGGCAGGCAAGCCAAAGAGGGTGAAGTAATCCATAACATTCTCAGGGCTGCGATCCGCCGCGATAACGGCGAATCAGGTAAAACAAACCCCACGCGCAGCTGACCACGGTGGGGTTATCGGTATGCGCATCAAACGTGGAAGCTTTCGCCGCAACCACACTCATCTTTGACGTTCGGGTTAGTGAATTTAAACCCTTCGTTCAGACCTTCTTTTACGAAGTCCAGCTGCGTACCGTCCAGAAATTGCAGGCTTTTGCCATCGACCACGACTTTCACGCCTTTGTCTTCAAACACGATGTCTTCCGGCGTCGGTTCGTCAACAAATTCCAGTACATAAGCCATACCTGAACATCCGGAGGTTCTCACGCCCAGACGCAGGCCAAACCCTTTGCCACGGTTAGCCAGAAAGGTATTTACTCGCGCTGCTGCACTGTCGCTCAGTGTAATCGACATAACCAAACCTCAACTCTTATTTTGCTTCACGTTTGCTTTTATAGTCCGCAATGGCGGCTTTGATCGCGTCTTCTGCCAGAATAGAACAGTGAATTTTCACCGGCGGCAGTTCAAGTTCTTCAGCAATATCGGTGTTTTTGATCGCCTGCGCTTCGTCGAGAGACTTCCCTTTCACCCATTCGGTGACCAGGGAGCTGGAAGCGATAGCGGAACCGCAGCCGTAAGTTTTAAAACGCGCGTCTTCAATGATACCTTCATCGTTGACTTTAATCTGCAACTTCATCACGTCGCCACAGGCCGGTGCACCCACCATGCCGCTGCCGACGTTCTCGTCGTTGTTGTCAAAGGAACCCACGTTACGCGGATTCTCGTAATGGTCGATAACTTTTTCGCTGTAAGCCATTATAAATTCTCCTGATTCCGATACCGATTAATGATGAGCCCATTCGATGCTGTTCAGATCCACGCCCTGCTTGTACATTTCCCACAGCGGAGAAAGGTCACGCAGACGACCGATGGATTTACGAACTAACTCGATGGTGTAGTCGATCTCTTCTTCAGTAGTAAAACGACCTAAAGAGAAACGGATAGAGCTATGTGCCAGTTCGTCGTTCAGCCCCAGCGCGCGCAGCACGTAGGACGGTTCGAGGCTTGCTGACGTACAGGCGGAACCGGAAGAAACCGCGAGGTCTTTCAGCGCCATAATCAGCGACTCACCTTCAACGTAGTTGAAGCTGACGTTGAGAATGTTCGGCGCACCGTGTTCCAGGTCACCGTTCAGGTAAACTTCTTCGATATCTTTGATGCCGTTCCACAGACGGTTACGCAGGCCGCGCAGACGTTCCATCTCGGTCGCCATCTCTTCTTTTGCAATGCGATAGGCTTCGCCCATACCGACGATCTGGTGAACAGGCAGAGTGCCGGAACGCATACCGCGCTCGTGACCGCCGCCGTGCATTTGTGCTTCGATGCGTACGCGCGGCTTACGACGCACATACAGCGCACCGATACCTTTCGGGCCATAGATTTTGTGACCGGAGAAAGACATCAGGTCAACTTTCAACTGGCTCAGGTCGATAGGCAGTTTGCCCACGCTCTGGGTTGCATCAACGTGATAGATAATGCCACGAGCACGGCACATTTCGCCGATAGCCGCGATATCCTGCACCACGCCGATTTCGTTATTTACGTGCATGATGGAAACGAGGATGGTGTCATCACGCATCGCTGCTTCAAGTTCTTTCAGGTCGATAATGCCGTTACGCTGCGGTGCCAGGTAGGTGACTTCAAAACCTTCGCGCTCCAGCTGACGGCAGGTATCCAGTACCGCTTTGTGTTCGGTTTTGCTGGTGATGATGTGCTTGCCTTTTTTCTGATAAAAGTTGGCTGCACCTTTGATCGCCAGGTTGTCAGATTCGGTTGCACCAGAGGTAAAGACGATTTCACGCGGGTCAGCGCCGACCAGATCAGCAATCTGATTACGGGCGATATCAACCGCTTCTTCAGCCTGCCAGCCGAAACGGTGAGAACGGGAGGCCGGGTTACCAAAGGTTCCGTCCATCGTCATAAACTGCATCATTTTCTCGGCAACACGCGGGTCCACCGGCGTGGTTGCGGAGTAGTCGAGATAAATCGGTAATTTCATTGCTCTATAAACTCCGTACATCACTCAATGCAAGGAACCAGGCTACCGGCTGGATGTACGACCGTGTTTACGGAGCGCGATACGCCCCGGCCTGATTCTGAATACTTTTTATCTTTTATGCGCGCAACTTAACATCAATTGCATCGTTACGATTGCTGCGTGGCGCGTCGTGAGTATGCTGACGACCAGACACATCCAGCACTTCCTGGTTATTAACCAGTTCGCCTAAAGTAATGTTGTTGAGAAAACCGGTGAGACGGTCGCTCAAATCACGCCACAGCGCGTGGGTCAGGCATTTATCGCCGCCCTGGCAGCCGCCTTTACCCTGACAACGGGTGGCATCTACAGATTCGTCAACGGCGCTAATCACTTCGCCAACGGCGATGCTGCTGGCATCTTTGCCTAACAGATAACCACCGCCTGGTCCACGTACGCTGGAAACCAGACCATTTTTACGCAGACGGGAAAACAGTTGTTCCAGATAAGAAAGGGAAATTCCCTGACGTTCGGAAATATCAGCCAACGGTACCGGGCCTGCTTCGGAGTTGAGCGCAACGTCAAGCATTGCGGTCACGGCATAGCGCCCTTTAGATGTCAGTCTCATGTCTTACTTCACCTCAAACTCGCCCCTGCCCGGGGTTTTTTATTGTAAAAGTGGGGGTATTGCATAGCAGGGTCAAGTCTGACATTCCCGAGTAAATTGGTCAACTATTTACTTGACTGATTTAGTCGGGTATTTAACCTTCAGTGCCATTTTTTTATCGTGGCGTTTGTACCTGTTGTCGGATGCGGCGTAAACGCCTTATCCGACCTGGGGCTCTGTGCACTGTAGGCCTGATAAGACGCGTTAGCGTCGCATCAGGCAAACGCTGTCGGATGCGGCGTGAACGCCTTATCCGACCTGGGGCTCTGTACACTGTAGGCCTGATAAGACGCGTTAGCGTCGCATCAGGCAAACGCTGTCGGATGCGGCGTGAACGCCTTATCCGACCTGGGGCTCTGTGCACTGTAGGCCTGATAAGACGCGTTAAGCGTCGCATCAGGCAACCACTGTTATTCGGCCTTATTACCTTTATTCTGCTGCTCTATAGAAGCCAGAATCCCGCGCAGGATATTCAATTCCTGGCTTTCCGGGCGCGCACGGGTAAACAGACGGCGCAATTTATTCATCACCTGCCCCGGATGGTTTTCAC
The DNA here is from genome assembly GCF_004211955.1 of Escherichia sp. E1V33. Classification (GTDB taxonomy): domain Bacteria; phylum Pseudomonadota; class Gammaproteobacteria; order Enterobacterales; family Enterobacteriaceae; genus Escherichia. Next base: position 170,196 of record NZ_RHJI01000021.1, read on the forward strand.
GGATAAAACCGGTTGCCAGCAACGTTTGTTCAAGATGACCATAAAAACGCTCCAGATCATCGACCAGCGGATACGGAGTCTCTTCATGTTCAACCTGCTTGCCGTTTTCCTGGGTCGCAAGCCAGGCCATACGCACTTCATAGGCAATAACCTGAACCGCCATCGCCAGGTTCAGCGAACTGTATTCCGGGTTAGCCGCAATCGCGACATGATAATGGCACTTCTGCAACTCTTCATTGGTCAAGCCAACGCGCTCGCGACCAAAGACCAGCGCCACCGGAGTATTTGCCGCTTCAGCGACGCTTTTCAGACCGCATTCGCGCGGGTCGAGCATCGGCCACGGCAGCGTGCGCGAGCGTGCACTGGTGCCAACCACCAGGCTACAACCGGCTAACGCTTCGTCGAGCGTATCGACGATGTGAGCATTACCAATCACATCGCTGGCCCCTGCTGCCAGGGCAATCGCCTGGGAGTCAGGTTTCACCAGTGGATTAACCAGCCACAGATTGGTTAATCCCATTGTTTTCATGGCACGGGCAACAGAACCCATATTGCCGGTGTGTGACGTCTCCACCAGCACAATTCGAATATTTTGCAGCATTGTCTTTCTTCATCTAAAGATTATTCACGCATCTTATCATAAAACGAAGACAGATGCCGATCTCGCTGCTATACTCTGCGCCGTTTTCCCGTTCTTTAACATCCAGTGAGAGAGACCGATGCATCCGATGCTGAACATCGCCGTGCGCGCAGCGCGCAAGGCGGGTAATTTAATTGCCAAAAACTATGAAACCCCGGACGCTGTAGAAGCGAGCCAGAAAGGCAGTAACGATTTCGTGACCAACGTAGATAAAGCTGCCGAAGCGGTGATTATCGACACGATTCGTAAATCTTACCCACAGCACACCATCATCACCGAAGAAAGCGGTGAACTTGAAGGTGCCGATCAGGATGTTCAATGGGTTATCGATCCACTGGATGGCACTACCAACTTTATCAAACGTCTGCCGCACTTCGCGGTATCTATCGCCGTTCGTATCAAAGGCCGCACTGAAGTTGCTGTGGTTTACGATCCTATGCGTAACGAACTGTTCACCGCCACTCGCGGTCAGGGCGCACAGCTGAATGGCTATCGTCTGCGCGGCAGCACCGCTCGCGATCTCGACGGTACTATTCTGGCTACCGGCTTCCCGTTCAAAGCAAAACAGTACGCCACTACCTACATCAACATCGTCGGCAAATTGTTCAACGAATGCGCTGACTTCCGTCGTACCGGTTCTGCGGCGCTGGATCTGGCTTACGTTGCTGCGGGCCGTGTTGACGGTTTCTTTGAAATCGGTCTGCGTCCGTGGGACTTCGCGGCAGGCGAGCTGCTGGTTCGTGAAGCAGGCGGCATCGTCAGCGACTTCATCGGTGGCCATAACTACATGCTGACCGGTAACATCGTTGCAGGTAACCCGCGCGTTGTGAAAGCCATGCTGGCGAACATGCGTGACGAGTTAAGCGACGCACTGAAGCGTTAAGTTCTCTGGCGGGTGACTTTCCTCACCCGCCCTCGCCTTTCAGGCGCTATTCCGAAATACTTTCTCACCGCTTTACTTTCCTTTGCCACTCTCCCACCATCTTTTCCCGATTAATGGATTACAAAAAAGCAGTAAGGAAAGGTCATGGTTCTGCCAGCGAACAAACGCGTTCTCAAAATTCTGTTTATTCTTTTTATTGCTGCTTTCTGCGTTTATTTAGTGCCGCGTATCGCCATCAACTTCTTTTATTATCCCGACGACAAAATTTACGGTCCTGATCCCTGGTCTGCGGAATCTGTTGAATTTACTGCTAAAGACGGCACACGGCTGCAAGGCTGGTTTATCCCCTCTTCCACTGGTCCCGCCGAAAACGCTATTGCGACCGTAATTCATGCTCATGGCAATGCCGGGAATATGTCCGCCCACTGGCCGCTGGTCAGTTGGTTACCAGAACGCAATTTCAATGTTTTTATGTTCGATTATCGCGGTTTTGGTAAATCTAAAGGCACGCCATCACAAGCCGGATTACTGGACGATACACAAAGTGCCATCAATGTGGTGCGCCATCGCAGTGATGTAAATCCAAAGCGGTTGGTGTTGTTCGGGCAGAGTATTGGCGGTGCAAATATTCTCGACGTTATTGGACTGGGAGATCGCGAGGGCATACGCGCGGTGATCCTCGACTCCACATTTGCCTCTTATTCGACCATCGCCAACCAGATGATCCCCGGCAGTGGCTACTTACTTGATGAGAGTTACAGCAGTGAAAACTACATCGCCAGCGTCAGCCCCATTCCACTTTTACTGATTCACGGCAAAGCTGATCATGTTATTCCATGGCAGCATAGCGAGAAATTATTTGCCCTGGCGAAAGAGCCAAAACGCCTGATTTTGATCCCCGATGGCGAACATATTGATGCCTTTTCCGATCGTCACGGAGACGTTTATCGCGAGCAGATGGTAGATTTTATCCTTAGCGCATTGACTCCACAGAATTAACCTTATGGTCGAAACCAGATAAAACAGCAAGAAATCACCTTAATGGATGGTATTAAACTGCCAGGAAGTGTTTATATCGATAAAAATTCTGTGATGTTTGTCATCATTTCTGACTAATAGCATTCCATTCACCGTATCCCTAAGCAAACTTTAGCTATTCTTATAAATTATGCTTATGGGAGATCTACAGATGATACCTACACTTGCCCCACCATCTGTACTTTCAGCTCCCCAGCGCCGTTGCCAGGTATTGTTGACGCTGTTTCAGCCGGGGTTGAGCGCCACCACGGCAACTTTCAGCGAGCTTAATGGTGTGGATGATGAAATGGTGAGTCGCGATATCAGCGAAACAGGACGGGAGATCCAGCGCTATCATCAACTCACGATTACAACTGGATATGACGGGAGCTACCGGATTGAAGGTACAATACTTAATCAACGCTTATGTTTATTTCACTGGCTACGCCGCGCTTTTCGCCTTTGTCCGTCATTTATCAGCAACCATTTTACGCCCGCGTTAAAGGGGGAGCTAAAGCGTCAGGGGATTGCTCGTAATTTTTATGACGACACCAATCTACTGGCGTTAGTTAATCTCTGCTCGCGAAGGCTGCAAAAACGCTTTGACGCGCGTGATATTCATTTCCTGTGTTTGTATCTGCAATATTGCTTATTGCAACACCATACCGGAATCTCGCCCCTGTTTAACCCGCTGCAACGTCGCTGGTTGGAATCTTGCATTGAGTTTCAGGTCGCACAGGAAATTGGCCGTCACTGGCAACGGCGGGCGCGTCAACCTGTCCCCCCAGGTGAGCCGCTATTTATGGCATTACTTTTTTCCATGTTGCGGGTTCCCGATCCACTGCGAGACACCCACCAGCATGGCAAGCAGTTGCGTCTGTCAATTAACCGTCTGGTACAGCATTTTCGTCAGTTAAGTAACGTCCGGTTCTATGATGAACAGGGGTTATGCTATCAGCTTTATACTCACCTCGCCCTGGCGTTAAACCGCTGTTTGTTTTCTATCGGCATTGATAACACTTTACCGGAAGAGTTCCGTCGACTTTATCCACGGCTCGTGCACACCACCCGCGAAGCGCTGGTCGGGTTTGAAAATGAGTACAATGTCAGTCTTTCCGATGAAGAAAGTTGTCTGGTGGCAGTGATTTTCGGTGCATGGCTGATGCAGGCAAATGAAATTCACGAAAAGCAGATTATTTTGCTGACGGGCAATGACAGCGAACGAGAAGCGAATATTGAGCTGCAATTGCGTGAGATAACAATACTGCCACTCAATATTAAACATATGTCTGTGAAGACATTTTTGCAGATTGGTGCGCCGCGCAACGCCGCACTTATTATTGCGCCTTATACCATGCCGCTACCGCTTTTTTCACCACCGCTGATTTATACGGATCTGACCCTGACGGCACATCAACAGGAACAGATCCGCAAAATACTTGAATCAGCATGAGGGAACGACTTTCGGGCGCAAAAACATTGCCGGAAACGCCACCAATGCCATCACCCAGAACACGCCATGCCCCAGATATTGATACAGGAAACCGGCGAAGACGGTCATGATGGCGATACTGCCGCCCATCGCGACGGCAGAATAAACTGCCTGTAAGCGGATCACCTCGCTCCCCTGACGAGCAGCAATGTAGCGCATGGCCGCCAGGTGGCACACGGTGAAGGTGCCGCAATGCAGAATTTGCACCATAATCAACCACGGCAGCTCAGTGGTTGCCCCCATAATGCCCCAACGCACAACCCCGCATACCGCCGAGATCAGCAACATATCACGGGCGCTACAACGGCGGAAAAGCTTATTACTCAGCGCAAAGATAATGACTTCCGCCACCACGCCCAGCGACCACAAATAGCCCACCGCCGAGGCCGAATAGCCTGCCGCCTGCCAGTAAATGGCGCTAAAACCATAATAAGCCGCATGCGCCCCCTGCAACAAACACACGCAGGCGAGAAAACGCCAGTTCTGGCGAACCAGCGCCAACCACGCTGGCCAACCGGTGCTCTCCTGCTGGCGGCTTGCTCCTTGTGGTTGAATGGTCGGGCGAATAAGAAAACCGAGCAGCATAGATGCTACGCCTAGCGTCAGCAAGGCCAGAATAACCCGATAATCGAATACGCTGACCAGTTTTCCCGTTAGCGCCGAGCCAATGACAAACGCCACCGAGCCCCAAAGTCGCACTTTGCCATAATCAAGCGGGAACTGCTTTTGCCACGTATTCGCCAGTGCATCGGTCAACGGTACCAGCGGTGAGAAAAAGAGGTTAAAGCCAATCATCACCAGCATCAGCCACGCTACGTGCGCCCCCGCCCAGAAGGCGACAGCAAAGAGAAGTGTCAGCAGTGCCAGCACGCGCAAGGCGGAAATCAGGCGAGAAGGATCGCTGACGCGAGGCGCGATGAGCAAACTCCCGAGAAAACGGGCAACCAGCCCGGCCCCCAACAACAGGCCGATGGTTTCTGGCGTTAAGCCAATCCCCTTAAGCCAGACGCTCCAGAAAGGTAGAAAAATACCGTAGCTAAAAAAGTATGTGAAATAACCGAGCGCCAACCAGCGCGTGGATTGCAAAACCATGAGTCCCTCCCGTCAGGAGGCGTTAGTCTGGAGTTAATCGAATGTTGGTGCAAGTTGAAAAATAAGAATATTCGAGTCCGCTTCCCGCCGATTGTCATGCATATCAGGAAATGACAAAAAGATGCGACCCGCGACGCATGTTGCAAAAATAATGCGTAATTATGCCGTTACGCTTGCCAAACGTTCCTGCACAATGGCGATGAAATCATGTAATGCCGGCTTCATCTCCCCTTTCTTCCACGCCATCAGTAAAGCAATGGAAGGCACATTTCCGGCAATGGGACGAAAAACAACCTGCCCGGTATTAAAATTATTCATATAACCGGGTATCAAAGTGACGCCCAGCCCCATGCCCACCAGATTCATGGTCACCAGAATATTCGTTGCCACCTGGACGATATTTGGCTGGCTGTTTTCTTGTGCAAACCACGCTTTAACGATCGGCGCAAGCGAACCGGAATACGCCGGATCGGTACTGACGAAATTCACGCCATCCAGTTGCGCGGCGGTGATCTCTTTTTCATGTGCTAAAGGGTGATCAACCGGTAACACCACCACTAATGGTTCGTCAAAAAGCTCCAGATAATCAATCTCCGGGCTATAAACAGGATGGCGCATTAAGCCGACGTCGAGTTCACCACGGCGAATTTTTTCTTCCTGTTGCGTGGTAATTAAACTCACCAACTCGATCAAGGTTTCTGGCTGCTTCAGCCGGAACATGGGCAATACTTTTGGCAGTAAATTCACTTCCGCCGATGGCACAAAGCCAATGGTTAATTGTCTGTCTTCCTGAACAATTTTCCGCGCCCGTAATTTGGCATTTTCCGCTTGTTCGAGGATTGCCAGCGCGTCCTGGAGAAAACATTCTCCCGCCGCCGTCAACGCGACTTTACGCTTATCCCTCACCAGTAACGAAACACCGACACAGTTTTCGAGATCGCGGATCTGGCTGCTTAACGAAGGCTGTGAGGTATGCAGTTTTTCCGCCGCACGGGTGAAGTTCAGCGCCTGAGCCACTGCGACGAAATAGCGTAAATGCCGTAGTTCCATCACCTTCCCCTTGTTATCGAAAAAACGTCTCAGCTGGTAGAAATTAACTATTTCACATATTAGCAACCAACCAGCAACATCCTTATGGCACAAAAATAGAAGGTCAATACATCTTATCTTTCAGGATTAAAAAATATGACCACACCCTCAGATTTGAACATTTACCAACTGATTGACACCCAAAACGGTCGGGTCACTCCGCGTATTTATACCGACCCGGACATTTACCAACTGGAGCTTGAGCGTATTTTCGGTCGTTGCTGGCTATTTCTCGCCCACGAAAGCCAGATCCCAAAACCCGGTGATTTCTTTAACACCTACATGGGAGAAGATGCGGTTGTCGTAGTGCGTCAGAAAGACGGCAGCATCAAGGCGTTTCTCAACCAATGCCGCCACCGGGCCATGCGTGTGAGTTATGCAGATTGCGGCAACACTCGCGCCTTTACCTGCCCGTATCACGGCTGGTCTTATGGCATTAACGGCGAGTTGATCGATGTACCGCTGGAACCTCGCGCCTACCCACAAGGGTTGTGTAAATCCCACTGGGGGCTAAACGAAGTTCCTTGTGTGGAGAGTTATAAAGGGCTGATTTTTGGCAACTGGGATACCAGCGCACCGGGCCTGCGTGATTACCTGGGTGACATTGCCTGGTATCTGGATGGCATGCTGGATCGTCGCGAAGGCGGCACCGAAATTGTCGGCGGCGTACAAAAGTGGGTGATCAACTGCAACTGGAAATTCCCGGCAGAGCAGTTCGCCAGTGACCAGTATCATGCTCTGTTCAGCCATGCTTCTGCCGTTCAGGTATTAGGGGCGAAAGATGATGGCAGCGATAAGCGCCTCGGTGATGGACAAACCGCCCGCCCGGTGTGGGAAACCGCCAAAGATGCGCTGCAATTTGGTCAGGACGGTCACGGTAGCGGTTTCTTCTTTACTGAAAAACCGGATGCTAATGTCTGGGTCGATGGCGCAGTTTCAAGCTATTACCGCGAAACCTATGCCGAAGCAGAACAACGTTTAGGTGAAGTTCGCGCCCTGCGCCTGGCGGGTCATAACAATATTTTCCCCACGCTTTCATGGCTCAACGGCACTGCCACGCTCCGCGTCTGGCATCCGCGCGGCCCTGATCAAGTCGAAGTGTGGGCGTTCTGTATTACTGACAAAGCCGCCTCCGATGAAGTTAAAGCCGCTTTTGAAAACAGCGCCACTCGTGCTTTTGGTCCTGCTGGTTTTCTCGAGCAGGATGACTCGGAGAACTGGTGTGAAATCCAGAAATTGCTGAAAGGCCACCGCGCCCGCAACAGCAAACTGTGTCTGGAAATGGGGCTTGGTCAGGAAAAGCGTCGCGACGACGGCATTCCTGGCATTACTAACTATATCTTTTCAGAAACTGCCGCTCGTGGAATGTACCAACGCTGGGCCGATCTTCTGAGTAGCGAAAGCTGGCAGGAAGTGCTCGATAAAACCGCCGCTTACCAGCAGGAGGTGATGAAATGAGTGCGCAAGTTTCACTGGAGTTACATCACCGCATTAGCCAGTTTCTCTTTCACGAAGCCAGTCTGCTGGATGACTGGAAATTTCGTGACTGGCTGGCACAGCTCGACGAAGAGATTCGTTACACCATGCGCACCACGGTTAACGCGCAAACGCGAGACCGCCGCAAAGGCGTCCAGCCACCGACAACCTGGATTTTTAATGACACCAAAGACCAGCTGGAGCGGCGAATCGCCCGTCTGGAAACGGGCATGGCATGGGCAGAAGAGCCGCCGTCACGCACCCGCCACTTAATCAGCAACTGCCAGATAAGCGAAACCGACATCCCAAACGTATTTGCCGTGAGGGTGAATTATCTGCTTTATCGGGCACAAAAAGAGCGCGATGAAACGTTCTATGTCGGGACTCGTTTTGACAAAGTTCGCCGTCTGGAAGACGACAACTGGCGCTTGCTGGAACGGGATATCGTCCTGGATCAAGCGGTGATCACTTCCCATAACCTGAGTGTACTGTTCTGATGAATCGAATTTATGCGTGTCCCGTTGCGGATGTGCCGGAAGGTGAGGCTCTCCGGATCGATACCTCGCCCGTCATCGCCCTGTTCAACGTTGGCGGCGAGTTTTATGCCATTAACGATCGTTGCAGTCACGGTAATGCGTCGATGTCAGAAGGGTATCTGGAAGATGACGCCACGGTGGAATGCCCACTGCACGCCGCCAGTTTTTGCCTGAAAACGGGCAAAGCGTTATGCCTGCCCGCCACCGATCCGCTGACAACCTATCCAGTGCACGTTGAAGGTAGTGACATCTTCATCGACTTACCGGAGGCGCAGCCATGAGCGATTTACATAACGAATCTATTTTTATTACCGGCGGCGGCTCGGGATTAGGCCTGGCGCTGGTCGAGAGATTTATCGAAGAAGGCGCGCAGGTTGCCACGCTGGAACTGTCGGCGGCAAAAGTCGCCAGTCTGCGTCAGCGATTTGGCGAACATATTCTGGCGATAGAAGGCAACGTGACCTGTTATGCCGATTATCAACGCGCGGTCGATCAGATCCTGACTCGTTCCGGCAAGCTGGATTGTTTTATCGGCAATGCGGGCATCTGGGATCACAATGCCTCACTGGTTAATACTCCCGCAGAGACGCTCGAAACCGGCTTCCACGAGCTGTTTAACGTCAACGTACTCGGTTATCTGCTGGGTGCAAAAGCCTGCGCTCCGGCGTTAATCGCCAGTGAAGGCAGCATGATTTTCACACTGTCAAATGCCGCCTGGTATCCTGGCGGCGGAGGCCCGCTGTACACCGCCAGTAAACATGCCGCAACCGGGCTTATTCGCCAACTGGCCTATGAACTGGCACCGAAAGTACGGGTGAATGGCGTCGGCCCGTGCGGCATGGCCAGCGATCTCCGCGGCCCGCAGGCGCTCGGGCAAAGTGAAACCTCGATAATGCAGTCTCTGACGCCGGAGAAAATTGCCGCCATTTTACCGCTGCAATTTTTCCCGCAACCGGCGGATTTTACGGGTCCGTATGTGATGTTTGCATCGCGGCGCAATAATCGCGCATTAAGCGGGGTGATGATCAACGCTGATGCGGGTTTAGCGATTCGCGGTATTCGCCACGTAGCGGCTGGGCTGGATCTTTAAGGAAGCACGATGAAAGAAAAAACGATCATTATTGTCGGTGGCGGGCAAGCGGCGGCAATGTTTGCGGCCTCGCTACGCCAGCAAGGATTCACTGGTGAGCTGCACCTGTTTTCCGATGAGCAACATCTTCCTTATGAACGCCCCCCGCTCTCGAAAACCATGTTGCTGGAGGATTCCCCGCAGTTACAGCCCGTGTTACCCGCTATCTGGTGGCAGGAAAACAACGTTCATCTGCATTCTGGCGTAACCATCAAAACATTGGGACGCGACACACGGCAGTTAGTATTAGCCAACGGCGAAAGCTGGTACTGGGATCAGCTGTTTCTAGCAACGGGCGCTGCAGCCCGACAGTTGCCCTTGCTTGATGCACTTGGTAAACGCTGCTTTACCCTGCGCCATGCTGGTGATGCCGCCAGACTACGGGAAGCACTACAAGCTGAACGGTCAGTGGTGATTGTCGGTGCCGGTACTATTGGTCTGGAACTGGCGGCCAGCGCCACACAGCGCGGTTGTAACGTGACAGTGATTGAGCTGGCGACAACAGTGATGGGACGTAATGCGCCGCCCCCCGTACAACGCTATCTTTTGCAACGCCATCAGCAGGCTGGTGTGCGCGTCTTGCTCAACAATGCCATTGAGCATGTAGTCGATGGTGAGAAAGTAGAGCTGACGTTGCAAAGCGGCGAAACGCTTCAGGCCGATGTCGTGATTTACGGTATTGGCATCAGCGCCAACGACCGCCTGGCACGTGAGGCCAACCTTGATACGGTAAATGGTATTGTCATTGACGAGGCTTGCCGCACCAGCGATCCAGCTATTTTTGCCGGTGGCGATGTGGCGATAACTCGTCTTGAAAATGGTCTGCTGCACCGCTGCGAAAGCTGGGAAAACGCCAATAATCAGGCGCAAATTGCCGCTGCCACAATGTTGGGGCTACCGCTTCCGGAGCTACCACCGCCGTGGTTCTGGAGCGATCAGTACAATGATAACTTACAGTTTATTGGCGATATGCGTGGCGATGACTGGGTTTGTCGTGGCAACCCGGAAACCCAGAAAGCGATTTGGTTTAATCTGCGAAACGGTGTGCTTATCGGCGCGGTAACGCTGAATCAAGGGCGTGAGATTCGCCCAATCCGCAAATGGATCCTGAGCGGAAAACCCCTTGATGCGAAATTGCTAATTGATGAGAACATCGCGTTGAAAACACTGTAACCAGGATTATTAGCGAATATCTCGGCAGCTGGGGCGTGGCGAGGTACCAGAGTGTGTATTACGTTTAAATCACATTATCTTGCAAAGGGATTGGTTATGAACTCACTACGTTATTTTGATTTTGGTGCCGCCCGCCCCGTTTTGTTATTAATTGCCCGTATCGCCGTCATCTTAATTTTCATTATTTTTGGTTTTCCCAAAATGATGGGCTTTGACGGGACGGTACAATATATGGCCTCGCTGGGCGCACCGATGCCAATGCTGGCGGCAGTTATTGCGGTGATTATGGAAGTACCCGCCGCGATATTAATCATACTTGGCTTTTTCACCCGCCCGCTGGCGGTACTGTTTATTTTCTATACGCTGGGTACGGCGGTGATTGGTCATCATTACTGGGATATGACTGGCGATGCGGTCGGGCCAAATATGATTAATTTCTGGAAGAATATCAGCATTGCTGGCGCATTCCTGCTGTTGGCGATTACCGGACCGGGGGCGATTTCTCTCGATCGACGTTAGGAAAGATGCCGGATACGGCGTGAACGCCTTATCCGGCCCACCGCTCCGGCACCGATTGTAGGCCTGATAAGACGCCATAAGCGTTGCATCAGGCATCGTGCGCCGAGTGCCTGATGCGGCGTGAACGCCTTATCCGGCATTTTATAAATTACAGCAACGCAACCCGCAACGACATCTCTGAAATTGTTGATTCCCCTGGTGCAAGCGCAATGAGATCACCACCTTCCGGGCGATGATGGTCATCTGGCGCATGACTCATCGGTTCCAGACAGAAGAAATCAAACGCATATCCTTTATCAAACGCCGGGTCGGAAACAAAGACGAAATAACACGGTGCAGGCGGCGTCGTTTCCATGATGATGGCGTAACCCTCCTGCGGCTGCTCGATGCGGGCCTGACCATTCCATCCGGCAAAACCATTGTTCACCCACTGACGCGGCAACGGCGCAAGCTGGTTGAAATCCAGTTCCTGCGGTAGCTGCTCGCAAAACTCACCCGCCAGCCACTGCTCCCGCTCCAGCCAGTAACCGCTCGCCTGCGCCTGAATCCGCGTTTGTGGTGATAACGGAAAATAAGGATGCCAGCCAGTACCAAATGGCAGCGTCTCTACCCCTTCATTACTGACAGAGAGCGTCACCGTCAGCGTATCCGCCGTTAAATGAAACGCCTGGCTTACCCGATAGTGATAAACACCGCTGCGATGTTCATACACCAGACACAAACTATCATCGCTACGCGAGACACATTGCCACTGACCCAGCCAGCCGTCACCGTGCAGATAATGTGCATCCCATTCAACATTCGGTTGCAGATGATACTCTCGCTCCTGCCAGACAAAACGGTTACCGCTCACCCGGTTTGCAAACGGCACCAGCGGAAAACAGGAGGCATCGGTTGCCACACCGTTTTTTTTACCGGCACGTAAGAGCGGCGTCGTGTCACGCCAGAAGCCTTCGATTACGCCGCCCTGGTCAGAGATATCCAGCTTTAGCGGTCCGTGAGATAAGGTATAGATGGTCATCCGCTAACTCCTTAATCCGGGAAGTTAATCACAACTTTCCCGCATTTGCCGCTCGCCATCAGCGCATAGGCATCACCTGCCTGTTCCAGCGAGAAGCGATGGGTAATGGCGTTACGCGGCCACAGTTTCCAGTCAGTCAAATCGTGGGCGCATTTTTCCATATGGAACAAACTGGTCACCCAGGAACCAATAATTCGCCGTTGATGGTGCATCAGGTCGGCGCTAACCTCGAACTCTACTTTTCCGGTTTCACCAATGTAAACCACGCGTCCCCAGTCAGCGGTGGATTACAGTGCCAGTAAGCGACCTGCGGCATTACCGGAACAATCAAGCGCAACATCCGCGCCGCCGTGAGTGAGTTCGGCGATTATCTGCGGCAGACCTTCAGTGGTCGCTAAATAGCCGTGATCCATCACTCCTAACTGTTTCGCCATCGCCAGACGTTCCGGCAGCATATCAACGCCGATGATCCGTTTTGCACCACGACCTTTCGCCAGCATCATCGCCATCATGCCGACCGGCCCCAGACCAACCACCAACACGTTATCACTGCCGGAAACTTCGCCGCGCAAGATCCCTTCATACGCTGTGCCAACGCCGCAACTGATAAACGCGCCATCTTCGTAGCTCAGCGCATCCGGCAGGAGGATCAGATCTTTTTCTTCCGCCAGCAGATATTCGGCATGACCGCCGTCACGCTGCCAGCCGTAAGCCGCTTTTCCTTTGCCAGTACAAGAGATAGGAAAGCCGCGGCGGCAGTTCGGGCAAAAACCACAGCCAGAAATGTGATACACCAGCACGCGATCACCCTCTTTAAAATGGCGACAGCCTTGCCCCATCGCCACAATTTGCCCGCACGGCTCATGACCGTTGATAAAGCCCTGGTATAACGGTTTATCGGGCGCCGCCGCCGTGGCGCGGTGTTGATGGTAGATATAGTGGACATCGCTTCCGCAAATCCCGGAGGATTTCATTTTGATCAGTACCTGGTTAATCCCCGGCGTCGGCACCGCAACTTCCCGCAGATCGACGGTCGAATTTCCTGGTAAATAAGCTGCCAGCATCGTTTTCATAAATCCCTCATTAACAATACGATTAATTTTCATCCCTGCCGCACCCGCGCCAGGGGCGTTAAGGTTTAGCGTTTCGCTTTACTGCTACGCTGGGTCAGCAAGATATTCGCCAGCACCGCCACCACGATGATGACGCCGCGCACCACCTGCTGGAAAAAGGAGTTAATCCCGAGCAGCACCAGACCGTTACCGATTAGCGTAATCACCAGTACGCCAAGCAGCGTACCGAACAACGAGCCGCGACCACCGGAAAGCGCCGTACCGCCGACCACGACCGCGGCGATGACGTCAAACTCCAGACCGTTTGCGGCACCTGCGTTACCGGAACCGAGGCGCGCCGCCAACAAAATGCCGGTCACCGCCGCTAATAATCCCGAAAGGGTAAAGATAAGAATGCGCACCCGACGAACGTTAATACCGCACAACTGCGCCGCCGTGGCATTACCGCCAACAGCAAAAACCGAGCGCCCGAAGGCGGTTTTGCGGCTGATAAACACAAACAGCGCAAACAACACCATCATGATCAGCGCGGATACCGGCACACCAAGAAATTGTCCGCCCAGCCAGTCCAGCACCTCATTTTCGTCAATCGGCACTGGCAGGGCGTTGGTCATAAACAGCCCCATTCCGCGCAGGGCGCTCCACAGCCCCAGCGTGGCAACGAAACTTGGCACGTTAAACACGCCGCGCAGTACCCCGGCGAGCGTTCCCATCAGCGCGCCTAACAGCAACACCAGCAGACAAGCAATCGCCAACGGAACTTCAAATTGCAGCAAAAATGCCAGGCACACCGAGACAAAAGCCACCATCGGCCCAACGCTGACATCAATTTCACCGGAGATAATAATCAGCGTCATCGCCCAGGCGGCGATCCCAATGGTGGCGGCATCGCGCAGCACGTTCATCTGGTTATTCAATGAGATAAAACCCGGCGCGTTCAGAGAAAAGACCAGATAAAGAATGGCGATTACCACCAGCAAACCGATCTCATTAATATGGCGACTGACAAATTGTTTGAGCGAGACGCTCTTGCCCTGCGGCAATGGTAATGACGAAGCAGACATCTTAGGTTCCTCGGTAAAATTCATCAGTGCACAGACAGAATGGCGGACATCAGCTCATCCACATTGACCGGAGCGTGAAACTCCTGCGAGAACGTACCGTGCTGTAACAACAGAATGCGGTCGCACACCAGCGGTAACTCCTCCACTTCACTGGAGATAAACACCACGCTTTTTCCTTCGGCAGCCAGCTCACGGACAATACGGTAAATCTGCTGTTTGGCTTCGATATCGACGCCGCGCGTTGGCTCGTCGAGCAACAAAATCTGGCTGGCGGCATAGACCCAACGACCGATCACTACTTTTTGCTGATTGCCGCCAGAAAGCGTGCCGATGGGCGTTTCGCTACTGGCGGCCTTGACCGTCATCCGCTGCATCACTTCTTCGGTCAGGCGGCGGATGGTGGACCATTGCAGCACTCCGTTGGCGCTGATTTTTTGCCGATTGGTCAGCACTGTATTTTCGTCAACGCCCAACCAGGGAATGATCCCCGCTTCTTTGCGGTTTTCTGGCGTATAGCCAATGCCGCGTTTCAGCATGTCGCCGTAATCGGGGCGCGTGATTTTCTCGCCGTTGATAACAATTTCGCCCTGTTCATACGTCTCCAGCCCAACAATCGCCTTCAGCAATTCACTGCGCCCTGCCCCCAGCAGACCAGCAATGCCGAGCACTTCGCCACGACGTAGCGTAAAACTGATATCCTCCAGCTTGGGCTTATGGCGTAACGCACGGACTTCCAGCACGGCCTGATCCACAATTTCCTGAGGTGCAACCGGCGCAATATCAACGTGATCGCGCCCTAGCATTAGCGACACAATATGATGCGTGGAAGTGTTTTCGAGCATCACATCGCCCGCCACCTGACCATCGCGCATGACGGTGGCACAGGAGGCAATGCGGCGGATTTCTTCCATCCGGTGGCTGACATAAATCACCGCCACGCCCAGTGCTGACATTTTTTTCACGGCGCTGATTACCAGTTCAACTTCCGCACTGGCAAGCGAGCTGGTAGGTTCATCAAGAATGACCACGCGCGGCTCGCCTTTCATCACCCGCGCAATTTCCACCAGTTGCTTTTGCGCCGGGCTTAGCCCTGAAACAAGTTGTTCAGGGCTAACGTCAACGCCCAGCGCCTGTAAGCAACGTTGGGCATCCTGCGCCATTTGCAGGTAATCAATCATGCCGTTGCGGCGGGGCCACTGACCGAGGCAGAGGTTTTCCGCCACTGTCAGCCCTTCCACCAAACTTAACTCCTGATAAACCGCGCGTACCCCCAGTTCAGCGGCACGGCGAGTCAGCGTAGCTTCGTCGCCTTCCAGTCGCGTCTCACCAATCCAGATATCACCGCTATCCGGACGTTCGCTACCGGTAAGCATTCGAATGAGGGTCGATTTTCCCGCACCGTTTTTGCCTAACAGCGCGCGAACTTCACCTTTATTGAGCGTGAAGTTAACGTTATCCAGCGCAACGACGCCTGGATAACGCTTATTTCCTGCCACCACTTTTGCTACCGGGACTGCCTCTGTTGCCGTGAACATAGGGACCTCTGCGAATCAGCTATTAGGGCAGACCATCAACGTGCGTTGCCAGCCACTGTTTACCGTCTTCAGTTTTGGTATAGAGATCGATTGGCACCTGAATCACTTTTTCACCGTCGGCTTGTTTATTGATAACCTTCAATGTTTGCGCGAAAACAGCATTGCCCATTTTCTTACCAGAAATATCCACTACCGCTTTCAGCACCTGGTTATTTTCCAGTTCCTGAGCAATTTCAGTGGTCATATCCGAACCGAAAACAGCAATTTTTCCAGCCTGATTTTGATTACGTACCGCTTTTACCGCGCCGAGTGTCGCACCGCCCGATTCCCCCATAATGGCGTTGAGATCCGGCGTGGAGATAATCAGTTTTTCACCAACGGAAATCGCTTTATCTAAAACAGTCCCTTCCTGATTAGCGACAATTTGCGCGCCGGGAACGCGGGCTTTTAATACTTCTTCAAACCCTTTACGTCGTTGCACACAAACTTCAAAGGCTTCGCAATTGATGACGGCAATTTTCGGCTGGTCAATTTTGTTGGCAATAAAATAATCGGCGGCAGCGTTACCCAGTTTTTTACCAAATTCCAGCGGGTCACCCACCAGATATGCCGAGACATATTTATCGACACCCTTTTGATTAATACAGGTGTTGTAGCAAATCACCGGAATACCCGCTTCACTGGCGCGACGAACGGTACGGCTACTGCCATTTTCAGACACTGCCGATAAAATAATGGCATCGACATTACGCGCCACGAGGGTATCAACAAAGGTACTTTCTTTCGAAATATCGCCCTGGGCGTTAGTTTCAATTAACTGTACCTGTACTGAAGAATCTTTTGCCGCATCCTGAACGCCCTGACGCACTCCGGCGTAATATCCCTGGGTATCAAGGTATATTGTGCCAATGGTCATTTCTTTATCCGCAGCGTTGGCAAATAGTGCGCTACCCAATAGCGTAGCCATTAATAATAAATTACGGGTTGTTGTCATTTTTTTAGGCATAGTGCCTCCTGTAGGGTTTTTATTTACAACGGCTTATTTTAATTATTTGAGCGTGAGCGGCAGCGCGTGCCGCTCAAATATTACAGTTAATAAGGTTTAGTGAACGTAGTTAAAAATAAAAGGCATCACAGTGGTGAATAATGCCGCTTTCGGCCAGGCCGGATTAATCGCCGTCAATTCAGCGCGAGCAGACTCATATTGCGCAACCTCCCCGAGTCCCGCGGACGCCAGCATCGCCACCATCAGGCATTTTTCTTTATGCTGCTGTTGTAAATCGCCATACAGCGACAACAGATCAGGTTGTGAAACAGCAAAGAAATCCGCCTCAATACTGGTTTTCGCCATCTCTTGCGCCCACTGTTTCATTTCACTAAACAGTTGCTGTGCGATTTGTTGTTCGCCCAGCAGTCGCAGCGCCATTCCTTGCCAGAAGAGATAATCAACCGGCTGATCGTTGTAATAACTGTGGATGTTAATGGTGCGATCGCCGGTCGCCGCCAGACGTAAACAATGCGTCGCTTCAGTTTCATCGCCCTGCGCGTTGGCGCATATCGCCTGCCAGAACCAGATGTCGTTATCAGTTTGCCCCGGTAAACGGCCTTCGCTTAAATTCTCCGGATAATGCAGCGCGGCATGAAGCAGTTCGCTGGCCTGCTGCGGCTGTCTGGCATCAAGATGCTGCCAGGCGCGTAATAACTGGTTGAGGATAAACTGACTGGTGACCTTCCCTTCCCCGCCTTCCCACGGGTGGAATTTGCGCGTGGCGAGAATGTCCGCCGCTTTGTCTGCCTGCCCCGTGAGATGCCACAAATTGAGCAGTTCTGCGGTCATGTCGTCGCGTTTCAGCGCAATTTCCAGATTATTTTCCAGACGCGCCAGTCGTTTCTCCGGTGTGGCTCCACTTAACTTATCAAGCAAATCCCGTTCGAAAAGCAGACGTGCATCCTGCGGCGCAAGCTGATAAGCATTATCAAGATAACGCGCGGCCAGCTCATAATCGTGTTGCTTATTCCACGCATGGATCGCTAACCCGCGCCAGCCGTCGGCAAACTCCGGCGACATCTCTACGCAACGTTGCCATAAGGCAATGGCTTTGTTGTAGCTACGTTTGTTGTAGTAGAAGCAGGCCAGTAAATGGCGAGCAAACCAGCACTCTTCAATACTCTCCAGCGCCGCCACTTCTTCCAGCGTATTCGGGAAACGGACAAACTGCGGGAAGACATCAATGGCTTTTGCGACCAGTTCGCCACGTTCGGCTTTCGGCAGCAAGCTGGCTTGCAGGTAAAGCGGCAGCGTGCGCTGGCAGTCCAGTGCGTTCAGCATCTCTGCCGCCAGGGTGGGCATTCCCCAGTTAATCAGTTGCCCGGCGGTCATCAGGGCGTTAACGTCGCGTCCCTGACACAGACCGCGCCACTGCGCGAGAGCTGATTCGCTACGACCATCGAACCAGTTCAGCCACCACAGAGTGGCGTTCAGCGGATAATCGCGCAGCAGTTTCTCGCGCTGCAAACGCGCGTTGTCCTGACGACCAATTAACACCAGCAGCAGATTATGCAGGCAAAGCACTTCCTGATTGGTTGGGCAGGCGCGAAGACTTTGTTGGCAAAAATCCAGACCCGCGTCGAAGTTACCATTACGCGCCGCCAGTCGTGCCAGACCATAATAGCCTCCGGCTTTACTGTTGCCGCTCCAGACCGCACGCCAGAAATCCTCTTCGGCTTGTTGATATTGTCCCTGACGTTCGTAAGCACTGGCGCGAATCAAACTCGCCTGTCCGCACTGCGGATTTTTGTTCAGCGCATGTGCGCGTTTCAGAGCCTGAGTGGCATACGCCACCGCTTGCGGGAAATCTGCGCGGTTATATTCCAGCATCGCCAGCGCCAGGTTACAGCGGTAATCCAGCGGATCCAGCGCCACGCCTCGCAGGTAGTAATCGAACGGTGAACGGCTGGCGTGATGATATTGCTCCAGATGCTGACCGATAAACCAGGCTTCATCTGTACTGGTAATGTCTTGTGCTGACAGTGGCGCTTTGGCGACGTCCGGCAACGGCAACTCTTGCGGCTGATGTTCCTGATAACTCAGTACAATATTGCCGTCGGCATCAGAGAGCTCAATGGTCAGTCTTTCAGGATTGATACCGTGTAACACGCCCTGGATGGCGGTCGCTGGTGTCAGGGCCACGGCATCATCAAGTAACGCGTTGCATTTGCCGATTTCGCGGATCGCCAGGCGGTATCCGTTCAACGGAGAGATGGCATACAGCCCCCACTCAATCCCCCGCTCACTACGCTGGAGTTTAATCACCGCATCGCGGGAGGCGTTTTGCACCATGCCCAAAGAATGGTAAGGCAGGAAATACTGCTCAAAACGCTTCTCTTCGTAAGCATCAAGCCAGGTAAAATCAGGCTGGTTATCGGCAAAAATACCGGTCATCAGTTCGATATACGGACCGTTATTGTCAGTCAGGCTCTTATCCCACGCCTGGCCAAATTCACTGTGTCCCCAGCTCCACTGTTTTTTACCTGGCGCGATGTGGTGGTTGGCAACGTGTAGCAAACCGCCATCTTCATCGTGACACCATGCGCCGACAAAATCGTACTGTGATTTTTCAGCCATATATGAGGTTGGAACGGGCACATTTTTATAGCGAGAAATGTCCACTCCAGCGGAGTAGTCCACTTTGTAGTAAGTGCCGGTAGCGATAGGGAAAGCGGAGACGGCCCGTTTGCCGTGATCAAACACCGCCGTTACATCCGGCGGGAAGACGCTCTGATGCCCTTCCCCCCCTTTCACTGCCGGGTTGGCCCACCACAAGAAATGACGCGGCGTGGCGTTGCCGTTATAGACGCGGCTGGCGATTTCCAGCGCAGCCCGTTCAGGGCGCAGTGTGAAACCTGTCATCACCTGTAAACCGTGCATCGGCTCCGTTTCGCCGACCCACACCGTCTGTGCGCCGTCTTCATGGGCTTCGAGGGTGAAATCGACGGGCATAAAGGTGGTCGGGCGATGGTGTTGCGGCCAGTTAAACTCAATCCCGCCAGAGATCCACGGTCCCAGCAGCCCCACCAGCGCAGGTTTAATGACTTCATTGTGATAGACAAAATCGCGCTGTTTAACTTTATCCCACGCGCGATGCACCCGACCGCCCAGTTCCGGCAGGATCATCACTTTGATGTAGTCGTTTTCCAGCCACACCGCCTGCCAGGATTTCAGGGTTTTCTGTTCACTCAGCGTATCGGTCACGCCGTAGGGATAAACCGCGCCGGACGATCCCTGATAAACGCGATTTTCCAGGAACATGGGATGTATATCCTGCGGCCCGGTTTCATAGGTCGGGATCTCAACGCGCTCTTGCCACACTTTTACTGGAGTCATGGTGCCCTCAATATTAACAAGACATACTGAATTAAAAGATTTGTGGCAGTGTATTGAACAATCTGGCAATGTTTTCGCGGAATAATCACGCAATTAACTAAACAAGGTTTAGTGAAGATGAGAGCCTGCATTAACAATCAACAGATTCGCCACCATAACAAATGCGTGATTCTGGAACTGCTGTACCGACAAAAACGCGCCAATAAGTCGACGCTGGCCAGGCTGGCGCAAATTTCGATTCCGGCAGTCAGTAATATTTTGCAGGAACTGGAAAGCGAAAAACGGGTGGTGAATATCGACGATGAAAGCCAGACGCGCGGGCATAGTAGCGGTACATGGCTGATTGCGCCGGAAGGTGACTGGACGCTGTGCCTGAACGTGACGCCCACCAGTATTGAGTGTCAGGTTGCTAATGCTTGTTTAAGTCCGAAAGGTGAATTTGAGTATTTACAGATTGATGCACCGACGCCGCAGGCGCTGCTGTCCGAAATCGAAAAATGCTGGCATCGCCACCGTAAATTGTGGCCGGACCGCACCATCAATCTGGCGCTGGCAATCCACGGTCAGGTTGATCCAGTGACAGGAGTGTCGCAAACCATGCCGCAAGCGCCGTGGACAACGCCGGTTGAGGTGAAGTATCTGCTGGAAGAGAAGCTCGGCATTCGGGTGATGGTCGATAATGACTGCGTGATGCTGGCGCTGGCGGAGAAATGGCAAAATAATTCGCAGGAACGGGATTTCTGCGTGATCAACGTTGATTACGGCATTGGCTCGTCGTTCGTGATTAACGAGCAAATTTATCGCGGCAGTTTGTATGGTAGCGGACAGATTGGTCACACCATCGTTAATCCGGATGGCGTTGCCTGCGACTGTGGACGTTATGGCTGCCTGGAAACCGTCGCCTCGTTAAGCGCATTAAAAAAACAGGCGCGAGTATGGCTAAAGTCACAACCTGGCAATACTCAGCTTGATCCAGAAAAACTGACTACCGCGCAATTAATTGCCGCCTGGCAAAGTGGAGAACCGTGGGTCACCAGCTGGGTTGACCGCAGTGCCAACGCCATTGGTTTGAGTCTGTATAACTTCCTCAACATCCTCAATATTAATCAGATTTGGTTGTACGGTCGCAGTTGCGCCTTTGGTGAGAACTGGCTTAATACTATTATTCGCCAGACAGGATTTAACCCGTTCGACCGCGACGAAGGACCGAGCGTGAAAGCGACGCAAATTGGCTTTGGGCAATTAAGCCGCGCACAACAGGTGCTGGGAATTGGCTATTTGTATGTTGAGGCGCAGTTACGCCAGATTTGATGACGCGATAACGTAAAAAGGCTTCCCGAAGGAAGCCTTTTTTCAACAGATTAACCGTTTCGCTTATGCGTAAACCGGGTAACGTGCGCAGATGTCGAGAACTTTACCTTTGATGCGCTCAATAACCGCTTCATCATTGATGCTGTCCAGCACGTCACACATCCAGCCAGCCAGTTCTTTCGCTTCTGCTTCTTTGAAACCGCGACGCGTAATCGCCGGAGTACCCACGCGAATACCGGAGGTCACAAACGGGCTCTTCGGATCGTTCGGTACGCTGTTTTTGTTGACGGTGATGTTAGCACGGCCCAGAGCTGCGTCTGCTTCTTTACCGGTCAGGTTTTTATCAACCAGATCAACCAGGAACAGGTGGTTATCAGTACCGCCGGAAACCACTTTGTAGCCGCGCTCGAGGAACACTTCTACCATCGCTTTAGCGTTTTTCGCGACCTGCTGCTGGTAAGTTTTGAACTCAGGCTCCATCGCTTCTTTCAGAGCAACCGCTTTACCGGCGATTACGTGCATCAACGGACCGCCCTGACCACCAGGGAAGACGGCAGAGTTCAGTTTTTTGTACAGCTCTTCGCTACCGCCTTTTGCCAGGATCAGGCCGCCGCGCGGACCCGCCAGGGTTTTGTGAGTGGTAGTAGTAACTACGTGAGCATGAGGAACCGGGTTTGGATAGACGCCGGCAGCAACCAGGCCCGCAACGTGCGCCATATCAACGAACAGGTAAGCACCGATGCTATCAGCGATTTCACGCATTTTCGCCCAGTCAACCACGCCGGAATATGCAGAGAAGCCACCGATAATCATTTTCGGCTTGTGTTCTTTGGCTTGTTTTTCCAGATCTGCGTAGTCGATATGACCGGTCGCATCGATACCGTAAGGAACGATGTTGTACAGTTTACCGGAGAAGTTAACCGGAGAACCGTGAGTCAGGTGACCGCCATGCGCCAGGTTCATACCCAGAACGGTATCACCTGGTTCCAGCAGCGCGGTGTAGACCGCAAAGTTAGCCTGGGAGCCGGAGTGCGGCTGGACGTTAGCGTAGTCAGCGCCGAACAGCTCTTTCGCACGATCGATCGCCAGTTGTTCAACGATATCAACATACTCGCAACCGCCGTAGTAGCGCTTGCCCGGATAACCTTCAGCATATTTGTTGGTCAGCTGAGAACCCTGCGCCTGCATTACGCGCGGGCTGGTGTAGTTTTCGGAGGCGATCAGTTCGATGTGCTCTTCCTGACGTACTTTTTCCTGCTCCATAGCCTGCCACAGTTCGGCATCATAATCGGCAATGTTCATTTCACGCTTTAACATCCGCATCTCCTGACTCAGCTAACAATAAAATTTTTTCGCCTAATTTTGGCGGTCCTGATGGACAACGGCGAACAGTATAACCGAATCATTGTGCGATAACAGGTCTTGACAAAGGAATTTACGCAAACGATTACCTTCAAGCTGTGCAAGGCTTTGGAGAATAAAGGGCCTGCAACCGGAAACGGATTTCTTTTCAGGTTTGTGATGCAAATTTTTCACTTCATCACATTCTTGATGAAAAACACCAAAAGAACCATTTACAGTGCAGGGCTATTTTTTATAAGATGCATTTGAGATACATCAATTAAGATGCAAAAAAAAGGAAGACTCTATGCTTGACGCTCAAACCATCGCTACAGTAAAAGCCACAATCCCTTTACTGGTGGAAACAGGGCCGAAGTTAACCGCCCATTTCTACGACCGTATGTTTACTCATAACCCAGAACTCAAAGAAATTTTTAACATGAGTAACCAACGTAATGGCGATCAACGTGAAGCCCTGTTTAACGCTATTGCCGCCTACGCCAGTAATATTGAAAACCTGCCTGCGCTGCTGCCAGCGGTAGAAAAAATCGCGCAGAAGCACACCAGCTTCCAGATCAAACCGGAACAGTACAACATCGTCGGTGAACACCTGTTGGCGACCCTGGACGAAATGTTCAGCCCGGGGCAGGAAGTACTGGATGCGTGGGGTAAAGCCTATGGCGTACTGGCTAATGTATTTATCAATCGCGAGGCGGAAATCTATAACGAAAATGCCAGCAAAGCCGGTGGCTGGGAAGGTACTCGCGATTTCCGCATTGTAGCTAAAACGCCGTGCAGCGCACTTATCACCAGTTTCGAACTGGAACCGGTCGACGGTGGCACAGTGGCAGAATACCGTCCGGGACAATATCTCGGCGTCTGGCTGAAACCAGAAGGTTTCCCGCATCAGGAGATTCGTCAGTACTCTTTGACCCGTAAACCGGATGGCAAAGGCTATCGTATAGCGGTGAAACGCGAAGATGGCGGGCAGGTATCCAACTGGCTGCACAATCACGCCAACGTTGGCGATGTTGTGAAACTGGTAGCTCCGGCGGGTGATTTCTTTATGGATGTGACGGATGACACGCCGGTAACACTGATCTCTGCAGGCGTAGGGCAAACGCCAATGCTGGCGATGCTCGACACGCTGGCAAAAACAGGTCATAGCGCTCAGGTAAACTGGTTCCATGCGGCAGAAAATGGCGATGTTCACGCCTTTGCTGATGAAGTTAAGGAACTGGGACAAACACTGCCGCGCTTTACTGCGCACACCTGGTATCGTCAGCCGAGCGAAGCCGATCGCGCTAAAGGTCAGTTTGATAGTGAAGGTCTGATGGATTTGAGCAAACTGGAAGGTGCGTTCAGCGATCCGGCAATGCAGTTCTATCTCTGCGGTCCGGTCGGCTTCATGCAGTTTGCCGCTAAACAGTTAGTGGACCTGGGTGTGAAACAGGAAAACATTCATTACGAATGCTTTGGCCCGCATAAAGTCCTGTGATTTGATGTTGCCGGATGGAAACATCCGGCAACCATGACGCGGTTTAAATTGCCGCGTCGTCCTCTTCGCCGGTACGGATACGAATGACCCGTGCCACATCAAAGACGAAAATTTTACCATCACCAATTTTGCCGGTTTGCGCCGTACGAATAATCGTATCTACGCAGATATCAACAATGTCGTCCGGCACGACGATCTCAATTTTCACCTTCGGCAGAAAATCCACCATATATTCCGCACCGCGATACAGCTCAGTGTGGCCTTTCTGGCGCCCAAAGCCTTTCACTTCGGTCACGGTCATGCCGGTAATACCGACTTCGGCCAGTGCTTCACGGACATCGTCCAGCTTGAAGGGTTTAATAATCGCATCAATCTTTTTCATGCTATTCCTTGAAAAGGTCGCCTGTCTTTTGATCTGCTAAACGTAACACATTACGCCAACTCATTCCTTGAAATCGTTTGCATCCAGCTCGTGTCGGGAAAGCAGTTTATAAAATTCTGTCCGGTTGCGCCCCGCCATTCTCGCCGCGTGGGTGACATTGCCTTTAGTGATTTGCAGCAACTTACGCAAATAGTTGAGTTCAAACTGGTTACGCGCCTCAACAAAGGTTGGCAGCGCCGTGTTTTCGCCCTCCAGCGCCTGCTCTACTAATGCATCGCTAATCACCGGAGATGAGGTCAGCGCCACACACTGTTCAATTACGTTCACCAACTGGCGCACATTGCCCGGCCAGCTGGCAGTCATCAGGCGTTTCATCGCATCGGTGGAGAACGCACGGACAAACGGTTTATGCCGTTCTGCTGCCTGACGCAACAAGTGATTTGCCAGCAGCGGAATGTCTTCTGTGCGCTCCGCCAGCGCCGGAATTTTCAGGCTGACAACGTTGAGGCGGTAATAGAGATCTTCACGGAATTCCCCGCGCGCCATCGCTTTTGGCAGGTCGCGGTGAGTGGCAGAAATAATCCGCACGTCGATGTCAATATCGCGGTTACTGCCCAGCGGGCGGACTTTGCGCTCCTGCAATACGCGCAGCAATTTTACCTGTAACGGCTTAGGCATATCGCCAATCTCATCGAGAAACAGCGTACCGCCTTCCGCCGCCTGGAATAAACCTTCGCGATTGCTGACAGCGCCAGTAAACGCGCCACGCGCATGACCAAACAGTTCCGACTCCAGCAACTGCTCGGGCAATGCGCCACAGTTAATAGCAATAAATGGTTTGCTGTTGCGCGGGCTGGCGTTGTGGATAGCCTGGGCGAAAATCTCTTTCCCGGTGCCGCTCTGGCCATTAATCAAAACGCTAACGTCTGATTGCGCCACCAACCGCGCCTGTTCCAGCAAACGCAGCATCAGCGGGCTGCGGGTGACAATCGCCGCGCGCCAACGTTCGTCGGTGGCTGGGGCGGATTGCTCCAGCGCATCATCAATTGCCTGATATAGCGCGTCTTTATCGACGGGCTTGGTGAGGAAACTAAACACGCCCTGCTGTGTCGCGGCGACAGCATCGGGAATAGAACCATGCGCGGTGAGGATGATTACTGGCATTCCCGGCTGCACTTTCTGGATTTCAGCAAATAGCTGCATACCGTCCATTTCATCCATCCGCAGGTCGCTGATGACTAAATCTACTTTTTCGCGATTCAGTACCCGTAATCCTTCAGCGCCACTTTCCGCCGTGACCACGCTGTAGCCTTCACTGGTCAGGCGCAGACCAAGCAATTTCAGCAATCCCGGATCGTCATCGACCAATAATAAATGCGCAGGTTTATGGCTCATCAGGGGTGACCTCATTGGTGGATGGCGCGTTTTTTTCACTCTCGTGCGGCGTGTCCGGTGGAAAATTTCCGGCCGGTTTGCGGGTCGAGAGCTGGCGTTCAATGTCCGTCAGGTTTTCCAGCTTACGGGTAGTGAGTTCCAGTTGTTGCTGTAGAACGTGATGTTGCTGGCGCAGGGCGTCCAGTTCGCTGTCGCTGGATTGCTGGAGTTTGCTGTAACGTTGGCGCTCTTCCGCCAGTTGCAGTTGCAATGCCTGTCCGTCGCGCCAGAGTTGATACAACGGGCGAACCTGCGCCGGGATTTCAGTACTTAACGCGTCAATGCGCGCGACCAGTTGGCGGCGCTCAAAAGGCGTGATTTTGGCGTCGGCGAGCAAAATCCCCTGCTTAAAGGTATTTTGCCAGCTGCCATCACCATACTTGCGAGCTTCCTGACGCGACTGCGCTGGCATTAAGCGGTTGGCGCAATCCATCGCCCGTAGCCAGTAAAGCGGGTTAGTTTCAGTTGATTTACCTTGCAGCGCCCAGATGTCGCTACATTCGGTTGGAAGATAATCAGCCAGTTGATAAACCGGAATTTTTTCTTCTACTGGCGCATTAATGGCTGGTTTATTGTGATTCTGCACGCAGCCCAGCAATGCCAGACAAGGCAACCCCGCCAGCCACAGCCGTCGGGGCAATAATCGTTGAAAAATGTGTCGCATATTCACCAGACTTAGAGCCTATCCCAGTGGGCGTAATTGTTGCAGGCAGTTTGGGCACAGACAGCGCGGAGAAACCGGAGCGTACATGTCGTACGTGAGGATTTCGAGCTCCGCCCGGGGCCGAACTGGCAAATAAAATAGCCTAATGGGATAGGCTCTTAACATTATTTCGTGTTTTTCGACGAAGGCAATTCAATGCGGAAACAAACGTCTTGCCCGCTCTCGTCGACCAGATACAGTTCCCCCTGCATACGGCGAATACAATCCCTGGCAATGCTTAATCCCAGACCGCTGCCCTTCACCGCCCCTTTTCGCTGGTGGCTTCCCTGAAAAAAGGGTTCGAAGATCATGGCGCGTTCCTCTTGCGGAATGGGCGTGCCTGTATTGATGACATCAATATAAACCCGCGCGCCATGTAAACTGCTGCGAAGGCGAATGTTACCGGATTCAGCCCCGTAGTGCACCGCATTGGAGTAAAGATTATCCAGTACGCTCATCAGCAACATGGGCTCCGCCAGGCAATCTATTGCTTTGAGATCGACGTCGGTATGCATCATTTTAGCCCGTGCGGGCAGGCTGTGAGCGGAAACCACCGTCTCCACCAGCGGCGCCAACTCTACGTTCTCCAGTTCCACCGCACTGTCCGCCTGTTTACGGTTGTAATCAAGCAGTTGTTCGATCAGTTTTTGCAAATTGCGGCTGCTGCTATCAAGAATGCTCACCACCTCTTTTTGCTCTGGCGTAAGCGGCCCGACAACCTGATCAGCCAGTAATTCAGTGCCCTCGCGCATACTCGCCAGTGGCGTTTTTAATTCATGAGATAAATGTCTTAAAAATTGATGGCGTTGGGATTCCAGCCATGACAGGCGCTCACTTAACCATAGAATACGTTGCCCAACCGAGCGTAACTCGCTCGGGCCACTGAACGAGATGCTATTGCCCAGTGAGCGCCCCTCCCCCAGACGATTGATCATGCGCTCGATATTTTTCACCGGACCGATAATCATCCGCGTGAAAAGTAGCACCATTACCAGACTCACCAGAAACAACACCAGTGACTGCCAGCCGAAATACTGTCCGCGTTCGGCTATCTCTCGCTGGAGTTGCTGCCCGCGTGAGAACACCACGGTGCGCGTGGCCTGTACCATTTCGGCATTGGCATTGGCAAAGGCTTCCAGACGCGCGGCAGCTGCCGCATCCGGCCCACTATTGTTACACTGAAGTTGGGCAAGATTGTTCAAATCCTGACGTAATGCCTGGTATAGTTTATCGTCCGGCAACACGCCTGCGTGGGCATCGAGCATTTTACTGTAACGTTTACGCTGGCTTTGATAGACCTTCGCAAGGGTTGGGTCGTCCAGCACGCAATACTGACGGTAGCTACGCTCCATCTCCAGTGCCGCATTAGTCATTGCCTCACTACGCCGGGCGTCAATAAGCGTTGTGCGATTGACCAGCGCCGCCTGATCGCTAAGCGCATTAAGGCTTTGCCATGCTTGCCATGCCAGTACCAGCAGAGGCAGCAGAATCAGCAAGAATGCCAGCATGACTAATTGTCGTAATGAACGGGGAAAAACGGGCCAGCGTTTCAAGGTGTTACTCTCGTCAGACGCGAATAGCCTGATGCTAACCGAGGGGGAGTTCAGATACAACAAAGCCGGGAATTACCCGGCTTTGTTATGGAATAAGGCGGTGCCTAACTCGACGTTTCGCCCGATGGTTGATATAGCTACGCTGATATCAGAAGTTGGACGGCAGGCACCTTGTTGTGCGTCATTCGAATTTTATGTAGCACGTCCCGAAGGGGCTGACATAAGTAGGTGAATGAGCCACTGGTTACTATTATGCAGTAACTGTGCCAATAAATAAAATAGTTTGATAACGTACTGATTCTACGTTGTTTTGATGGATTTATGGCTGTTTCACGATTTGTTTATAAATCAGTCACTATGTCGCCTAACAGAGACAGTTAAGGATAAAAGTATTCGTTTTAAATTAAATCAACAAGTTAAGTGTCTCCTGTGAGCGACATGGCAAACCACCCGTTGTCGTGATTTACAGACACAAAAAAAGCTCCCGGAGTCGGGAGCTTATAATTGTTGGCAAGATTGGTGTTTGCGTTAACGCCTTATCCCAGCTGCTTACGCGCATTGCGGAAAATGCGCATCCACGGACCATCTTCCCCCCAGTTTTCCGGATGCCAGGAGTTGCTGACGGTACGGAATACACGTTCCGGGTGCGGCATCATAATGGTGACACGACCGCTTTCGGTAGTGACCGCAGTAATACCGTTCGGGGAACCGTTCGGGTTAGCCGGGTAGGTTTCGGTGACTTTGCCGAAGTTATCGACATAGCGCAGTGCCACCAGCCCTTTGTTTTCCAGTGCCGCCAGATGCGCCGCATCGCGCACTTCCACGCGCCCTTCACCGTGAGAGACAGCAATCGGCATCTGCGAGCCTACCATCCCCTGCAACAGCAGCGACGGGCTTTGGGTTACTTCTACCAGACTGAAACGTGCTTCAAAGCGATCGGAGGTATTGCGCACAAAACGTGGCCACAACTCGCTACCCGGGATCAGTTCACGCAGATTAGACATCATCTGGCAACCGTTACATACCCCCAGCGCCAGCGTTTGCGGACGGTGGAAGAAGGTTGCAAACTCATCGCGTACACGGTTGTTGAACAGAATAGACTTCGCCCAACCTTCACCTGCGCCCAATACGTCGCCATAGGAGAAACCGCCGCAAGCTACCAGTGCGTGGAAATCCTCCAGACCAGTGCGTCCAGCCAGCAGGTCACTCATATGCACGTCGATAGCATCGAAGCCTGCACGGTGGAAAGCTGCCGCCATTTCAACATGCGAGTTCACGCCCTGCTCACGCAGCACGGCAACTTTCGGACGTGCGCCAGTGGCAATAAACGGTGCTGCCACATCTTCGTTGATATCGAACGACAGTTTCACATTCAGGCCAGGATCGGCGTCGTTGGATTTCGCCTGATGCTCCTGATCGGCACACTCCGGGTTATCACGCAGGCGCTGCATTTGCCAGGTAGTTTCTGCCCACCAGACACGCAACGTGGTGCGGCTTTCGCTAAATACAGTCTGCCCGTTGGCGGTAATCACAAAACGGTCACCGGAAACCGCATGGCCTACATAATGGACGCAATCAGCAAGGCCATGCTGTGCCAGTACTGCTTCGACCGCTTCACGGTCAGCGGCACGAACCTGAATCACCGCACCCAGCTCTTCGTTAAACAACGCCGCCAGGCGATCGTCGCCCAGAGAGGCGATATCCGCTTCAATGCCACAATGACCGGCAAATGCCATTTCCGCCAGCGTTACCAGCAGGCCGCCATCAGAGCGGTCGTGGTACGCGAGCAGCTTACGCTGTGCAACCAGCGCCTGAATCGCATCATAGAAGCCTTTCAGTTGCGCGACGTCGCGTACATCAGCCGGTTTGTCGCCAAGCTGACGATAAACCTGCGCCAGCGCCGTTGCGCCCAGCGCGTTATTGCCTTTGCCCAAATCAATCAGCAACAGTGCGTTATCTTCGGTAGAAAGCTGCGGCGTGATGGTGTGACGAACATCTTCCACGCGGGCAAATGCAGAAATCACCAGCGACAACGGCGAGGTCATTTCGCGCTCTTCGTTACCTTCCTGCCAGCGGGTTTTCATCGACATAGAGTCTTTACCCACAGGGATCGTCAGCCCCAGCGCCGGACAAAGCTCTTCGCCCACCGCTTTAACGGCCTCATACAGGCCCGCATCTTCACCAGGATGACCTGCCGCCGCCATCCAGTTGGCGGAAAGTTTGATGCGTTTGATATCGCCAATCTGCGTTGCCGCAATGTTAGTTAACGCCTCACCAACTGCCAGACGGGCAGAAGCGGCGAAATCCAGCAGTGCAACCGGCGCCCGCTCGCCAATCGCCATCGCTTCACCGTAGTAGCTGTCGAGGCTGGCGGTAGTGACCGCGCAGTTAGCGACCGGCACCTGCCACGGACCAACCATTTGATCGCGCGCCACCATACCGGTTACGCTGCGGTCACCAATGGTCACAAGGAAAGTTTTCTCCGCCACGGTCGGCAGATGCAGCACGCGTTTCACCGCGTCAGCAATGGTGATCCCTTCACGGGCCAGCGCGTCGCCTTTCGCTTTCAGCGTTTGTACGTCGCGGGTCATCTTCGGCGTTTTGCCAAGCAGGACGTCCAGCGGCAGATCAATCGGCTGATTATCAAAATGACGATCGTGCAAAGAAAGATGCAGTTCTTCTGTCGCTTCACCAATCACCGCGTACGGTGCGCGCTCACGCTTACACAGTTCGTCAAACAGCGGCAACTGATCGGCAGCAACCGCCAGCACGTAGCGTTCCTGGGACTCGTTACACCAGATTTCCAGCGGGCTCATGCCTGGCTCGTCGCTCAGGATGTCGCGCAGTTCGAATTTACCGCCGCGTCCGCCGTCGCTCACCAGTTCCGGCATGGCGTTAGAAAGACCGCCTGCGCCGACGTCGTGGATAAACAGGATTGGGTTGGCATCACCAAGCTGCCAGCAACGGTCGATTACTTCCTGGCAACGACGCTCCATTTCCGGGTTGTCGCGCTGGACGGAAGCAAAGTCGAGATCCGCATCAGACTGACCAGATGCCATAGAAGACGCTGCACCACCGCCAAGACCGATGTTCATTGCCGGACCGCCGAGGACGACCAGCTTCGCACCGACGTTGATCTCGCCTTTTTGTACGTGATCGGCGCGAATATTGCCAATCCCGCCGGCCAGCATGATCGGTTTGTGATAACCACGCAGCTCTTCGCCGTTGTGGCTGTTTACTTTTTCTTCATAGGTACGGAAGTAGCCGTTCAGTGCCGGACGACCAAATTCGTTGTTAAACGCCGCGCCACCCAATGGGCCTTCGGTCATGATGTCCAGCGCGGTGACAATGCGCTCAGGCTTACCAAAATCCTCTTCCCACGGCTGTTCGAAGCCTGGAATACGCAGGTTGGAAACAGAGAAACCAACCAGACCGGCCTTCGGTTTCGCACCGCGCCCGGTGGCGCCTTCATCACGAATTTCGCCGCCGGAGCCAGTCGCCGCGCCCGGCCACGGAGAAATCGCCGTCGGGTGGTTGTGAGTTTCTACTTTCATCAGGATGTGCGCCGGTTCCTGATGGAAATCGTAGCGGCCCGTTTCGTGGTCAGCAAAGTAGCGGCCCACTTCAGAACCTTCCATTACGGCGGCGTTATCTTTATAAGCAGAGAGAACGTGATCCGGCGTGGTTTCGAAGGTGTTTTTGATCATCTTGAACAGCGATTTCGGCTGTTGTTCACCGTCGATAATCCAGTCGGCGTTAAAAATTTTGTGACGACAGTGCTCGGAGTTCGCCTGGGCGAACATATACAGCTCGATGTCGTTCGGGTTACGACCAAGCTTTGTGAAAGCATCTTGCAGATAGTCAATTTCATCGTCCGCCAGTGCCAGGCCGAGACGCAGGTTTGCGTCGATCAGCGCCTGGCGTCCCTGCCCCAGCAAATCTACGCTGGTGACCGGAGTCGGTTGATGGTGAGCAAACAGCTGCTTCGCATCATCTAAAGCAAAAAAGACCGTTTCCATCATGCGGTCGTGCAGTTCAGCGGTAACCTGCTGCCATTGTTCATTGGTCAGCGTACCGGCTTCTATATAGTAAGCAACGCCGCGCTCAAGGCGGTTTACCTGTTGCAGCCCGCAGTTATGTGCGATATCGGTCGCTTTCGAAGACCAGGGAGAGATGGTGCCTGGACGCGGGGTCACCAGCAGTAATTTGCCTTCCGGGGCATGGCTGGCGAGTGCCGGGCCATATTTCAACAGGCGTTCAAGTTGCGCGTGCTCTTCTTCGTTTAACGGCGCATTGAGGTCAGCAAAATGGACATACTCGGCGTAAATGTTGTGAACCGGGAGCCTGGCAGCCTGAAAACGCGCCAGCAGTTTATTGATTCGGAATGCCGACAGTGCAGGCGAACCACGCAGAATTTCCATCATAAGTCTCTCGTCTTCTAAGCTTTCGGTGTACCCAAGGGGGGAAACGGGCGTCATTATAAAGAATCTGTTGCGCTGACGAAACCGTTTGCGTGGAAATAAAATCACCATCATGAATTAGCAACGCGTGCCGCCAATGGCTGTAATAAGTTGCCAACTGGCACAGGTTTACGCAAAATGCCGCTCATTGATGATTATACCTTTGTTTAGCATATCGTTTTTTCAAGCCAGGACACGAACGACACAGAGAATTAACTAATTGAAAAAATTAAAGATTAATTATCTGTTCATTGGCATTCTGGCGCTGCTTCTCGCGGTAGCTCTCTGGCCATCTATTCCGTGGTTTGGTAAAGCCGACAACCGTATCGCCGCCATTCAAGCGCGGGGAGAATTGCGCGTGAGCACCATTCATACTCCCCTCACCTGGAATGAGATTAACGGTAAATCTTCCGGGCTGGATTATGAGTTGGCCAAACAATTTGCCGATTACCTCGGCGTGAAACTGAAAGTGACCGTACGGCAGAATATCAGCCAGTTGTTTGACGATCTCGACAACGGCGACGCCGACCTGCTGGCTGCCGGTCTGGTTTATAACAGTGAGCGGGTAAAAAACTATCAACCAGGTCCTACCTATTATTCCGTTTCACAACAACTGGTTTACAAAGTGGGTCAATATCGCCCGCGCACGCTGGGTAATTTGACGGCGGAGCAGCTCTCCATCGCACCAGGACACGTCGTTGTTAACGATCTACAAAGACTGAAAGAATCTAAGTTCCCGGATTTAAGCTGGAAGGTGGACGACAAAAAAGGCTCTGCGGAATTACTGGAAGATGTCATCGGAGGTAAGCTGGATTACACCATTGCTGATTCTGTCGCCATCAGCCTGTTTCAGCGAGTTCACCCGGAACTCGCCGTGGCGCTCGATATCACCGATGAACAACCAGTGACCTGGTTTAGCCAGTTAGATGACGATAATACCCTTTCCGCAGCTCTGCTCGACTTCTTCAACAAAATGAATGAGGACGGCACGCTGGCACGCATTGAAGAGAAATACCTGGGGCATGGCGATGATTTTGATTACGTCGATACGCGCACATTTTTACGCGCTGTCGATGCGGTTCTGCCACAATTAAAACCGTTGTTTGAGAAATACGCTGAGGAAATTGACTGGCGTTTGCTGGCAGCTATTGCTTATCAGGAATCACATTGGGACGCGCTGGCCACCTCACCGACCGGTGTGCGTGGAATGATGATGTTGACCAAAAATACCGCGCAAAGCCTGGGCATTACCGATCGTACCGATGCCGAACAAAGCATCAGCGGCGGCGCGCGTTATTTGCAGGATATGATGAGTAAAGTGCCGGAAAGCGTGCCAGAAAATGAACGGATTTGGTTTGCGCTCGCCGCTTACAATATGGGTTATGCGCATATGCTGGATGCTCGCGCCCTGACAGCAAAAACCAAAGGTAATCCTGACAGTTGGACCGATGTCAAACAACGTCTTCCTTTACTTAGCCAGAAACCCTATTACAGCAAGCTGACTTACGGTTATGCGCGGGGACATGAAGCTTACGCCTACGTCGAAAATATTCGTAAGTATCAGATTAGTCTGGTGGGGTATCTGCAAGAGAAAGAAAAGCAGGCAACAGAAGCGGCAATGAAGTTGGCTCAGGATTATCCGGCGGTGTCGCCAACAGAATTGAGTAAAGGGAAATTTCCTTTTCTCTCGTTTCTTTCACAGTCGTCATCTAACTATCTGACACACTCCCCTTCGCTGCTGTTTTCCAGGAAGGGAAGTGAAAAGAAACAAAATTAATCCGCAGAAGATTGCGCTTTTTTCTGCGCTTTGATTTCCTGGCGGCGCATGCGAAAAAAGTCGCTGAGTAGCGCTGCACACTCTTCCGCCAGTATTCCTTCTGTGATTTCCACCCGGTGATTCATGCCCGGATGGTGCAATACATCCATTAATGATCCGGCAGCCCCCGTTTTCGCATCTCGTGCACCAAAAACTACACGACCAATCCGGCTATGGATCATCGCTCCGGCGCACATCACACACGGCTCCAGCGTGACGTATAATGTGGCGTCGATCAGGCGATAATTTTGCATCACCAGACCGCCCTGACGCAGGGCCATGATTTCAGCGTGAGCGGTAGGATCATGCCGACCAATCGGACGATTCCAGCCCTCGCCGATTACCCGGTTGTTATGCACTAATACCGCGCCGACCGGTACTTCCCGCTCGTCCCAGGCACGCTTTGCCAGCGTAATGGCATGACGCATCCAGTATTCGTGACTAAATTCGACTTCAGACAAAAAGAAAACTCCGGTTATAAAAGCGCGGCGCATTATACACGGACGCTATGCTTTACTCTATTCCAGTTGCTGGAGTTCGCCGCGCGGAGTTACGCGCCAACGGTGCTGACAAAAATAGAGCAGCGGGTTGTCCTGATTACTGTCGCTGTAACCACTGTACAACCGCAGTGGCGTGCCGATTTTGCGTTCCAGTTGCGCGACCTTCTCATGCCCGAGGCAACGCATTGTCAACACCCAGCCACCATAGCCTCGCTGGATTTGGCTGGCGATAAGATTAACCCGTGGCAGCCAGGGCGTATCAAAATAAACCGCCTCAACCAGCGGCTGTGGGGAACCGGTAATCAACCAGATATCAGCATCGGAACTTAACAAGTAGGTAGTCAGGCGCTCTTGCACCAGCGGGAAGGCAGTAACATTGTCGCGAAACCAGTGCACAAAATCGGCTTGCAATGCCTGTAAACGCGCTTCGCTGTGACCAAAAGTACATCCCCACAATAGCAGGCTCATCGGCCAGCGCGCAGCTCGGCCCTTTATCAATAATGCCATGGCAATAACCGGCAATAGCGGCAGGACAAGCAGTGTATTCAGCGGTTGGCGACGCAGTAAGTAGCGCAGAAAACTACCGAACATATCCTGTTGATGCAATGTTCCATCTAAGTCAAAAAACACCACACGACGCTCGTGAGTTGCCAAACCATACTCCTCTGGACTGAAACATCCTGATTAATCATCGCTACTACATAGCCTAACAGATAGATCATCACTTTTCCGGCAACAATCTACCGTATAATGCTGAATGGAATTTTTAATTCATAGATCTTACAAGCTATGGAATATAATATTCACTCGCTTGTGTCTCATATTGCCTGTTGTCGCCATTATTTCATCGCGAGGAAAGATATGAACGGCTTACTTCGTATTCGTCAGCGTTACCAGCAGCTTGCCCAGAGTGATAAAAAACTGGCGGACTATCTCCTGCTACAACCTGATACGGCGCGCCATTTAAGTTCCCAGCAATTGGCCAACGAAGCCGGAGTCAGTCAATCAAGCGTAGTGAAATTCGCACAAAAACTCGGCTATAAAGGTTTTCCTGCCTTAAAACTCGCGTTAAGCGAAGCTCTGGCGAGCCAGCCGGAATCCCCTTCTGTCCCCATTCATAACCAAATTCGCGGTGATGATCCGCTGCGACTGGTGGGTGAAAAGCTCATAAAAGAAAACACGGCTGCCATGTATGCGACGCTGAACGTTAACAGTGAAGAGAAATTGCATGAATGCGTGGTGATGTTGCGTTCTGCTCGGCGGATTATTTTGACTGGCATTGGCGCTTCGGGTCTGGTAGCACAAAACTTTGCCTGGAAACTGATGAAAATTGGTTTCAATGCTGCCGCAGAACGCGATATGCATGCGTTGCTCGCTACTGTACAGGCATCTTCACCGGACGATCTGTTATTAGCCATCTCTTACACTGGTGTACGACGTGAGTTGAATCTCGCGGCGGATGAGATGCTGCGCGTGGGTGGAAAGGTGCTGGCAATTACCGGTTTCACGCCGAATGCTCTGCAACAACGAGCATCCCATTGCCTGTATACTATTGCCGAAGAACAGGCGACGAATAGTGCGTCGATCTCCGCTTGTCACGCTCAGGGAATGCTTACAGATTTGCTGTTCATTGCGCTAATCCAGCAGGATCTCGAACTGGCCCCTGAGCGCATTCGTCACAGCGAGGCACTGGTGAAAAAACTGGTTTGAGTAAAGAATGCGCGTATAATGCCCGCCCGGTTTGTGTTGTTTTGAGAGTTTCCTTATGGCGCTGTTAATCACTAAAAAATGCATCAATTGTGATATGTGTGAACCTGAATGCCCAAATGAGGCTATTTCAATGGGTGAACATATCTACGAGATTAATAGCGATAAGTGTACCGAATGCGTAGGTCACTACGAGACGCCTACCTGCCAGAAGGTGTGTCCGATCCCTAATACCATTGTGAAAGATCCGGCGCATGTCGAGACAGAAGAACAGTTGTGGGATAAATTTGTGCTGATGCACCACGCGGATAAAATTTAATATTCTGCTCCTGAAGTAGAGTATTAATTATTTTTAGGGAAACCTTAACGCTATTATATTTATTTAATTGATGATTATTAGCACAAACATTCACTAAGTTAATTTATATAGTATCTGCCCAGACACTTATTTATAGTTATTAAAGGTGCGTCCGACTGGTTCACCGGACGCACCTTAAGTACGTTTCCTTGTGTTATAAGAACAGAAGGATCAGCTGTAAAACAGCAATGATGATTTTGATGGCCCGTTTAATAAGGTATCGGCAATCAGTCATTCGTTTTTCCTTAAACAAGGAATGCAGCCGTTCAGATTAGCCCTTACATCTCCCCAAAACTGAACGTGCGAGTTATTGAGGGTGCATGCTGCACTCCACACCAGAGCTTTGACGACACCACTCGTTTCAATGGGGGAATTCAGTGGCATGGTGTAAAGCACAGCAAAATCTTCAATAACGAAGCCAATTTTAATGTACTTACGAATTGGTGGTCACGTTAATATTTCCATCAACATCGCTTTCTTCGTTAAGGCTCGAATTTTTATGCTAAAGATTGCAAGTTGCTTGTAAAAGATAACCACACTGATCCATAATCGCTGTTGTTGAGGGTGCATGCTGCACAAAATTAAAGTTGTAAAGTAAAACCCCCGTTCCTTACCAGTTCGGGGGTTTTACTTTTTAAAGAGAACGGTATTATTTTTAACTTTCAATAATTACCGTGGCACAAGCATAGTGGCGTTCATCTGCCAGCGTCACATGCATATGGGCGACGCCCAACTTTTCCGCCAGTTTTAACGCCTCGCCCCATAACCGCAACCGTGGCTTGCCGAGCTCGTCGTTAAACACCTCAAACTGATTAAATGCCAGGCCGTTACGGATCCCGGTGCCAAACGCTTTTGCCGCCGCTTCTTTCACAGCAAAACGCTTCGCCAGAAAACGCACTGGCTGGTGGTGCGTTTTCCAGATTTTCCATTCGTTATCGCTTAATACGCGGCGTGCCAGGCGCTCACCGGATCGGGCGATCACCGCTTCTATGCGAGCGATCTCCACGATATCCGTGCCTAAACCTAATATTGCCATTAGCCACGCGCTTCCAGCATCAGGCGCTTCATTTCTGCCACCGCATCTTTCAGCCCGGTCATCACCGCACGGCCAATAATGGCATGACCGATATTCAGTTCATGCATCTCAGGGATGGCGGCAATGGCTTTCACGTTGTGATAGGTCAGACCGTGACCGGCGTTAACTTTCAGACCGAGACTTGCAGCAAAGGTCGCGGCTTTTGCAATGCGAGCCAACTCTTGCGCCTGTTCAGCTTCAGTTTTGGCATCGGCATAACAACCGGTGTGGATCTCGATAAACGGGGCGCCTACGTCTGCTGCAGCTTTGATTTGCTCTTCATCGGCATCAATGAAAAGAGAAACCTGAATCCCGGCATCTGCCAGACGTTTACAGGCATCGCGCATTTTGTCACGCTGACCGGCTACGTCCAGCCCACCTTCAGTTGTCACTTCCTGGCGCTTTTCCGGTACCAGGCAGCAAAAATGAGGCTTCGTCTCAACGGCGATCGCCAGCATTTCTTCGGTCACTGCCATTTCCAGATTCATGCGGGTATCCAGCGTCTGACGCAGGATGCGCACATCGCGGTCAGTAATGTGGCGGCGATCTTCACGTAAATGCACGGTAATGCCGTCTGCTCCCGCTTGCTCAGCAATAAACGCGGCCTGCACCGGATCCGGGTAAGCAGTACCGCGTGCGTTACGCAGCGTTGCAATATGGTCAATGTTGACGCCCAACAGTAATTCAGCCATGACAATCCTCATCAGTCATTATGTGTTTGCACTGTTCGCTTAGGTATAAACTGCCGGAACAGTTCCCTGCTCTTTAAAGGTTTACCGCCAAGATACGGCTTAAGCGCCATGCGGGTAAAGCGTTTCGCGGCACGCAATGTGTCTGCATCAGGAAATTCCCGCACGTGTAACGCTTTCAACTGCCTTCCGGTGAAGGTTTTATTGTCGATAACTACACTGGCGATAAAACCTTTTTCTTCGCGATAACGATACGTCATGGTGTCATCCACCGGTTCGCCGCTACCTGCACAATGGGTAAAATTGACGCCATAACCCAGATGCCCGAGCAATGCCAGCTCAAAGCGGCGCAACGCGGGTTCCGGTGTGCCTGTGGCTCCAGCCAGAGACTGGATGCAGTGCAAGTAATCGAAAAAGAGTTCCGAGAAGCGCGTCTCGTATTCCAGCACGCGGGAGAGAAGTTCGTTGATGTACAGACCGCTGTAAAGCGTGATACCGCTTAATGGCAGCGCCAATGAGACAGCTTCAGCACTGCGCAGCGTTTTAACTTCGCCACGCCCGCCGAAACGTAGCAAGAGAGGGGTGAAAGGCTGTAATGCACCTTTCAGAGTAGAGCGTTTAGAGCGTGCGCCTTTGGCAACCAGACGCACGCGACCCGATTCCTCCGTGAAGACGTCCAGCATCAGGCTGGTTTCGCTCCATGGGCGACTATGCAGGACAAATGCGCGCTGCCAGCCTTCCATCGGAGTTACTCTTAAAGATCGTCAACATAACCGAGACTGCGCAGTGCGCGTTCGTCGTCGGCCCAACCGGATTTCACTTTTACCCACAGCTCAAGGTGAACAGGCGCTTCGAACATTTCCTGCATGTCTTTACGCGCTTCAATCCCGATGGTTTTGATCTTGGCCCCTTTGTTGCCAATGACCATCTTCTTCTGCCCTTCACGCTCAACGAGAATCAAACCGTTGATGTCATAACCGCCGCGTTCGTTAGAGACGAAACGCTCGATCTCCACGGTCACGGAGTACGGCAGTTCAGCGCCGAGGAAACGCATCAGTTTTTCGCGGATGATTTCAGACGCCATAAAACGCTGTGAGCGATCGGTGATGTAATCTTCCGGGAAGTGATGCGTCGCTTCCGGCAGGTGTTTGCGCACGATTGCCGCGATAGTGTCAACGTTAAGTCCGGTTTCGGCGGAGATTGGCACGATATCGAGGAAATTCATCTGGCTTGCAAGGAACTGCAGGTGCGGCAGCAGATCGGCTTTCTCCTGAACGTTGTCCACTTTGTTCACCGCGAGGATCACCGGCGCTTTGCCATCACGCAGCTTGTTGAGCACCATTTCATCGTCCGGCGTCCAACGGGTGCCTTCAACGACAAAAATCACCAGTTCAACGTCACCAATGGAGCTGCTCGCCGCTTTGTTCATCAGGCGGTTAATAGCGCGCTTCTCTTCCATATGCAGGCCCGGGGTATCGACGTAGATCGCCTGATACGCGCCTTCAGTATGGATACCCACAATGCGGTGACGAGTTGTCTGCGCTTTACGGGAAGTGATGGAAATTTTCTGCCCCAACAGTTTGTTCAGCAGCGTGGATTTGCCAACGTTCGGACGTCCGACGATGGCAATAAATCCGCAGTAACTTTTATCGATGCTCATTCCAGCTCCAGTTTTTTCAACGCCTGTTCGGCGGCAGCCTGCTCAGCCTTACGACGGCTTGAACCTGTGCCAACCACCGGTTCACTCAGGCCGCTGACCTGGCAGTGGATTGTAAATTCCTGATCGTGCGCTTCGCCACGGACCTGGACTACCAGATAAGTCGGCAGCGGCAGATGGCGACCCTGCAAATATTCTTGCAAGCGCGTTTTCGGATCTTTTTGTTTATCGCCTGGGCTAATTTCGTCCAGACGAGTTTGATACCAGTTGAGGATTAACTTCTCGACGGTTTGAATATCACTGTCGAGGAATACGCCGCCAATTAATGCTTCGACGGTGTCGGCGAGGATTGACTCGCGACGAAATCCACCGCTTTTAAGTTCACCCGGTCCTAAACGCAAGCACTCGCCTAACTCAAATTCACGTGCCAGTTCTGCCAGCGTATTGCCACGAACCAGCGTAGCACGCATCCGGCTCATATCACCTTCATCCACACGCGGGAAACGGTGATACAGCGCATTGGCGATAACGTAGCTCAAGATTGAGTCGCCTAAAAATTCTAAACGCTCGTTATGTTTGCTGCTGGCGCTGCGGTGAGTTAATGCCTGCTGCAGCAGTTCCTGATGATTAAAAGTGTAGCCCAGCTTCCGTTGAAGCCGATTAATTACGATGGGGTTCATGCGATACCAATAAATAAATGCGTCAACAATTCAGCACACGAAACAGACCTGATACACATAGGCTCAGTTAACCGCTTTGTTGCGGATTCATTAAGCCATATATGGAAACCAAC
Source organism: Escherichia sp. E1V33 (assembly GCF_004211955.1). Lineage (GTDB taxonomy): Bacteria > Pseudomonadota > Gammaproteobacteria > Enterobacterales > Enterobacteriaceae > Escherichia. The sequence goes on from NZ_RHJI01000021.1 coordinate 211,596, forward strand.
GCTGTTTCGTGTGCCGTGGCAACCAGAAGGCGCCAACCTTAAACTTCGGGGGAATATTCTATACACAACGATAAGGGATGTCGTTAGCCTGGGGAGATTTATCTCATAAATAATTCACGTTGCCGCCAGAATGACGACAACGTGAACGAGAAGCAGCAATTAATGGATGCCGCCAATGCGACTTAAGCGCACACCTGTCGGCCATTCACCTTCTTGCTTATCGAAACTCATCCAGATAGCTGTTGCACGACCTACCAGATTCGCTTCCGGCACAAAGCCCCAGTAACGGCTGTCCGCGCTGTTATCGCGGTTGTCACCCATCATGAAGTATTGGCCCGGCGGGACAATCCAGGTTGCCAGTTGTTGTCCTGGCTGCTGGTAATACATCCCTACCTGATCCTGGGCGATTGGCACAGTCAGGATGCGATGCGTTACATCGCCCAGTGTCTCTTTACGTTCGGAAAGACGAATACCATTTTCTTTAGTTTCGTTTTTCGGCACTTCAAAGAACCCACTGGTCGCTTCCCCGCCGTTACGGCGTGAGAAGGTCTGAACGAAATCGCTCGGTTCAACGTTGGAATAAGTTACCGGTAGCGCGTTTTCACACGCCTGACCGGAACTGCATCCTGGTTGAATGGTCACTTCTTTCGCGACCGGATCATAAGTGACTTTATCGCCCGGTAAACCTACCGCTCGCTTGATGTAATCAAGCTTCGGATCTTCCGGGTATTTGAAGACCACGATATCGCCACGTTTCGGATGACCGGTTTCGATCAATGTTTTCTGGTAAATAGGATCTTTAATGCCGTAAGCAAATTTCTCTACCAGTATGAAGTCACCGATTAACAGAGTCGGCATCATCGAACCTGACGGGATCTGGAACGGTTCATAAATAAATGAACGCACAATCAATACGATAGCCAGCACCGGAAATACAGAAGCCCCGGTTTCCAGCCAGCCTGGCTTCGGCGCAACCTTTTTCAGCGTTGCTTTATCCAGTGAATCCCCGGCAGCCGCTTGCGCCGCTGCCTGACGTTCCCGTCGTTTAGGTGCGAAAAAGAATTTATCCACGCACCATAAAATGCCCGTCACCAGTGTGGCAATCACCAGAATCAGGGCAAACATATTCGCCATGCCAACTCCTAAGGGTTATTTGTTGTCTTTGCCGACGTGCAGAATGGCAAGGAACGCTTCCTGCGGCAGCTCGACGTTACCGATCTGCTTCATACGTTTCTTACCTTCTTTCTGCTTCTGCAGCAGCTTTTTCTTACGGCTGATATCACCACCATAGCATTTAGCCAGTACGTTTTTACGCAACTGCTTCACGGTGGAACGCGCAATGATGTGCGTACCAATCGCTGCCTGAATAGCAATATCAAACTGCTGGCGTGGGATCAGATCTTTCATCTTTTCCACCAGCTCGCGACCACGGTTTTGCGAATTATCACGGTGGGTGATCAATGCCAACGCATCAACACGTTCACCGTTGATTAAGACGTCAACACGCACCATGTCAGAAGCCTGGAAGCGTTTGAAGTTGTAATCCAAAGACGCATAGCCACGCGAGGTTGATTTCAGTCGGTCGAAGAAATCAAGCACCACTTCCGCCATCGGGATCTCGTACGTCAATGCTACCTGGTTTCCGTGATAGACCATGTTGGTCTGCACGCCGCGTTTTTCCACGCACAGGGTAATGACGTTACCGAGATACGCTTGCGGCAGCAGCATGTGACACTCAGCAATCGGCTCGCGCAGTTCGTAGATGTTATTTACCGCTGGCAGCTTGGATGGACTGTCGACGTAGATAACTTCTTTTGCCGTAGTTTCAACTTCATACACTACTGTTGGTGCTGTGGTAATCAGGTCCAGATCGTATTCACGTTCCAGACGTTCCTGAATGATCTCCATGTGCAGCAGGCCAAGGAAGCCGCAGCGGAAACCAAAGCCCAGCGCCGTAGAGCTTTCTGGCTCATAGAACAGTGAGGCGTCGTTCAGGCTGAGTTTGCCCAGCGCGTCACGGAAGGCTTCATAGTCGTCGGAACTTACCGGGAACAAGCCCGCGTAAACCTGCGGTTTAACTTTCTTAAACCCAGGCAATGCTTTTTCTGCCGGATTACGCGCCAGCGTTAAGGTATCGCCTACCGGTGCACCGTGGATATCTTTAATCGCACATACCAACCAGCCTACTTCGCCACATTTCAATTCAGTGCGGTCAACCTGCTTCGGCGTGAAGATGCCCAGGCGGTCGGCGTTATAGGTCTGCCCGGTGCTCATAACTTTCACCTTGTCGCCCTTACGCAGGGTGCCGTTTTTAATACGGATAAGTGAAACTACGCCCAGGTAGTTATCGAACCAGGAGTCGATAATCAGCGCCTGTAACGGACCTTCTGGATCGCCTTCCGGCGGTGGAATGTCGCGCACCAGACGTTCGAGAACGTCCTGCACGCCAACGCCGGTTTTCGCTGAACAGCGCACTGCGTCGGTGGCGTCGATGCCAACAATATCTTCAATTTCTTCCGCCACGCGTTCAGGATCGGCTGCCGGTAAGTCAATCTTGTTCAGTACCGGCACTACTTCGAGATCCATCTCCATGGCGGTGTAGCAGTTCGCCAGAGTTTGCGCTTCCACGCCCTGCCCGGCATCGACCACCAGCAATGCGCCTTCGCAGGCGGCCAGCGAACGGGAAACTTCATAGGAGAAGTCAACGTGGCCTGGAGTGTCGATAAAGTTAAGCTGATAGGTTTCGCCGTCAGACGCTTTGTAGTCCAGCGTCACGCTCTGCGCTTTGATGGTAATGCCACGCTCACGCTCAAGATCCATGGAATCGAGAACCTGCGCCTCCATTTCACGGTCAGACAGGCCACCGCAGATCTGGATAATACGGTCAGACAGCGTCGATTTACCGTGGTCAATGTGAGCTATGATCGAAAAGTTACGTATATTCTTCATAAAGTATGATTATTGTGCCTTAGCGCCCGGTTAACCAGGCTTTTAGAAGTCGCTGTTCTGAGCTTAACGTCTGTATTAATAGAAACGCCGCATTCTACACTACAACATTGAGGCGAGGAAATGTTCATACCGTATGGATTGTGGTATCTGGAAACGTCCTCGCATTTGTTATGCAAAATGCAACAAAGCCAGTGAAATCACTGGCTCGCGTCTTCCGAAGATGTTTCAAACCGCACAAGGCCTGGCGACAATGCCACGCTTAAAATGATCGGTTGCCATTCAGCTCGGGCAGCAAACTTTCGCGAGTAGCCGCGCGCAATCAGGAATCCACCAACGCCACCAAGAATTGCGCCGCATAACGCCGCGATGTCTGAAGCAAAGAGTAGCTGAAATAACGAAGCAACAAGGAATAATCCCACCAGCGGCGACATATAAACCAGTAATGCGGAGCTAAGCAGGCTACCTTCAGCGATTCCTAATTCGACTTTTTGCCCCGGCACTAACGGTTCATCACAGGCTACGACGATGGTATGTGTGGTTTGCGGACCAAGTTTATTCAACACGCGACTGCCGCAGCCTGCGCGGGAAGCGCAGCTGCTGCATGAGGTTTTAACATCACAACTGACCAGCGCCTGGCCGTTTTGCCAGGAGACGACGGTAGCCCACTCTTTGATCATTGCGCTGCCCCGAACTTAATGTTCTCGGCAATGCGTTTCGCCGTTTGCGGCGGTAGTTCACCAACAATAGTGATTTCGGCGTTGTCACGTATGCTGGTGCTGACTGTTCGACGTCCGGTTCGCAACATCTGATCGGTGCTCGACGGCGTCGCGCGGTTAACGTTTACCGAGAAGCTGAACAACCCGTCAGAATAGAGACGCGATTCGATGGGCATATTGTCCATCGTGGGCAACGGGCGCCGGCTACTGGAGACTTCGCTAAAACCCTGTGGCAACCAGGTTGGCGTCCAGCTGAATTTGGCTTTTTCACCTACAGGAACAGAAAGCAGCGGCGGCAAATTTGCCTTCGCCAGCGTCTGCATACTGCTGCTGATATCCTGATTGACGTTAAAAGCAATCACGCGAAATTGTTCCAGCGTTTCACCATCGCGATCAAGGAGATCAACCCGCATCGGTAACTTCGATTCGGTGTCCATCCACACAATGTAGCTGTAGCGAGTGCCATCACGAGCAACTACGCGAATGACTTCACAAAGACGATCAGCAATACGCGTGCGTCCCACGGAGATGAAGTCGTAGTAAGGAGAAAGGCGTTTGAAATCGGTATAAATGAGCGATGGCAGAGAATCAACAATGTAATCACCATTAAGAGTAAACGGTTCAAGGCCCGGCTCAAAGTAGCTGATTTCATTGCCGCGCTGTACCACTTCCCGGCGCGGGCCATCCATTTGCAACAACTGTGCAAGCGGACGGTTATCGAGGCGTGCATGTCGATAACGCAGAGACTCAACACCTTGTTTATTGATGCTGATGAATGACAGCTCGTAATTCAGTGACTGGCTAGCCAGGTTCATCTGCTGTAATAACGCCCCGGACGCGGGAGTGGCCGAGGCGTTAGCAGAGAATAACAGGCTACCTGTCACTAATGACATGGCAAACCAAAGTTGCTTCATTACTGCGATTGCGTTCCTAAAGTTTGAATTCCTGGCACCTGTACAGCGGCTTGCTGTGTTTGTGCCTGCTCAAACTGAAGCTGTTCGGAGTGGAGTCGACGTTGCAGTTCGTAATCCTGCAACATAGCATTAATGCGACGACGCTGCTCCTGTACCTGTTGCTGTTGACCATTGTTTGCGGTCGCTTCAGAAGGTACTCCCAGACTTACCGGACTGGCTTTACCCATCATCGGCAGAGTATTAAATACCGGTGTTTCGGGCTGCTGGGACGTTTCAGATTGTCCATTATAGTGCTGGACGCCAACGATAACTGCAAGCGATACGCATGCTGCTACGCCCATTTGGGTAATCTGTGCCGCCCATGGACGTACTTTCTGCCAGAATGGCATTTTCTGCCATTGATGCGGCGCAGGCTGGGCCTCTGGGATCAATGTCGTCGGTTGACGAACTGGCTCTTCTTCAATGGCGGCCATCACACGTGATGAGATATCGAAATGAAGCAACTCAGGAGTATCACCCCGCATAGAGTCACGGATTAAGTGATAGCTTTCCCAGGTTTTCTGCATTTCTGGGTTGTGAGCCAGTTCGTTAAGCAGCTCACTATCCAGCGTTTCGCCATCCATTAAAGCGGAAAGTTGTTCTTTCTGCATGCCTAATACCCTTATCCAGTATCCCGCTATCGTCAACGCCTGATAAGCGGTTGAACTTTATTATCAATAGCTTCCCTCGCTCGGAAGATACGTGAACGCACCGTACCTACCGGACAATCCATGATAGCGGCTATCTCTTCATAGCTCAGGCCATCCAGCTCCCGCAAGGTTATTGCCATGCGTAAATCTTCCGGGAGGGACTCAATAGTTCGGAAAACTATCTGTCTCAGTTCTTCTGACAACATTAAGTTCTCAGGGTTCGAAATTTCTTTCAGCGCGCCGCCACTTTCGAAGTTTTCAGCTTCAATGGCATCCACATCACTGGAAGGTGGACGACGTCCCTGAGCAACCAGGTAATTTTTCGCTGTATTTACAGCGATCCGATACAGCCATGTATAAAAAGCACTATCTCCCCGGAACGAATCCAGCGCACGATAGGCTTTAATAAAAGCTTCTTGTACCACATCGGGAACATCACCCGACGGCACATAGCGGGAAACCAGGCTCGCCACTTTATGCTGATAGCGCACTACCAGTAAGTTAAAAGCTTTCTGATCTCCCTTCTGGACCCGTTCAACCAGGACCTGGTCCGTTAACTGCTCGCTCATCCGAGGTAAAGTCTCCCCAAACCAAATTTCCACGCGCTATCGAAACGCCACTCCATTAGCTGCAATTTGAGCAAGCAAAAGGTTAGAGTGTCTCTTTTTTGTAAAGTTCCGTAACGCATCTGTTTTTGTTTGTCATGCTGTAGACGGATCATTATCTATCATTATAAGTCTACAGAATCTGAACATCGCATTATCTGTGTAGAAATGCCCATTTAACTGCCTGAAGAGTACCCCAACGGCCTTTTTATTTCACCACCTAATCCTCCGCCAGCAAGCAACTTCTCTTTTTTCCACCACCCAGGATCTCCCTGTTTAGCCATTGTAACAAATATTAAAATAGCAGGTGTTTAATTACACAACGTGATGCTATGCTGACCAAACTGTGTTTAGTAAATTAAACAAACAAAATGAATACTCTTCCTGAACATTATTGCGATGTGTTGATTATCGGTAGCGGCGCAGCCGGGCTTTCACTGGCACTACGTCTGGCTGACCAGCATCAGGTCATCGTTCTTAGCAAAGGCCCGGTAACGGAAGGCTCAACATTTTATGCCCAGGGCGGAATCGCCGCCGTATTTGATGAAACTGACAGCATAGACTCGCATGTGGAAGACACATTAATTGCTGGCGCCGGCATTTGCGATCGCCATGCGGTTGAGTTTGTCGCCAGCAACGCGCGTTCCTGCGTGCAATGGCTAATCGATCAGGGAGTGTTGTTTGACACCCACATTCAGCCAAATGGCGAAGAAAGCTATCATCTGACCCGTGAAGGTGGGCATAGTCACCGTCGTATTCTTCATGCTGCCGACGCCACCGGTAGAGAAGTAGAAACCACGCTGGTGAGCAAGGCGCAGAACCATCCGAATATTCGTGTGCTGGAACGCAGCAATGCGGTTGATCTGATTGTTTCTGATAAGATTGGTCTGCCTGGAACGCGACGGGTTGTTGGCGCGTGGGTGTGGAACCGTAATAAAGAAACAGTGGAAACTTGCCACGCTAAAGCGGTAGTGCTGGCAACTGGCGGTGCGTCGAAAGTTTATCAGTACACCACCAATCCAGATATTTCCTCTGGTGATGGTATTGCCATGGCCTGGCGTGCTGGTTGCCGGGTCGCCAATCTCGAATTTAATCAGTTTCACCCTACCGCGCTGTACCATCCACAGGCACGGAATTTCCTGTTAACGGAAGCCTTACGCGGCGAAGGCGCTTATTTGAAACGTCCGGATGGCACTCGTTTTATGCCTGATTTTGATGTGCGCGGCGAACTGGCCCCGCGCGATATTGTCGCCCGCGCCATTGACCATGAGATGAAACGCCTCGGCGCGGATTGTATGTTCCTCGATATCAGCCATAAGCCCGCCGATTTTATTCACCAGCATTTCCCAATGATCTACGAAAAGCTGCTCGGGCTGGGGCTTGATCTCACACAAGAACCGGTGCCGATTGTGCCTGCTGCGCACTATACCTGCGGCGGTGTAATGGTTGACGTTCATGGACGTACGGACGTCGAGGGCTTGTATGCCATTGGCGAAGTGAGTTATACCGGCTTACACGGCGCTAACCGCATGGCCTCTAACTCCTTGCTGGAGTGTCTGGTCTATGGCTGGTCGGCGGCGGAAGATATTACAAAACGTATGCCTTATGCGCACGGCGTCAATACGTTACCGCCGTGGGATGAAAGCCGTGTTGAGAATCCTGACGAACTGGTGGTGATTCAACATAACTGGCATGAGTTACGCCTGTTTATGTGGGATTACGTCGGCATTGTGCGCACAACAAAACGTCTTGAGCGCGCACTGCGGCGTATCAATATGTTGCAACAGGAAATAGACGAATATTACGCCCACTTCCGCGTGTCGAATAATTTGCTGGAGCTGCGTAATCTGGTGCAGGTTGCCGAGTTAATTGTTCGCTGTGCAATGATGCGTAAGGAGAGTCGGGGGTTGCATTTCACGCTGGATTATCCGGAACTGCTCACGCATTCCGGTCCGTCGATCCTTTCCCCCGTCAATCATTACATAAACAGATAAAAAGCTTGGGTCAGCGCAGTGTACGCTTCGGAATAGTTCTGGTCTGGCCCACGAATCACTAAGCGATCGCAAAAGCACTCCCCTGCCAGTGGGGAGAATGCCAGCAGCACCCGATGCGGCAATCGCGCTTCGTTTTCTGCCACATCCGTTCGCAAACGTAAATGCCACCCCATGCTTAATGCCAGCTCAGTAAAACTATTACCGATTTGCTCTGGCAGCACCACGCAGAAAAATCCCTCTTCGGTAATGCACTCTGCCGCGCAAGTCAGCAAGGATTGATGATCCAGCGTGGTGGTATAACGCGCCTGTTCCCGCTGCGGTGTCGCACACTCCACTCCCTGCTCATAATAGGGCGGGTTGCTGATGATTAAATCGAAGCGTGCTGTCTGCTGTGTTACCCACTGCTGAATATCCGCCGTATGGACGTTAATCCGCTCTGCCCACGGGGACTGGGCAATATTTTCCTGCGCCTGGGCAGCCGCTTCGTTTTCAAGCTCGACCGCATCAATCATCACACTGTCATCGGTTCGTTGCGCCAGCATCAGTGCCAACAACCCGCTACCAGTGCCGATATCAAGGCAGCGTTTTACCTCTGCCACCGGAGCCCATGCGCCAAGTAAAATTCCATCCGTTCCCACTTTCATCGCACATCGTTCGTGACCGACAAAAAACTGTTTAAAAGTAAATCCATTACGACGAAGCACGGATGTAGACTGTGACATGTAAATCAAACCTTGCTGGAAAAACGGCGATAGCACCGGGTAAGAACAATACCTGAGAAGCGATATCCATACAAACAGATGAAGATTGCAGCCGTAACGTCTATAATCAGCGCCCCACACAGAGGTAGAACATGACTGTAACGACTTTTTCCGAACTTGAACTCGACGAAAGCCTGCTGGAAGCCCTCCAGGATAAAGGTTTCACTCGCCCGACCGCCATTCAGGCTGCCGCCATTCCGCCTGCGCTCGATGGCCGTGATGTACTCGGTTCTGCGCCGACAGGCACCGGTAAAACGGCGGCGTATCTGCTGCCAGCGTTGCAGCACCTGCTCGATTTCCCGCGTAAGAAATCCGGTCCGCCGCGTATTTTGATCCTTACCCCAACTCGCGAGCTGGCGATGCAGGTGGCCGATCATGCCCGCGAACTGGCGAAACATACGCATCTGGATATCGCCACCATCACCGGCGGCGTAGCCTATATGAACCACGCGGAAGTGTTCAGCGAAAACCAGGATATCGTGGTCGCCACGACCGGACGTCTGCTGCAATACATAAAAGAAGAGAACTTCGATTGCCGCGCGGTTGAAACGCTGATCCTCGACGAAGCAGACCGTATGCTGGATATGGGCTTCGCTCAGGATATCGAACAAATTGCTGGCGAAACGCGCTGGCGTAAACAGACCCTGCTTTTCTCCGCAACGCTGGAAGGCGATGCGATTCAGGATTTTGCCGAGCGTCTGCTGGAAGATCCGGTGGAAGTTTCTGCTAATCCTTCCACTCGTGAGCGCAAAAAGATCCATCAGTGGTATTACCGCGCCGATGATCTTGAGCATAAAACCGCGTTGCTGGTGCACCTGTTAAAACAGCCTGAGGCGACTCGCTCAATCGTGTTTGTGCGTAAGCGTGAGCGTGTGCATGAGCTGGCAAACTGGCTACGCGAAGCGGGCATCAACAACTGCTATCTCGAAGGTGAGATGGTACAAGGCAAGCGTAACGAAGCGATTAAGCGTCTGACCGAAGGTCGCGTTAACGTACTGGTTGCCACCGATGTTGCTGCACGCGGTATCGATATTCCTGACGTCAGCCACGTCTTTAACTTCGATATGCCGCGCAGTGGCGATACTTATTTGCACCGTATCGGACGTACCGCGCGCGCCGGTCGTAAAGGAACCGCGATTTCGCTGGTGGAAGCCCATGACCATCTGCTGCTGGGCAAGGTTGGCCGTTACATTGAAGAGCCGATTAAAGCTCGCGTAATTGATGAGTTACGCCCGAAAACGCGTGCGCCAAGCGAGAAGCAGACAGGCAAGCCATCTAAGAAAGTACTGGCAAAACGCGCCGAGAAGAAAAAGGCTAAAGAGAAAGAGAAGCCGCGGGTGAAAAAACGCCATCGCGATACCAAAAATATTGGTAAGCGCCGCAAACCAAGCGGAACAGGCGTACCGCCGCAAACGACAGAAGAGTAATCATAATGCCGGGTTTAAGCCCGGCATTAAAAGTGCTGGCAAACGCAAAACTGCCTGATGCGCTACGCTTATCAGGCCTACGCGGCTCATGCAATATATTGAATTTTCACGATCTTGAAGGCTGGATAAGGCGTTTACGCCGCATCCGGCATGAACAAAGCGCACTTTGTCGACAAGTTGAATGCCGGGTTTAAGCCCGGCATTGAAAGTACTGGCAAACGTAAAACTGCCTGATGCGCTACGCTTATCAGGCCTACGCGGCTCATGCAATATATTGAATTTGCACGATCTTGTAGGCTGGATAAGGCGTTTACGCCGCATCCGGCATGAACAAAGCGCACTTTGTCGACAAGTTGAATGCCGGGTTTAAGCCCGGCATTGTTTTTATCCAGCCACAAAACACTCTTCAACACACTGAATAAAAGTGTGCATCGCTGGGCTAACCGCTTTTCCAGCATGGTGTGCGCACATTGCTGTAATGGTCTGCGGTTGTTCGCCAAAGGGCAATTCAATTAATTCACCGCTTTCAAGCTCTTTTGCCACCGCAAAACGTGGCAAGTAGCTGACACCGATATTTGCCGCAACACAACGCTTGATACTTTCAATGCTAATTAGCTCAATGGTGCTTTCCACTGTGATCCGCCGCTGGCGCAGCGTGCTTTCAAAGATCTGCCGGAAGACGCATTGCGGCTCATTGATGATAAAACTGCAGGCGTTATGCCTGCCAGGCTGCGTAAAATCGACATCTGCAATTTGCGGTGACGCCACCAGCACCAGCGATTGTTCACCCAATTCTCGTCGGTTTAGGGCATCATCATTCCCTACGCGATAAAAAACACCGACATCGGCCTCATCATTCAGTAGCGCATCACGGATCACGTAACAGTTCAGAGACTGCAACGATAAACGCACTTTTGGGGCGCGTTGCCGAAAACGCTGCAACACCTGCGGCATTCGGTAAGAGAGCAACGTTTCGCCCGAAACAACGCGTAGTTCCCCGTCCGGATCCGACTCCTTTTTGGCAGCCTCACGAAGGGTATCCATCACTCTGGTGAGTTCATAAATGTGCGGCAGCAGCTTTTTACCTTCGCGAGTGAGGCACATCCGTCGGCCAATTTTCTCAAATAACCGGACTGAGAACTCCTGCTCAAGCTGCTGAATATGAAAGGTAACCGTCGACTGTGTGCAGCACAATTTTTGCGAAGCACGCAAAAAGGTCCCCTCTTCCACCACGGTTTTAAGCGTAATAAAACGGCGCAGATCCATAATCCCAAACCTATCGAAAATATCGAATTTAGAATGTGAAAACATTCATTTTTTTAAATGTTCTGTGTCGGGTACTGTCTACCAAAACAGAGGAGATAACAAGTGACACCGACCCTTTTAAGTGCTTTTTGGACCTACACCCTGATTACCGCCCTCACGCCAGGACCAAACAATATTCTCGCCCTTAGTTCTGCCACGTCGCATGGGTTTCGTCAGAGTACCCGCGTACTGGCGGGAATGAGTCTGGGATTTTTAATCGTCATGCTGCTGTGTGCGGGAATTTCGTTTTCACTGGCTGTTATCGACCCGGCAGCCGTACATCTGTTGAGTTGGGCGGGGGCGGCATATATTGTCTGGCTGGCGTGGAAAATCGCTACCAGTCCAACAAAGGAAGACGGGCTTCAGACAAAACCGATCAGTTTTTGGGCCAGCTTTGCTTTACAGTTTGTGAACGTCAAAATCATTTTGTACGGCGTTACGGCACTTTCGACGTTTGTCCTGCCGCAAACGCAGGCGTTAAGCTGGGTAGTTGGCGTCAGCGTTTTGCTGGCGATGATTGGGACGTTTGGTAATGTGTGCTGGGCGCTGGCGGGGCATCTGTTTCAGCGATTGTTTCGCCAGTATGGTCGCCAGTTAAATATCGTGCTCGCGCTGCTGCTGATCTATTGCGCGGTACGCATTTTCTATTAATGAAAAAAGCGGAAGAGGTCGCCCTCTTCCGCTTATTAACTTGCTACTTAAGCCTTACAGGCTTTCAGTAAAGGTACGAGCGATAACGTCGCGCTGCTGTTCCGGAGTCAGAGAGTTAAAGCGAACTGCATAACCGGATACACGGATGGTCAGCTGCGGATATTTTTCCGGATGCTTAACTGCATCTTCCAGAGTTTCACGACGCAGAACGTTTACGTTCAGGTGCTGACCACCTTCTACGCGAACTTCTGGTTTAACTTCTACTGGAACTTCACGGTACTCAATGTCACCCAGTTTGCTTACTGCAACCACTTCGTCTTCTGCAAAACCTGCTTTCGCAACGATGCAACGCGCTTCGCCTTTTTCGCTGTCCAGCAGCCAGAAAGAGTTCAGCAGATCGTCGTTAGCGGCTTTAGTAATCTGGATACCTGTAATCATGTGATGCCTCCCCGGCAAAATTTATTTGATTTGATCAGCCTGTCGCGGCCAATTGGTAAAACCATTGTTGCTTGAGTGTATATATACTCCTCAGAGCCCCCTGATTCTTTGATTTAAATCAACAAAAACCACACACCAAGTAAGGTCGCAAATGGATTTTATTGTTTTACATCAACTTATGCGGGTGTGAAATTTTACCAATTTACATTTTTTTTCACGTATTTTTGGCTAAAAAGCGAGCCTGGTTTTGTTCTGTAGAAAGAAGCAGTTAAGCTAGGCGGATTGAAGATTCGCAGGAGAGCGAGATGGCTAACGAATTAACCTGGCACGACGTGCTGGCTGAAGAGAAGCAGCAACCCTATTTTCTTAATACCCTTCAGACCGTCGCCAGCGAGCGGCAGTCGGGCATCACTATCTATCCGCCACAAAAAGATGTCTTTAATGCGTTCCGCTTTACAGAGTTGGGTGACGTTAAAGTGGTGATTCTCGGCCAGGATCCCTATCACGGACCGGGACAGGCACATGGTCTGGCGTTTTCCGTTCGCCCCGGAATTCCAACACCACCGTCACTACTGAATATGTATAAAGAGCTGGAAAATACTATTCCTGGCTTTACTCGCCCAACTCATGGCTATCTTGAAAGCTGGGCCCGTCAGGGCGTTCTGCTGCTCAATACTGTGTTGACGGTTCGCGCAGGTCAGGCGCATTCCCACGCCAGCCTCGGTTGGGAGACGTTTACGGATAAAGTCATCAGTCTGATTAATCAGCATCGCGAAGGTGTGGTGTTTTTGTTGTGGGGATCGCATGCACAAAAGAAAGGGGCGATTATAGATAAGCAACGCCATCACGTGCTGAAAGCACCGCATCCGTCACCGCTTTCTGCGCATCGTGGATTCTTTGGCTGTAATCATTTTGTGCTGGCAAATCAGTGGCTGGAACAACGTGGCGAGACGCCGATTGACTGGATGCCAGTATTACCGGCAGAGAGTGAATAAATTTGCAGGAAAACGCCGGATGGCAGAACTGCCACCCGGCTGATTTATCATATCAGGCTTTATTCTGACGCCACCATTCGCCAAGAAGAACGCCGGTTGCGACAGAGATATTCAGCCCGGCAACGTTGCCAGTACCGTCAATCTTCACGCGTAAATCGTTCGGATCGCGTGCGGCATCCGGTAACCCTTCATATTCCTGACCCAGCACAAGCACCATTTTTTCTGGCAGACTGGTTTTGAACAGCGGTTTACCTTGCTCGCTGGAAGTGGTCACCACGGTGTAGCCCGCCTGACGGAAATCATCCAGCACGTTAACAATGTTGTCGCCAGTAATCGGCTGAACATGTTCTGCGCCGCCTTCTGCGGTACGGATAGCCGCTCCCGATTCCAGCAACGCCGCATCCTGCACCACAACACCTTTCACGCCGAAGTGCGCGCAGCTGCGCATCATGCCGCCCAGGTTATGCGGATTAGATTCGTTTTCCAGCGCCAGTACACAATCCTGCGCGCCTGCCTGACTTACCCACTGCTGCACGGTTGTGCCGTTACGCTTTTTGATCAGGAAGCAAACGCCACCGTGATGTTCCGTGCCTGACGCCTTTGTCAGTTCGGCTTCATCCACCACATGGTACGCTTTGCGGTTTGCCGCCATCCAGCGCAAGGCTTCTTTAAAACGTGGCGTTACGCTCTGGATAAACCAGGCGCGAACAATCGCTTCCGGACGGCTCTGGAAAAGCGCCTGACATGCATTTTCGCCGTAGACGCGGGTTTCTTCCGCACGCTGACGACGCAACACTTCCGGATCAATAAAACTTTTACCACTAATGCCACCGTGATCGGCCTTTTCTGGCGTATCATCACCCGGCGCGCGGGAAACCGTGCGCCACGGCGAATCTTCCCACTTCCGGTCACGGGGCTGACTCTGTTTGTCATCGCGGGCGGGGCGACGGCCACCGTCAGCACGAGATTTTCCTGGACGCCCGCCCCCTTTCCCGGTTCGCGGGTTATGGGTACGTTTATCAGAATCATCATCACTGCGGACATACATCACTTTGACCTTGCCGCTTTTACCTTTCATTTCATCGTTCATGCTTTTCTCCACCAGCGCTGCGCGAAGCGCGCAGATTACCCGAAGTGAGCGCGGTTCGCCATGATTTCGTACCAAAGCCTGCGACTATCGTACCTATTGAATAAAACAGATTGTTGTCTGGAACAATGCCCCCGATAATATGTAACATATTAGAAACATACCGGCGTCGTTGCCGATAAGTCTCCTTACTCATCCCGAGGTTAGTTATGAATACCGTTTGTACCCATTGTCAGGCTATCAATCGCATTCCCGACGATCGGATCGAAGATGCGGCAAAATGCGGACGCTGCGGTCACGACTTGTTTGACGGAGAGGTGATTAATGCGACCGGTGAAACGCTCGACAAATTACTGAAAGACGATCTGCCTGTGGTGATCGACTTCTGGGCACCGTGGTGCGGCCCCTGCCGTAATTTCGCACCAATTTTTGAAGATGTCGCGCAAGAGCGTAGCGGTAAAGTGCGCTTTGTGAAAGTGAATACCGAGGCTGAACGTGAATTGAGCAGTCGCTTTGGAATTCGTAGCATACCGACGATCATGATTTTCAAAAACGGTCAGGTTGTCGACATGCTTAATGGCGCAGTACCGAAAGCGCCGTTCGACAGCTGGCTGAACGAATCGCTTTAACCTTGTCGGGGCACATCTTGTGCCCCGTTTCCTCCTCTGCGACAATGGCGTTTTTTCGACGCTCTCTCTCATGACCGAAAACGCTGTTCTCCAGTTACGCGCCGAGCGTATTGCGCGCGCAACGCGTCCTTTTCTTGCCCGTGGTAATCGCGTTCGTCGTTGCCAACGCTGTCTATTACCAGAGAAATTATGTCTCTGTTCAACGATCACGCCAGCGGAAGCAAAAAGTCGCTTCTGTTTGCTGATGTTCGACACCGAGCCAATGAAGCCCAGCAATACCGGGCGTTTGATTGCCGATATCTTGCCGAATACCGTTGCGTTTCAATGGTCACGTACTGAACCCTCGCAGGACTTGCTGGATCTGGTACAGAATCAGGAATATCAGCCAATGGTGGTTTTTCCCGCCTCGTATGCTGATGAGCAACGGGAAGTCATCGTCAGGCCGCCTTCCGGTAAGCCACCGCTATTTATTATGCTCGATGGCACCTGGCCGGAAGCTCGCAAGATGTTTCGTAAAAGTCCGTATCTGGATAATCTTCCCGTCATTTCCGTCGATCTTTCCCGCCTTTCTGCCTATCGCCTGCGTGAAGCCCAGGCTGAAGGCCAATATTGTACCGCTGAAGTAGCTATCGCACTTTTAGATATGGCGGGCGATACCGGAGCTGCGACTAGCTTAGGCGAGCATTTCACTCGCTTTAAAACACGCTATCTGGCAGGAAAAACGCAACATCTGGGTAGCATCACAGCAGAACAGTTAGAAAGCGTTTAAAATCATTCAGTCACTTCTGCGGGAGACTGGTATGAGTCAGCGAGGACTGGAAGCACTACTGCGACCAAAATCGATAGCGGTAATTGGCGCATCGATGAAACCTAATCGCGCAGGTTACCTGATGATGCGTAACCTGCTGGCGGGTGGCTTTAACGGACCGGTGTTACCGGTGACGCCTGCCTGGAAAGCGGTACAAGGCGTACTGGCCTGGCCGGACATCGCCAGTCTTCCATTTACGCCCGACCTTGCCGTACTGTGTACCAATGCCAGCCGCAATCTGGCGCTTCTGGAAGAGCTCGGCGAGAAAGGCTGTAAAACCTGCATTATTCTTTCTGCCCCGGCATCGCAACACGAAGATCTCCGTGTCTGCGCCCAGCGCCATAACATGCGCCTGCTTGGGCCAAACAGTCTGGGATTACTGGCGCCGTGGCAAGGTCTGAATGCCAGCTTTTCCCCGGTGCCGATTAAACGCGGCAAGCTGGCGTTTATTTCGCAATCGGCTGCTGTTTCCAACACCATTCTCGACTGGGCGCAACAGCGTGAAATGGGCTTTTCGTATTTTATTGCGCTCGGCGATAGTCTGGATATCGACGTTGATGAATTGCTCGATTACCTGGCACGCGACAGTAAAACCAGCGCCATCCTGCTCTATCTCGAACAGTTAAGCGATGCGCGACGCTTTGTTTCGGCGGCCCGTAGTGCCTCGCGTAATAAACCGATTCTGGTGATTAAAAGCGGACGTAGCCCGGCGGCACAGCGATTGCTGAACACAACGGCAGGAATGGACCCGGCATGGGATGCGGCTATTCAGCGCGCCGGTTTGTTGCGGGTACAGGACACACACGAACTGTTTTCGGCAGTGGAAACCCTTAGCCATATGCGCCCGCTGCGTGGTGATCGCCTGATGATTATCAGCAACGGTGCTGCGCCTGCCGCGCTGGCGCTGGATGCCTTATGGTCACGCAATGGCAAGCTGGCAACGCTCAGTGAAGAGACCTGCCAGAAACTGCGCGATGCACTGCCAGAACATGTGGCAATCTCTAACCCGCTCGATCTGCGCGATGACGCCAGTTGCGAGCATTATGTCAAAACGCTGGACATTCTGCTCCACAGCCAGGATTTTGATGCGCTGATGGTTATTCATTCGCCCAGCGCCGCTGCTCCCGCAACAGAAAGCGCGCAAGCATTAATTGAAGCGGTAAAGCATCATCCCCGCAGCAAGTATGTATCTCTGCTGACGAACTGGTGTGGCGAGCACTCCTCGCAAGAGGCACGACGTTTATTCAGCGAAGCCGGGCTGCCGACCTATCGAACGCCAGAAGGAACTATCACTGCTTTTATGCATATGGTGGAGTACCGGCGTAACCAGAAGCAACTACGCGAAACGCCGGCGCTGCCCAGCAATCTGACCTCTAATACCGCAGAAGCGCATCTTCTGTTGCAACAGGCGATTGCCGAAGGAGCAACGTCGCTCGATACCCATGAAGTTCAGCCCATCCTGCAAGCGTACGGTATGAACACGCTTCCCACCTGGATTGCCAGCGATAGCACCGAAGCGGTGCATATTGCCGAACAGATTGGTTATCCGGTGGCGCTGAAATTGCGTTCGCCGGATATTCCACATAAATCGGAAGTTCAGGGTGTCATGCTCTACCTGCGTACAGCCAATGAAGTCCAGCAAGCGGCAAACGCTATTTTCGATCGCGTAAAAATGGCCTGGCCGCAGGCACGTATCCACGGCCTGTTGGTGCAAAGTATGGCTAACCGGGCTGGCGCTCAGGAGTTGCGGGTGGTGGTTGAGCACGATCCGGTTTTCGGGCCGTTGATCATGCTGGGAGAAGGCGGTGTGGAGTGGCGTCCTGAAGATCAAGCCGTCGTCGCACTACCGCCGCTGAACATGAACCTGGCCCGCTATCTGGTTATTCAGGGGATCAAAAGTAAAAAGATTCGTGCGCGTAGTGCACTGCGCCCGCTGGATGTGGCCGGATTAAGCCAGTTACTGGTGCAGGTTTCCAACCTGATTGTCGATTGCCCGGAGATCCAGCGGCTGGATATTCATCCTTTGCTGGCTTCCGGCAGTGAATTTACAGCCCTGGATGTCACGCTCGATATTGCGCCATTTGAAGGCGATAACGAGAGTCGGCTGGCCGTGCGCCCGTACCCGCATCAGCTGGAAGAGTGGGTTGAATTGAAAAACGGCGTACGTTGCTTGTTCCGCCCGATTTTGCCGGAAGATGAGCCACAGCTTCAGCAATTTATTTCGCGAGTCACCAAAGAAGATCTTTATTACCGCTACTTTAGCGAGATCAACGAATTCACCCATGAAGATTTAGCTAACATGACGCAGATCGACTACGATCGGGAAATGGCGTTTGTGGCGGTGCGACGTTTTGATCAAACGGAAGAGATCCTCGGCGTCACGCGTGCGATCTCCGACCCTGATAACATCGATGCCGAATTTGCCGTGCTGGTTCGCTCGGATCTCAAAGGGTTAGGCTTAGGTCGACGCTTAATGGAAAAGTTGATTACCTATACGCGAGATCACGGATTACAACGTCTGAATGGTATTACGATGCCAAACAATCGTGGCATGGTGGCGCTGGCCCGCAAGCTCGGGTTTAACGTCGATATCCAGCTCGAAGAGGGGATCGTTGGGCTTACGCTAAATCTTGCCCAGCGCGAGGAATCATGAGTAAGGTACTGGAAATGTTGACCACTTAATCGGGACTGGTGTTATTATTGCCCGCTTATGTCGTCTGCATTGCACAGAGGACCCTTCAATGAACAGAGAAGAAATGCACTGTGATGTTGTCAAAATTTAAGCGTAATAAACATCAACAACACCTTGCCCAACTACCCAAGATTTCTCAATCAGTTGATGATGTCGATTTCTTTTACGCTCCCGCCGATTTCCGGGAGACGCTGCTGGAAAAAATAGCCAGCGCGAAGCAGCGCATTTGCATTGTTGCCCTGTATCTCGAACAGGATGACGGTGGCAAAGGCATTCTGAGCGCGCTATATGAGGCTAAACGGCAGCGTCCGGAACTGGATGTGCGGGTGCTGGTCGACTGGCATCGTGCGCAACGTGGACGCATTGGCGCTGCGGCATCTAACACTAACGCTGACTGGTACTGCCGCATGGCGCAGGAAAATCCGGGCGTAGATGTTCCGGTTTATGGCGTTCCCATCAATACCCGTGAAGCCCTGGGCGTTCTGCATTTTAAAGGCTTTATCATCGACGATAGCGTACTTTACAGCGGTGCGAGCCTGAACGATGTTTATCTGCATCAGCATGATAAATACCGCTACGACCGTTATCATCTGATTCGTAACCGCAAGATGTCAGACATTATGTTTGAATGGGTTACGCAGAATATTATGAATGGTCGCGGTGTTAACCGTCTGGATGATGAACATCGCCCAAAAAGTCCGGAAATCAAGAACGACATTCGCCTGTTCCGCCAGGAGTTGCGTGATGCCGCTTATCATTTCCAGGGAGATGCTGATAACGATCAACTTTCCGTCACGCCGTTGGTGGGCCTGGGGAAATCGAGTCTGTTGAACAAGACCATTTTCCATCTGATGCCCTGTGCCGAGCAGAAACTGACTATCTGCACACCATACTTCAACCTGCCGGCAATCCTGGTGCGCAATATCATCCAGTTGCTGCGCGAAGGGAAAAAGGTCGAAATTATCGTTGGTGATAAAACCGCGAATGACTTCTATATTCCGGAAGATGAACCATTCAAGATAATTGGTGCGTTGCCTTATCTTTATGAGATCAATCTGCGTCGCTTCCTGAGCCGTTTGCAGTATTACGTCAATACTGACCAGTTAGTGGTCCGGTTATGGAAAGATGATGACAATACTTACCACCTGAAAGGAATGTGGGTTGATGATAAGTGGATGCTGATAACCGGTAATAACCTGAATCCACGCGCCTGGCGTCTGGATCTGGAAAACGCCATTTTGATCCACGATCCGCAACTGGAGCTTGCGCCGCAACGTGAAAAAGAATTGGATCTGATCCGAGAGCATACCACCATTGTTAAGCACTACCGCGATCTGCAAAGTATTGCCGATTACCCGGTGAAAGTTCGCAAACTTATCCGCCGTTTGCGCCGCATCCGCATCGACCGATTAATTAGCCGTATCCTGTAATCTGAACCCCGTCCTGTACGGGGTTTGTTTTTTGGAGGCCGCGTTGCGTATTCTTTTTGTCTGTTCGCTATTGTTACTTTCTGGTTGCAGCCACATAGCTAACGATAGCTGGCACGGGCAGGATAAAGCTCAACACTTTATCGCCTCGGCGATGCTTTCCGCCGCAGGAAATGAATATGCGCAACATCAGGGGATGAGTCGCGACCGCAGCGCGATGTTCGGGCTGATGTTCTCTGTAGGTCTGGGGGCATCAAAAGAACTTTGGGATAGCCGCCCCGAAGGAAGCGGCTGGAGCTGGAAAGATTTTGCCTGGGATGTCGCCGGTGCAAGCACCGGCTATACAGTCTGGCAACTGACCCGTCACTAAAGACGCATCCCCTTCCCTTTGCGGTGCAGCATCAAAGAAACCAGCAATGCCACCACGGCCATTAAGGTCACATACCAGAAGAAGGCTGTTTCCATTCCAATTGATTTCAGCGACAACGCTACGTACTCCGCCGAACCACCAAATATAGCATTGGCGACTGCATATGACAGACCAACACCTAATGCGCGAACCTGCGCCGGGAACATCTCAGCCTTCAGGATCCCGCTGATTGATGTATAAAAACTCACTATCAGCAGGGCGCACATCACCAGACCAAAAGCGGCATAAGGCGAGGAAACGTTCTGTAATGCTGAGAGAATAGGAACGGTAAAAATGGCTGCCAGAGAACCGAAACATAACATTGAGGTACGGCGACCAATCTTATCCGACAGCGCGCCAATGAGTGGTTGAATAAGCATAAATACAAACAATGCCGCGGTCATAATGCCGCTCGCTACGTTTGCGTGCATTCCTGCAGTATTCACCAGATACTTCTGCATGTAAGTGGTGAAGGTATAGAAACAAAGGGAACCCGCAGCAGTGAAGCCAAGAACCATGATGAATGCACGACGATTGCGCCATAATCCCTTCATTGAACCCGCTTCTTTTAAAGCGCGCGTTTCTTGTTGCGAAGTTTCATCTAATTGACGACGTAACCACAACGCTACAACGGCTAACACTGCTCCTAATGCAAAAGGAATGCGCCATCCCCACTCTCTGAGAGTAGAATCTTCCATAGTATGTTGTAAAACCACCACAACCAGTAAGGCCAGCAACTGGCCGCCAATTAGCGTGACATACTGGAACGAAGCGTAGAACCCTTTTCGCCCTTCAACAGCAACTTCACTCATATAAGTGGCGCTGGTGCCATATTCTCCGCCAACGGATAATCCCTGAAATAAACGCGCGAGAAGCAATAATGCTGGAGCCCAGGTACCGATAGTCTCATAACCTGGCAGGCAGGCGATAACCAGTGATCCGAAACACATCATACACACCGATAGCAACATTGATTTTTTACGACCATGTTTATCGGCTATGCGTCCAAATAGCCAGCCACCTATTGGACGCATCAGAAAGCCTGCAGCAAAAACACCGGCTGTCTGCAGTAATTGAGTGGTAGTGTTATCAGAAGGGAAGAAGATGTGAGCGAAGTAGAGGGAACAGAATGAGTAGACATAAAAATCGAACCATTCGACCAGGTTACCTGAAGAGGCTCCTACTATTGCCCAGATGCGGCGACGAGTATCACTACTTGTCAGTTTGCCGTCTGCCGTTACAGTACTTTCTGCCATGCCAATATTTCTCCTGCCATAATCCGATGCTTTGTCGGTCGATGTTGTTTATTATTTAGCGAGGTGAATGTTATACATTTGTTACTTGTATTTATGCAACCATAACTGCGAATTTAGTTAGCAGGAGAATGATTATTCAGGATGGCCTGGTAGAATTTCAGGTGAGGTTGTCTTATGGAAATGGGCGAGCATCTGGCGTATACAAGGGAATGGTAGGATCTTTATTTCTTAGTCAGCTCCGCATCCAGTAGTTTTTACTGTCTACGCTATTCAGGACGGGTCATAGATAAGACAAAAGGCCCAGTCTTTCGACTGAGCCTTTCGTTTTGCACCAACGCAAAAAGGCCATCCTTCCGGATGGCCTTTCGCTTTATTTGATGCCTGGCAG
>NZ_RHJI01000022.1 GCF_004211955.1 Escherichia sp. E1V33
GGGAACTGCCAGGCATCAAATTAAGCAGTAAGCCGGTCATAAAACCGGTGGTTGTAAAAGAATTCGGTGGAGCGGTAGTTCAGTCGGTTAGAATACCTGCCTGTCACGCAGGGGGTCGCGGGTTCGAGTCCCGTCCGTTCCGCCACCCTAATTAGGGGCGTAGTTCAATTGGTAGAGCACCGGTCTCCAAAACCGGGTGTTGGGAGTTCGAGTCTCTCCGCCCCTGCCAGAAATCATCCTTAGCGAAAGCTAAGGATTTTTTTTATCTGAAATAACCCATCCTAATAAATCCATCTACCGGCGTCCTTGCCAGCCATTCAGATTAATACACTTCATCCAGTACGTTAATTTTCAATAGATCGCGAATCACCGCATGTTTGTCGCTATTTTGCAGCCATATGGCATAAAGTGGTCGTGAAAGTGTTGTACTGTCGACAACAGTATGCAGACCGCCTTTTTTACGCGCCCAACTTACTGGCAGCCAGGTGCAGCCATTAAGCATTTCAATCTGTTGTTGTGCCAGTTCAGCAGAACTGGTAGTCAGGATTGGGACTTCATCAGCACCAATCAAACCTGTCTCATGCTGTTGAAAATCTGGACCCCATTCCAGACGTAGGTAGTTAAGATCACCCTTTAACTTAGAGGGGGCGCTGGTATAGAGCGCTAAGGTGAAATGTCCCAACAACTGACTACTAAACTCGTCCATTTTGGGCGCTTCAGTAGTAATAAGAAGATCAAGCTGACGTTCATGTAGCTGTTTTACCAGAGACTGTCGTTGGGCAATTCGCGCTTCAAATTGCAGGCCTGTGTGGGCATCCTGATTCTGATACAAGCGTCCCAGCCACTGATTAAGCATACATTCCCACAGCGAGGCGCTGGCACCGATAGAAAACTCATTATGTCGTGAGGTATGCGCCACCTCCTTACGGGCGGCCTGCCAGGTGCTCATGAGCGTTTCTGCATAAGGCAGAAGCTTTTCTCCGGCAGCGGTTAAACGGATATTGTTTCTGTGGCGGGTGAAAAGATTCACACCCAGTTGATTTTCCAGTTGTCTGATTCGAAAGCTCACGGCTGATTGGGTCAGATAGAGCGATTCAGCCGCTCGACCAAAGTGACGCGTTCGGCTAACTTCCAGGAAAGTTTTTAACAATTCCGTATCCACAGTGCTCTCCGCAAAATTATTTGTCGTTATGATTTAAATGTTTTGTTTTACACTCTGTCAAGCGTAACTAATACTCCGCGCCATAACTAGCTCGGTCAAAGAATTAGGAGCGTGCAGGATGGCGGAAAGCTTTACGACGACTAATCGATATTTCGACAATAAACATTATCCACGTGGATTCTCTCGTCATGGTGATTTCACCATCAAAGAGGCACAACTGCTTGAACGTCATGGTTATGCCTTCAATGAGCTGGATCTCGGCAAACGCGAACCGGTTACCGAGGAAGAGAAACTCTTCGTAGCAGTATGCCGTGGCGAACGTGAGCCAGTGACAGAAGCAGAACGCGTGTGGTCCAAATATATGACGCGTATCAAGCGTCCAAAACGTTTTCACACTCTTTCCGGCGGTAAACCGCAGGTCGAAGGTGCTGAAGACTACACCGATTCCGACGATTAATAAAAAGGGCGAAATGCCCTTTTTTTATGTCAGTAGTTTTTGTAAATGAATAAGCAAGCGATCGATAGCTCGATAGCTAACTGCCTCCTGTAAATGCTGGCGTGTGATGACGTCAGACTGTTCAATATCAGCAATAGTTCTCGACACCTTCAGTAATCGCTGCCAGGCACGAATCGATAATCCCAGATGAAGTAGCGTTTCTTCCAGCCACTGCGCGTCTTCGCTCTCAAGCTTGCAGAATTGGCGTATTTCCGGACTATCCAGCCAGGCATTCAGTTTATTCTGCCGCTTAAATTGGCGCTCTCTGGCGGCCATTACGCGTTGTTTAACGGTGGCGCTGTTTTCCCCCTGAACAACCGCTTTACTCAAAATACCGGGTGGCGGTAGAGGGATCTCCAGTGAGAGGTCAAATCGGTCAAGAAAGGGACCAGAGAGTCGGTTTAGGTAACGCAGTGTTTGTTCTGGCGTACAGCGGTTATGGTTCCCCTGATAATGTCCGGTAGGGCTAGGATTCATCGCCGCAACAAGCTGGAAACGGGCCGGGTAGGTTATTTTGGCCCGCGTGCGTGAAAGATGGATCTGCCCAGACTCAATTGGTTCCCGCAAGGCATCTAATGTACGTCGTTCAAATTCAGGTAGTTCATCAAGAAAAAGCACGCCGTTATGCGCCAGCGAAATTTCACCAGGCCCGGGAATTGCGCCACCGCCTACCATCGCAGTTAACGACGCACTGTGATGCGGTGAACGGAACGGGCGCTGCCGCCATTGTTTTTGTACTGATTCAGCATTCACCAGACTTAATATCGCGGCACTTTCCAGAGCTTCTTCATTACTTAAATCTGGCAATAAGCCATTAATACGGCTGGCGAGCATTGTTTTACCTGTTCCTGGCGGCCCAATCAGTAAAAGGTTGTGGCCCCCTGCGGCGGTTATTTCCAGCCCTCGCTTTCCTTGCTCCTGACCTACAACATCACTGAGATCATGTTGTAATACCCTGAACTCCGCATCAGTAGGTGCTGGACGTTCGAGAGAATGCTTACCTTCCAGAAACGCACAGACAGCTTGTAAATGATCGGCTATCAAGCACCCTTCACCATTAATTAACCCTACTTCAGCTTCGTTATCTTTCGCGACGATAATTTTTCTGCCCGACTTAATAGCTTCAGTTGCACTGGAGATTGCGCCGGGAACGCCACGCAGAGCGCCTGTAAGCGCCAGTTCTCCGACTAATTCATATTCATGCAACTTATTGGCTGTAAGCTGTTCAGAGGCTGCCAGCAAAGCAATAGCGATAGGCAAATCATATCGCCCTCCTTCTTTCGGCAGGTCGGCTGGTGCAAGGTTAATGGTGATTTTTTTCGCTGGATATTCATATCCGCTATTGATAATGGCGCTGCGCACGCGATCGCATGCTTCTTTTACCGTTGTTTCAGGTAAACCGACCATCGTTAATCCTGGTAGACCTTTACTGATATGAACCTCAACAGTGATCGGGGGTGCATTTACTCCCAGAGCTGCACGAGTATGAACAATTGACAGTGACATAAGCCCTCCTTGAGCCACTATTATGTGCATAAGAGATCGCTGCTGTAGTCTGCCAGATTGCGTTAATTAGCGTCTGATTCCCGTTTATTTATGCAACGTGATCTGAGTTGTATGAGTGATGGAATAACTCTCGCAAAAATGAGAACTAAAAAATTAGCCTCTGGACGAGGGTACGAAACATACGGAAATTGAATTTTTTTCACTCACCATTTTTTATATAGAAAACAATGGTCTTTATCGAAATAGTTGGGGGTGCAACAAAAAGTGATTAAAAAATATCTTGTGCAATTTGCAAAATCTATGGTAACTCTTTAGGCATTCCTTCGAACAAGATGCAAGAAAAGACAAAATGACAGCCCTTCTACGAGTGATTAGCCTGGTCGTGATTAGCGTGGTGGTGATTATTATCCCACCGTGCGGGGCTGCACTTGGACGAGGAAAGGCTTAGAGATCAAGCCTTAACGAACTAAGACCCCCGCACCGAAAGGTCCGGGGGTTTTTTTTGACCTTAAAAACATAACCGAGGAGCAGACAATGAATAACAGCACAAAATTCTGTTTCTCGAGATTCAGGACGGGGAACTAACTATGAATGGCGCACAGTGGGTGGTACATGCGTTGCGGGCACAGGGTGTGAATACCGTTTTCGGTTATCCGGGTGGCGCAATTATGCCGGTTTACGATGCATTGTATGACGGCGGCGTGGAGCACTTGCTGTGCAGACATGAACAGGGCGCGGCAATGGCGGCTATCGGCTATGCCCGCGCTACGGGAAAAACTGGCGTATGTATCGCCACGTCTGGTCCTGGCGCAACCAATCTGATAACCGGGCTTGCGGACGCGCTGTTAGATTCCATCCCTGTTGTTGCCATCACCGGTCAGGTGTCCGCACCGTTTATCGGCACCGACGCATTTCAGGAAGTGGATGTCCTGGGATTGTCGTTAGCCTGTACCAAACACAGCTTCCTGGTACAGTCGCTGGAAGAGTTGCCGCGCATCATGGCTGAAGCGTTTGAAGTTGCCAGCTCAGGTCGTCCTGGCCCGGTTCTGGTCGATATCCCAAAAGATATTCAGTTAGCCAGCGGTGACCTGGAACCGTGGTTCACCACCGTTGAAAACGAAGTGACTTTCCCACATGCCGAAGTCGAGCAAGCGCGCCAGATGCTGGCAAAAGCGCAAAAACCGATGCTGTACGTTGGCGGTGGCGTGGGTATGGCGCAGGCAGTTCCCGCTCTGCGTGAATTTATCGCTGCCACAAAAATGCCTGCCACCTGTACGCTGAAAGGGCTGGGCGCAGTTGAAGCGGATTATCCGTACTATTTGGGCATGCTGGGAATGCACGGCACCAAAGCGGCGAACTTCGCGGTGCAGGAGTGCGATCTGCTGATCGCTGTGGGTGCACGTTTTGATGACCGGGTGACCGGCAAACTGAACACTTTCGCGCCACTCGCCAGCGTTATCCATATGGATATCGATCCGGCAGAAATGAACAAGCTGCGTCAGGTACATGTGGCATTACAGGGTGATTTAAATGCTCTGTTACCAGCATTACAGCAGCCATTAAATATCAATGAATGGCAGCAACACTGCGCGCAGCTGCGTGATGAACATGCCTGGCGTTACGACCATCCCGGAGACGCTATCTACGCGCCGTTGTTGTTAAAACAACTGTCGGATCGTAAACCTGCGGATTGCGTCGTGACCACAGATGTGGGGCAGCACCAGATGTGGGCTGCCCAGCACATCGCCCATACTCGCCCGGAAAATTTCATCACCTCCAGCGGATTAGGCACCATGGGGTTCGGTTTACCGGCGGCGGTTGGCGCACAAGTCGCGCGACCGAACGATACCGTCGTCTGTATCTCCGGTGACGGCTCTTTCATGATGAATGTACAAGAGCTGGGCACCGTAAAACGCAAGCAGTTACCGTTGAAAATCGTCTTACTCGATAACCAACGGTTAGGGATGGTTCGACAATGGCAGCAACTGTTTTTCCAGGAACGATACAGCGAAACCACCCTTACCGATAACCCCGATTTCCTTATGTTAGCCAGCGCCTTCGGCATCCCTGGCCAACACATCACCCGTAAAGACCAGGTTGAAGCGGCACTCGACACCATGCTGAACAGTGATGGGCCATACCTGCTTCATGTCTCAATCGACGAACTTGAGAACGTCTGGCCGCTGGTGCCGCCTGGTGCCAGTAATTCAGAAATGTTGGAGAAATTATCATGATGCAACATCAGGTCAATGTATCGGCTCGCTTCAATCCAGAAACCTTAGAACGTGTTTTACGCGTGGTGCGCCATCGTGGTTTCCACGTCTGCTCAATGAATATGGCCGCCGCCAGCGATGCACAAAATATAAATATCGAATTGACCGTTGCCAGCCCACGGTCGGTCGACTTACTGTTTAGTCAGTTAAATAAACTGGTGGACGTCGCACACGTTGCCATCTGCCAGAGCACAACCACATCACAACAAATCCGCGCCTGAGCGCAAAAGGAATATAAAAATGACCACGAAGAAAGCTGATTACATTTGGTTCAATGGGGAGATGGTTCGCTGGGAAGACGCGAAGGTGCATGTGATGTCGCACGCGCTGCACTATGGCACCTCGGTTTTTGAAGGCATCCGTTGTTACGACTCGCACAAAGGACCGGTTGTATTCCGCCATCGTGAGCATATGCAGCGTCTGCATGACTCCGCCAAAATCTATCGTTTCCCGGTTTCGCAGAGCATTGATGAGCTGATGGAAGCTTGTCGTGACGTGATCCGCAAAAACAATCTCACCAGCGCCTATATCCGTCCGCTGATCTTCGTCGGTGATGTTGGCATGGGTGTAAACCCGCCAGCGGGATACTCAACCGATGTGATTATCGCCGCTTTCCCGTGGGGAGCGTATCTGGGCGCAGAAGCGCTGGAGCAGGGGATCGATGCGATGGTTTCCTCCTGGAATCGCGCAGCACCAAACACCATCCCAACCGCGGCGAAAGCCGGTGGTAACTACCTCTCTTCCCTGCTGGTGGGTAGCGAAGCGCGCCGCCACGGTTATCAGGAAGGTATCGCGCTGGATGTGAATGGTTACATCTCTGAAGGCGCAGGCGAAAACCTGTTTGAAGTGAAAGATGGTGTGCTGTTCACCCCACCATTCACCTCCTCCGCGCTGCCGGGTATTACCCGTGATGCCATCATCAAACTGGCGAAAGAGCTGGGAATTGAAGTGCGTGAGCAGGTGCTGTCGCGCGAATCGCTGTATCTGGCGGATGAAGTGTTTATGTCCGGTACGGCGGCAGAAATCACGCCAGTGCGCAGTGTAGACGGTATTCAGGTAGGTGAAGGCCGTTGTGGCCCGGTCACCAAACGCATTCAGCAAGCCTTCTTCGGCCTCTTTACCGGCGAAACCGAAGATAAATGGGGCTGGTTAGATCAAGTTAATCAATAAATACAAAAAATGGGACGGCACGCACCGTCCCATTTACGAGACAGACACTGGGAGTAAATAAAGTATGCCTAAGTACCGTTCCGCCACCACCACTCATGGTCGTAATATGGCGGGTGCTCGTGCGCTGTGGCGCGCCACCGGAATGACCGACGCCGATTTCGGTAAGCCGATTATCGCGGTTGTGAACTCGTTCACCCAATTTGTACCGGGTCACGTCCATCTGCGCGATCTCGGTAAACTGGTCGCCGAACAAATTGAAGCGGCTGGCGGCGTTGCCAAAGAGTTCAACACCATTGCGGTGGATGATGGAATCGCTATGGGCCACGGGGGGATGCTTTATTCACTACCGTCTCGCGAACTGATCGCTGATTCCGTTGAGTATATGGTCAATGCCCACTGCGCCGACGCAATGGTCTGCATCTCTAACTGTGACAAAATCACCCCGGGGATGCTGATGGCCTCTCTGCGCCTGAATATTCCGGTGATCTTTGTTTCCGGCGGCCCGATGGAGGCCGGGAAAACCAAACTGTCCGATCAGATCATCAAGCTCGATCTGGTTGATGCGATGATCCAGGGGGCAGACCCGAAAGTTTCTGACTCCCAGAGCGATCAGGTTGAACGTTCCGCATGCCCAACCTGCGGTTCCTGTTCCGGGATGTTCACCGCTAACTCGATGAACTGCCTGACCGAAGCGCTGGGCCTGTCGCAGCCGGGCAACGGCTCGCTGCTGGCAACCCACGCCGACCGCAAGCAGCTGTTCCTCAACGCTGGTAAACGCATTGTTGAGCTGACCAAACGTTACTATGAGCAGGATGATGCCTCTGCGCTGCCGCGTAACATTGCCAGCAAAGCGGCATTTGAAAACGCCATGACGCTGGATATCGCGATGGGCGGCTCTACCAACACCGTTCTCCACCTGCTGGCGGCGGCGCAGGAAGCGGAAATCGACTTCACCATGAGTGATATCGACAAACTTTCGCGTAAAGTCCCGCAGTTATGCAAAGTTGCGCCGAGCACCCAAAAATACCATATGGAAGATGTTCACCGTGCTGGTGGTGTTATCGGTATTCTCGGCGAACTGGATCGCGCTAACTTACTGAATCGCGATGTGAAAAACGTACTTGGCCTGACGTTGCCGCAAACGCTGGAACAATACGACGTTATGCTGACCCAGGATGACGCGGTAAAAAATATGTTCCGCGCCGGCCCTGCGGGTATCCGTACCACCCAGGCATTCTCGCAAGATTGCCGTTGGGATACGCTGGACGACGATCGCGCCAATGGCTGTATCCGCTCGCTGGAACACGCCTATAGCAAAGACGGCGGCCTGGCGGTGCTCTACGGTAATTTCGCAGAAAACGGCTGCATCGTTAAAACCGCGGGCGTCGATGACAGCATCCTCAAATTCACCGGCCCGGCGAAAGTATACGAAAGCCAGGACGACGCGGTAGAAGCGATTCTCGGCGGTAAAGTTGTCGCCGGAGATGTGGTAGTAATTCGCTATGAAGGCCCAAAAGGTGGTCCGGGGATGCAGGAAATGCTCTACCCAACCAGCTTCCTGAAATCAATGGGGCTCGGTAAAGCCTGTGCGCTGATCACCGACGGTCGTTTCTCTGGCGGCACCTCTGGCCTTTCTATCGGCCACGTCTCACCGGAAGCGGCAAGCGGCGGCAGCATTGGCCTGATTGAAGACGGCGACCTGATCGCCATCGACATTCCGAACCGTGGCATTCAGTTACAGGTAAGCGATGCCGAACTGGCGGCGCGTCGTGAAGCGCAGGAAGCCCGTGGCGACAAGGCCTGGACGCCGAAAAATCGTGAACGTCAGGTCTCCTTTGCGCTGCGCGCCTACGCCAGCCTGGCAACCAGCGCCGATAAAGGTGCGGTGCGCGATAAATCGAAACTGGGGGGTTAATGATGGCTGACTCACAACCTCTCTCCGGCACCCCGGAAGGTGCCGAATATTTAAGAGCGGTGCTACGCGCACCGGTCTACGAAGCGGCGCAGGTCACGCCGCTACAAAAAATGGAAAAGCTCTCGTCTCGTCTTGATAACGTGATTCTGGTGAAGCGCGAAGATCGCCAGCCAGTTCATAGCTTTAAGTTGCGCGGCGCATACGCCATGATGGCGGGCCTGACGGAAGAACAAAAAGCGCACGGCGTGATCACCGCTTCTGCGGGCAACCACGCGCAGGGTGTGGCGTTTTCTTCTGCGCGGTTAGGCGTGAAGGCGCTGATCGTCATGCCAACCGCTACCGCCGATATCAAAGTTGATGCGGTACGCGGCTTCGGCGGCGAAGTGCTGCTTCACGGCGCGAACTTTGATGAAGCAAAAGCCAAAGCGATCGAACTGTCACAGCAGCAGGGCTTCACCTGGGTGCCGCCGTTCGACCATCCGATGGTGATCGCCGGGCAAGGTACGCTGGCGCTGGAACTGCTCCAGCAGGAC
Source organism: Escherichia sp. E1V33 (assembly GCF_004211955.1). Classification (GTDB taxonomy): domain Bacteria; phylum Pseudomonadota; class Gammaproteobacteria; order Enterobacterales; family Enterobacteriaceae; genus Escherichia. The sequence continues at coordinate 9,056 of NZ_RHJI01000022.1, forward strand.
GCCCATCTCGACCGCGTATTTGTGCCGGTCGGCGGTGGTGGTCTGGCGGCGGGCGTGGCGGTGCTGATCAAACAACTGATGCCGCAAATCAAAGTGATCGCCGTAGAAGCGGAAGATTCCGCCTGTCTGAAAGCGGCGCTGGATGCGGGTCATCCCGTTGATCTGCCGCGCGTGGGGCTATTTGCTGAAGGCGTAGCGGTAAAACGCATCGGCGACGAAACCTTCCGTTTATGCCAGGAGTATCTCGACGACATCATCACCGTCGATAGTGATGCCATCTGTGCGGCGATGAAGGATTTATTCGAAGATGTGCGCGCGGTGGCGGAACCTTCCGGCGCGTTGGCGCTGGCGGGAATGAAAAAATACATCGCCCAGCACAACATTCGCGGCGAACGACTGGCGCATGTGCTTTCCGGTGCCAACGTGAACTTCCACGGCCTGCGCTACGTCTCGGAACGCTGCGAACTGGGCGAACAGCGTGAAGCGTTGCTGGCGGTCACCATCCCGGAAGAAAAAGGCAGCTTCCTCAAATTCTGCCAGCTGCTTGGCGGGCGTTCGGTCACTGAGTTCAACTACCGCTTTGCTGATGCCAAAAACGCCTGCATCTTTGTCGGTGTGCGCCTGAGCCGCGGCCTCGAAGAGCGCAAAGAAATTTTGCAGATGCTCAACGACGGCGGCTACAGCGTGGTTGATCTCTCCGACGACGAAATGGCGAAGTTGCATGTGCGCTATATGGTCGGCGGGCGTCCATCGCATCCGTTGCAGGAACGCCTCTACAGCTTCGAATTCCCGGAATCGCCGGGCGCGCTGTTGCGCTTCCTCAACACGTTGGGTACGCACTGGAATATTTCTTTATTCCATTATCGCAGCCACGGTACCGACTACGGGCGCGTACTGGCGGCGTTCGAGCTTGGCGATCATGAACCGGATTTCGAAACCCGGCTGAATGAGCTGGGCTACGATTGCCACGACGAAACCAATAATCCGGCGTTTAGATTCTTTTTGGCGGGTTAGGGAAAAATGCCTGATGGCGCTTCGTTTATCAGGCCTACCCACGCGACAACGTCATTTGTGGTTCGGTAAAATCTTCCAGAACGCCTCAATCAGCGGCTCATGCAGCCGCTTTTTTTGTGCACACACGCCCAGTTCAAACGGCGTTTTCTCATCGCTGCGATCTAAAATCATTACCCGGTTGCGTACAGGCTCCGGGCTGTTTTCCAGCACCACTTCCGGCAACAAGGCTACGCCGCAACCGAGCGCCACCATTGATACCATTGCTTCATGCCCGCCGACCGTGGCGTAAATCATCGGGTTGCTGATTTTATTGCGTCGGAACCACAACTCAATGCGGCGGCGCACCGGTCCCTGATCGGCCATAATAAACGGCACTGTAGACCAGTCTGGCTTCTCTACCGAAACCTGATTACGCACCGGGCAGGGCAGCGCGGGCGCAATCAGCACCACCGCCAGGTTCTCCAGCATCGAAAATGCCACCGCGCCGGGCAGAGTCTCCGGCTTCCCGGCAATCGCCAAATCCGCTTCCCCCGTCACCACCTTTTCCATCGCATCCGCCGCATCGCCGGTGGTGAGCTTGATCTCCACCGACGGATGTTCCGCGCGGAAGCGGTCGAGAATGGGCGGCAGATGGCTGTAAGCGGCAGTCACCGAGCAGAAGATATGTAATTCGCCAGAGAGCGACGGTCCTTGCTGATCGATGGTGTGACGCAATTGCTGATACTGCAACAACGTTTGCTGGGCGAAAACACGCAGTTCTTCGCCCGCTTCCGTCAGCGTCACCGTGCGGTTATCGCGCACAAACAGCGGTTGGCCGAGATCTTCTTCCAGGCGCTGAATCTGCCGTGAAAGCGTAGACGGGCTAACGTGCATCGCCCGCGCGCTGCGGCCAAAATGGCGGCTTTCCGCCAGATGCAGGAAGGTTTTCAGATCGCGTAAATCCAATGGGGCAGCCCTCGATGTTGACGTTGCAGAAATTGCAATGTGACGTTGTGAATATATCAATTTCCGCAATATATTTCCTGTCATATAGTGAATTCAATCTCGCAAACGCGAACCGAACAATAAGAAGCACAACATCACGAGGAATCACCATGGCTAACTACTTCAATACACTGAATCTGCGCCAGCAGCTGGCACAGCTGGGCAAATGTCGCTTTATGGGGCGCGATGAATTCGCCGATGGCGCGAGCTACCTTCAGGGTAAAAAAGTAGTCATCGTCGGCTGTGGCGCACAGGGTCTGAACCAGGGCCTGAACATGCGTGATTCTGGTCTCGATATCTCCTACGCTCTGCGTAAAGAAGCGATTGCCGAGAAGCGCGCGTCCTGGCGTAAAGCGACCGAAAATGGTTTTAAAGTGGGTACTTACGAAGAACTGATCCCACAGGCGGATCTGGTGGTTAACCTGACGCCGGACAAGCAGCACTCTGATGTAGTGCGCACCGTACAGCCACTGATGAAAGACGGCGCGGCGCTGGGTTACTCGCACGGTTTCAACATCGTCGAAGTGGGCGAGCAGATCCGTAAAGACATTACCGTAGTAATGGTTGCGCCGAAATGCCCTGGCACCGAAGTGCGTGAAGAGTACAAACGTGGATTCGGCGTACCGACGCTGATTGCCGTTCACCCGGAAAACGATCCGAAAGGCGAAGGTATGGCGATTGCCAAAGCCTGGGCGGCAGCAACCGGTGGTCACCGTGCAGGCGTGCTGGAATCTTCCTTCGTTGCGGAAGTGAAATCTGACCTGATGGGCGAGCAAACCATTCTGTGCGGTATGTTGCAGGCTGGCTCGCTGCTGTGCTTCGACAAGCTGGTGGAAGAAGGCTCCGACCCGGCATATGCGGAAAAACTGATTCAGTTCGGCTGGGAAACCGTCACCGAAGCGCTGAAACAGGGCGGCATCACCCTGATGATGGACCGTCTCTCTAACCCGGCGAAACTGCGCGCTTACGCGCTCTCTGAACAGCTGAAAGAGATTATGGCACCGCTGTTCCAGAAACATATGGACGACATCATCTCCGGCGAATTCTCCTCCGGCATGATGGCAGACTGGGCTAACGACGATAAGAAACTGCTGACCTGGCGTGAAGAAACCGGCAAAACCGCGTTCGAAACCGCGCCGCAGTATGAAGGTAAAATTGGCGAGCAGGAGTACTTCGATAAAGGCGTACTGATGATCGCGATGGTGAAAGCGGGTGTTGAACTGGCGTTCGAAACTATGGTCGATTCCGGCATCATTGAAGAATCTGCTTACTATGAGTCACTGCACGAGCTGCCGCTGATTGCCAACACCATCGCCCGTAAGCGTCTGTACGAAATGAACGTGGTTATCTCTGATACTGCCGAGTACGGTAACTATCTGTTCTCTTACGCTTGTGTGCCGTTGCTGAAACCGTTTATGGCAGAGCTGCAACCGGGCGATCTGGGGAAAGCTATTCCGGAAGGTGCGGTAGATAACGCGCAACTGCGTGATGTGAACGAAGCGATTCGCAGTCATGCGATTGAGCAGGTAGGTAAGAAACTGCGCGGCTATATGACAGATATGAAACGCATTGCTGTTGCGGGTTAATAGCGATTCAGAGTTCAAGGCCTTCTCCCGGAGAAGGCCTTGCTATTAGTTACGGTAAAGCACCTTAATGATGTGGTAACCGAACTGGGTATGCAGCGGGCCAGTCGGCTCCAGTACCGGACAAGAGAACACAACTTTATCGAACGCCGGAACCATCTGACCCTGGCGGAATTCACCTAAATCACCGCCGCGTTTGCCTGACGGGCAAATGGAGTGTTTCTTCGCCAGCTTGCCGAAATCGGCACCGTTCTTAATCTGCTCGAGAAGATCCAAAGCCAGTTTCTCTTCTTTTACAAGGATATGCAGTGCTGCTGCTGTTTTTGCCATGATCGTGCCTTGAGTGGTAAGGATGAGGCTGGCTATACTACCACGCTGTTATTTTCCCCTCCCGACTTTCATTGAGCGATTTTCCTATGCGTCTAAACCCCGGCCAACAACAAGCTGTCGAATTCGTTACCGGCCCCTGCCTGGTGCTGGCGGGCGCGGGTTCCGGTAAAACTCGTGTTATCACCAATAAAATCGCCCATCTGATCCGCGGTTGCGGTTATCAGGCGCGGCACATTGCGGCGGTGACCTTTACTAATAAAGCAGCGCGTGAGATGAAAGAGCGTGTCGGGCAGACGCTGGGGCGCAAAGAGGCGCGTGGGCTGATGATCTCCACTTTCCATACGTTGGGGCTGGATATCATCAAGCGTGAGTATGCGGCGCTTGGGATGAAAGCGAACTTCTCGTTGTTTGACGATACCGATCAGCTTGCTTTGCTCAAAGAGTTGACTGAGGGGCTGATTGAAGATGACAAAGTTCTCCTGCAACAACTAATTTCGACCATCTCCAACTGGAAGAACGATCTCAAAACTCCGGCGCAGGCGGCGGCAGAGGCAAAGGGCGAGCGGGATCGTATTTTTGCCCATTGTTATGGGCTGTATGATGCACACCTGAAAGCCTGTAACGTTCTCGACTTCGATGACCTGATTTTATTGCCGACGTTGCTGTTGCAACGCAATGAAGAAGTTCGTGAACGCTGGCAGAACAAAATTCGCTACCTGCTGGTGGACGAATATCAGGACACCAACACCAGCCAGTATGAGCTGGTGAAACTGCTGGTGGGCAGCCGCGCGCGCTTTACCGTGGTGGGTGATGATGACCAGTCGATCTACTCCTGGCGCGGCGCACGTCCGCAAAACCTGGTGCTGTTGAGTCAGGATTTCCCGGCGTTGAAGGTTATTAAGCTTGAGCAGAACTACCGCTCTTCCGGGCGTATTCTGAAAGCGGCGAACATTCTGATCGCCAATAACCCGCACGTCTTTGAAAAGCGTCTGTTCTCCGAACTGGGTTACGGCGCGGAGCTAAAAGTTTTAAGCGCGAATAACGAAGAACATGAAGCCGAGCGCGTCACCGGTGAACTGATTGCGCATCACTTTGTCAATAAAACGCAGTACAAAGATTACGCTATTCTCTATCGCGGTAACCATCAGTCGCGGGTGTTTGAAAAATTCCTGATGCAAAACCGCATCCCGTACAAAATTTCTGGTGGTACGTCGTTTTTCTCCCGTCCTGAAATCAAGGACTTGCTGGCTTATCTGCGCGTGCTGACTAACCCGGACGATGATAGTGCGTTCCTGCGTATCGTTAACACGCCGAAGCGAGAGATTGGCCCGGCGACGCTGAAAAAGCTGGGTGAGTGGGCGATGACGCGCAATAAAAGCATGTTTACCGCCAGCTTTGATATGGGATTGAGTCAGACGCTGAGCGGACGTGGTTATGAGGCGTTGACCCGCTTTACTCACTGGCTGGCGGAAATCCAGCGTCTGGCTGAGCGGGAGCCGATTGCCGCGGTGCGTGATCTGATCCACGGCATGGATTATGAATCCTGGCTGTACGAAACATCGCCCAGCCCGAAAGCCGCCGAAATGCGCATGAAGAACGTTAATCAGTTATTTAGCTGGATGACGGAGATGCTCGAAGGCAGCGAACTGGATGAGCCGATGACACTCACCCAGGTGGTGACGCGCTTTACTCTGCGCGACATGATGGAGCGTGGTGAGAGTGAAGAAGAGCTGGATCAGGTGCAACTGATGACTCTCCACGCGTCGAAAGGACTGGAGTTTCCTTATGTCTACATGGTCGGTATGGAAGAAGGGTTTTTGCCGCACCAGAGCAGCATTGATGAAGACAATATTGATGAGGAGCGGCGGCTGGCCTATGTCGGCATTACCCGCGCCCAGAAGGAATTGACCTTTACGCTGTGTAAAGAACGCCGTCAGTACGGCGAACTGGTGCGCCCGGAGCCGAGCCGCTTCCTGCTGGAGCTGCCGCAGGATGATCTGATTTGGGAACAGGAGCGCAAAGTGGTCAGTGCCGAAGAACGGATGCAGAAAGGGCAAAGCCATCTGGCGAATCTGAAAGCGATGATGGCGGCAAAACGAGGGAAATAATCAAGGCCGGAAAAGATGCGTCAGCATCGCATCCGGCACTTACTCATTAATGCACTTCCAACGGCCAGTGGACATAGCTCTGCCACTGGCTTTCCTGATCAATAATCTCTTTACCCAGCGGATGTTGGGTTAGCCAACCTTGCGGAAGCGTCAAGGTCAACAGCTCATGATCGGCCTGTAATTTAATATCTGGTACTAAATCATCACGACGACGGCTGGCAAAAATGATGGCCAGGCGCAGTAAACGGCAGAGTTGTTCTGCGACACGCGGCGGTACGGCATTTTGCTGATGCAGCGATGAGAGATCGACCGGATTCGTCTGGTTGAGCAGTAGCGTCGCCAGCAGCTTTTTCTGCGCGGGGGTAAAACCGGGAAGATCCAGATTACGCACCAGATAAGCGGCATGTTGAGGCGCTTGTTTGAAATCAACGCTAAGGCCAATTTCATGAAGCTGACAGGCACTGATCAGTAAATCGCGGCTAATCGCTTCAAGATGCCAGGTATTTTCGACCTGATCGAACAAGTTAGCGGCAAGTTTCGCGACACGCTGTGCTTGATCGGTATCAATCATAAAGCGACGTTGAATATTACGCAGTGTTCGGCTGCGAATATCCTGCTCGACCGCCAGATGCAGCATCCCATAAACCAGACCTTCACGCAGCGCACCGCCCGCCAGGGTCATACACTGAATGTTCAGTTCGGTAAAAATGGCGATCAGGATCGCCAGACCACTCGGGAACACTAACGCGCGTTCCAGCGTCAGCCCGTCAATCTCCAGTTCCTCCAGCCGACCGCAATGAATGGCGCGTTGTTTCAGTTGCTGCAACTTTTCCAGGGTAATGCGTTCATCCATCCCCTGTGCCATCATGATTTCCTGTAACGCCTGCACGGTGCCGGAAGCACCAACGCACACTTTCCAGCCGTGATAGCGCAATTCATCGGCAACCGGGCGTAGCACTTCGCGCGCGGCTTGTTCGGCAGCGACAAAGTTTTCTTGCCCCAGATTACGATCGGCAAAATAGCGTTCCAGCCAGGTGACGCAGCCCATCGACAGGCTGAACAACGAGGTGGTTTGTGCACCCGTGCCGGTTACCAGTTCAGTACTGGCACCGCCTATATCCACCACCAGACGCTGATCGGCACCGCCAGTGGTGTGAGCAACGCCCTGATAAATCAGACGTGCTTCCTCTTCACCGCTGATCACCTGTACCGGACAACCGAGGATTTCCTGCGCTTTGGCAATAAAATCACCAGCATTGACGGCAAGGCGTAACGTCGCCGTAGCGACAACGCGAATTTGCGAGGGAGGGATATCTTGCAGACGTTCAGCAAACAGGCGCAGACATTGCCAGCCGCGCTCCATTGCTTCATTAGACAGGGCATTTTCGCTGTTCAGGCCAGCAGCCAGACGCACTTTGCGTTTAATTCGCGTCAGCGTCTGGATGCTTCCAGCCACCTCGCGCACAACCAGCATATGAAAACTATTCGAACCGAGATCAATGGCTGCATACAGCGACGAGGTGGAACCCATACTCTTCATCCTTCAATCTGTCTCTGTGTTGGCTGCGTTCTTTCACCCAAATCACTTACTACAGTAAGCTCATCGGGATTCATTCTCTTGCCATCTTGATACAGTTTGAATGATTTTGAGTATGACATTTTTTATTTAACCTGAACGACGACGATTACGCGGAGCGCCAGTACGACGCGGACCATTGCCTGTACGCGGGCGCGTGAGGCGCAGCGGTTTTGGCAGATCGGTCATCAATGCGTCCGGATTGTATTTGCTTACCGGAATAGAGTGACCAATATAGGTCTCAATAGCAGGCAAATTCAATGCATACTCTTCACATGCCAGGCTGATGGAATGACCACTTGCGCCTGCACGACCTGTACGACCAATACGGTGAACGTAATCTTCACAGTCATCCGGTAAATCGTAGTTAAAGACGTGCGTCACTGCCGGGATATGCAGGCCACGCGCGGCAACGTCGGTGGCAACCAGAATATCCAAATCACCACGGGTAAATTCATCAAGAATACGCAGACGTTTTTTCTGCGCTACATCACCCGTTAACAGGCCAACACGGTGACCATCTGCCGCCAGGTGACCCCAGATCTCTTCACAACGATGTTTGGTGTTGGCGAAAATAATCGCTCTGTCTGGCCACTCTTCTTCGATCAGCGTTTGCAGCAAACGCATTTTTTCTTCGTTAGAAGGGTAGAAAAGCTCTTCTTTAATACGGTGGCCCGTTTTCTGTTCCGGTTCCACTTCAATATATTCGGCATTGTTCATCTGCTCGAACGCCAGTTCACGTACCCGGTACGAAAGCGTGGCGGAGAACAGCATGTTGAGGCGCTGGTTTGCAGGCGGCATACGGCGGAACAGCCAGCGGATATCTTTAATAAAGCCCAGATCGTACATGCGATCGGCTTCGTCCAGTACCACTACCTGAATGGCACCGAGGTTAATGTGGTTCTGCTTGGCGTAGTCAATTAAACGACCCGTGGTGCCAATCAGAATGTCAACGCCGCTTTCCAGCACTTTCAGCTGTTTGTCGTAGCCATCACCACCGTAAGCCAGACCTAGTTTCAGGCCGGTAGCTTGCGCAAGTGGCTCCGCGTCGGCGTGGATCTGCACTGCAAGTTCACGCGTCGGTGCCATAATTAAGGCACGCGGTTGATTCACCTTGCGATCGGCAATCGCGGGATGAGAGAGAAGATAATGAAACGTTGACGTAAGAAACGCCATCGTTTTTCCGGTACCGGTTTGCGCCTGCCCGGCTACGTCACGACCCGCCAGCGTCAGCGGAAGGGCCAGTGCCTGAATGGGCGTACAGTTATGAAACCCTTTTTTTTCAAGGGCTTCTACAACCTTCGGATGCAGGGCGAAGTCGGAAAACTTCTGTTCTGTTAAATGTGTTTTGCTCATAGTGTGGTAGAATATCAGCTTACTATTGCTTTACGAAAGCGTATCCGGTGAAATAAAGTCAACCTTTAGTTGGTTAATGTTACACCAACAACGAAACCAACACGCCAGGCTTATTCCTGTGGAGTTATATATGAGCGATAAAATTATTCACCTGACTGACGACAGTTTTGACACGGATGTACTCAAAGCGGACGGGGCGATCCTCGTCGATTTCTGGGCAGAGTGGTGCGGTCCGTGCAAAATGATCGCCCCGATTCTGGATGAAATCGCTGACGAATATCAGGGCAAACTGACCGTTGCAAAACTGAACATCGATCAAAACCCTGGCACTGCGCCGAAATACGGCATCCGTGGTATCCCGACTCTGCTGCTGTTCAAAAACGGCGAATTGGCGGCAACCAAAGTGGGCGCACTGTCTAAAGGTCAGTTGAAAGAGTTCCTCGACGCTAACCTGGCGTAAGGGAATTTCATGTTCGGGTGCCCCGTCGCTAAAAACTGGACGCCCGGCGTGAGTCATGCTAACTTAATGTTGACTTCGTATTAAACATACCTTATTAAGTTTGAATCTTGTAATATCCAACGCTTCCTGTTTTTCTTAAATGCGAAGTGAACAGATTTCTGGCTCGTCACTCAATCCGTCTTGTCGTTTCAGTTCTGCGTACTCTCCTGTGACCAGACAGCGAAAAGACATGAGTTGATGACCGTAAACAGGCATGGATGATCCTGCCATACCATTCACAACATTAAGTTCGAGATTTACCCCAAGTTTAAGAACTCACACCACTATGAATCTTACCGAATTAAAGAATACGCCGGTTTCTGAGCTGATCACTCTCGGCGAAAATATGGGGCTGGAAAACCTGGCTCGTATGCGTAAGCAGGACATTATTTTTGCCATCCTGAAGCAGCACGCAAAGAGTGGCGAAGATATCTTTGGTGATGGCGTACTGGAGATATTGCAGGATGGATTTGGTTTCCTCCGTTCCGCAGACAGCTCCTACCTCGCCGGCCCTGATGACATCTACGTTTCTCCTAGCCAAATCCGCCGTTTCAACCTCCGCACTGGTGATACCATCTCTGGTAAGATTCGCCCGCCGAAAGAAGGTGAACGCTATTTTGCGCTGCTGAAGGTTAACGAAGTTAACTTCGACAAACCTGAAAACGCCCGTAACAAAATCCTCTTTGAGAACTTAACGCCGCTGCACGCAAACTCTCGTCTGCGTATGGAACGTGGTAACGGTTCTACTGAAGATTTAACTGCTCGCGTACTGGATCTGGCATCACCTATCGGTCGTGGTCAGCGTGGTCTGATTGTGGCACCGCCAAAAGCGGGTAAAACCATGCTGCTGCAGAACATTGCTCAGAGCATTGCTTACAACCATCCAGATTGCGTACTGATGGTTCTTCTTATTGACGAACGTCCGGAAGAAGTAACCGAGATGCAGCGTCTGGTTAAAGGTGAAGTTGTTGCATCTACCTTTGACGAACCCGCATCTCGCCACGTTCAGGTTGCGGAAATGGTGATCGAGAAGGCGAAACGCCTGGTTGAGCACAAAAAAGACGTTATCATTCTGCTCGACTCCATCACTCGTCTGGCGCGCGCTTACAACACCGTTGTTCCGGCGTCAGGTAAAGTGCTGACCGGTGGTGTAGACGCCAACGCCCTGCATCGTCCGAAACGCTTCTTCGGTGCGGCACGTAACGTGGAAGAGGGGGGCAGCCTGACCATTATCGCGACAGCGCTTATCGATACCGGCTCCAAAATGGACGAAGTTATTTACGAAGAGTTTAAAGGTACAGGTAACATGGAACTGCACCTCTCTCGTAAGATCGCTGAAAAACGCGTCTTCCCGGCTATCGACTACAACCGTTCCGGTACCCGTAAAGAAGAGCTGCTCACCACTCAGGAAGAGCTGCAGAAAATGTGGATCCTGCGCAAAATCATTCACCCGATGGGCGAAATCGACGCGATGGAATTCCTCATTAATAAGCTTGCGATGACCAAGACCAATGATGATTTCTTCGAGATGATGAAACGCTCATAAGTTAGTGTTACAGCAAAACGCCACGTGTTTACGTGGCGTTTTGCTTTTATATCTGTAATCTTAGCGGTATACCTGCGGCGGTGTGAAAATTCCTGGTTTTTGCGGGTGTTTTATGCGATTTGCATACCGAATGGTTGATTTTTGCACAACTTTGATGGGTTCAGAAAGTAGTTTCCCTTCTGAATAAAGGTCTTCGTGGGTATACTTCTGCTAATAATTTTCTCTGAGAGCATGCATTGTGAATTTACTGACAGTGAGTACTGATCTCATCAGTATTTTTTTATTCACGACACTGTTTCTGTTTTTTGCCCGCAAGGTGGCAAAAAAAGTCGGTTTAGTGGATAAACCTAATTTCCGCAAACGTCACCAGGGATTGATACCGCTCGTTGGGGGTATTTCGGTTTACGCAGGGATTTGCTTCACGTTCGGAATTGTCGATTACTATATTCCACATGCAGCTCTCTACCTGGCTTGTGCCGGCGTCCTTGTGTTCATCGGCGCGCTGGATGACCGTTTTGATATCAGCGTAAAAATCCGTGCCACCATACAGGCAGCTGTTGGCATTGTTATGATGGTGTTCGGGAAGCTTTATCTTAGTAGCCTTGGATATATCTTTGGCTCCTGGGAGATGGTGCTCGGACCGTTTGGTTACTTCCTGACGCTGTTTGCTGTCTGGGCGGCGATTAATGCCTTCAACATGGTCGATGGTATTGATGGCTTGCTGGGCGGGTTGTCCTGCGTCTCGTTTGCGGCAATCGGTATGATTTTGTGGTTCGACGGGCAAACCAGCCTCGCGATCTGGTGCTTTGCGATGATCGCCGCCATCCTGCCTTATATCATGCTCAACCTCGGTATTCTGGGGCGTCGCTACAAAGTCTTTATGGGCGATGCGGGCAGTACGCTGATTGGTTTTACCGTTATCTGGATCCTGTTGGAAACTACCCAGGGAGCCACACATCCAATCAGCCCGGTTACCGCTTTATGGATCATTGCTATCCCGCTGATGGACATGGTGGCGATTATGTATCGTCGTTTGCGGAAAGGCATGAGTCCATTCTCACCTGACCGACAGCATATTCATCATTTGATTATGCGCGCCGGATTTACTTCTCGTCAGGCGTTTGTGTTGATTACCCTTGCTGCAGCGCTACTCGCTTCTATTGGCGTACTGGCAGAATATTCTCATTTTGTCCCGGAATGGGTCATGCTGGTGCTCTTTTTGCTAGCATTCTTCCTCTATGGCTATTGCATTAAGCGTGCCTGGAAGGTTGCTCGCTTCATTAAACGCGTGAAACGTCGACTGCGCAGAAACCGTGATGGCAGCCCTAATTTAACCAAATAAAACGAGGATGTAATGACGCAACCAATGCCTGGGAAACCAGCCGAAGACGCTGAAAATGAACTGGATATTCGTGGGTTGTTTCGTACCTTGTGGGCTGGGAAGCTGTGGATTATTGGCATGGGGCTGGCGTTTGCCTTAATCGCGTTGGCGTATACTTTTTTTGCGCGTCAGGAGTGGAGCGCGACGGCGATTACCGATCGTCCAACCGTGAATATGCTGGGCGGGTACTACTCGCAGCAGCAGTTTCTGCGTAACCTGGATGTTCGTTCAAATATGGCTCCTGCCGACCAACCATCGGTCATGGATGAAGCCTATAAAGAGTTTATTATGCAACTGGCATCGTGGGATACCCGCCGCGATTTCTGGTTGCAGACAGATTATTACAAACAGCGGATGGTCGGAAATAGTAAGGCGGATGCGGCTCTGCTGGATGAAATGATCAACAACATCCTGTTTATTCCTGGTGATTTCGCCCGCGCGGTCAATGACAGCGTTAAGCTGGTTGCCGAAACCGCCCCCGATGCGAATAATCTGCTTCGGCAATATGTTGCTTTTGCCAGCCAGCGTGCTGCCAGCCATTTGAATGATGAGCTGAAAGGCGCATGGGCGGCGCGCACTATTCAGATGAAAGCTCAGGTGAAGCGTCAGGAAGAGGTGGCTAAGTCCATCTACGACCGCCGGATGAACAGTATTGAACAGGCACTAAAAATCGCCGAGCAACACAATATTTCTCGCAGTGCGACAGACGTACCGGCCGAGGAATTACCTGATTCAGAAATGTTCCTGTTGGGGCGCCCGATGCTTCAGGCGCGACTGGAAAATTTACAGGCTGTCGGCCCGGCCTTTGATCTCGACTATGATCAGAATCGGGCCATGTTAAACACCCTTAATGTTGGTCCAACCCTGGATCCGCGTTTTCAGACCTATCGCTATTTGCGTACACCGGAAGAACCGGTAAAACGCGATAGCCCACGTCGTGCCTTCCTGATGATTATGTGGGGCATTGTCGGGGGGCTGATCGGGGCTGGTGTCGCATTAACCCGCCGTTGCTCGAAATAGCAACACTGCTGTGGTGAGCGCAAAGGCGCTCGCCGCTTATTCGAAGAGAATCGATGTGAAAGTACTGACTGTATTTGGTACGCGCCCGGAAGCCATCAAGATGGCGCCGTTGGTGCATGCGTTGGCAAAAGACCCTTTTTTTGAGGCTAAAGTTTGCGTCACTGCGCAGCATCGGGAGATGCTCGATCAGGTGCTGAAACTCTTTTCCATTGTACCTGACTACGATCTCAACATAATGCAGCCAGGACAGGGCCTGACAGAGATAACCTGTCGGATTCTGGAAGGACTAAAACCTATTCTTGCCGAGTTCAAACCAGACGTCGTGCTGGTTCACGGTGATACTACCACCACACTGGCAACCAGCCTGGCCGCGTTTTATCAGCGTATTCCTGTTGGTCATGTTGAGGCCGGACTGCGCACGGGCGATCTCTATTCGCCGTGGCCGGAAGAGGCTAACCGTACATTGACCGGGCATCTGGCGATGTACCATTTTTCACCAACTGAAACTTCCCGGCAAAATTTGCTGCGTGAAAACGTCGCTGACAGCCGAATCTTTATTACCGGTAATACAGTCATTGATGCGCTGCTGTGGGTGCGCGACCAGGTAATGAGCAGCGATACGCTGCGTTCAGAACTGGCGGCAAATTACCCGTTTATCGACCCCGATAAAAAGATGATTCTGGTGACCGGTCACAGGCGTGAGAGCTTTGGTCGTGGCTTTGAAGAAATCTGCCATGCGCTGGCTGAAATCGCTACTACTCATCAGGACATCCAGATTGTTTATCCGGTACATCTTAACCCTAATGTCAGAGAGCCGGTAAATCGCATTCTGGGGCATGTGAAAAATGTCATTCTGATTGATCCCCAGGAGTATTTACCGTTTGTCTGGTTGATGAACCACGCCTGGTTGATTTTGACTGACTCTGGCGGCATTCAGGAAGAAGCTCCTTCTCTGGGTAAACCTGTGCTGGTGATGCGCGATACCACCGAACGCCCAGAGGCGGTGACCGCTGGTACGGTACGTCTGGTGGGGACGGATAAACAACGGATCGTCGAGGAAGTGACGCGTCTTTTAGAAGACGAAGATGAATATCAAACTATGAGCCGAGCCCATAACCCGTATGGGGATGGTCAGGCATGCTCTCGCATTTTGGAAGCGTTAAAAAATAATCGGATATCACTATGAGTTTTGCGACCATTTCTGTTATCGGACTAGGTTATATCGGGCTGCCAACGGCGGCTGCGTTTGCCTCTCGGCAAAAACAGGTGATTGGTGTCGATATCAACCAACAAGCGGTTGATACCATCAATCGTGGCGAAATTCATATCGTCGAACCTGATTTGGCGAGCGTGGTAAAAACTGCCGTAGAAGGTGGTTTTTTACGAGCGAGCACGACGCCGGTTGAGGCTGATGCCTGGCTGATTGCAGTCCCAACGCCATTTAAAGGCGATCATGAGCCGGATATGGCCTACGTTGAATCGGCTGCCCGCTCCATTGCGCCAGTGCTGAAAAAAGGCGCATTGGTGATCCTTGAGTCCACCTCGCCGGTGGGCTCAACCGAGAAGATGGCAGAATGGTTAGCAGAGATGCGTCCGGATCTGACTTTCCCGCAGCAGGTGGGCGAGCAGGCGGACGTCAACATTGCTTATTGCCCGGAACGTGTGTTGCCGGGGCAGGTGATGGTCGAACTGATTAAAAACGATCGCGTCATTGGCGGCATGACGCCAGTTTGCTCGGCGCGCGCCAGCGAACTGTACAAAATTTTCCTCGAAGGCGAGTGTGTCGTCACCAACTCGCGGACGGCGGAAATGTGTAAGCTCACAGAAAACAGCTTCCGCGACGTGAATATCGCTTTTGCTAACGAACTGTCGCTGATTTGCGCCGATCAGGGAATTAACGTCTGGGAACTGATTCGTCTGGCGAATCGCCATCCGCGCGTCAATATTCTCCAGCCTGGTCCGGGGGTGGGCGGTCACTGCATTGCCGTCGACCCGTGGTTTATCGTGGCGCAGAATCCCCAGCAGGCGCAGCTTATCCGCACCGCGCGCGAAGTGAACGATCATAAGCCTTTCTGGGTTATCGATCAGGTGAAAGCGGCGGTCGCTGATTGTCTGGCTGCTACTGATAAACGCGCTAGCGAACTAAAAATTGCCTGCTTTGGTCTGGCGTTTAAACCGAATATTGATGACCTGCGCGAAAGCCCGGCGATGGAAATCGCTGAACTGATCGCCCAGTGGCACAGCGGCGAAACGCTGGTTGTTGAGCCTAACATTCACCAGTTGCCGAAAAAACTGACCGGGCTTTGCACGCTGGCGCAGCTTGACGAGGCGCTGGCGACGGCAGATGTGCTGGTGATGCTGGTAGATCACAGCCAGTTTAAAGCCATTAGCGGAGATGATGTTCAGCAGCAGTATGTGGTGGATACCAAAGGAGTCTGGCGCTGATACTGATTACAGTAATCGACTGTGTTGAGGGAGATAGAGAATGCCCGTCCGCGCCAGTATTGAACCACTAACCTGGGAAAACGCCTTCTTTGGCGTTAACAGCGCCATCGTGCGCATTAGTCCTGACGCGCCTCTCCTGACGCCAGACGTTTTGGCGCCGTGGTCCCGGGTACAGGCCAAAATTGCCGCATCCAATACCGATGAACTGGATGTCCTGCAACAGCTGGGATTCTCGCTGGTCGAAGGGGAAGTGGATTTTGCTCTCCCCGTGATCAACGTTAGTGAAAGCCGTGCAGAAGTGGCTCAAGAATCAGATATTCCAGTACTACGCCAGTTAGCCCGCGAAGCATTCGCACAAAGCCGTTTTCGTATGCCGTGGTATGCGCCCGACGCCAGTGGTCGCTTTTACGCGCAGTGGATTGAAAATGCCGTGCGCGGCACCTTTGATCATCAATGCCTGGTTTTACGCGCGGCGTCCGGCGAGATTCGCGGCTATGTTTCTCTACGAGAGTTGAATGCCACTGATGCGCGCATTGGTTTATTGGCAGGACGCGGTGCAGGTGCTGAACTGATGCAAACGGCGCTAAACTGGGCGTATGCTCGCGGTAAAACAACATTGCGGGTGGCGACCCAGATGGGCAACACCGCCGCGCTTAAACGATACATACAAAGTGGTGCGAATGTAGAAAGCACCGCGTACTGGTTATACAGGTGATCACATGATTCCATTTAACGCACCGCCGGTGGTGGGCACCGAACTCGACTATATGCAGTCGGCAATGGGTAGCGGCAAACTGTGCGGCGATGGCGGTTTTACCCGTCGCTGCCAGCAGTGGCTGGAGCAACGTTTTGGTAGCGCCAAAGTGCTGCTCACGCCGTCCTGCACCGCTTCTCTGGAGATGGCGGCGCTGTTGCTGGATATCCAGCCTGGCGATGAAGTGATCATGCCGAGCTACACCTTTGTCTCCACCGCCAATGCCTTTGTGCTGCGTGGCGCGAAAATCGTCTTTGTGGATGTTCGCCCGGACACCATGAATATCGACGAAACGCTGATTGAAGCGGCGATCACCGACAAAACGCGCGTTATCGTGCCGGTCCATTACGCGGGTGTGGCCTGCGAAATGGACACCATTATGGCGTTGGCGAAAAAGCATAATCTGTTTGTGGTGGAAGATGCCGCTCAGGGCGTGATGTCCACTTACAAAGGGCGTGCGCTGGGAACCATTGGTCATATTGGCTGCTTTAGCTTCCATGAAACCAAAAACTACACGGCGGGCGGTGAAGGCGGCGCGACGCTGATTAACGATAAAGCGTTGATCGAACGAGCCGAGATCATCCGTGAAAAAGGCACAAACCGCAGCCAGTTCTTCCGTGGTCAGGTCGATAAATATACCTGGCGCGATATTGGCTCCAGCTATTTGATGTCCGATCTGCAAGCTGCGTACTTGTGGGCGCAACTGGAAGCAGCGGATCGTATTAACCAGCAACGTCTGGCGCTGTGGCAAAACTACTACGATGCGTTAGCACCTCTGGCGAAAGCCGGGCGTATCGAGCTGCCGTCGATTCCCGATGGCTGCGGGCAGAACGCGCATATGTTCTACATTAAACTGCGGGATATTGATGACCGGAGCGCGTTGATTAACTTTCTGAAAGAAGCGGAAATTATGGCGGTGTTCCATTACATTCCGCTGCACGGTTGCCCTGCGGGGGAACGCTTTGGTGAGTTCCACGGCGAAGATCGCTACACCACCAAAGAGAGCGAGCGCCTGCTGCGCCTGCCGCTGTTCTACAACCTGTCGCCCGTCAATCAGCGTACGGTAATTGCGACCTTGTTGAACTACTTCTCCTGATATGTCGCTGGCAAAAGCGTCCCTGTGGACGGCGGCCAGTACGCTGGTCAAGATTGGTGCTGGGTTGCTGGTCGGTAAGTTGCTGGCGGTGTCATTTGGTCCTGCGGGGCTTGGGCTGGCAGCAAATTTCCGCCAGTTGATTACCGTGCTCGGCGTGCTTGCCGGTGCGGGCATCTTTAATGGCGTAACCAAATACGTTGCCCAGTACCATGATAATCCGCAGCAGCTGCGCCGCGTGGTCGGCACTTCATCTGCAATGGTGCTTGGCTTTTCCACGCTGATGGCGCTGGTCTTTGTGCTGGCAGCTGCGCCAATCAGCCAGGGATTGTTTGGTAATAACGACTATCAGGGGCTGGTGCGTTTAGTGGCGCTGGTGCAAATGGGGATCGCCTGGGGCAACCTGTTACTGGCGCTGATGAAAGGCTTTCGCGATGCCGCAGGTAATGCGTTATCGCTGATTGTCGGTAGCTTGATTGGCGTTCTCGCGTACTACGTCAGTTACCGTTTGGGCGGTTATGAAGGGGCGTTGCTTGGTCTGGCGCTGATTCCCGCGCTAGTGGTGATTCCTGCCGCTGTCATGTTAATTAAGCGTGGTGCTATCCCGTTAAGCTATCTGAAACCCAGTTGGGATAATGGTCTGGCAGGGCAGTTGAGCAAATTTACGCTCATGGCGTTGATTACGTCGGTGACCTTGCCTGTTGCTTACATCATGATGCGTAAACTGCTGGCGGCGCAGTATAGCTGGGATGAAGTGGGGATCTGGCAAGGGGTGAGTAGTATTTCCGATGCCTACCTGCAATTTATTACCGCATCGTTCAGCGTATATTTACTGCCCACGTTGTCGCGGCTAACGGAAAAGCGCGAGATCACCCGGGAAGTGGTTAAATCGCTGAAGTTCGTCTTACCGGCAGTGGCGGCGGCGAGTTTTACCGTCTGGTTGCTGCGTGATTTTGCCATCTGGCTACTGTTGTCGAATAAATTTACCGCCATGCGCGATCTCTTTGCCTGGCAGTTGGTCGGCGATGTGTTGAAAGTGGGTGCTTATGTCTTTGGTTATCTGGTGATCGCCAAAGCGTCGTTGCGTTTTTATATTCTGGCGGAAGTCAGCCAGTTCACTTTATTGATGGTATTTGCCCACTGGTTGATCCCCGCGCATGGAGCCCTGGGCGCGGCGCAGGCCTACATGGCAACTTATATCGTCTATTTCTCTCTTTGTTGTGGCGTGTTTTTACTCTGGCGTAGGCGGGCATGACTGTACTGATTCACGTACTGGGATCGGATATCCCTCACCATAACCAAACCGTTCTGCGGTTTTTCAATGACGCGCTGGCCGCGACGAGCGAGCACGCGCGCGAGTTTATGGTTGCGGGTAAAGATGAAGGCTTAAGTGAAAGTTGCCCGGCGCTTTCTGTGCAATTTTTCCCTGGGAAAAAATCGCTGGCAGAAGCCGTTATTGCTAAAGCGAAAGCTAACCGCCAGCAACGGTTTTTCTTCCACGGTCAATTCAATCCCAAGTTGTGGCTGGCGTTGCTTAACGGCGGAATCAAGCCCAGCCAGTTTTACTGGCATATCTGGGGGGCAGATCTCTATGAGGTTTCCAGTGGATTGAAATATAAACTCTTTTATCCTCTGCGCCGACTGGCACAAAAGCGAGTGGGATGTGTGTTTGCCACTCGAGGAGACTTGAGCTTTTTTGCCAAAACGCATCCTAAGGTGCGGGGCGAACTGATTTATTTTCCAACCCGTATGGATCCTTCTCTCAATACGATGGCGAACGATCGCCAACGTGAAGGGAAAATGACCATTCTGGTAGGGAACTCCGGCGACCGCAGCAATGAGCATATCGCCGCCTTGCGTGCTGTTCATCACCAATTTGGCGATACGGTAAAAGTAGTGGTGCCGATGGGATATCCGCCCAATAACGATGCATATATCAATGAAGTTCGCCAGGCGGGGCTGGAGTTATTCAGCGAAGAAAATCTGCAAGTTCTAAGCGAAAAACTGGAATTTGATGCCTATCTGGCGCTACTTCGCCAGTGCGATCTTGGTTACTTTATTTTTGCCCGCCAGCAGGGCATTGGTACGCTGTGCTTGCTGATCCAGGCGGGCATTCCCTGTGTGCTTAACCGGGAAAATCCGTTCTGGCAGGATATGACAGAGCAACATTTGCCGGTGCTGTTTACCACTGACGATCTTAACGAGGATATTGTGCGTGAAGCGCAGCGCCAGTTGGCGTCGGTGGATAAAAACAACATTGCCTTCTTTAGCCCGAACTATCTGCAAGGCTGGCAGCGGGCGTTGGCGATTGCCTCCGGGGAGGTCGCATGAGCCTGCTGCAATTCAGCGGCCTTTTTGTTGTCTGGCTGCTCTGCACGCTGTTTATCGCCACGCTGACATGGTTTGAGTTTCGCCGCGTGCGCTTTAACTTCAATGTCTTCTTTTCATTGCTGTTTTTGCTAACCTTTTTCTTCGGCTTCCCGCTGACCAGCTTGCTGGTGTTTCGCTTTGATGTTGCCGTGGTGCCGCCAGAGATCTTGTTGCAGGCGTTACTTTCTGCGGGGGGATTTTACGCAGTTTACTACGTCACTTACAAAACACGCTTACGCAAACGCGTTGCCGATGCACCGCGCCGTCCAGTGTTTACCATGAACCGCGTGGAAACCAATCTCACGTGGGTGATTCTGATGGGCATCGCGCTGGTGAGCGTTGGCATATTTTTCATGCATAACGGCTTTTTGCTGTTCCGGCTTAACTCCTACAGCCAGATCTTCTCCAGCGAAGTCTCTGGCGTGGCGTTAAAGCGTTTCTTTTACTTTTTCATCCCGGCAATGTTAGTGGTCTACTTTCTGCGCCAGGACAGCAAAGCGTGGCTATTTTTCCTCGTCAGCACGGTCGCCTTTGGCTTGCTGACTTATATGATTGTCGGCGGCACTCGCGCCAATATCATCATCGCATTCGCTATTTTCCTGTTTATCGGCATTATTCGCGGCTGGATTTCACTGTGGATGCTGGCGGCGGCGGGCGTGCTGGGAATTGTTGGCATGTTCTGGCTGGCGCTAAAACGCTACGGAATGAACGTGAGCGGCGATGAGGCGTTCTATACGTTTCTCTATCTCACCCGCGATACCTTCTCGCCGTGGGAGAATCTGGCGCTGCTGTTGCAGAACTACGACAACATCGACTTCCAGGGGCTGGCACCGATTGTTCGCGATTTCTATGTTTTTATCCCTTCCTGGCTGTGGCCGGGTCGCCCGAGTATGGTGCTGAACTCCGCCAACTACTTTACCTGGGAAGTGCTGAATAACCACTCCGGACTGGCGATCTCGCCTACGCTTATAGGCTCATTGGTTGTTATGGGCGGCGCGTTATTCATTCCGCTCGGGGCGATTGTGGTTGGTCTGATCATCAAATGGTTCGACTGGCTGTATGAGCTGGGCAACCGCGAAACTAATCGCTATAAGGCTGCGATTCTCCACAGTTTCTGCTTCGGGGCGATTTTCAATATGATTGTGCTGGCGCGCGAAGGGTTGGATTCGTTTGTCTCGCGTGTCGTCTTTTTTATCGTGGTCTTCGGCGCAAGCCTGATGATTGCAAAACTGCTGTACTGGCTTTTTGATAGCGCCGGACTCATTCATAAACGAATAAAATCATCGCTCCGGACGCAGATTGAAGGATAACAATGAATAACAACACCACGGCACCGACCTATACGCTGCGTGGCTTACAGTTGATTGGTTGGCGTGATATGCAGCATGCCCTCGATTATCTGTTCGCTGATGGGCAGCTTAAGCAGGGAACGCTGGTTGCCATTAATGCCGAAAAAATGCTGACCATTGAAGATAACGCCGAGGTCAGGGAGTTAATTAACGCTGCCGAATTTAAATATGCCGATGGCATTAGTGTTGTGCGGTCAGTGCGTAAAAAGTACCCACAGGCACAGGTTTCCCGCGTTGCAGGTGCCGATCTCTGGGAAGAAGTAATGGCGCGCGCTGGCAAGGAAGGGACGCCGGTGTTTCTTGTGGGCGGTAAACCTGAAGTGCTGGCGCAGACCGAAGCTAAACTGCGCGACCAGTGGAATGTGAATATCGTTGGTAGCCAGGACGGTTATTTCAAGCCTGAGCAGCGTCAGGCGCTGTTTGAGCGTATTCACGCCAGTGGTGCGCAAATCGTCACTGTCGCAATGGGATCTCCAAAGCAAGAGATCTTCATGCGTGACTGCCGCCTGGTGCACCCTAATGCGCTGTATATGGGCGTTGGTGGAACGTACGATGTCTTTACCGGTCATGTAAAACGCGCGCCGAAAATCTGGCAAAAACTGGGACTGGAGTGGCTTTATAGACTGCTTTCGCAGCCGAGTCGCATTAAGCGCCAGCTTCGTTTGCTGCGTTATTTACGCTGGCATTACACCGGCGATCTCTGATTTTCCTCTCTCTGTATAGCGACGGAGTGGTCACTTCGTCGCCTGCCTGTCTTTTTATTACACAAAGCATTCAAATTTTTAATGCTTTATTTGCCATTTCTTCTGAATTACGAAAACATTCGCAACACTCGATGTACCCATAACGATAACCGGTAACACCGGAAAGCATGCAAACACAACACGAGGATTTATGGCAGATAACAAACCAGAGCTACAGCGTGGGCTGGAAGCTCGACATATCGAACTCATCGCCCTGGGGGGCACCATTGGCGTCGGCCTGTTTATGGGGGCCGCTAGTACCCTGAAATGGGCCGGGCCATCCGTATTGTTGGCCTATATCATCGCCGGGCTGTTCGTCTTTTTCATCATGCGCTCAATGGGCGAAATGTTGTTCCTCGAGCCGGTGACCGGTTCGTTCGCTGTCTACGCGCATCGTTACATGAGCCCGTTCTTTGGCTATCTCACCGCCTGGTCTTACTGGTTTATGTGGATGGCGGTGGGGATTTCGGAAATTACCGCCATCGGTGTTTATGTCCAGTTCTGGTTCCCGGAGATGGCGCAGTGGATACCCGCATTGATCGCGGTGGCGCTGGTGGCGTTGGCAAATCTGGCGGCGGTGCGGTTGTACGGCGAAATCGAGTTCTGGTTTGCGATGATCAAAGTCACCACGATTATCGTGATGATTGTCATTGGCCTGGGCGTGATTTTCTTTGGCTTTGGCAATGGCGGGCAGTCGATTGGTTTTAGCAATCTCACAGAGCATGGCGGTTTCTTTGCTGGTGGCTGGAAAGGGTTCCTGACGGCATTGTGTATTGTGGTGGCGTCATACCAGGGCGTGGAACTGATCGGCATCACCGCCGGTGAAGCAAAAAATCCACAAGTCACACTGCGCAGTGCGGTAGGTAAAGTGCTGTGGCGAATCCTGATTTTCTACGTTGGCGCGATTTTCGTTATCGTCACCATCTTCCCATGGAATGAAATTGGCAGCAACGGCAGCCCGTTCGTACTGACTTTCGCTAAAATCGGCATTACCGCGGCGGCGGGAATTATCAACTTTGTGGTGCTGACGGCCGCGCTTTCTGGCTGTAACAGCGGCATGTACAGTTGCGGACGTATGCTCTATGCGCTGGCGAAAAACCGTCAGTTACCGGCGGCGATGGCGAAAGTTTCCCGTCACGGCGTGCCGGTTGCGGGTGTGGCAGTATCTATTGCTATTCTGCTAATTGGCTCATGCCTGAACTACATCATTCCCAATCCGCAGCGTGTGTTTGTCTACGTCTACAGTGCCAGCGTGCTTCCGGGGATGGTGCCATGGTTTGTGATATTGATAAGCCAGTTGCGTTTTCGTCGTGCGCATAAAGCGGCGATTGCTAGCCATCCGTTCCGCTCAATCCTGTTCCCGTGGGCCAATTACGTAACAATGGCATTCCTGATTTGCGTTTTGATCGGCATGTACTTTAATGAAGATACGCGTATGTCGCTGTTTGTCGGCATCATCTTCATGCTGGCGGTGACGGCGATTTATAAAGTTTTTGGCCTTAACCGCCACGGTAAAGCGCATAAACTGGAGAAATAATCAGCAAAGCGCACAAACCGTAACCAAACGCGCATTTTATTTAAAAAGGGACTAGACAGAGTGGTGGGAAGTCCGTATTATCCACCCCCGCAACGGCGCTAAGCGCCCGTAGCTCAGCTGGATAGAGCGCTGCCCTCCGGAGGCAGAGGTCTCAGGTTCGAATCCTGTCGGGCGCGCCATTTAGTCCCGGCGCTTGAGCTGCGGTGGTAGTAATACCGCGTAACAAGATTTGTAGTGGTGGCTATAGCTCAGTTGGTAGAGCCCTGGATTGTGATTCCAGTTGTCGTGGGTTCGAATCCCATTAGCCACCCCATTATTAGAAGTTGTGACAATGCGAAGGTGGCGGAATTGGTAGACGCGCTAGCTTCAGGTGTTAGTGTCCTTACGGACGTGGGGGTTCAAGTCCCCCCCCTCGCACCACGACTTTAAAGAATTGAACTAAAAATTCAAAAAGCAGTATTTCGGCGAGTAGCGCAGCTTGGTAGCGCAACTGGTTTGGGACCAGTGGGTCGGAGGTTCGAATCCTCTCTCGCCGACCAATTTTGAACCCCGCTTCGGCGGGGTTTTTTGTTTTCTGTGCATTCCATCACTCTCCCTTCGCAATAAACGCCCGTAGTAACTCATTGCCACACGGTATGATTTCGCCATTAACTCATTGAAGGACGACTTCAGGCAAGGAGCGACTATGCTGCAACAGGTTCCAACGCGTGCTTTTCACGTGATGGCGAAACCGAGCGGTTCCGATTGTAATCTGAACTGTGACTACTGTTTTTATCTCGAAAAACAATCCCTTTACCGTGAAAATCCAGTCACGCATATGGACGATGACACGCTGGAAGCGTATGTCCGCCACTATATCGCCGCCAGCGAACCACAAAACGAAGTCGCTTTTACCTGGCAGGGCGGTGAGCCAACGCTGTTGGGGCTGGAGTTTTACCGCCGTGCCGTAAAGTTACAGGCGAAATACGGTGCTGGCAGGCAGGTAAGTAACAGCTTCCAGACTAACGGAGTACTGCTGGATGACGAATGGTGTGCATTTCTGGCAGAAAATCATTTTCTTGTTGGGTTATCGCTGGATGGCCCGCCTGAGATCCACAATCAATATCGCGTGACTAAAGGCGGCAGACCCACGCATAAGCTGGTGATGCGTGCCTTGAAGCTGCTGCAAAAGCATCATGTCGACTATAACGTGCTGGTCTGCGTCAACCGCACCAGCGCGCAGCAACCGTTGCAGGTTTATGATTTTTTGTGCGATGCGGGAGTCGAATTCATCCAGTTTATTCCGGTGGTCGAGCGCCTGGCTGATGAAACGGCTACTCATGCTGGACTTAAGTTACATGCGCCTGGCGATATTCAGGGCGAACTGACGGAATGGTCGGTGCGTCCCGATGAATTTGGTGAATTTCTGGTGGCGATTTTTGACCACTGGATCAAACGCGATGTCGGCAAGATTTTCGTGATGAATATCGAATGGGCATTTGCCAATTTTGTCGGTGCGCCGGGTGCGGTTTGCCATCATCAGCCAACCTGTGGGCGCTCGGTGATTGTTGAGCACAACGGCGACGTTTATGCCTGCGATCACTTTGTTTATCCGCAATATCGACTGGGAAACATGCATCAGCAGACCATCGCAGAAATGGTAGATTCTCCGCAGCAGCAGGCTTTTGGTGAAGATAAATTTAAGCACTTACCGGCGCAGTGTCGCAGTTGCAACGTGTTAAAAGCGTGCTGGGGAGGCTGCCCGAAACACCGCTTTATGCTCGATGCCAGCAGCAAACCAGGGCTGAATTATTTGTGTGCCGGGTATCAGCGTTATTTCCGCCATCTACCACCGTATCTTAAAGCAATGTCTGATTTGCTGGCACACGGTCGCCCGGCCAGTGACATTATGCAGGCGCATTTGATGGTGGTGAATAAGTAAAAAAGCGGCCGTTTTGCGGCCGCCTGCGGTTGATTGCCGGATGCGGCGTAAACGCCTTATCCGGCCTGGATGATCGTGCAAATTCAATAAATTGCAGTGTTCTGTCGGCTGGATAAGATGCGTCAACATCGCATCCGGCAAAGGCAGATCACAGCGATAGCGCCGGCTTAGTCAGATTTAATCTGCGCGCGTGGAGGATATTTCTTCAGGATCTCCATATACGCGTGCATTTCAGTTTGCAGTGGCACTCCCATCGGAATATGACGCACGCCGATAGAGTCGCTCTCCTGCGGATCGGTATACAGGTTAAACACCGACGATCCGGCTGTTTGCATTACCGTGCCGGTGAACCCACCCTGATACCCGCTCTGGGTATAAGCGTATGGCTGCTGAATCAGCACATGGTATTTGAACTCATCCATACGTACAGCAGAGAGTTTGCCGTTGAGGAAGTAGTGCTCGGCCTTACGGTTAGACTGACCGTTTGTTCCCAGGAAGAAAGATGTCTGGTCCACACCATCGATAAAGGTGGTTTTCGGCACTAAATTCGCGACTTTCGCGCCAGGATGCCCCGCCAGATCCAGTGCTGTTGGGAAGAGATCTGCCAGATCAACAATGCCGTCAGATTTACGCGGTTGGATCATGCCTTTCCAGTACACGAAAGTTGGAACGCGAACGCCGCCTTCCCAGGTAGACCCTTTCGCACCACGGAACGGTGTGCGACCGTGCGGAGGCACTTCGGCTTCCGGACCGTTATCGGAGGTGAAGACAATAAGCGTGTTATCCAGCTGACCGTTTTTCTCCAACGTTTTGTAGAGATTAGCGAACACATCGTTCATCTCTACCATGCAGTCACCATAAGAGGTACGGGCCGGAGAACTTCCCGCATATTTGGCGTTCGGGTAGTTATCGAAGTGACAGCCGCGCGTACCGTAATATAAGAAGAAAGGTTTATCGCTCTTCGCCATCTTGTCGAGGAACTTAACGCCATATTCCATCCAGCGTTGATCCAGGTCTTCCATATATTTCGGCGTAATGTCAGCAATGGCCTCCTGTTCGCCGCCGCGTACAGCATGAACATCATCTTTGCTAAATGGTAATTGCTTGATGTATTCAGAACGGTCCGGACTCAGGGCGACTTCCGGGTTGACGTGAACATCGCGCCATTCGGTATACATATCGGACACTGAGTTGAAGCCACGGAAATCATCAAAGCCGACGTTCTGCGGCTGCGACTCTTTGTTTTCCCCCATATGCCATTTCCCGATAGCCTGAGTGACGTAACCTTGGTCGTGCAGCAATTGCGGCAGAGTGGTTAACCCTTGCAGCCCGCCCGGTTGCCCGTACATCGGCGGCATCAGAATGCCGTGGTGGATGGAGTACTGCCCGGTGAGAATAGTGGCGCGGGTAGGGGAAGAACTCGGTTGAGAATAGGCAGAGGTTAAAATCAATCCCTGGCTGGCAACGGCGTCAATATCTGGCGTTGGGTTACCTACCGCTACGCCACCGCCATTAAAGCCGACATCCATCCAACCCACGTCATCCAGTAAGAAAACAACCACGTTCGGTTTCTTACCGGTCTTTTTCTCTAATTCCGCCAGCTTCTGCTGGGTTTCTTTATCCTGTGCCGGATGCTGCATCACAGGCATCATATTATCGGCAATGGTGGTTGCAGGTTTAACCAGGTACTGATTGGGGTGATCATACCCGGCATAGCCTTCGCGAGCGGTAGCGGTTGAGGGGGTATCTGCAGCACTGGCGAGCAAAGGAATAGCGGCGGCGACAGCGACCACCAGTAGTTTGGGTGAAAACGAAATTTCCATGCAAAATGCTCCGGTTTCATGTCATTAAATGGATGACGTAATTAAGCATTGGTAATTGAGATCCCTCTCCCTGATAAAATGGGTATATAAATAATTATGATGGAAATATATTATTTATTTGCCATGAGAATAAATCGAAAGATCAGGAGAGCGTTTTCAATCCTACCCCTGGTATGGGGGATATGTAAGGCAGGTTTATTGTATAGTGTTGATTATTGATGCTGTTTTTGATTAGGAGTGTAATTAATATATATATTATTTATTGAATATTTTTAACAATTCGCAGTATTTATAATTAAAGAGAGTAAAGTTCTGGATAATATTTGCACAGGTAATTATTGCGAACGAAAGAAACCTGGATTGCAGAATTGTCTCATAACAAGTATTAAAGGATGTTATTTCCCGGACCTGTATGGCATAATAATTGGGTAGATGCTCATTCCATCTCTTATGTTCGCCTTGGTGCCTCATAAACTTAGGAATGACGCAGAGCCGTTTACGGTGCTTATCGTCCACTGACAGATGTCGCTTATGCCTCATCAGACACCATGGACACAACGTTGAGTGAAGCACCCACTTGTTGTCATACAGACCTGTTTTAACGCCTGCTCCGTAATAAGAGCAGGCGTTTTTTTATGGCTGAATAAACAACAGGCTACGTCGCTCTTGCGTCATTGGTTGTGCATTTAACCCCCTTACAAGAGAGCCTACCGTGACGATGGGAAGAAACTGATTATTCTCTATTCCTGTTAAATCGCGTCCGCAGCGAGTGGCGATATCTTCGACCAGCTCTTCTAACTCAACGGCATCGTTTACCAAATCCAGATCTTCGTCCAGTTTATCGTCGGCTTTAAGTGGCAGTGGGTAACCGATATAGCCGTTTTCTTGCAAGGTATTCCACACAGCCCGAATGATCCATGTATCCACGGTACGGGGGGCAAACTGGCGTGCGAACTGACAAATGGAAAGTCCCTGACGTTTATCGGCCATGATTCGCCGCTTCTCGAGGAGCTTGATTTTTTCCTGCTTCGCGGCGGCTATCAGATACACAATAAAAAGTGTTAACCAGAAGATGAAGGTGTTGCCCGTACGCACGAAGGAAATAATCAACCAGCTTAGGCTAGCCAGAGCAGCGCATATCAAAAAGATCACAAAGAGCGTTGCCCGAAAAGGAGTAATTTCATGCGATGGCAAGCGGAAAAGATAGCGGGACGGCGTGCGCATTTTTGACATCCTTGTAAAAAAATATCGCCTCTGAACGAGGCGATATAGCTTACTGTGGCGGGTTGTTCTGCAACGTCAACATCAAGCCGTCGCGGCGCATCGATGCGGCTTCTTCCGGCTTGTGCAGTCTGTCCAGCGCGTCGGCAAGCCATGCGTAATCGTAGGCGTCCGGGCGTTGTTTCAGCGCAGCGCGGAAGGCGAGGGATGCTTCCTGCCATTCGCCGTGCTTCATTAGTGACTGACCCAATGTGCTCCACAACAGCGGGCGATCACCCACGTTTTTGATCTGTTGGCGCAGCACTTTTTCCAGCTGTTCCGGGTCATTGGTTTTCAGACGCGGGATCGGCACCAGCAGGCGATCGTCATACTGGCGTTTCAGGCCGTCGATGATAATTTGCTGGGCAGTATCATGATCGTCACACTCAATAAGATGTTCCGCCATTGCTACCTGCAACGCAACCTGATGACGCGTTTTCCGGCTTTGGTTTTTCCACCAGTTACGTAAACCTTCGCTGCCGTCATCGGCCCTCGCCTGATTCATCAGGCCAATCCATGCCTGTTGTTCCAGCATTGCGCGATGTTCTTCATCACCAACGTGGGCTTTCGCCATCGATGGGATGATGTCCAGCAGTGAACTCCATGCGCCGGTACGGATATACGCTTGTTCCGCCAGACGCAGCACTTCCGGATGGCGTGGCGTAACTTCCAGCAGCTTATCTACGCCGTGGCGTGCAGCATGGTTTTCATTACGTGCCAGTTGTAGACGTACGCGGGTGATTTCCACAGGGATGGTGTCGTTACCTGCCAATTCTGCGGCGCGTTCCAGATGCTGATTCGCGCGCGCTTCATCACCACGTTGCTGTGCGGCTTCGGCGGCCAGAAGATAGTTCACCACCGGTTGTTCAGCGTGATCGGCATTTTTTGACATCAGCTTTTCAACTTGCTGATAATCGCCTTCCGCCAGTTTTAGCAGTGCTTGTTCTGTCTGCTTACGTGCACGGCGACGCTTACGTCCGACAAACCACCCCCGGGTGTGCGCACCGGTGCGGAAGATCCGCCGCAGTAGCCACTCAATGGCAAACAGTACGACCATCGCCAGAATTAAAATGATCGCCAGGCCAGTAACGCTGGTTTCGATATTGTAGGTATCGGTCTGGATTAGCACGTAACCCTGATGACCGGCGATCATCGGGCCAACTACGATCCCCGCAATCAGCAACACAAAGAGCAATAACACTTTTAGCATGGTTATTCTCCTTGCGGCGCGGCTGCCGGAGTATCAGCTTGCGGTGCAGGTGCAGGTGCAGGTGCAGGTGCAGGTGCAGGTGCAGGTTTGGCTTCCGTTGCCCCCGCTGCCGGTTGTGCCAGCAGGTTACGCACGCGAGTCTGCATCAGTTTTTCCAGCATCGCCTGGCTTTGCAGTGTTTCCGGGAGATCCATCGAGATATTTTGCTGACTTAACTGGTCCACCTCGTCGAGGAATGCTTTGGTCGTTGCATCTTCAGTATCGTAATAAGCACGAACCCAGGTGGAGACATTCTCCAGTGCCTGGCGGTAAGTCTCTTCCTGATGACGCGGCACAGCTTGTGCGGCGACCAGCAGACGGGAACGAATATTTTCGCGCAGATAGATATCCTGATTCGGCGCTAACAGCGGTACGGCAGTATCATCACGACGGCGAATCGTAATGAAGTTGTCCATAAAACTCTGCCAGCTTTTTTGCAGATTGACGCGCCATTCGCTGATGGAGCTGGAAAGCTCTTCACCGTCGGAATCCATCGGTGAACCGTCGCTGTCATTATCGGCCAGACGCAGGTTATCTACCTGATTAGAAAGCTGGTTTAGCTTAAGGATGATGCCGTCATAATCTACCTGCGATACCGCAGAAAGGCTTGCGATATCATCGGTAATTGCCCGACGAACGGTAATCAGACTCGGGTCATTCATATCCGCCAGGCTGGCGTCTGCACTTTTCAGCAACGCTGCAGCGGTCGTGACGTCCTGATCGCTCCAGAGTTTACGACCGGCGAGTTTTACCAGAAAGTCCGCCTGTGCCAGAAGCCAGGTTTTGGCATCGCTACCAGAGATGGTGGCGACCTTTTGTTGGACTTCATCCAGCTGTTTTGCCAGCGTTTTTTGCTGACGATTCGCCTGTTCAAGCTGTGCAGCTTGTTGCTTGATAATGCCTTCCAGCTCGGCTTTTTGGCTCTCCTGGGCTTTTTGCAGCGCCGTGAGTTGGCTTGCCAGGGCATCGCTGGTGGCAGTCTGACTGACGGCCTGTTGTTTACCCCAGCCATACAAACCGACGCCTGCTGCCAGAGCAATGGCGATAGCCACCGCACTGAGAATCAGAGCGGTACTGTTCTTACTCTTCTTTTCTGCAACGACAGGTTGTGGCGTGGTGTCCACGGCCTCC
Organism: Escherichia sp. E1V33; assembly: GCF_004211955.1. Taxonomy (GTDB): domain Bacteria; phylum Pseudomonadota; class Gammaproteobacteria; order Enterobacterales; family Enterobacteriaceae; genus Escherichia. Next base: position 40,128 of record NZ_RHJI01000022.1, read on the forward strand.
CTGGTATCTTCAACCACGGCGGAGGTTTTTTCTTGTTCCGTCATTATGGCTTCCTGTTATGAGAGTTATTGTAATGCCCGTAATAGCGCATCGTTGTCAGCGTTATCGGTGACCTTAATGTCATTCCAGCCCAGTTCCCGGGCGAGTTTCGCCAAACGCTCACTGACGACCAAAAGCCGACAGCGTAGTAACCAGTGCTCACGATACCATTGTGGGATCAATGACCAGAGTTGATGCAACATTTCACCGCTGGTAACAACGACGGTCGTCACCTCGCGAGATTGCCAACGCATCGCCTCTTCTGCACCGTCATAATGAATGGCGCACCGTTGATAACATTCACAAAAAGCGACTTCAGCACCGCGTGCTGTCAGAGTTTCTCCAATCAGCTCACGACCGCCGTTGCCACGTAATATCAGCGCACGTTTGCCAGCAATATTTTGTAATTCAGGTAATTGTAGCAAGACTTCACTAATTTCCCGATCCTGCGGATAACGAACCTGGTTTCCACTCACGGTATGCAGCGCCAGCGCAGTGGTGCGGCCGATGGCGAAATAACCAGCAAGTAATGGCCACTTAAGAGCTTGCTGATGCAGTTGCGATTGGGCATAAGCAACGGCGTGTTGCGAAAGGGCAAACAACAGATCGCCTTCACCAAGTGCCGATAGCTGGTCGGCAAGTTGTGGTAATTGCCGACCTGGGGAAAACTCTATCAGTGGAAAATGCCAGGCCACCTGCCCCAGTGTGCGCAGACGGCTCACTAACTCTTCTCCAGCTGGAGATGGGCGGGTGACCAGGATACTCATGCTGGAGCGTCTCCGTTGTAGACTTCAGCGAGAATCTCCCGTGCGCCGTTATTCAGTAGCTCTTCCGCCAGTGAAATCCCCATTTGCTCGGCATCCTGCGGCGCACCGCGGCGTTCACCACGAATAATCTGCGAACCGTCCGGCGCACCAACCAGAGCACGCAACCAGATTTTGCCGTCGACAAGTTCGGCATAGCTGCCAATCGGCACCTGACAACCCCCTTCCAGACGGGTATTCATCGCACGTTCAGCGGTGACGCGTAGCGCGGTTTCATGGTGATTAAGCGCGGCAAGAAGCTCGCGGGTACGTGTATCATCAAGGCGGCATTCAATACCTACTGCACCTTGTCCGACTGCCGGAAGAGAAATCTCAGGGGGCAGCGCAGCGCGAATGCGGGACTCCAGCCCTAAACGTTTTAATCCGGCCACGGCAAGAATAATGGCATCGTATTCGCCGTTATCCAGCTTGCTAAGGCGTGTCCCAACGTTACCACGCAGAGAGCGGATAATCAGGTCCGGGCGGCGTTCAGCCAGTTGGCACTGGCGGCGTAAACTGGACGTCCCGACGATACTGCCAGCCGGTAACGCATCCAGACTGTCATAATTATTGGACACAAAGGCATCACGCGGATCTTCGCGTTCGCAAATGGTGACCAGCCCCAGACCTTGCGGGAATTCAACCGGCACATCTTTCATCGAATGTACGGCGATATCGGCGCGGTTTTCCAGGAGTGCGACTTCCAGCTCTTTAACAAATAAGCCTTTTCCGCCTACTTTTGCCAGCGGCGTATCAAGAATTACATCGCCGCGCGTCACCATCGGTACTAGTTCAACGACTAATCCCGGATGGCTCGCCATCAACTTGTCTTTGACATAGTGTGCCTGCCAGAGTGCAAGTGGGCTTTGGCGTGTGGCAATTCTTAAAACATTGTCTAACATGCTTGTTACCGTCATTATCATCCGTGGTCCATCCTAACATCCTTGTTGGAGCGATGTCAGTGTTGTGGTGAAACGTTGACGTTAATGCAAAACGTAAAGTGAATCCTGACAGGCGCTTCAAGCCGTCGTAATAAGGAATTTACAGAGAATAAACGGTGCTACACTTGTATGTAGCGCATCTTTCTTTACGGTCAATCAGCAAGGTGTTAAATTGATCACGTTTTAGACCATTTTTTCGTCGTGAAACTAAAAAAACCAGGCGCGGAAAGTGGTAACAGTTACCTTTGACATACGAAATATCCCGAATGCCGCGTGTTTCCGTTGATGTTGCCGGAATCACAGACATGACGGGTAGCAAATCAGGCGATACGTCTTGTACCTCTATATTGAGACTCTGAAACAGAGACTGGATGCCATAAATCAATTGCGCGTGGATCGCGCGCTTGCTGCCATGGGGCCTGCATTCCAACAGGTTTACAGTCTGCTGCCGACATTGTTGCACTATCACCATCCGCTAATGCCGGGTTACCTTGATGGTAACGTTCCCAAAGGCATTTGCCTTTACACGCCTGATGAAACCCAACGCCACTACCTGAACGAACTTGAACTGTATCGTGGAATGTCAGTACAGGACCCGCCAAAAGGCGAGCTTCCTATTACTGGCGTATACACCATGGGCAGTACTTCATCCGTAGGGCAAAGTTGTTCCTCTGACCTGGATATATGGGTCTGTCATCAATCCTGGCTCGATAGCGAAGAGCGCCAATTACTACAACGTAAATGCAGCCTGCTGGAAAGCTGGGCCGCCTCGCTGGGTGTGGAAGTTAGCTTCTTCCTGATTGATGAAAACCGTTTTCGCCACAACGAGAGTGGCAGTCTGGGGGGCGAAGATTGTGGCTCCACCCAGCATATACTGCTGCTTGATGAATTTTATCGTACCGCCGTGCGTCTCGCCGGTAAGCGTATTCTGTGGAATATGGTGCCGTGCGACGAAGAAGAGCATTACGACGACTATGTGATGACGCTTTACGCGCAGGGCGTGCTCACCCCTAATGAATGGCTGGATCTCGGTGGCTTAAGCTCGCTTTCCGCTGAAGAGTACTTTGGTGCCAGCCTTTGGCAGCTCTACAAGAGTATCGATTCTCCATACAAAGCGGTGCTGAAGACACTGCTGCTGGAAGCCTATTCCTGGGAATACCCGAACCCACGCCTGCTGGCGAAAGATATCAAACAGCGTTTGCACGACGGCGAGATTGTGTCGTTTGGCCTCGATCCTTACTGCATGATGCTGGAGCGTGTTACTGAATACCTGACGGCGATTGAAGATTTCACCCGTCTGGATTTAGTACGCCGCTGCTTCTATTTAAAAGTGTGCGAAAAACTCAGCCGTGAACGCGCCTGCGTTGGCTGGCGCCGTGAAGTGTTAAGCCAGTTAGTGAAAGAGTGGGAATGGGATGATGCTCGTCTGGCAATGCTCGATAACCGCGCCAACTGGAAGATTGATCAGGTACGTGAGGCGCATAACGAGCTGCTCGACGCGATGATGCAGAGCTACCGTAATCTGATCCGCTTTGCGCGCCGCAATAACCTTAGCGTCTCCGCCAGCCCGCAGGATATCGGTGTGCTGACGCGTAAACTGTACGCCGCGTTTGAAGCATTACCGGGTAAAGTGACGCTGGTGAACCCGCAGATTTCACCTGATCTCTCGGAACCGAATTTGACCTTTATTTATGTACCGCCGGGCCGTGCTAACCGTTCAGGTTGGTATCTGTATAACCGCGCGCCAAATATTGAGTCAATCATTAGCCATCAGCCGCTGGAATATAACCGTTACCTGAATAAACTGGTGGCGTGGGCATGGTTTAACGGCCTGCTGACCTCACGCACCCGTTTGTACATTAAAGGCAACGGCGTTGTCGACTTGCCGAAGTTGCAGGAAATGGTCGCTGATGTCTCGCACCATTTCCCATTGCGCCTGCCCGCACCGACGCCTAAGGCGCTCTACAGCCCTTGTGAGATCCGCCATTTGGCGATTATCGTTAACCTGGAATATGACCCGACGGCAGCCTTCCGCAATCAGGTGGTGCATTTTGATTTCCGTAAGCTGGACGTTTTCAGCTTTGGCGAGAATCAAAATTGTCTGGTAGGTAGCGTTGACCTGCTGTACCGCAACTCGTGGAACGAAGTGCGTACGCTGCACTTCAACGGCGAGCAATCGATGATCGAAGCCCTGAAAACTATTCTCGGCAAAATGCACCAGGACGCCGCACCGCCAGATAGCGTAGAAGTGTTCTGCTACAGCCAGCATCTGCGCGGCTTAATTCGTACTCGCGTGCAGCAACTGGTTTCTGAGTGCATTGAACTACGTCTCTCCAGCACCCGTCAGGAAACCGGGCGCTTCAAGGCACTGCGCGTTTCTGGTCAAACCTGGGGCTTGTTCTTCGAACGCCTGAATGTATCGGTACAGAAACTGGAGAACGCCATCGAGTTTTATGGCGCTATTTCGCATAACAAACTGCACGGCCTGTCAGTGCAGGTTGAAACCAATCACGTCAAATTACCGGCGGTGGTGGACGGCTTTGCCAGCGAAGGGATCATCCAGTTCTTCTTCGAAGAAACGCAAGACGAGAATGGCTTTAATATCTACATTCTCGACGAGAGTAACCGCGTTGAGGTGTATCACCACTGCGAAGGCAGCAAAGAGGAGTTGGTGCGTGACGTCAGCCGCTTCTACTCGTCATCGCACGATCGTTTCACCTACGGCTCAAGCTTCATCAACTTCAACCTGCCGCAGTTCTATCAAATTGTGAAGGTCGATGGTCGCGAACAGGTCATTCCGTTCCGCACCAAATCTATCGGTAACATGCCGCCTGCCAATCAGGACAACGATACGCCGCTGTTACAGCAGTATTTTTCGTGATGCGTGTGCCGGAAAGCGAGGCTTATCCGGCATGCAATTTTAACGGAAGCTCACCGCTTCTCCCGCCTGCTGCGTTGCCGCCTGCTCCAGCAAATCCCAGAAGGTTTCACCACTGCGATCGCAAACCCACTCATCGCCTTTCAGGTCAAAATGGTAGCCGCCCTGTTTGGTTGCCAGCCATACCTGGTGCAGCGGTTCCTGGCGGTTGATAATGATTTTGCTGCCGTTTTCAAAGGTAATGGTCAATACGCCGCCGTTAATTTCGCAGTCGATATCGCTATCGCCATCCCAGTCGTCCAGACGCTCTTCAATGGTTAGCCACAGTTGGTCTGCCAGGCGATGAAATTCACTGTCGTTCATTGTTGTATCCTGTTTTTAAGTGATGGCGGCAGTATAGCGGCATGGGGTCAGGGCTTCAAAGTTTGCCCATCTGCGGCTGCGTTCCGGCATGATTCAGCCGTCACCGGAATAATAATGTCTCTGTGTAGCGAAAGATTTGTCTCTTCAGTTGGGCGCAGGTACACCACGCCTTTCCCCTGTTTCTGGTAAACATTATGATCAGGTTCACCGAGCGAGCATCCCCACGCTGACGGAACTAAAAAAGACAACACACAAACCACATTGCGATAGTGCATAAAGCCATCCTGGCGCGAGGTGCCGATCACGAAACTACCAGCAAAACATAAATCCCCGCGTGTAAGCGTTATACTCGCAGCAATTCCTCACTTTTCAGACTTCATAAAGAGTCGCTAAATGCTTGCTTTTACGCCTTCTCCTGCGATGATAGAAAGCAGAAAGCGATGAACTTTACAGGCAATCCATAATGAAAAACGTGTTTAAGGCACTTACTGTATTACTTACTCTCTTCAGCCTGACGGGCTGCGGTCTGAAAGGTCCGCTCTATTTTCCGCCCGCAGATAAAAATGCGCCGCCGCCGACCAAACCGGTAGAGAATCAAACACAATCCACGTTGCCGGATAAAAACGACCGCGCCAAAGGCGATGGCCCATCCCAGGTGAATTACTAAAAGTCAGTTTCTGTACCCGCGTGATTGGAGTAAATGATGCAGTTCTCGAAAATGCATGGCCTTGGCAACGATTTTATGGTCGTCGACGCGGTAACGCAGAATGTCTTTTTTTCACCGGAGCTGATTCGTCGCCTGGCGGATCGGCATCTGGGAGTGGGGTTTGACCAGTTGCTGGTGGTAGAGCCACCTTACGATCCCGAACTGGACTTCCACTACCGCATTTTTAATGCCGATGGTAGTGAAGTGGCGCAGTGCGGTAACGGCGCACGCTGCTTTGCCCGTTTTGTGCGCCTTAAAGGGCTGACCAATAAGCGTGATATCCGCGTCAGCACCGCCAATGGCCGGATGGTGTTGACCGTCACCGATGACGATCTGGTGCGGGTCAATATGGGTGAACCTAACTTTGAACCTTCCGCCGTGCCGTTTCGCGCTAACAAAGCAGAAAAGACCTATATTATGCGCGCCGCCGAGCAGACAATCTTATGCGGCGTGGTGTCGATGGGAAATCCGCACTGCGTGATTCAGGTTGATGATGTCGATACCGCAGCGGTAGAAACGCTTGGCCCTGTTCTGGAAAGCCACGAACGTTTCCCGGAGCGCGCCAATATCGGTTTCATGCAGGTGGTTAAGCGCGAGCATATTCGTTTACGCGTTTATGAGCGTGGGGCAGGAGAAACTCAGGCCTGCGGCAGCGGCGCGTGTGCGGCGGTAGCGGTAGGTATTCAGCAAGGTTTGCTGGCCGAAGAAGTCCGCGTGGAACTTCCCGGCGGTCGCCTTGATATCGCCTGGAAAGGTCCGGGTCACCCGTTATATATGACGGGGCCGGCAGTGCATGTTTACGACGGGTTTATTCATCTATGAAGCAACCAGGGGAAGAACTACAGGAAACACTCACGGAGCTTGATGACCGGGCGGTTGTCGATTATCTGATTAAAAATCCTGAGTTTTTTATCCGCAATGCGCACGCAGTAGAAGCGATACGTGTGCCGCATCCGGTACGTGGTACTGTTTCGCTGGTCGAGTGGCATCTTGCCCGCGCGCGTAACCATATTCATGTTCTGGAAGAGAACATGTCGCTGCTGATGGAACAGGCTATCGCCAACGAAGGCCTGTTTTATCGCTTACTCTACTTGCAGCGTAGTCTCACCGCCGCCAGCAGTCTCGACGATATGCTGATGCGTTTTCACCGCTGGGCGCGTGATTTAGGGCTGGCGGGCGCGAGTGTGCGCCTGTTTCCGGATCGTTGGCGCTTAGGTGCGCCGTCGAACCACACTCATCTGGCATTAAACCGTCAGGCTTTCGAACCACTGCGTATTCAGCGTCTGGGCCAGGAGCAGCATTATCTGGGGCCGCTTAACGGGCCGGAGTTGCTGGTGGTGCTACCGGAAGCGAAAGCGGTGGGATCGGTGGCGATGTCGATGCTGGGAAGCGATGCTGATTTAGGCGTGGTGCTGTTCACCAGCCGCGATGCCAATCACTATCAACAAGGACAGGGAACGCAGTTACTTGATGAAATTGCGCTGATGTTGCCGGAGCTTCTGGAGCGTTGGATTGAACGCGTATGACCGATTTACACACCGATGTAGAACGCTACCTACGTTATCTGAGCGTGGAGCGGCAGCTTAGTCCGATAACCCTGCTTAACTACCAGCGCCAGCTTGAGGCGATCATCAATTTTGCCAGCGAAAATGGCCTGCAAAGCTGGCAGCAATGTGATGTGACGATGGTGCGCAATTTCGCTGTACGCAGTCGCCGTAAAGGGCTGGGCGCGGCAAGCCTCGCATTACGCCTCTCTGCGCTACGTAGCTTTTTTGACTGGCTGGTCAGCCAGAACGAGCTCAAAGCTAACCCGGCAAAAGGTGTTTCGGCACCGAAAGCGCCGCGTCATCTGCCGAAAAATATCGACGTCGATGATATGAATCGCCTGTTGGATATTGATATCAACGATCCCCTCGCCGTGCGCGACCGTGCGATGCTGGAAGTAATGTACGGCGCGGGCCTGCGTCTTTCCGAGCTGGTGGGGCTGGACATCAAACACCTCGACCTGGAGTCTGGCGAAGTGTGGGTGATGGGGAAAGGCAGCAAAGAGCGCCGCCTGCCGATTGGTCGTAACGCCGTGGCGTGGATTGAGCACTGGCTTGATTTGCGCGATCTGTTTGGCAGCGAAGACGATGCACTTTTCCTGTCGAAACTGGGCAAGCGTATCTCCGCGCGTAATGTACAGAAACGCTTTGCCGAATGGGGCATAAAACAAGGGCTGAATAATCACGTTCACCCGCATAAATTACGTCACTCGTTCGCTACGCATATGCTGGAGTCGAGCGGCGATCTTCGTGGTGTGCAGGAGCTGCTGGGTCATGCCAACCTCTCCACCACGCAAATCTATACTCATCTTGATTTTCAACACCTTGCCTCGGTGTACGATGCGGCGCATCCACGCGCCAAACGGGGGAAATAATGCGTTTTTACCGGCCTTTGGGGCGCATCTCGGCGCTCACCTTTGACCTGGATGATACCCTTTACGATAACCGTCCGGTGATTTTGCGCACCGAGCGGGAGGCGCTGACTTTTGTGCAAAATTATCATCCGGCGCTGCGCAGCTTCCAGAATGAAGATCTGCAACGTCTGCGCCAGGCGGTACGGGAAGCGGAACCCGAGATTTATCACGACGTGACGCGCTGGCGTTTTCGCTCAATAGAACAAGCGATGCTCGACGCCGGGCTGAGCGCGGAAGAAGCCAGTGCAGGCGCACACGCAGCAATGATCAACTTTGCTAAATGGCGCAGCCGGATCGACGTACCGCAGCAAACCCACGACACCTTAAAGCAACTGGCGAAGAAATGGCCGCTGGTGGCGATCACCAACGGTAACGCCCAGCCGGAACTGTTCGGCCTGGGGGATTATTTTGAGTTTGTGCTACGCGCTGGCCCGCACGGGCGCTCGAAACCGTTCAGCGATATGTACTTCCTGGCGGCGGAAAAACTCAACGTGCCGATCGGTGAGATCCTGCATGTAGGTGACGATCTCACCACCGACGTGTGCGGGGCAATTCGCAGCGGAATGCAGGCCTGTTGGATCAGACCGGAAAATGGCGATCTGATGCAAACCTGGGACAGCCGTTTACTCCCGCATCTGGAAATTTCCCGGTTGGCATCTCTGACCTCGCTGATATAATCAGCAAATCTGTATATATACCCAGCTTTTTGGCGGAGGGCGTTGCGCTTCTCCGCCCAACCTATTTTTACGCGGCGGTGCCAATGGACGTTTCTTACCTGCTCGATAGCCTTAATGACAAACAGCGCGAAGCGGTGGCCGCGCCACGCAGCAACCTTCTGGTGCTGGCGGGCGCGGGCAGTGGTAAGACGCGCGTACTGGTGCATCGTATCGCCTGGCTGATGAGCGTGGAAAACTGCTCGCCATACTCGATTATGGCGGTGACGTTTACCAACAAAGCGGCGGCGGAGATGCGTCATCGTATCGGGCAACTGATGGGCACCAGCCAGGGCGGCATGTGGGTCGGCACCTTCCACGGGCTGGCGCACCGTTTGCTGCGTGCGCACCATATGGACGCCAACCTGCCGCAGGATTTCCAGATCCTCGACAGCGAAGACCAGCTACGCCTGCTTAAGCGTCTGATCAAAGCCATGAACCTCGACGAGAAGCAGTGGCCGCCGCGCCAGGCGATGTGGTACATCAACAGCCAGAAAGATGAAGGGCTGCGTCCGCATCATATTCAAAGCTACGGTAACCCGGTGGAGCAGACCTGGCAGAAGGTTTATCAGGCGTATCAGGAAGCGTGCGATCGTGCGGGTCTGGTGGACTTCGCGGAGCTACTGCTACGCGCCCACGAACTGTGGCTTAACAAGCCGCATATCCTGCAACACTACCGCGAACGTTTTACCAATATCCTGGTGGACGAATTCCAGGATACCAACAACATTCAGTACGCGTGGATCCGTCTGCTGGCGGGCGACACCGGCAAAGTGATGATTGTCGGTGATGACGACCAGTCAATCTACGGCTGGCGCGGGGCGCAGGTCGAGAATATTCAGCGTTTCCTCAATGATTTCCCCGGCGCTGAAACTATCCGTCTGGAGCAGAACTACCGCTCTACCAGTAACATCCTGAGCGCCGCGAACGCCCTGATTGAAAACAATAACGGGCGTCTGGGTAAAAAACTGTGGACCGATGGCGCGGACGGTGAGCCTATTTCCCTCTATTGCGCTTTTAACGAACTCGACGAAGCGCGTTTTGTGGTTAACCGTATCAAAACCTGGCAGGACAACGGCGGGGCGCTTGCCGAGTGCGCCATTCTCTACCGCAGCAACGCCCAGTCGCGTGTACTGGAAGAGGCCTTATTACAGGCAAGTATGCCGTACCGTATTTACGGCGGGATGCGCTTCTTCGAACGCCAGGAAATCAAAGATGCGCTGTCGTATCTGCGCCTGATTGCCAACCGTAACGACGACGCGGCCTTTGAGCGTGTGGTGAATACACCAACGCGGGGTATTGGTGACCGGACGCTGGACGTGGTACGTCAGACATCGCGCGATCGCCAGTTAACGCTGTGGCAGGCATGTCGTGAACTGTTGCAGGAAAAAGCGCTCGCCGGACGTGCAGCCAGCGCCTTGCAGCGGTTTATGGAACTGATCGATGCCTTAGCGCAAGAAACTGCCGATATGCCGCTGCATGTACAGACCGACCGGGTAATTAAAGACTCCGGCCTGCGCACCATGTACGAGCAGGAGAAGGGCGAAAAAGGCCAGACGCGTATCGAAAACTTAGAGGAACTGGTGACGGCAACGCGCCAGTTCAGCTACAACGAAGAAGACGAAGATTTGATGCCGCTGCAGGCGTTCCTCTCCCACGCGGCGCTGGAAGCGGGCGAAGGGCAGGCGGATACCTGGCAGGACGCGGTGCAGTTGATGACGCTACACTCGGCGAAAGGTCTGGAGTTTCCGCAGGTGTTTATTGTCGGTATGGAAGAGGGCATGTTCCCAAGCCAGATGTCGCTGGATGAAGGCGGGCGTCTGGAAGAAGAACGCCGTCTGGCCTACGTTGGCGTAACCCGCGCGATGCAGAAACTGACGTTGACCTACGCGGAAACTCGCCGTCTGTATGGCAAAGAGGTTTACCATCGCCCGTCGCGCTTTATCGGCGAGTTGCCGGAAGAGTGTGTGGAAGAGGTGCGCCTGCGCGCTACGGTAAGCCGCCCGGTCAGCCATCAGCGTATGGGTACACCGATGGCTGAGAACGACAGTGGTTACAAACTCGGCCAGCGCGTGCGCCACGCCAAGTTTGGCGAAGGCACTATCGTCAATATGGAAGGCAGCGGCGAACATAGCCGTTTGCAGGTGGCGTTCCAGGGCCAGGGTATTAAATGGCTGGTGGCGGCTTACGCCCGGCTGGAGACAGTATAACGTTGCCGGATGTGGTGCTGCGCACCTTATTCGGCCTACAAAATCATGCAGATTCAACAAATTGCAACGTCATGTAGGCCGGATAAGGCGTTTACGCCGCATCCGGCATCAGCACCCTATTCAGTATCTGACACTCTAACTTTTCTGTTCGACGGTAATCATGGTGACGAAGGAATAACGTTGCCAGGGAATCGCTCCGCCTTTCACATACATATGTGAAATCGTGCCATCAAGGTAAAGGAGCTGCTCGACGTCCAGTTTCGCTTTGGCATAGCAGGCAAAATCATAAAAGTTGGTCGCTTGCTGGCTAAGTAAAAACACGGCGTTCCCTTGCTTATTAATCCCAACACCGTTACGAATTTTGCGCGAGGCGACGTTGGGATGAATACGCGGATTAATGACGCCGTTTTCCATCAACATTGGCCCTGACTGCACCGCAAACTGAATCTCTTTACTGGTTTTAAAGGCATCCAGACGAACGATGCCGACTTTATCTCCCGCGACATAAAACACGCCGCCAGGACGGATAAAGAAATTCCCTTCACCTGAAGCGAGATTTAACGCCACCTTCTGCTGACCGTTTTCGATGTACAAACCGAGCGGCGCATAGCTTTCATCATAGATTCCGCCGTTCATCGCCATCTGCACCTGACCCTGACTATTCATATCCGCCAGCAGCGCATGTAACGTTTCCCACGCTTCGCCATTGGCCTTTTGCCAGTACATTTTCACCCGTTCGGTTTGAGGATTAACGGTATACGACTGCACGGTCAGCGTCGGATCAGAGAGTGTGCAGTCATCAGCAGCAACAGCAAATAAGGGGAGTAAGACGAGGGCGGGTAAAATCCGTTTGAGATTCAAGGTGATCATTCCTTTACCAATGAGTAGCCGATGCGCCATTATAGGTCCTGGATGTGTGATTTTTTTATCCTGTTAACGACCTTGACGAGTACCAAAAAGCGCGAAGTTCAACTATTGTTCTGTGGTGTTCCGTTGCGTGTTGACGGCAAAATTTTGCTGGCGTAACATGCGCGCACGATCACTCTAAGAGGACATTCGCCTTGGACACACCCAGTAGATACTGGCTCACTATCCTGTCATCCAGGATCAACTCCTAAGGCTATCCCTTTTTGCTGATAGCCTTAGCGGTTGTCAGCGACCTCAATTTTTCCCGTCGCGCTGAGTCAGGCTGTTTAATGGTCTGAAACCCAATTTGTTTCTGTGTGCCCACCGAACTGTCCGATATTTTAAGCATTGGGAGTCCCGGTCATGCTGAGCGCATTTCAACTGGAAAATAACCGACTGACCCGGCTGGAAGTCGAAGAGTCACAACCCCTCGTAGATGCAGTATGGATTGATCTTGTCGAACCGGATGACGACGAGCGACTGCGCGTACAATCTGAACTTGGCCAGAGCCTGGCAACCCGCCCGGAACTGGAAGACATCGAAGCATCGGCGCGTTTCTTTGAAGACGATGATGGCCTGCATATTCACTCCTTCTTCTTCTTTGAAGATGCGGAAGATCACGCCGGTAACTCCACTGTGGCATTTACCATCCGTGATGGTCGCTTGTTTACCCTGCGTGAGCGCGAGCTGCCTGCATTCCGTTTGTATCGTATGCGCGCCCGTAGCCAGTCGATGGTAGACGGTAACGCCTACGAGTTACTGCTGGATCTGTTCGAAACCAAAATCGAACAGTTGGCGGATGAAATTGAAAATATCTACAGCGACCTGGAGGAGTTAAGCCGGGTAATTATGGAAGGGCATCAGGGCGATGAGTACGACGAAGCGCTCTCTACGCTGGCGGAACTGGAAGATATCGGCTGGAAAGTTCGCCTGTGTCTGATGGATACCCAGCGCGCGCTCAATTTCCTGGTACGCAAAGCGCGTTTACCGGGCGGGCAACTGGAGCAGGCGCGTGAAATCCTGCGAGATATCGAATCCCTGCTGCCGCATAACGAATCCCTGTTCCAGAAGGTGAACTTCCTGATGCAGGCGGCGATGGGTTTTATCAACATCGAGCAGAACCGCATCATCAAAATCTTCTCGGTAGTATCCGTGGTGTTCCTGCCGCCGACTCTGGTCGCTTCCAGCTACGGGATGAACTTTGAGTTTATGCCAGAACTGAAGTGGAGCTTCGGCTACCCTGGAGCGATTATCTTTATGATCCTCGCGGGCCTGGCACCGTATTTGTACTTTAAGCGGAAGAACTGGCTGTAAAAAACAAGAGCGGTGGTTTAGCCTGGCTAAGCCACCTGTTATTCAAAGGCTCCAGGTATTTAACCCTTTTACCTCTTTCTCATAAAACCATTTGTTCGTGTTAACAGCAACATAGGCTACTACGGCAATTCCCAGAATGTTAACGCCAATTAATGCACCAACAAATAGAGATAGAATGCCAAGTAAAAGAACTATAATTGCTTTTTTCCATAAACCCAGAACAAATAAATAGATCCAGGAGCAGAAGAAAGCAATGAAATTCATTTGAATAGTTAATCGTTGTCTTACTTTTAATGCTTTAAATGCTGCTTTATATTCTGGTGTGGCCCCCCAGAATCCAGGAAAGCCATGTTGATCATAAAAATTAAATCGGTATTTCCATTTTTCACTTAATGAACCATCGTTCATATATTCCTTACTCATAAATACTCCATAACTATTGTTTTGATGAATCAGTAGGTGCAAGCATTAGCATACTGAAAGTGGAGAAATAACAAATCAAAAAAATCATCGAACCATTGCCTGAACAGGCAAAATCTTCGGCTATCATTGTGATGATAGAGATGATATATACTGCTAATGTACCAAAAACATAAGTTTTTATATACATGAAACCACTATCACGGAGTCGTTGGCAATTCATGTTAATGACGAGATAATGGAGTACGATGGTAGAGACTATAACAAGAAAACCTGCTTCCCCATCGTTAAAAAAGATAATAAGAAAGGCAAAAATGAAATTTATTAAAATAAATGAAAATATATAACGACGTCTGGAAAACTTACCGTTAGATGTTGGGATAAATATGTGTAACATGAATTTTACATCCTTGTATGAGTCTCCTGTCAGCATGGCAATATGCCCACTCTCATGCAAGAGTCGGCATATTTTTTCAGAATATATTTATTTTTTATTTGGACGTTCTACGCTGCGTATAAATCGCATCCATCACAAAAATTGCCAGCGCCACCCAAATAAAGGCGAAAGTCACCATCTTATCGGCACCCGGTTTTTCACCATAAAACGTCACAGCCAGCAGGAACATCAGCGTCGGGCCAATGTACTGGAAAAAGCCTAACGTGGAGAGACGCAAGCGCGTGGCAGCAGCGGTAAAACACAACAGCGGTACGGTAGTGACAATACCGGCGGCGATCAGCAGCAAATTCAGCGACATTGGATTTTGCCCCATATGGCTGGTTGGACTGTCGGCAATAGCAAACAGATAAATCGCCGCCACAGGCAGCAGCCACATAGTTTCAATTAACATGCCGGTTTGTGCTTCTACCGCAATCTTCTTGCGCACCAGGCCGTAGAAGGCAAAACTAAATGCCAGCCCCAGCGCGATAATAGGGAGCGAACCAAAAGTCCAGAGCTGGACCAGTACGCCACAAATTGCCAGAATCACCGCCAGCCATTGCATCCGGCGGAATCGCTCGCCGAGGAAAATCATCCCCAGCACTATATTAACTAGTGGATTAATAAAGTACCCAAGACTGGCTTCCAGCATATGATGATTGTTCACTGCCCAGATAAACAGTAGCCAGTTGCCGCCAATCAGCACGGCAGAGACTGCCAGCATAAAGATTTTCTGCGGTGTCTGAATCAGCGTTTTTAAATAGGACCACTGGCGGCAGATGCTCATTAGCACCACCATAAAGAAAAACGACCAGATCACGCGATGCGTCAGGATTTCATCGGCGGGTACGTAATAAATCAGCTTGAAGTACGCTGGCGCAATACCCCAAATAAAATAAGCGGCAAGGGCGAGTAATACACCCTGCCGCGTTTGTTTTGCATCCATTGGAAAACTCATTTTTTGTTGTGAATAGCAGTTTACCTGCTCAGTTTGCTGACAAAGTGTGCTTTGTTCATGCCTGATGCGGCGTTAACACCTTATCCAGCCAACAAAAGCATGCAAATTCAATATATTGCATTTCTCTGGTAGGCCTGATAAGCGTAGCGCATCAGGAAATTTGCGTTTGTCATTAGTCTCAGCAGTTTACCTGCTTTTATGTGTTCAACCTACCATATAGGTGGCGGTAGCACTGGCAATATAAAGCTGTTCTTCATTGTGTAATTCAACGCGAGCGACGGCGACTTTATTTCCTGCACGTAACAGGCTGCTTGTAGCAGTAAAACGTTCGCCTCTACCTGGTCGCAGGTAATCGACGCGCAGATCAATTGTTCCCATTCGCGATAGTCGCTGGCGTAGTTCATCTTCATTGATTGTTTCGTGGCGAGTTAAGGTACTACCTACGCATACCAGACCAGCGGCGACGTCCAGCGCCGAAGCAATGACCCCACCGTGCAAAATGCTTTGCGCCCAGTTGCCCACCATCATCGGTTGATTTCTAAAGGCCAGTTGCGCGAACTCTTTTTCGTAACGCTCCAGCTCCATCCCTAACGCGCGGTTAAATGGCATGTGATAAACAAACATCTCACCCACTAATTTCAGGGCTTGTTCGGCGGTCAGTACGGCAGACATATCATCCTTACACTTCATTGGTTAATGAAATGTTGATTTTATGCTTCTCGATTGTTGAATGCTACTTTAGGAAGGGATAACTAACGACATTAGAGTTAAGTATGTAGAATAGCTCGCAGAAAAATATTCACTCAATCAATAATTCGTTACGGAGAACATGACCGATGCGGACTCTTCTGGGCTGGTCGTTGCCTGTGTGTATGCTGCCGCTGGCGGTACATGCGCAAGAGGTAACGGTGAAAGATGTGCACGATGCGCCCGCTGTGCGCGGTAGTATTATCGCTAATATGCTGCAGGAGCATGACAATCCTTTCACGCTTTATCCTTATGACACCAACTACATCATCTACACCCAAACAAGCGATCTCAATAAAGAAGCGATTGCAAGTTACGACTGGGCAGAAAACGCGCGTAAGGATGAAGTAAAGTTCCAGTTGAGCCTGGCGTTTCCGCTGTGGCGTGGGATTTTGGGGCCAAACTCTGTACTGGGCGCTTCCTACACCCAGAAATCCTGGTGGCAGCTTTCTAATAGTGAGGAGTCATCGCCGTTTCGTGAAACTAACTACGAACCGCAATTGTTCCTCGGTTTTGCCACGGATTATCGTTTTGCAGGTTGGACGCTTCGCGATGTGGAAATGGGCTACAACCACGACTCAAACGGGCGTTCTGACCCGACTTCCCGTAGCTGGAACCGTATCTACACCCGCCTGATGGCAGAAAACGGCAACTGGCTGGTGGAAGTTAAACCGTGGTATGTGGTGGGTAATACGGACGATAACCCGGATATCACCAAATATATGGGTTATTACCAGCTTAAAATCGGCTATCACCTTGGCGATGCGGTACTGAGCGCGAAAGGACAGTACAACTGGAATACGGGCTACGGCGGCGCGGAGTTAGGCTTAAGTTACCCGATCACTAAACATGTGCGTCTTTATACTCAGGTCTACAGCGGCTATGGCGAATCGCTCATCGACTATAACTTTAACCAGACTCGCGTCGGTGTGGGGGTTATGCTAAACGACCTGTTCTGATGCGAGTTGATTGAAAGGCAAAACTGGAATCCAGCATCCAGGATTTCCCTGCCAGACGCTAAAAGCATTGCAGTTTATCGCGCAGGCGCTGAAAATAGCGCCTGTTTTTATTTCAGGCAATCGGGGTTAATGTGGCGCAGGCGGAAGTGTTGAATCTGGAGTTAGGAGCTAAACAGGTTTTACAAGAAACCTTTGGCTACCAACAGTTTCGCCCAGGCCAGGAAGAGATTATCGACACTGTGCTTTCCGGTCGCGATTGCCTGGTCGTCATGCCCACCGGTGGCGGAAAATCCCTTTGCTATCAAATTCCTGCCTTATTGCTAAACGGTCTTACCGTGGTTGTTTCACCGCTGATTTCACTGATGAAAGATCAGGTGGACCAGCTACAAGCCAACGGCGTGGCGGCGGCGTGCCTGAACTCAACGCAAACCCGCGAGCAGCAGCTTGAGGTCATGGCGGGATGCCGTACAGGGCAAATTCGCCTGCTCTATATCGCCCCGGAACGCCTGATGCTGGATAACTTCCTTGAGCATCTGGCGCACTGGAACCCGGTGTTATTAGCCGTTGATGAAGCCCACTGTATTTCCCAATGGGGCCACGATTTCCGCCCGGAATATGCCGCGCTCGGTCAGTTGCGCCAGCGTTTCCCGAATCTGCCGTTTATGGCGCTAACCGCCACCGCCGACGACACCACGCGCCAGGATATTGTGCGCCTGCTGGGGCTGAACGATCCGCTAATTCAAATCAGCAGTTTTGACCGTCCGAATATTCGCTACATGCTGATGGAGAAGTTCAAACCGCTCGATCAGTTGATGCGTTACGTGCAGGAACAGCGGGGAAAGTCCGGCATTATCTACTGTAACAGTCGGGCGAAAGTAGAAGACACCGCCGCGCGTCTACAAAGCAAGGGGATTAGCGCAGCGGCGTATCATGCCGGTCTGGAAAACGATGTCCGCGCCGAAGTGCAGGAGAAATTCCAGCGAGATGACCTGCAAATTGTGGTGGCGACGGTGGCGTTTGGCATGGGCATTAATAAACCAAACGTTCGCTTCGTGGTGCACTTTGATATCCCGCGCAACATTGAATCCTATTATCAGGAAACCGGTCGCGCCGGGCGTGATGGCCTGCCCGCAGAAGCGATGCTGTTTTACGATCCGGCTGATATGGCGTGGCTGCGCCGTTGTCTGGAAGAGAAGCCGCAAGGGCAGTTGCAGGATATCGAGCGCCATAAACTTAACGCGATGGGGGCGTTTGCCGAAGCGCAAACTTGCCGCCGTCTGGTGTTGCTGAACTATTTTGGCGAAGGTCGTCAGGAACCATGCGGTAACTGCGATATATGCCTCGATCCGCCGAAACAATATGATGGTTCAACCGATGCGCAGATTGCTCTTTCCACCATTGGTCGCGTAAACCAGCGGTTTGGTATGGGCTATGTGGTGGAAGTGATTCGCGGCGCCAATAACCAGCGTATCCGTGACTATGGTCATGACAAACTGAAAGTCTACGGTATGGGCCGTGATAAAAGTCATGAGCACTGGGTGAGCGTGATCCGCCAGCTGATTCACCTCGGCCTGGTGACGCAAAATATTGCCCAGCATTCTGCGCTACAACTGACAGAAGCCGCACGCCCGGTGCTGCGCGGTGAATCCTCTTTACAACTTGCCGTGCCGCGTATTGTGGCGCTCAAACCGAAAGCGATGCAGAAATCGTTCGGCGGCAATTACGATCGCAAACTGTTCGCCAAATTACGCAAACTGCGTAAATCTATTGCCGATGAAAGCAATGTTCCGCCGTACGTGGTGTTTAACGACGCAACCTTGATTGAGATGGCTGAACAGATGCCGATCACCGCCAGCGAAATGCTCAGCGTTAACGGCGTTGGGATGCGCAAGCTGGAACGCTTTGGCAAACCGTTTATGGCGCTGATTCGTGCGCATGTTGATGGCGATGACGAAGAGTAGTCAGCAGCATAAAAAAGTGCCAGGATGAAGACTCCGTAAACGTTTCCCCCGCGAGTCAATTGTATGTTGATGTTATTCCTCACTGTTGCCATGGTGCACATTGTGGCGCTTATGAGCCCTGGTCCCGATTTCTTTTTTGTCTCTCAAACTGCCGTAAGTCGTTCCCGTAAAGAAGCGATGATGGGCGTGCTGGGCATTACCTGCGGCGTCATGGTCTGGGCAGGAATCGCGCTGCTTGGCCTGCATTTGATTATCGAAAAAATGGCCTGGCTGCATACGCTGATTATGGTAGGCGGTGGCCTGTATCTCTGCTGGATGGGCTACCAGATGCTACGCGGTGCGCTGAAAAAAGAGGCTGTTTCTGCGCCTGCGCCACAGGTTGAGCTGGCGAAAAGCGGGCGCAGTTTCCTGAAAGGATTACTGACCAATCTCGCCAATCCGAAAGCGATTATCTATTTTGGTTCGGTATTCTCATTGTTTGTCGGCGATAACGTCGGCACTACCGCGCGCTGGGGCATTTTCGCGTTGATTATTGTCGAAACGCTGGCGTGGTTTACTGTGGTGGCCAGCCTGTTTGCCCTGCCGCAAATGCGCCGTGGTTATCAACGTCTGGCGAAGTGGATTGATGGTTTTGCCGGGGCGTTATTTGCCGGATTTGGCATTCATTTGATTATTTCGCGTTGATGCCAGACGCGTCATCAGAGTAAGTCGGATAAGGCGTTTACGCCGCATCCGACATTATTTTTCAAGCATGTCGCGCCGATGCCAACAGCGCTCCCACCAGCATAAACAGCGAGCCGAAAATCTTATTCAATGCCTTCATCTGTTTCGGCCCTTTTATCCATAACGCGATCCGTTGGGCGAGGGTGGCGTAACCGATCATCACAATAATATCGACCACAATGGTGGTGACGCCGAGCACGATATACTGCATAACCTGCGGCTGCTGCGGCATGATGAATTGCGGAAATAGTGCTGCCAGAAACACAATACTTTTGGGATTGGTGAGATTCACAAACACGGCCCGTCGGTACAGATGACGCCGTGACTGGGTCGGAGTCAGCGACTTAAGGTCAATTGCACCAGCGGCACGCCACTGCTGGATCCCCAGCCAAATCAGGTAAGCCGCTCCCGCCCACTTCAACACTTCAAAAGCAATCACCGAGCGGGAAAACAGCGTCCCTAATCCCACGCCAACCAGCACAATATGAATCGCCAGCCCGGTTTGTAAACCAGCAATAGACGCCACTGCACCACGATAGCCGTGGTTAAGGGAAGTGGTCATGGTGTTGATTGCGCCAGAGCCTGGCGACAGGCTTAAAATGATCGATGTCAGCAGGTAGGCAAACCACCATTCTAAAGTCATGATGAACTCCCGGTGTGTCTATTTTTGTGCCACAATACGCTACTGTCGCAGCGTTGTGTCAGGCACGCTTAAAAAAACGATTTTACGTGGTTTAAGAGGCAGATTACCCGATGTTTCAGCAGCAAAAAGACTGGGAAACAAGAGAAAAAGCGTTTGCTGCTTTTACCATGGGACCGCTGACTGATTTCTGGCGTCAGCGTGATGAAGCAGAGTTTACTGGTGTGGATGACATTCCGGTGCGCTTTGTCCGTTTTCGCGCACAGCACCATGACCGGGTGGTAGTCATCTGTCCAGGGCGTATTGAGAGCTATGTAAAATATGCGGAACTGGCCTACGACCTGTTTTACCTGGGGTTTGACGTATTAATCATCGACCATCGCGGGCAAGGGCGTTCTGGTCGCCTGCTAGCCGATCCGCATCTCGGGCATGTTAATCGCTTTGATGATTATGTTGATGATCTGGCGGCATTCTGGCAACAAGAGGTTCAGCCCGGTCCGTGGAGTAAACGCTATATACTGGCACATTCGATGGGCGGTGCGATCTCCACATTATTTCTGCAACGCCATCCAGGTGTATGTGACGCCATTGCGCTAACTGCGCCAATGTTTGGGATCGTGATTCGTATGCCGTCATTTATGGCACGGCAGATCCTCAACTGGGCCGAAGCGCATCCACGTTTCCGTGATGGCTATGCAATAGGCACCGGGCGCTGGCGCGCCTTGCCGTTTGCCATCAATGTGCTTACCCACAGCAGGCAGCGATATCGGCGCAATCTACGCTTCTATGCTGATGACCCAACGATTCGTGTCGGCGGGCCGACCTACCATTGGGTACGCGAAAGTATTCTGGCCGGAGAACAGGTGTTAGCCGGAGCAGGTGATGACGCCACGCCAACGCTGCTTTTGCAGGCTGAAGAAGAGCGCGTGGTGGATAACCGCATGCACGACCGTTTTTGTGAACTCCGCACCGCCGCGGGCCATCCTGTAGAAGGAGGTCGACCGTTGGTAATTAAAGGTGCGTACCACGAGATCCTTTTTGAAAAGGACGCAATGCGCTCAGTCGCGCTCCACGCCATCGTTGAATTTTTCAACAGGCATAACTCACCCAGCGGAAACCGCTCTATAGAGGTTTAAATTTCTTATGTATCAGGTTGTTGCGTCTGATTTAGATGGTACGTTACTTTCCCCCGACCATACGTTATCCCCTTACGCCAAAGAAACTCTGAAGCTGCTTACCGCACGCGGTATCAACTTTGTGTTTGCGACCGGTCGCCACCACGTCGACGTGGGGCAAATTCGCGATAATCTGGAGATTAAGTCTTACATGATCACCTCCAATGGCGCGCGCGTTCACGATCTGGATGGCAATCTGATTTTTGCTCATAACCTGGATCGCGACATCGCCAGCGATCTGTTTGGTGTGGTCAACGACAACCCGGACATCATTACTAACGTTTATCGCGATGATGAATGGTTTATGAATCGCCATCGCCCGGAAGAGATGCGCTTTTTCAAAGAGGCGGTGTTCAATTACGCGCTGTATGAGCCGGGATTGCTGGAACCAGAAGGCGTCAGCAAAGTCTTCTTCACCAGTGATTCTCATGAAAAACTGTTGCCACTGGAGCAGGCGATTAACGCTCGCTGGGGCGATCGCGTCAACGTCAGTTTCTCTACCTTAACCTGTCTGGAAGTGATGGCTGGCGGCGTTTCAAAAGGCCATGCCCTGGAAGCGGTAGCGAAGAAACTGGGCTACAGCCTGCAAGATTGCATTGCCTTTGGCGATGGCATGAACGACGCCGAAATGCTGTCGATGGCGGGTAAAGGCTGCATCATGGGCAGCGCGCATCAGCGGCTAAAAGATCTTCATCCAGAGCTGGAAGTGATTGGTACTAACGCCGAAGACGCAGTGCCACATTATCTGCGTAAGCTCTATTTATCGTAATCGTTCTTTATTTGGTCAGTTGTCAACCGGATACTTCGCTACAATGGATACTCGTTAATCAAAGAGTTTTCCATTGTGGCGCTACTTATCATCACCACTATTCTGTGGGCCTTCTCCTTTAGCTTTTATGGCGAGTACCTTGCGGGCCACGTCGACAGCTATTTTGCGGTGCTGGTGCGCGTTGGCCTGGCGGCACTCGTTTTTCTGCCGTTTCTGCGTACCCGTGGTAATAGCCTGAAAACGGTCGGCTTGTATATGCTGGTGGGCGCGATGCAGCTTGGCGTGATGTATATGCTGAGTTTCCGTGCTTATCTCTACCTGACGGTTTCCGAGCTGCTGTTATTTACTGTTCTGACGCCGCTCTACATCACGCTGATTTATGACATCATGAGCAAGCGCCGCCTGCGCTGGGGCTATGCATTCAGCGCCTTGCTGGCGGTGATTGGCGCCGGGATTATCCGTTACGATCAGGTGACGGACCATTTCTGGACCGGCCTGCTGCTGGTGCAGCTCTCTAATATCACCTTTGCCATCGGCATGGTGGGTTACAAACGCCTGATGGAAACTCGCCCGATGCCGCAGCATAACGCCTTTGCGTGGTTCTATCTTGGCGCGTTCCTGGTGGCGGTGATTGCATGGTTCTTGCTGGGAAATGCGCAGAAAATGCCGCAAACCACGTTGCAATGGGGAATTCTGGTGTTTCTTGGCGTGGTGGCTTCCGGGATTGGCTACTTTATGTGGAACTACGGCGCGACGCAGGTGGATGCCGGAACGTTGGGCATTATGAATAATATGCACGTTCCGGCAGGGTTGCTGGTTAACCTGGCTATCTGGCACCAACAGCCGCACTGGCCAACGTTTATTACAGGCGCGCTGGTGATCCTGGCCTCACTGTGGGTGCATCGTAAGTGGGTCGCTCCGCGCTCTTCACAAACGGCAGATGATCGCAGGCGTGATTGCGCGCTGAGCGAATAAACGCTTCTGTAATAGGCTGACGCTGCTCGCCATCGCGCACCGCGGCGTACAGTCGGCTCCACAATCCTTCGCCCAGGGTTTTGGTTACTACCAGACCCTGGCGCTCAAAACTCTCCACCACCCAGTGCGGCAGGGCGGCAATGCCCATCCGCGCGGCAACCATCTGAATCAACAATAAGGTGTTATCGACGCTCTTCAGTGAGGGGCTGACGCCCGCGGGCTGAAGAAAATGCCGCCAGACATCCAGTCGGCTACGCTGCACCGGATAAATCAACAGCGTCTCGCTGGCGAGATCTTCCGGCGTGATACGCGTTTTCGCCGCCAGTGGATGGTCAGGTGCTAACACCAGACGCACTTCATAATCGAACATTGGCGAATAATGCAGGCCACTGCGCGGCAGAATATCGGATGTCATCACCAGATCCAGCTCGCCCTGTTGCAACGCAGGCTGCGGGTCAAACGTTACGCCTGATTTAAAATCCATCTCCACCTGCGGCCAGTTCTTATGGAATTTTTCTAACGCAGGTGTCAGCCACTGAATACAGCTATGGCACTCGATGGCAATGCGCAGTCGTGTCTGCTGCGGTTCATTGCAGGCTTGTAGTGCCTGGCTGATTTGCGGCAGCACCTGGTTTGCCAGTTGCAACAGGATTTCTCCCTGCGGTGTAAAGCGAAGCGGCTGGCTTTTACGCACAAATAGCCGGAAGCCAAGACGTTGTTCCAGATCGCTAAACTGGTGAGACAGGGCGGATTGCGTCTGATGCAACGTCGCCGCAGCGGCTGCGAGCGAGCCGCAGTTCCGCAACGCTTGTAGCGTTTTCAGGTGTTTTACTTCGATCATGAAAGTCCTTCACTTCGGCATGAATAATTTGCGCTTGAGGAATATACAGTAACTGGCAAATATGGATGTGTAAACATCTGGACGTCTAAATACTAAAAATTCCACAAGGGGCATATAATGACAATTCTTAATCACACCCTCGGTTTTCCTCGCGTTGGCCTGCGTCGCGAGCTGAAAAAAGCGCAAGAGAGTTATTGGGCGGGGAACTCCACGCGTGAAGAACTGCTGGCAGTAGGGCGTGAATTACGTGCTCGTCACTGGGATCAACAAAAGCAAGCGGGCATCGACCTGCTGCCAGTGGGCGATTTTGCCTGGTACGATCATGTACTGACCACCAGTCTGCTGCTGGGTAACGTTCCGGCGCGTCACCAGAACAAAGATGGTTCGGTAGATATCGACACCCTGTTCCGTATTGGTCGTGGACGTGCGCCGACTGGCGAACCTGCGGCGGCGGCGGAAATGACCAAATGGTTTAACACTAACTATCACTACATGGTGCCGGAGTTCGTTAAAGGCCAACAGTTCAAACTGACCTGGACGCAGCTGTTGGAGGAAGTGGACGAGGCGCTGGCGCTGGGCCACAAGGTGAAACCTGTGCTGCTGGGGCCGATTACCTGGCTGTGGCTGGGTAAAGTGAAAGGTGAACAGTTTGACCGCCTGAGCCTGCTGAACGACATTCTGCCGGTTTATCAGCAAGTGCTGGCAGAACTGGCAAAACGCGGCATTGAGTGGGTACAGATCGACGAACCCGCACTGGTACTGGAACTGCCGCAGGTGTGGCTGGACGCATACAAACCCGCTTACGACGCGCTCCAGGGCCAGGTGAAACTGCTGCTGACCACCTATTTTGAAGGCGTAACGCCAAACCTCGACACGATTACTGCGCTGCCTGTTCAGGGGCTGCATGTTGACCTCGTGCATGGTAAAGATGACGTAGCCGAACTGCACAAGCGTTTGCCTTCTGACTGGTTGCTGTCTGCGGGTCTGATCAATGGTCGTAACGTCTGGCGTGCCGATCTTACCGAGAAATATGCGCAAATTAAGGACATTGTCGGCAAACGTGATTTGTGGTTGGCATCTTCCTGCTCACTGCTGCACAGCCCCATCGACCTGAGCGTGGAAACGCGTCTTGATGCAGAAGTGAAAAGCTGGTTTGCCTTCGCCCTACAAAAATGCCATGAACTGGCACTGCTGCGCGATGCGCTGAACAGTGGTGACACGGCAGCTCTGGCAGAGTGGAGCGCCCCGATTCAGGCGCGCCGCCACTCTACCCGCGTCCATAATCCGGCGGTAGAAAAGCGTCTGGCGGCGATCACCGCGCAGGACAGTCAGCGTGCGAATGTCTATGAAGTGCGTGCTGAAGCCCAGCGTGCGCGTTTTAAACTGCCAGCGTGGCCGACCACCACGATTGGTTCCTTCCCGCAAACCACGGAAATTCGTACCCTGCGTCTGGATTTCAAAAAGGGCAATCTTGACGCCAATAACTACCGCACGGGCATTGCGGAACATATCAAGCAGGCCATTGTTGAGCAGGAACGTTTGGGACTGGATGTGCTGGTACATGGCGAGGCCGAGCGTAACGACATGGTGGAATACTTTGGTGAGCACCTCGACGGTTTTGTCTTTACGCAAAACGGTTGGGTACAGAGCTACGGTTCCCGCTGCGTGAAGCCACCGATTGTTATTGGTGACGTTAGCCGCCCGGCACCGATCACCGTAGAGTGGGCGAAGTATGCACAATCGCTGACCGACAAACCGGTGAAAGGGATGCTGACTGGCCCGGTGACGATTCTCTGCTGGTCGTTCCCGCGTGAAGATGTCAGCCGTGAAACCATCGCCAAACAAATTGCGCTGGCGCTGCGTGATGAAGTGGCGGACCTGGAAGCGGCAGGGATTGGTATTATTCAGATTGACGAACCGGCACTGCGCGAAGGTTTACCGCTGCGTCGTAGCGACTGGGATGCCTATCTCCAGTGGGGCGTGGAAGCTTTCCGCATCAACGCCGCTGTGGCGAAAGATGACACGCAAATCCACACGCACATGTGTTACTGCGAGTTTAACGACATCATGGATTCGATTGCGGCGTTGGATGCAGACGTCATCACTATCGAAACATCGCGTTCTGACATGGAGTTGCTGGAGTCGTTTGAAGAGTTTGATTATCCGAATGAAATCGGTCCAGGCGTCTATGATATTCACTCGCCAAACGTACCGAGCGTGGAATGGATTGAAGCCCTGCTGAAGAAAGCGGCAAAACGCATTCCGGCAGAGCGCCTGTGGGTCAACCCGGACTGCGGCCTGAAAACGCGCGGCTGGCCAGAAACCCGCGCCGCGCTGGCGAACATGGTACAGGCGGCGCAGAACTTGCGTCGGGGGTAAATACAGCCCGGGTGGCAACGCCACCCGTTTTTCTCATTACAGTGACTTCTTCCCACCATACTGCCTGAACCATTCCAGCATTCGCTGCCAGCCGTCTTTCGCTGACTCGGCATGATAGCTCGGACGATAATCGGCGTTGAACGCATGCCCGGCATCCGGGTACACGATAATCTCTGCTTTCGCATTAGCAGCCCGCAGCGCCTGACGCATCGTTTCAACGCTCTCCTGCGGAATGCTGTTATCCTGACCACCATATAAGCCGAGAACCGGCGCGTTAAGATCGGTTGCGATATCAACAGGTTGTTTCGGTGAATTCAGCGACTTATCGCCCGTCAGTTTGCCGTACCACGCCACTGCGGCTTTTAACTGTGGATTATGTGCGGCATACAGCCAGGTGATGCGTCCGCCCCAGCAAAAACCGGTGATCATTAAACGATGGACATCGCCGCCGTTGCGTGACGCCCAACTGGCGACATGATCGAGATCGGCCAGCACCTGTGAGTCAGGTACTTTTGCCACCAGACCACTTAGCAGCGTTGGGATATCGGCGAAATCATTCGGATCGCCTTCGCGGAAATAGAGTTCTGGTGCGATAGCCAGATACCCCTCCAGCGCCAGACGGCGACAAATATCGCGGATATGTTCATGCACGCCAAAAATTTCTTGCACTACAATGACCACTGGCAGTGGGCCATCGTTTTGCTTTGGGCGGGCATGGTAAGCAGGCATGTTATCCCCTTGCGAAGGGATAGAGGTGAACCCTGCCACAATCGCATCTTCCGGAGTCTGAACGATGGTTGAGGCGAGGGGCGATGCAGCAGGTGCAAATCCAGATTGTTGTGTTGTTGCCATGGTATTCTCCGTACCCTTATAAAAATTTTGCGCAATGTTAACTATAGTCAGCATGCAACAAATCACATTGCCTTAATCGGCTCATCTTTTATGCAACAACACACGGTAAAGAGTTATTTATGTGATTTAAATCACCTTTATCAGGTAAATGCATGCAACACATTTGCGTCATGGTGATGGGTGTCACGAAAAAATGTTAAATCCTTCGGTAAAGTGTCTTTTTGCTTCTTCTGACTAAACCGATTCACAGAGGAGTTGTATATGTCCAAGTCTGATGTTTTTCATCTCGGCCTCACTAAAAACGATTTACAAGGGGCTACGCTTGCCATCGTCCCTGGCGACCCGGATCGTGTGGAAAAGATCGCCGCGCTGATGGATAAGCCGGTTAAGCTGGCATCTCACCGCGAATTCACCACCTGGCGCGCAGAGCTGGATGGTAAACCTGTTATTGTCTGCTCTACCGGTATCGGCGGTCCGTCTACTTCTATTGCTGTTGAAGAGCTGGCACAGCTGGGCATTCGCACTTTCCTGCGTATCGGTACGACTGGTGCTATTCAGCCGCATATTAATGTTGGTGATGTACTGGTCACTACAGCGTCTGTTCGTCTGGATGGCGCGAGCCTGCATTTCGCTCCGCTGGAGTTCCCGGCTGTGGCTGATTTCGAATGTACGACCGCACTGGTAGAAGCTGCGAAATCCATTGGTGCGACCACCCACGTTGGTGTGACTGCTTCTTCCGACACCTTCTACCCAGGCCAGGAACGTTATGACACATACTCTGGTCGCGTAGTCCGTCACTTTAAAGGTTCTATGGAAGAGTGGCAGGCGATGGGCGTGATGAACTATGAAATGGAATCTGCAACGTTGCTGACCATGTGCGCAAGCCAGGGCCTGCGTGCGGGTATGGTGGCGGGCGTTATCGTTAACCGCACCCAGCAAGAGATCCCGAATGCTGAGACGATGAAACAAACTGAAAGCCATGCGGTGAAAATCGTGGTGGAAGCGGCGCGTCGTCTGCTGAAATAAAAAAACGCTCCCCAACGTTGGGGAGCATTCCGATTGTTGTTAACGTGTGCTTTGTTCATGCCGGATGCGGCGTGAACGCCTTACCAGGCCTACAAAAGTATGCAAATTCAATTCGTTGCATTTCTGTGGTAGGCCTGATAAGCACAGCGCATCAGGCTATTTAGAGTTGGTCATCAGCCTCACACTCCCCAACGTTGGGGAGTAATCGCATAATTTTGCGGATTACTGGCGTCAGTAGCGTAAAGGCTGCCAGAGTCAGCAATGCCAGGGGGATCGGTCGGGTATACAGAAAGTCGAGTGCCCCCCCTGAATGCGACATCTCCGCGGTTGGCTGCATCCTCTGTTCAGTTATTTATTATTTAAATTGTTCCATGCGTTCATAAACAGTACTGCATTTTCATAGACCTGCTCTGGCGTCATGCCGGGGTGATATAGCGCAGAACCCAGGCCAAAGCCGTTTGCGCCGTGGCTTAGATAACGCGCCATGGTTTCTGGTGTGATACCGCCAACCGGTAACATCGGAACGGATTGCGGAATAACCGCACGCCAGGCTTTGGTGACTTCTGGCGTAATTTGCTCAGCCGGGAACAGCTTGATGGCATTGGCGCCATGTTCAATGGCAGCAAAGGCTTCGGTGGGCGTGGCGACGCCAGGCGCGCAATACATACCCAGCGCACGGGCGCGACGGATCACCGCAGTATCGCAATGCGGCATCACAATTATCTGACCTCCAGCCTCTTTAACCGAGACTACTTGCTCCACCGAAAGCACGGTGCCGGCTCCGACAAGGCAGTCCTTAGGCAGGGCATCGCGCAGTAAACTGATACTTTGCAACGGCTCCGGCGAGTTCATGGGAATCTCAATCAGGCGGAATCCGGCGGCATACAGCTTTTCACCGATGGCGACAATTTCATCCGGTTTTACGCCGCGTAAAATGGCGACTAACCCGGTTTTTTGCAAAAGCGTATTAAATGGCATGAGTACATTCCCTGGCGTTGGTGGAGAGTAGCCCGGCAGCGTGGGCGATTCGCCATAATCCCTGTTCAGTGGCATTAGGAATGGCGTGTAGCTGTCTGTCGGGAAAAACGTGGCTGAACGCCCGTGAATAGCGGCTGTTCAGGGTGGCGCTACCGATTAAGGCTATCGGTGTTGTGGCGGGTAAATCACGTAGCAAACTGGATGCCAGACCACATAATTCATGGCCTATCAGTAATCCGGAAAGGTAATCGCCCTGTGAGGACGGGGTAAGATTATCGGTCAGCAGGCGCGAACGGGTCGAAAACAGCGTTGATAATAATCCGGTCTGATGATGCTCAAGCGCCGCTGTCAGCCCATGGGCAAAGGCATCCCAGTGCGGTTCGTCTCCCGGACGCATGGTGGCGCCGAGAATCGAATGGCGGGATAAAACATCAAATAACTCGCCCGTCATAAAGGTTCGGAAATTGGTAATGGTGTTGTTTTCAACTACCGCCCATTTCGCATGTGTGCCGGGTAAGCCAATCAGCACCGGCACACCCTGACGGATTGCGTCTTGCAGGGCAGGTTCCATTGCGATGGCACCGAAAATTTGTGTCTCTTCGCCACGCATCACTTCGGGCATTTCACCTTCTTTAATCACGCCAGGAATGATGTGCAACATTGTCTGCTGCTGGTGGATAACCGGCGTCAGTTGCTTTGCCAGGCCATCGAGAGTGACCGGGCAAGGTAAATAAGCCGCTGGTTGCCACCCTTGCGCGCTGCCGATCATACCGCAAGCCAGAACCGGGCAGGGGGATTGTGCCAGCCAGTCGCCACAGACACGTAAAAATGTATCGTGGAAAGCTTCCTCACGTGTTGCTGCCTGGGAGGGTAATTTCATGATCCCCCAAGGGAATTCACGTTTTTCTTGTGGATCTGGTGAGTCACCAAAACGCCATGCCCGAAGCGATGACGTTCCCCAGTCCAGGGCAATAAATGAGGTATTTCCCGACATTAGCCGTTTCCTTTCGTCGTGGTTTAATTATCTTTGCGGACGTGCTTACCCCAGCCCAGTTCAGCGGATATCTCTGCTGCACAGGATTTGACGTAAGGTGCCAGTTCTTCCAGGCGCGCCAGCGACATATATGTGGTGGTGCTGGCGACAGAAATGGCCGCCACAATTTCATTCCGGGCGTTGTAAACCGGCGCTGCAACGCAACGGATAGTGGGCTCGTTCTCTTCCAGATCAAAAGCAAAACCACTGGCGGCATAACGGCGCATGTTTTGTATAAATGCGCCCAGTTTTGTTTCATCACCACAAGTCAAAAATAGTGTGCGCCACTCATCTTCTGTTCGGTTGAGGATCAACGCTTTACCGATTCCCGTAATCGCCAGGGGCATGCGATGCCCAGGACGTGAGCGCATCTCCAGCCCGCGCTGACTGTTTATCTTCTCCAGATACAGCACTTCGTCGCTTTCAACGATACCCAGATGCACAGTGTCCAGGGTGTAACGGGCCAGACGCTGCAAAACGGGCTGCGCAACTTCATGCAATGAAGTGCTTTCCAGCGCTCTGGCACCGAGTTCGATCAGCTTGGCGCCCAGTTGGTAGCCCTGTGTTGGGACATGGCGCAGATAGCGTTGCTCCACCAAAACAGTGACTAAACGATGAGTTGTACTCCGCGTCGTGCCGGTGAACTCGCCGATACTTTTCAGGTCATGGCAACCGTTATAAACAGCATTAATAACCGCTAACCCGCGTAATAACGTTTGTGCGCCTGCGGTGGTTGAAGAGGTTTCTGCCATAGGTATCTCCTGAGGATATTGCTGAGTGTTTCACAGAATAAAGAGGGGAAAAGGTGATGCGTCCCACAATATAAACTCAGTCTCATATTGTGGGATAAAATAAGCAAAATAAACGATCGTTTTGCGTAGCGCCTCGCAGGAAATACCTTTCAAACTGGACGTTTGTACAGCACAATTCTATTTTGTGCGGGTAAGTTGTTGCGTCAGGAGGCTTTGTGGATTTCTCAATCATCGTTTATGCCATTATTGCGCTGGTCAGTGTGGCCATCGGTTGGCTGTTTGCCAGTTATCAGCATGCGCAGCAAAAAGCCGAGCAATTAGCCGAACGTGAAGAGATGGTCGCGGAGTTAAGTGCGGCAAAACAACAGATTACCCAAAGTGAGCACTGGCGCGCAGAGTGTGAATTGCTCAATAACGAAGTGCGTAGTCTGCAAAGTATCAACACCTCGCTGGAGGCCGACCTGCGTGAAGTAACCACGCGGATGGAAGCCGCACAGCAACACGCTGACGATAAAATCCGCCAGATGATCAACAGCGAGCAGCGTTTGAGCGAGCAATTTGAAAATCTCGCCAACCGTATTTTTGAGCACAGTAATCGCCGGGTAGATGAACAAAATCGCCAGAGTCTGAACAGTCTTTTGTCGCCGCTGCGTGAACAACTGGATGGTTTTCGCCGACAGGTACAGGACAGCTTTGGTAAAGAAGCACAAGAACGCCATACTCTGACTCACGAAATTCGTAATCTACAACAACTCAACGCGCAAATGGCTCAGGAAGCGATCAACCTGACCCGCGCGCTGAAAGGCGATAATAAAACCCAGGGGAACTGGGGCGAAGTGGTACTGACGCGGGTGCTGGAGGCTTCCGGACTGCGTGAAGGGTATGAATACGAAACCCAGGTCAGCATCGAAAATGACGCCCGCTCGCGGATGCAGCCGGATGTCATCGTGCGGCTACCGCAGGGGAAAGATGTGGTGATCGATGCCAAAATGACGCTGGTCGCCTATGAACGCTACTTCAACGCGGAAGACGACTACACACGCGAAAGCGCATTGCAGGAGCATATTGCTTCGGTACGTAATCACATCCGCTTGCTTGGGCGCAAAGACTATCAACAGCTGCCGGGGCTACGAACGCTGGATTACGTGCTGATGTTTATCCCTGTGGAACCCGCTTTTTTACTGGCGCTTGATCGCCAGCCGGAGCTGATCACCGAAGCATTAAAGAACAACATAATGCTGGTTAGCCCCACCACGCTGCTGGTGGCGTTGCGTACTATCGCCAACCTTTGGCGTTATGAGCATCAAAGCCGTAACGCCCAGCAAATCGCCGATCGCGCCAGCAAGCTGTACGACAAGATGCGTCTGTTTATTGATGATATGTCCGCGATTGGTCAAAGTCTGGACAAAGCGCAGGATAACTATCGCCAGGCGATGAAAAAACTCTCTTCAGGTCGCGGAAATGTGCTGGCGCAGGCAGAAGCGTTTCGCGGTTTAGGGGTAGAAATTAAACGCGAGATTAACCCGGATTTGGCTGAACAGGCGGTGAGCCAGGATGAAGAGTATCGACTTCGGTCGGTTCCTGGGCAGCCGAATGATGAAGCTTATCAACGCGATGATGAATATAATCAGCAGTCGCGCTAGCCCATTAGGGGTAGTTAAGCCGGGTAGATATCTAGGGCATCGACGCCCAATCTGTTACACTTCTGGAACAATTTTTTGATGAGCAGGCATTGAGATGGTGGATAAGTCACAAGAAACGACGCACTTTGGTTTTCAGACCGTCGCGAAAGAGCAAAAAGCGGACATGGTCGCTCATGTTTTTCATTCCGTGGCATCGAAATACGATG
Organism: Escherichia sp. E1V33; assembly: GCF_004211955.1. Classification (GTDB taxonomy): domain Bacteria; phylum Pseudomonadota; class Gammaproteobacteria; order Enterobacterales; family Enterobacteriaceae; genus Escherichia. The sequence continues at coordinate 72,932 of NZ_RHJI01000022.1, forward strand.
TTATGAATGATTTGATGTCATTTGGTATTCATCGTTTGTGGAAGCGATTCACTATTGATTGCAGCGGCGTGCGTCGCGGGCAGACCGTGCTGGATCTGGCTGGCGGTACTGGCGATCTGACGGCGAAATTCTCCCGCCTGGTCGGTGAGACTGGCAAAGTGGTCCTCGCTGATATCAATGAATCCATGCTCAAAATGGGCCGCGAGAAGTTGCGTAATATCGGTGTGATTGGCAACGTTGAGTATGTTCAGGCGAACGCAGAGGCGCTGCCGTTCCCGGATAACACCTTTGATTGCATCACCATTTCGTTTGGTTTGCGTAACGTCACCGACAAAGATAAAGCGCTGCGTTCGATGTATCGCGTGCTGAAACCGGGCGGCCGCCTGCTGGTGCTTGAGTTCTCGAAACCGATTATCGAGCCGTTAAGCAAAGCCTATGACGCATACTCCTTCCACGTGCTGCCGCGTATTGGCTCGCTGGTGGCGAACGATGCCGACAGCTACCGCTACCTGGCCGAATCCATCCGTATGCATCCCGATCAGGATACCCTGAAGGCCATGATGCAGGATGCAGGATTCGAAAGTGTCGATTATTACAACCTGACGGCAGGGGTTGTGGCGCTGCATCGTGGTTATAAGTTCTGACAGGAGTACGACTATGCCTTTTAAACCTTTAGTGACGGCAGGAATTGAAAGTCTGCTCAACACTTTCCTGTATCGCTCACCCGCGCTGAAAACAGCCCGCTCGCGTCTGCTGGGTAAAGTATTGCGCGTGGAGGTAAAAGGCTTTTCGACGTCGCTAATTCTGGTGTTTAGTGAACGCCAGGTCGATGTGCTGGGCGAATGGGCAGGCGATGCTGATTGCACCGTTATTGCCTACGCCAGCGTGTTGCCGAAACTTCGCGATCGCCAGCAGCTTGCCGCGCTAATTCGTAGCGGTGAGCTGGAAGTGCAGGGCGATATTCAGGTGGTTCAGAATTTTGTTGCACTGGCAGATCTGGCCGAGTTTGACCCTGCTGAACTGCTGGCCCCTTATACCGGTGATATCGCCGCTGAAGGAATCAGCAAAGCCCTGCGCGGCGGTGCGAAGTTCCTGCATCACGGTATTAAACGCCAGCAACGTTACGTGGCGGATGCTATCACCGAAGAGTGGCGTATGGCGCCAGGTCCGCTTGAAGTGGCCTGGTTTGCGGAAGAGACGGCTGCCGTCGAGCGTGCTGTTGATGCCCTGACCAAACGGCTGGAAAAACTGGAGGCTAAATGACGCCAGGTGAAGTACGGCGCCTATATTTCATCATTCGCACCTTTCTAAGCTACGGACTTGATGAACTGATCCCCAACATGCGTATCACCCTGCCGCTGCGGCTATGGCGATACACCCTTTTCTGGATGCCGAACCGGCATAAAGATAAACCGTTAGGTGAGCGACTGCGACTGGCGCTACAAGAGCTGGGGCCGGTATGGATCAAGTTCGGGCAGATGTTGTCTACCCGTCGCGACCTTTTTCCGCCGCATATTGCTGATCAGTTGGCGTTATTGCAGGACAAAGTCGCCCCGTTTGATGGCCGACTGGCGAAGCAACAGATTGAAGCTGCAATGGGCGGTCTGCCGGTGGAAGCGTGGTTTGACGATTTTGAAATCGAGCCGCTGGCGTCGGCTTCTATCGCCCAGGTTCATACCGCACGACTGAAATCGAATGGCAAAGATGTGGTGATTAAAGTCATCCGTCCGGACATTTTGCCGGTGATTAAAGCGGACCTGAAACTTATCTACCGTCTGGCTCGCTGGGTGCCGCGTTTGCTGCCGGATGGCCGCCGTTTACGTCCAACTGAAGTGGTGCGCGAGTACGAAAAAACGCTGATTGATGAACTGAACTTGCTGCGCGAATCTGCCAACGCCATTCAGTTACGACGCAATTTTGAAGACAGCCCGATGCTCTACATCCCGGAAGTTTACCCTGACTATTGTAGTGAAGGGATGATGGTGATGGAGCGCATTTACGGCATTCCGGTCTCTGATGTTGCGGCGCTGGAGAAAAACGGCACCAACATGAAATTGCTGGCGGAACGCGGTGTGCAGGTGTTCTTCACTCAGGTCTTTCGCGACAGCTTTTTTCATGCCGATATGCACCCAGGCAACATCTTCGTAAGCTATGAACACCCGGAAAATCCGAAATATATCGGCATTGATTGCGGGATAGTCGGCTCGCTAAACAAAGAAGATAAACGTTATCTGGCAGAAAACTTTATCGCTTTTTTTAACCGCGACTATCGCAAAGTGGCTGAACTGCACGTCGATTCAGGCTGGGTTCCGCCAGATACCAACGTCGAAGAGTTCGAATTTGCCATTCGTACTGTCTGTGAACCTATTTTCGAAAAACCACTGGCAGAAATTTCGTTTGGACATGTGCTGTTAAATCTGTTTAATACGGCGCGTCGCTTCAATATGGAAGTGCAACCGCAACTGGTGTTACTCCAGAAAACCTTACTCTACATCGAAGGGGTAGGACGCCAGCTTTATCCACAGCTCGATTTATGGAAAACGGCGAAGCCTTTTCTGGAGTCGTGGATTAAAGATCAGGTCGGAATACCTGCGTTGGTGAGAGCATTTAAGGAAAAAGCGCCGTTCTGGGTCGAAAAAATGCCAGAACTGCCTGAGCTGGTTTACGACAGTTTGCGCCAGGGCAAGTATTTACAACACAGTGTTGATAAGATTGCGCGCGAGCTTCAGTCAAATCACATACGTCAGGGGCAATCGCGTTATTTTCTCGGAATTGGCGCGACGTTAGTATTAAGCAGCACATTCTTGTTGGTCAGCCGACCTGAATGGGGGCTGATGCCCGGCTGGTTAATGGCGGCCGGTCTGATCGCCTGGTTTGTCGGTTGGCGCAAAACACGCTGATTTTTTCATCGCTCAAGGCGGGCCGTGTAACGTATAATGCGGCCTTGTTTAATCATCATCTACCACAGAGGAACTTGTATGGGTGGTATCAGTATTTGGCAGTTATTGATTATTGCCGTCATCGTTGTACTGCTTTTTGGCACCAAAAAGCTCGGCTCCATCGGTTCCGATCTTGGTGCGTCGATCAAAGGCTTTAAAAAAGCAATGAGCGATGATGAACCAAAGCAGGATAAAACCAGTCAGGATGCTGATTTTACTGCGAAAACTATCGCCGATAAGCAGGCGGATGCGAATCAGGAACAGGCTAAAACAGAAGACGCGAAGCGCCACGATAAAGAGCAGGTGTAATCCGTGTTTGATATCGGTTTTAGCGAACTGCTATTGGTATTCATCATCGGCCTCGTAGTTCTGGGGCCGCAACGACTGCCTGTGGCGGTAAAAACGGTAGCGGGCTGGATTCGCGCGTTGCGTTCACTGGCGACAACGGTGCAGAACGAACTGACCCAGGAGTTAAAACTCCAGGAGTTTCAGGACAGCCTGAAAAAGGTTGAAAAGGCGAGTCTCACCAACTTGACGCCCGAACTGAAAGCGTCAATGGATGAACTGCGCCAGGCTGCGGAGTCGATGAAGCGTTCCTACGTTGCGAATGACCCTGAAAAGGCGAGCGATGAAGCGCACACCATTCATAACCCCGTGGTGAAAGACAATGAGGCTGCGCATGAAGGCGTAACGCCTGCCGCTCCACAAACGCAGGCCAGTTCGCCGGAACAGAAGCCTGAAACCACGCCAGAGCCGGTGGTAAAACCTGCTGCGGACGCTGAACCGAAAACCGCTGCACCTTCCCCTTCGTCGAGTGATAAACCGTAAACATGTCTGTAGAAGATACTCAACCGCTTATCACGCATCTGATTGAGCTGCGTAAGCGTCTGCTGAACTGCATTATCGCGGTGATCGTGATATTCCTGTGTTTGGTCTATTTCGCCAATGATATCTATCACCTGGTATCCGCGCCGTTGATCAAGCAGTTGCCGCAAGGTTCAACGATGATCGCCACCGACGTGGCCTCGCCGTTCTTTACGCCAATCAAGCTGACCTTTATGGTGTCGCTGATTCTGTCAGCGCCGGTGATTCTCTATCAGGTGTGGGCATTTATCGCTCCTGCACTGTATAAGCACGAACGTCGCCTTGTGGTGCCGCTGCTGGTTTCCAGTTCTCTGCTGTTTTATATCGGCATGGCGTTTGCTTATTTCGTGGTCTTCCCGCTGGCGTTTGGTTTCCTTGCCAATACCGCGCCTGAAGGGGTGCAAGTATCCACCGACATTGCCAGCTATTTGAGCTTCGTGATGGCGCTGTTTATGGCGTTTGGTATCTCCTTTGAAGTGCCTGTGGCGATTGTGCTGCTGTGCTGGATGGGGATTACCTCGCCAGAGGACTTACGCAAAAAACGTCCGTATGTGCTGGTTGGTGCATTCGTCGTCGGGATGCTGCTGACGCCACCGGATGTCTTCTCGCAAACGCTGCTGGCGATCCCGATGTACTGCCTGTTTGAAATTGGTGTCTTCTTCTCGCGCTTTTATGTTGGTAAAGGCCGAAACCGGGAAGAAGAAAACGACGCTGAAGCAGAAAGCGAAAAAACTGAAGAATAAACTCAACCGCCCGTCAGGGCGGTTGTCATATGGAGTGCAGGATGTTTGATATTGGCGTTAATCTAACCAGTTCGCAATTTGCGAAAGACCGTGATGATGTCGTAGCGCGCGCTTTTGACGCGGGAGTTGATGGGCTACTCATCACCGGCACTAACCTGCGCGAAAGCCAGCAGGCGCAAAAGCTGGCGCGTCAGTATTCGTCCTGTTGGTCAACGGCGGGTGTGCATCCTCATGACAGCAGTCAGTGGCAAGCTACGACCGAAGAAGCGATTATTGAATTGGCCGCGCAGCCAGAAGTGGTGGCGATTGGTGAGTGTGGCCTCGACTTTAACCGCAACTTTTCCACGCCGGAAGAGCAAGAACGCGCTTTTGTCTCCCAGTTGCGCATTGCCGCAGAGTTAAATATGCCGGTATTTATGCACTGTCGTGATGCCCACGAGCGGTTTATGACACTGCTGGAACCGTGGCTGGATAAACTGCCTGGTGCGGTGTTGCACTGTTTTACCGGCACACGCGAAGAGATGCAGGCATGCGTGGCGCGAGGAATTTATATCGGCATTACTGGTTGGGTGTGCGATGAACGACGCGGACTAGAGCTGCGGGAACTGTTGCCATTTATTCCGGCAGAGAAATTGCTGGTTGAGACAGATGCACCGTATTTGCTTCCGCGCGATCTCACGCCGAAGCCATCGTCACGGCGTAATGAGCCAGCCTGTCTGCCCCATATTTTGCAACGTATTGCGCACTGGCGTGGGGAAGATGCCGCATGGCTGGCTGCCACCACGGATGCCAATGTCAAAAAGTTATTTAGGATTGCGTTCTAGAGTTTGCGGAACTCGGTGTTCTTCACGCTGTGCTTAATCTCTTTATTGATAAGATTAAGCAATAGCATAGAGCGAGCCTCGCCGTCGGGTTCGGTGAAAATGGCCTGAAAACCTTCGAAAGCGCCTTCGGTGATAATCACTTTATCACCAGGATATGGCGTCGCCGGATCAACAATGTCTTCCGGTTTATACACCGACAGTTGATGAATTACTGCAGATGGGACTATCGCCGGCGATGCGCCAAAGCGCACAAAGTGGCTGACGCCGCGGGTAGCACTGATGGTTGTGGTATGAATCACTTCCGGGTCAAATTCCACAAACAAGTAGTTGGGGAACAATGGTTCACTGACTGCGGTACGTTTGCCTCGCACGATTTTTTCCAGGGTGATCATCGGCGCCAGGCAATTCACCGCCTGTCTTTCGAGGTGTTCCTGGGCACGTTGAAGTTGCCCGCGCTTGCAGTACAGTAAATACCAGGATTGCATAATGACTCTTATCCGTTTAATCGGGGCGCAAGGATAGCAAAAGCTTTACGCTAAGTTAATTATATTCCCCGGTTTGCGTTATGCCGTCAGAGTTCACGCTAATTTAACAAATTTACAGCATCGCGAAGATGAACGCCGTATAATGGGCGAAGATTAAGAGGCTACAATGGACGCCATGAAATATAACGATTTACGCGACTTCCTGACGCTGCTTGAACAGCAGGGTGAGCTAAAACGTATCACGCTCCCGGTGGATCCGCATCTGGAAATCACTGAAATTGCTGACCGCACTCTGCGTGCCGGTGGACCTGCGTTGTTGTTTGAAAACCCCAAAGGTTATTCGATGCCGGTGCTGTGCAACCTGTTTGGTACACCAAAGCGCGTGGCGATGGGCATGGGCCAGGAAGATGTTTCGGCGCTGCGTGAAGTCGGTAAATTATTGGCGTTTCTGAAAGAGCCGGAGCCGCCAAAAGGTTTCCGCGACCTGTTTGATAAACTGCCGCAGTTTAAGCAAGTATTGAACATGCCGACAAAGCGACTGCGCGGGGCGCCTTGCCAACAAAAAATCGTCACTGGCGATGACGTCGATCTCAATCGCATTCCCATTATGACCTGCTGGCCGGAAGACGCCGCACCGCTGATTACCTGGGGACTGACCGTAACGCGCGGCCCGCATAAAGAGCGGCAGAATCTGGGCATTTATCGCCAGCAGCTGATTGGTAAAAACAAACTGATTATGCGCTGGTTGTCGCATCGCGGCGGCGCGCTGGATTATCAGGAGTGGTGCGCGGCGCATCCGGGCGAACGTTTCCCGGTTTCTGTGGCGCTGGGTGCTGATCCAGCAACCATTCTCGGTGCAGTGACGCCAGTCCCGGATACGTTGTCGGAATACGCCTTTGCCGGATTGCTACGTGGCACCAAAACCGAAGTGGTAAAATGTATTTCCAATGACCTCGAAGTGCCTGCCAGTGCAGAAATTGTGCTGGAAGGGTATATCGAACAAGGCGAAACTGCGCCGGAAGGGCCGTATGGCGACCATACCGGTTACTATAACGAAGTCGATAGTTTCCCGGTATTTACCGTGACGCATATTACCCAGCGTGAAGATGCAATTTACCATTCCACCTATACCGGGCGTCCGCCAGATGAACCCGCGGTACTGGGCGTGGCGTTGAACGAAGTGTTCGTGCCGATTCTGCAAAAACAGTTCCCGGAAATTGTTGATTTTTATCTGCCGCCGGAAGGCTGTTCTTATCGCCTGGCGGTAGTGACAATCAAAAAACAGTACGCTGGACACGCAAAGCGCGTCATGATGGGCGTCTGGTCATTCTTACGCCAGTTTATGTACACTAAGTTCGTGATCGTCTGCGATGATGATGTCAACGCACGCGACTGGAACGATGTGATTTGGGCCATTACCACCCGTATGGACCCAGCGCGGGATACGGTGTTGGTAGAAAATACGCCTATTGATTATCTGGATTTTGCCTCGCCTGTTTCCGGGCTGGGTTCAAAAATGGGGCTGGATGCCACGAATAAATGGCCAGGGGAAACCCAGCGTGAATGGGGACGTCCCATCAAAAAAGATCCGGACGTTGTCGCACATATTGACGCCATCTGGGATGAACTGGCTATTTTTAACAACGGTAAAAGCGCCTGATGCGCGTTTGTTTTGCCCTATTTATCGATCCGACAGAGAAAGCGCATGACAACCTTAAGCTGTAAAGTGACCTCGGTAGAAGCTATCACGGATACCGTATATCGTGTTCGCATCGTGCCAGACGCGGCCTTTTCTTTCCGTGCTGGTCAGTATTTGATGGTGGTGATGGACGAGCGCGACAAACGCCCGTTCTCAATGGCTTCGACGCCGAATGAACAAGGTTTCATTGAGCTGCACATTGGCGCTTCGGAAATCAACCTCTACGCCAAAGCCGTTATGGATCGCATCCTCAAAGATCATCAAATCCTGGTGGATATTCCCCACGGTGAAGCGTGGCTGCGCGATGATGAAGAACGTCCGATGATTTTGATTGCAGGCGGCACCGGGTTCTCTTATGCGCGCTCGATTTTGCTGACAGCGCTGGCGCGTAACCCAAACCGTGATATCACCATTTACTGGGGCGGGCGTGAAGAGCAACACCTTTATGATTTGTCCGAGCTTGAGGCGCTTTCTCTGAAGCATCCTGGTTTGCGTGTGGTGCCGGTGGTTGAACAACCAGAAGCGGGCTGGCGCGGTCGTACTGGTACGGTATTAACAGCGGTATTGCAGGATCACGGTACGCTGGCGGAGCATGATATCTATATTGCTGGTCGCTTTGAGATGGCGAAAATCGCCCGTGACCTGTTCTGCAATGAGCGTAATGCGCGGGAAGATCGCCTGTTTGGCGATGCGTTTGCGTTTATCTAAGCCATAAAAAACCCGCCCCTGACAGGCGGGAAGAACGGCAACTAAAATTTTATACAGTGGCATTTAGATCTATGTCGTATCCGGCAATCGGTGCATGATGCCTGATGCGACGCTGGCGCGTCTTATCAGGCCTACATTGGTGCCGGATCGGTAGGCCGGTTAAGGCGTTCACGCCGCATCCGGCAAGTGGTTAAACCCGCTCAAACACCGTTGCAATACCCTGGCCCAGACCGATACACATCGTCGCCAGACCAAACTGGGCATCTTTGCGTTCCATGAGATTCAGCAGCGTGGTGCTGATACGCGCACCGGAACAACCCAGTGGATGACCCAGCGCGATCGCGCCACCGTTGAGGTTGATCTTCTCGTCAATCTGCTCCATTAGCCCCAGATCTTTAATACATGGCAGGATCTGCGCGGCAAAGGCTTCATTCATTTCAAATACGCCGATATCGCTGGCAGAAAGCCCCGCTTTTTTCAGCGCCAGCTTCGAGGCCGGAACCGGGCCGTAACCCATAATCGACGGATCACAACCAACGACTGCCATCGAACGCACGCGGGCGCGCGGCTTAAGACCTAATTCACGGGCGCGGCTTTCACTCATCACCAGCATGGCAGCTGCGCCATCGGAAAGCGCAGAAGATGTACCTGCCGTTACCGTACCGCTTACCGGATCAAACGCCGGACGCAGCGTGGCGAGGGCTTCCACGGTGGTTTCCGGGCGAATCACTTCGTCGTAATTAAACTGCTTCAATACGCCGTCGGCATCGTGACCACCGGTCGGGATAATTTCATTTTTAAATGCACCCGACTGCGTGGCGGCCCAGGCGCGGGCGTGTGACCGCGCGGCAAAGGCATCCTGCATTTCACGGCTGATACCGTGCATACGCGCCAGCATTTCTGCCGTTAAGCCCATCATGCCCGCCGCTTTGGCGACATTGCGGCTCAGGCCGGGGTGAAAATCGACGCCGTGACTCATCGGCACATGGCCCATATGCTCCACGCCGCCAACCAGACATGCCTGCGCATCGCCAGTCATGATCATTCGTGCTGCGTCATGCAATGCCTGCATGGATGAACCACACAAGCGATTGACGGTAACCGCCGGGACAGAGTGCGGCACTTCTGCCAGCAGCGCCGCGTTGCGGGCGATATTAAAACCTTGCTCCAGCGTCTGCTGTACACAGCCCCAGTAAATATCGTCGAGGGCAGCCGCTTCCAGCGCCGGGTTACGCGCCAGCAGGCTACGCATTAAATGAGCGGAGAGATCTTCCGCACGCACGTTACGAAAAGCACCGCCCTTCGAACGGCCCATCGGGGTGCGAATTGCATCGACAATGACAACCTGTTCCATTGTGACTCCTTAAGCCGTTTTCAGGTCGCCAACCGGACGGGCTGGCTCAACCGGGGGATAGTACGGTTCGTTATGACGTGCTTTATTACGCAGACCTTCCGGCACTTCATACAGCGGGCCGAGGTGCTGATATTGCTGTGCCATATCGAGGTATTTTGCGCTGCCGAGGGTGTCCAGCCAGCGGAACGCGCCGCCGTGGAACGGAGGGAAGCCCAGGCCGTAGACCAGCGCCATATCCGCTTCTGCCGGAGTGGCGATAATGCCTTCCTCCAGACAGCGCACCACTTCGTTGACCATCGGGATCATCATGCGGGCGATAATCTCTTCTTCGCTGAAATCGCGCTTCGGCTGGCTGACTTCTGCCAGCAGGTCGTCAACAGCGGCGTCTTCTTCTTTCTTCGGCTTACCTTTGCTGTCTTCTTTATAACGCCAGAAACCGAGGCCGTTCTTCTGACCAAAGCGGTTGGCATCAAACAGCGCGTCGATGGCATCGCGATAATCTTTCTGCATCCGCTGCGGGAAGCCCGCTGCCATGACTGCCTGAGCGTGATGCGCGGTGTCAATGCCCACCACATCCAGCAGATATGCCGGACCCATCGGCCAGCCAAACTGTTTTTCCATCACTTTGTCGATCTTGCGGAAATCCGCGCCGTCGCGCAGCAACTGGCTGAAACCGGCGAAATACGGGAACAGCACGCGGTTGACGAAGAAGCCGGGGCAATCGTTAACCACAATCGGCGTTTTACCCATCTTGCTCGCCCAGGCGACGACTTTCGCAATAGTTTCGTCGGAGCTTTTCTCGCCGCGAATAATTTCCACCAACGGCATTCGGTGGACCGGGTTAAAGAAGTGCATCCCGCAGAAGTTTTCCGGACGTTCCAGCGCGTTGGCCAGTTCGCTGATAGGAATGGTTGAAGTGTTAGACGCCAGCACGGTATCCGGGCGTACTTTCTGCTCGGTTTCTGCCAGTACGGCTTTTTTCACTTTCGGGTTTTCGACAACCGCTTCTACCACAACATCCACGCGGTCAAACCCGGCGTAGTCGAGCGTTGGGTGGATTGTAGAGATCACGCCAGCCAGTTTCAGACCATCGATCTTGCCGCGCTCAAGCTGCTTGTTCAGTAGTTTCGCGGCTTCGGTCATGCCGAGGGTTAACGACTTGTCGTTGATATCTTTCATGACAACCGGCACGCCTTTCCACGCAGACTGGTAAGCGATGCCGCCGCCCATAATGCCTGCGCCCAGCACAGCGGCCTGTTTCGGGGTTTCAACGTCTTTGGTGAGTTTCTTCGCTTTGCCTTTTACATATTGATCGTTAAGGAATATGCCGACCAGTGCGCGAGCTTCGTTGGTATGCGCCAGCGGGACAAAACTTTTGTTTTCCAGGTTTAGAGCTTCTTCACGACCAAAACGGGCCGCAGCTTCAATGGTTTTTACTGCGGTGATGGGGGCCGGATAATGTTTCCCCGCCGTTTGTGCGACCATCCCTTTAGCGATGGTGAAGCTCATGGTAGCTTCAATCTTGCTCAGTTTTAGCGGTTCCAGCTTCGGCTGACGTTTCGCTTTCCAGTCGAGGTCGCCGTTAATGGCCTGGCGTAAAATCGCCATCGCCCCTTCAATCAGTTTTTCTGCTTTGACTACGCCATCTACCAGACCGATTTTCAGCGCCTGGTCCGCGCCGACATCTTTACCGGCGGCAATGATTTCCAGCGCACTGTCAGCGCCCAGCATACGTGGCATACGTACAGAACCGCCAAAGCCCGGCATGATGCCCAGTTTGGTTTCCGGCAGACCGATGCGCAGATCCGGCGTCGCCAGACGGTAATCGGTCGCCAGCACGCATTCGCAGCCACCGCCCAGCGCATAGCCATTGACGGCAGCAATGGTCGGCACCGGCAGATCTTCCAGGCGATTAAACACGCTATTGGCAAAGTGCAGCCACTGACTTAACTGTTCTTCAGGAACGAGGAACAGGGACAAAAATTCGGTGATATCAGCACCGACGATAAAGGCTGCTTTGTTCGAACGCAGCAGCAGCCCTTTTAGATCTGATTGCTGTTCCAGCACGCCGATGGCCTCGCCGAGGCTGGCGACGGTCGCAGTGTCGAGTTTATTAACTGAACCTGGGGCATCAAATACCAGTTCGGCAATGCCATCTTCCAGCCAGTCAAGGTACAGGGTGTCGCCTTTGTAAAGCATGTCAGTCTCCTGAATCCGCAAGGTGATCTGGTCGTACCAGATGCATCGAAGTGTGTATTTTGTGTTAAAAATATGCAAATAAAAGATTAAAGAAATGCCGATCTGATCACGCTCGGCAGAAATCACGCTCTGGATGAACGATGTGCTAAGATGCGGAGACTAAAGGTCAAAAAAACAGAAGGGTAAAAAATGGAATCACTGGCCTCGCTCTATAAAAATCATATAGCTACATTGCAGGAACGAACTCGCGATGCGCTGACGCGCTTCAAGCTGGATGCGTTACTTATTCACTCCGGCGAACTGTTCAACGTTTTTCTCGACGATCATCCCTATCCGTTTAAAGTGAACCCGCAATTCAAAGCGTGGGTGCCGGTAACTCAGGTGCCAAACTGCTGGTTGCTGGTGGATGGCGTGAACAAGCCGAAACTGTGGTTTTATCTGCCGGTTGATTACTGGCACAACGTCGAACCGCTGCCGACCTCCTTCTGGACTGAAGATGTGGAAGTGATCGCGCTGCCGAAAGCCGATGGCATTGGTAGCCTGCTGCCTGCTGCGCGCGGCAATATCGGTTATATCGGTCCGGTGCCGGAGCGTGCGCTGCAACTGGGTATTGAGGCCAGCAACATCAACCCGAAAGGGGTTATCGACTACCTGCATTACTATCGCTCCTTCAAAACCGAGTACGAACTGGCCTGTATGCGTGAAGCGCAGAAAATGGCGGTCAACGGTCATCGTGCGGCAGAAGAAGCGTTCCGTTCTGGCATGAGCGAGTTCGATATCAACATTGCCTATCTGACCGCGACCGGTCATCGTGATACCGACGTACCTTACAGCAACATTGTGGCGCTTAACGAACACGCTGCGGTGCTGCATTACACCAAACTGGATCATCAGGCGCCGGAAGAGATGCGCAGCTTCCTGCTGGATGCCGGGGCCGAATATAACGGCTATGCCGCTGACCTGACCCGTACCTGGTCGGCAAAAAGTGACAACGATTACGCACAGCTGGTGAAAGACGTAAATGATGAACAACTGGCGCTGATCGCGACCATGAAAGCTGGCGTTAGCTATGTGGATTACCACATCCAGTTCCATCAGCGCATCGCCAAATTGCTGCGTAAACATCAAATCATCACCGATATGAGTGAAGAAGCGATGGTCGAAAACGATCTCACCGGACCGTTTATGCCGCACGGTATCGGCCATCCGCTGGGCCTGCAGGTGCATGACGTCGCCGGTTTTATGCAGGATGATAGCGGTACGCACCTCGCGGCACCGGCAAAATATCCGTACCTGCGCTGCACCCGTATTCTCCAGCCGGGCATGGTGTTAACCATCGAACCGGGTATCTACTTCATTGAATCGCTACTGGCACCGTGGCGTGAAGGGCAGTTCAGCAAGCACTTCAACTGGCAGAAAATTGAAGCACTGAAACCGTTCGGCGGCATTCGTATCGAAGACAACGTGGTGATCCACGAAAATAACGTGGAAAACATGACCCGGGATCTGAAACTGGCGTGATGGAAAGCTGGTTAATTCCTGCGGCACCGGTCACGGTCGTTGAAGAGATCAAAAAAAGCCGCTTCATAACGATGTTGGCGCATACCGATGGCGTTGAGGCGGCGAAAGCGTTTGTTGAATCGGTGCGGGCAGAACACCCCGATGCCCGCCACCATTGCGTGGCGTGGGTGGCGGGTGCGCCGGATGATTCTCAACAGCTGGGTTTCTCTGACGACGGGGAGCCGGCGGGAACGGCAGGTAAACCGATGCTCGCCCAGCTAATGGGCAGCGGCGTTGGGGAAATTACCGCTGTGGTGGTGCGCTACTACGGCGGCATATTGCTTGGCACCGGTGGGTTAGTGAAAGCGTATGGCGGCGGCGTGAATCAGGCGCTGCGGCAGCTAACGACCCAACGCAAGACGCCATTAACCGAATATACTTTGCAATGTGAATATAGTCAGTTAACCGGCATTGAAGCGTTGCTGGGGCAGTGTGACGGCAAAATTATCAACAGTGATTATCAGGCATTCGTTCTGCTGCGGGTGGCGTTTCCAGCGGCGAAAGTGGCTGAATTTTCCGCAAAGCTGGCGGATTTTAGCCGTGGTTCATTGCAATTGTTCGCGATTGAAGAATAATCCCCACTTCATTTTGCAGAACTAAGGAAGCGGCAGAGATGCATTTTCGCGCCATTACCCGAATCGTTGGACTACTGGTCATCTTATTTTCAGGGACCATGATTATCCCTGGGCTGGTAGCACTCATCTACCGGGATGGAGCGGGCCGCGCTTTTACCCAGACCTTTTTTGTCGCCCTCGCCATTGGCTCTATGCTGTGGTGGCCGAACCGTAAAGAGAAGGGCGAACTGAAATCCCGTGAAGGGTTTCTGATAGTGGTGCTGTTCTGGACCGTGCTGGGTAGTGTCGGTGCGCTCCCTTTTATCTTCTCGGAAAGCCCGAACCTCACGATTACCGATGCGTTTTTTGAATCTTTCTCTGGCCTGACCACCACCGGGGCCACTACGCTGGTGGGGCTGGATTCGCTCCCTCATGCCATCCTCTTTTATCGCCAGATGCTGCAATGGTTTGGCGGGATGGGGATCATCGTGTTAGCGGTTGCGATACTGCCTATCCTCGGCGTGGGTGGGATGCAGCTCTATCGCGCAGAAATGCCCGGCCCGCTGAAAGATAACAAAATGCGCCCGCGAATTGCGGAAACGGCGAAAACCCTGTGGTTGATTTATGTCTTGCTGACCGTCGCCTGTGCGCTGGCGTTGTGGTTTGCCGGAATGGATGCCTTTGATGCCATCGGCCATAGCTTTGCGACTATCGCTATTGGCGGCTTCTCGACACATGATGCCAGTATCGGTTATTTCGACAGCCCGACTATTAACACTATCATTGCTATCTTCCTGCTGATCTCCGGCTGTAACTACGGTCTGCACTTTTCACTGTTAAGTGGGCGTAGTCTGAAGGTTTATTGGCGCGATCCGGAATTTCGCATGTTTATCGGCGTACAGTTTACGCTGGTGGTTATTTGTACACTCGTACTGTGGTTTCACAATGTCTACAGTTCGGCGCTGATGACAATTAACCAGGCGTTTTTCCAGGTGGTGTCGATGGCGACAACCGCCGGGTTTACGACTGACAGCATTGCCCGCTGGCCGCTCTTTTTGCCGGTACTGCTTTTATGTTCAGCTTTTATCGGCGGTTGTGCCGGGTCAACGGGCGGTGGCCTGAAAGTGATCCGCATCCTGCTGCTGTTCAAGCAGGGGAACCGTGAACTAAAACGACTGGTGCACCCGAACGCCGTCTATAGCATTAAGCTGGGGAATCGCGCACTGCCGGAACGTATCCTCGAAGCCGTTTGGGGATTTTTCTCCGCCTATGCATTGGTGTTTATTGTCAGTATGCTGGCAATTATCGCCACGGGCGTGGATGACTTTTCTGCCTTTGCGTCGGTTGTTGCGACACTGAATAACCTGGGGCCAGGGCTTGGCGTGGTAGCTGATAACTTTACCAGCATGAACCCGGTGGCTAAATGGATCCTGATTGCCAACATGCTGTTTGGTCGTCTGGAAGTCTTTACTTTGCTGGTGCTCTTTACCCCGACTTTCTGGCGTGAATGATGGAGTAATACGTGAAAACATTAATTCTTTTCTCAACAAGGGACGGACAAACACGCGAGATTGCCTCGTACCTGGCCTCGGAACTGAAAGAGCTGGGGATCCAGGCAGATGTCGTCAATGTGCATCGCACCGAAGAACCACAATGGGAAAACTACGACCGTGTGGTGATTGGCGCTTCTATTCGCTACGGTCATTACCACTCTGCGTTCCAGGCATTTGTCAAAAAGCATGCCACCCGCCTGAACTCAATGCCGAGCGCCTTTTACTCCGTCAACCTGGTGGCACGCAAGCCGGAGAAGCGGACTGTGCAGACCAACAGCTACGCGCGGAAGTTTCTGATGAACTCACAATGGCGTCCCGATCGCTGTGCCGTTATTGCTGGGGCGCTGCGTTATCCACGCTATCGTTGGTACGACCGTTTTATGATCAAGCTGATTATGAAGATGTCAGGTGGAGAAACAGATACGCGCAAAGAGGTTGTCTATACCGATTGGGAGCAGGTCGCGAATTTTGCCCGAGAAATCGCTCATTTAACCAACAAGTCGATGTCGAAATAAGCATAAAGAATAAAAAACGCGCATTCGGAAAATTATTTT
>NZ_RHJI01000023.1 GCF_004211955.1 Escherichia sp. E1V33
CCCCTTACCCCCTAACGGGGGCGGCGATGGGCAGGTTAAACCTGAACGTCGCAAGGCAGAACGAATCGACTACGAATCCTTCCTGAACGCCTACAACACCGAAGTCGGTGACAGACTGCCACACGCTGTTGCGGTCAACGAGAAACGCAAACGTCGCCTGAAGAAAATCATCCCGCAACTGAAAACGCCAAACGTGGACGGTTTCAGAGCGTATGTCAGGGCGTTTGTGCATCAGGCCAAGCCGTTTTACTTCGGAGACAACGACACGGGCTGGACGGCCGATTTTGATTACCTGCTGAGGGAAGACTCGTTAACGGGAGTACGGGAAGGGAAGTTTGCAGACAGGGGGATTGCATGAAACAGGATATCGAAGCGAGCGTTATCGGTGGCCTGCTGATTGGTGGATTAACACCAACCGCCAGCGACGTTCTGGCAACGCTGGAGCCGGAAGCGTTTTCAATTCCGCTCTACCGGAAAGCCTTCGAGGTTATCCGCAAGCAGGCGAGAAACAGAAACCTAATCGACGCGCTGATGGTTGCCGAGGCGTGCGGAGAGGAGCATTTTACGTCAATCCTGATGACCAGCAAAAACTGCCCGAGTGCCGCAAACCTGAAGGGATATGCCGGAATGGTCGCGGATAACTATCACCGCCGTCTGGTGCTGGAAATCATGGATGAAATGCGTGAACCAATCCAAAGCGGAACCATCGACGCATCGAGTCAGGCGATGGATGAACTTGTAAAACGGCTCTCAGCCATCAGAAAGCCCCGTGACGAGGTTAAACCTGTACGGTTAGGGGAAATCATCACTGACTACACTGACACGCTTGACAGGCGTCTGAGGAACGGAGAAGAGTCAGATACCCTGAAGACCGGAATCGAAGAACTTGACGCCATCACCGGAGGGATGAACGCGGAAGACCTGGTGATTATCGCCGCTCGTCCTGGTATGGGGAAAACCGAACTGGCGCTGAAGATTGCCGAAGGCGTTGCAAGCCGCGTTATTCCTGGTTCTGACGTCCGGCGCGGAGTATTGATTTTCTCGATGGAAATGAGCGCATTGCAGATTGCAGAGCGAAGCATTGCCAACGCCGGGAGGATGTCGGTTAGCGTGCTGCGAAATCCTGCATCGATGGATGACGAAGGCTGGGCGCGCGTTGCTAACGGCATGAGTCAGCTTGCAGATTTGGATGTATGGGTAGTCGATGCCTCGCGGTTATCTGTCGAAGAAATTCGCTCAATCGCAGAACGACACAAACAGGAAAATCCAAACCTGTCACTCATCATGGCGGATTATCTTGGCCTGATTGAGAAGCCGAAAGCAGACCGCAACGACCTCGCAATTGCTCACATCTCAGGAAGCCTTAAGGCGATGGCGAAAGACCTGAAAACGCCTGTTATCTCCCTAAGTCAGCTTTCACGCGATGTTGAGAAGCGACCAAACAAACGCCCGACAAACGCAGATTTGCGTGATTCAGGAAGCATTGAGCAGGACGCAGACTCAATCATCATGCTCTATCGGGAAGCGGTATATGACGAGAACAGTAGCGCCGCGCCATTTGCTGAAATCATCGTGACGAAAAACCGTTTTGGCTCACTTGGTACGGTTTACCAGCGGTTCTGTAACGGACACTTTGTTGCATGTGACCAGGATGAAGCCAGACAGATTTGCACAGCATCAAATGCACCTGCTGCGCGTGGCAGACGATATGCACAAGGGGCTGACGTATGACCATCTACATCACTGAGCTAATAACAGGTCTGCTGGTAATCGCAGGCCTTTTTATTTGGGGGAGAGGGAAGTCATGAAAAAGCTAACCTTTGAAATTCGATCTCCAGCACATCAGCAAAACGCTATTCACGCAGTACAGCAAATCCTTCCAGACCCAACCAAACCAATCGTAGTAACCATTCAGGAACGCAACCGCAGCTTAGACCAGAATCGAAAGATTTGGGCTTGCCTTGGTGACGTCTCTCGTCAGGTTGAATGGCATGGTCGCTGGCTGGATGCAGAAAGCTGGAAGTGCGTTTTTACAGCAGCATTAAAGCAGCAGGACGTTGCTGAGGTAACAGGCGCAACAGTAACCAGCATAAATCAGGCTGCGGCTAAAATGGCGCGGGCAGGAATCTTAGTCATTGATGGTAAGGTCTGGCGAACGGTGTATTACCGGTTCGCTACCAGGGAAGAACGGGAAGGAAAGGTGAGCACGAATCTGATTTTCAAGGAGTGTCGCCAGAGTGCCGCGATGAAGCGGGTTTTATTTGTTTATGCGGCGGGGGGAGGAAATCAGTGAGGTTGACGATAACTAATATCTGGCGCTATATTCTGTGCGTTGCCGCAAAATCGGCACACGGGATTGGCGTCCCGGATAAGGTAATCGCGACTACTACACGCCGCGAGCGTGTTTTTTATTGTCGTAAGCATACGCACATCTGAATTATGGTGGGGCGTGTAGGGCCGACTTCGGTCGGGCCGGTTGATTACCCCGGTTACGCCAACCCTACATGTCTCACCACCAAACTGATTGGCGTCAGCGGTGGTGGTTAACTTGATTTATAGGTAATCATCATGAGCACACAACTAGTCTTTCATCAAACAAAATTCCATCCTGTTAAACACAACAACAGTATCTGGCTTACTGCCGTTGAGATTGCTCAAGCTCTCGGATATAAAAAATCTGATGCCGTAACTCAGATCTACGATCGAAATTCCGATGAATTTAGGGCAGATATGACTGAGACCCTCAATTTGAGTGTCTCAGGGAACTACCAGAAAACAATACGCATTTTCTCCCTCCGTGGTGCCCATTTGATCGCTATGTTCGCCCGCACTCCTGTAGCCAAAGAATTCCGCCGCTGGGTTCTGGATATTCTCGATCGAGAAGTTCAACAATCCCCAATCACAAAACAATTCACTGATAACGAACTTTGCACACTCGCCTGGTTATGGCGAGCAGGGGATGTGATGTTAACCGCCTGCCAGAATGTTACTCCACTTCTTCAGGTTGCGGAGCATCGCGAAGCCGGTCGCTTTACTTCTATTGAGCAAGAATATCCCCAGATACTACATAAGGCGCGCGAAATCCTTGCCAGAGAAACGGCACATGTAAGATTCCAGCCGTGGCAGGATGATAAGTGGAGCCGAGTATTGCCGCATTTGCGTTCTGAGCAGTAGCAATAAAGTTTCCGGTGAGAAATGTCACCAGCATTTTGTTATGAAACGGGTATTGGCGGTATATGGGGGCGGGGCTTTAGTTATTAGGTGTCGAGAATTAATTGTTTGTAGCAATATAAAAAGGAGCGCTTAAGTCCGTTTATTTTTTAAGCTTCATATACATAGTGGATAAAAATGAGAACCACCCGCTGAACGGGTGGTTTTGCGCAAGTTAAATTTTATAATTTCAGTGAATCTTTACGCTGTAATAATGCAAATGATAGTTGAAAAAAACACAATCAGTCGATGGATTCTCCGTAGGATGCAACTGCCTGAGCGACGCAAAAACGATCAATACACTCTATTTCTCCATAATCACGCAGGCAATAATAAGTATTATTGTCTTTATCAAAAGCGTAAATGCTACAAATACCCTTAGGCTCACAACTTGCGTCCCATCCACTATTAGATAACGTGCCCCATTCCTGGTAAAGCCCTGCGTTAACTTCTCGATTGATAATATGCGGTCCACTATAGTTATCATAATCGTAACTATAGATGTCACGTGCCTCAGGAAAATTCCCGTTCATGTTTTCAATCCACGGTAAAATATCTTTAACTGAGTTATAAAGTTCAATGCTGTATTTGAAAAAACGCTTCACAATAAAAACATAGATGCCGGCAGATTTGTTTGTTGATTTATCAGTGGCGAAAATGACAAAAATCTTCCCAACGCACTTTTCATCTACGCCCGGAAAAGTTACTGTGCCATCCTGGCTAACCGCCAGAACATTATTGTCTGCATTAGTGCTACAGGTCCATTTTACCTTGTCATTATTAATAGGGTCATTATCAATGACCATCTTGAAGGTTGCTCCTGGGAACAAACTGTTAGGGAAACAGTAACCACTCTCCATATCATTTTTAATATCAAAAATATGACCATCAACTAACACGCCTGTAATTTTGCTCATCATTGAACTCTCTTTGTTTGTTAAATAAAAAGTTTTATTCCTGAACAACGGAACACGCTGATATTAATGCAACCAATGAATTGTTGTTGTTATTTGGAGGTTATATAGTGGTATGAATGTTATTATGCGATGTCTCTGAGTGATGGGGTAAGGATTATATGATTCGCTTTTGAGATTTACCTATGTCAGGCGTTGCTGTTCATGTTCGTCCCCGTTGTCAGTCTTCTTAGTCTGAGCTAATGTGATCATCAATGGGTTATCAGTTTTCTCTGAAGTTATATAATTAATTGAGCGCCATAGCACCATGGGGCATTGTTGAATTTCATCTTCAATTGATTTTCCATAATCAACTCGCCATAATCATGTCATCGGAGCCTGAACACCTCCGGTGACTTCTGCGCTAAACGGGGACGTTTATGCGCACATACAATCCAAACTCTCTTCTACCGTCACAGATGCAGAAATGCACCTGCGATTTTTTGCATCCAACGTTTGACCTCTGCGGAGGTGAAGCGTGAACCTCCCACAAGACGGCATCAAATTGCATCGCGGTAACTTCACCGCTATCGGTCAGCAGATCCAGCCTTATCTGGAGGATGGAAAATGCTTTCGCATGGTGCTTAAACCGTGGCGGGAGAGACGCAGTCTTTCCCAGAATGCACTCAGCCACATGTGGTACAGCGAAATCAGTGAATACCTCATCAGCAGGGGGAAATCGTTCGCTACCGCAGCATGGGTAAAAGATGCTCTCAAACACACATACCTCGGTTATGAAACCAAGGACCTGGTTGATGTCGTAACCGGCGAAATCACTACTATCCAGTCGTTACGCCATACCTCCGATCTTGATACCGGAGAGATGTATGTCTTCCTGAGTAAGGTTGAAGCCTGGGCGATGAGTATTGGCTGCCACCTGACTATTCCGCAGAGCTGCGAGTATCAGCTGCTGCGTGATAAGCAGGAGGCGTAATGGCTACACCGCTTATTCGTGTCATGAACGGACACATCTACAAAGTACCAAATCGTCGTAAGCGTAAACCTGAGCTGAAGCCATCCGAAATACCAACACTGCTCGGATATACCGCCAGCCTGGTTGATAAAAAATGGTTGCGACTGGCAGCAAGGAGGAATCATGGCTGATTTGAGAAAAGCAGCGCGTGGTCGGGAATGCCAGGTAAGAATCCCTGGCGTATGTAATGGCAATTCTGAAACGTCTGTACTGGCACATATCCGGCTGGCTGGATTGTGCGGTACCGGTATCAAACCGCCAGACCTGATTGCCACCATTGCATGTTCTGCCTGTCACGACGAAATCGACCGCCGCACACATTTTGTCGATGCTGAGTATGCAAAAGAATGCGCGCTGGAAGGTATGGCGAGAACGCAGGTTATCTGGCTGAAAGAGGGGGCAATCAAGGCGTGAATACTTACTACATCACACTACCCTGGCCGCCGAGCAATAACCGCTACTACCGCCATAATCGCGGGCGCACGCACATCAGCGCAGAGGGGCAGGTATACCGCGATAACGTCGCCCGAATCATCAAAGGCTCCATGCTGGATATCGGTCTGGCTATGCCAGTGAAAATCCGTATTGAGTGCCACATGCCGGATCGCCGTCGCCGTGACCTGGATAATCTGCAAAAAGCAGCTTTTGACGCACTCACCAAAGCAGGTTTCTGGCTGGATGATGCTCAGGTCGTTGATTATCGCGTTGTGAAAATGCCCGTTACCAAGGGTGGGAAGTTGGAGCTGACCATCACCGAACTGGGGAATGAATGATGTTTGAGTCTTATATGGCAGAACGTCTTCGCCACCGCTGGATGCGCCTGCGCTTATATCGTTTCCCCGGTTCTGTTTTGACCGATTACCGGATACTGAAGAATTACGCCAAAACACTGGCAGAGACAATTGTATGAAGCCAGAGATAACGATCGGTTGATGCCGTTTTATTGTTTTTTGCTGCCAATTGGCGTGCTGGTGTAAATGGAGAGCGAGAATGAATCTTGAGGCCTTACCAAAATATTACTCCCCAAAATCTCCAAAATTGAGCGATGACGCACCGGCGACAGACTCAGGTGGTTTATCAATTACGGATGTGATGGCTGCGCAGGGGATGGTGCAGTCGAAAGCACCGCTTGGGTTTGCCTTATTCCTGGCAAAAGTTGGTGTTCAGGACCCTCAGTTTGCGATTGAAGGTCTGCTCAATTACGCGATGGCACTGGATAACCCGACATTGAATAAATTGAGTGCAGAAACACGGTTACAGATTATTCCTTACCTCGTGAATTTTGCCTTTGCTGATTATTCCAGGTCTGCGGCAAGTAAGGCTCGCTGTGAGCATTGTGCTGGTACGGGATTTCATAATGTATTGCGCGAAGTGGTGAAACATTCCAGAAGCGGGGAATCCGTTATCAAGGAAGAGTGGGTGAAGGAACTATGTCAGCATTGTCATGGTAAGGGAGAAGTCAGCACAGCGTGCAGAGGGTGTAAGGGTAAAGGTATTGTCCTGGATGAAAAAAGGACCCGGCTTCATGGCACGCCTGTTTATAAGATTTGTGGGCGTTGCAATGGAAACCGGTTTAGCCGTTTACCAACCACACTGGCGCGGCATCATGTCCAGAAACTGGTACCGGACCTGACGGATTATCAGTGGTACAAGGGGTATGCTGATGTTATTGATAAACTGGTTACAAAGTGCTGGCAGGAAGAAGCATATGCAGAAGCACAGTTGAGAAAGGTGACAAGATAAATAATTTTCGCCGAAGATATCGACATGATGCTTGCATTTTTCAAAAAATATGGATAGGATTTTCTCAACGATGGGCTTTGTATGTCCGGTGTTGAGAAAAAGTAGAAAACCCGCTAATGAGCGGGTTTTTGTGTTTTAAATGGGGAGGTGGCTGGATGTCTAAAATAAACATTGCTTCCAAGTGTACAACTATGCGTTAATGGCTGCGTCGGTTTGAAGAACAGACGATATACGAAGTAGTTTACTAAAGCAGTTCTCATTTCAGGTGTTATTCACTTATTCCTTCTTTGAGTCTCTCCAATTAAGTACGAAGTCGTTTCTGTTATACAAATCATTTATGCCGAAAGGCTCAAGTTAAGGAATGTAGAATGTCAAATAAAATGACTGGTTTAGTAAAATGGTTTAACGCTGATAAAGGTTTTGGCTTTATTTCTCCTGTTGATGGTAGTAAAGATGTGTTTGTGCATTTTTCTGCAATTCAGAATGATAATTATCGAACCTTATTTGAAGGCCAAAAGGTTACCTTCTCTGTAGAGAGTGGTGCTAAAGGTCCTGCAGCAGCAAATGTCATTATTACTGATTAAAATTCATAGCTTGTCTGTATACGATAACGAAGAAGGCTGATGCCTGAGTAGAGATGCAGATAGAGTTGTGGGTATTGAATCCCATTTTGTGGTGAAGTGCAGGTTTGCTGCATGAATAGTTTTACAGTAGAAGCTAACTGCTGGCATAGCAATACAAAGTGCGTAAGTGGGTAACTACCACAAAAAGCACCACAATCTCAAACCCGCGCAGGCGGGTTTTTTATTATCTGATTTAAATATATTATTAAAATATAAAAACTCTTTGTAAGTAATCAAAACACTCAGGCAACAGCTTTAAGATTTGTTTGGAATACTTTGTTGCAATGAGGGCAGATCAAAAGGGCACCTTTTTGTACTCTAGAAAAACTGTGTTCTGATTCTTGGGTACAGTTTGGGCAGGAACATTTTACGAGATAATTACGGCGTGATTTTGAGTCTTTACGTTCTGACATAGGCTTTTCCTGTATAAATGGCCGTATACATTACACTAAATAGAAAAATATATCCCGCATTATTATTTAATAGATGGTTTTTCTTTTAAAATATTTAACCACATTATTTTAATTTTCTGTTTTTTGAGCGTCGTTGAGAACAACGTTTGCTGTAAAAACTAACCCGTAGACTCCGATCTTTTCAAACATATTGCACCATCCGTGTACATCGGGGTGAGGATATGAAATCAATGGATAAGTTAACAACAGGTGTCGCCTATGGCACCTCTGCAGGCAGTGCTGGCTACTGGTTTTTACAGTTGCTCGATAAAGTCACGCCATCACAGTGGGCGGCAATAGGTGTGCTGGGTAGTCTGGTATTTGGCCTGCTGACGTACCTGACAAACCTTTATTTCAAGATTAAAGAAGATAAGCGTAAGGCTGCGAGAGGTGAATAATGTCGCCATCATTACGCAAGGCTGTTGCAGCTGCTATTGGTGGTGGGGCTGTTGCCATAGCGTCTGTGCTCATCACTGGTCCGAGTGGTGACGATGGTCTGGAAGGTGTCAGCTACATACCATATAAAGATATCGTTGGCGTATGGACTGTATGTTACGGGCACACCGGAAAAGACATTATGCTCGGTAAAACGTATACCGAAGCAGAATGCAAAGCCCTCCTGAATAAAGACCTTGCCACGGTCGCCAGACAAATTAACCCGTACATCAAAGTCGATATACCGGAAACAACGCGCGGCGCTCTTTACTCGTTCGTCTACAACGTGGGTGCTGGCAATTTCAGAACATCGACGCTTCTTCACAAAATAAACCAGGGCGATATCAAAGGCGCATGTGACCAGCTACGTCGCTGGACATACGCTGGCGGTAAGCAATGGAAAGGGCTGATGACTCGTCGTGAGATTGAGCGTGAAGTCTGTTTGTGGGGGCAGCAATGAGCATGATTTGCTTTTTCATGGCAGCGTTGCTCGCATTTAATGGCAACGATGCGTGGCCGTGGTTTCTGGCCGTTGGGGTGTTGATGTCATGAGTCGGTTAACCGCGATTATCTCCGCTCTGGTTATCTGCATCATCGTCTGCCTGTCATGGGCTGTTAATCATTACCGTGATAACGCCATCGCCTACAAAGACCAGCGCGATAAAGCCACATCTATCATCTCTGATATGCAGAAGCGTCAACGTGATGTAGCTGAACTCGATGCCAGATATACAAAGGAACTTGCTGATGCTAACGCGACTATCGAAAGTCTACGTGCTTATGTTTCTGCTGGGCGTAAGCGGCTGCGCGTCAAAGCAGTCTGTCCGGACATGCATAAAACCACCGCCGCCTCCGGCGTGGATGATGCTTCCAGCCCCAGACTTACTGACACCGCTCAACGGGATTATTTCGTTCTCAGAAAGCGCATCGAAACCATAACTAACCAATTGAATGGCCTGCAAGAGTATGTGAGATCACAGTGTTCATATTAGAAAAGTCTTATCATAAGATTTTTGTATATGGATGCATTATGTCTCAATACGCTCACGCTGCTTTAATCGCTTATCATTTGGTGGCTGATAGCTCAATGCCTCCTCGTGATGCATGGGATGCAGCTGTCGCAGAGGTTACAGAAAGCGAATCGTCAAGAAAGAAGATATGCCCAAGGGCAACATTTCTCGCCCTGGCGGATAGCGGTTACCTCAAGAATGTAAAACCACTGCATGGGGAGAAAAAGGGCGATAAGTTGTACCAAAGGGCAATTGAAGTTGCGAATCTGATTCTTGATTTACCCGGAATCAGTAAAGCTGAATTGGTTGATAAAACTGGTTACAAAGACAGGCAAGGGTCTTATGACATTGTTCTAACACTCGCTCAGTACGGATTTCTCCAACGTCATCAGTAAGATATCAAGTGATTTATGGCCTCGCTTTTAGCGGGGCTTTTTCATATCTGAATCTCACCATGCATATCATCACCTGACTGAAACGTCAGGAGAATTCGTTACTGGGATTCGATAAAGGTATTCAAGCCTGACACATTATGCGCTGTATCGTCGCCGTATTCCTGCATTAACCATGACCGTAGCCCGACAGGGAATTCCTTCTGCGCGAGTGTGCGGGAATAATCAAAAACGATGCACACCGGGTTTTTACCGCGTTTATGATTCGCGGGTTTGTCCCTCATGCTCGCCAGTCCTGTGCGAGGGTGGAAGAAACAGGGCATGTATTCAGGAGCGTGCGACCACGGTCGCACGGTATCTTTGTCAGGAGGTTGTGATGAAAGAGTCGCAGAAATTTAATTCAATAATGGAACGATTCTGTTCTCCTGAGCGAGAGGCTTACAGCATGCATTCATTGCGTGCCTGTTGTAATATCGCCAAACATTAATCAGGTGCGCGAGATGTCGGCTAATACTGACCCTGACGAAATGTGACGCTGCTCTAATCTGAAAGATGGTGCAGACGACCTATAGTTCGCATCCATTCCTGATTACCCTATTCAAGTTGATGAGACAGAAACATGACAGCAGCTAAAGAGCAGATTGAATATGAGCTAAATGAATTCTTCGCGTCCGCCCTTGGTGATGTGTTTAAAAGTTGCCGACTGGCTGAAAGCGTATCGGATTACCAGATCTCTACTGTTAGTTTTCCAACGGAAAAAAACGCCTGGTTGGAGCTTGGTGAATTACCCGTGATTATCGAGTTGTCTAACGGACGCCGCTTTGAGATTAGTGCGTCTGAATGGTTGCAGATCACACCGCTTTAAATTAAGCCCGCTGCTCACCTTGGCTACAGGCATTCGCTAGTGGCTGGGTCCTTTCCGGCGATCCGACAGACTACGGGGCGGAAGGCGCGCGGGTTTTCGCTATTTATGAAAATTTTCCGGTTTAAGGCGTTTCCGTTCTTCTTCGCCGTAACTTAATGTTTTTATTTAAAACACCCTCTGAAAAGAAAGGAAACGACAGGTGCTGAAAACGAGCTTTTTGGCCTCTGTCGTTTCCTTTCTCTGTTTTTGTCCGTGGAATGAACAATGGAAGTCAACAAAAAGCAGCTGGCTGACATTTTCGGCGCGAGTATCCGTACCATTCAGAACTGGCAGGAGCAGGGAATGCCCGTTCTGCGGGGTGGTGGCAAGGGTAATGAAGTGCTTTATGACTCTGCCGCCGCCATAAAATGGTATGCCGAAAGGGATGCTGAAATTGAGAACGAAAAGCTGCGCCGGGAAGTTGAAGAACTGCGGCAGGCCAGCGAGACAGATCTCCAGCCAGGGACTATTGAGTACGAACGCCATCGACTTACGCGTGCGCAGGCCGACGCACAGGAGCTGAAAAATGCCAGAGACTCCGCTGAAGTGGTGGAAACCGCATTCTGTACTTTCGTGCTGTCGCGGATCGCAGGTGAAATTGCCAGTATTCTCGACGGGATCCCCCTGTCGGTGCAGCGGCGTTTTCCGGAACTGGAAAACCGACATGTTGATTTCCTGAAACGGGATATCATCAAAGCCATGAACAAAGCAGCCGCGCTGGATGAACTGATACCGGGGTTGCTGAGTGAATATATCGAACAGTCAGGTTAACAGGCTGCGGCATTTTGTCCGCGGCGGGCTTCGCTCACTGTTCAGGCCGGAGCCACAGACCGCCGTTGAATGGGCGGATGCCAATTACTATCTCCCGAAAGAATCCGCATACCAGGAAGGGCGCTGGGAAACACTGCCCTTTCAGCGGGCCATCATGAATGCGATGGGCAGCGACTACATCCGTGAGGTGAATGTGGTGAAGTCTGCCCGTGTCGGTTATTCCAAAATGCTGTTGGGTGTTTATGCCTACTTCATAGAGCATAAGCAGCGCAACACCCTTATCTGGTTGCCGACGGATGGTGATGCCGAGAACTTTATGAAAACCCACGTCGAGCCGACCATCCGTGATATTCCATCGCTGCTGGCGCTGGCCCCGTGGTATGGCAAAAAGCACCGGGATAACACGCTCACCATGAAGCGTTTCACCAATGGTCGTGGCTTCTGGTGCCTGGGCGGTAAAGCGGCAAAAAACTACCGTGAAAAGTCAGTGGATGTGGCGGGTTATGATGAACTTGCTGCCTTTGATGATGATATTGAACAGGAAGGCTCTCCGACGTTCCTGGGCGACAAGCGTATTGAAGGCTCGGTCTGGCCAAAGTCCATCCGTGGCTCCACGCCCAAAGTGAGAGGCACCTGCCAGATTGAGCGTGCAGCCAGTGAATCCCCGCATTTTATGCGTTTTCATGTTGCCTGCCCGCACTGCGGGGAGGAGCAGTACCTTAAATTTGGCGATAAAGAGACGCCGTTTGGCCTCAAATGGACGCCGGATGATCCCTCCAGCGTGTTTTATCTCTGCGAACATAATGCCTGCGTCATCCGCCAGCAGGAGCTGGACTTCACTGATGCCCGTTATATCTGCGAAAAGACCGGGATCTGGACCCGTGATGGCATTCTCTGGTTTTCGTCATCCGGTGAAGAGATTGAGCCGCCGGACAGCGTGACCTTTCACATCTGGACGGCGTACAGCCCGTTCACCACCTGGGTGCAGATTGTCAAAGACTGGATGAAAACGAAAGGGGATACGGGAAAACGTAAAACCTTCGTGAACACCACGCTCGGTGAGACATGGGAAGCGAAAATCGGTGAACGTCCGGATGCTGAAGTGATGGCAGAGCGGAAAGAGCATTATTCAGCGCCCGTTCCTGACCGTGTGGCTTACCTGACTGCCGGTATCGACTCCCAGCTGGATCGCTACGAAATGCGCGTATGGGGATGGGGGCCGGGTGAGGAAAGCTGGCTGATTGACCGGCAGATTATTATGGGCCGCCACGATGATGAACAGACGCTGCTGCGTGTGGATGAGGCCATCAATAAAACCTATACCCGCCGGAATGGTGCAGAAATGTCGGTATCCCGTATCTGCTGGGATATTGGCGGGATTGACCCGACCATTGTGTATGAACGCTCGAAAAAGCATGGGCTGTTCCGGGTGATCCCCATTAAAGGGGCATCCGTCTACGGTAAGCCGGTGGCCAGCATGCCACGTAAGCGAAACAAAAACGGGGTTTACCTTACCGAAATCGGTACGGATACCGCGAAAGAGCAGATTTATAACCGCTTCACACTGACGCCGGAAGGGGATGAACCGCTTCCCGGTGCCGTTCACTTCCCGAATAACCCGGATATTTTTGATCTGACCGAAGCGCAGCAGCTGACTGCTGAAGAGCAGGTCGAAAAATGGGTGGATGGCAGGAAAAAAATACTGTGGGACAGCAAAAAGCGACGCAATGAGGCACTCGACTGCTTCGTTTATGCGCTGGCGGCGCTGCGCATCAGTATTTCCCGCTGGCAGCTGGATCTCAGTGCGCTGCTGGCGAGCCTGCAGGAAGAGGATGGTGCAGCAACCAACAAGAAAACACTGGCAGATTACGCCCGTGCCTTATCCGGAGAGGATGAATGACGCGACAGGAAGAACTTGCCGCTGCCCGTGCGGCACTGCATGACCTGATGACAGGTAAACGGGTGGCAACAGTACAGAAAGACGGACGAAGGGTGGAGTTTACGGCCACTTCCGTGTCTGACCTGAAAAAATATATTGCAGAGCTGGAAGTGCAGACCGGCATGACACAGCGACGCAGGGGACCTGCAGGATTTTATGTATGAAAACGCCCACCATTCCCACCCTTCTGGGGCCGGACGGCATGACATCGCTGCGCGAATATGCCGGTTATCACGGCGGTGGCAGCGGATTTGGTGGGCAGTTGCGGGCGTGGAACCCACCGAGTGAAAGTGTGGATGCAGCCCTGCTGCCCAACTTTACCCGTGGCAATGCCCGCGCAGACGATCTGGTACGCAATAACGGCTATGCCGCCAACGCCATCCAGCTGCATCAGGATCATATCGTCGGGTCTTTTTTCCGGCTCAGTCATCGCCCAAGCTGGCGCTATCTGGGCATCGGGGAGGAAGAAGCCCGTGCCTTTTCCCGCGAGGTTGAAGCGGCATGGAAAGAATTTGCCGAGGATGACTGCTGCTGCATTGACGTTGAGCGAAAACGCACGTTTACCATGATGATTCGGGAAGGTGTGGCCATGCACGCCTTTAACGGAGAACTGTTCGTTCAAGCCACCTGGGATACCAGTTCATCGCGGCTGTTCAGGACACAGTTCCGGATGGTCAGCCCGAAGCGCATCAGCAACCCGAACAATACCGGCGACAGCCGGAACTGCCGTGCCGGTGTGCAGATTAATGACAGCGGTGCGGCGCTGGGATATTACGTCAGCGAGGACGGGTATCCTGGCTGGATGCCGCAGAAATGGACATGGATACCCCGCGAGTTACCCGGCGGTCGTGCTTCGTTCATTCACGTCTTTGAACCCGTGGAGGACGGGCAGACCCGCGGTGCAAATGTGTTTTACAGCGTGATGGAGCAGATGAAGATGCTCGACACGCTGCAGAACACGCAGCTGCAGAGCGCCATTGTGAAGGCGATGTATGCCGCCACCATTGAAAGTGAGCTGGATACGCAGTCAGCGATGGATTTTATTCTTGGCGCGAACAGTAATGAGCAGCGGGACAAGCTGACGGGCTGGATTGGTGAAATTGCCGCGTATTACGCCGCCGCGCCGGTCCGGCTGGGAGGCGCAAAAGTGCCGCACCTGATGCCGGGTGACTCTCTGAACCTGCAGACGGCTCAGGACACGGATAACGGCTACTCCGTTTTTGAGCAGTCACTGCTGCGGTATATCGCTGCCGGGCTGGGTGTCTCGTATGAGCAGCTTTCCCGGAATTACGCCCAGATGAGCTACTCCACGGCACGGGCCAGCGCGAACGAGTCGTGGGCGCACTTTATGGGGCGGCGAAAATTCGTCGCATCCCGTCAGGCGAGTCAGATGTTTCTGTGCTGGCTGGAAGAGGCCATCGTTCGCCGCGTGGTGACGTTACCTTCAAAAGCGCGCTTCAGTTTTCAGGAAGCCCGCAGTGCCTGGGGGAACTGCGACTGGATAGGCTCCGGTCGTATGGCCATCGATGGTCTGAAAGAAGTACAGGAAGCGGTGATGCTGATAGAAGCCGGACTGAGCACCTACGAGAAAGAGTGCGCAAAACGCGGCGACGACTATCAGGAAATTTTTGCCCAGCAGGTCCGTGAAACGATGGAGCGCCGCGCGGCTGGTCTTAAACCGCCCGCCTGGGCGGCTGCAGCATTTGAATCCGGGCTGCGACAATCAACAGAGGAGGAGAAGAGTGACAGCAGAGCTGCGTAATCTCCCGCATATTGCCAGCATGGCCTTTAATGAGCCGCTGATGCTTGAACCCGCCTATGCGCGGGTTTTCTTTTGTGCGCTTGCAGGCCAGCTTGGGATCAGCCGCCTGACGGATGCGGTGTCCGGCGACAGCCTGACTGCCCAGGAGGCACTCGCGACGCTGGCATTATCCGGTGATGATGACGGACCACGACAGGCCCGCAGTTATCAGGTCATGAACGGCATCGCCGTGCTGCCGGTGTCCGGCACGCTGGTCAGCCGGACGCGGGCGCTGCAGCCGTACTCGGGGATGACCGGTTACAACGGCATTATCGCCCGTCTGCAACAGGCTGCCAGCGACCCGATGGTGGACGGCATTCTGCTCGATATGGACACGCCAGGCGGAATGGTGGCGGGAGCATTTGACTGCGCTGACATCATCGCCCGTGTGCGTGACATAAAGCCGGTATGGGCGCTGGCCAACGACATGAACTGCAGTGCAGGTCAACTGCTTGCCAGCGCCGCCTCCCGACGTCTGGTCACGCAGACCGCCCGGACAGGCTCCATCGGCGTCATGATGGCTCACAGTAATTACGGCGCTGCGCTGGAGAAACAGGGCGTGGAAATCACGCTGATTTACAGCGGCAGCCATAAGGTGGATGGCAACCCCTACAGCCATCTACCGGATGATGTCCGGGAAACACTGCAGTCCCGGATGGATGCAACCCGCCGGATGTTTGCACAGAAGGTGTCGGCATATACCGGCCTGTCCGTGCAGGCTGTGCTGGATACCGAGGCTGCAGTGTACAGCGGTCAGGAGGCCATTGATGCCGGACTGGCTGATGAACTTGTTAACAGCACCGATGCGATCACCGTCATGCGTGATGCACTGGATGCACGTAAATCCCGTCTCTCAGGAGGGCGAATGACCAAAGAGACTCAATCAACAACTGTTTCAGCCACTGCTTTGCAGGCTGACGTTACTGACGTGGTGCCAGCGACGGAGGGTGAAAACGCCAGCGCGGCGCAGCCAGACGTGAACGCGCAGATCACCGCAGCGGTTGCGGCAGAAAACAGCCGCATTATGGGGATCCTCAACTGTGAGGAGGCTCACGGACGCGAAGAACAGGCACGCGTGCTGGCAGAAACCCCCGGAATGACCGTGGAAACGGCCCGCCGCATTCTGGCCGCAGCACCACAGAGTGCACAGGCGCGCAGTGATACTGCGCTGGATCGTCTGATGCAGGGTACACCGGCACCGCTGGCTGCAGGTAACCCGGCATCTGATGCCGTTAACGATTTGCTGAACACACCAGTGTAAGGGATGTTTATGACGAGCAAAGAAACCTTTACCCATTACCAGCCGCAGGGCAACAGTGACCCGGCTCATACCGCAACCGCGCCCGGCGGATTGAGTGCGAAAGCGCCTGCAATGACCCCGCTGATGCTGGACACCTCCACCCGTAAGCTGGTTGCGTGGGATGGCACCACCGACGGTGCTGCCGTTGGCATTCTTGCGGTTGCTGCTGACCAGACCAGCACCACGCTGACGTTCTACAAGTCCGGCACGTTCCGTTATGAGGATGTGCTCTGGCCGGAGGCTGCCAGCGATGAGACGAAAAAACGGACCGCGTTTGCCGGAACGGCAATCAGCATCGTTTAACCTTACCCTTCATCACTAAAGGCCGCCTGTGCGGCTTTTTTTACGGGATTTTTTTATGTCGATGTACACAACCGCCCAGCTGCTGGCGGCAAATGAGCAGAAATTTAAGTTTGATCCGCTGTTTCTGCGTCTCTTTTTCCGTGAGAGCTATCCCTTCACCACGGAGAAAGTCTATCTCTCACAAATTCCGGGACTGGTAAACATGGCGCTGTACGTTTCGCCGATTGTTTCCGGTGAGGTTATCCGTTCCCGTGGCGGCTCCACCTCTGAATTTACGCCGGGATATGTCAAGCCGAAGCATGAGGTGAATCCGCAGATGACCCTGCGTCGCCTGCCGGATGAAGATCCGCAGAATCTGGCGGACCCGGCTTACCGCCGCCGTCGCATCATCATGCAGAACATGCGTGACGAGGAGCTGGCGATTGCCCAGGTCGAAGAGATGCAGGCAGTTTCTGCCGTGCTTAAGGGCAAATACACCATGACCGGTGAAGCCTTTGATCCGGTTGAGGTGGATATGGGGCGCAGTGCGGCAAACAACATCACACAGTCCGGTGGCACGGAGTGGAGCAAGCGCGACAAGTCCACGTATGACCCGACCGACGATATCGAAGCCTACGCGCTGAACGCCAGCGGTGTGGTGAATATCATCGTGTTTGATCCGAAAGGCTGGGCGCTGTTCCGTTCCTTCAAAGCCGTCAAGGAGAAGCTGGATACCCGTCGTGGCTCTCATTCCGAGCTGGAGACAGCGGTGAAAGACCTGGGTAAAGCGGTGTCCTATAAGGGGATGTATGGCGATGTGGCCATCGTCGTGTATTCCGGACAGTACGTGGAAAACGGCGTCAAAAAGAACTTCCTGCCGGACAACACGATGGTGCTGGGGAACACTCAGGCACGCGGTCTGCGCACCTATGGCTGCATTCAGGATGCGGACGCACAGCGCGAAGGCATTAACGCCTCTGCTCGTTACCCGAAAAACTGGGTGACCACCGGCGATCCGGCACGTGAGTTCACCATGATTCAGTCAGCACCGCTGATGCTGCTGGCTGACCCTGATGAGTTCGTGTCCGTACAACTGGCGTAATCATGGCCCTTCGGGGCCATTGTCTCTCTGTGGAGAAGTCCATGACGAAAGATGAACTGATTGCCCGTCTCCGCTCGCTGGGTGAACAACTGAACCGTGATGTCAGCCTGACGGGGACGAAAGAAGAACTGGCGCTCCGTGTGGCAGAGCTGGAAGAGGAGCTTGATGACACGGATGACACTGCCGGTCAGGACACCCCTCTCAGCCCGGAAAATGTGCTGACCGGGCATGAAAATGAGGTGGTATCAGCGCAGCCGGACACCGTGATTCAGGATACGGCTGAACTGGTCACGGTCGTGGCATTGGTGACGCTGCATACTGATGCACTTCACGCCACGCGGGATGAACCTGTGGCATTTGTGCTGCCGGGAACGGCGTTTCGTGTCTCTGCCGGTGTGGCAGCCGAAATGACAGAGCGCGGCCTGGCCAGAATGCAATAACGGGAGGCGCTGTGGCTGATTTCGATAACCTGTTCGATGCTGCCATTGCCCGCGCCGATGAAACGATACGCGGGTACATGGGAACGTCAGCCACCATTACATCCGGTGAGCAGTCAGGTGCTGTGATACGTGGTGTTTTTGATGACCCTGAAAATATCAGCTATGCCGGACAGGGCGTGCGCGTTGAAGGCTCCAGCCCGTCCCTGTTTGTCCGGACTGATGATGTGCGGCAGCTGCGGCGTGGAGACACGCTGACCATCGGTGAGGA
The DNA here is from genome assembly GCF_004211955.1 of Escherichia sp. E1V33. Classification (GTDB taxonomy): domain Bacteria; phylum Pseudomonadota; class Gammaproteobacteria; order Enterobacterales; family Enterobacteriaceae; genus Escherichia. The sequence continues at coordinate 18,599 of NZ_RHJI01000023.1, forward strand.
AAACTTCTGGATAGACCGGGTTTCGCCGGATGATGGCGGAAGTTGTCATCTCTGGCTTGGACGGGGCGTACCGCCTGCCGTTAACCGTCGCCGCTGAAAGGGGGATGTATGGCCATAAAAGGTCTTGAGCAGGCCGTTGAAAACCTCAGCCGTATCAGCAAAACGGCGGTGCCCGGTGCCGCCGCAATGGCCATTAACCGCGTTGCTTCATCCGCGATATCGCAGTCGGCGTCACAGGTTGCCCGTGAGACAAAGGTACGCCGGAAACTGGTAAAGGAAAGGGCCAGGCTGAAAAGGGCCACGGTTAAAAATCCGCAGGCCAGAATCAAGGTTAACCGGGGGGATTTGCCCGTAATCAGGCTGGGTAACGCGCGGGTTGTCCTGTCCCGACGCAGGCGTCGTAAAAAGGGGCAGCGTTCATCCCTGAAAGGTGGCGGCAGCGTGCTTGTGGTGGGTAACCGTCGTATTCCCGGTGCGTTTATTCAGCAACTGAAAAATGGGCGGTGGCATGTCATGCAGCGTGTGGCCGGGAAAAACCGTTACCCCATTGATGTGGTGAAAATCCCGATGTCGGTGCCGCTGACCACGGCGTTTAAACAGAATATTGAGCGGATACGGCGTGAGCGTCTTCCGAAAGAGCTGGGCTATGCGCTGCAGCATCAACTGAGAATGGTAATAAAGCGATGAAACATACTGAACTCCGTGCAGCCGTACTGGATGCACTGGAGAAGCATGACACCGGGGCGACGCTTTTTGATGGTCGCCCCGCTGTTTTTGATGAGGAAGATTTTCCGGCAATTGCCGTTTATCTCACCGGCGCTGAATACACGGGCGAAGAGCTGGACAGCGATACCTGGCAGGCGGAGCTGCATATTGAAGTTTTCCTGCCTGCTCAGGTGCCGGATTCAGAGCTGGATTCGTGGATGGAGTCCCGGATTTATCCGGTGATGAGCGATATCCCGGCACTGTCAGATTTGATCACCAGTATGGTGGCCAGTGGCTATGACTACCGGCGCGACGATGATGCGGGCCTGTGGAGTTCAGCCGATCTGACTTATGTCATTACCTATGAAATGTGAGGACGCTATGCCTGTACCAAATCCAACAATGCCGGTGAAAGGTGCTGGAACCACACTGTGGGTTTATAAGGGGAACGGTGACCCTTATGCGAACCCGCTTTCAGACGTTGACTGGTCGCGTCTGGCAAAAGTTAAAGACCTGACGCCCGGCGAACTGACCGCTGAGTCCTATGACGACAGCTATCTCGATGATGAAGATGCAGACTGGACTGCGACCGGGCAGGGGCAGAAATCAGCCGGAGATACCAGCTTCACGCTGGCGTGGATGCCCGGAGAGCAGGGGCAGCAGGCGCTGCTGGCGTGGTTTAATGAAGGTGATACCCGTGCCTATAAAATCCGCTTCCCGAACGGCACGGTCGATGTGTTCCGTGGCTGGGTCAGCAGTATCGGTAAAGCGGTGACGGCGAAGGAAGTGATCACCCGCACGGTGAAGGTCACCAATGTGGGACGCCCGTCGATGGCTGAAGATCGCAGTACGGTGACGGCAGCAACCGGCATGACGGTAACGCCAGCCAGTGCTTCCGTAGTGAAAGGGCAGAGCACCACGCTGACCGTGGCATTCCAGCCGGAAGGTGTAACCGACAAGAGCTTCCGTGCGGTGTCTGCGGATAAAACAAAAGCCACCGTGTCGGTCAGTGGTATGACCATCACCGTGAACGGCGTTGCTGCAGGCAAGGTCAACATTCCGGTTGTATCCGGTAATGGTGAGTTTGCTGCGGTTGCAGAAATCACCGTCACCGCCAGTTAATCCGGAGAGTCAGCGATGTTCCTGAAAACCGAATCATTTGAACATAACGGCGTGACCGTCACGCTTTCTGAACTGTCAGCCCTGCAGCGTATTGAGCATCTCGCCCTGATGAAACAGCAGGCAGAATCCGACAGTAACCGGAAGTTTACTGTGGAAGACGTCATCAGAACCGGCGCTTTTGTGGTGGCGATGTCTCTGTGGCATAACCATCCGAAGAAGACGCAGATGCCGTCCATGAATGAAGCCGTTAAACAGATTGAGCAGGAAGTGCTTACCACCTGGCCCACAGAGGCAATTTCTCATGCTGAAAACGTGGTGTACCGGCTGTCCGGAATGTCTGAGTTTGTGGTGAATAATGCCCCTGAACAGGCAGAGGACGCCGGGCCTGCAGAGCCTGTTTCTGCGGGAAAGTGTTCGACGGTGAGCTGAGTTTTGCCCTGAAACTGGCGCGTGAGATGGGGCGACCCGACTGGCGCGCCATGCTTGCCGGGATGTCATCCACGGAGTATGCCGACTGGCACCGCTTTTACAGTACCCATTATTTTCATGATGTTCTGCTGGATATGCACTTTTCCGGGCTGACGTACACCGTGCTCAGCCTGTTTTTCAGCGATCCGGATATGCATCCGCTGGATTTCAGTCTGCTGAACCGGCGCGAGGCTGACGAAGAGCCTGAAGATGATGTGCTGATGCAGAAAGCGGCAGGGCTTGCCGGAGGCGTTCGTTTTGGCCCGGACGGGAATGAAGTTATCCCCGCTTCCCCGGATGTGGCGGACATGACGGAGGATGACGTAATGCTGATGACAGTATCAGAAGGGATCGCAGGAGGAGTCCGGTATGGCTGAACCGGTAGGCGATCTGGTCGTTGATTTAAGTCTGGATGCGGCCAGATTTGACGAGCAAATGGCCAGAGTCAGGCGTCATTTTTCCGGTACGGAAACTGATGCGAAAAAAACAGCGGCAGTCGTTGAACAGTCAATGAACCGGCAGGCGCTGGCTGCACAGAAAGCGGGGATTTCCGTCGGGCAGTATAAAGCCGCCATGCGTATGCTGCCTGCGCAGTTCACCGACGTGGCCACGCAGCTTGCAGGCGGGCAAAGTCCGTGGCTGATCCTGCTGCAACAGGGTGGTCAGGTGAAGGACTCCTTCGGCGGGATGATCCCCATGTTCAGGGGGCTTGCCGGTGCGATCACCCTGCCGATGGTCGGGGCCACCTCGCTGGCGGTGGTGACCGGTGCGCTGGCGTATGCCTGGTATCAGGGCAACTCAACCCTGTCCGATTTCAACAAAACGCTGGTCCTTTCCGGCAATCAGTCGGGTCTGACGGCAGATCGTATGCTGGTCCTGTCCAGAGCAGGGCAGGCGGCAGGGCTGACGTTTAACCAGACCAGCGAGTCACTCAGCGCACTGGTTAAGGCGGGGGTAAGCGGTGAGGCTCAGATTGCGTCCATCAGCCAGAGTGTGGCGCGTTTCTCCTCTGCATCCGGCGTGGAGGTGGACAAGGTCGCTGAAGCCTTCGGGAAGCTGACCACAGACCCGACGTCAGGGCTGACAGCGATGGCGCGCCAGTTCCATAACGTGACGGCGGAGCAGATTGCGTATGTTGCTCAGTTGCAGCGTTCCGGCGATGAAGCCGGGGCATTGCAGGCGGCGAACGAGGCCGCAACGAAAGGGTTTGATGACCAGACCCGACGCCTGAAAGAGAACATGGGCACGCTGGAAACCTGGGCAGACAGGACAGCACGGGCATTCAAATCCATGTGGGATGCGGTGCTGGATATTGGTCGCCCTGATACCGCTCAGGAGATGCTGATTAAGGCAGAGGCCGCGTTTAAGAAAGCGGACGATATCTGGAATCTGCTTAAGGATGATTATTTTGTTAACGATGAAGCGCGGGCGCGTTACTGGGATGATCGTGAAAAGGCCCGTCTTGCGCTTGAAGCCGCCCGAAAGAAGGCTGAACAGCAGAGCCAACAGGACAAAAATGCGCAGCAGCAGAGCGATACCGAAGCGTCACGGCTGAAATATACCGAAGAGGCGCAGAAGGCTTACGAACGCCTGCAGACACCACTGGAGAAATATACCGCCCGTCAGGAGGAACTGAATAAAGCACTGAAAGACGGAAAAATCCTGCAGGCAGATTACAACACGCTGATGGCGGCGGCGAAAAAGGACTATGAAGCGACGCTGAAAAAACCGAAGCAGTCCGGCGTGAAGGTGTCTGCGGGCGATCGTCAGGAAGACAGTGCTCATGCCGCCCTGCTGACGCTTCAGGCAGAACTCCGGACGCTGGAGAAGCATGCCGGAGCGAATGAGAAAATCAGCCAGCAGCGCCGGGATTTGTGGAAGGCAGAAAGTCAGTTCGCGGTACTGGAGGAGGCGGCACAACGTCGCCAGCTGTCCGCACAGGAGAAATCCCTGCTGGCGCATAAAGATGAGACGCTGGAGTACAAACGCCAGCTGGCTGCACTTGGCGATAAGGTCACGTATCAGGAGCACCTGAACGCGCTGGCGCAGCAGGCGGATAAATTCGCACAGCAACAACGGGCAAAACGGGCAGCCATTGAGGCGAAAAACCGGGGGCTGACTGACCGGCAGGCAGCGCGGGACGCCACGGAACAGCGCCTGAAGGAACAGTATGGCGATAATCCGCTGGCGCTGAATAGCGTCATGTCAGAGCAGAAAAAGACCTGGGCGGCTGAAGACCAGCTTCGCGGGAGCTGGATGGCAGGCCTCAAGTCAGGCTGGAGTGAGTGGGAAGAGAGCGCCACGGACAGTATGTCGCAGGTTAAAAGTGCAGCCACGCAGACCTTTGATGGTATTGCACAGAATATGGCGGCGATGCTGACCGGCAGTGAACAGAACTGGCGCAGCTTCACCCGTTCCGTGCTGTCCATGATGACAGAAATTCTGCTTAAGCAGGCAATGGTGGGGATTGTCGGGAGTATCGGCAGCGCCATTGGAGGTGCTACCGGTGGCGGCTCATCAGCGTCAGGTGGTGCAGCCATTCAGGCAGCAGCGGCGAAACTCCATTTTGCGACCGGAGGATTTACGGGAACCGGCGGCAAATATGAGCCAGCGGGGATTGTTCACCGTGGTGAATTTGTCTTCACGAAGGAGGCAACCAGCCGGATTGGCGTGGGGAATCTTTACCGGCTGATGCGCGGCTATGCCACCGGCGGTTATGTCGGTACACCGGGCAGCATGGCGGACAGTCGGTCGCAGGCGTCCGGGAAGTTTGAGCAGAATAACCATGTGGTGATTAACAACGACGGCACGAACGGTCAGATAGGGCCACAGGCGCTGAAGACGGTTTATGACGTAGCCCGTAAGGCGGCAATGGATGTTGTGACCGGGCAGATGCGTGATGGTGGTCTGTTCTCCGGAGGTGGACGATGAAAACCTTCCGCTGGAAAGTTAAACCGGGTATGGATGTGGCTTCGACTCCTTCCGTCAGGGAGGTGCGCTTTGGTGATGGTTACTCCCAGCGCGCGCCTGCCGGGCTGAATGCCAACCTGAAAACGTACAGCGTGACGATTTCTGTCCCCCGTTGGGAGGCCACGGCGCTGGAATCGTTTCTGGCAGAGCACGGAGGCTGGAAAGCCTTTCTGTGGACGCCGCCTTATGACTGGCGGCAGATAAAGGTGACCTGCGCAAAATGGACGTCGCGGGTCAGTATGTTGCGTGTTGAGTTCAGCGCAGAGTTTAAACAGGTGGTGAACTGATGCAGGATATCCGGCAGGAAACACTGAATGAATGCACCCGTGCGGAGCAGTCGGCCAGCGTGGTGCTCTGGGAAATCGATCTGACAGAGGTCGGTGGCGAACGTTATTTTTTCTATAATGAGCAGAACGAAAAAGGTGAGCCGGTCACCTGGCAGGGGCGGCAGTATCTGACGTATCCCATTCAGGGGAGTGGTTTTGAACTGAATGGCAAAGGCACCAGTACGCGCCCCACGCTGGCAGTCTCTAACCTGTACGGCATGGTCACCGGGATGGCGGAAGATCTGCAGAGTCTGGTCGGCGGAACGGTGGTCAGGCGTAAGGTTTACGCCCGTTTTCTGGATGCAGTGAACTTCGTCAACGGAAACAGTGATGCCGATCCGGAGCAGGAGGTGATTAGCCGCTGGCGCATCGAGCAGTGCAGCGAACTGAGCGCGGTCAGTGCCTCCTTTGTACTGTCCACGCCGACTGAAACGGATGGTGCCGTTTTTCCGGGGCGCATCATGCTGGCTAATACCTGCACCTGGACCTATCGCGGTGATGAGTGCGGTTATAACGGTCCGGCGGTCGCGGATGAATATGACCAGCCGACGTCCGATATCACGAAGGATAAATGCAGCAAATGCCTGAGTGGCTGTAAGTTTCGCAATAATGTCGGCAACTTTGGCGGCTTCCTTTCCATTAACAAACTTTCGCAGTAAATCCCATGACAGAGACAGAATCAGCGATTCTGGCGCACGCCCGGCGATGTGCGCCAGCGGAGTCGTGCGGCTTCGTGGTGAGAACGCCGGAAGGGGAAAGATATTTTCCCTGCGTGAATATCTCCGGTGAGCCGGAGGAGTATTTCCGGATGTCGCCGGAGGACTGGCTGCGGGCAGAGATGCAGGGTGAGATTGTGGCGCTGGTCCACAGCCACCCCGGTGGTCTGCCCTGGCTGAGTGAGGCCGACCGGCGGCTGCAGGTGCAGAGTGATTTGCCGTGGTGGCTGGTCTGCCGTGGGGCGATTCATAAGTTCCGCTGTGTGCCGCATCTTGCCGGGCGGCGCTTTGAGCACGGGGTGACGGACTGTTACACGCTGTTCCGGGATGCTTACCATCTGGCGGGGATTGAGATGCCGGATTTTCATCGCGGGGATGACTGGTGGCGTAACGGTCAGAATCTCTATCTGGATAATCTGGAGGCCACAGGGCTGTATCAGGTGCCGTTGTCAGCGGCGCAGCCGGGCGATGTGCTGCTGTGCTGTTTTGGTTCATCGGTGCCGAATCATGCCGCCATTTACTGTGGTGATGGCGAGCTGCTGCACCATATTCCTGAACAACTGAGCAAACGAGAGAGGTATACCGACAAATGGCAGCGACGCACACACTCCCTCTGGCGTCACCGGGCATGGTACGCATCTGCCTTTACGGGGATTTACAACGATTTGGCCGCCGCATCGACCTTCGTGTGAAAACGGGTGCTGAAGCCATCCGGGCGCTGGCCACGCAGCTTCCGTCGTTTCGCCAGAAACTGAATGAGGGCTGGTATCAGGTGCGCATTGCCGGGCGTGATGCAGGCGAAAACGAATTATCTGCCCGTCTTAATGAGCCGCTGGCAAATGGTGCCGTGATCCACATTGTTCCGCGTCTGGCGGGTGCCAAAAGTGGCGGTGTGTTTCAGGCGGTGCTGGGTGCGGCGCTGATTGCGGTGGCATGGTGGAACCCTGTGGGCTGGCTGGGGGCCGCGGCTGTATCGGGTATGTATGCGGCAGGGGCCAGTATGATCCTGGGGGGTGTGGCGCAGATGCTGGCACCGAAAGCCAGGACGCCCACGGCAGCCAGTACAGATAACGGCAAACAGAACACGTATTTCTCGTCACTGGATAACATGGTTGCCCAGGGCAATGTTCTGCCCGTTCTGTACGGTGAAATGCGCGTGGGGTCGCGGGTGGTTTCTCAGGAGATCAGCACGGCAGACGAGGGGGATGGTGGTCAGGTTGTGGTGATTGGTCGCTGATGCAAAATGTTTTATGTGAAACCGCCTCCGGGCGGTTTTGTCGTTTATGGAGCATGACGAATGGGTAAAGGCGGCAGTAAGGGGCATACCCCGCGCGAAGCAAAGGACAACCTGAAGTCCACGCAGTTGCTGAGTGTGATCGATGCCATCAGCGAAGGGCCGATTGAAGGTCCGGTGGATGGATTAAAAAGCGTGCTGCTGAACAGTACACCGGTGCTGGACAGTGAGGGGAATACCAACATCTCCGGTGTCACGGTGGTGTTCCGGGCAGGTGAGCAGGAACAGACACCGCCGGAGGGTTTTGAATCCTCCGGCTCCGAGACGGTGCTGGGTACGGAAGTGAAATACGACACGCCGATAACCCGCACCATCACGTCTGCAAACATCGACCGTCTGCGCTTTACCTTTGGTGTGCAGGCACTGGTGGAAACCACCTCAAAGGGTGACCGGAATCCGTCGGAAGTTCGCCTGCTGGTTCAGATACAACGTAACGGTGGCTGGGTGACGGAAAAAGACATCACCATTAAGGGCAAAACCACCTCACAGTATCTGGCCTCGGTGGTGGTGGATAACCTGCCGCCGCGCCCGTTTAATATCCGGATGCGCAGGATGACGCCGGACAGCACCACAGACCAGCTGCAGAACAAAACGCTCTGGTCGTCATACACCGAAATCATCGATGTGAAACAATGCTACCCGAACACGGCACTGGTCGGCGTGCAGGTGGACTCAGAACAGTTCGGCAGCCAGCAGGTGAGCCGTAATTATCATCTTCGCGGGCGCATTCTGCAGGTGCCATCGAACTATAACCCACAGACACGGCAATACAGCGGTATCTGGGACGGAACGTTTAAACCGGCATACAGCAACAACATGGCATGGTGTCTGTGGGATATGCTGACCCATCCGCGCTACGGCATGGGGAAACGTCTTGGTGCGGCGGATGTGGATAAATGGGCGCTGTATGTCATCGGCCAGAATTGCGACCAGTCGGTGCCGGATGGCTTTGGTGGCACGGAGCCGCGCATCACCTGTAATGCTTACCTGACCACGCAGCGTAAGGCGTGGGATGTTCTCAGCGATTTCTGCTCGGCGATGCGCTGTATGCCGGTATGGAACGGACAGACGCTGACGTTCGTGCAGGACCGACCGTCGGATAAGGTGTGGACCTATAACCGCAGTAATGTGGTGATGCCGGATGATGGCGCGCCGTTCCGCTACAGCTTCAGCGCCCTGAAGGATCGCCATAATGCCGTTGAGGTGAACTGGATTGACCCGGATAACGGCTGGGAAACGGCAACAGAGCTTGTGGAGGACACGCAGGCCATTGCCCGTTACGGTCGTAACGTCACGAAGATGGATGCCTTTGGCTGTACCAGCCGGGGGCAGGCACACCGCGCCGGGCTGTGGCTGATTAAAACGGAGCTGCTGGAAACGCAGACCGTGGACTTCAGCGTGGGCGCAGAAGGGCTTCGCCATGTACCGGGCGATGTCATTGAAATCTGCGATGATGACTATGCGGGCATCAGCATCGGCGGGCGCGTGCTGGCGGTGAACAGCCAGACGCGGACACTGACGCTCGACCGTGAAATCATGCTGCCATCCTCCGGCACCACGCTGATAAGCCTGGTTGACGGACAGGGGAATCCGGTCAGCGTGGAGGTCCAGTCCGTCACCGACGGCGTGAAGGTGAAAGTGAGCCGGGTTCCTGACGGCGTTGCCGAGTACAGCGTGTGGGGGCTGAAGCTGCCGACGCTGCGCCAGCGCCTGTTCCGCTGTGTGAGTATCCGTGAGAACGATGACGGTACGTATGCCATCACTGCCGTGCAGCATGTACCGGAGAAAGAAGCCATCGTGGATAACGGGGCGCACTTTGACGGTGACCAGAGCGGCACGGTGAATGGTGTCACGCCGCCAGCGGTGCAGCACCTGACCGCAGAAGTCACCGCAGACAGCGGGGAATATCAGGTGCTGGCGCGCTGGGACACGCCGAAGGTGGTGAAGGGCGTGAGCTTCCTGCTTCGCCTGACCGTGGCAGCGGACGACGGCAGTGAGCGGCTGGTCAGCACGGCCCGGACGACGGAAACCACATACCGATTCACGCAACTGGCGCTGGGAAACTACAGGCTGACAGTCCGGGCGGTAAATGCGTGGGGACAGCAGGGCGATCCGGCGTCGGTATCGTTCCGGATTGCCGCACCGGCAGCACCGTCGCGGATTGAGCTGACGCCGGGCTATTTTCAGATAACCGCAACGCCGCATCTTGCCGTTTATGACCCGACGGTACAGTTTGAATTCTGGTTCTCGGAAAAGCGGATTGCGGATATCAGGCAGGTTGAAACCACAGCCCGCTATCTTGGCACGGCGCTGTACTGGATAGCTGCCAGTATCAATATTAAGCCGGGCCATGATTATTATTTTTATATCCGCAGTGTGAATACTGTTGGCAAATCGGCATTCGTGGAGGCTGTCGGTCAGGCGAGCGATGATGCGGAAGGTTACCTGGATTTTTTCAAAGGCCAGATAACCGAATCCCATCTCGGCAAGGAGCTGCTGGAAAAAGTCGAGCTGACGGAGGATAACGCCAGCAAACTGGAGGAGTTTTCGAAAGAGTGGAAAGACGCCAACGATAAATGGAATGCCATGTGGGGCGTCAAAATTGAGCAGGCCGAAGACGGCAGGCATTATGTCGCGGGGCTTGGCCTCAGCATGGAGGATACGGAGGAAGGTAAACTGAGCCAGTTCCTGGTTGCCGCTAACCGTATCGCGTTTATTGACCCGGCAAACGGGAATGAAACTCCGATGTTTGTGGCGCAGGGCAACCAGATATTCATGAACGAAGTGTTCCTGAAGTATCTGACGGCTCCCACCATTACCAGCGGCGGCAATCCGCCGGTATTTTCCCTGACACCGGACGGGCGGTTGACGGCGAAAAATGCCGATATCAGCGGTAACGTGAATGCGAACTCCGGGACGCTCAACAACGTCACGATAAATGAGAACTGTACGATTAAGGGAATGCTCGAGGCTACTCAGGTCAGAGGTGACTTCGTTAAAGCTGTATCTAAGCCATTCCCGAAAAAAACTGGCTCGTGGGGCGATACGGAAACACCAGGCGGGACGGTTACAGTCACCATTTACGATGATCATAACTTTGACCGCCAAATCATTATTCCGCCCATTATTTTTAACGGTGTGGCGTATGACGATCCGGGGAGCGGTAATAACCCGGGAGGTACGCGATACACGGGTTATGGTTTTGAAGTTCGCAAAAACGGCGTATTAATCGCATCCAGAGAAACTAAAGGAGCCATTCCCGGTAGTTACAGTGCGGTTATTGATATGCCGAGTGGTGGTGGTAGTGTCACTCTGGAGTTTAAGATTTTCCAGAAAGGCAATCAGGGCGCAGGTAACATCACAGACTGTACAGTGATTGTGACCAAAAAAGCTGCTTCCGGTATCAGTATCCGTTGAAATATTTATAACCCCAATACGGGCGCCAGAAATGGCGCCTTTTTTATTTGTGGAGTGAGTATGGCAGTACAGATTTCAGGTGTGCTGAAAGATGGTGCGGGAAAACCAATACAGAACTGCACTATTCAATTGAAGGCAAAGCGTAACAGCGCCACGGTACTGGTGAACACGGTGGCCTCTGAAAATCCGGATGAAGCCGGGCGTTATCGCATGGATGTTGAGTATGGCCAGTACAGCGTTATCCTGCTGGTTGAAGGTTTTCCGCCTTCACATGCCGGAACCATTACCGTCTATGAAGGTTCCAGACCTGGTACGCTGAATGATTTTCTCGGTGCCATGACGGAAGATGATGTCATGCCGGAGGCATTGCGTCGTTTTGAGGCAATGGTGGAAGAAGCAGCACGCAACGCTGAAGCCGCCTCTCAGAGCGCAGCGGCGGCAAAGAAATCCGAAACTGCAGCGGCATCATCGAAGAACGCGGCGAAAACCTCAGAAACGAATGCAGCTAACAGCGCACAGGCGGCAGCGGCCTCACAGACTGCATCGGCAAACTCCGCGACAGCAGCCAAAAAATCAGAAACCAACGCGAAAAACAGCGAGACAGCTGCAAAGACGAGCGAAACCAACGCAAAGTCCAGTCAGACGGCAGCGAAAACCAGCGAAACGAATGCCAAAGCCAGTGAAACTGCGGCGAAAAACAGCCAGGCTGCAGCAGCCGAAAGCGAGAGCGCGGCAGCCGGTTCTGCAACTTCAGCAGCTGGATCAGCAACTGCTGCGGCTAACAGCCAGAAAGCAGCGAAGACGAGCGAAACTAACGCAAAGTCCAGCCAGACGGCAGCGAAGACCAGCGAAACGAATGCCAAAGCCAGCGAAACTGCGGCGAAAAACAGTCAGGATGCAGCGGCCCAAAGCGAGAGTGCCGCAGCCGGTTCTGCAAGTGCTGCAGCTTCTTCTGCCACTGCATCAGCCAACAGTCAAAAAGCTGCAAAAACCAGTGAAACCAACGCAAAGGCGAGCGAGACTGCGGCGGCTAACTCGGCGAAAGCATCCGCTGCAAGCCAGACGGCTGCAAAAGCAAGTGAAGACGCAGCCAGAGAGTATGCAAGCCAGGCTGCGGAGCCGTATAAACAAGTTTTGCAGCCGCTTCCCGATGTGTGGATACCGTTTAACGATTCACTGGATATGATTACGGGCTTTTCGCCATCATATAAAAAGATTGTTATTGGTGATGATGAAATAACAATGCCTGGCGATAAGGTTGTAAAGTTTAAACGCGCATCGAAAGCAACCTACATTAACAAATCTGGTGTACTGACGGAGGCTGCAATTGACGAACCACGCTTCGAAAAAAATGGTTTGTTGATTGAAGGTACTACGACTAATAACTTTATTAATAGTAACTCACCAGCGAACTGGAACAGAAATACAAACCGTTTATCTGTTAGTGAAAACTCTATTGATGAATTTGGTTTTACTCAAGCAACATTCACTTATAAAGAATCATCCGACACTGGGCCAGTTACGTTGATTTCTACTGGGACATCCCGTGTGATTCCAGTTGTTGGTGGTGAATATGTTACTATATCTATTCGTGTTAAGGGGGCTGGTTGTCGCGCTCGCCATCGTATTTCAAAATTAAATGATGACGGGAACGGAAACACATTTATTGCTGATGCTATGTTGGATCTTGATACCGCTAAACTAGTTAGTGATGTTTTGTCTAGTCGCGTTGATTATGATCCTGCTAGTGGATGGTATTTTTTCCAATCGACATTTAAAGCCACCGAAGATATGAGCGTTTATGCTCGTACTGAAATGCTTGCTAAAAGTGGCGGCGAATTGGTCGCAGGAAATTACATAAAGGCGGCAACCGCTCAGGTAGAGAAATGTTCTCATGCAACATCATTAATCATAACTAACGACGTACCAGCTACCCGCGCTAGTGATTTGGTTAACATTCCTGTTAAGAATAATATGTATGACGCACCTATTACAGTTTTAGCCGAAGTTCATCGAAATTGGGAATGGGAACTTCCTCCTAATGCAGCACCACGTATAATGGATTTTTCCGGTGTGCCAACTGGCCAGGCCGTTATTTTTGGTTGCCGTGGCGGTACTGCCGCAAATACTGGTAGCCCTTATATTGATGTTGGTGCAGATGCTGGACGCGTTAATAGTTACCTGGTAACGAAAGAAAGAAAGTTCGTTGCTGGATTTAGAATTACTAAAGATTATGGTGTTCATATTGTTTTGAATGGTGATATTCCTCCTAGTGTTCCTAAAAAAACCGCGTGGAGATATGTAACTAAGAATACAAGCATTCGTTTTGGTGGGCAAACTTCAACGGGTGAACGTCACTTATTCGGTCATATTCGAAATTTTAGGATCTGGCATAAAGAATTGACCGAGACACAAATGGGAGAAAAAATATCATGAGAGACTTAACCCTTAAATTTGCAGACAAGGCCGACTTTTCGGCCTTTATGGATAGCACTGGCTATTATGATGACGAGTCGATGCAGGATGATATTCTTATTGACGTGATAGGTAACGTGTACAAAGAAACCGGAGAACTGAATGAAGATGGCGAACCGGTATGTGTTAAGGAAGACGGATATTTTGTAAACGTGCGCATCATTAATGATGTGAAAACACCGTCAATATTCGATGAATACGTGGTTGCTGTTGAGCATCAACTTCGTGGCTGGATGTGAGGAAGAAAAATGGCTACATCGACAGTAATTCCGGGAGACATTACCACGCTAAAGGGAGATGTCAGTAAAGCTAAGGAAGATATTTCCTCAATTAACGGAAAAGTATCAACGCTTCAGACTGAGATGACCAGTGCAAAGCAGGATATCAGCTCCAGATACACAAAAACTGAAGTTGATAATAAGCTGAAAAACAAAGTGGAAGTGAACGATCTGGAAAGTGGTCGTTATGGTGGAGATTTTTACCCGCTGACTGGTCGTGAAGCGTTTTATTTGTGGGGATTGGGCACGACTACAGCGGCGGCAAACCTTTATCTTAATCCTGACCCCGCAATTTCGTCTGTGCTGCGGTCAACATCGTCTATCCGCTATAAACATTCAGTAGAGACGATAGATTCAGAGCACGCCGATCTCATTTTCAAGATGCGCCCTGTGTGGTACAGGTCGCAATGCGAAAATGACAGGCGTGACTGGGGATTCTACGGATTGATTGCCGAGGAAGTAGGAGAAATTGCCCCTCAGTTTGTACACTGGCGACCAGCTAACGAAGATGATGCACCGGAAGCTATTTCCAGCAATGGCCTTGTTGCCGAAGGTGTGATGTACGAACGTCTGGTTGTTCCACTGATTCACCATATCCAGAAACTGACAGAAAAAGTTGATGAACTTGAGTCAGAATTAAAGCTGTTATCAACTTCCCGAAGCGATATCGGATAAAGGAGGAGTAATGGATATAAGCCCCTTACTTCATGCACTTTGTGCTGTGGCTGCGCAGCTACTGATTGGTCTTTTTACCGGGAACTGGGCTTACGGAGCGATAGCCGGTTGTACGTTCTTCATTGCGCGTGAACACACCCAGGCAGAATATCGCTGGATTGAAATGTTCGGGCATGGCAAGCGGATTAACATGCCGTGGTGGGGCGGTTTTGATCCTCGTGCATGGGATGTGGCAAGCCTGATGGATTTTGCTGTGCCAGTAGTGGTGTGTCTGCTGGTCTGGCTGTTGATCCGTTAAATATAAAAAGCCGCAGTAACTTGTCATGATAGGATACTGCGGCTGGCTGGTTAACTTCGATAGTGCGAGTATTGAATGATTTCCAGCCGTTACCGTTTTTACGTATTTTTTGTATGGGAGGATTTGCACCTTCTCCCACCGATCCTCCATGACTTTACGCCACTGTCTCTATGGCTGCTATGTGCTAGGAGCGGATGTTAGATTCAGACTCGTTTCAGCCACATTGCGTTTTGAATAATATTCCATCATAATAACTCTTTGAAAAATGTAACCTTTTCATTTATAACACTTATAACTTACTTATCTCATTGGGATATCGGAGGTGAATACTTAACTATGACAAGCCCGATTATTATGACGCTGGCGATATTATATAGATTGATATTAAAATGTAGGATTAGGTTCTTGCCAAGGTGTCAAGATTTACAGATAGGTTTAAAACCATATAAATATGTTTTACGGTGAGATGTAATAATTATTGGAAAGCATAAACGCTTGGTAAAAAATTTAATTATTGGAAGAAGCTAATCATGGAACCCATATCAATTACAGTGGCAACTTATGTAGCAACTAAACTTATTGATCAATTCATTTCTCAAGAAGGATATAGTTGGATTAAGAAAGCATTATTCCCCACAGAAAAATATGTGGATAGATTATATCAACTAATTGAAGAGACGGCAATTGAGTTTGAAGAAACATATCCAGTAGAAAGTGGAGCAATTCCATTTTATCATTCTAAACCATTGTTTGAGATGTTGAATGAGCACATCCTTTTTAAAGAGTTCCCTGACAAAGAGATGTTATTAGACAAGTTCAAAGAATATCCAAGCGTCACTCCCCCAACTCAACAACAACTCAGCCTTTTTTATGGGATGTTGTCGTTAAAAATAAATAATTGTTCGAAGTTAAAAAAGCTACATATCGAAGAAACTTATAAAGAAAAAATATTCGATATTAATGAAGAGCTTATTCAAATTAAACTTGTTTTGCGGTCTATAGATGAGAAACTAACTTTTCACTTGAGTGATGATTGGTTAAATGAGAAAAGTAGTCAAGCAATAGCTGACTTGGGAGGCCGATACACACCCGAACTCAACGTAAAGCTAGAAATAGCAGAGATATTTGATGGTCTCGGTAGAACTAATAATTTTTCTAAAATATTTTATTCGCATATAGATAGTTTTCTGGTCACTGGAAAGAAATTACATAGTTGCGATGTAATTTCCTCACAATTATCTGAAATAGACCAGTCCTTAAAAGCAATTTCTGATATATATCAAGAAATTAATTTTTCTAAATTAGATGAAATCCCTATAAATAAATTTAATAACTATGTTTCTAGCTGCCAGACAGCTATTGGCGGAGCGGAATCAATATTGTGGGAACTCCGAGAAAAGTCAGAACAAGTAGGTGAAACCAAGCATTACAGTGATAAGTATTCATCTACTCTACGAATGCTTCGGGAACTTGACTATGCGTGCAATGAATTACGTACATTCATTAATTCAACAACAGTGAAGTTGGCTAACAACCCATTCTTACTTCTCGAAGGAAAAGCTGGAATTGGTAAGTCTCATTTACTGGCTGATGTGATTAAAAATCGAATTGCTTCTGGGTATCCTTCTCTACTCATACTAGGGCAACAACTTACTTCAGATGAATCTCCATGGTCACAAATCTTCAAGAGATTACAGCTTAAAATCACATCTCGTGAATTCCTGGAAAAACTGAATTTATATGGCAAAAAAACAGGAAAAAGAGTCTTAGTTTTTATTGATGCTATTAATGAAGGTAATGGAAATAAATTCTGGAATGACAATATTAACAGTTTTGTCGATGAAATCAGAGGCTTTGAATGGCTTGGTCTGATAATGTCAGTCAGAACAACATATAGAAATGTAACAATTTCACATGAGAATGTTGAGCGAAATAATTTTGAAATTCATGAACATATTGGATTTCAGAACGTTGAGTTGGAAGCGGTTAGTCTATTTTATGATTATTACAATATAGAGAGGCCTTCATCACCTAACCTTAATCCAGAGTTTAAAAACCCTCTATTTCTTAAGTTATTGTGTGAAGGCATTAAGAAAAATGGTTTAACCAAAGTGCCTGTTGGATTTAATGGGATTTCAAATATTTTTAACTTTTTAGTGGAAGGGGCAAATAAATCATTAGCATCGCCAAGAAAATATGCATTCGATCCCAGTTTTCCTCTTGTTAAAGATGCTCTCAATGAAATCATAAAATTCAAATTAGAGATTGGTCGTACTAGTATTTCACTTAGAGATGCTCACTCAGTGGTTCAATCTGTAGTTAATGATTATGTTGCTGATAAAACCTTCCTCAGCGCCTTGATTGACGAAGGATTATTGACTAAAGGCATAGTGAGAAATGATGATAATTCTACTGAGGAAGTAGTTCATGTGGCTTTTGAAAGGTTTGATGATCATTTAACTGTTAATTTTTTATTAAATGATGTTGAAAATATCGAAAGTGAATTTAAGTCAGATGGTCGTCTGAAAAAATATTTTCATGATGAATGTGACTTTTATATAAACTCGGGAATAGTAGAGGCGCTGTCTATTCAATTGCCAGAAAAGTATGGAAAAGAGCTTTATGAATTTCTGCCGGAGTTCAGCAATAATCATAAATTACTAGAAGCCTTTATTGATAGCTTGATATGGCGAGATATTAAGGCTATTGATTTCGAAAAAATCAGACCTTTCATCAATGAACATGTTTTTAAATTTAAAGATAGTTTTGATCATTTCCTCGAAGCAGTGATCTCTATTTCAGGTTTAGTTGACCATCCCTTTAATGCTAATTTCTTGCATGATTGGCTAAAAGATTACCCTTTGGCAAATCGAGATTCGTTTTGGACTACAAAACTTAAATATAAATATAGTGAAGACTCAGCATTTAGGCATTTAATCGATTGGGCATGGGGCAGAACAGACAAAAGCTTCGTTTCGGATGAGTCAATCGAGCTAGTTGCAACTAGTTTATGCTGGTTTTTAACTTCTAGTAACCGAGAACTTCGAGATTGCTCAACCAAGGCTTTAGTGAGTTTACTCGAGCCAAGAATTCCTGTATTGAGAAAAATAATTGATAAGTTTTATGGTGTAAATGATCCTTACGTTTGGGAAAGAATATTTGCAGTTGCATTAGGCTGTACATTGCGAACTGATGATATTAAAGAACTAAAATATTTAGCCGAAACTGTTTACCAAAAGGTATTTTGTTCTGAGTATGTGTATCCAAATATATTACTTAGAGATTATGCTAGAGAGATTATTGAATTCGCTAATCATCTTGGATTGGAGCTTGAAAGCATTGAATTATCCAAGACTAGACCACCCTACAACAGCATTTGGCCTGACAAGATTCCTTCAAAAGAGGAACTAGAGTCCCTTTATGATAAAGAACCTTATCGGGCACTCTGGAGCTCGATTATGGGAGGTGGGGACTTTTCACGATATACTATTGGAACAAATTATAATCATTCTGATTGGTCTGGTTGCAAGTTTAATGAAACCCCTGTTGACCGTAAGCAAGTTTTTAAAACTTTCAAATCTAAACTAACTGATCAACAAAAAGATTTGTATGATGCTACAGATCCTTTCATTTATGATGATAAATGTGAAGGAATTAAATTTGGTCGTGTGGTCGGTAGAAAAGCACAGGAAGAAATAAAGGCGAGCAAGAAATTATTTAAGAATTCATTGTCATACGATCTGTTAAGTGAGTTTGAAAATGAAATAGAGCCATACCTAGATCATAATAATAATCTTCTGGAAACTGATAAACACTTTGATCTTCGACTAGCTCAACAATTTATATTCAATCGTGTTATGGAGCTTGGTTGGGATCCGGAGAAGCATGGTAATTTTGACCAACAAATAGGAACTGGACGTGGACGTAGAGAGGCATTCCAAGAACGGATCGGTAAAAAATACCAATGGATTGCTTATTATGAATACATGGCAAGGCTAGCCGATAATTTTATTCGTTTTGAAGGTTATGGTGACGAACGAAAGGAAAATCCATACCAAGGGCCATGGGAGCCTTACGTAAGAGATATAGATCCCACTATCTTACTTAAAGAAACTGGAACGAAAAAAATAAGCAATAAAGAAATGTGGTGGCTTAATGATGAAGTGTTTGATTGGACTTGCTCTAATGAAGACTGGGTTAAAAGTTCTACTACTATAACTAATCCATATGCTTTGATTGAAGTTAAAGATGATAATGGTGATGAATGGATAGTATTAGAAAGTTATCCATCATGGAAAGAACCAAAAATTATTGGAAACGATGATTGGGGGCACCCACGAAAAGAGGTTTGGTATCAGATCAGAAGTTATATCGTTAAAGTTGAAGAATTTGAAAATTTTAGATGTTGGGCAATAGCTCAAGACTTTATGGGCAGGTGGATGCCGGAATGTACTGATAGATACCAATTATTTAATAGGGAGTACTATTGGTCCGAAGCATTTAAGTCTTTTAAATCAGATTATTATGGTGGATCTGACTGGACTTCGGTAACAGACCGGGAGTCTGGAGCTAAGATAGCTGATGTTAGTGTCACTTCGATTAATTATTTGTGGGAAGAGGAGTTCGACAAATCAAAAATAGAAACTTTGAATTTTTTGAAGCCTAGTAACTTAATCTTTGAAAAGATGGGCTTAAAAAGTGGGGAAGTAGAGGGTAGCTTCAATGATGAAAATGGAACTATGGTTTGCTTTGCAGCTGAAGCTGTATATGCTTCAAAGCCGCATCTACTTGTTAAAAAAGAACCATTTTTAACAATGTTAAGTGACAATGGTTTTGAAATCGTTTGGACATTATTAGGTGAAAAAGGTGTTATAGGGGGATCACTCACATCAAGTCATCATTATGGCCGACAGGAGTTTAGTGGAGCATTTTATTATGAAGACAGTCAGCTAACAGGAAGTCATAAAACTAGCTTTACGAGATAAAAATGAATCTCAGAGCTGAATATATAAGTAGCATTAGAAACCGGGTTATGCTTAAGAAATCAATCTTAAGTGTGGCAGTCGAATGGTAGCTAATATGCTAGCGGCGCTAATGCCTGTTTATTGCGCATAACAGGCATTCTCTTTAGTTATGGCAGAAAAGTATGCATGGTGGGGATGGGGATGGGGATGGGGATGGGGATGGGAAAGTGTGAAAGAAAAGAAAACTGCTGCGCCGTTTGTCGTCACGTTTATCTTCTTACTGGTTATGCAGGTCGTAGTGGGGGCACGCAAAGCTTTGCACTGGATTGCGAGGCTTTGTGCTTCTCTGGAGTGCGACAGGTTTGATGACAAAAAATTAGCGCAAGAAGACAAAAATCACCTTGCGCTAATGCTCTGTTACAGGTCACTAATACCATCTAAGTAGTTGATTCATAGTGACTGCATATGTTGTGTTTTACAGTATTATGTAGTCTGTTTTTTATGCAAAATCTAATTTAATATATTGATATTTATATCATTTTACGTTTCTCATTCAGCTTTTTTATACTAAGTTGAGCGAAACGGGAAGGTAAAAAGATAAAAAGTTGTTTTTAATACCTTTAAGTGATACCAGATGGCATTGCGCCATCTGGCAGAGTAATTAACTAAACATCGCAGTAATCGAGGCGCTTGCCAGAGAATGGAAATGGACGTTAAAACCGACCATCGCACCGCTGGCACCTTCATCGACATCAATACGTTCTACATCCAGCGCGTGAACGGTAAAAATGTAGCGATGGGTTTCGCCTTTCGGCGGCGCGGCGCCACCGTATCCGGCTTTACCAAAATCGGTACGTGTCTGGAGCACGCCATCAGGGATTGCCACCAGACCAGAGCCAAACCCTTGCGGTAATACGCGGGTATCAGCGGGTAAATTAACAACTACCCAGTGCCACCAGCCGGAGCCAGTAGGCGCATCCGGGTCGTAGCAGGTGACAACAAAACTTTTCGTTCCCGCAGGAACATCATCCCACGCCAGATGCGGCGAAATATTATCGCCATCGTAACCCATGCCATTAAAGACATGACGATGTGGCAATTTATCGCCATCGCGCAGATCATTACTGATGAGTTTCATGAACCCTCCTTTCTTGTTTGCAGAAAGTGTAGCCAGAAACCCTCACGCTGACTTCCCGTTATTGGCAAAAAAATGTTTCATCCTGTACCGCGCGGTTAACCGCTGCGGTCAGACGCTGCAACTGTTGCGGGAGAATAATATAGGGCGGCATCAGGTAAATCAGTTTGCCAAAAGGCCGGATCCAGACACCCTGTTCGACAAAGAATTTTTGCAGCGCCGCCATATTCACCGGACGAGTGGTTTCGACCACGCCAATGGCCCCCAGCACGCGCACATCGGCAACCATCTCGGCGTCACGGGCGGGGGCAAGTTGCTCGCGCAGCTGTGCTTCAATAGCCGCTACCTGATGCTGCCAGTCGCCAGATTCGAGAATCGTCAGGCTGGCGTTTGCTGCTGCGCAGGCCAGCGGATTGCCCATAAAAGTTGGCCCATGCATAAAGCAGCCGGCTTCGCCGTTACTGATGGTTTCCGCAACCTCACGCGTGGTGAGCGTGGCGGAAAGGGTCATCGTGCCTCCGGTTAAGGCTTTACCGAGGCACAAAATGTCCGGCGAGATTTCTGCATGTTCACAGGCAAACAGTTTGCTGGTACGACCAAATCCGGTGGCGATCTCGTCGGCAATCAGCAAGATACCTTCGCGATCGCACATTTTGCGGATTCGTTTTAACCATTCCGGATGGTAGATGCGCATCCCGCCTGCGCCCTGGACAATCGGTTCAATGATCACCGCTGCGATTTCATGACGATGCGCCGCCATCAGGCGGGCAAAGCCCACCATATCGCGCTCATCCCATTCGCCATCCATGCGGCTTTGCGGGGCTGGAGCAAACAAGTTTTCTGGCAGATAGCCTTTCCACAAGCTGTGCATTGAGTTGTCCGGATCGCACACCGACATCGCGCCAAAGGTATCGCCATGATAACCATTGCGGAAGGTCAGAAAACGCTGGCGCGCTTCGCCTTTGGCTTGCCAGTACTGCAACGCCATTTTCATCGCCACTTCCACCGCTACGGAACCGGAGTCCGCGAGAAAAACGCATTCCAGCGGTTGCGGCGTCATTGCCACCAGTTTGCGGCACAGCTCAATGGCTGGCGCATGGGTGATACCGCCAAACATCACATGCGACATGGCATCAATTTGCGACTTCATCGCCGCATTAAGCTGCGGGTGATTGTAACCGTGGATCGCCGCCCACCAGGATGACATACCGTCAACCAGGCGTCTGCCGTCAGACAAAATTAGCTCGCAACCTTCAGCGCTCGCCACCGGATAAACCGGTAGCGGGGAGGTCATGGATGTGTATGGGTGCCAGATATGGCGTTGGTCAAAGGCAAGATCGTCCGTTGTCATAATCGACTTGTAAACCAAATTGAAAAGATTTAGGTTTACAAGTCTACACCGAATTAACAACAAAAAACACGTTTTGGAGAAGCCCCATGGCTCACCGCCCACGCTGGACATTGTCGCAAGTCACAGAATTATTTGAAAAACCGTTGCTGGATCTGCTGTTTGAAGCGCAGCAGGTGCATCGTCAGCATTTCGATCCTCGTCAGGTACAGGTCAGCACTTTGCTGTCGATTAAAACCGGAGCTTGTCCGGAAGATTGCAAATACTGTCCGCAAAGCTCGCGCTATAAAACCGGACTGGAAGCCGAGCGGTTGATGGAAGTTGAACAGGTGCTGGAGTCGGCGCGCAAAGCGAAAGCGGCGGGATCGACGCGCTTCTGCATGGGCGCGGCGTGGAAGAATCCCCACGAACGCGATATGCCGTACCTGGAACAAATGGTACAGGGAGTAAAAGCGATGGGCCTGGAGGCGTGTATGACGCTGGGCACGTTGAGTGAATCTCAGGCGCAGCGCCTTGCGAATGCCGGGCTGGATTACTACAACCACAACCTCGACACCTCGCCGGAGTTTTACGGCAATATCATCACCACGCGTACTTATCAGGAACGCCTTGATACCCTGGAAAAAGTGCGCGATGCCGGGATCAAAGTCTGTTCTGGTGGCATTGTGGGCTTAGGCGAAACGGTGAACGATCGCGCCGGATTATTGCTGCAACTGGCAAACCTGCCGACGCCGCCGGAAAGCGTACCAATCAACATGCTGGTGAAGGTGAAAGGCACGCCGCTGGCGGATAACGATGATGTCGATGCCTTTGATTTTATTCGCACCATTGCCGTAGCGCGGATCATGATGCCGACCTCTTACGTACGCCTTTCTGCCGGACGCGAGCAGATGAACGAACAGACTCAGGCAATGTGCTTTATGGCTGGCGCAAACTCGATTTTCTACGGCTGCAAACTGCTGACTACGCCGAATCCGGAAGAAGATAAAGACCTGCAACTATTCCGCAAACTGGGGCTGAATCCGCAGCAAACTGCCGTGCTGGCGGGCGATAACGAACAACAGCAGCGTCTGGAGCAGGCACTGATGACCCCGGACACTGACGAATATTACAACGCGGCAGCACTATGAGCTGGCAGGAGAAAATCAACGCGGCGCTCGATGCGCGGCGTGCTGCCAATGCCCGGCGTCGCCGTTATCCGGTGGCGCAAGGAGCCGGACGTTGGCTGGTGGCGGGTGATCGCCAGTATCTGAACTTTTCCAGTAACGATTATTTAGGTTTAAGCCATCATCCGCAAATTATCCGTGCCTGGCAGCAGGGCGCGGAACAATTTGGCGTCGGTAGCGGCGGCTCTGGGCATGTCAGCGGTTATAGCGTGGCACATCAGGCGCTGGAAGAAGAACTTGCCGAGTGGCTGGGCTATTCGCGGGCGCTGCTGTTTATCTCTGGTTTTGCTGCTAATCAGGCGGTCATTACTGCGATGATGGCGAAAGAGGACCGTATTGTCGCTGACCGGCTTAGCCATGCCTCATTGCTGGAGGCTGCCAGTTTAAGCCCGTCGCAGCTTCGCCGTTTTGCTCATAACGATGTCACTCATCTGGCGCGACTGCTTGCTTCCCCCTGTCCGGGGCAGCAACTGGTGGTGACGGAAGGCGTGTTTAGCATGGATGGCGATAGTGCGCCACTGGCGGAAATCCAGCAGGTAACGAAACAGCACAATGGCTGGTTGTTGGTCGATGATGCCCACGGCACGGGTGTTATCGGTGAACAGGGGCGCGGTAGCTGCTGGCTGCAAAAGGTAAAACCAGAATTGCTGGTGGTGACTTTTGGCAAAGGATTTGGCGTCAGCGGGGCGGCGGTGCTTTGCTCCAGTACGGTGGCGGATTATCTACTGCAATTTGCCCGCCATCTTATCTACAGCACCAGTATGCCGCCCGCTCAGGCGCAGGCATTACGTGCATCGCTGGCGGTCATTCGCAGTGAAGAGGGGGACGCACGGCGCGAAAAACTGGCGGCGCTTATTACGCATTCTCGTGCCGGAGTACAGGGTTTGCCGTTTACTCTTGCAGATTCACATAGCGCCATTCAGCCACTAATCGTTGGTGATAACAGCCGTGCGTTACGACTGGCAGAAAAACTGCGCCAGCAAGGTTGCTGGGTAACGGCGATTCGCCCGCCAACTGTACCCGCTGGCACTGCACGACTGCGCCTGACGTTGACTGCGGCCCATGAAACACAGGATATCGACCGTCTGCTGGAGGTGCTGCATGGCAACGGTCAATAAACAAGCCATTGCGGCGGCATTTGGTCGGGCTGCCTCACAGTATGAGCAACACGCAGCGTTACAGCGCCAGAGCGCCGATGCCTTGCTGGCAATGCTCCCGCAGCGTAAATACGCCCGTGTGCTGGACGCTGGTTGTGGACCTGGCTGGATGAGCCGCCACTGGCGAGAACGTCACGCGCAGGTGACGGCCTTAGATCTCTCGCCGCCAATGCTTGTTCAGGCACGCCAGAAGGATGCCGCAGATTATTATCTGGCGGGAGATATCGAATCCCTGCCGTTAGCGACTGCGACGTTCGATCTTGCATGGAGCAATCTCGCGGTGCAGTGGTGCGGTAATTTATCCACGGCACTCCGCGAGCTTTATCGGGTGGTGCGCCCCGGAGGTGTGGTGGCGTTTACCACACTGGCGCAGGGATCGTTACCCGAACTGCATCAGGCCTGGCTGGCGGTGGACGAGCGCTCGCATGTTAATCGCTTTTTACCGCCAGATGAAATCGAACAGTCGCTGAACGGCGTGCATTATCAACACCATATTCAGCCCATCACGCTGTGGTTTGATGATGCGCTCAGTGCCATGCGTTCGCTGAAAGGCATCGGTGCCACGCATCTTCATGAAGGGCGCGACCAGCGAATATTAACGCGTTCACAGTTGCAGCAACTGCAACTGGCCTGGCCGCAAAAACAGGGGCGATACCCTCTGACGTATCATCTTTTTTTGGGAGTGATTGTTCGTGAGTAAACGCTATTTTGTCACAGGAACAGATACCGAAGTGGGTAAAACCGTCGCCAGTTGTGCGCTTTTACAGGCCGCGAAGACGGCAGGCTACCGGACGGCAGGTTACAAACCGGTGGCCTCCGGCAGTGAAATAACTGCAGAAGGATTAAGTAATAGCGACGCGTTGGCGTTACAGCGCAACAGCAGCCTGCAGCTGGATTACGCAACGGTAAATCCTTACACCTTCGCAGAACCCACTTCGCCGCACATCATCAGCGCGCAAGAGGGCAGACCGATAGAATCATCGGTAATGAGCTCCGGATTACGCGCGCTTGAACAACAGGCTGACTGGGTGTTAGTGGAAGGCGCTGGCGGCTGGTTTACGCCGCTTTCTGACACTTTCACTTTTGCGGATTGGGTAACACAAGAACAACTGCCAGTGATACTGGTTGTGGGCGTGAAACTCGGTTGTATTAATCACGCGATGCTGACCGCACAGGCAGTACAGCAAGCCGGACTTACCCTTGCAGGCTGGGTAGCGAACGATGTTACTCCACCGGGCAAACGTCACGCTGAATATATGGCTACGCTCAAGCAGATGATTTCCGCACCGCTGCTTGGGGAGATCCCGTGGCTTGATGAATCCCCTGAAAACGCGCTAACTGGAAAGTACCTCAATCTCACCGCATTGCTGTAGCAATATATTTGGTTAAATTGCGAGCGAGATCGCGTCGTCTGCTGCCTGCAATTTAACCAATTAAATTTTAAAAAAATCGAGAAAAAATATTTACTCCCACTATATGCGGTTAGTGTGGGAATTGCCCAGGCGGCAGGACATACGGGCTGCAGGCAGTTATCCACTATTCCTGTGGATAACCATGTGCATTAGAGTTAGAAAACACGATACAAGCGAGAGAATACGCGGCTTGCACGCGAATTGACGCGAAAGAAGACTTAAGGGAATATTTGTTATTTTTCAATTGATTATATAAAAGCAATGGCAGTCATGAAAGTGACATCTCTTGCCATAAATCCGTCATCAGTCATCTTGACAATTGTTAAAAAAGCCGTTGCTTTGGGGATAACCCCACAAGCCTGGAGTTTTATCTCGTCACTGAGCAAATTATGCTCATGATTGACACCTTTGTTGACGCTGTAACAGAAATAATGTGGCGTGAAACTGTTTTTTTATCCAGTATAATTTGTTGGCATTATTAAACACGACGAGTAAAATTACATACCTGCCCGCCCACTCCTTCAGGTAGCGACTCATGAGTAAACCGTTCAAACTGAATTCCGCTTTCAAACCTTCTGGCGATCAGCCTGAGGCAATTCGCCGCCTCGAAGAGGGGCTTGAAGATGGCCTGGCTCACCAGACTCTACTCGGCGTAACGGGCTCCGGGAAAACATTTACCATCGCTAACGTCATCGCTGACCTTCAGCGCCCGACGATGGTGTTGGCGCCCAACAAAACGCTGGCGGCCCAGTTGTACGGCGAGATGAAAGAGTTTTTCCCGGAAAATGCGGTGGAGTACTTCGTCTCTTACTACGACTACTATCAGCCGGAAGCGTATGTGCCGAGTTCTGACACCTTCATTGAAAAAGATGCCTCGGTAAACGAACATATTGAACAGATGCGGCTTTCAGCGACCAAAGCTTTGCTGGAGCGGCGCGATGTGGTGGTGGTCGCCTCTGTTTCAGCCATCTACGGCCTGGGCGACCCTGACTTATATCTTAAGATGATGCTGCATCTGACGGTTGGCATGATTATCGATCAGCGCGCGATTCTGCGGCGCCTGGCGGAACTGCAATACACCCGCAACGACCAGGCGTTCCAGCGCGGGACTTTCCGTGTACGCGGGGAAGTGATTGATATTTTTCCGGCAGAGTCCGACGACGTTGCGCTACGCGTTGAATTGTTCGACGAAGAGGTAGAGCGGCTGTCGCTTTTCGACCCGTTAACCGGGCAGATTATCTCAACCATTCCCCGCTTTACCATCTACCCGAAAACACACTACGTCACCCCGCGTGAACGTATTGTGCAGGCAATGGAAGAGATCAAAGAAGAGCTGGCCGATCGGCGCAAAGTGCTGCTGGCAAATAACAAGCTGCTGGAAGAACAACGCCTGACTCAGCGTACCCAGTTTGATCTGGAGATGATGAACGAGCTGGGTTATTGCTCAGGCATTGAAAACTATTCGCGCTTTCTCTCAGGTCGTGGACCCGGTGAGCCACCGCCGACGCTGTTTGATTACCTACCCGCCGATGGTCTGTTGGTGGTCGATGAGTCCCACGTGACTATTCCGCAAATTGGCGGCATGTATCGAGGCGACCGGGCGCGTAAAGAGACACTGGTGGAGTACGGCTTCCGCCTGCCCTCGGCGCTGGATAACCGTCCGCTAAAATTCGAAGAGTTCGAAGCATTAGCGCCGCAAACCATCTATGTTTCTGCGACGCCGGGTAATTACGAGCTGGAAAAATCCGGCGGCGATGTGGTGGATCAGGTCGTGCGTCCAACAGGGCTGCTGGACCCGATTATCGAAGTGCGCCCGGTAGCGACTCAGGTTGATGATCTTCTTTCAGAAATTCGCCTGCGGGCGGCAATTAACGAACGCGTACTGGTCACGACGTTGACTAAGCGGATGGCGGAAGATCTCACCGAATATCTGGAAGAACACGGTGAACGCGTGCGTTATCTTCACTCGGATATCGACACCGTCGAGCGTATGGAAATCATCCGCGACTTGCGCTTGGGCGAGTTTGATGTGCTGGTGGGGATCAACTTACTGCGCGAAGGTCTGGATATGCCGGAAGTTTCGCTGGTGGCGATCCTTGACGCCGACAAAGAAGGCTTCCTGCGTTCCGAACGTTCATTGATTCAGACTATTGGACGCGCGGCGCGTAACGTCAACGGTAAAGCGATTCTCTACGGCGATAAGATTACCCCATCAATGGCGAAAGCGATTAGCGAAACTGAACGCCGCCGTGAGAAACAGCAGAAGTACAATGAAGAGCACGGTATTACGCCACAAGGGTTAAACAAGAAGGTGGTCGATATCCTGGCGCTGGGGCAGAACATTGCCAAAACCAAAGCGAAGGGCAGAGGGAAATCGCGCCCGATTGTCGAGCCGGATAATGTGCCGATGGATATGTCGCCTAAAGCGTTGCAGCAGAAAATCCATGAACTGGAAGGTCAGATGATGCAACACGCGCAAAATCTGGAGTTCGAAGAGGCGGCACAAATTCGTGACCAGCTGCATCAGTTGCGTGAGTTGTTTATTGCGGCTTCGTGACAGGATAGGGAAGAAGACAGATGATAAACGCAAAACTGCCTGATGCGCTACGCTTATCAGGCCTACATTTTCTCCGTAATATATTGAATTTGCACGGTTTGTAGGCCGGATAAGGCGTTCACGCCGCATCCGGCATGAACAACGTGTACTTTGTCTTCAATAGGAAGCCGGAATTTTCTTTCCGCTTCCCGTTAACCCAAAGCCTGTAATGCCTTTTCCAGTGCGTTATGTAACAACTGGCGGTCATGACGATACGGAATATCGCTGGCCTCCAGTACGTCCTGAATCACAATCCGCTCTTTCACCGCCGAGACATCCACTTTTGGCCCGACGATGACCGCATCAATTACCTTTTTACCAACATACTGCTCCATAATTGCCAGCTTGTTTTCCAACTTGAGATTAGCAGCAGGCAGGCTTAATTCTCGCCCCAAATTACCGATATACACCATCGGGGCAGGTGTTCGGCGTAATGCCTGTGCCATTTCCTCAAGCAGCAGGATCGGCATAAGACTGGTATAAAAACTGCCTGGCCCAATAATTATCAGGTCAGCCTCATTAATCGCCTGCACCGCTTCACGAGTGGCAGGTACGTTGGGGGTTAAAAGTAGTTCCTGAATCGGCGTAGTTAACTGGTCGATATTGACCTCGCCGTAAACTTCATGTCCCTGATCGTCAATGGCCATCAGATCAACGGGATGCTCTGACATCGGAATTAATTGCGCGTCTACTTTCAGCAGGTTGCGAATCAAATTAATGGCTTCCAGCGGTCGTACGCTAAGGTGATCCAGCGCCTTTAACATCAAGTTTCCGAGATTATGACCGGAAAGCTCGCCATTGCCGCCAAAACGGTATTCAAACATCGCGGAGGCGACGCTCGGTTCCGTTATTAGCTGGTTGAGACAGTTGCGCATATCGCCCCAGGCGATACCGCCTTCTGAGCGACGAATACGTCCCGTCGAACCACCATTATCAGTAGTGGTTACGATGCCCGTTAAACGAGAACCCAAAGACGAAAGTGATGAGAGAACGCGTCCCAGCCCATGCCCTCCGCCGAGTGCAACGACACGATCAAGGTCAGCCAGCGTACGATTGCGCATATACATTCCTGAAGTCAGATTATCCGCGCTACAGTAGCGCAAATTACGGGGAAACAGCAATTAACCTGCCAATATAGGGGATACAACTCATGGTTTTCTACCTCCAAAGGACGATACCCGCTCTGCATCCCTGATGATGTATATCAAAGTAAAACCGCCATTTTCCCTTATTCTGTAGCGAAATAGGCCGATCATTACGCTATATACATGATTACATAGCGAAAAGGGTGAATGGTAAAAATCTCATTTACGCGCTAGTATCGGCATAACCACTAAACACTCTAGCCTCTGCACCTGGGTCAACAGATATGGTGCTTTGGCCGTGACAATGCTTTGAAAGGTTGCCACCAGGGCGAAGGAAGAAATGACTTCGCCTCCCGTATCTGGAAAGGTGTACATGGCTTCACAACTGACTGATGCATTTGCGCGTAAGTTTTATTACTTGCGCCTGTCGATTACCGATGTGTGTAACTTTCGTTGCACATATTGCCTGCCGGATGGCTACAAGCCGAGCGGTGTCACCAATAAAGGCTTTCTGACCGTCGATGAAATTCGCCGGGTTACGCGCGCCTTTGCCAGTTTGGGTACTGAAAAAGTCCGTCTGACAGGCGGTGAGCCGTCTTTACGCCGCGACTTTACTGATATCATCGCCGCTGTGCGGGAAAATGACGCAATCCGTCAGATTGCGGTCACCACCAATGGTTACCGTCTGGAACGCGACGTGGCAAACTGGCGCGATGCCGGGCTGACAGGGATTAACGTCAGTGTTGATAGTCTCGACGCTCGCCAGTTTCATGCCATTACCGGCCAGGATAAATTCAATCAGGTCATGGCGGGCATCGATGCCGCATTTGAGGCTGGTTTTGAGAAGGTCAAAGTCAATACCGTGCTGATGCGTGATGTTAATCATCACCAGCTCGACACCTTTCTGAACTGGATCCAGCATCGCCCTATCCAGTTGCGTTTCATCGAACTGATGGAGACGGGCGAGGGCAGCGACCTCTTCCGTAAGCATCACATCTCTGGTCAGGTTCTACGTGACGAGTTACTGCGTCGCGGCTGGATCCATCAATTGCGTCAACGTAGCGACGGTCCCGCGCAAGTCTTTTGTCATCCGGATTACGCCGGAGAGATCGGCCTTATCATGCCGTATGAAAAAGACTTCTGCGCCACCTGCAACCGTCTGCGCGTCTCCTCCATTGGTAAACTCCATCTTTGCCTGTTTGGTGAAGGCGGCGTTAACCTGCGCGATCTGCTGGAAGACGATACCCAGCAACAGGCGCTGGAAGCGCGTATTTCAGCGGCGCTGCGGGAGAAGAAACAGACCCATTTCCTGCATCAAAACAACACCGGTATTACGCAAAACTTATCGTACATTGGCGGCTAAAACGTCAAAAGGAGAGATCAGATGAGTCAGGTAAGCACTGAATTTATCCCGACCCGTATTGCTATTCTTACGGTTTCTAATCGTCGCGGTGAAGAAGACGATACCTCGGGCCACTATCTGCGCGATTCGGCGCAGGAAGCAGGCCATCACGTTGTCGATAAAGCCATTGTCAAAGAAAACCGCTACGCCATCCGTGCTCAGGTTTCTGCGTGGATCGCCAGCGACGATGTACAAGTGGTGTTGATTACTGGCGGCACTGGCCTGACCGAAGGCGATCAGGCACCTGAAGCGTTATTGCCGCTGTTCGACCGTGAAGTCGAAGGTTTTGGCGAAGTGTTCCGTATGCTGTCGTTTGAAGAGATTGGCACTGCAACGTTGCAATCCCGTGCGGTAGCGGGCGTCGCTAACAAGACGTTGATTTTCGCCATGCCGGGTTCAACCAAAGCGTGCCGCACCGCCTGGGAAAACATCATCGCGCCGCAGCTGGATGCCCGTACGCGTCCATGCAATTTCCATCCACATTTGAAGAAATAAGTATGTCGCAACTGACCCATATCAACGCCGCTGGCGAAGCGCACATGGTGGATGTCTCCGCCAAAGCGGAAACCGTACGTGAAGCGCGCGCTGAAGCTTTCGTCACCATGCGTAGCGAGACGCTGGCGATGATTATTGATGGTCGCCACCACAAAGGCGACGTATTTGCCACTGCGCGTATCGCCGGTATTCAGGCGGCAAAACGCACCTGGGATCTGATCCCGCTGTGTCACCCGCTGATGCTCAGCAAAGTTGAAGTCAATTTACAGGCCGAGCCGGAGCACAATCGGGTACGTATAGAAACCTTATGCCGCCTGACCGGGAAAACCGGTGTCGAAATGGAAGCGTTAACGGCGGCCTCCGTGGCTGCGCTGACCATTTATGACATGTGCAAAGCGGTGCAAAAAGATATGGTGATTGGTCCGGTACGTTTG
This sequence comes from Escherichia sp. E1V33, assembly GCF_004211955.1. Lineage (GTDB taxonomy): Bacteria > Pseudomonadota > Gammaproteobacteria > Enterobacterales > Enterobacteriaceae > Escherichia. The sequence continues at coordinate 50,537 of NZ_RHJI01000023.1, forward strand.
CTGGCAAAGAGCGGCGGCAAGTCGGGCGATTTTAAGGTGGAAGCGGATGATTAAAGTTCTTTTTTTCGCCCAGGTGCGCGAGTTGGTGGGAACAGATGCAACCGAAGTGACTGCGGATTTCCCAACCGTAGAAGCGTTACGCCAGCACCTGGCAGCGCAGAGCGATCGCTGGGCGCTGGCGATGGAAGATGGCAAATTGCTGGCTGCTGTTAACCAGACGCTGGTGAGTTTTGACCATCCGCTGACTGACGGCGACGAAGTAGCTTTCTTCCCGCCGGTAACCGGAGGCTAAGATGGCAGAAACCAAAATTGTTGTCGGACCGCAGCCGTTCAGCGTAGGAGAAGAGTATCCGTGGCTGGCGGAGCGTGACGAAGACGGTGCGGTAGTCACCTTTACCGGTAAGGTGCGCAACCATAACCTGGGCGACAGCGTCAAAGCATTAACCCTCGAACACTATCCGGGGATGACTGAAAAAGCACTGGCAGAAATTGTCGATGAAGCGCGTAACCGCTGGCCGCTTGGGCGCGTCACGGTGATTCACCGCATCGGCGAATTATGGCCGGGCGATGAAATTGTTTTTGTCGGTGTCACTAGTGCGCATCGCAGCAGTGCGTTTGAGGCCGGGCAGTTTATTATGGACTATCTCAAAACCCGCGCACCGTTCTGGAAGCGCGAAGCCACGCCGGAAGGCGACCGCTGGGTCGAAGCCCGGGAGAGCGATCAGCAGGCGGCAAAACGCTGGTAGTTTTTAGCAGGCCGGATACCGTGCAGCTGCATCCGGCAACTTCTCAGCTGAGGGTATGCGTTTACGCTGCGTCGATGCACACCCTCTTCATTTGCAGTATCCTTAAGATATTCCTTATATCTTCAGGAGAAAGTCATGGACAGATTCCCACGTTCTGATTCAATCGTACAAACCCGAGCTGGCCTGCAAACCTATATGGCACAGGTCTATGGCTGGATGACAGTCGGCTTGCTGCTTACTGCGTTTGTTGCCTGGTATGCGGCCAATTCTGCCGCCGTTATGGAGCTGTTATTCACCAACCGCATCTTTTTAATTGGTCTGGTAATAGCGCAATTAGCTCTGGTTATTGTGTTATCAGCGATGATTCAAAAGCTTAGTGCGGGCGTGACAACCATGCTCTTTATGCTTTATTCGGCGCTGACTGGCCTGACGCTTTCCAGTATTTTCATTGTTTATACCGCGGCGTCCATCGCCAGCACCTTTGTTGTCACTGCCGGGATGTTCGGTGCAATGAGCCTGTACGGTTACACCACCAAACGTGATTTAAGTGGCTTCGGCAATATGTTGTTTATGGCGTTGATCGGCATTGTGCTGGCATCGCTGGTCAACTTCTGGCTGAAAAGCGAAGCGTTGATGTGGGCAGTCACCTACATTGGCGTGATTGTCTTTGTCGGATTGACGGCGTATGACACTCAGAAACTGAAAAATATGGGCGAGCAGATTGATACCCGCGACACGTCGAACCTGCGCAAATATTCCATTCTTGGCGCGTTAACCTTGTATCTGGATTTCATCAACCTGTTCCTGATGTTGCTGCGAATATTTGGCAATCGCCGTTAATTCTTTTACACCATCAATATCCCGGCCATGTGTCGGGATTTTTTTCTTACTAAAAACGACACTTAACAAGTACCAGGTATAAAATATGCCTTATGGCCGAGCGGAAGTGTTTTCCGTATCCATAAATACAAAAGTATTTTGTATGCGTGGTTTTAAATTTATTGATGGTGAATATTAATATTTTTTCTAAGGATAACTAAAAGAATGGAATCATACTCGCAAAACAGCAATAAATTAGATTTTCAGCACAAAGCCAGGATATTAAACGGCATATGGCTCATTACCGCTTTGGGTTTGGTGGCAACCGCAGGGCTGGCCTGGGGAGCTAAGTATCTCGAAATTACGGCAACAAAATATGATTCACCGCAAATGTATGTCGGCATAGGATTATTATTACTTTGTATGTATAGCTTAAGTAAGGATATCAACAAGATAAATGTAGCTATAGCAGGCGTAATATATCTGTTTTTAATCTCTTTGGTGGCGATTGTCGTTGCAAGTTTAGTTCCTGTATATGCCATTATCATCGTGTTCAGCACTGCGGGCGCGATGTTTTTAATCAGTATGCTGGCCGGTTTATTATTTAATGTTGATCCTGGTTCTCACCGTTTTATCATTATGATGACGTTGACAGGGTTGGCCCTGGTAATCATCGTGAATGCGGCATTAATGAGTGAACGGCCCATTTGGGTAATAAGTTGCTTAATGATTGTGTTATGGTCAGGCATTATCTCGCATGGACGAAATAAGCTCCTTGAACTGGCAGGAAAATGCCATAGTGAAGAGTTGTGGAGTCCGGTTCGTTGCGCTGTTACAGGTGCATTAACACTCTATTACTATTTTATCGGCTTCTTTGGGATTCTTGCAGCAATAGCTATAACGCTTGTCTGGCAAAGGCATACTCGGTTTTTTCATTAGTCGTAAATGCACATACTAAAGAACTTAACTGAACTTCACATCGCCGCTTCATTTTTCGCCCGTAGCTTCTTCGCCTGGCTTTCCAGCAACAGGTAACAGATCAGCGCCAGCAGCAGCGGGATAAAGTAATACAGTACACGGTAAGCGAGCAGGGCGGCGATAATTGTGCCTTTGGTTGTATGCTCCCCAGCCAGTAGCGCGATAAACACCGCTTCCAGCACACCAATCCCCGCCGGAATATGCACGATGACGCCAGCAATACTGCTAACCAGCAACACGCCCAGTACAAAGAAATAGTTTACGCTTTGACCGAGTAACAGCCAGATAATCGCTCCCATTACCATCCAGTTAACGCTGGAAATCAGCATCTGGGCGAGGGCGAATTTCCATGAAGGCAGCACCAGCTTTTGCCCTTTGATGGTCATATGGCGGTGCTTCGCGAAAGCGCAAAACCACAAATAGACCGCGATAATCATCAGTAAGCCAATGCCGAGAATACGCAGCGTGGTTTGATCGACATACCAGTGCTCCGGCAGCTCCACCACGCCTGCGGTAAAGATAATCCCCGCCAGTAAAATATAGCCCAGCCAGTTGGTGGTAATACTGAGCGAGAAAATTCGTGTAATAGTGCTGCCCGGTAATCCTAGCCGGGAGTACAAACGATAGCGCATACCAATCCCGCCGACCCAGGTACTGAGCGTCAGGTTGAAGGCATAGCAGATAAACGACACCAGCATCACCTGGCGCTTCGCCAGTTTGTGACCGCAGTAGAAGCGGGCGAGCAGGTCATAGCAGCCATATATCAGATAGCTGACGACCACCAGCCCAACCGCACTGAGCAGCGCAACGCGATTGTAGTCGCGGATGACCTTCCAGACCTCTTCCCAGTCCACCTTTTTGGCGTAGACCACCAGCAACACAATCACCGCGATAAAAAACAGCCAGGTGAGGATCTTCTTTGCTAAGCGCCAGCGCGGATGTGATTTACTCATCAGGGCTTCATCCCTGAACTTTCAGTTTCGACCCGATCCTGCGTTTCCATTGTCGGTTGGGCGGGCGGATCAACTTGCGCCAGATGTGGCGTGTGCGCCGGAAGCCAGCCCACCAGCGCCGGGAAGTGGCGTAAAAAGTGGAACGCCAGCACGCTTTTGGTCAGGTTCCACCAGGTCCGTTTTGGCAGCATACTTTCATCCACTTGCTGGCAGTCGGCGGCGATAATGCCGTTCAGATTATCGCGCAGCGTCTGGTTAAAATTACGATCGTGGATGATGACATTTGCTTCGAGATTCAGCGACAAACTAAGCGGATCGAGATTACTGGACCCTACCGTCGCCCAGTGGTCGTCCATCAATGCCACTTTGCCATGTAGCGGGCGGCGGCGGTACTCAAACACCTGAACGCCGCCTTTAACCAGATAGTTATACAGCAAGCGCGCACCGACTCTGACAATCGGCATATCCGGTTCGCCCTGAATTATCAGTTTGATCCGCACCCCGCGCCGTGCCGCTTTACGCAAGGCGTGTAAAAATCGATAGCCGGGGAAGAAGTAGGCGTTGGCGATAATCACTTCCCGCCGCGCCTGAGTGAGCATTTTCAGATAGTGGCGTTCGATATCACTGCGATGTTCTTCGTTATCGCGCCAGACCAGCAATACCTGCGCTTCTCCCGGCTGGCGATTTTCTTCCGCTTTGTGATGACGTCGCCACCAGCGTCGGGCCGCGCTTTGTCCTGGCAGATTTTCCAGTTCAAACTGGAGGATATCTTCAACAATCGGCCCTTCAAGGCGTACCGCGTAATCCTGTTTGGCCTCTGGACCGTAGCTGGACATATGCTCTGCGGAGTAATTCAGCCCGCCAATAAAGGCGATACGCGCGTCGATCACCACAATTTTGCGATGCATCCGGCGAAACACATTGGTGCGCATACCGAACAGGCGAGGGCGGGGATCGTAATAACGAAATACCACGCCAGCCGCAGTTAGTTCATTGACAAATTCATCGCTGAGATCCGGTGAACCGTAGCCATCCAGCAAGACTTCCGCTTTTACCCCGCGTTGCGCTGCTGCCAGTAGTGCCGCATGCAGTTGTTTACCAACGTCGTCCTCGAACCAGATAAACGTTTCAAGAATGATGCGGTGCTCTGCCTCGTCAATCGCCTTAAACACCGCGGGATAATACTGCTCGCCGTTTTCCAGCAACTGAATCTTATTGCCTTCGCGCCAGCTACATTTCATAAATGAATCTCCGCACTTAAAGGGGCATGATCAGAAAGGTGTCGCCATGTCCGCAGCGGCAACGCGGTTGGCGCGCTGGCGCTGGCATTTTTGACGTAGATCCTGTCCAGTCGTAGTAGAGGAAATTGCACCGGAAACGTGCGCGCCGGGCGTCCGTGGGCGCGGGTAAAAATCTCATCCAGTCCGGCCTGCACTTTTAACGGATGATTAGCTTTTTGCCGCCAGTCATTGAAATCACCCGCCACCAATACCGGTTCGCCGTCCGGCAGTTCATTCACCCATTCGGCAAGCATCGCCAGTTGCGCCTGACGGTGCGCCTCACGCAGGCCCAGATGTACGCACATCACATGAATCGCTTTTCCGGTCATCGGCGGCACAATGCGGCAGTAGAGCACGCCGCGCTTTTCCGCACCATCGACCGAAACATCGCGATTCTCATAATGTTCAATGGGATAACGCGACAGTACGGCGTTGCCGTGATGCCCTTCGGGGTATACGGCATTGCGACCGTAGGCAAAATCGCTCCACATGGTGTCGGCGAGAAACTCGTAGTGAGATGTGTCGGGCCAGTTTTCCACATGCAGCGGATGAACTTCGTGCGCGCCCATCACTTCCTGCAGGCAAACAATATCGGCGCTGACGGTACGCACGGCGTCGCGAAGTTCCGGCAAAATGAAGCGTCGGTTAAACGCTGTAAAGCCTTTGTGAATATTGATGGTGAGCACCTTGAACGAAAAATGTTGTGTTTGATCGGGCATAATTTTCCTGTCTTTGCCTCTTATCTCATTGAAATAGTGTAGTCGGCGTCACAAAAAGGTGCGGTCTTACGGAATTTTCCGTAAAGTTCGGTACTCTGAGTAAGTAGAGATAAATTCTTCAGGAGAGAAGCCATGAAGTGGCAACAACGTGTTCGTGTCGCAACTGGCCTAAGTTGCTGGCAGATTATGTTGCATTTACTGGTAGTGGCGCTGCTGGTGATGGGCTGGATGAGTAAGACTCTGGTTCACGTCGGCGTGGGATTATGCGTGCTGTATTGTGTCACGGTAGTGATGATGCTGGTGTTTCAGCGCCACCCCGAGCAACGCTGGCGTGAGGTGGCAGACGTGCTGGAAGAGCTGACCACGACCTGGTATTTTGGCGCGGCGCTGATTGTGCTGTGGCTATTGTCCCGCGTGCTGGAAAACAACTATTTGCTGGCCGTTGCAGGGCTGGCGATCCTTGCCGGCCCGGCGGTAGTGTCGTTACTGGCAAAAGATAAAAAGTTACATGACCTTGCGTCTAAACATCGCATAAGCCGCTGAACCCGTCGTGGCCGTGATCACCAGTAGCGGCCACAAACTGTTCCACACAATATCCAGACTGGCATCCTTCAAATAGATCTGCTTGGTGATGTCCGTAAAGTGGCGGATAGGGTTAATCCACGTCAGATTTTGCAGCCATACTGGCATGTTCTCCACCGGCGAAACGTAACCAGAAAGGAGAATGGCGGGCATCATAAAGACAAACACGCCGATAAACGCCTGCTGTTGTGTCGAGCAGAGTGATGAAATCAACAGACCGAATCCCACCAGCGATAAACCGTAAATCACCATCGTAAAGTAGAACAGCGCCAGCGATCCGGCGAAGGGGATTTGATACGCCCAGATACCAATCGCCAGCACAATGGTGGCCTGGAAGGTGGCGACAATTAATGCCGGTACGGCCTTGCCGATGAATATCTGCCAGGTGGTGAGCGGCGAAACCAGTAGCTGATCGAGCGTACCTTGTTCACGTTCACGAGCGACGGAAAGTGAAGTGACGATCATTACGCCGATAGTGGTGATCATGGCGATCAGCGACGGCACCACAAACCATTTGTAGTCGAGATTCGGGTTATACCAGTTGCGTACTATCAGCTCGCTGTTGTTAGGTTTCGGTTTTCCTTCCAGCAGCTCCTGCTGATAATTTTTGACGATCTGTTGCAGGTAGTTGGCGGCAATTTGCGCACTGTTGGAGTTACGCCCGTCGAGGATCAACTGCAACGGCGCGGTCTGGAAGGTATCCAGTTTGCGCGAGAAGTCAGCCGGGAAACGCACTAGGAGTAACGCCTTTTGTGTGTCGATGGTTGGGCGGATCTCCTGTGGGCTTTTCAGTAGCAGCACATGGGTAAAGGCGCTGGCGCGGGCAAAACGTTGAGTAAGTTCTACCGAATGCTCGCCGTTATCTTCATCGTAGATGGCGATGGTGGCATTAGTCACTTCCAGCGTGGCGGCGAACGGGAACAGGATCACCTGAATCAGCACCGGTAAAATCAGAATCGCGCGGGTTTGCGGTTCGCGCAGCAACGACTGCAACTCTTTGCGGATTAACGTCCATAAGCGATGAAACATGCTCTTCTCCCTAATCCAGCCGACGTTTGGTTTTCAGCCACGTCAGGCCGATAAACATCACCGCCGAAGCGATCAAAAACAGCACGTTCACTACCAGCACCACCGGAATATTCCCGGCGAGGAACAGGCTTTGCAGGGTGCTGACGAAATAACGTGCGGGAATAATGTACGTTACCGCGCGGATCACCGCGGGCATACTGTCGATCTGAAAAATAAAGCCGGAAAGCATAATCGACGGCAGAAAAGCTGCGTTCAGAGCGACCTGAGCGGCATTGAACTGGTTGCGGGTAATTGTGGAAATCAGCAGCCCCATCCCCAGGGTACTGAGTAAAAACAGGCTGGAGATAAAAAACAGAATCAGCAGCGACCCGCGATACGGCACGCCGAGAATAAACACCGAGACCAGCATACACAGCAACATCGCCAGCATCCCGAGAAAGTAATAAGGGATCAGCTTACACAGCAGCAGTTCCGTGCGGGTAATCTCCGTAGAGAGCAGAGCCTCCATGGTGCCGCGTTCCCATTCTCGCGCCACCACCAGCGAGGTGAGAATCGCGCCGATGACCGTCATGATAATGGTCACCGCGCCGGGGATAATAAAGTGCTGGCTAATCGCCGCCGGGTTAAACCAGTAGCGTGTCTGGACGTCGATAAGCGGCTCAAAGGTCTGCCCGTTGTCCTCCGCTCGCTGCATTTGCCAGATCTGCCAGATCCCTTCGACATACCCCTGCACAAAGTTAGCGGTATTCGGCTCACTGCCGTCGGTGATCACCTGAATCGGTGCGGTGGCGTTGGCGCGCTCCATCTGTTCGGCGAAATCCACCGGAATAACCACCAGACCGCGAATTTTCCCCGCCTGCATTTTGGCGATCAGTTCCTGTCGGTTATCACTGATGGTGGCGTCGATGTAGGGCGAACCGGTCATGGTGTGGGTGAAATCCAGCGCCGCTTCGCTACGCTGTTCCAGTAAAATCCCGACGCGCAGCTTGCTGGAGTCGAGGTTAATGCCGTAACCAAAAATAAACAGCAGTAACAGTGGGATCACTACCGCAATCAGCCAGCTACTCGGATCGCGAACGATCTGCCGCGTCTCTTTAACGCACAGCGCCCGCACGCGACGCCAGGACAGGATCGGGTTACTCATTGCTATGCTCCTTATCCCAGTCGTGGATCAACTGAATAAAGGCCTGCTCCATTGTGGGATCGGGTTGCTCATCGTTGGCCGACTGCGCTTTCAAATCGTCCGGCGTGCCGCTGGCGATTAATTTCCCACGGTACACCAGGCCGATGCGGTCGCAATATTCCGCTTCATCCATAAAGTGGGTGGTGACCATCACTGTGACGCCTTTCTCTACCATGCTGTTGATGTGCAGCCAAAATTCGCGGCGGGTGAGAGGATCAACGCCGGACGTCGGTTCGTCGAGAAACAGAATGTCCGGTTCATGCATCAGCGAACAGGCCAGCGCCAGCCGCTGTTTAAAACCTAATGGCAGTTCATCGGTGGCGTGGGAGGCGATACTTTTCAGGCCAAATGCCTCGCTCATGCGGGAGATCTTTTCGTTCTGCGCCCGACCGCGTAAGCCATACACACCAGAGAAAAAGCGTAAATTCTGTTCGACCGTCAGGTTGCCGTAGAGCGAAAATTTTTGGGCCATATAGCCGAGATGCTGGCGCGCTTTACCGGAACTCTCTTTCAGATCCATCCCCAGCACCAGCGCCTGACCAGAGGTCGGCACCAGCAAACCGCACATCATCTTAAAGGTGGTCGATTTGCCCGCGCCGTTTGGCCCCAGCAAACCAAAAATCTCCCCGCGTTTAACGGCAAAGTTGACGTGATCGGTGGCGGCAAAATCACCAAATTTCTTGGTTAGTTCTTTCGCTTCGATCACCGTCTCGCCGGGTGTGCCTTCTACCGTATGCAATATTGCACCCAGCGGCGATTCCGAGGTTCCAGCTCCGCCCAGCAAATCAATAAACGCATCTTCAAAGCGGGGCGTGGTTTGGCTGATGTCGATTTCTGGCATCCCGTCGGCGTGGCGAATATCGTCTGGTGTGGCCTCTTTTTTGAGGATCAGACGTACCGATTTCCCCTGAATCATGCCGTCGCTGACCTGCGGCAGTTTCAATGCCCGTTGCAACAGTTTGCGGTTACCCTCGTGTGGACTGGTCATCAGAAAGCTGCGTCCGGCCATAGTTTGCGTCAGGGCCGTCGGTTCTCCCTGATACAACAGCTCGCCTTCGTTCATCAGCAGCACGTCGCGGCACTGCTCGGCTTCGTCGAGATACGAGGTACTCCAGAGGATTAACATCCCTTCGCCCGCCAGCTCATGCACCATCTGCCACAGTTCGCGCCGTGAGATAGGGTCAACGCCGACGCCGGGTTCATCGAGCAGCAACACTTTCGGTTCGCCCACCAGGGTACAGGCCAGGCCGAGTTTTTGTTTCATCCCACCGGAGAGCTTGCCCGCCAGGCGTCCGGTAAACGGGCCAAGAGACGTAAACTCCAGCAGGCGAGCAAAAGTTTGCTTACGTGCCTCGCCGGTGACGCTGCGCAAATCCGCGTACAGATTGAGGTTCTCCATCACCGTCAGATCTTCATACAGACCAAATTTCTGCGGCATATAGCCGAGCACGGCGTGCAGCGCGCCGTCGTTTTTGATCGGATCAAAGCCAATCACCGTGGCATTGCCGCTGTCGGGTTTCAGTAATCCCGCCAGCATCCGCATTAGCGTGGTTTTACCTGCACCATCCGGCCCCACCAGCCCCGTCACATAACCGGCATGAATGGTACAGTCGAGCGGCGCGACGGCGGGCTTGTCCATGCCCGGAAAGCGTTTTTCCAGGCCGTTCAGCGTGATAACGGCATCATTCATGTCCTGCCTCGTCACCGAATTGTACCGTCACTGGCATTCCCTGGCGTAACGCATCATCGGCGTCGGTCACCACAATACGCAGGCGATAGACGAGGTCGGTACGCAGATCCGGTGTTTCGACGGTTTTCGGGGTAAATTCAGCAGTCGGCGAAACGAAACCAATCTGCCCGTGATAGGGCTTGTCCGGGCGACCATCGGTATAAAGCAGCACTTTGCGCCCCGGCTGGGCCTGGTCAAGATTCCGTTCATCAACATAAGCGCGCACCCACACCGGACGCGTTAGTGAAACGGTAAACACCGTGCCACCTTCATTGAGAACCGTGCCTGGCTCCACCGCGCGGGTTAACAGAGTGCCATCAGAGGGGGCTATCAACGTTGAGTCCTGCAAATTCAACTCCGCCTGCGCCAGTTGCGCCTGCGCCTGCTCGAGGCTGGCTTTCGCCTGGGCGATGTCCTGTTCGCGGTTACCGGAACGGTACTGACGCAATTTATCCTGTGCTGATTTCAGCGTTGCCTGTGCCTGGTCGCGCGAGGAGCGGGCATTTTCCAGGTCATTTGCCGAAATGGTGCGGCTTTTCCACAGCCCTTGCTGGCGGTTATAGAAGTTCTGCGCATAGTCATATGCGGCTTGCGCCTGTTTCACCGCTGCGGCAGCCTGAGCGATTTCTTCATCGCGATACCCGGCAAGCATCAGGTCATACTGCGCCTGAGCCACCGAAACACCCGCTTTCGCCTGCATCAGGGCAATCTCATACGGTTTATGATCCAGTTCGCCCAGCACCTGGCCCGCTTTAATTGCATCACCTTCGTCTACCGCCAGCGACTCAACGCGACCACCGACACGGAAGCTTAGATTCACGGTGCGAATATCCACGTTGCCATACAGCGTCAGGCCGTTATCCTGGCGGCTTTGATACCACCAGTAGCCTCCGGCAACCACGGCGGCAAGTACCACTACCGCCAGTCCGATCACGACAGGTTTTTTCATCACTACAAACTCCTTTGCGATAATCCTTGCAAAATCAGGTCGATATGACAGGTTACCGTCTGGTTGATCAGTTCGGTCTTTTCTTCATCGAACGCGGTCCAGCCGGTACGTAACAGAATTGTTTCTTTGCCAAGACGAAACGCCAGAATCTCACCAATCAACGCATGGGTATGAAGGATCATGCGAGTGTCGTTGGCGTCGCAGCCGGTCCAGGCCGCAATCAGGCGTGTAAGGTGGCTGTGTAGCGGACTAATCACCTGTTCGTGCACCAGGTGGTAGGCCGCCGTAGGAGAGAGCTGCTCACGGGAGATAAACTTGCTGAGGTTGACGGTGTCATCCTGGGTGAGCAGCTTAATCATGTTCCTGCAGGCGCGAAGGATCAGTTCGCGGATGGCAGCCCGATCCGGCTGTGGTTGCGCGAACAAGCGTTCGGCTTCTTCGGCGTGCGGACGAAACTGCTCGCCAATAAAATCGGCAATCCACTGGGCGCAGGCGAGGTACAAATCTTCTTTCGAACCGAAGTAATAGGTGATGGCAGCGATATTCTGTCCGGCCTGGGCGGCTATCTCGCGGGTGGTGGCGTTCATTCCATATTCACCAAACTGCGCCAGTGCGGCAGCAATCAGCTGTTTTTTCGCCTGTTCACCCTTGATTGTCATGGCAGGATTATTCATCGCACAGTCCATTCTTAATCAAATGATTGATTAAGATTATGACTCCATATGGGAGTTGTCCAGTATGGCTAAGAATTTTGGCTACGCCAGTCACAGGGATAATTTATGCGCTGTGTCACAAAAACTGCTACACTCCGCTCCCTCATGACATTGTGGTTTTTGTCATTTTCCTTTTCAGTATCTCCCTGAAAACTACACCGGTAACGGTCGGGGCGGTTCGGAGTAGTTATGTCTTTCGATTCTTTGGGTTTAAGCCCTGATATCCTGCGCGCCGTTGCCGAGCAAGGTTACCGTGAACCCACCCCTATTCAGCAGCAGGCGATCCCTGCGGTGCTGGAAGGCCGCGACCTGATGGCTAGCGCCCAGACCGGCACCGGCAAAACAGCGGGCTTTACGCTGCCGCTGTTGCAACACCTGATCACTCGCCAGCCGCACGCCAAAGGGCATCGTCCGGTACGTGCTCTCATTCTTACCCCGACCCGTGAACTGGCTGCGCAGATTGGCGAAAACGTCCGTGATTACAGCAAATACCTGAACATTCGTTCGCTGGTGGTGTTTGGCGGTGTCAGCATTAACCCACAAATGATGAAGTTGCGCGGCGGCGTTGATGTGCTGGTGGCAACGCCGGGACGTTTGCTGGACCTGGAACATCAGAATGCAGTGAAGCTGGATCAGGTTGAAATCCTCGTCCTCGATGAAGCTGACCGCATGCTCGACATGGGCTTTATCCACGATATCCGTCGCGTGTTAACAAAACTACCTGCGAAGCGCCAGAACCTGTTGTTCTCCGCGACCTTCTCTGACGATATTAAAGCCCTGGCGGAAAAACTGTTGCACAACCCGCTGGAAATCGAAGTGGCACGCCGCAATACCGCGTCTGATCAGGTGACCCAGCATGTTCACTTTGTTGATAAGAAGCGCAAACGCGAATTGCTGTCGCACATGATTGGGAAAGGGAACTGGCAGCAGGTGCTGGTGTTTACCCGTACCAAACATGGCGCTAACCATCTCGCTGAACAGCTTAATAAAGATGGCATCCGTAGTGCGGCGATCCACGGTAATAAATCGCAAGGTGCGCGTACCCGTGCGCTGGCTGATTTTAAATCGGGCGATATTCGTGTACTGGTGGCAACTGACATCGCTGCGCGCGGTCTGGATATCGAAGAGTTGCCGCACGTCGTCAACTATGAACTGCCAAACGTACCGGAAGATTATGTCCACCGTATCGGGCGTACCGGTCGTGCCGCAGCCACCGGAGAAGCGTTGTCGTTGGTGTGTGTTGATGAACACAAACTGCTGCGTGATATCGAAAAATTGCTGAAAAAAGAGATCCCGCGCATTGCGATTCCGGGCTATGAGCCGGACCCGTCAATCAAAGCCGAACCGATCCAGAACGGTCGCCAGCAACGTGGCGGCGGTGGTCGTGGGCAGGGCGGTGGTCGCGGTCAACAGCAACCACGCCGTGCGGAAAGTGGTGCGAAGTCTGGTAACGCGAAACCTGGAGAAAAGCCGTCTCGTCGCCTCGGCGATGCCAAACCAACTGGCGAGCAACAACGTCGTCGCCGTCCGCGTAAACCTGCCGCTGCGCAGTAATCTTTGATGCCGGGCGATGCCCGGCATGAGACTGATGACAAACGCAAAACTGCCTGATGCGCTACGCTTATCAGGCCTACGTGAACTCTGCAGTATATTGAATTTGCATGCTTTTGTAGGCCAGATAAGGCGCTCGCGCCGCATCCGGCATTTCACAACAAGCACTTGTCAGCAATTTGAGAACACGGCAAAAAGATTTCTCTGTTTTACCGCCCCTCTAGTCACCCGATACGTTACTTCTCCATAGCCAATTGTTCGCGCAACTCCATTAAAAGGTAGCCCAGGCGATTCTTACCCTTACCATTACCACCGTCTCCCCAGTAAGCATCATTTTCCGTATGCTCAACCAGTTTTGCGGGCGCGGTTGCCAGCAAGAGCGCACGCAGTTCTGCATGCTGTTCGAATTTAGCGCGAAGCGCTTTACGCATAACCTGTTCTTTGACCGACTCCCAGTTTTTACGCAGAGACTTAGAACGATCGCGCCCCATGCGTGCGGCGACCATGGGGGAAGAAACCCGACGGATCTCTTCGCGGTATTTTTCATCAAGAAATTTTTGTGCCTGGAAATAGTGTTCTGAGGTGGGCCAGGTTTTCCCGTCAACATTAATGGGCCAGGCGGCAAAGTTAGAAAAATCACCGTAGTCGTCGCCGGTGCTATAGAAATTTATGGTGGTGTCTTGCATGACGTGTAGGATCCTTTGTGCTCGAATGGGCATTAAACCGCATTATGTTGGTGGTTATTGCGAGCCGCTTTCCAGAAACAGAAAAACCATTACCCCTGAAAACCGAAAAATGCCACAATATTGGCTGTTTATACAGTATTTCAGGTTTTCTCATGGCATTAACCGCCGCGCTTAAAGCGCAAATTGCCGCCTGGTATAAGGCGCTTCAGGAACAGATCCCCGACTTTATTCCCCGTGCGCCGCAGCGGCAGATGATTGCGGACGTCGCCAAAACGCTGGCCGGAGAAGAAGGGAGGCATCTGGCGATTGAAGCGCCCACCGGCGTTGGGAAAACGCTCTCCTATTTGATCCCCGGCATCGCCATTGCCCGCGAAGAGCAAAAAACGCTGGTGGTGAGTACCGCCAACGTGGCGTTGCAGGATCAGATCTACAGCAAAGATTTGCCACTGCTGAAAAAGATCATTCCCGATCTTAAATTCACTGCCGCTTTTGGGCGTGGGCGCTACGTTTGCCCGCGTAATCTGACGGCGCTCGCCAGCACTGAACCCACGCAACAGGATCTGCTGGCGTTTCTTGATGACGAACTGACACCGAACAATCAGGAAGAGCAAAAACGTTGCGCGAAGCTGAAGGGCGATCTCGACACTTATAAATGGGATGGTCTGCGCGATCATACGGATATCGCTATAGATGACGATCTCTGGCGTCGTTTGAGCACCGACAAGGCCAGTTGCCTCAACCGCAACTGTTACTACTATCGTGAATGCCCGTTTTTTGTTGCTCGTCGGGAGATTCAGGAAGCAGAAGTGGTGGTAGCAAACCATGCGCTGGTGATGGCAGCGATGGAAAGCGAAGCCGTATTACCGGACCCGAAAAATTTACTGCTGGTGCTGGATGAAGGTCATCACCTGCCGGATGTGGCGCGGGATGCGCTGGAGATGAGCGCCGAAATCACCGCGCCCTGGTATCGGCTACAGCTGGACTTGTTCACGAAACTGGTCGCTACCTGCATGGAGCAGTTTCGCCCGAAGACAATCCCACCGCTGGCGATCCCTGAACGTTTGAATGCGCATTGTGAAGAGTTGTATGAGCTTATCGCCTCGTTAAACAACATTCTCAATCTCTACATGCCTGCCGGGCAGGAGGCAGAGCACCGTTTCGCGATGGGCGAACTGCCTGATGAAGTGCTGGAGATCTGTCAGCGGCTGGCAAAACTCACCGAGATGCTGCGTGGTCTGGCGGAGTTGTTTCTTAACGACTTAAGTGAGAAAACCGGTAGTCACGACATTGTTCGTCTGCATCGGTTGATTTTGCAGATGAACCGCGCGTTGGGGATGTTCGAGGCGCAAAGCAAACTCTGGCGGCTGGCTTCGCTGGCGCAATCTTCCGGTGCGCCCGTCACTAAATGGGCGACGCGAGAAGAGCGTGACGGGCAGCTACATCTCTGGTTTCACTGCGTGGGAATACGTGTCAGCGATCAGCTGGAAAGGCTGCTGTGGCGCAGTATTCCGCACATTATTGTCACTTCCGCGACCTTACGTTCGCTGAACAGTTTTTCGCGTTTGCAGGAGATGAGCGGGCTGAAAGAGAAAGCGGGCGACCGCTTTGTGGCGCTGGATTCGCCCTTTAACCACTGCGAACAGGGCAAAATTGTTATTCCACGGATGCGCTATGAGCCTTCCATCGACAACGAAGAACAGCATATTGCCGAAATGGCGGCCTTTTTCCGTAAGCAGGTGGAGAGTAAAAAACATCTCGGTATGTTAGTACTGTTTGCCAGCGGGCGTGCGATGCAGCGGTTTCTCGACTACGTGACAGATTTACGGTTGATGTTGCTGGTGCAGGGCGATCAGCCGCGCTCTCGCTTAGTTGAACTGCATCGCAAACGTGTTACTAACGGTGAGCGCAGCGTACTGGTTGGTTTACAGTCTTTTGCCGAAGGGCTGGATCTGAAAGGTGAACTGCTCAGCCAGGTGCATATCCACAAAATCGCTTTTCCGCCTATCGACAGCCCGGTGGTGATCACCGAAGGGGAATGGCTGAAAAGCCTCAACCGCTATCCATTTGAGGTGCAAAGCCTGCCGAGCGCCTCGTTTAACCTGATTCAGCAGGTTGGGCGACTGATTCGAAGCCACGGTTGCTGGGGCGAAGTGGTGATTTACGATAAACGCTTGCTGACCAAAAATTATGGCAAGCGACTACTGGATGCATTACCGGTATTTCCGATAGAGCAACCGGAAGTCCCTGAAGGTATAGTTAAAAAGAAAGAAAAAACGAAATCCCCACGCCGTCGGCGGCGTTAATGATGTGAGTCAGGTAAGGAGTCGTAAATGGACTATCGCAAAATCATTAAAGAGATCGGGCGCGGGAAAAACCACGCGCGCGATTTAGACCGGGATACTGCGCGCGGTCTGTATGCCCATATGCTCAACGGTGAAGTCCCTGACCTTGAGTTGGGCGGCGTATTGATTGCGCTGCGTATCAAAGGGGAAGGGGAAGCAGAGATGCTCGGCTTTTACGAAGCCATGCAAAATCACACCATTAAGCTGACTCCGCCTGCCGGCAAGCCGATGCCGATTGTCATTCCCAGTTACAACGGTGCGCGTAAACAGGCCAACCTGACGCCATTGCTGGCGATCCTGCTGCATAAGCTCGGTTTTCCTGTGGTGGTTCATGGGGTTAGCGAAGATCCAACTCGCGTGCTGACCGAAACCATTTTTGAACTGATGGGTATTACGCCAACGCTGCACGGCGGGCAGGCGCAGGCGAAGCTCGACGAACATCAACCGGTGTTTATGCCTGTCGGCGCGTTTTGCCCGCCGCTGGAAAAACAACTGGCGATGCGCTGGCGGATGGGAGTGCGTAACAGTGCGCATACTCTGGCGAAACTGGCAACACCATTTGCCGAAGGTGAGGCGCTGCGTCTTTCCAGCGTTTCGCATCCGGAATATATCGGGCGAGTCGCAAAGTTCTTTAGCGATATCGGCGGGAGGGCGCTACTAATGCATGGTACTGAAGGTGAAGTGTATGCTAACCCGCAGCGCTGCCCGCAAATCAATTTGATCGACCGTGAAGGGATGCGGGTGCTGTATGAAAAACAGGACACTGCTGGTAACGAGTTACTGCCACAAGCAAAAGACCCGGAAACCACGGCGCAGTGGATTGAGCGTTGCCTGGCTGGTAGCGAACCGATTCCCGAATCGCTGAAAATCCAGATGGCTTGCTGCCTGGTGGCGGCGGGCGAAGTGGCAACCGTTAACGACGGTCTGGCGCGCATTAAACAATCATTTTAAGTTCTCCCCCAGCCGGATGATCACTGTCATCCGGTCTTTACTCCTCAGCAAAATCAAAGTGCAGCATCTTGATTGACCTTCCCGTGTGCGGCGCGCAGCATAAAAAAGCAACAGGCATATAACGTAAAAAGGAGTTAACCATGGAAAGTGGACGTCGTTTTCATGCCCAGACGCTGCACAACTTTATCCTGGCTGTGTTTCGTCAGATGGGTAGCGAGGAACAGGAAGCAAAACTAGTAGCAGATCATTTAATTGCGGCAAATCTGGCAGGACATGATTCACATGGTATTGGCATGATCCCTAACTATGTGCGTTCCTGGCAGCAGGGCTATTTGCAACTCAACCATCACGCCAAAATTGTCAAAGATGTGGGGGCAATGGTCACGCTTGATGGCGATCGCGCATGTGGTCAGGTAGCTGCATATGAGGCAATGGTGCTGGGGATTGAAAAAGCACGCCAGCACGGCATTGCCGCCATAGCGCTGAGTAACTCACATCATATCGGGCGTATCGGTTATTGGGCGGAACAGTGTGCGGCGGCGGGATTCGTCTCTATCCACTTTGTCAGTGTGGTCGGGAGTAAGGCTGTTGCGCCGTTTCATGGCCGGGACAGTCGCTTAGGCACAAATCCATTTTGCGTCGTCTTTCCTCGAAAGGATGGTTTCCCGCTGCTGCTTGATTACGCGACCAGCACCATTGCGTTTGGTAAAACGCGTGTCGCCTGGCATAAAGGCGTACCCGTGCCGCCAGGTTGCCTGATTGATGCTAACGGTATGCCAACGACCAATCCGGCGGTAATGCAGGAGCCTCCGTTGGGAGCGTTACTGAGTTTTGCTGAACATAAAGGCTACGCCCTGGCGGTGATGTGCGAAATTCTTGGTGGGGCGCTTTCTGGCGGTAAAACCACCCATCAGGACACATTGCAGAGTAGTCCCGATGCCGGTTTTAACTGCATGACCACCATTATCGTTAATCCGGCGTTGTTCGGTGCGCCGGAATGCACAGCGCAGACCGAAGCCTTTACCCAGTGGGTGAAAGCCTCGCCGCATGATGAAGATAAACCGATTTTGCTGCCGGGCGAGTGGGAAGTAAATATGCGCCGTGAACGGCAGGAGTTTGGGATCCCACTAGATGCCGGAAGCTGGCAGGCCATTTGTGATGCGGCGCGACAGATTGGTATGCCGGAAGAGACATTGCAGACTTTCTGCTAACAATTAGCCAGCTAAAAAAAGCCCGTCCAGTGACGGACGGGCAAACAAGGGTAACATAGGATCAATGAGGGTTAGAGCACATGCGTCTGTCGGCAAACAGACAGGGAAATACTTGTGCTGGACGTAGCGTAAACGCCATATTCGACCAACGGTTCGGATTTTGTAGGCCTGATAAGACGCGGTAGCGTCGCATCAGGCATCTGTTGCCGGATGCGGCGTAAATGCCTTATCCGGCCAACGAATTACTTATAGATAACTGCTGTACCGCTTAATTTATTGTTGTTGGTGGCGGAAGTAATGCTGTATCCACTCGCCCCGGCAGCCGCAGCCTTTTCAGCCAGTTTCGCTTCCAGAGCATCGAGAGTAGATGCGCCATCGGCAGATACTACGCCGATTTTATTCATGCTCTGGGCCTGAGATGCCGTTACCGGTTCCGCCGCAAACACGCCAAATGACAGAGTTGAAAGAGCCATAGCAGCAACAACAGTTTTGATAGTTTTCATGATTAATCTCTCGCAGGTGATTTTGTTTAAGTGACGTTGTTTCGTCGATGTGATGAGTATCACGTTTTTTCGTGCGAGAGAAAATCGAAGAGAATTGACCACCTTGTTCAAATAAATTGATTGATATCTAACATACTGATAAACCATTTATTTGTTGCACTTATGAACCAACTTTCTACCACGTGGCAGTCATGGCAGCGTTAAAGGCACGGAATGCCACGCAAAGTGCAAATTATATTCGCTCTACATCCCGCCAGTTGCAGTTAACGTAACTGGCTATCTTTCGAACCTCTGCGATTATATCCTGTATAAGCTGGTTTTTGTAAATCTTTCTCCTGCTGGCAATGAATACATAAGCGCACGCCAGGAATGGCTTCCCGACGGGCCTGTGGGATAGGTGCGCCGCACTCTTCACATTCATACAGGCTTTCGCCACGCGGAATTTCACCCCGGGCGCGGGCAATCGCATCTTCAATTGTACTGTTGATCTGTTCGTTGACGGCGTCATCGTTAGCCCAACCGGATGCCATATCGTCCTCCCCATATCAATGCTTGTACAGTTAAGTGTAGCTAATATAGGGACGAACTCAGGCAGTTCAAGAGTCAGATCTCCGACCATTCCCGCAGCAGGTTATGATAAAGATTGAGCAGCGACAGGATCTCTTCACTTTCGCCATATCGGCTTTTCAGCGACTGAATATTGTTGTCCAGTTCAAACAGCATGGCGCGCTTTTTATCATCGCGGATCATCGACTGGATCCACATAAATGATGCCACTCGCACGCCGCGGGTTACGGGTGTCACGCAATGCAGGCTGCTGGAGGGATACAACACCAGATCACCTGCCGGGAGTTTTACCCGATGTTGTCCGAAGGTGTCATTAACGACCAGTTCGCCGCCGTCGTAGCTTTGTGGATCGCTTAAAAACAGCGTGGCAGAAAGGTCAGTGCGCATCCAGCCGTTTTGTGGATGGCTGCGTACTGCGCCATCCACATGAAAACCATAGGTTTCATTGTTCTGATAACGATTAAACAGCGGGGTGGAAAGGCTACGCGGTAAGGCAGCGGCAAAGAACAAAGCATGTTGGTTAACCGCGTTCAGCACCTCATTTTGCAGTGCGGCGTACAGGGCGCTGCGGGTGTCTACCTGTTGATTGTTCTTAACTTGTGCACCTTGTGCTCCGGTGGTGACGCGTCCATCCACCCATTCGGCTTGTTCCAGTTGTTCGCGAATCCGGGCGACGTCCTGTGGCGATAGCACGCCAGGAATGTGGTACATCATACAAGTTCTCCAAAAAGTGGGGCCTGCGCCCCACATCTGAATCAGAAATGCATATTGGCGGTGAGCAAGAAGGTTCTTGGCTCGCCCGGGTGATAACGGTAGCCGCTCTTGTTGATTGAGGCGACGTAATCGGTATCAAACAGGTTGTAGACATTTAGCTGGAAGTCGAGATTGCGATTAACCCGATACCCCAGTTTGGCGTCGGCGACCCAATAACCTTCAGTAAATGCTGGCGTTCCCACCGCACCGTCTGAACCTTTATGCATACTGCCGATGTAGCGCGCGCCCGCACCAACGGAAATATCATCGGTTGCCTGATACTGGCTCCATAAGGTGAAGGCGTGCTCCGGCGTATACGGCAGCGATGAGGAACCATCCTGGGCGACATCAGCGCCATTTTTTATGGTCGCTTTCTGTTGGGTATATCCACCAATCACCTGCCACGCGGGAGTGATATTCCCGGCCACAGAGATCTCATAACCTTCGACGCGTTTCTTTCCGTATTGCGAGTAGGTCCCGTCATCATTCTGCTCAACTTCATTTTCAATGTCGGTACGGAACAGCGCGGCGGTAAGTAGCAGGCGTTTATCCAGCACCTGCCATTTGGTGCCAATCTCACTGGTTTTGGCTTTCTGCGGTTTAAAGTCAGTCCGGCTGGCGCTGTTGCCGCTGCCAGACTGCGCAAGAGCGAAATTACTGCCGCCCGGCGGTTGCTGGGAAACCGCATAGTTCACGTAGATGTTGCCATTTTCTGTCAGGTGGTACAGTGCACCCGCTTTCCAGTTCACCAGATTGCCCGACTTGGCGGTGTCGACGGTGGTGACTGGAGAACCTTTTGCCACACCAGCTGGGCAGGTGATGGCACCGCGTCCGCTGCCGCCGCAGGCGGTGGCACTGTCATATTCAGTATGATAATTATCCAGACGGATCCCGCCGTTCAGCTCAAAATCACGGGTGATTTGCAGCGTATCGAAGGCATAAATTGCGAAGGTATCCGTCTGACCATTGGCGTTTGCGCCGTTGCGCGTCAGGCCGCCGGGATGAATGCTGCTGTCAGGATGATAAATATTTACTGCCGGTAACGTCACCGGATTAACGCCGTAGTTGGTCTGCGTTTCACGGGTAAATTCCACGCCGGTACTGACATCATGACCGATAGAACCGGTATAAAATGTGGTGGTCAGGTTGGTCTGGTTGGTGAGAATTTTATTACTCACATCTTTGGTATTCGCTGTACGTGACCACGTCCAGCTATTCACATCGCTGGTGGGCTGAGTAATATTCGACGCCCCGCCCATAATCGCCGTCATCAGGTAATCCTGCTTCACGCGTGACCAACGCGTAGTGTTGCGAATGGTGGTGTTATCGTTGATGTCGTGCTCAAAACGCATAGTAGCGGTGTCGGTGGTCGAATCGTCGTAATCAGAATCCGTGCCATAAAAGTTATGAGTATCAACTTTTCCTGAATGATTCAGGGCCGCCGTTCCCGCAGATGGGGCAGAATAGCCCGGCAAACCGATGGTCGGAATGCCGCCGTCTGGCGTGTTGTGCTGGGTGACATGCAAATAATTAAGATACAAACGATTCGCTGTACCGAGGCCAAAAGCGACAGAAGGGGCGACGCCGTAACGCTCATTTTTGACTTTGTCGCGTCCGGCATCATGCGTTTTTTCGCCCATCACATTCAGGCGCACCGCGGTGGTATCACCAATGACCTGATTGACGTCCAGCGTGCCGCGGCGGAACCAGGCGCTGCCAATACTGGCGGAGGCGTCAATGCCGGAATCATTGCGCGGCTGCTTGCTGATCATATTGATCGAGCCAGTCGGCGCGCTGCGCCCGTAGTCGGTGCCGGACGGCCCTTTAATCACTTCGACCTGCTCGGTATTGAAGGTGTCGCGCGAGACGCTGCCGATATCGCGAATGCCATCAATATAAATACTGTTAGATGTATCGGCACCGCGCATATAAATGGCGTCGCCAGTGGTGGAGTTACCGTTCTCACCCGCAAAAAACGCACCCACGCCGGGGACGTTTTTGAGCGCGTCGGTAAGGTTGGTTGCGCCCTGATCTTTAAGCACTTGTTCAGAAATCACCGTCATCGTGCGGGTAGTATCCGCTACCGGACGCGAGAATTTCGGATCGGCAGATTGTTGTGGTGCATAAAGCGAAGGCGTTGATGCTTCGACAACCAGCGTGTCATCAGCATTGTTTTGCCCTTCGGCGGAAAGTGCCTGTGCCACAGGCGTGATGCCAATACAAAGACCGGCAAAGAACGTGAGCGAATGAAATTGTCTGGCAGGGAAATTGCGATTGTTTTCCATTTTGCAGGTGACTTTTTCTTATATGTTGAAATTTTCACTGTCACGAGAAAGCCTCTCTGCGGATGCGATGCCACTGTTAATCCCGTGATAGTGTTCGTGCAAGTGATAATAATTTTGATAAGCATTATCACTTGACGCGATTTTCTATCACCCTTGACGCGAAAAAGAAATACATTTATTTACATTGCGTTCATATTTGATGTTTTTTGATTACAAAACAGGCGAAAACTGCATCCAGAGGCGAATGCAGTTACGTTGGTGGGGTTATTTGTAGATGGTTGCAGTACCGAACATCTGATCATTTCCTCCCGCGGAATTAATGACATAACCTTTCGCGCCTTGTTCGCGCGCTTTTTCTGCCAGTTTATCCTCCAGATCGCTTAGGTTTGATGCGCCAGTTGCCGAAACGGTACCGGCGGGCCGTAGCTGACCGCTGTCCAGGTTACTCATCGGTTGCGCGGCATAAGCCGTGAGAGAGATTCCGCTCAGGACGGTGGCAATCAGTAGTGTGAGGCACTTTTTCATAATGACATCCTCATAAATACAACGGGTAGTGCCTGATAAGTGTAGGTCGCCTGCGCGATGCAAATGACGCAAAAAATTGACAGAGATGTGCTTATTTTTTGAACGATATATTTTTACAAAACAAGACAAATCAATAAGATACATGCTGCTGATTTTTATGATGAATTGCCATAAACCATAGTCATAATAAGGTTTTTAGAAATGATAAACGCAGCCAGATATTTACCCTGTAGCGTTATGCGGGTATCTTACGCCGCTGCTTAAAGGAGAATGCTATGTCCGCCCAGAAACCGGGGTTGCATCCGCGCAACCGTCATCACAGCCGCTACGATCTCGCCACGCTTTGTCAGGTGAATCCTGAACTCAGGCAATTCCTCACGCTTACACCCGCAGGGGAGCAAAGCGTAGACTTTGCCAATCCGCTGGCGGTGAAGGCGCTCAATAAGGCGTTGCTGGCCCATTTTTACGCCGTAGCGAACTGGGATATCCCGGACGGTTTTCTCTGCCCGCCAGTACCGGGCCGGGCGGATTATATTCATCACCTGGCCGATTTACTGGCAGAAGCAACAGGAACAATTCCAGCCAATGCCAGCATTCTGGATATCGGCGTTGGTGCGAACTGTATTTACCCGCTGATTGGCGTACATGAATATGGCTGGCGTTTTACCGGTAGTGAAACCAGCAGCCAGGCATTAAGCAGCGCGCAGGCGATCATCAGTGCTAATCCGGGGCTTAACCGCGCCATTCGTCTGCGTCGGCAAAAAGAGAGCGGGGCGATTTTTAACGGCATCATCCATAAAAACGAGCAATACGACGCGACCTTGTGTAACCCGCCATTCCACGATTCCGCCGCTGCGGCGCGGGCAGGTAGTGAGCGTAAACGCCGTAACCTGGGGCTGAACAAAGACGATGCGCTGAATTTTGGTGGCCAGCAACAGGAGCTGTGGTGTGAAGGCGGTGAAGTCGCCTTTGTCAAAAAGATGATTGAAGAGAGCAAAGGCTTCGCGAAGCAGGTGATGTGGTTTACCTCGCTGGTTTCTCGTGGCGAAAACTTACCGCCGTTGTATCGTGCTCTGACGGACGTGGGCGCGGTGAAGGTGGTTAAAAAAGAGATGGCCCAGGGGCAAAAGCAGAGTCGCTTTATTGCCTGGACCTTTATGAACGACGAGCAGCGCCGCCGTTTTGTCAATCGCCAGCGTTAAAGCGTTGGCTCCCCCGGCGGCAGCGGTTCAGCCGGGGTCGCGCCCGGAGCAGGCAGCACCTGATAAGTCTGCACCGGCGCGCGAACACCCGCCAGGTCGAAATGTTTTTTCACCTGGCTGTCGAGGGCAAAGCGTACCGTCCACTGTTTGAGCGGCAGCGTAGTGAACGAAACACGCAGTGTAAACGCGGTATTGCTTAAGCCGACAATCCCGGCAAAATTCGGTTCACCAATAATCAGCCCGCGAATTTCTTCGTTTTCCATTAATTCCGCTACCGCATCTTTCAGTGCCTGATTGGCTTTATCAGCATCTTCATGGCGATCAACATCGTAATTTGCCACCACCGAACCAATGCCGCGGACGAAGTTAGCAAAGGTGGTTATCGAAGACCACGGAATGATGTGATACGCCCCGGTATCCTGACGCACGCCCACGGAGCGAATCGACATCCGTTCCACAGTGCCGGTCAACGGCCCGATAGTAACCAAATCTCCAGTGTTCATGCCGTTTTCAAACTGAATAAATACCCCGGTGATAATATCTTTCACCAGCGTTTGCGAACCAAACGAGATAGCCAGACCTAATGCCCCGGCACCTGCCAGCAATGGCGCGATATTGACGCCGATTTCCGACAACACAATCATGATGGTGATGGTACTGATAATCACCGCCAGCGCGTTACGAAACAGCGTCAGCAGGGTACGTGTACGGGCGCTGGGTAGCGGGCGGCCATGAATATCCGAAGCCAGCCGGTTTTCGATCAAACTGGCGAGCACCGTCCAGCCAACCGCCGAGAAGAAAAGAATGAGTGCGATACGGATCAGGATATCTACGGTTTTCTGCCCCGCGCCGTTTTGCAGCCAGTTCCAGAAATCGAACAATCCCCATGCGCTCAACAGCAACATTACTGCCACGCAGACTGTCAGAATACGTGCCGTTTTTAGTGCCGCCGAAAGCCAGCCGTTCAGCCGTTTTTGCAGCTCTGGATAGTTTCGCTGAGTATGTGGCGAGAGGGTGATGGTTTTCGCCAGCCAGCGGGAAAACATACCGGAAACAAACGCCGCGATACCAATAATCGCCAGACTGCGCACCGTCGCGCCCATCATAAATTTCAAGCTGTTGCCCGGATCGAACAACGAAAAGAAAAACAGCACGATAAAATAGGCGCTTGCCAGCCAGTGCCACACCAGCGCAAAGGCGCGGATAAACAGGCTGAAAAAGGCCAGCGAATGCTCCGCAAAGTTGAGCAAATGCTGGGTAATCTCTTTTTTATTACGAAAGATCAGGTACAGCGCCCAGACGGTCATGCACAACATAATAATAACGTTCGCCAGCGCACCTATCTGTACATTCACCTGATTAGAGATAATCGGTACTGCCACAATCAGGCCATAGCCAATCAGGCTGCTTAACCAGCTCAGGCGACGACTCCAGTAACGGGCGTTCTCGTCCTGAATCGTGAATGGGCGCAGCTCCGCCACATTTGGGCAAAAAATCAGGCGTAAAACCGCTTTGAAAAATTCAATCAGGGCGAAAGCATTAAGGAACAGACTTTGTTGAAAGGCGATGGTGCGACTGCCCGCATTCAGGTTGTCGCTTAATACCTGTCCGACAAATAACGTCAAAGCCAGTAACAGCAGGTCGATAATAAACGCCCCGATAATCATCGCCGGAAGCTGCAACCAGTTACTGCGCTCACGATTTTTTTGCCGCGCCCACTGGCCCATTTTGCGATACAGCGGCAGTGCACACAGGCGAATCAGCCAGTAAAAACCAAACACTAACACCGCTAACATTGAAAAATGGGTCAGCGCATTGCTGAAGGTTTGTGGGTTGAACGGTTTATGCGGGGAGCCGGTGATATTGCGATAAAGTTGTCCGAAGCGGGCGGAAAGGGCTTCACCATAATGGCGGCTGACTTCGGTGACCTTTTGCAGCACGGTTTGCTCTTCAACCAATGTCGGCGGCACTATCTTCGGTACGGGCTCCGCAGGGGGCGTCGCGGCGACGGTACGCAACTGGTCAATCAACTCTTTACGCGAGGTGTCATTATCCAGCACATCCGCCAGTGCGCCATAGGCCGCTTTTTTTTGTTCGATATCTGGTTCCGGGGCCGGTTCAGAGGCCGAATCCGATGTGGCTGTGGTTGTAACGCCGGGTATGGATACCGCATGGGCAGGTGCGCCCAGCAGGCAGAAGAGGATGAACAGGATCCACCGCATGACTCCTCCAGTGAGAAAACAGAGCAAAAAGATAAGTATAGATGCTGGGGGAGGGGCGATTTTAAATGAGAGGAATCTGGTGTGCCTCCCTTTCGGGTGAAAGGGAGGAAGGGATATTAAGCAGGTTGCTGACAACGTGCGGGCTTTTTTGCCGGATGCGGCGTGAACGCCTTATCCGTCCTACAAGTTCATGCAATTTTAATAAGTTGCCATATATCCTGTAGGCCTGATAAGCGTAGCGCATCAGGCTATTAAGAGACATGCTGCAAAAATTCCTGCAAGCGCTGGCTCGGCGGGTTCTTGATCAACACCTGCGGATCGCCATCTTCCGCAATTCGGCCTTTATCAATGAAGATAAGACGTGATGCTACTTTCTCGGCAAAACCGATTTCGTGGGTCACGATCACCATCGTCATCCCTTCTTCAGCCAGATCCTGCATAACCTTCAGTACTTCATGGCGCAGTTCCGGATCAAGAGCTGATGTCGGTTCATCGAACAGCATCATTTTCGGTTTTACCGCCAGCGCACGGGCAATCGCCACACGCTGTTGCTGACCACCAGAAAGCTCGGAAGGGTAGTGGTGAGCGCGTTCCGCCAGGCCGACTTTCGCCAGCAGCTCACGAGCCAGTTTTTCCGCCTCTTCTTTGTTCGCGCCACGCACGCGCAGCGGACCAAACATCACATTTTCCAACGCCGTCAGATGCGGGAAAAGGTAAAACTGCTGGAACACCATGCCTGCTTCCTGGCGAATCAGGCGCTCGTCAACTTTCGGATCGTTAACCTTCAGGCCATCGACGATTAGATCGCCGGAGGTGATTTCTTCCAGTTTGTTGATGCAGCGCAGCAGGGTCGATTTACCGGAACCGGACGGCCCGATAATCACCACGACTTCGCCCTGGGCAATGTTCAAATCGATATTGTGCAGCACCTGGGTTGGGCCAAAGTGCTTGGAGACGTTTTTAAATTCAATCACAGGATTTTCATCCTTCTTTCCAGACGACGCAGAATAAAGCTCAGCACCAGGGTAATAATCAGATAGAACACCGCCACGGCGCTCCAGATCTCAAGGGCGCGGAAGTTACCAGCAATAATTTCTTGCCCCTGACGGGTCAGTTCCGCCACGCCGATCACAATAAACAGCGAGGTGTCTTTAATGCTGATGATCCACTGGTTACCCAACGGCGGCAGCATGCGACGCAGTGCCAGCGGTAATATGACGTAGCGAATGGTTTCCCAACGTGAAAGACCGAGCGCCAGTCCTGCTTCACGAAAACCTTTGTGGATAGACAGCACCGCACCACGCGTGATTTCCGCAATGTACGCGCCGGAGTTGATCATGATGGTGACCACCGCCGCAGTAAACGGGTCGATGCGTAAGTCGTTAAACGCCATCGGCAGGGCAAAGTAGATAAACATCACCTGGACGACGATTGGTGTGCCGCGGATCACTTCAATAAAGACCAGCGCGACGTGGTTGGCTATCCAACCACCGAAGGTGCGTGCAAAACCTGCGAGCAGTCCAATAACCAGGCCGCCAGCCAGACCGAGGACCGAAATCCACAGGGTCATTTTGGCGCCTTCAATCAGAAGCGGAATGGCAGGCCAGATGGCACTCCAGTCAAACTGCATATGTTGTTCCTGTTACCGTGGTGTAAATAATAAAAGTTAGGGTAATTAATGGCGTCGGAGCTGCTTTGTGCTCCTCACCCTAACCCTCTCCCCAGAGGGGAGAGGGGACTGCCAGTACGCTTTACAGGCGTAGCGTTATTATTTTGGTTCAGTACCGAACCATTTTTTGTAGATTTCGTTGTAAGTTCCGTTCTCGCGCAGGGTTTTCAACGCGCCGTTGACTTTGTCACGCAGCTCGTCGCTACCTTTCGGGAACGCGATACCGTATTGCTGTGCTTCCAGAGAGTCACCTACCGCTTTGAACTGACCGTTACCGGCAGTTTTGATGAAGTACAGAATATTTGGCGTATCGTGCAGAACGGCGTCTGCGCGGTTGGTGCCCAGTTCCATATAGGCGTTATCGATGTTCGGGAACTGACGCAGATCTTTGGTTTTGATGTTCGCTTTTGCGTAATCAACGGAGCCGGTGCCACTCTTCACAGCAACCACTTTACCGTCGAGATCTTTCACGCTTTTCACATCGTTATTGTTGGCTTTCACCATCACTAACAGGCCGCTTTTGTAGTAGCCGTCAGAGAAATCGATCGCTTTTTTACGCTCGTCGGTAATAGTGATGCCCGCCAGCGCCAGATCGACGTTTTTAGTTTGCAGCGCTGGGATGATGCCGCTGAAATCCATCGGTTTCAGTTCGTAATCCAGCTTGAGCTCTTTGGCGATTGCAGCCCACAGATCCACATCAAAACCAACGTATTTGTCGCCCTGTTTAAATTCAAACGGAACGAAGGCGGTATCCGTCGCCACAACCAGTTTTTTATCCGCGGCATGAGAAGAAACCGCAAAAGCCAGGGTCAGTGCAGCCAGTGAAACTTTTAATACAGACTTCATAGCATTTCCTTTTTTCTATCCACGGGACGATCCCCTGCGTGACATTTACGTATATGAAAAAATCGTGCCAGTTTTACAACTCTTTGATTTTTATAGGAGCAATTAAAACGGGTTGCACAATTTATGGGGCAACATCTCCGGTCTGCACCATGTTGGGGCGCCAAAGTGGTGCGCAAAAATAGTGCACTCGACACATAGGTTATTTAGCGTAAATTCTGATGAAAAAACAATCTTTATGTAACGATTGTGTGATGGCGTTGATACAAATATTTTACTTAGATAGACAGGAAAGACGATGGGTTGCACTAAAAAAGTGCATAGAGGTGGGCAGCAATACAAAACGGCCTCCTGTCAGGAAGCCGCTTTTATCGTTTACTTAAGTTTTGCACCATCTGTGATGGATTTATTCGATATTAGATTCGATAAACCACAAGAATTTATCCAGGTCGCGGGAAGCGGCGGTCAGGATATCTGCGGTGTCGTCATCTTTCGCTTCGCCAATCGCTTTACGCACATCATTAGCGACAATCGCGTAACGGTCAGCCAGTTCTTTCAGGTGATCCTGAACGCTGTGGATGTCCAGCGGGTAGCTTTTCAGCGGGGTTTTGCTGTTAATAACTTGAGTGGTACCAAGGGCTACGCCGCCTAGCTGCACCGCGCGCTCTGCCATGGTATCCAGGTGATCGGTCAGTGCGGTACGGAAACCATCCAGCATCTCATGTACGGCAATGAAGTTAGCGCCGCGCATGTTCCAGTGCGCTTGTTTGGTAATCAAAGAGAGATCAATAAACTGGATAACCTGGCGATTCAGCAACTCAACTGTCGCTTTCTTCTCGCTGTCAGAGACATCGTTGCGGGTATAAAGCAGATTGGTCGCTTTTGCTTTAACTAATTTAGCGGTACTCATAATTTCATATCCTCTTGATGTTGTGTCCCAGTAATTAACGAGACTAAGTATAGCACCGCCCTGGTGTTCCGCTATTCTGGCTGTTCCTATCACACTAATAGCAGTAACAAGCGTGAAAAATAAAAACCATATAAATTCACATGGTTATGTATATTGCCAGGAACGATTCTTATTTTCTTTTTTACGCGAACTATTCAGAGAGAATAGGTTTTGCGATAACAAGATATATAAAAAGGGCAGGGATCAAGAGTCGTGTAATATTCTGCATGGTTATGCATAACCATGCAGAAAGGTAGCTTTAATTAATATCTAATTCTTTAATTTTAGTCTCTTTGCGCGCTGTCAGCGTTGAGCCCATTGAGGCGGCAATAATAGCGCTGAGGGCCAGCAGTTGTATTGGCACCAATGTCTCACCGAGGAAAATCATTCCGGAAACGGCAGCCAGCGCAGGTTCCATACTCATTAGCGTACCAAATGTCCGTGTTGGCAGACGGGTGAGGGCAATCATCTCAAGCGAATAGGGTAGAGCGGTAGAGAGGATAGCGACAGCCAGACCCAATGGAACAACCGACCAGTGCCAGAGCGCCTCTCCAGCCTGGAATGCGCCAATCGGCACGAAAATAAGCGCCGCAATCAGCGAGCCGATGGCCACCGTTGCCGGGCCGTGTTCCGCACCGGCGCGTTGCCCACTTAATATGTAGACAGCCCAACAAGCACCAGCACCGAGCGCCAGCGCACAGCCGGTTAGGTCGACATGGGAAACATCCTGCCCCAGCGGCAGCAGGAACCACAGGCCGAGTACCACCAGCACAACCCAAACAAAGTCTACGGGGCGGCGTGAAGAGAACAGCGCCACTGCCAGTGGGCCGGTGAACTCCAGCGCCACCGCAATCCCAAGCGGCACGGTCTGAATAGAAAGATAAAAAAGATAGTTCATTCCACCCAGTGAGATGCCGTAAAACAACAGCGGCAAGCGCTGTTCTTTGGCAAATCGCAGCCGCCACGGTTTAAAGAATGCGATAAGAATCAATGTTCCCAGCGCCAGACGCAGGGCAGTCACGCCCGGCGCGCCGACCAGTGGAAAAAGCGACTTTGCTAATGAGGCCCCGCCCTGAATAGACGCCATGGCAACGAGCAATAATAATATCGGTAACCAGACCGGCATTTTACGTAATGTCCCTGGCATCCGTTCCCCCATAAATTTGTATAGTCAGGTAAAGCGAGGAGTGTACTGGATATAACCAAAACTGGTTGAGCATTTGTTGAAAAAATTTTCCCCCGTTTTGACTAAAATGCGCCAGGATTGATTGATTCATCAGCTTGGTGATTAGGAATAATCTGGATGAACGGCAGTGAAAATATGCGTAATACTTACGCAGTTCACTGAAAAAATGATTTAAATTTAGATGGATAGCGGCATGTGGAAACGTTCTGTTACATGAAATGGCCCGTTAGACATCACAAATCGCGAAGAGTTTCCCATTAATTTTTGATATATTTAAAGCTTAGGACTTATTTGAATCACATTTGAGGTGGTTATGAAAAAAATTGCATGTCTTTCAGCACTGGCCGCAGTTCTGGCTTTCACCGCAGGTACTTCCGTAGCTGCGACTTCTACCGTAACTGGCGGTTACGCACAGAGCGACGCTCAGGGCCAAATGAACAAAATGGGCGGTTTCAACCTGAAATACCGCTATGAAGAAGACAACAGCCCGCTGGGTGTTATTGGTTCTTTCACTTACACCGAGAAAAGCCGTACTGCAAGCTCTGGTGACTACAACAAAAACCAGTACTACGGCATCACTGCTGGTCCGGCTTACCGCATTAACGACTGGGCAAGCATCTACGGTGTAGTGGGTGTGGGTTATGGTAAATTCCAGACCACTGAATACCCGACCTACAAACACGACACCAGCGACTACGGTTTCTCCTACGGTGCTGGTCTGCAGTTCAACCCGATGGAAAACGTTGCTCTGGACTTCTCTTACGAGCAGAGCCGTATTCGTAGCGTTGACGTAGGCACCTGGATTGCCGGTGTTGGTTACCGCTTCTAATCACTTCGGTGATATAAAAAATCCGCCTCTCGGGGCGGATTTTTGTTTTTAAGGTTTCGGGTCGAAAATATCGGTTCCGAGATGGTTGTAATCCACCTTCTGTAACTGGAAGTTGGTGATGTATATCGGCCCGGCTTTCTTCTCAGATATAAACGGGTATTTGATGTTAATTTCCTTCGCTTTAATTCCCGTCCACTGGGAGAAAAAGCCTAAGAAGTCATTGGCTGAACGGCGGGCTTTAATCACCCGATGCGCTTTATCGTCGCTGGAAATGACCATAAAAGGCACCTGAAAGTTCTGCTGATATTTATCATCGTGGGCCAGGTATTGCACTTCTTTTCCGCGTTCTTTAAAGGCTAAACCGTGGTCTGAAAAATAAACCATGGAGAAACTGCTGCCGCTGTTGCGTAACTGGTCGTACAGTTTGCGCAGTAAATCGTCCGTTTGCGTCATGGTGTAGAGATAGCACGATGTTTCTTTCGATTGTACAAAGGTTTCGTATTTACCTTGTGTCCGGTCACAGGCCTGAGGATGTGAGCCCATCAGATGCAAAACAATCAGTTGCGGCTGCGAGTGTTCTTCCGCCAACACCTGAGCGGTCATTGTCAGTAGTTCTTCGTCTTTAGCGTTCTTATCTGCTTCAAAATTACCGTTTTTCAGGAAGTGCACTTCATCTGCACGTTTAGCAATGCTGGCGATAGCCGTATCGTATTCGCCTATTTGTCCCTGATTAGAAAACCACCAGGTCTGGAATCCTGCTCGGTTGGCCAGGGTCACAAAGTTATCCTGAAACTGTGGCTTGCCATCGACAACGCGATTGAGCGTTAAGCCAAGCGATTTCTGCGTGGAGCCACTGGCGGCAATGTAGTCAGCAAATATCAAACCGTTAACGCTGCTGGCAAACGGGGTATTGTTCCAGTGACCGCCAAAGGCACCGAGGGCATCGCGACGTGCGCTTTCGCCAATGACCACCACATAAGTGTGATATTTTGGTTTAACTGCAGTGACTGTCCAGGTATCTTTCATCCCGGAAAGTTTCGCCATCCGTTCTTGCTCTTCAATCACCTCGTTATTGTTGACGATGACATCCCTGGCAAAACGAAATACCGGATAACCGGTGTCTTTGAGTTTAAATACGCCGCCCCAGGCGAGATTTTGAACCGGAGCGACAAAAAATGTCGCCACACTGAATACCAGACACAGGCTGTCGAATTTATTCCAGCGTGCTTTTTCATCCTCTTTTTTCCGCCTGATCGCAATCACGCCGAGCGCAAAAATAAATAAACCGACCAGATAGCTATACCACGGGAAGATCGTCAGAATTTCGGTCGACTCTTCCATATTGGTGGAATGTAGCGCCAGCAATGTATTGAAGTTAGGCGCACCGTACGCCTGAGCAAAAGGGAAATAACAGGCTGCCACCAGCGAACAGACGCCTATTAAGGTTTTTTGCACGCGCGGCAACATCCGCCATAGCAAAAGCAAAATGGCAGTAAAAGCGGCGGTGTAGAGAAAACTAAAGGGATAACCTAAACCAAGGTTAATCAATAGCGACTGTAAAAAGTAGAACGCAGTCCACGGGCTAAAAACCCGGCTACGGGAAACAAGCGATTCTTTAAGGGTTAAGTTCATATGCCACTATCGTAACAAACGCCATGTGCTTACCCTGGCGTCAAGGGTCAATACCTGCAAGAGTGCGTGAAGAGGGGGAAGGGTCCGCATCTGCGAGCCGCAATATACGCAGGGCTGCAAGAAGATAGAGCGAGCTGCCGTTCAGGTCAACTACTGAGGAACAAATCTTTTGCGAGGAGAATAGCAAAACCGATAAAAAGTGGGGGTTTTCAATCCTGAACAATCTATGCCTGCAATAAAGCAGGAGTGAAGCGGCGTACCGCGACGCCGCTATTTATTGGAAGGTTTATCTTGCTGCGGTTTGTTGTTGACCATATCGCACAACATCGAGAGCAGCATTAACCGTACTTTAAAGGGAGAGTGACTAAACACGCGTATACACCTCTTGAACTCATTCATAAGACCTCCTGACTTGCTAATCCCGTCGGTCCTTGAGGGATGATTGCATTACATACAGATATAGCACAGGCTATATTATATAGCTATTGCTAAAACGTTAATTTTTTGTGCCTTCGCAACTCTGGTTTACAATGTGCGCACGAAATGAGAACGCTATGTATGCGTCACCATAATGAGGAAGCACAATGAGTCGTCGCGCAGGTACGCCATCAGCAAAAAAAGTGACGCAGTTAGTGAACGTGGAAGAGCACGTTGAAGGATTCCGCCAGGTCAGAGAGGCACATCGCCGTGAACTTATCGACGATTACGTAGAGCTGATTTCTGACCTGATAAGGGAGGTTGGAGAAGCGCGTCAGGTTGATATGGCCGCCCGTCTGGGAGTCTCTCAACCTACGGTGGCTAAAATGCTTAAGCGACTGGCAACAATGGGATTGATTGAAATGATCCCCTGGCGTGGCGTGTTTTTAACGGCGGAAGGAGAGAAACTGGCACAGGAAAGCCGCGAACGACATCAGATAGTTGAAAACTTCTTGCTGGTATTGGGCGTTAGCCCGGAAATCGCCCGCCGCGACGCGGAAGGCATGGAGCACCATGTCAGTGAAGAGACGCTGGACGCCTTTCGTTTGTTTACCCAGAAACACGGTGCCAAATGAGTCTGCCCTTTTTACGCACGCTGCAAGGCGATCGCTTTTTTCAGTTATTAATTCTTGTTGGCATCGGATTAAGTTTTTTCGTTCCTTTCACACCTAAGTCCTGGCCTGGCGCTATTGACTGGCACACCATCATCACCTTAAGTGGTCTGATGCTGCTGACCAAAGGCGTCGAGTTAAGCGGTTATTTTGACGTGCTTGGGCGCAAAATGGTGCGCCGTTTTGCTACTGAGCGTCGACTGGCGATGTTTATGGTGCTGGCGGCGACGCTGCTTTCTACATTTCTGACCAACGATGTCGCGCTGTTTATTGTTGTTCCGCTAACCGTCACGCTAAAAAGACTGTGTGAGATCCCGGTTAATCGGCTG
Organism: Escherichia sp. E1V33; assembly: GCF_004211955.1. GTDB lineage: Bacteria > Pseudomonadota > Gammaproteobacteria > Enterobacterales > Enterobacteriaceae > Escherichia. The sequence continues at coordinate 85,540 of NZ_RHJI01000023.1, forward strand.
ATTATTTTTGAGGCGCTGGCGGTGAATGCCGGATCGTTGCTGACGCCGATTGGCAATCCGCAAAATATCCTCATCTGGGGACGCTCTGGTCTTTCGTTTGTTGGTTTTATTGCCCAAATGGCCCCGCTGGCTGGTGCGATGATGCTGACACTCCTGCTGTTGTGCTGGTGTTGTTTCCCTGGAAAGGCACTGCAATATCATACGGGTGCGCAGATGCCTGAGTGGAAGCCGCGGCTGGTGTGGAGTTGTCTGGGGCTGTATATCGTCTTTCTTACGTCGCTTGAGCTAAAACAAGAACTGTGGGGGCTGGTGATTGTGGCGGCGGGCTTTGCGCTTCTGGCGCGTCGCGTGGTGCTGAGTGTGGACTGGACGCTGCTGCTGGTGTTTATGGCGATGTTTATTGACGTCCATTTACTGACCCAGCTTCCGGCATTACAGGGCGTGTTGAGCAACGTGAGTCATTTATCTGATCCTGGATTATGGCTGACTGCGATTGGTTTATCGCAGGTAATCAGTAACGTGCCGAGCACGATTTTGCTGCTCAATTATGTACCGCCGTCTTTATTTCTGGCATGGGCGGTAAACGTAGGTGGCTTTGGGTTATTACCCGGATCGCTGGCAAATTTGATTGCGCTACGTATGGCGAACGATCGCCGTATCTGGTGGCGTTTCCATCTCTATTCAATACCGATGCTGTTGTGGGCGGCGCTGGTGGGATATGTTTTGTTGGTTATGATCCCGGCGGGATAAGGTCTGGCAAATTAAAAAGGCGGAATATCACTCCGCCTTTTGCTTTAAGTTTTGAAGATTAATTCAGACGAACTGGCATCCCGGAACGGTTTTTAATCGCTTCATCCAGAACAACCTGATCAACGTCTGGCTGGCCGGTTACTGTCTGTACGCTCTTCGTCAGGGTAATCGGTACAATTTCCTGACCTTCAAACTGGGCTTCGGTGGTAGACAGTGGGTTATGGACTTCAATGTAACGGCTGCCGTCTGGTTCGGTAGTCGCTTTCACCGGCTCATCAATAAACTGCACGCGAGTACCGACTGGCACTTTCTCGAACAGGAATTTAATGTCTTCGTTACGCAGACGCACACAGCCGTGGCTTACGCGCAGACCGATACCGAAGTTAGCGTTGGTGCCGTGGATAGCGTACAGGCGACCGATGTACAGTGCGTACAGCCCCATCGGGTTATCCGGGCCAGCCGGAACGACAGCCGGAAGCGGTTCGCCCGCTGCGCGGTACTCTGCGTGCATTTTGGCAGTCGGTGTCCAGGTCGGGCCTGCTTTCTTACGCTCAACTTTGGTGGTCCAGTTGATAGGCGTGTCTTTGCCTAACTGACCAATGCCGATCGGCAGCACAATAACGGTGTTGGTCCCTTTCGGATAGTAATACAGACGCATCTCTGCACTGTTAATGACGATACCTTCATGTACGGTATCTGGCAGGATCAACTGCTGCGGAATGTTCAGTACGGTGCCGCCTTTCGGCAGGAAGGTATCCACACCTGGGTTAGCTTCCATCATGTTGGAAAGACCCATCTGGTACTCGGCAGCAAAATACTCCAGCGGCTGAGTGTTACCTTCAGGGATAGTGATCACCTGATTCTGACCAACCAGGCGACTCCCGTCGGTTGGCAGAGGATAAGTTACCGCAGAGGCGGTACTGCAAAAGCCGACAACAGCGAAGGCCGCTGCGAATAATGTTTTCAATTTCATATTCATGTTAAGCGAGATTTAGTGCCTGGCAGGCCATTAGGTTGAGAATATTAGAGTATTGGAAGCGCATTATATGTTCATTCCAGCTAACAGTGAAATCAGATGTGTACGAAATCACATTTTTTGCCTTTGGCTTGAGTGTAGACCTTAAGCGACGGACAGGATCTTCTTTCAGACTTATGGCATAATGCGCGGTTTGTCATATCTCTTTTCAGGATACGCCTGTGTTAGTTTCCAGTAACGTCACCATGCAGTTCGGCAGTAAGCCGTTGTTTGAAAACATTTCCGTCAAATTTGGCGGCGGCAACCGTTACGGCCTGATTGGCGCGAACGGTAGTGGTAAATCCACCTTTATGAAAATCCTCGGCGGCGACCTTGAGCCGACGCTGGGCAACGTTTCCCTCGATCCGAATGAGCGCATTGGTAAGCTGCGTCAGGATCAATTTGCCTTTGAAGAGTACACCGTGCTGGATACGGTGATCATGGGGCATAAAGAGTTGTGGGAAGTGAAGCAAGAGCGCGACCGAATCTATGCTTTGCCGGAAATGAGCGAAGAAGATGGCTACAAAGTGGCCGATCTGGAAGTGAAATACGGCGAAATGGACGGTTACTCTGCAGAATCGCGTGCGGGGGAATTGCTGCTTGGTGTAGGCATTCCACTGGAACAACACTACGGCCCGATGAGTGAAGTTGCCCCTGGCTGGAAGCTGCGTGTGCTGCTGGCGCAGGCGTTGTTTGCTGATCCAGACATTCTCCTGCTCGACGAACCGACCAACAACCTGGACATCGATACCATTCGTTGGCTGGAACAGGTGCTGAACGAGCGTGACAGCACCATGATCATCATTTCGCACGACCGTCACTTCCTCAACATGGTTTGTACTCACATGGCGGATCTGGATTACGGTGAACTGCGCGTTTATCCGGGCAACTATGATGAGTACATGACGGCCGCAACCCAGGCGCGTGAACGTCTGCTGGCCGATAACGCCAAGAAGAAAGCACAGATTGCCGAGCTGCAATCCTTCGTTAGCCGCTTTAGCGCCAACGCGTCTAAATCTCGCCAGGCGACTTCGCGCGCGCGTCAGATTGATAAAATCAAACTGGAAGAGGTAAAAGCCTCCAGTCGTCAGAACCCGTTCATCCGTTTTGAGCAGGATAAGAAACTGTTCCGTAATGCGCTGGAAGTGGAAGGGCTGACTAAAGGATTTGATAACGGCCCACTGTTTAAGAATCTCAATCTGCTGCTGGAAGTCGGTGAAAAACTGGCGGTGCTCGGCACCAATGGCGTCGGTAAATCGACCCTATTGAAAACGCTGGTGGGCGATCTGCAACCGGACAGTGGTACCGTAAAATGGTCTGAGAACGCGCGCATTGGTTACTATGCCCAGGACCACGAATATGAGTTCGAAAATGATCTGACCGTGTTCGAATGGATGAGTCAGTGGAAGCAGGAAGGCGATGATGAGCAGGCGGTACGCAGCATTCTTGGTCGTTTGCTGTTCAGCCAGGATGACATCAAAAAGCCTGCGAAAGTGCTTTCCGGTGGGGAAAAAGGGCGGATGCTGTTTGGTAAGTTAATGATGCAGAAACCAAATATTCTGATCATGGACGAACCGACGAACCACCTGGATATGGAATCCATTGAGTCGCTGAACATGGCGCTGGAACTGTATCAGGGTACGCTGATCTTTGTTTCTCACGACCGTGAGTTTGTGAGTTCACTGGCGACCCGCATTCTGGAAATCACTCCGGAACGCGTGATCGACTTTAGCGGTAACTACGAAGATTATCTGCGTAGCAGAGGGATCGAGTAAGTTATTATCCGTCACCCCGATACTGTCGGGGTGACGGCGGCTGATGACAAACGCAAGATTGCCTGATGCGCTACGCTTATCAGGCCTACGCAGTACCTGCAATATATTGAATCTGCAGGACTTTGTAGGCCGCATCCGGCATGAACAAAGCGCACTTCGTCAGCAATCTGAGCAACATCGAACCGACTTTCTTAATCCCACATCAATTCACTTCCATTAACTCTCAAACGTCCATGCCCAGTGCGCGCTTACCGTGAATGTTCAGATCATCCAGCGTAAAGCGGCCTTCCCAGTTTGCTTCGTAATCTTCCCGCGGGAAGTCGCCAGGTGATGCGCCTTTTTCCAGCGCCATTTTAACTTTGTGTGCGTAAGCCCGATTTTTCTCACACATAGGTGCAGCAGGGATATACATCACGTTGCCCCAACCCTGTTGATTGTTTACTGGCGCGACGGAGTGAATCACATCGCAGTGCCACCACACGGAATCCCCCGCTGTTATCGCGGGAATCGAGGTCAACGCTTTAATCAGTAGTGGATGCCATTTCTCTGAAATGGGTAGAACTTTGCCAGGTGCGACCCCGCACAGTTCCTCGTCCGGTACGTCATCCAGCAGCGGGCGCAATAAAACATACGCCATCGCTTCCGGGATAGGCACCACATGCAACAATCCCTGACCCGACAACATATCAGAGAGCGCCGTCCAGCCTTGAAACGTGCGGAACACCGAACATTTGGTGGTGTTATCCACCGTGTACTCTTCGACGTCGGTCCGGTGTGCAGCATCCCAGGGATCGTAATCATCGAAATTACCATTAAATACATTGGCAAAAACGCGCTGATAAGCGGGTAATAACCACCGTTCCAGCGCACCAGAATCGGTATGCGCGCCCAGGCCTTTAGATGTAGTACCTGGAGGGCGGCGGCGGATCCTGTCTGGGTAAATCACACTGATATCAGGATCAAACCACTGTTTGCCGTTGCTTTCAGACTTCCACAGGCGGTTCAGGAAAGATTGCACTGCTGCCATATTTTCGCTCTGTCGCGCCTGCATCTGTGCTTGCGACCAGTAAATGGGATAGATTTCGGGGCGAGAAGCTTCCAGTGAGCCGAAAAAACTGTCGCCAGGGCCTTTATAAACATCATCAAAATGATTGATATCAAGATAATCGAGCATGGCACGATCCCACGCCAGCGCCTGCTCGCGAGGGAAATGGCCTTTTATGACTGCACAGCCGCGACGTTTAATTTCATTGCGAGTGGCATCGCTAACTGTACCTGCGGCAATATCGCTATAAGAAACCTCCGGCCAAACCGGCAACCCTTGCGCTTTTAGGGCATCGATTTCAGCAATACGCGTTTCGATTTTTGCAGAGAGAGTATCGAAAACCTGTTGTACATCACCGAGCTGTTCCCGCAGCGCAGCTTTCATCTCTCGGATAGCCGCTTTCGCATCTGTGGGTAGCGTCTCACAGGAAAAAGTCATATCAACCTCGCACCTTTCGTTCGAAAGTAAAATGATTACGATTGATACTTTAAGTTAAAAATAAGTTAACGCAAGATAAAAATCTTGAGTCAGTGCACAAAGCGAGCAAAAAGGAGAGAGGCCGAAGTGTTCACTTCGGCCACGGGGAAGATCAACTATTGAAAGGAGCGAGATTATCCAGCACCGCCTGAATTACATTCAGCGCGCCTTCATGATTATTGTCATCCGTAGCGTAATGGGCGATTTGTTTAATACTTTCAGCAGCATTGCCCATCGCAAAAGAATAATGCGCCATTTTTAACATTTCGGCGTCGTTACCGCTGTCGCCAATTGCCACGACATTTTGCGGCGACAAATCCCAGCGTTTTATCAATCGTGAAATACCGTTCGCTTTATGCAGGCCAGGTATAATCAGGTCAATAAACCCAAAACCACTGGTCACCGGTTTCATAATGCCGTCGAGTGCAATGTGCAGTTTGTCTATCACCAGTGGGATCTGTTCATCCGGTAGGTTAAGAGAAAACTTGAACAGCACATCGTCAATATCCTGGTAATCCTTTACAGGTTTCAGTCGATGGTAGTGTTTTGCCATCAGAGCGACAAAAGCTTCTGGCGCATTCTCACTGATATAGGCACTTTGCAGGCCACAAGCGACAAAATTTAGCTGTTTATCTTTCAGCAGTTCACCAATGACAATTTGCGATTCATGCCGGGTCAACTCGCCGTGAAACAGCTGTTTGCCATGTTCGTAAACCAGCGCGCCGTTTTCTGCGACAAATGAGATTTCATCCTTTAGCTCAGGAAAGAAGGAAATAAGCTGATAATACTGATTACCACTGGCGACAACGAACTCAATACCGCGTTTTTTAAGTTCCTGATACTGCGCCATAAAACGCTCATGGTTGTACGTTTTGGCGTCGTTTAGAAAAGTACCGTCCATGTCTGTGACGATAACTTTTACGCTCATAGAAGTGCTCCTGGCAATGAATGCAAACCGCCACAGTGTAATAACAATGTGACGCAGGGCACAAATTTATTTCGAATGCAATTGAGCGAGAAATTGATACTGTGAATGGTATAGCCCGGCGACGGTAGCCGCCGGGCGGAAGAGTTACAGCATATGTTCGGTACGGGCGATGATATCGTCCTGCGCTTCCGGAGACAGCGCGGTGAAGAAGGCGGAATAGCCCGCGACACGCACGACCAGATCGCGGTATTGATCTGGATGTTTTTTCGCTTCCAACAATGTTTCGCGGGAAACGATGTTGTACTGAATATGCCAGCCTTTATGCACTTCGAAGAAGGTGCGCAGCAGGATCATCAGTTTCTGCTTGTCAGATTCGTTCTCCAGCGTCGCCGGATTCAGTTTCTGGTTGAGCAACACGCCGCCGAGAATTGACCCGGTAGGCAGTTTACCCACTGAGCCAATTACCGCCGTTGGGCCGAGATGGTCAGTACCAGAAGCCGGACTTGCGCCTTCAGCCAGTGGGGTATGCGCTTTACGTCCGTCCGGCGTTGCCATAGTCTGCGCGCCAAATGGCACGTTGGCGGAAATAGATGATGTACCTGCGTAATAATTGCCGCCGATCGGGCCACGACCGTAGCGTGGGTTATGGTACTGTTTCAGTTCGTCGATATAGGTCTGATAAGCGCGAGCCAGTAGCGTATCGACGCTATCATCGTCGTTGCCGTACTTCGGCGCACCATTAATCAGACGCTGACGCAACTGCTCGTGAGTCAGACCGTCGAAGTCTTCCGCCAGTGCGGCAGCCAGTTGTTGCTGACCAATCGCGCCCTGTTCAAATACCAGTTTCTTCACTGCCGCCAGGCTGTTGCCGAGGTTAGCAATACCCACCTGTAAGCCAGATACCCAGTCATATTTCGCGCCGCCTTGTTTAATACTCTTCGCCCGCTCAATGCAGTCATCCACCAGCGCCGAGCAGAGAATATCGTGCACGTTCTCTTCCAGCATGGTGTCGACGACATATTCGATTTCGATCGATTTGCGGGTGTAGTAACGGATTTGCGTGTCCCACGCGTCCGATACTTCATCGAAGTTGTTGAAATTACCCGCTGACAACGCTTTTTCTTGTGGCAGGAACACCTTGCCGCTGGTGGCATCGCGACCGCCTTCCAGCGCTGCCAGCATCACACGGGCGAAGTTGATAAAGCTCATGCCGGTGCAGCGATAGCCCCATTTGCCACCGACGGCGGTTTCGATACAACCAATCGCTGCGTAGTCGTAAGCGTCTTGCGGTTCAATACCGAGTTTAATAAATTCCGGGATGACGATTTCGTCGTTGTTGAAGGCTGGCATCCCGAAGCCGCAGCGGATCACCTGCACACAGGCGTCGAGGAAATCGTTACTCATTCCCGCATGGTAACGCACGCTGAGGTTAGGCTGAGTCGAACGCAGGCGACCGCAGGATTCAAGGATCGCATAAGAGAGCGGATTCACCGCATCCATCGGCTGACCATCAACCAGATTTTGCCCACCAATGGTGACATTCTGATACAGCGGGCTACCCGCAGAGGCTTTTGAGTGCGAGCCGGAGCGGATCTTGTTCACTTCCAGCAGTTTCAGCCAGCAACTGTGCAGCATCTCGATGGCGTGTTCACGATCCAGCGTCTGGTTGAGTTCAACGTCGCGGCGATAGTACGGATAGAGATACTGGTCCATACGACCGAACGAAACCGAGTGACCGTTAGATTCGATCTGCAAAATCAACTGGATGAAGTAGCAAAGTTGCAGCGCCTGCCAGAACGTCTGCGGCGGCTGGTGGGCGATAAGAACGCAGTTTTCTGCCATCGCCAGCAGTTCATCGCGACGGCTTTCGCGGGTTTCAGTCGCTGCCATTTCACGCGCCAGCGCAGCGAAACGTTCAATGTGTTCACTGACTGCTACCAGTACGATATCAATCGCTTTCAGGAACTGCTCGCCGTGCAGATCTTCCAGCACCGTCAGGTTGATACGCGAGCGGCGCTCCGCCACTTTCTCGCGCAGGCCATCAAGACCTTTTTCCAGCAGCAGCGGGAAATTGACCGCCAGGTGTGCGTCTCCGGAGGTCATATTGCCTTCCGCTTTGATAATACCGGTCGCCAGCAGGCCTTTTTGTTCATCGGTAAACATGCCATAGCAGCGATCCTGCACGGTCTGACCGCGCCACCACGGGCACACTTCATGCAGAACGCGTTTGTTCTCTTCGCTCACCGCAAAACCAGCACCGGGACGATCCGCCAGATCATCAATCTCTTTTTCGATCCACGACACGGTATATTCCGGGAAGATCGGCGCGGCGCGAACTTCGCTGGCCTGGTTGCCGATGATCAACTCATCGTGTTTGATCCAGATGGTGCGATTAGCCAGGTGGTGCGCCAGCGCCAGCGCGCGACGAACCGGGATCGGCTTATCGAGATGTTGTTGATACATCTCAGTATAGTGCTGTGCGCGCTCGGTACAGACCGGCGGTTTCACAATATGTACCAGCGCATTTTTGTGCGCTTTAATGCGGTTGCTGAGCGTGTCCAGTTTCAGTGTTGTCATGATTGTTATCCTCGTAAGGTCGCGGTTAACCCTTTCTGGCTGGCATACTGCTGGGCAAAGTCGAGCAGTTCTGGCGCATCAAGCGGTTTTTCCGGGGCGTCATAGGGCAGATTAAGTAAGTGATATTTGTTGATGCCCAGCGTGTGGTAGGGCAAGAAATGGATTTCGTTAACGTGCAGTTCACTGGCGGCAAAATCTGTAATGGCTTTCACAGTGGCTTCATCGGCATTAAAGCCTTGAATCAGCGGCACGCGAATAATGATTTTTTTGCCCGCCGCTGCGAGTTTTTTCAGGTTATCCAGTACTCTCGCGGCATTACCGTCGGTCCACTGTTTAAACGGCACGTCGGCAACGTGTTTTAAATCGGCAAGAAACAGATCGATATACGGCAGAGAAGGGGCGATGTATTTCCACGGCACATGCAGGCAGGTTTCTACCGCAGTATGAATGCCGGCCTCGTGGCTGGCTTGCAGTAGCGCCGTCGCCATTTCCGGCTGCATGAATGGTTCACCGCCAGAAAGTGTTAAGCCGCCGCCGCTGCGATCGTAAAACGGTTTGTCGCGCAGAACGGTCGCCATGATCTCCTCAACGCCTTTCGCTTCACCGCACACGGTTAATGCATGAGTCGGACAGCAGTCGTTCAGCGCCGTCAGATGTTCAGGCGTTAACTTTTCCCTATGAATAAGTAAACCATTCAGCGCGTGCTCAATCACTTCCGGAGCAGCCTTCGAGCATAGTTCGCAGCCTTCCAGGCACAGACGCGCGTCATATAGCAGGTCCTGCGTGCGGGCGCGGCTTTCCGGGTTCTGACACCAGCGGCAGCCCAGTGAGCAACCCTTAAGGAAAACTACCGTGCGGATACCGGGACCGTCGTGGGTCGAATAGCGCTGAATATTGAAAATCATAGTTGCCCCTCTATTTCGTTCAAACATTAAAATACTTTCGAATGAAAGTTAGATTGATGTGCGTCAACTGTTCAGAGGGTTTTCTCGTGATAGTCTGCATTCAGACAAAAAGTAGATTTAGAGGATGACTATGGAACTGTATCTGGATACTTCAGACGTCGCTGTAGTGAAGGCGCTGGCTCGTGTTTTTCCGTTGGCGGGTGTGACAACTAACCCAAGTATTGTGGCGGCAGGTAAGAAGCCTCTTGAGGTTTTACTTCCTGAGTTACATGAGGCAATGGGCGGACAGGGGCGTTTGTTTGCCCAGGTTATGTCTACTACTGCTGAAGGTATGGTGAATGATGCGCGTAAGTTGCGTTCTATTATTGCGGATATCGTGGTTAAAGTACCTGTGACTGCCGAGGGGCTGGCAGCAATTAAGCTATTAAAAGCGGAAGGTATTCCAACGCTGGGTACGGCGGTGTATGGCGCGGCGCAAGGGCTGCTGTCGGCGCTGGCGGGGGCGGAGTATGTTGCGCCTTACGTCAACCGAATTGATGCTCAGGGCGGAAGTGGTATTCAGACTGTGACCGACTTACACCAGTTACTGAAAATGCATGCGCCACAGGCGAAAGTGCTGGCAGCCAGTTTCAAAACTCCGCGTCAGGCGCTGGACTGCTTACTGGCAGGATGTGAATCAATCACGCTGCCGCTGGATGTTGCGCAACAGATGATTAGCTATCCGGCAGTTGATGCTGCGGTAGTGAAGTTTGAGCAGGACTGGCAGGGGGCTTTTGGTAAAACGTCGATTTAACAGGACGTTTGTCATCCTCATAAATTGCTGATGAACTGGCGGAGTGCACCGATGCCTGTCGCGTCTTATCAGGCCTGGAAATCTGCGCCCGAACCGTAGGCCAGATAAGGCGTTCACGCCGCATCTGGCGTCTGGAGCAAATGCCTGATGCGACGCTCGCCGCGTCTTATCAGGCATACGGTGGCAATTACTGCCCGCACACCTCACACCCCGGGTTACGCATCAGTTTCATTTCGCGAAACTGACAGGTCATCGCATCGTACATCACGATTTTACCGCTGGCCGGTTTGCCATAACCTGCCAGCAGTTTGATCGCTTCCATTGCCTGCAATGAACCAATCACCCCAATCAACGGCGCCATCACGCCCGCTTCCACGCAGGTTAGCGCGTTCTCGCCAAACAAACGGCTAAGGCAGCGATAGCACGGCTCACCGTCCTGATAAGTAAAGACCGTGATTTGGCCTTCCATACGAATTGCCGCACCGGAAACCAGCGGCACCTTCGCGGCAAAACAACCCGCGTTCAGTTGATTACGTACCGCAACGTTATCCGTGCAGTCGAGCACCAGATCGTGTTCAGCAATCAACGCAGCAAGTTCCGCGTCATCAAGCAGCGCATTTACCGGCGTAATCGCGATATGTGGATTGATCCGCGCCAGGGCATCACAGGCGGATTCCACCTTCGGTTGCCCGACCGTAGCATCACTGTGCAGCGTCTGGCGCTGTAAATTTGAGAGCGAAACAGTGTCGAAGTCGAGCAGCGTCAGGTTACCGACGCCCGCGCTTGCGAGATATTGCGAGGCTGCGCAGCCGAGGCCGCCCAGGCCAACCACCAGCACGCGGGAATCTTTCAATGCTTCCTGACCGTCAAAATCAAAACCACGCAGGATGATTTGCCGATTGTAGCGCAGCATCTCCTGATCGCTGAGTTCCGCCATTACAGGCCTCCGAACAACGCGTTAAATGGCTCGACTTCCACCCATTCGCCCGCTTCAACATTGCCGCGATCGCGTTCCAGCACGATAAAACAGTTGCCAAGACTAAAGGAGCTAAATATATGTGAACCCTGATGCCCGGTGGTGGTGACTTCCAGTTCGCCGTCGGCGTTGCGTTGCAGCACGCCGCGCTGGAAATCAAGACGTCCTGGGGATTTCTTCAGACGAGATGCCGTGCGTACGCGCTGACGCGCGGGCAGGCCATTGGCGGTGTTGCCGCTTAATTTGGCCAGCAAAGGTTGTACTAATTGATAGAAGGTCAGCGTTGCTGAAACCGGATTGCCCGGCAGGCCGCAGAACCAGCTATTAGAGAGCTTACCAAACGCGAACGGTTTGCCCGGTTTAATCGCCAGTTTCCAGAAAGCAATCTCGCCCAGTTCTTCGAGAATGGTTTTAGTGTAATCCGCCTCACCAACCGAAACACCGCCGGAACTGATCACCACATCCGCCTGGCTGTCGGCTTCAATAAATGCGGCGCGCAGGGCATGTGGATCGTCGCGAATAATCCCTAAGTTGATGACTTCGCAACCCAGCTGTTCCAACATCAAATGCACCGCGAGGCGGTTAGTATCGTAAATTTGACCGTCGCCCAGAGGCTGACCGGGTAACTGCAACTCATCACCCGTGGAAAACAGCGCCGCTCGCACTTTACGAATCACCGGAACTTCGGCAATCCCTAGCGAAGCAATCACTGGTAGTTCCGCGGTAGTCAGGCGAGCACCTGCCGGGAAAACAACAGCGCCCGCAGAAATATCTTCACCGCGATGACGAATATTTTGCCCGCTACGCACTTCAGCGGTAAAACGTACGCCATTGTCCGTTTGTTCAGTCTGTTCCTGCATGACCACAGCTTCGCAGCCTTCGGGTACTGGTGCGCCAGTCATAATGCGGATGCAGGTGCCAGCGGGCCACTCGCCATGATAAGGCTGACCGGCAAACGACTTCCCGGCAACGGGCAGCGGTTGTCCGGAGGTGATATCGGCCAAACGTACCGCGTAGCCGTCCATTGCGGAGTTATCAAAGCCTGGGACATCCAGCGGCGAAACCACATCGCTCGCCAGAATACGGCCAAAACACTGTACCAGTGGCAGCGTTTCCTGGGCGGTCAGTGGGGTAACGCGAGAAAGCATCTCATTAAGCGCGGTGTCGAGCGACATCAATCCGGTGGTAAATTCCATGAAAACACTCCTGCGGAGGCAAAATCGAATTTGCCTATTATGTCAGAAAAACGTCACAGACTGTATGCCACCTCGGTCGTAGAGTAGACGCTCGCCTTTACATGCCATATACATCTTTCTATATTCAAAAATTGAATGAGTAATTCATAAAAATTCTGATATTTATAGCAAAAGTGGCGAGCCACCCTTAATGGACGAAGACTATGGGCAAAGCAGTCATTGCAATCCACGGCGGCGCAGGCGCAATTAGCCGCGCGCAGATGAGTCTGCAACAGGAATTACGCTACATTGAGGCGCTGTCTGCCATTGTTGAAACCGGACAGCAAATGCTCGAAGCGGGCGAAAGCGCGCTGGATGTGGTGACAGAAGCGGTGCGCCTGCTGGAAGAGTGTCCGCTCTTTAACGCCGGAATTGGCGCCGTCTTTACGCGTGATGAAACCCATGAACTGGACGCCTGCGTGATGGATGGCAACACACTGAAAGCGGGGGCGGTGGCGGGCATTAGCCATCTGCGCAATCCGATTCTTGCTGCCCGTCTGGTGATGGAGCAAAGCCCGCATGTGATGATGATTGGCGAGGGGGCGGAAAACTTTGCTTTTTCTCATGGCATGGAGCGCGTCTCACCGGAGATTTTCTCCACGCCTTTGCGTTATGAACAGCTGCTGGCGGCGCGTGAGGGAGGGGAAACCGTCCTCGACCATAACGGCGCTCCGCTGGATGAAAAACAAAAAATGGGTACGGTGGGGGCCGTGGCTTTGGATTTACACGGCAATCTGGCGGCAGCCACGTCCACGGGCGGAATGACCAATAAATTACCCGGACGAGTGGGCGATAGTCCCTTAGTTGGTGCCGGATGCTACGCCAATAACGCCAGTGTGGCGGTTTCTTGTACCGGTACGGGCGAAGTTTTCATCCGCGCGATGGCGGCGTATGACATTGGCGCATTAATGGATTATGGCGGTCTGAGCCTTGCGGAAGCCTGCGAGCGGGTGGTGATGGAAAAACTCCCGGCGCTTGGCGGCAGCGGTGGCTTAATCGCTATCGACCATGAAGGTAACGTCGCGCTACCGTTTAACACCGAAGGAATGTATCGCGCCTGGGGCTACGCAGGCGATACGCCAACCACCGGTATCTACCGCGAAAAAGGGGACACCGTTGCCACACAGTGATGAACTTGATGCCGGTGATGTACTGTCGGTCGATAATCTCAATATTGCCTTTATGCAGGACCAGCAGAAAGTGGCTGCGGTGCGCAATCTTTCTTTTCGTTTGCGGCGCGGCGAGACGCTGGCCATTGTTGGGGAATCAGGTTCCGGTAAATCCGTCACAGCACTGGCATTAATGCGTCTATTGGAACAAGCAGGCGGTCTGGTACAGTGCGATAAAATGCTATTGCGGCGACGCAGTCGTGAAGTGATTGATCTTAACGAGCAGAGTGCCAGGCAAATACAGCATGTGCGCGGCGCAGATATAGCGATGATTTTTCAGGAGCCGATGACGTCGCTGAATCCGGTATTTACTGTGGGTGAGCAGATTGCCGAGTCTATCCGTTTGCATCAAAACGCCACTCGTGAACAGGCGATGGTAGAGGCGAAGCTGATGCTGGATCAGGTACGCATTCCGGAGGCACAAACCATTCTTTCACGTTATCCGCATCAACTCTCTGGCGGGATGCGCCAGCGAGTGATGATTGCGATGGCGCTGTCATGCCGCCCGGCGGTGCTGATTGCCGATGAGCCAACCACCGCGCTGGATGTCACTATTCAGGCGCAGATCCTGCAATTAATCAAAGTATTGCAAAAAGAGATGTCGATGGGCGTCATCTTTATCACTCACGACATGGGCGTGGTGGCGGAGATAGCCGATCGGGTGTTGGTGATGTATCAGGGCGAAGCGGTCGAAACGGGCAGCGTCGAACAGATTTTTCATGCGCCACAGCATCCTTATACCCGCGCGCTGTTGGCTGCCGTGCCGCAGTTGGGGGCGATGAAAGGGCAGGATTATCCTCGCCGTTTCCCGCTGATATCGCTTGAAAATCCGGCTAAACAGGAACGAGCTGTCGAGCAAAAAACGGTGGTTGATGGCGAACCTGTTTTACAGGTGCGTAATCTGGTGACCCGTTTCCCTTTACGTAGTGGCTTACTGAATCGTGTAACGCGAGAAGTGCATGCAGTTGAGAAGGTCAGTTTTGATCTCTGGCCGGGCGAAACGTTGTCGCTGGTGGGCGAGTCCGGGAGTGGCAAATCAACCACCGGTCGGGCGTTGCTGCGCCTGGTTGAATCGCAGGGCGGCGAAATCATCTTTAAAGGGCAGCGAATCGATACCCTTTCACCAGGCAAACTTCAGGCATTGCGTCGCGACATCCAGTTTATTTTTCAGGACCCTTACGCCTCGCTGGACCCGCGCCAGACGGTTGGCGATTCGATTATGGAACCACTGCGTGTTCACGGTTTATTGCAGGGTAAAGAGGCGGCTACACGCGTTGCGTGGTTGCTTGAGCGCGTTGGTCTGTTGCCTGAACATGCATGGCGTTACCCGCATGAGTTTTCCGGCGGACAGCGTCAGCGTATCTGCATTGCTCGCGCGTTGGCGCTGAACCCGAAAGTGATCATTGCCGATGAAGCTGTTTCTGCGCTGGATGTTTCTATCCGCGGGCAAATCATCAACTTGTTGCTCGATCTCCAGCGTGATTATGGCATCGCCTTTCTGTTTATCTCCCACGATATGGCCGTTGTAGAGCGGATCAGTCATCGCGTGGCGGTGATGTATCTCGGGCAAATCGTTGAAATTGGTCCACGGCGCGCGGTCTTTGAAAATCCGCAGCACCCTTATACACGTAAATTACTGGCGGCAGTTCCGGTCGCTGAACCGTCCCGACAACGACCGCAGCGCGTGCTGCTGTCGGACGATCTTCCCAGCAATATTCATCTGCGTGGCGAAGAGGTTGCTGCCGTCTCGTTGCAATGCGTCGGGCCGGGGCATTACGTTGCACAACCACAATCAGAGTACGCATTTTTGCGTAGATAACATTCAGGCGGAGAATAAAATGGCAAGAGCTGTACACCGTAGTGGGTTAGTGGCGCTGGGCATTGCCACAGCGTTGATGGCATCTTGTGCATTCGCTGCCAAAGAGGTGGTTGTGGCAGTGGGATCGAACTTCACTACGCTCGATCCGTATGACGCGAATGACACGTTGTCGCAGGCAGTGGCGAAATCTTTTTATCAGGGACTGTTCGGCCTGGATAAAGAGATGAAACTGAAAAACGTGCTGGCGGAGAGTTATACCGTTTCCGATGACGGCCTCACTTACACCGTGAAATTGCGCGAAGGGATTAAGTTCCAGGACGGCACCGACTTTAACGCCGCAGCAGTCAAAGCGAATCTGGACCGGGCCAGCGATCCGGCAAATCATCTAAAACGCTATAATCTGTACAAAAATATTGCTAAAACTGAAGCGGTCGATCCGACAACGGTGAAGATTACCCTCAAGCAACCGTTCTCCGCGTTTATTAACATCCTCGCTCACCCGGCGACAGCGATGATTTCACCAGCGGCGCTGGAAAAATATGGCAAGGAGATCGGTTTTCACCCGGTCGGAACCGGACCGTATGAACTGGATACCTGGAACCAGACCGATTTTGTGAAGGTTAAAAAATTCGCTGATTACTGGCAGCCTGGCTTGCCCAAACTGGACAGCATCACCTGGCGTCCGGTGGCGGATAACAACACCCGCGCGGCAATGCTACAAACCGGTGAAGCGCAGTTTGCTTTTCCCATCCCTTATGAACAAGCGGCGCTACTGGAAAAGAATAAAAATATCGAGTTGATGGCCAGCCCGTCGATTATGCAGCGTTATATCAGCATGAACGTGACGCAGAAACCATTCGATAACCCAAAAGTGCGCGAGGCGCTGAATTACGCCATCAACCGTCAGGCGTTGGTGAAAGTGGCCTTCGCGGGATATGCAGTACCTGCTACTGGTGTGGTGCCACCGAGTATTGCCTATGCGCAAAGTTATCAACCGTGGCCTTACGATCCGGCTAAGGCGCGCGAACTATTGAAAGAGGCGGGATATCCCAACGGCTTCAGTACCACGCTGTGGTCGTCACATAACCACAGTACCGCGCAGAAAGTGCTGCAATTTACCCAGCAGCAGTTAGCGCAGGTCGGGATTAAAGCCCAGGTGACTGCGATGGATGCCGGGCAGCGGGCGGCAGAAGTTGAAGGTAAAGGGCAGAAAGAGAGCGGCGTGCGAATGTTCTACACTGGCTGGTCGGCCTCGACTGGTGAAGCTGACTGGGCGCTATCGCCACTGTTCGCCTCGCAGAACTGGCCGCCGACGCTGTTTAATACCGCGTTTTACAGCAATAAGCAGGTGGATGACGAGCTTGCCCAGGCCCTGAAAACCAACGATCCGGCGGAAAAGGCGCGCTTGTATAAGGCGGCGCAGGATACCATCTGGCAAGAGTCGCCGTGGATCCCGCTGGTGGTAGAAAAACTGGTGTCGGCACACAGCAAAAACCTGAGCGGTTTTTGGATCATGCCAGACACTGGCTTTAGCTTTGAAGATGCGGATTTGCAATAAGCAACGCAGGGAGAGGAATGCTTAATTACGTTATCAAACGCTTACTGGGGCTGATTCCGACGCTGTTTATTGTCTCAGTGCTGGTGTTTTTGTTTGTCCATATGCTACCCGGTGATCCGGCGCGATTGATTGCTGGTCCAGAAGCCGATGCGCAGGTCATCGAGTTGGTGCGTCAGCAACTGGGGCTGGATCAGCCGCTGTATCACCAGTTCTGGCACTATATCAGCAATGCCGTGCAGGGCGATTTTGGTCTGTCGATGGTGTCGCGTCGTCCGGTAGCCGATGAGATTGCCAGCCGCTTTATGCCAACGCTGTGGCTGACCATAACCAGTATGGTCTGGGCGGTGCTGTTCGGCATGGCGGCTGGTATTATCGCCGCCGTCTGGCGTAACCGTTGGCCGGATCGATTAAGTATGACCATCGCGGTATCAGGGATCTCATTTCCGGCATTTGCGCTCGGAATACTGCTGATTCAGGTTTTCTCTGTTGAACTTGGCTGGTTGCCTACCGTAGGTGCAGACAGTTGGCAGCACTACATATTACCTTCTCTGACACTCGGCGCGGCGGTAGCGGCAGTGATGGCGCGTTTTACCCGCGCCTCGTTTGTCGACGTTTTAAGTGAAGATTATATGCGTACCGCGAGGGCAAAAGGAGTGAGCGAAACCTGGGTGGTCCTCAAGCATGGTTTACGCAACGCCATGATCCCGGTGGTCACCATGATGGGATTACAGTTTGGCTTTTTGCTCGGCGGCTCCATCGTAGTGGAGAAAGTATTTAACTGGCCCGGACTTGGGCGCTTACTGGTCGATTCGGTAGAAATGCGTGATTACCCGGTGATTCAGGCGGAAATTCTGCTCTTCTCGCTGGAGTTTATTCTTATCAACTTAGTGGTGGATGTGCTTTACGCCGCCATTAACCCGGCTATCAGGTACAAGTAAGGATGCGATTATTTAACTGGCGACGTCAGGCGGTGTTAAATGCTATGCCATTGGTAAAACCTGACCAGGTACGTACACCGTGGCATGAGTTCTGGCGACGTTTTCGTCGTCAACACATGGCGATGGCCGCCGCACTGTTCGTCATTTTATTGATTGTGGTGGCAATTTTTGCCCGCTGGATCGCCCCCTATGATGCCGAAAATTTTTTCGATTATGACAACCTGAATAACGGACCTTCT
This sequence comes from Escherichia sp. E1V33, assembly GCF_004211955.1. GTDB lineage: Bacteria > Pseudomonadota > Gammaproteobacteria > Enterobacterales > Enterobacteriaceae > Escherichia. The sequence continues at coordinate 103,739 of NZ_RHJI01000023.1, forward strand.
TTGCAACACTGGTTTGGCGTCGACTCGTTGGGGCGTGATATTTTCAGCCGTGTCCTGGTCGGCGCGCAAATCTCGCTGGCGGCGGGTGTGTTTGCTGTCTTTATTGGTGCGGCGATCGGTACGCTATTGGGCTTACTGGCGGGATATTACGAAGGCTGGTGGGACCGATTAATCATGCGTATTTGCGATGTGCTGTTTGCTTTCCCGGGCATATTACTGGCGATTGCGGTCGTTGCGGTGTTAGGAAACGGCATTGCCAATGTGATTATCGCTGTAGCCATCTTTTCCATTCCGGCTTTTGCCCGACTGGTGCGCGGCAACACGCTGGTGTTGAAACAGCAAACTTTTATTGAATCGGCGCGCAGTATTGGTGCCAGTGACATGACCATCTTGTTGCGCCATATCTTGCCCGGAACTGTTTCTTCCATTGTCGTCTTTTTCACTATGCGTATTGGCACTTCGATCATCTCGGCTGCCAGCCTTTCATTTCTCGGTCTGGGCGCGCAGCCGCCGACACCAGAATGGGGGGCTATGCTCAATGAAGCGCGAGCGGATATGGTCATCGCGCCGCATGTGGCGGTTTTTCCTGCGCTCGCTATCTTCCTGACCGTACTGGCTTTCAACTTGCTGGGCGATGGCTTACGCGATGCGCTGGACCCGAAAATTAAAGCCTAGTCACGGCAGAATATTGCTTAAAAAAGTAATGGCGTCATAGGAAATTATTGCCATACGCAAGTGTTGTAACTTTCTGCCGATTTTGTAGAATCAGGCAATTGGGTAAATATGCTGCTTTAAAAGTCTATTTATGCAGAAGAGCAGCGTACTGATAGTTATTTTGTTACGTGTATTAACATGCTTAGTTTATACGAAAAAATAAAGATAAGGCTGATTATTTTATTTTTGTTGGCTACGCTGTCATTTATCGGTCTTTTTTTCATCATTAACTATCAGTTGGTATCGGAAAGGGCGGTAAAACGTGCCGATAGCCGCTTTGAACTTATTCAAAAAAATGTAGGTTATTTTTTTAAAGATATTGAGCGTGCTGCCTTAACGTTAAAGGATTCGCTGTATTTATTGAAAAACAGTGAGGAGATTAAACGTGCCGTCATTCTGAAAATGGAAATGATGCCATTTCTGGACACGGTAGGATTAGTACTTGATGATAATAAATATTATCTCTTTTCACGTCGAGCGAATGATAAGATCCTTGTTTACCATCAGGAAAAAGTAAATGGACCGCTTATCGATGAGGCAGGACGCGTCATCTTTGCCGACTTTAACCCGTCGCAGCGGCCCTGGTCGGTAGCATCAGATGACTCGGTCAGTAGCTGGAATCCGGCCTACAACTGCTTTGATCGCCCAGGGAAAAAGTGTATCTCTTTTACCCTGCGAATTAATGGCAAAGACCGTGACTTACTGGCGGTTAATAAAATTCATGTTGACTTAAACTGGCGCTATCTGAATGAATATCTTGATCAAATCAGTGCGAATGATGAAGTGCTGTTTTTAAAACAAGGCCATGAGATCATCGCCAAAAACCAACTCGCCCGTGAAAAACTGATTATTTATAATAGCGAAGGAAATTATAACATTATTGATTCTTTCGACACGGAATATATCGCAAGAACAGCGGAGGTTCCAAATAACTCGTTGTTCGAAATATATTTTTATTATCCCACGGGGAATTTATTTAACGCATCAGATAAACTCTTTTATCTACCATTTGCGTTTATTATTGTCGTATTGCTGTTGGTTTACTTAATGACCACGCGTGTGTTTCGTCGACAATTTTCCGAAATGACAGAACTGGTCAATACGCTGGAGTTTTTGCCCGATTCTACTGAACAAATGCAGGCGCTGAAAATCCGTGAAGGCGATGCGAAAGAGATTATCAGCATCAAAAATTCCATAGCGGAAATGAAAGATGCCGAAATTGAACGTTCGAATAAACTGCTCTCGCTAATCTCCTACGATCAGGAGAGTGGTTTTATCAAAAACATGGCGATTATTGAATCTAATAATAGTCAGTATCAGGCTGTCGGGATCATCAAACTGTGCGGACTGGAAGCCGTCGAAGCTGTGTTTGGCGTCGAGGAACGAAATAAAATAGTCAGGAAACTGTGTCAGCGAATTGCCGAGAAATATGCGCAATGCTGCGATATAGTGACATTCAATGCCGATCTCTATTTATTATTGTGCCGGGAAAATGTACAGACATTTACCCGTAAAATAGCGATGGTAAATGATTTTGACAGCAGCTTTGGTTATCGTAATCTGCGTATACACAAATCTGCCATTTGTGAACCTTTGAAAGGTGAAAACGCCTGGAGTTATGCCGAAAAACTGAAACTGGCGATTTCCAGTATCCGTGACCATATGTTCTCTGAGTTTATTTTCTGTGATGACGCGAAACTCAACGAAATTGAAGAGAATATCTGGATTGCGCGTAACATTCGCCATGCAATGGAAATAGGCGAACTATTTTTAGTCTATCAACCAATTGTTGATATAAAAACCAGAGACATTATCGGCGCAGAAGCATTATGCCGCTGGATCTCTGCGGAACGAGGAATAATCTCACCGCTGAAGTTTATTACGATTGCTGAAGATATTGGGTTTATCAATGAACTTGGCTATCAAATTATTAAAACCGCGATGAAGGAGTTCAGGCATTTTAGCCAGCGTGCGGCCCTGAAGGACGGTTTCTTACTGCATATTAATGTTTCGCCCTGGCAGCTAAACGAGCCACACTTTCATGAACATTTTACAACTATCATGAAAGAACATGATCTGCAGGCGAATAGTATCTGTATTGAGATCACTGAAACAGTGATTGAACGAATTAATGAACATTTTTATCTCAATATTGCACAACTGCGTAAACAAGGGGTAGGGATATCGATTGATGACTTTGGCACAGGGCTGTCAAACCTGAAACGTTTTTATGAAATTAACCCTGACAGCATAAAAGTAGACTCACAATTTACCGGCGATATTTTCGGCACCGCAGGAAAAATTGTGCGGATTATCTTCGACCTGGCACGCTATAACCAGATCCCGGTGATTGCAGAAGGTGTTGAAAGCGAAGAGGTTGCGCGTGAATTAATAAAATTAGGCTGTGTTCAGGCTCAGGGGTATCTGTACCAGAAGCCTATGCCATTCTCTGCCTGGGATAAAAGTGGAAAGTTAGTAAAAGAGTAGTTTAGGTATGTCCAGAATCAATAAATTCGTACTTACAGTCAGTCTGCTGATTTTTATTATGATTTCGGCAGTTGCCTGCGGGATCTACACTCAAATGGTGAAAGAACGGGTGTATGGCCTGAAACAGTCCGTTATTGATACTGCTTTTGCGGTGGCAAATATTGCTGAATATCGCCGTAGTGTGGCAATTGATCTCATCAATACGCTAAACCCTACGGAAGAACAATTGCTGGTTGGCTTACGCACAGCCTATGCCGATTCGGTTTCTCCTTCTTATTTGTATGATGTTGGGCCTTATCTGATTTCCAGTGATGAATGTATTCAGGTAAAGGAGTACGAGAATAACTATTGTACAAATATCATGCAGGTGGTTAAGTATTTGCATGTTAAGAATACGGGGTTTATCTCTTTTGATGGTAAAACCTTCGTCTATTATCTCTACCCGGTTAGCCATAATCGTAGTCTGATATTTTTGCTTGGGCTGGAGCGCTTTTCTTTACTGTCAAAATCACTGGCAATGGACAGCGATAACCTGATGTTCTCACTTTTTAAGAATGGCAAACCGGTTACTGGTGATGAATATAACGCCAAAAACGCCATCTTCACTGTTTCGGAAGCGATGGAGCACTTCTCCTATTTGCCGACAGGATTGTATGTGTTTGCCTATAAAAAAGACGTTTATTTTCAGGTGTGTATGTTGATCATCTTTTTTGCCGCATTGGTGGCGGTTATATCGGGGACCAGCTGCCTCTATCTGGTACGCAGAGTGATCAATCGTGGTATTGTGGAGAAAGAAGCCATTATTAATAACCATTTTGAACGCGTACTGGACGGCGGGCTTTTCTTTTCGGCTGCCGATGTCAAAAAACTCTACAGTATGTATAACTCGGCGTTCCTGGACGACCTGACCAAAGCGATGGGCAGAAAATCCTTTGATGAAGATTTAAAAGCGCTGCCGGAAAAAGGCGGATATTTGTGCCTGTTTGACGTCGATAAATTCAAAAACATTAACGACACCTTCGGTCATTTGTTGGGCGATGAAGTGTTGATGAAAGTGGTGAAAATCCTTAAATCACAGATCCCGGTAGATAAAGGTAAAGTCTACCGCTTCGGCGGTGACGAATTTGCGGTGATTTATACTGGCGGAACGCTGGAAGAGTTGCTATCGATTCTAAAAGAAATCGTTCATTTCCAGGTGGGAAGCATTAATTTAAGCACCAGTATCGGTGTAGCGCATTCAAATGAATGTACTACCGTTGAACGGCTGAAAATGCTGGCGGATGAGCGACTGTATAAGAGTAAGAAAAACGGCAGGGCACAGATTAGCTGGCAGTAATCATTATTCACAGGCCGGACAAATGATTTTGTCCGGCCTGAATTAATTAAACCCGGCTACCCCACAAATCGTACTCATCGGCATGCTCGACTTTCACACGCAGGATGTCGCCCGGCTTAACGTTAGTTTCACCGTTGAGATAGACCGCGCCGTCGATTTCCGGTGCATCAGCCATACTGCGGCCAATCGCGCCTTCTTCGTCCACTTCGTCGATAATCACCAGAATTTCACGGCCCACTTTCTCCTGCAGGCGTTCGGCGGAAATCTGTTGTTGCAGTTGCATGAAGCGATTCCAGCGTTCTTCTTTCACTTCTTCCGGAACCTGGTCAGGCAGGGCATTGGCATCTGCACCTTCAACCGGGCTGTATTTAAAGCAGCCAACGCGATCCAGACGTGCTTCTTTCAGGAAGTCGAGTAGCATCTGGAAATCTTCCTCCGTCTCGCCAGGGAAGCCGACAATAAAGGTTGAGCGTAGGGTCAGTTCCGGGCAGATTTCGCGCCATTTTTTGATACGTGCCAGTTGGCGATCCACCGACCCCGGGCGCTTCATCAGTTTGAGAATGCGCGGGCTGGCGTGCTGCAACGGAATGTCCAGATACGGCAGGATTTTGCCTTCTGCCATCAGCGGGATAACGTCATCCACATGCGGATAAGGGTACACGTAGTGTAGACGTGTCCAGATCCCCAGTTTCGATAACTGTTCGCACAGGCTGACCATGCTGGTTTTTACCGGCTCGCCGTTGTGGAAGCCAGTACGGTGTTTAACATCAACGCCATACGCGGAAGTATCCTGGGAGATAACCAGAATCTCTTTAACGCCCGCATCAACCAGACGTTTCGCTTCGCTTAATACTTCGCCAATCGGGCGACTCACCAGATCGCCGCGCATTGAAGGAATAATGCAGAAGGTGCAGCGGTGGTTACACCCTTCGGAAATCTTCAGATAGGCGTAATGACGCGGGGTCAATTTAACACCCTGTTCCGGCACCAGGCTCAAGAACGGATTGTGTTTCGGTTTTGGCACGTAGTGATGAACGTGCTCCAGAACCTGCTCGTAGCTATGAGGCCCGGTGATTTCCAGCACTTTCGGGTGGACTTCGCGGATCTGATCTTCTTTTGCCCCCAGACAACCGGTCACAATCACCTTGCCATTTTCATTCAACGCTTCGCCAATGGCTTCCAGAGACTCTTGCACCGCGCTGTCAATAAAGCCGCAGGTATTAACGATCACCATATCCGCGTCGTCATAGCTCGGTACTACGTCATAACCTTCAGTTCGCAGTTCGGTCAGAATGCGCTCCGAATCGACAAGGTTTTTCGGGCAGCCAAGGGAAACAAAGCCGATTTTCGGCTGGGGAGTTACTTTGCTCATAGCTTAAAAAATATTCAGTTACAGGAAAGGTCAGGGCAGGGATTCTACAGAGTTCTGGATAAAATTTGTATCGTAATCTGGTCTACAGGTGAGGAAAACGCCCCAAATATCGGGGCGCAAATGATTGTCATGCTACTGGGTTTTCAGTTAGCGCCTCCGCAGGCTGGCTGCTGGATTTGTCCCGCAGCGTAAAGACCGAAATAAGCGTGAAGCAACCGGCAATCGCCCCCAGGATTAGATAGGTTTCAGCAAAGCCAATGGTGTCATACAGATAGCCGGCAATGGGTGAATAGATTGCCGTGGCGATGGATGCCACAAAAAGCACCAGCAGGTATACCGTCGAAGAGAGTTTATGATCAAAGTTAGCCGCGATAAATTTAAACACAGACACCAGAATCAGTGGTTTTTCGATGGCGTGCATCATTTTAACGGCCGCAATCCACACTGGCCCCAGTTGGATTGCAGAACCGGCAATGCGTAGCGACATAATGGTTCCGGCAATCACTAATGCCCATTTGGCGCCAGTGCGGTTAACAAACCACGGCATCAGACAGAGAAATAAGGTTTCTCCACAGACCTGGACAGAAGCCAGAATTCCGTACCAGCGATTGCCTTCTTCTGGCGTCGGAAATTGCAGCGAAAAATATTGTGCGAATTGTTGATCGTAGGTGTCATAAATTTGCGTTACGAACAGAGTGAACATCAATAAAAACCAGAACTGACTATTTTTCGCCAGTTCAAGCGCATGGATAGCTTTCAGCGAATTGGTTTTTTCAATTTCCGCCTCGGTCAGTTCAATTTTGGTAAACATAAAGCAGATTGCGGCGATCACAATGGCACAGCTTGCCAGCCAGAAAGAGAGATTAGGGCTGGTATCAATGTATTTACCCACAATCCACGCGGCGGCGGCCCATCCCAGAGAGCCCCACATTCTTACGCGACCATATTCAAAATGATAACGGCGCGAAACTTTATCTATCCAGGAATCCAGAACGCCACAGCCAGAATTAAAAATGATCCCCAGGTAAACACCACCTAAAACAGCGCCCAGCCAGAAGTTATGAACCAGAAGTGGGGCATACACATAAATAAAGAATGGGCCTACGGGAAGTAATAATGCGACGAGGATCCAGATGAGTTGTTTCTTAAGACCAAATTTATCGGAGATGAAACCGAAGAACGGCTGCATTAATAACGCAATGAAAGCATTAACGGAATAAAGCAATCCTGTGCGTGTGGCGGTAATTTCCAGATGCTGTGTCGTCCATATGACAAAAAATGCCATCGTTGCCGACCAGGCGAAGAGGTACAGAAAATCGAAAATACTGAGCAAAATATAATTACGTTTACCGGGCAATAACATAGCCATATCCTCAATCACTGGCGTTGGGTCATTTACCGTTGGCACAGGCATTAGCTGTGCTTACTGGTTATTGTTTTGGTATGCATCTCCGGAAATGTCATACGTTAACAATTTCATTTTTACTCTGACCCTGACTGCGATGATTAGGCAATATGTTAAATGAATGTTTGAGATTTACATCACAATTATTGCTGATAATAAAAAAGATTTAGCGAAACAGATCACTAAATCTTTTTATGAGAACGTATTACTTTTATGCCTTTCGTGTTAGCTCATCTGCCAGTGTGCGAAGGTGTTCAGCAATATTCATCAGATCAGCCTGCGGTGAGTGCAGGGGGCCAGCAGAGTTACGCACGACCAGGCGACTGGGAAGGATGGTTGAAGAGCGGAGCATCGCGTGTTCATCGTCCGGCTGTAAAATTTGTTGAACGGCAATTTTCCCTTGTAAATCAAAGTCGATTGCAACGGTCGTTAGCGAAGGTTCAAAAAATGCACTTTCATAGGTGTCGTCATACCCTATGACAGAAATATCTTGCGGGATTTTACGTTTTTGTTGATGTAAGGCGCTTAATGCCCCCAATGCCATCTGATCATTGGCGATCAGAAGAGCGGTTACCTGTGGTGTTTCACGTAGCATCTGTAACGTCGCCAGATAGCCGCTTTGAGCGTCCCAACTACCGTAATGAATGGCCAGCGGCGTCAGTTGGAGTGAAGCGAGGGTGTCGCGCCAGGTATTGAGTCGTAGCCGCGCTGGTACTGAATTTTCAGGGCCAGAGATCAAGCAAAATTGACGATGCCCCAAATCGTAAAGATGTTTCACGCTGGCGCGTGCACCTTCTGCGGGATTAAAGGTGACGTTAAATACCGGGCTATAAGGGTCCACGTCGAGAAACAAACACAATACATCGCTGTTTTCAGCCACCAGTGTTTCAGCCAATGCCGTTTCCAGCGGTGCGTTGATAATAATCTTTGTTACCCGTTGTGCTTTTAATTCAGTAATTGCAGCCTGAATACCTTTAATATCAACATCATCAATCATGGATATCAGCACCTGATATCCCTGTTCTCCGGCATATTTTTTCACTGCTGCCGCAATTTGCGAGGGGGCATGCAGGGCAAGTGAAGTTGTAACCAGCCCGACCGTTTTGCTCTCTTTCCCTACCAACTGTTGAGCAACGCGATTTGGAACGTACTTAAGTTCGGCAATGGCTTGTTCAATTTTTTGACGTGTTTTAGCAGACACGTTCGCTGAATTGTTAAGCACCCGCGACACTGTCTGATAAGAAACATTGGCATGACGAGCAACATCGGCAAGGGTTGCAGCTTTGGTTTTCATATTCGCCCCGGCTAAAAGATTTGTCACAGTATACCGCAGTGAATGTCATACGTATCACGCTCACCTGTCACAGTGCCGGTAAGCTGAACCGACGAACCTGTTTGAAGGGAAAAAACGCGTACTTGATCACATTCCTGCCGGACATTCCTTGCATAACGAAGCAATTAATTACTAGATGACAGTATTGTGAACGAATAACATTTTTTGTCTGTTTAAAACAATTCAGGAGTCAGCATGGACAAGCACCCACCGATCATCCCCAGAGCCCCATGGTTACTTCATGGTGCTGATTACAATCCGGAGCAATGGTTACATGTCCCTGGGATTCTGGAGAAAGATATTGCCATGATGCAACAGGCTGGTTGTAACACCATGTCGGTGGGCATTTTTAGCTGGTCAATACTGGAACCCACAGAGGGTGAGTATCGCTTTGACTGGCTGGATGAGGTGCTGGATAAACTTCATGCTGGTGGGATCTCTGTCTTCCTCGCAACACCAAGCGGAGCCAAACCCGCCTGGCTTGCTGCTCGTTATCCAGAGGTTCTGAGAGTTAGCGCCTCACGCGAGAAAATGCTTCACGGTGGTCGCCATAATCACTGCCTTTCTTCGCCAGTGTATAAAGATAAAGTGACGCAAATTAACCGTAAGCTGGCGCAGCGATACGCCAATCATCCGGCGGTTCTGGGATGGCATATCAGTAATGAGTATGGCGGAGAGTGTCATTGTAATGGATGCCAACAGGCGTTTCGCCGTTGGTTGCAGACTCGTTACACCACTCTCGAGGCGCTTAATCAGGCATGGTGGACTGGCTTCTGGAGCCATACCTACAGTGACTGGTCACAAATTGAATCTCCTTCCCCATTAGGTGAAATGTCCAACCACGGTTTGAATCTTGACTGGCGACGCTTTGTCACATCGCAGGTAAAAGAGTTCTATCAAATGGAAATCGCGCCGTTAAAAGCAGAACGCCCCGATTTACCTGCGACGACCAATTTTATGTGGTATTTCAATGACTACAACTACTGGGCATTAGCCGAAGTGGTTGATTTTGTGAGTTGGGATAGCTACCCCATGTGGCACAAACAGGAAGATGAACGCGCCGTAGCCTGTAAAACAGCGATGTATCACGACCTGATGCGTACCTTGAAAAATAAACCGTTTATTCTGATGGAATCCACGCCCAGCCAGACAAGCTGGCAGCCAACCAGCAAACTGAAAAAGCCGGGAATGAATATTCTTTCTTCCTTACAGGCCGTCGCTCACGGCGCAGACGGCGTGCACTATTTTCAGTGGCGTAAGAGTCGTGGTGCCGTGGAAAAGTTTCATGGTGCGGTGGTTGATCACGTCGGTCATCTGGAGACGCGTACCGGGCGCGAAGTCATACAACTGGGGCAACGGCTGGCCCATCTTAAACAATTGGTTGGGACGAAAACGCAGGCAAAAGTTGCCATTATTTTCGACTGGGAAAACCGCTGGGCGGTCAATGATGCTGCCGGGCCACGCAATTGCGGTATCCACTACGAACAAACGGTAGTGGAGCATTACCGACCTTTCTGGGAGCAGGGCGTGGCGGTCGATATTATCAATGCTGATTGTGATCTTACGGGTTATCAGTTAGTTATCGCCCCAATGCTCTATATGGTTCGCGATGGATTTGCTGCTCGTGCTCGTGCCTATGTCGAAGCTGGTGGCAATTTTATCACCACTTACTGGTCCGGGATTGTCAATGAAACCGATTTATGTCACCTGGGTGGGTTCCCTGGCCCGTTGCGTGACCTGATGGGCGTATGGGCTGAAGAGATTGATAGCCTTAATGATTATCAGCATAACGAAGTTATCTGCGAGCCGAATGCGTATGGACTGCAGGGGCAATGGCAGGCACGGGAATTATGTGCGGTTATTCACGCCGAAGGTGCACAGGTTCTGGCGCGCTATGGTGAGGATTTTTATGCGGGTACACCTGCGTTAACGGTAAATCACGTCGGACAAGGTCGTGCTTTTTATGTGGCTTCGCGTAATGATGCGTCATTTCATCAAGCGTTTGCCGCGATGTTGATCAACACACTTCATCTCCCAAAAGCACTTGCTACTGAACTTCCTGCTGGCGTTATTGCGACGCGTCGGACAGACGGCGATCAGGAATGGGTATTTGTACAAAATTACACTGCTCATGTACAAAATGTTTTGCTTCCTGGAGCGTGGCGAGTGGCGGAAACGGGCAAGGCTTGTTCACAACAATTAGAACTGGCGCCATGGGGATGTGAGGTACTGGAAAGAGAAATAATGTAAATTAATATTAATAAGATGTGAAGTATTGATCCCTGACAGCATTTTGCTCAAAAAATAGCCATACTATTTAATTGCAACAAGGCTGGAAAGAGGAGGATCGAAGTATGTTCGTTGACAGACAGCGAATCGACCTACTGAACCGGTTGAAAGACGCACAAGTTGACCTCGCTGCATATGTGCATCTGAGGAAGGCCAAAGGATACATGTCCGTCAGCGAAAGCAATCATCTACGAGATAACTTTTTTAAACTGCATCGCGAATTGCACGATAAATCGCTGCGGTTGAATCTTCATCTGGATAAGGAAGAGTGGGGTGCTCTTCATCACGCTGAAGAAGCATTAGCGACAGCCGCAGTATGTTTGATGAGTGGGTATCATGATTGCCCAAATTTTATTACCGTCAACGCCGATAAGCTTGAAAATTGTCTGATGAGCTTAACGCTGAGTATCCAGAGCCTGCAGAAGCGCGCCATGCTTGAGAAGGCCTGAAAACAAAGGGGGAGAAAGCGTCTCCCCCTTCATGTTTAAGTTTATGTAAAAATGCATTTATTACGCTTTTGACTGACTACGCTTTAAGCCAGAGTCAATCAGGAGGCGTTATGCATCGACAATCCTTTTTTATCGTGTCCCTTCTTTGCATTTCTTCATCTCTCCGGGCAGCTCCCGCACCGGTGAATGTCGACGTGCTGCAAAATAAACTCGACCATCCCTGGTCGCTGGTTTTCTTACCCGATAATCACGGTATGTTAATCACGCTGCGTGGTGGCGAGTTACGCCACTGGCAAGAAGGAAAAGGATTATCTGCGCCGCTGGCTGGTGTGCCGGAAGTCTGGGCGCACGGGCAGGGTGGCTTGTTGGATGTAGCTTTAGCGCCTGATTTTGCCCAGTCTCACCGCATCTGGTTAAGTTATTCGGAACAGGGAGATGATGACAAAGCAGGTACTGCCGTAGGTTATGGCCGCTTGAGTGATGACCTGACAAAAATAACGGATTTCCGCACCGTTTTTCGCCAGACGCCTAAGCTTTCTACCGGTAACCATTTTGGTGGACGGTTGGTGTTTGACAGCAAAGGTTATTTGTTTATTGGTCTGGGCGAAAACAATCAGCGCCCAACGGCGCAGGATCTGGACAAATTACAGGGTAAATTAGTGCGTCTGACCTACCAGGGCGAGATCCCGGATGATAATCCTTTTGTGAAGGAATCCGGTGCACGAGCAGAGATCTGGTCTTACGGCATTCGTAACCCGCAAGGGATGGCGATGAATCCGTGGAGCAATGTGCTGTGGTTGAATGAGCATGGTCCGCGTGGCGGCGATGAAATCAATATCCCGGAAAAAGGCAAAAATTACGGCTGGCCGCTGGCATCCTGGGGCATCAATTACTCGGGACTTAAAATACCGGAAGCGAAAGGAGAAATCGTTGCCGGAACGGAACAACCCATTTTCTACTGGAAAGATTCGCCCGCCGTGAGCGGTATGGCCTTCTATAACAGCGACAAATTCCCCCAGTGGCAGCAAAAATTATTTATTGGCGCGTTAAAAGATAAAGATGTCATCGTGATGAGCGTCAATGGTAACAAAGTGACGGAAGATGGCCGCATATTAACGGACAGAGGGCAGCGAATTCGTGATGTTCGCACTGGGCCCGACGGCTATTTGTACGTATTGACCGACGAGTCCAATGGCGAATTACTGAAAGTAAGTCCACGTAATAATTAGCTAACGGGGATCATCACCACTTTACGCACTGCGGGGCGTTCGGTGAGCTGTTGATACCAGCGTTCCAGATTTGGACGCGGTGTCCAGGTCAGACCGACGTTAAACAAATTGTAGATAAACGGTGCAATAGCAATATCACCCACGCCAAATTTATCACCAGAGAACCATTTCACTTTTGCCAGTTCCGCATCAAGAAGGGCAAACAGGACGTCGCATTCCTTGCAACTGGCATCAATGGCGGCCTGATCGCGCTCTTCAGGCGGTGTTCTGACCAATCCCATCAGGATCCCGCGATGGGCATTACTGAGCGTCTGGTTTGCCCAGTCCATCCATTTTTCCGCTTCTGCGCGACGTGCTGGCGAGTCGATCCACAAGCGGTTTTGCCCATACTGTGCTGCCAGGTAGCGGACAATAGCGTTTGATTCCCAGAGAATTAAATCGCGTTCGTCGTCACGCAACAGCGGCACCAGCCCGTTGGGATTCATCGCGAGAAAGTCGGCGTCATGGTTTACTCCAAACTCACGGCCCGCGAGAATTTGCTCATAAGGTAGTTCCAGTTCTTCGAGCGTCAGCAATACTTTTTTTACGTTGGTTGAATTATTCCGACCCCACAGCGTAATCATACTCCCCCCTTTTTACACAGGCAGCCACAGGCTGAACAGGACTCCGATGGTGGAGTAAAGTTAACTTTTAAGCAACAGTTGGCAAAAAAATGACGCCAGAAGCAGCGAAGCGGCAGGATATTGCATAAACTTTAAAAACTTTACCAACTTACGGTTTCTTTAAGTTTGTGTGTGCGTTATTAATCACCGAACTTATCATACGGCGATATAACGTATTTTTTTTGAATGGATACTCGGGTGGCATTTATGACGCAATTCTCCTCTCTCCTTCGTGGTCTTACAGCGGGTTCTGCATTTTTATTCCTTTTTGCCCCAACGGCATTCGCGGCGGAACAAACCGTTGAGGCGCCGAGCGTGGATGCGCGTGCATGGATTTTAATGGATTACGCCAGCGGAAAAGTGCTGGCGGAAGGTAATGCGGATGAGAAACTGGACCCAGCCAGTCTGACCAAAATCATGACCAGCTATGTGGTTGGGCAGGCGCTCAAGGCCGATAAGATTAAACTCACCGATATGGTGACGGTCGGTAAAGATGCCTGGGCGACGGGGAATCCGGCGCTGCGCGGTTCGTCGGTGATGTTCCTCAAACCGGGCGATCAGGTTTCGGTGGCCGATTTAAACAAAGGCGTGATCATTCAGTCCGGTAATGACGCCTGTATTGCGCTGGCAGATTACGTTGCGGGCAGTCAGGAGTCATTTATTGGCCTGATGAATGGTTATGCTAAAAAATTGGGCCTGACCAACACCACCTTCCAGACGGTGCACGGCCTCGACGCACCGGGGCAGTTCAGTACCGCGCGCGATATGGCTTTGCTGGGCAAAGCGTTAATCCACGATGTACCGGAAGAGTACGCCATTCATAAAGAGAAGGAATTTACCTTCAACAAGATTCGCCAGCCTAACCGTAACCGTCTGCTGTGGAGTAGTAATGTCAATGTCGATGGCATGAAGACCGGTACTACGGCAGGTGCCGGTTACAACCTGGTGGCCTCCGCGACCCAGGGCGACATGCGTTTGATCTCTGTGGTACTGGGAGCGAAAACCGATCGTATCCGTTTTAATGAGTCCGAAAAGTTGCTCACCTGGGGCTTCCGTTTCTTTGAAACCGTGACACCAATTAAACCTGATGCCACCTTTGTGACCCAGCGAGTCTGGTTTGGCGATAAGAGCGAAGTGAATCTCGGTGCTGGCGAAGGCGGATCGGTGACTATTCCGCGTGGACAACTGAAAAACCTGAAAGCCAGTTATACATTAACCGAGCCGCAGCTCACCGCACCGCTGAAAAAAGGCCAGGTCGTCGGAACCATTGATTTCCAGCTTAATGGCAAGTCTATTGAACAGCGTCCGCTGATCGTAATGGAGAATGTGGAAGAGGGCGGATTCTTTGGTCGGATGTGGGATTTCGTGATGATGAAATTCCATCAATGGTTTGGCAGCTGGTTCTCTTAATCTTTAGATGGCCGGATGGCGCGATGACGTCATCCGGTGATGCTTAATTAATACATTAACTTAATACGCTGCGTTTGCGCGTACTTCACATACTCATCTTCCGGACAACAATCGCTTACTACGATATCAAAGCGATTCAGGTCACCCATGCGTGCCGGACGTACCTTACCAAACTTACTGTGGTCGACAACCAGCACATGCTTTTGCGCCATCGACATGGCCCAGTGTTTCACCGGCAACTCTTCAAGATTAAAACAGGTTGCGCCTTTTTTGGTATGTACACCCGCAGCGGAATAAAAAGCGATATCCGGACAGAAATTATTCAGCGTTTGTTGAAAATCGATAGGCTTGAAAATGGCGTTGCTGGCATGAAATTCACCACCGCTAAGAAACGCCCGGCAATGTGGTTTCTCTTGCAGCGCCAGAAAAGTATTCAGTGAATAACAAACGGCGGTGAAAGGAATTTCATTATCAATCGCTTCAATAATCCAGGGCGTAGTGGTGCCGCAGTCAAAAAAGAGGGTTTGATCGGGTTCTACCAACGTCGCGGCCAGTTTTGCGGCGCGGCGTTTTTCTTCCACCAGACGGGATTTTTGGTCGCTTAGCAGGTAATGGCTGGCGCTGCGTGGTTCGAGGACGATATAGCCGCCGAGTAATACGACGGGGGCGCTGTTGTTATTCAAGTCGCGACGAATCGTCATCTCTGAAACCCCAAGCAGGGCGGCGGCGTCCTTCAGATGTAACTTATCGCTGCGTTTTAATTCTTGTAGTAATTGCCCGATACGCTCTTCGCGACGTGTTTCCATATTCCCTCTGAATAGTTATTGAAGCGAGCCGCCTGATATTACACGTTTTATCCGAAATCAGCCACGTACCCAGCCTTTACGGATCGGTAAGGCGAAACAGAAGCGGTACCACGCTTGCAGTCGCTGGTAGAGCACCGCTCCCGCAGCTTGCCAGATAATCTGCGCGCTAAGGCAGCCAATCATTCCTGCCAACAATCCACCAAGCATATCCAGTGGCCAGTGGACGCCAAGGTAGACCCGCGACCAGGCAATAATTACGGCCAGCACCATGAGAAGCGATCCGGACCACAAACGATGCCAGATTAAAAATGCCAGAGCGAAGGTGAAGATCACCGTGCCGTGATCGCTCGGGAAAGAGTCATCTGCCGCATGGTGCAGGAAGTTATAGCCGATATTCTCGACAAACGGGCGGTCATGCGGAAATAAATGCCCCATTCCCCAGGAAACAAACAGACTTACAGCCAGTGCGATGGCTATTTTTATCACTACCTGCCGTTGCGCTGTATGCCCCCACAGCCAAAGTACTACGGCCAGTAGAGGCACCACGGTAATCAAATCTTTGGCAATAAAAATCGCCAACGAGATCATCCACGGAGAAGAATCTGGCGTGGCATTAATTAGAGAGAACAATGAGTAATTGAGATTTTCCAGCATAACTTCCAGACTCATAAGGTGTTTAATGGAGAGCCATCAGGCAAGGCGGTGAGAATAAGGTGCATGTTAAACAGGGTAAAGCGGCATCGTCTTATTTCTCATAAGTGACCCGTATTATGTGAAGTAATGGTAACGCGCGGTAGTTAAATAAAGCTTAAAAAAGAGAGTCTAACCGCCGATTAATGTAAGAATGTGCTTAACAGTGGTTTAAGGGACAAAAATTGCTTTCTCGTTAGCCGCGCTTTTATTAAACTTTGCGCGATTATTATTGGCGAAGAAATTGCATGCAAAATAGATTAGCTAATGGTGCCAGACTTGGACGTCAGGCATTACTTTTCCCTCTCTGTCTGGTGCTCTACGAATTCTCAACCTATATCGGTAACGATATGATTCAGCCCGGTATGTTGGCCGTGGTGGAACAGTACCAGGCGGGCATTGATTGGGTTCCTACCTCGATGACCGCGTACCTGGCGGGTGGGATGTTTTTACAGTGGCTGCTGGGACCATTGTCGGATCGTATTGGTCGCCGTCCGGTGATGCTGGCGGGCGTAGTGTGGTTTATCATCACTTGTCTGGCGATATTACTGGCGCAAAACATTGAACAATTCACGCTGCTGCGCTTCTTGCAGGGCATAAGCCTCTGTTTCATTGGCGCCGTGGGTTACGCCGCGATTCAGGAATCCTTCGAAGAGGCGGTTTGTATCAAGATCACCGCGCTGATGGCGAATGTGGCGCTGATTGCGCCGCTACTCGGCCCGCTGGTGGGCGCGGCGTGGATCCATGTGCTGCCCTGGGAAGGGATGTTTGTATTATTTGCCGCATTGGCAGCGATCTCCTTCTTTGGCCTGCAACGTGCCATGCCAGAAACCGCTACGCGTATTGGCGAGAAACTGTCGCTGAAAGAGCTAGGGCGTGACTACAAGCTGGTACTGAAGAATGGTCGCTTTGTTGCGGGGGCGCTGGCATTGGGATTTGTCAGTCTGCCGTTGCTGGCGTGGATTGCCCAGTCGCCGATTATCATCATAACCGGCGAGCAATTGAGCAGCTATGAATATGGTCTGCTGCAAGTTCCCATTTTCGGCGCATTAATTGCGGGGAACCTACTGCTGGCTCGGCTGACCTCGCGTCGCACCGTACGTTCGCTGATCATTATGGGCGGCTGGCCAATTATGATTGGTCTGTTGGTTGCCGCTGCGGCAACGGTCATCTCATCACACGCGTATTTGTGGATGACTGCCGGGTTAAGTATTTATGCTTTTGGCATTGGCCTGGCGAATGCGGGGTTGGTGCGTCTGACGTTGTTTGCTAGCGATATGAGTAAAGGTACTGTCTCGGCGGCGATGGGGATGTTGCAAATGCTGATTTTCACTGTCGGTATTGAGATCAGTAAACACGCGTATCTGAACGGTGGCAACGGTCTGTTTAATCTCTTCAACCTTGCCAACGGAATTTTGTGGCTGCTGCTGATGTTTATCTTTTTAAAAGATAAACAGGTAGGAAATTCACACGAAGGGTAAAAAAATGCCTGATTGCACAATGCAATCAGGCATTTTCGAATTAATGGTGATGGTCATCGATCTGATGTTCGATAACCATCCCTTCGCCAACGCTGGCAAGGTGACGAACATACGGATGTGGACGGTAAGCCGGAGCAGGAGTCGGGGCCACATAAACGGTTTGCGGCACAGTAGCGACGCTGACTGCCTGCGGAACGCTGACAGAATCAGGGACCACTACCACTTTGTATCCACTCGG
This sequence comes from Escherichia sp. E1V33, assembly GCF_004211955.1. GTDB lineage: Bacteria > Pseudomonadota > Gammaproteobacteria > Enterobacterales > Enterobacteriaceae > Escherichia. The sequence continues at coordinate 121,640 of NZ_RHJI01000023.1, forward strand.
CACATCGACGGTAACACTTTGCGCCATCGTTGCACCGGCAAAGCTCATGAGAAACGCGCCCAGCAAAACATAATTCTTCATAATCATTTCGCCTGAAATAATCCGGTGAGTTAATTTCTGCGAATTATGCAGCCTTCATTCTGTCGTTGTGTTGCCGGGCGTGCTGCCGTTTTATTGATTAAATGGCGCTTCGTGTTTAAGAACTTTATCGATCACGTCCAGTACGCCTTCACGGTTATTGGAGCCTGCACGGTATTTCGCCGCTGCTACGACCGCACTGCCGGCATTTTCCATTGCGAAGCTGTACCCTGCCTGGCGCAGCATCTCAATATCGTTACCGCCATCGCCAAAGACCACTACTTCGCTGTCGTCTATTTCCCATAATTTCTGGAGTTGACGCAGGCCATTGGCTTTATGAACGCCGGGGATGATTAGATCGATGCTGCCGTTGCCGGTATGCACTGGCACCATAATATCTCCGATGGCTTCATGTAATGCTTGTTGCACTTGCGGAATCAGTTCATCGGAAAGATTCAGGCCAAACTTAAAGAAGATATCTTCTAAGTTGTCAAAGTTATCGACGTATTCCAGACGGTGATAATACATTTCCGCCACAGTTTTCATGGCATCGTCATATTTTTTGAGGGTATAGGCGCTATTTTTACCGCAGGCAATAATTTCCACTTCCGGGCGCGTCAGCAAATGCGCCACGACAGTGGCAAAAGCATCTTTCGATAGCTCACCATTAAAAACATCTTTGCCTTCGCTCACTACCCAGCCGCCATTTTCCGCCACAAAAGCAATTTCATTAGCAATTTCGGGGAAGAATGAGATCAACTGATAATATTGATTCCCGCTGGCAACCACAAAGCGAATACCTTGTGCTTTCATCTGCTGATATTGGGCCATAAACCGCTCGCGGTTATAGGTTTTTTGATCGCTTAAGAAAGTACCGTCCATGTCTACCGCAATTAATTTAATGCCCATCAACTATTCTCCATCGCAGTCTGCGTTTTTGTATCGGGTTTGGCGACAGCTTTCGCGACAATAGCCGCGAGAATAACCAGCGCCAGTACAACCAGCATTGCACTACGCAATCCATAATGTTCGCCGAGATAGCCCAGCAGCGGCGGCCCGACGAGGAAAGCCAGATAACCGGTCGTTGCCACCACGCTGACACGGGTTGGTGCATCGGGGCCGGTATCACTGGCGGCTGAAATGGTTAGCGGGAAGCCCAGCGAGGCACCCAGTCCCCAAAGTACAACAGACACCCCAGCGACCCAGGCGCTATCAACAAAAATAATTAGCCCGATACCCAACGCACCCATTAGTGCACTGGCACGTACCACGGCAACGCGACTGTAGCGATCAATAAACCAGCCGCCGGTAAAACGTCCAACGGTCATCCCCAATGTGAAACCTGCGTATATCAATGAGCCGGACGTTGGGCTAAATCCGTGGCCATCAACCATTAATAAGGGTAACCAGTCGTTGGCAGAACCTTCTGCAAAAGCCATTGCCAGCACCACGACACCAATTAATAGCAACTGAATATCGCGATAAAAAGGAACCCCTTTTTCACTATGCTGCGTGCCATCGGCAGCATTTTTTCCCGTACCGTCAGGGATTGCCTGAATAGCGATATAAATAGGCGCGATGCCCACCAGCGCCGCCAGCAAAATGTGAACAGTTGCCGGAACTCCAAAGGCCGTCAGCGCCATCCCTACACCAGCCCCCGCCAGCGTACCGAGACTGTAGAAGCCATGCATCATCGGCAAAACCGTTTTATTCATTTCTCGCTCAACGGCAGCACCTTCAACGTTTATCGCCACTTCTGCGGAACCAAAACTGGCGCCAAAAACGCCAAGACCAACGGCAAAGAGCACAGGAGATGTCAGCCAGAGCGCCAGACTTAATATCATCATCCCGATCAATGCGCAGGACATCGTGACCAGGATGACATTACGCGTCCCAAAGCGTTTTACTAACCACGCCGAGCAGAGAATACCGCTCATCGAACCGATTGACAGACCAAAGAGCACTCCGCCCATTTCGGCGATAGAGACAGAAAGAATGTCGCGGATAGCGGGCGTTCTGGTTGCCCAGGAAGCCATTAGAAGGCCCGGCAAAAAGAAGAACATAAACAGCGCCCAGGTACGACGTTTCAATGCATTACGTGAAGAATTTACTGTCATAGATCACGTCAAAAAAAGAAGAGGGAAGACAACCTTAGCAAGGTTGTGTACATTTGTACACAATTGCAGTGAGAGGAAATGACATGCGTCGCGCTAACGATCCACAACGGCGAGAAAAAATCATCCAGGCCACTCTTGAGGCGGTGAAACTTTACGGAATACATGCCGTGACGCACCGTAAAATAGCTACCCTTGCCGGGGTACCGTTAGGGTCGATGACCTACTATTTTTCAGGAATTGATGAGCTATTGCTGGAGGCATTCAGTAGCTTTACGCAGACTATGTCACGGCAATATCAGGCATTTTTTAGCGATGTCAGTGATGCTCCCAGTGCCTGCCAGGCCATCACAGAAATGATCTACAGCTCGCAGGTTGCAACGCCAGACAACATGGAGCTGATGTATCAACTCTACGCGCTGGCCAGCCGAAAACCGTTATTAAAAACAGTGATGCAAAACTGGATGCAGCGCAGTCAGCAAACACTCGAACAATGGTTTGAACCTGGAACGGCCCGGGCTCTGGATGCTTTTATTGAAGGGATGACGCTGCATTTTGTCACTGACCGTAAGCCGCTATCGCGCGAGGAGATTTTACAGATGGTGGCGCGAGTGGCGGGGCAGGAGATAAATTTCAGGCAACAAAAAACCCATTTATGTAAACGGGTTAATGAAAACAATAAGTTAGATTAAAAACAATAAGTTAGGTTGGTGGTCAGTGGTGGTTATTACGGGGTAATGCCAACCGCTGCCGCCACTTTGTCGCCACTTGTTTTACCTTAGACGCCAGGGGCCTCTATCTTCAATCTGTTCGACTAACCCTTCCTCTTCTAGTTCACGCAATAGTGCAACAACCCAATATTGTTGGTTCGAACTTGTTGCTTTCCGTTTTTCTCCCCAATCGAGGCCGCTTAGACGAAATACCTCAGCTTGCTTAACGCCGTTGCCGTTTTTTTGGGCATCTGGGTGAGTTTTAAGTACGGATAAAGCCAATTCTTTTGCTCTGTTGCGCAATTCCGCTCCCTGATGCTGAAACTTATTCATTGATAGTGCTCCATGTGAAAAAAAGGAATATTAGCTCAACAGGGCAAAAGACGCATTTTCAAAAACTTGCTATTGATGTTGGTAGTGTTGCCAGCGGATTAAACCGTAATGCAGTTTCCAGGTGATCCGGTGCCAGATGTGCGTAACGCATAGTCATTTTTATATCGTGATGCCCGAGAATTTTTTGTAAGGCCAGGATATTTCCACCCGACATCATGAAGTGCGCCGCAAACGTATGGCGCAGAACGTGTGTCAGTTGACCGCGAGGGAGCACGATAGACGTTTTTTCCATCACGGATAAAAATTGAAAATAGCAGTCTGTGAAGAAATTGAACCCATCAAGCGCCATGATCTCTTCGTAAAGCTCTTTACTGATAGGGATGCTTCTGTTTTTCTTCCCCTTCGTTCTTACAAAGGTAATTCGGTATTTGGTCACCTGTGAGCGGGTAAGATTTACGGCTTCACGCCAGCGTGCGCCTGTGCTTAAGCATATCTTAACTACCAGTGCCAGAATTGGGTCCTGACGTTTGCAATCAGCCAGCAATTCAACAATCTGCTCATGGGTAAGCCATGCCATCTCTTTTTCTGCGATGGTGAATTTTCGCATGTTCTCCAGTGGGTTCGGATACGACCATTCGCCCAGCCGGGATAGTTCGCTAAAAACACTACTTAGATAGCTTTGCTCCAGGTTAATGGTGACCGGGCTTGATCCTTTCTTCCATTTCTCGCTGAAGTAGATCTCACCTGTCAGGCGTTTATCTCGATAGTGGGCAAACATTTTAGAGGTGAGATCAATTGCAAGGGGATTGCCCAGAGCGTCAACCATCAGCAGCAATTTGTCATAGACATGCTGCCCAGCAGTCAGTGATTTACCATGTAGTTTGAACCATAGCTCAACCACGTCTTTCAGTGTTCGACGATCTACTGATTCACCCAGCCAGGGCTTTGCTTCGGTTTCTTCCATCGTGTGACGCTCAAAAGCCAGAGCTTCGCCTTTGGTGGCGAATTGTTTACGCACACGACGTCCACTACGTCCGGCGGGGTAACATTCGCAAAGCCATTTTCCTGTGGTGAGTTTTCGTACTGCCATAAAAAAGCCCTCATATCAGAGGGCTAAATTTAACTGTATATACAACCAGTAATCAATGTGTGATTACTATGAAACATACATTGCTAAGCAACATGCAGTTCATCGTTGGCGGAAGTTGCTGCTTTGCGCTCTTGCTCAATCGCCAGTGACTCTCTATATTCTTTCGCTTCCGCAAACATTGTCCATTGTGCGTTGATGTTCATATCTTCAATAACAGACTTAATTTCTTTAATATTTACGTTGAAAAACTCTTTTCGTGAGTTAATTTTATTGACCTGTTTTTCGTTGAAGACTTTATGCAGATGATTTTCTAATGATGGTGCATCATCACTATAAATCATCGCATGAACATCGAACGAAAAAGGAACACTAGCATCACCGAGTTCACGAACACGATCAAGTGGTTCAAGGCGGCGTGTCATTCCAATTTTATATACATCTTCGCCAAATGAGCCAATATTACTAATTATATAAACGTGGCCTGATCTAGTTTGTTGAGCCATAGAAATAGCTCGTTGGTTTTTAGCTTCAGCTTCTTCATATTTTAACTGTAGTTCAGCTATTTTTTGCTCTAAAGCTAAGCGTTGTTCTTCATTTGCAAGCATAAGCTCTTTTGTTGCTTTATTTATAGCTTGCTGAATAGCTTTCTCTTCTTTTTCAGCTTCTTTTATCGCTTTTTCATACTCCCTACGAGCTCTTTCCTCTTCACGAAGTTGTTCTTTAATCCTTCTTTGCTCTTCTTTTTCTTCGAGCATAATTTCATTAACTGCAACTCCCCATTTTAGCTCGTTGAGTCGAGCTTGAAGATAGATGTCACTTATTTTTGCGGACCTAAAGGCAGAACCATTGTAATTTACAAGTTGAAACGCATCTTTTATCTCTTGGGAAAGTTTTCCAAAATTGTTGTGTTTGACTTTTGATAAAATACTGTCAACTCTTCCATTGAAGGCATCTAAAACAAAGTTGATAGCAGTATTACGCCTGTTTTGTTCAACATAATCACACGAAGCAGCTTTATTAGTTTTTATTAATGATTTTGTTAACTCCCTGGCTTTTTGTAATTCCTTGCCTGCATCTGTAAACTCATAATTTTCTGCCAATTCATCGAGAACGCTACGGTTAGGGATGATCCATTCATCACCATAACCTTCAATTTTATTTTTCATTGATTTGGCAACTGCTTCATATTTTTCTGCAAACTCTTTAGCTTCATATGCTGAACCAGCAATCTCTTTTGCTCTTTCTTCTGCATCGGAAATAATTTTCACTGCATTGTCATTAGCATTTGAGATCAGCTCATTTGCTTTACTATTGGCATTATCAAGACGTTCTTTAGCTTTCAGGCGTGCATCGCGAGCGTCTTTAGTAATTGCTATAGCTTCGCTATTAGCATTGCTTATTTTTATCTGAGCTTGATAATTTGCTTCGTTTACTGTCTTAGCAGCCTTTATTTGGGCTTCTTCTATTTTTTGCCTGGCTATTGAGTCTGCATTTTTTATCTTATTCTCTGCTTCCATCACTGCGCTGTGCAATTCTACGTATTGCCATAATGGTGCAGCTCGTCCTTCAAGCTCTGATAGATCTCGTACAGTCTGTGCTAATTCTTCTTGATTTTCTTTCAGTTGGTTGGAAAGGGCTATGTTGTTAGCTGTCAAGGTATCTATAGCCGCTTTATGTTTTTTGCTTTGCTTAAATAATATTACAGCTAGAATGGGGGCGAGAAATGCTAATAAGAATATAACGATGGAAAATGAATTCATTTTTAAATCCTTTTACTATATTAATTTGAAACTATTGTACTTCTTATACAAGCAACTACTTCAATATCAGAAAATGCACATTCAAAGCTATTCTCTGTACTTGTAATTTTAATCATACCTTTTGGAAGCTTTGTGATTTTTCGAATGGAATAGGTTCCGTCGATGTTGATTAACCAGTGCCCATCAAGTACTTCAGAAAATTTTTGATCACAAATGTATGTGACGAGCCCATCCTGAATAACAATTGGTGATGAAAGATTTGCAGGAAGAAATGATGAATCGAAGACATATGAACCATCTTCAATCATTTTGCCTGCGGTAAGGCGAAACTTGGCAAGCTCTTCTGTAGCTGCTGTCAGCGAGCTTTGCTTAAGGCCTTGCCCGGTGGTTAACCATTTCAGTGAGGTTCCTGTTTCAAGAGCACATTGGATTATCCAGTCTGCAGGAAACGTATCCCGCAAATACCTGTTCGCCAGAGTGCTTTTTGATACTTCCAAGTGATCAGCTAAAGCCTGTCGTGTCGTAAAGCCATAAGCTTCGACTAATCGCTCAATCGCAGCCTTACCACCTTTATTGGGATTTATTTTGATCTCATTTGGGTACTTTGATGTTGACATATCTCTTTTGCGATCCTAGTATCAATTTTGTCCCCGTTTGGGTACTTGTCACGATTACTACAGGCTCACCACAAGCCAATAGGAGATGTTGCATCATGACCCCTAACATTTCAATAACTCTGAATACGCCACACGTCACAATTGAGCGTTATAGCGAACTTACTGGTCTTTCTATCGACACTATCAACGATATGCTGGCTGATGGTCGCATCCCTCGCCATCGCCTTCGGAAAGACAAGAAAAGAGAAAAGGTAATGATCAACCTTGCTGCTCTTACCGTTGATGCACTTACTGATTGCAATGTTGTATTCAACTAGTTCCATTTTGGGATGCATCAGGAGTGTCGACTATGTTTGATTACCAAGTTTCCAAACATCCACATTTTGATGAAGCCTGTCGTGCATTTGCATTGCGCCACAACCTGGTGCAACTGGCAGAACGTGCAGGTATGAATGTGCAGATTCTGCGGAACAAGCTGAATCCAGCTCAACCTCATTTATTAACCGCACCAGAAATCTGGTTGCTTACCGATCTGACTGAAGATTCAACGCTGGTAGATGGCTTTCTGGCACAGATTCACTGCCTGCCATGTGTACCGATTAATGAGGTGGCAAAAGAGAAACTGCCGCATTACGTCATGAGTGCAACTGCAGAGATAGGGCGTGTCGCGGCAGGTGCGGTTTCTGGCGATGTAAAAACCAGTGCAGGCCGTCGTGATGCGATCAGCAGCATTAACTCTGTTACACGACTGATGGCGCTGGCTGCTGTTTCATTGCAGGCCCGTTTACAGGCTAATCCTGCGATGGCGAGTGCAGTTGATACCGTGACTGGCCTAGGTGCTTCATTCGGTTTGCTGTGAGGTGCTTATGCTGACGAAAGAACCATCATTTGCATCGCTGCTGGTAAAACAAAGCCCGGCAATGCACTACGGTCACGGCTGGATTTATTTACCTTGTGGGAAAAAGTGGCATCCAAGTTTTGAATTACAACCCCGGCAACAGGCTTACCGGGGAAGAAATAAAAAGCGATTCCTACAAAGATTTATGGTTAACGTGGCAAACAACCTGCGAACCAAGCAAAAAGTTTTTCTTGGAAGCTGAGGTTTACATCGTCAACCCGACCACAGGCAATAGCAGCTCTTTTGTAGGCTGGGTTTAACAAAGATCCGAATGTTGTGGAGTCAGAGTGATGCAAAGCTTTCAATTTTTGTGCAATGAACTGTGGAGACAATTCATCCTCGGCGTAAAGCAACTCACCATATTGTCGGCTTTGTGCGCTTGCTCGTTCCGCAATAATAGCTGGTTGCCATACAAGTTGGATTGTTGCGATTACAACAACAGGAAAAGCGAACAACCATTCCAGACCTGTATTAGCAAATACAGCTGTTCCGCTTATAAGTTGGATTGCTGTCATTAATTTATCAGCTCGACCATGGAACGTTGCTGTCATTAGTTCAAGGTAATAACAGTAGTGCAATTGGAAGTATTCGGAGCTTTGTTTAGTCATGCCGGATTCCTATTTCTTCTCTTGCCCCGGTTCAGGCTGAGGTGCTGGAGCCGGGCGAGGGAGTACATGAAAGTTGTCTGTTTCTGACATCAGTTTTCTCCTTTGAGGGGTAGATGATTGTTAGCACAAATAGTCTACCACTGAGGCACGCGCCGGGCGTGTAGAAAAATTCCCGGCACAATCATTTGCATCGCTGCTGGTAAAACAAAGCCCGGCAATGCACTACGGTCACAGCTGGATCATGGGTGAGGATGGTAAACGCTGGCATCCATGTTATTCACAAGATGAATTGCTGTCTGAAGTGACCACGAGGAAACGGAGAAAGTCCAAATGTATGCGGCAGAAAGTGAAGTGGTTTATCAGTTTCGTTACAGAGGGGAGAGTTATTCAGTACCTGAAGATGATTTGCTCTGTTGTTATCCGTCGTTGTCGGGAGATGGCAGTTACTTTTTCACGCTAAAGGATGGGACGTTTTTACGGGGAGAGCAGGTTAAAGAGACGGTACGAAAAAATGTATCTCCCCTTGAGCGTTACCGTAAGAACAAAGAACGATAGGTGCGTTTGGGGGATATGAAATATGGCAATTAATGGCGCTGCGGCGACTGTTTCATTAAGCCCCGGCGAACGCCTGAATGGACTTAATCATATTGCAGAGTTAAGGGCGAAAGTTTTTGGCCTGAATATTGAGTCAGAGCTTGAGCGGTTTATTAAGGATATGCGTGATCCACGGGATATCAATAATGAACAAAATAAACGGGCACTGGCTGCCATATTCTTTATGGCAAAAATTCCAGCTGAACGTCATAGCATCAGCATTAATGAGCTGACCACTGACGAAAAGCGGGAGCTGATTAAAGCAATGAATCATTTTCGTGCAGTGGTGAGCTTATTTCCCAGACGGCTAACCATGCCGAATTAACCAACTAATGAAATTCATGGCGTAAACCCGCCGGGCATCCCTTTATCTAAATTCAGGAGAATTGAGTATGCGTAATATTGAAACCCTCACGACTAAAACCGGACCGGATGATGCAGGGCTTAATATTTTACTGACAGAGGCTCGTCTGGAAGAACGCCGGGCAAGGGCTGAAGCAATGGCAGCTCGCCTTGATAG
>NZ_RHJI01000024.1 GCF_004211955.1 Escherichia sp. E1V33
CTCTATTCAGGTGGCCAAATTCACTATGCCACTACAATACGACGTATTCATTCGGCATGGGTACTGTTTGTGCAGTACAGGATAGTACTATTGATGTTGTCGATAAAGGTCCAAGAAATAGGTATATCTATATGATAGATGACCCCTGCGGGGTAGATGTAGATAAAACAATAGGATACACTAACGATAAGTATAATCTTGAAGTGGATTTTTTAGGTGGGGTGGATATCCGGTATATAATTGGGGTATTTACTATGAAAATTCATACTGAAAGCGTAGAATTTACTGATTTCACATATATGAATCCTGAGAAATTCCCTGAGCCCCCGGAAGGAAAATGCCATATTATTCTTTCGATTCAGGATTATGCTAATACTAACCTTATTGTTTATAGTAATGGCGTTAATATCAATGAAGGTAAGCGGTCTTATCTCACTGTGGATATCGATAAAATGTGTACTTTTGTCGTTGAATCAGAAAATACTCACAGGATTCTTATTAATGGTAAAACAATGAGCGACTCTGGCGCCAGAACTTATAATTTAAAACCAGCAGACCATCTTATTAATGGCGTGGTTGTTTTTGAATACTCGACTGCTATGAGCATTTGGTAGTAAAAATAATTAAAATGTAGAACGACACTTGCTGAACCTATTAAGTAAGCTATTAATAAATAGCCGGAACATAATATATGTCCGGCTATCATTCTGTTTTGAGTGTTTTCTGTTCAGAAAAATGTGTTACAGGGTGCTCGTGCGAGAAACGTCGAAATTTTAAACCGCCGTGGTGGCACAGAATATGTAAAATAGTCGAATGGTAACTCACCATCACGCTGCCTGGTTTCAGGCATTATATAGTGAGGAGAACTACCGGACATCATGGGGCTCACGACTCTCCTTACGCTCCAACGGCTTTCGTTGAAAGCCAGCCACCGACAGAAGGGATAACAGGCGTTCTGGCTTACCTTTGTTAATGGCGCACAACAAATAGAACACATGAATGAAAAATAAAAGTTGCATAACTATAATGAATATGCGTTAATAGCATCGTTGGTTTGCAAGACAGACCTTATGAAAGCAGTTTTAGTAAAGCAGTCTCAGTTCAGTGTTATCTTCCGATTACCCTTCTTCGTGAGTCTCCTCCTTTAGTGCCTTAGTAAGTCAAAATCTTTATACAGATCACATTCTTGCCGCGTTGTGTGGCTCACAAATTTAGAAGGTAATATTTATGTCTAACAAAATGACTGGTTTAGTAAAATGGTTTAACGCAGATAAAGGTTTTGGATTTATCACCCCTGCTGATGGCAGCAAAGACGTGTTCGTACACTTTTCTGCGATCCAGAGCAACGATTTCCGCACCTTAGATGAAGGTCAGAAAGTTGAGTTCTCGATCGAGAATGGGGCCAAAGGTCCGGCCGCCGCGAATGTTATCGCGTTGAGCTAACTATCCTGATAATCAGCATATCTGCGATAACGAAGACGGCATAAGCCCGAGTAGACAGAGTTGCAGGAATAATCAGATTAAAAAACAACCCGCCATAATGGCGGGTTGTTTTTTAATATCTATGCCGTCTAAAGTATTTAACGGGTAAATTTATCTGCGTCTGAACCTATATATCAGAAGAGATACATGACGTTATCTGAGTAAATTACCTTACCCTATTGGTTAAAATGACTGCTAATCATGCAGTTAGATAGATAAATTTAAACATAAGTCATCACCAATATCACAGATTTATAATAAAAATCATTTCTATGATATCTGATCATTTTAAAATAACCCACTCCATATCAATATATAACTTGCAAATAACAACAACTCTTCTTTAATTGCATTAATATTCATGGTGTTAAAGTGCTCTGGAATGAAGTATTCAAGTCATTATCATTGCAGCTGCTTTTAAGATTGTCAGTTAATGAAAATCTTGATCGCAGAAAAGTGATAAAGCGTTGTGACTAAATTCTGGCAAATAACGCCGTGAATTTACTTCATGTCCAGAGAAAATGAATTAACACTTTATTCCACTACCTGAAAAAACAGGTAGTTCATCAGCAATCTGATATTGTTTTGGGTTGCAAATTTCTATTTGAAAAGAGGTTATTATGCAAAATACAGATGACACGTTTAGCTGGGATTCTAATAATCAGCAAACTTTTCGTTCTGCCGGAGAAACTACGTTGAAGGGACCTGCAGAAACATTTAATAAAATGCAAGGGTGCGGACTTGATGTTTACGGTGTAACTATGGATGGTACTCAATCAGGCCCTCTTATTCTTATTCCGGATAGTATAAAATCCAACCAGATTAACTGGGCTGTACAATCTGCGGCACCTAAAGATTCCAGTTTCAAATTTTTTGAAAAAGCTGATTTCCGTATTTCAGGCAATAGGAAATTAAAAAATAAAAGGTTAATTGACTCCTCTCTATATTACCCTGAATACAAAATTGCTTTCAGCTTGTACGACGACAGTCGTGTTACACTGGAAGAACTACAGGGTGTTTTTCTCGGAATGTCATCGTTAGAGACAGCGACATCCACAGATTTTACGGGTTTGCAGAATTCGAAATTTTCCATTTTGGCTGATAGCATTGGTTTATTTTATAAAGCAACGCTATCAGGGTATAGCACTCTTGATGTACATGCCTATGCGATTTCAGCACCTAATCGTGCTGGTATTGAACCTGAGGGATTGCGTTTTAATAATTATTCCTCACTCTTACTAAATGTTAGGTCGGATCAACATCTTGAATCAGAATTAAAACTTTCGAATAGTTTATCTTTTCATGATTCATCTTATGGTAATATTTTCACAATGTCTATCCATAATGACATCCCAGACAACAACACAGGTGATTTCGTTGCGATAGATGCTTTTGATAACTCGACAGTGGATATTCATACAGCTCAATTTTTACAAGGGTATGGGAAAGGTAAGATTATTCAATTGTCAGGTAATGCAAAGGTAACAATTAATCCATTGATTGATATCGTCCCTATTAACCCTGTGAAGGAAGTGATTAACCCAACAGGTAAGTGCTGGCCCGGCATGTTCAATTTTAAATCAGGGTCAGGAGCAGTGCTAAGATTAAACGCACATTCAATTGGAACCCAGTATGATGTTAATGCGCTATATCTTTTGAATCTTGTTTACATAGATGGAAAACCTATTGATAACAGGAATAAATTGAGTGTTGATTTTGATTCTGGTGGATTGACTATACAGTTGAGATGATTACCCGTTTCAAAAATAAATTTCTGTTTATGAAAATTTATTCTGCGGAGTAATTAACTGCATGCGACAGGATTATTAACAGTGCTGTCGCATTTTTTGTCCACTAAGTTGCCCGTTTGTATCAGGTTGAGACTTGAGTCTAATCTTTTTTATTCAATTTGTAATATTAATTAACACAATACTGATTCAATCTAATATTGTTTACTATTTGTAAAAAATTATCCCTGATAATATCATTTATTTGCGGGTTCCAGGCAATTCCTATATTCCATTTGGTATAATTACCCTCTGGCCTAATAAGTGATACGCCCTTAGGTAATAAATAGTTGGTTCCCGCGGGTAGTAAAGCCACACCGTTCCCTGTAGCAACCAAAGCTAGTAAAGTATGGATATCGTTTGCAGCAGAAGATGGTTTACCTTTGTAATTGTTTTCTTTCAGAAATTTTTCTGTTTGTTCAACCAATCCCCGACCTCTGTCTGGGGTCATTTGCAACAGTTGATATTGGTTCAGTATTGATTGAATCTTTTGCGACTTAAGTGTAAATCCCGCTGGAATAGCCAAAACCAGACTTTCTGTAAACAGTGGGCTGAAGTTAAGTTTATCTGTTAACGGTTCTCGGGTAAATCCAGCCAGAAGCTTCCCGTCCAGTAACATACGGCATTGCACATCTGAAGGAACATCATCAAGTAATACCTCAACGTCAGGGTATTGTTCCCGAAAGAGGCTTACACATCTGGGAGCTAACTGAAACGAGGATATCCCAAATCCAAGAGTCAGCTTACCTGAACTTCCTTTTTGCAAATTTTGTGCATATTCTGAAAACTCTTCATAATGTTTCAACAATTTCTGAGCCCGGGAAAGAAGCTGTTTTCCTGGTTCTGTCAGTTTTGCTCCCTGACGGCCCCGTTGAAAAAGGGCAATCCCCGTTATTTTTTCCAAAGACTGTATTTTCTTTGTTAGTGCTGGCTGAGTGATGTACATGGCCTCAGCTGCATCATGATAGCTCCCTAATCTGGCAAGTGTTACAAAGGCACGTAGCAGCTTCATATCCATTCCCGTTGCTTATCAATTTTTGAAAAAAAGGAATTGTACATACTATACCTGTATGGTTCATATTGTTATACAAGGTTTTTATCTGAGAATAAAAATCTATTATTTTTATATTTGATGAACATCCTTTTATTTTTAATCTTCTGGCATAGCCCTGTACAGATAGTTTCAGTGTGTTTCATTTATGTCTGAATGAATTATTAACATTTAAAATTATTTAATAAGGATATAAAGATGCCAAATATTGCTGTTCTGACAAATGATTTACAATATGAATTTACTTATAAAATAACAAATGACCCGCAAGAACTTGATAAAAAGCTGAAAGCATTTAATAAATTTCTTGATGGTGTAAGAAACCAGGGGCAAGCCGTTATACATCTGCAACTTATTCATGATCCTGATGACCCAGCTGTTCAGCGTCGATATCGAAACCGCGCGGCTGGAATACCAGCAATAGCGGGCACACCAAGCAATCAAATCATTAATACCGTTTACCATCCATCAGATTTTATTGTGGTAAAAGGCAGGGATAGTGGCTTCTTTGAAACTCAATTAGATCAAAAACTCCAGGAGCTTGGAGTCAAAACAGTTATTGTCACCGGATTACAAACTCACGTATGTGTCCAGACGACAGCAGCAGACGCCTTCTTCCGTGGTTATAACGTCTGGGTTCCTGATGACTGCGTTTTTGCCCCCTCATCAGATGATACCGACAGAGCGCTTCAATGGCTTGCTGGATATTGTGCAACCGTCGCCCCGTCCACTGAAATACTGTCGTTACTGGAGAAAACTGGTGATTTACCTGAACGTGGTGAAAGGACAACAGCATGAAAATGACTGAAGCAACGCCCGATAACGAACTTGGCGAGAATTTATTTGCGCCATTGAATGAAACAATAATATTGGATCATGGTACAGGTGCAAAATTAAGCAGAGAGCTGGTTGAGCGTATCTCAGAAACATTGGAAGAAACTTATCTGGGAGAGATGGAGGATAGCGCCTTGTTGGATCTACCAACGAATAAAATTGCTTTCACTACCGACTCTTTCGTTGTAACTCCTCTTATCTTTGGCAACGGCGATATTGGTAAGATTGCCGTGTGTGGCACAGTTAATGATCTGGCGGTAAGTGGAGCCCGCCCGCTTTATCTCACGCTGAGTCTGATCATTGAAGACGGGATGCCTGTCTCAGATTTATTAAAAATTATCGCATCCGTTCGTGAAACAGCGCGTTTAGCCGGTGTGAAAATTGTTGCCGGTGATACCAAGGTTGTTGGAAAAGGCGAGGCTGACCAGCTTTTTATCAATACTGCCGGAATAGGCGTGCTGGAGCGGCCTCCTGTTTCGATAACTCATGTCAGGCCGGGTCAGAAAATAATCCTGAGTGGCTATATCGGGAATCACTCTATTCATCTTTTATCGATTCGGGAAGGTTTGGGGTTTGAACGTAATATATTAAGTGACTGTGCACCGCTGAATCATATGATTGAAAACATTTTGCTTAATACTCCTACAGGAAAAATAGCTTCCATGCGGGACGTTACTCGTGGTGGTCTTTCTGCAGTATTGCACGAATATGCCAGAGCCACTTCATGCCCTATTGTTTTTAATAAAGATGCGTTGCCTGTCCAGCCTGAGGCAGCTATGGCTGCTGATATGTTAGGTGTGGATGTCATTAATCTGGCCAATGAGGGATGTCTTTGCCTGTTTGTTGAGCCAGATGTGGCAGAGCATGTTCTGGAATTACTCCGCGTTCATCCTTTTGGTAAAAAGGCAGCGATTATTGGAGAGGTTAAATCAGGCTCGCAGCCGGAAGTCTGCATGGTCGAATCTGACGGAACGCATACTATTATTGAGGAACTTTACGGTGCAGAACTACCAAGACTCTGTTGATTCTGAAAAAAAAGACACCTGCCGGTTTCGAGTTTGCGGCATTGTCCAGGGAGTAGGATTCAGACCTTTTGTTCATCGATTAGCCAGAACGCATGGTGCAACCGGTTGGGTTCTTAATGATTCCGAAGGTGTTTTGCTTGAACTGCAGGCATCTTCACAGACCATAAATAACATAATTGATGAACTGATCTCTCAGCCACCGCCTCTGGCACGGATCACTGATATATATAAGGT
The DNA here is from genome assembly GCF_004211955.1 of Escherichia sp. E1V33. Lineage (GTDB taxonomy): Bacteria > Pseudomonadota > Gammaproteobacteria > Enterobacterales > Enterobacteriaceae > Escherichia. Next base: position 6,414 of record NZ_RHJI01000024.1, read on the forward strand.
CGAACTGGAAAAACCAGCGCCGTATTATTCAGGCTTTGATATCAGAAAAAGCAATAATTTATCCAATATGGATACAATTGTTCCCCCTGATTCAAATGTATGTAAAGACTGTCTGAGGGAAATGAACGATCCGTCCAATCATCGTTATCGTTATGCCTTTATAAATTGTACCAATTGTGGTCCGCGTTATTCTATTATCTGTGGAATGCCTTATGATCGTGCACAAACGACCATGCAATCTTTTATAATGTGTCCACAATGTAATAAGGAATATCATGATATTGAAGATCGCCGTTATCATGCGCAACCCAATGCGTGTCCTGTTTGCGGACCACAACTGCAGTTAACTGATAAAGATGGCGTATCAATCTCAGTCAGTGACATTATACGTTTTACCATCGACAGGCTAAAAGAAGGCGCTATTGTTGCCATTAAGAGTCTTGGCGGCTTTCATCTGGTCGTTGATGCATCCAATGTCGATGCTGTGCGAGAGTTACGTCGCCGTAAACGACGTGATGCTAAACCGTTCGCTGTTATGGTTGCAGACAGTGAAAGCGCGGCCAGGTGGGCAGTTGTGACCCCTGACGATATCTCTTTACTTGAGAGCGGGCCTCGCCCTATCGTTCTTTTGCGCAAACGCTCTCAGACGTTGCCAGAAGTGGTGGCCCCCAAAAACCCCAATTTGGGTGTAATGTTGCCTTCTACGCCTGTACAACATATGTTACTTGCTGATCCTGAACTCCCGGCCGTTATAATGACCAGCGGAAATATTTCCGGACAGCCTATTGTCATTGATAATAATGATGCAATAGAACAACTAGGGAAAATTGCAGACTACTTTGTACTTAATAATCGCGATATTCGTACAAGAGTAGATGACTCCGTTGTTCGCGTTATTAAGCGAAAAAACACCCCCGATTCACAAATATCATTTTTGCGTCGCTCACGAGGTTATGCTCCCTACCCTGTTCACCTTCCTTATTCCGTTGGAAATGTTGTGGCGTTTGGTGCCGAACTGAAAACCACAATAAGTATTGGGAAAGGTAAAGAAGTGTTTATCAGTCAACATATTGGGGATTTAAAAAATGATACAACATTTAAATCTCATCTCGACTGTATAAAACATCTGCAAGGGTTACTGTCCATAAAAAAAGCCGATATTCTGGTCTGTGATTTACACCCGGCCTTTCGTTCAACTCGCAGTGCCCTCGAAAATGCAGAGATCAAAGTCATTCAGGTCCAACATCACCATGCGCATATGGCCGCATGTATGGCGGAAAATGGTCTTTCAGGTAAAACCATTGGCGTGATTTTCGATGGTACAGGGTATGGTTCTGACGGAACAATATGGGGCGGAGAATTTTTATTTGGTAACGTCGAAAGTGTAGAGCGTGTTGCTCATTTACGCCCAATGTTATTAGCAGGAGGAGATAAAGCGGTTAAAGAACCTATTAGAATGGCAATATCATTGCTGGTTGAAACATATGGTGAAAATGTTGAGAGTTATATCAACTTACCAGCTATTCTTGATTTATCTGAAAATCGCCGTGAAGTATTCACCAGGATGGTAACAAGGAAAATTAACACAACGATTACTACCAGTATGGGGCGTCTTTTCGATGGTGTTTCAGCACTTATTGGAATTTGTTCAGAGATTGAGTATGAAGCACAGGCCGCCATTGAAATGGAAGCGCTTCTAAAAAAAGATTTTCATATGATTGAACCATTTACCTATATAATCGATGAAATTCACAATGGTGATATAAGTGTTGATTATCGTCCGTTAGTGAAAGAATTAGTTCAGTCCATACTAGTCAATAACATCAACCAGGAAGATCTTAGCCGACGTTTTCACTCAACCATTGTGCATATTATAGCAACAATGTGCTCTCTCCTCTCTGAACGTTATGGAACTGACCAGATTGTATTGAGCGGAGGCGTTTTTTGTAATGAATTCTTGCTGGTTAACACTCTTGATGAACTTGAATCAAGAGGTTTTAAACCATATTGCCATAAGCTGGTACCTGGTAATGATGGATGCATATCGCTGGGACAGGTCGTCGTAGCAGCGAACGGTATGAAGATATAGATATAGATATAGATATAGATATAGATATTTATTATCATTGAAGGAGAATAGAGTGAATAAAAACGGAGAAAAATTTTCAGCTGTTTTATTTGATATGGACGGAGTCCTGATTGATTCCCGGATGGTTATTGAAAATGGATGGCGTGAAGCGGCTCTGATGTATGAACGTCATCTCACCGACGAAGATATACAGAAGCATATTCACGGACATCCTGGCCCCTATACTATCCGGACATTATTTGGCGATCTCCCGGAATCCGACCAGCAAAAAGTTCAGGCACATATTATTCATGTAGAGAATACGACGGACTGTGAACTTATACCTGGCGTTGCCAGCCTCATTGCTTCTTTGGGAGAGGCCGACATTCCTGTTGGTATTGTAACCAGCGGCTGGAGGCAAAAAATTAACAGAGTCATAGAGTTACTTCATGCAGAGCCTTACATATCCGTTATTGTAGAACGTGATGATGTTACCCGTGGCAAACCTCACCCTGATCCCTATCTTCTTGCTACACAACGTCTGGGTATTCCAGCAAGTCAGGCAGTTGTCTTCGAGGATGCTAAAAGCGGCGTTGCATCAGCAGTTGCTGCGGGTTGTTATTGCGTTGGTGTAGGCGATGAGGAGCTCATGCCATTAGGCGCAAAAGTCATTATTCCTGATTTTAAAAATGTACAATTAATCAGAAACAGTGAAGATAGCTATATGCTTAAATTATGTGCTGATCACTCTGTTTTATTAAATAGTAAGTAATTCATTACAGTGATAAACAGCTAACACAGCAGGAGTAATGTTCATGGAACGGCTACAAAAATCCCGATGGGCCGTTACTGTACTATTTTTTGTCAACGGATTTATACAAGGAGGATGGGCTGTGCAGATAGCACAGCTTGCTCCTCGTTTTGGCGCCGATGATATAACCATTGGTCTACTTATTTTGACATTCGGTTTGGGGGCTTTATTTATGATGCCTCTGTCCGGTATGTTAATCTCAAGGTTTGGCTCACAAAAAGTTGTTCGATTATTTTCCGTGTTAGCATCTGTTTCGTTAATATCCGTAGGCATTGTAAAAAATATTTCTTCATTAGTATTCTTTTTATTTCTCTTAGGCGCGATGATTGGTTCGATGAATGTGGCCATGAATGCAAATGCCGTTATCCTTGAAAGAAAATTAGCTTACGCAATACTGTCAATGTGCCACTATTCATGGAGCGTTGGTTTATTTGTATCGGGTTTTACAGGTGGTTATGCAGTTAAAAACTATGGATACCTTGGTCATATTTTTATAATTTCTGGGATCGCTTTTCTTCTGGTTTTGACAGCACTTCATTTTATCACTAATGATCATCCACAAGAGAATCAGAAAAATAAATCATCATCGAGTTTACCCCGCCAGGCTAAAATCTATATTATAGGAATAATGGCTCTTCTTGGAATGATACCAGAGTGTGCGGTTGTCGACTGGTCATCACGTTATCTAATGAAAAACCTTAATGCTAATATAGAAATAGCCAGCCTTGCTTTTGCTTTTTTTGCATGCACCATGTCAATGGTTCGATTCGTTGGTGATGTGATACGTGATAGTTATGGACCCGTGAAAACTCTTCGTGTATCCAGTATCCTGGCAGCAGCCGGTATGCTAACAGCAGCCCTGTAACCGTCGCCGTGGCAGGCAATTCTGGCTTTTTCTCTGGCTGGCGGTGGTATTGCCAATATTGTTCCTGTCATCTTTTCATCCGCAGGCCATCAGTCTGGAATTGCTGTAGGTACTGGAATAAGTATTGTTACAAGCATCGGTTATTTAGGTACATTAATGGCGCCAGCACCAATAGGCTTTTTTGCACAACAATTCGGTTTTCCAATGATATATATAGCAATGGCTTTTATACTTGTTATGAATGCTGTGCTTGCACCATTATTACGTAATAATAATAACAAATATTAAAAACTTTCGTTGATGATAAAGGGTTAGACTTCTCGAGGCCTTTCTGGCCATTGTTCAGGATACAGATCTTCTTCTTTAACTTTTTGAATAATCGAAAGAGACGAGTGATTTGTCCGCATTAATCACGGAAATTTCCTGGCATTGTTTATAAAAATCCTTATTTTATATCGCTAACAATTTTATTAATCGATCATTCCGTTTGTTAAACCATTTTCACTTTAACCAGTTGAAATCTGTATAATAACTATCGTTTTCTGGTCCCGAATGCGTGTTTATTTGAGTATGAAAATGTTGTTTTTTATCAATGAATGATATTTTAACCAAAAGTTCAATATTTCTTATTTACAAAATTAATGGGACGTATAGACTCTTAACCTAAACCAAATGCGTGCGCGTGGTATTGCTCTCGTCGGTTTTATTAAATGGATAAATTTCATCAGGATGAGCTATTATGGATAATAGATACAATTGTTGTTATTCAGAAGAGAGCGTTGAAAAACCTAAAATAGCGCTACAGAATGTATACTATCACGCAGGTCAAAATCCCTTTAACAAAACCCTGGTTGCAGGTGCTATCTTTCTTGCTTTTAATACCGCGCATGCCACAGATTCTTGTGATTATGTCAGTACCAGACCTGAAACTAGCTGTGTCTATGCTGATAACAAAATAAATATCCATATTCATACTGACATAAATAATCGTACTAGTACCCCAGCCTATCAATACGAAACTGATTATATGACTACGGATAAATCAGTTATCCATTTAGAGGCTGGCACAACAATTCATTCGGATGCAACGGGTATTGAGGCATTAGGACGTAGCAACACCGAAATTGAAGTGAGCACCTCTGGCAATATCTATACAGGAAACATCTCCGATGTTGATGTGCAGGAACCTCAGGCCCCCATCTCCGGGCCTTCCGGCGGTATAATCTTTGATATAACCAACGTTCGTGGAACCCAACACGCCAGTGTTTATCTGGCGGGTGCATCCGGCGGTCTATTAGCGTTGGGGGCCGTGACGCAATATTCCGATAGTCAAATTGTTAACCAGAGTGCCAGTAAAGATACAGCCGCAATATATTCTCAGGCGCTGGAATCTCGGATGACAACCTCAGGCGTTATTCGCTCTCAAGTTGGAGATGCGATTCGTTTACAGGATACCGGCCCTGAATATTCCTATAGTAGCGGCGGCTACATTATTCTCGATCCTCAGAGTGTGTTTGATGTTCACTTACAGGAAGGTAGTGTAGTTGATGGCGGCTCTGAAGGTGCGGGGATTAAAACCATCGGCGGAGCAACTTCCAGTATCACGATTGATGAAGGTGCAACGTTGGGGGCATTGTCTGATGTCGCGATTAGCACAACTGGCTATGATTATTATGATCTCAACTACACTAATAATCCGTCGGGTATTAATACATACCAATACACTGGGGCGGCTACCAGCATCACCAATGCCGGAACGATGACTGGTGTTATTCAATTAACCAGCGGTCAGGATAAGATCGTGAATGACACAACGGGCGTCTGGAATATTCGTCAGTGGTCAGATTCCGATCGGGATGGTGTCCGGGATGCGGTTGCTTCTGTGGCAACCAGTGATTTTGGTGGCGGAACGACTGAGTTAAATAACCTCGGTCAAATTATACTGACCGCGAATGCCGATGGCAGCGCAAACAGCGCGCTGTTGCAGAATTTGCCCACCTTCAAAAACCAGGGCCGTTTAATTCTCGCTAATAACGTCGTAGGTGATCGTTTTACTATCGACGGTGATTATGTGGGTAATAATGGCACTGTTGAGCTGGATACTTACCTTGGGGATGACAGTTCTCCTACAGACAGAGTCATCATTAATGGCTCAACCTCCGGACAAAGTTATCTGCTGATTAATAATTCTGGCGGAACCGGAGCTAAAACCAGTGAAGGGATCAAAGTTATTGAAGTTAACGGTGATTCCTCCGGTGAGTTTATTCAGCAAGGTCGTGTCGTTGGCGGTGCATTTGAATACTATTTGCATAAAAATAGCGTCAATAATCAGGATGGTGACTGGTATCTGCGTTCACAGCTTCCGATTGTCACGCCTGAAGATCCGGTTATACCGAACCCGGAACCTGATCCTGACCCCGAGCCTACGCCAACTCCAGAACCGAAGCCTGAACCTGAAAATATCAATCGACCCGAACCGGGGAGCTATATGTTTAACCATATGGCCGCCAATAGCCTGTTCCTGATGCGCCTTCACGATCGTATGGGGGAAACCCAATATACTGATGCCCTGACCGGTGAGCAAAAGGTGACCAGTTTGTGGCTGCGCCAAGTTGGCGGTCATAACCGTTCTCGTGATAGCAGTGGCCAGTTAAAAAATCAGGGGAATCGTTACGTTTCTCAACTAGGTGGCGATATTGCACAATGGAGTAGCAATGGTTTCGACCGTTGGCATTTGGGCGTAATGGCCGGATTCGCCAGGCAAAACAGCAATACGGAGTCAAAATATTCAGGATATAAATCCACAGGTTCTGTGGCGGGGTACAGTGCGGGATTGTATGGCACATGGTATGCCAATGAGCATGATAAAACAGGCAGTTATGTTGATGCCTGGGCTTTATATAACTGGTTTGATAATGAAGTAAAAGGTGACCAGTTGGCGACGGAAAGCTATAAATCCCGGGGTGTTACGGCATCAATTGAAGCTGGCTATACCTTCAAACTGGGGGAACGAATCTCTGACGGTGTGAAATATTATTTGCAACCTAAGGGACAACTGACCTGGATGAACGTTCGCGCCAATGACCATACTGAACATTCAAGTAGTGGTGGTTCACGTGTTTCCTTTGATGGTGATGGCAATATTCAAAGTCGTCTTGGTATTCGTACTTATGCCAACGGTCATAGTGCTATTGATAACGGTAAAGACCGTAAATTCCAGCCATTTATCGAAGCCAACTGGATCCACAATACTCATAATTTTGGTGCAACCATGAATGGCTATAAGAATAGTATTGATGGAACCAAAAATATTGGCGAAGTAAAAGTGGGACTTGAAGGCCAGTTATCTCGTCGCCTGGATCTTTGGGGTAACGTCACGCAGCAAATGGGTGACAGTGGCTATAGCGATACTCTGGTTATATTAGGAATTAAATATCGTTTCTAGTGGAGAGCCATTGTTAAATGGAAGCCTGTCATTTTTTATTTACTGGCAGGCTATCCGTTGCATTTGATAATAGGATTTGGTATGCAACCACGAGTTTTAATTGTTACAACTGAAGCCCCGGACGTGCTGTTTAGCGGTCTTGGTTTTTTTAATGAACACTTTTGGGCGGAATTAAAACGGCGTAATTATCCTTTTAAAGTGTTGTATCTGAATAATCAAAAGACAGCACATTCTCAGTTGGCTGATTATGAGATTGCAGTAGAACCGGCCTTACCCCTCGATTCATCGCTGGAGTCGCTCAGTCTTAACGTGGCCTGGAGTACAGCGCAAAAAATTCAGCCGCTCCTCAATGAGTTCAAACCTGACATTATTTCAGTGCATGAAAACTCACCGCTATTGCCGTTCTTTTTTGAGCTAAAGCGCGTTCAGTTCACGCTGCATTCCAGCTATATCGGTATGCAACACTATCTGACCCGGACACAAAAAGGAATGCAGCATTATTGGGAGCAGAGGATCGCTGTAAGACAAAGTGGCGCGGTGGTTCTTCATAGCGATTGGGCCCATCGCTCTGTTATTCAGCATGTCTCGGCGGATATCGTCCCTCCTCACCTGTTTCCAATCGGTGTGAATTTCGCAGATTATCCGGCGGATAAAGTTCCCCATCCTGAAGGCAAAGTAGTGATTAGCTTTTTTGGTCGCTTTACCGATATTGTGAAGAATTTCCTGATTTTCCGTGATGCCATCAATACACTTCCACCAACCTATCGACAGCGCATAGAAGCCCGGGTTTATGGGCCTGAAAAAATCCCCGATTATATGGAAAAAGAAGGTTTTAAAGGGTTAACCTTTGTGCAGGGGGAAGAGAAAAAACAGGCGCTGGCGGAAACTGATATCGTGGTTTTCCCAAGTATGCAGGAAAGCTACGGTATTGTTGGTCTAGAAGCATTGTTGTCGAACTGCGCATTAATAGCCACGCCAGGGTTAGGTATGGATAGTTATATGCAGCCGGAATATGCTTGCGAACCGACTATCGCCGCGATCCAAAAGCGGATTATTACTTACCTTTCTGATGTCGAGCAATTACGTAAAGACCAGAAGGCGCAGATATTCCGTAATAGTGTTAATCGACCTGAGTTTACGTTAGGCAAGATGACTGAGTCATATATTGCCGTTTGGCAGGAATTGCATAAGAAACTAAAGAAAGAACGGCAGTGAGTTATTTTTATTCAAAATTTCCACAAACGCTGTTGTTCTTGCAGCATAAATACTTGCCCTCAAAATTGATTGTGGGTCCCAGGTGGTCAATGACAGGCAGTCACGGTTAATTATCTTTTACTATGCCAGGTACTCAACGATATTCCTAAAAGGAGTATGTCGTTCCAAAACTGGCTGTTGATGATGATCCGTTTTATTATTGAGTTCGGTGACCACCTGAACGGTCACCTTTAACATGACGGCAGTTATACAGCTAAACCATAACACCGGTCTTTACTTACTGACGAACGTAATGGCCGCCTACGGAAAGAACTTTAATATTATTACCTCGCTTGACGAATATAACCCTATGCTCTTGAGTTATCCGAAATGAATAAGTATCAGTAAAACCGTGAAGTTTTTCACAATTTGCATCCGAAACAGATTTCGCCGCTGTTTTTGGATCGTGCCCATAGTCCCTGACAAGATGACGCCATTCATAATATTTTCTCATAGCGGCTTGCGGTACTTCGATATGTTTGTTTTGGCGATATCTGGTTCTTTGTTCACTATCATCAAAATTGTAAACATAAACTCTCATCTCCTTGAAAGCGGCCCATGGTGAGCAGCGCTGCTCATTACAACATTTAGCCTAACTAACTTTTCGGCGGTTAGAGCAACAATTGTTTTGATTGAACGATAAGGTATTACATAGTGACATTTTAGCATCTGGAGTTTAAAGAGTGCGGCGATTTCGAAAAATAATTGTATGTTGTAACTATTACTTCCGTTAATAGTGGCAACTTTATTGCCAGACTGGAAATATTCCGAACATAAACGACGGTGTAACAAACGCTAATAAATTGAATACACACGATTATTTATCTGGCATAGCAATTGCTATGTCATTAGCGAGTCGTTTATAAAATTAAGGAAAGAGTATGTCTAATAACCGCAATTATCGATTCGATACCAAAATTATTCACGCAGGACAACACCCGGACCCCTCTACGGGATCGCTCAGCACGCCAATTTTCCAGACATCAACATTTGTCTTTGATAATGCTGAACAAGGCGCTGCACGTTTTGCACTTGAAGAACCAGGTTATATTTATACTCGCCTGGGTAACCCCACCACAGATGCCCTTGAGCAAAAAATGGCCGTCCTTGAAGACGGTGAAGCTGCACTGGCGACCGCTTCTGGAATTTCTGCGATTACGACAGCCCTGCTGACTCTGTGCCAGCAAGGCGATCATATTGTCTCTGCCAATGCAATTTATGGCTGTACACACGCTTTTCTTTCCCACAGCATGCCGAAATTTGGCATCACCACAAGCTTTGTCGACGCGACAAATATTGCTGAACTAAAAGCAGCAATACGACCAGAAACGAAGGTTATTTATATCGAAACTCCGGCCAATCCGACGCTGACACTGGTCGATATTGAAATGGTCGTGGGTATCGCACATCAGCACGGCGCGATATTGATTGTCGATAACACCTTTATGTCGCCTTATGGCCAACAACCGTTACGTCTGGGGGCAGATATTGTTGTACATAGCGTCACTAAATACATTAACGGTCACGGCGATGTCATTGGCGGCGTTATTGTTGGTAAAAAAGATTTTATCGATCAGGCGCGTTACGTTGGACTTAAGGATATTACGGGCGGATGTATGAGTCCGTTTAACGCCTGGCTAACCTTACGTGGCGTTAAAACGCTCGGCGTCAGGATGGAACGTCACTCCAGTAACGCCATGAAAATTGCGCAGTTCCTTGAAAGCCATCCGGCAATTACCCATGTCTATTATCCTGGATTACTGGCTCATCCTCAGTACGATTTATATAAGCGACAAATGACTTTACCCGGCGGTGTCATCAGTTTCGAAATAGCCGGAGGCTTTGAATCTGGCAGACGGATGATTAACGCGGTCAATTTATGTTTGCTGGCGGTAAGCCTTGGGGATACCGAAACACTGATCCAACATCCGGCATCGATGACCCACTCTCCTGTGCCGCCAGAAGAACGATTAAAAGCAGGAATTACTGATGGAATGATTCGGCTTTCTGTAGGTCTGGAAGATCCTGACGATATTATTGAGGACCTTCAGCAGGCAATCGCCACAGCCATCGCCGGAAATTAATTTTTCAAAAGCATATAAAATATCAACACCTACCCTCTGCTTTATTGGCAGAGGGATTGGGATGGAGGCACATTATGCAAATCAGCACGCAACAAGCGGATAATTATGTAAATATTTCTCACACACTCACCAATAAACTACCCTTTACACGCTATGACTTTGGCTGGGTTTTATTATGCATTGGCATGGCCATTGGCGCAGGTACAGTTTTAATGCCAGTGCAGATCGGCTTAAAAGGGATATGGGTTTTCATTACAGCATTTATTATTGCCTACCCTGCAACGTATATTGTGCAGGACATGTATCTTAAAACACTTTCCAAAAGTGAAACCTGCAACGATTATACTGATATTATAAGCCACTACCTGGGGAAAAACTGGGGCATTTTTTTAGGCGTTATATACTTTTTGATGATTGTCCATGGAATATTCATCTACTCTCTTTCCGTCATTTTTGACAGCGCTTCGTATATCAGACACTTTGGTTTAACCGATAGCGACTTGTCACAATCCATTATCTATAAAATCATTGTCTTTTCTGTTTTGGTTGCCATTGCCTCTCGTGGAGAAAAAATATTATTTAAAATTTCCGGGCCAATGGTAATCATCAAAGTAGGGATTATTGTTATCCTGGGTTTTATCATGATCCCACACTGGAATTTTAATAATATCAGTGCATTTCCCCCAATGAGTGATTTTTTTCGTGACGTTCTGCTGACCATCCCGTTTTGTTTTTTCTCAGCCGTCTTTATTCAGGTGTTGAATCCGATGAATATTGCCTATCGAAAAAGAGAAAGAGACCGGGTTATGGCCACCAGAATGGCTATCCGCACCCATCGAATCAGTTACATTGCGCTGATAACCATCATATTGTTTTTTTCATTCTCATTCACTTTTTCCATCAGCCATGAAGAAGCGATTTCCGCATTTGAGCAGAATATTTCCGCCCTGGCGCTGGCAACGCAAGTGATACCAGGAGAAATTATTCATCTTGCTTCGACAATATTAAATATTTTTGCAGTTCTGACGGCTTTTTTTGGTATTTATCTTGGTTTTCATGAAGCATTGAAAGGAATTGTACTCAATATTTTAAGTCGGGTAATTAATGTTGAGAAAGTCAGCCCGCAGATGCTCACAACAGGAATAGGGATTTTTATTGTTGCGACACTGGTTGTCTGGGTTTCGTTTCGTGTATCCGTTCTGGTGTTTTTCCAGCTTGGTAGTCCTCTATACGGTATCGTCTCTTGTCTGATCCCTGTTTTCTTAATTTACAGTGTCCAAGCGCTAGAAAACCTACGCGGAGTCAGAAGCTGGCTTATTTTTATCTACGGTATTCTACTCTGCCTCTCACCGCTGCTGAAACTCATCGAGTAGTATTTGGGCCGCCCCCATATGTTAGATGGGGGCGTTAATAAACCACATCTTGTTGGTAACTGCGTATTTTATTCAAAACGGTCGTGTGCGAAACACCCAGTACTTTAGCAATGCTGCGTGCAGAATTATTATCATCTAACATTTTTTCGATAATTTTTCGTTCAGTCAAGCGAACTTGTTCTTTTAAAGGCTCCATATTCCCACAGTGGCTTTGCTGGTTCTCCCGGCATGGAGAATTCATCCATTTCAGTTCGTCCATTGTTACTATTCCACTGTCCGACATATGCATCAAGCGGATAATAATATTCTCCAGTTCCCTGATGTTGCCCGGCCATGTGTAATGCTGCAAAAATTCCAGACTATGTTTATCAAAAACCAATGCCCGCTTAAACTCACAACCATGCTTTTGCAGAAAATGATCAATCAATAACGTAATATCTTGTGGATGCTGGCGAAGCGGCGGGATTGTTAACGAAAGAATATTGATTCGGTAGTAGAGATCGGCACGTAACTGACGATTCAACATCATCTCTTCCAGGTTCGCATTAGTGGCTACGATAACCCGAGTATCAAAAGAAACAACCTGAGAACTGCCTATACGCCGGATACCACTATCCTGCAAAACGCGCAGTAGTTTTGCCTGCATACTTAGTGGCATTTCGCCAAACTCATCAAGAAACAGCGTTCCTTTATCCGCCATTTCAAACAATCCTTTCTTCCCTTTGCCATCGGCCCCGGTGAACGCGCCTTTCTCGTAACCAAAGAACTCGCTTTCCATCAGTTCTTCAGGGATTGTCGAACAGTTTACCGGAATAAAAGCGTGTAAACGTCGTGGCCCACAATTATGAATAGCACGCGCCAGCAACTCTTTCCCTGTTCCCGTTTCACCGCGAATCAATACGGTAAAACGACTTTCCGAAAACTTTATCGCTTTTTCTATAAGCGATTGCATTTGCGGGCTTTCACCAATCACATCAGTAAAATATTCGCTCGGTTTTACTGATCTATGAGAGGTGATTCCACTATCGGTACTAAAATGCTCAATATTAATAATGTCTGGATGATGACTTAACCGTGTCACTACACTATTGATATCCCCTGTATGACGACACATTGATTTTATAAGAATGCGTCCGGCTGTCACTTTCATTGAAATAATATTAAATTTATAAAATGAAAATTCTTTTAAAACGTCTTCTATCATTGAAATACGGTCAATGGTTTTTATATTCCAGCGTATCGTAAACACATAAGCTCCATTGCATTTTTTGAACACATCGACAGGCATTTTACTGCAAGGAGGAGGATGTTCTGCCAAAGGCATCACAGAGTTGAGGAAAATCTCAATGAAGAACAACGTTAAGGGAATATGTGTCGCGTAGCATCGGAAACTGGAAATAGAAAATATGATAGATAAACTATTGAGAATAGATGATATTGTTAATGCCCATGACTCCGATGGACATTAACCAACGCTGGTACAGCTCATTTGCTGCCCAGGGAATGCAGTATAACCAATGCTAATTAGCGTTTTACCGCGTCAAAAGACGTATACATCTGACTAACTTTTGAACCTTGATGCAAAGATGACATATTTTGCTTGAGCGTTTCGAGCCTGATATTGACTTTACGGATCAACTCCTCTGTACCGTTCATAAGCTCACGAACCAGACTTTTGATGCGTTCACGCTCAATTTCTGACAGCGTTAATCCACTGGTGCCCGTCATTAAGTCTTCCGCTTTCGCCAGAAATATATCCAGCAGCGCTAAAAAGGCATCCCATTTTTCTTCACGCACCATCGTTAACATCGACTGGTTCATGTCGAACAAATTATCATAATGTGAAATCAAATTAACCACGTCTCCCCCGGGTTTGCTGTGGGTCAATTTCTTCCCAGGTTTCTGCAAGCCGCATTAATAGTTGATCGACATGCTTCAGTAATTCAGGGTCGTTCGTTCGGTTAGCCTGAAACAATGTCCGTGACATATACTCATAAAGTTGTTCGAGTTCGCCTGCAATATGCAGACCTTTCTCATGATCAAGCGATGCCCGCAAACCATTATCAATAATATTGATTGCTTTAGAGATCATCTCCCCGCGGCGAGGAATATTACCCTGTTCAAAATAGATAATTGCTTTCTGGATTGCGCTATGAATTCCATCAAACAGCATAGAAATAAGCTGATGTGGGGTTGCTCCTGCCAGTTTGCTCTGTAGCGAAACTTGTTTGTAGGCTTCTGCGCCCTGTGAAGTGTACATATCAGACTCCTGCGGGGCTGGCGGAGTCACGCTCCGTCAGCCTTTACTCTTATTAAATCGTTGATAAAAGAGAGGTTAATTGCGAGTTCATGCTGTTCATTTTTGACATCGCGGTATCCAGATTCTGGAACTGGATGCGATAACGCTCAACCTGAGCATCGATCAGTTTCTGGGTCTTATCAATTTGCTGCTGAACCACCTTGCTTTGTGAATCAAGGCCGTCAGTGGTGGTCTTGATAAGCCCGGTTTTATCATCGCTACCAGTACCAATATAGCTACTGATGATATTCCCCAACGTAGTCGCCATGCCTTCATTACTGCCATGACCCATAAACATATTGGCGATCTGATCCGGATCATCGGCAATCGCGTTGTCCAGCTTGTTCTCATCCAGTGTCATCTGACCGGTTGCGGCATCAATTTTGATGCCCAGATCGGCTAATGAACCATAATCAGCGCCAGAATCACCATAAACGCCGTTTACCGTAGAGCGAATTTGACTGACCATTCCGCGCAGCGTGGAATCGCCCATCAGCGCCCCGCTCTTGGAACTGGGCGTTGCGACATCATCATCACTCAGACCGGAGGTATCATTCTTGACGTACTTACTGAATACAGTTGTTGCTGACAGCAGTGCATTGTATTGCTTAACAAAATCCTGAAGGTGAGTTTTAATAGCAGACGTATCAGCCGTTAATGTCAACTGCTCAGATTGTAATTTGGTCGGATCATTTTTATCTGCTTCAGAAACGGCATTCAGGTTCAGCGTCACACCGTCAATGATGTCAGTAATGTTGTTACTGGAACGAGTAAAATCAGTACCATCAACAGACAATTTGGCATCTTTAGCATCCGAAACCGAAATCATCTTGTCAGCTGCACCGGGATCGCCCGCAACACCATTTGGATGCTGACCGCCTGCTGACGTGTCCAAGATGTCCGCAAGATTCTGATCGCCGTCGACCTTAACGCTCATTTCACCGTCGCTGCCGGTTGTTTTAGAACTCAGAACCAGTTGATAACCTTTGCCTGTAGACTGAACGCTGGCACTAACATCACCATTTTGCTTGTTGATAGCCTTGGCGATGCTGTTTAACGACGTTTCATCGTCTTTAAGTTCAACTTCGGTGGTTTTTCCGTCTTTTTGCGTGATGGTGATCTTTCTGGTGCCGCTGCCAGTTGTACTCCCCAGGGTGGTGTCAGCACTGGTCTGGAGTTCCGTTTTCAGTTTATGGGCAGATGCCAGTTGTTCCACAGTAATTTCATGAGTATCCGCCAGCGCACCCGTGCTCGCCGTCGCAGTAAAGGCTTTGTTGCTACTCACTTTCAGGGTATTGAATGCATCACCACCTAATGATTTCACCGATTTTTGCAGCGTAGACAATAGGCTGGAGATAGATCCCCAGGCTGAAATCTTCAATTTATAGCTATTCTGAAGACTGGTATAGGGCGTCAGGCGCTGCTGTTCGCTGGCTTTAAGTTGCTCCAGCATTGATGCGGTATCGATCCCTGAACCGATTCCCAGTGATGATATACCCATGTTGTTTCTCCTGAGGGGTTGTGATTTTTAAGAATCTCTTCCCTATATCGGCATAAAAACAGACTGGATAAATATTTAACTTTTTTTCAACAATCCGAAGAATGAAATTATTCGCTTTCTTTAATTTGTCCTCTTACATTTCCGCCCTATTTTTACTTTTTTTATCTCATTCGCTTTAGCCACTTTATTTCCACGCCGATATCTGTGGTATGCGGAGTTACAACGCATATTCAGTTTAAATTCTATTCCGGGCGGATCGCACCGCCAGGT
>NZ_RHJI01000025.1 GCF_004211955.1 Escherichia sp. E1V33
CGGCGGTGATACGCCGGTTCCACCAGATGATGGCGGTGATACGCCAGTGCCGCCAGACGATGGTGGCGATACCCCGGTTAAACACGATCCTGTCGTCTATAAAAATGACGTAACCTGGGATCAGGATGCTAAAACTGTCAAAATTCGCGAAACTACCTTTACCTACAGCCAAAATGCCGATGGGAGTTACACCTTAACGGCGCCTGATGGCAAGGAGACGATAGTTAAGTCCTGGGCAGTCCATGACGACAGCAACACCGTTGTCTTTGATGGCGTAAATACTGCAGGTGGCATCACCTGGAGTTACGACGATGATGGACTCATCCACATCACTAAAGAGGCCGGCGTCGTTGTTGACGGCACAACCGGGAATGCGATTGAGTTTGGTAACGCGATCATCACCGATCAGGGCGGCAACACGGCGCTGAATGGCGGTACTGTCATGACGGTTGATGGTGACAACATCACCCTCAACAACGACGGCAAAACGACGGCCATCGGAGAAGGTTCGGTTGTCGGTATACTCACCGGCGACAATATCACCATTAACAATAATGGCGAGACGGAAGTTGATGGCGGTACCGCGGTAATCATCAATGGCGATAATACCAAGCTAAACACTGCGGGCGACTCGACCATCACCAATGGCGGTACGGGTAGCTTTATCAATGGCGATAATGCGCGGGTTGATAATAAAGGTACTATGACCGTTGACGGTGCGAATTCCACTGGTTCGAAAGTTGTCGGTGACGATGCCATCATCAAACAGGAAGGCGACTTATACGTTAGCGGCGGTGCGCACGGTATTGACGTTGACGGCAACAACACGTTCGTCAGCAACAAAGGCAATATTACGGTCGTCGAGGAAAACTCTATCGGCATGCTGCTTGATGGTGATGGCGTCAGCGTGATCAACATGGGTGACCTCAATGTTGGTCAGGCCGCTACAGGTGAAAATGCAATCGGCATTCAGATCGACGGTAATAATGCGACATTTGTTAACGTCGGTGATATTACCGCGACCAACGCCGGAACCGGTGTCAGCGTTGCAGGCGATAAAGCCAATATCTCACTCGCGGGCGGGTTAGACGTTGTGGATTTCTCCACCGGTCTTGATGTCTCTGGCGATAATAACAACATGACGCTGTCGACTTATGGGCTGAATGTGACAGGGCAAGAAGCGACAGGTGTTAATGTTTCGGGCGATGGCAATACTATCGAAATAGCGGGCAGTATTCTGGTTGATAAAGATCAGAAAGCCGATAATGCGCAGCCTTACTTCTTTAATCCCTCAACCGGGGTAAATATCAGCGGTAATAATAATGACGTCACGCTGGATGGTCAGTTAACCGTTGTTGCTGATAGTGAAACCACGTCGCGTTCCTATGCGAGTTACGACGGTGCTCAGGAACACATTGCAGGTATTGTTATTGCTGGCGATGACAATACCTTTACGCTTAATGGCGGTGTCCATTTTGTCGGTGAAAAAAATGTCATGGATGATGGCTCAAAACCATCAGCTTCTCGACGTGGTATCGGAGACACACCGCTTATTAGCGTTGATGGGCATTCCTCGGTCTACCTGAATGGTGAGTCAACCATCAGCGGCGAGTTCCCGCTGGGGTTCGAAAATCTCATTCAGTTGAGCCATGGCGCGGAGCTGGAGATTGGCGCTGACGCAACGTTTGATATGAGTGATGTGGATTCTTTCACTTATTATTATCGCGTAGCGTTATCCACCATTAGTATTGATTCTGGTGCGAAGGCGACCAACAACGGTCAAGTGGAACTGAAAAATATCGGTTTTGCGGCTGCCTGGAATAAAGATTCAACGGTCATCAATAACGGATCCATTGGCCTGGCGATGTACGATTTTGGTACCGACCCGGCACCAAAAGTCTTTGACGTTGAATATGGGGGGATTGGCGTTAACAACGGCACCATGACCACCAAAATGATGAATCAGCACAGTGTGCTGAATTATCCGGCAGAGTGGAACTTGTCTGATGGTACCTCTTTCAATAACAAGGCATTAGGGCTGACAGGTATGCTTGCCAGCTACTCGTCATCCATTCTGAACGGCGAAACGGGCATTATTGATATGTATGGCCGTGGCAGTGTAGGGATGCTAGCCATCGATAAATCAACCGCGGATAACGAAGGGCAAATCACCCTGGATACGCTGTGGGTTGATGAAAATGATGAAACATCGCTGCGTAATAATATCGCAAATAGCACGGCGAAAGATTTCGGTGTGGGAATGGCTTCAGGTACGGATGCCTATAATGGGGCATTAACTAAAGCAACGTCCACCAACCACGAGAATGGTGTGATTACTGTCTACAACGCCGGTGCGGGGATGGCGGCGTATGGGAATACCAATACGGTCATTAACCAGGGAACCATCAACCTGGAGAAAAATGAAAATTACAACGACTCGCTTGGCGTAAATAAACTCGTCGGCATGGCGGTTTATCACGAAGGCACCGCCATTAATGACCAGACAGGCGTAATCAACATTAACGCGGAAAATGGTCAGGCATTCTATAACGATGGCACTGGGCTTATTATCAACTATGGCACCATTTGTACCTTTGGGGTTTGCCAGGGGGCCGATGAATATAATCCAACGGATAATTATATTGCCGATTTATATGATGATGGCGATGTATTAAGTTCTGCGGGTGAGACCGTATTATTATCGTCAGGTGCGATTATCAACGGGGATGTCACCAGTGCGGGTGCTGTTAAAAATGGAACGATCAGGATACTCGAAAATGGTGCGCTGGTTAACGAGTCGAGCGGAACCATTAGCTCAGCCATCGTCGTGAATGAAGGCGGTGCGTTAACCAATGAAGGTGTATTGAACACGGTGACTCTGGAAGGAGGAACCTTCAATAACAACGGAACGCTTAATGACGTCGTAAAAATTGAGAAAAACAGCAACGCGGTAATTAATAACACCGGTTCCCTGTCAACTCTACAACTTCACGATGGTACGGTGAATAACAGCGGTATTGCGTCGGCGCGCGTTAACGCTCAGGGCGATGCGGTATTCAATAACCTTGCAGGCGGCGAGGCGCGTAAAGGCGCGATTCTCTATAACTCTGCGGTAGTGAATAACGCGGGTACCTGGAAAATGGGTTATCAGGATGAAAACAACAATGCCGGGACACTGGATATTGACGATAAGTCAACTTTCAACAACAGCGGCAAACTCATCCTTGATAACAGCAAAAACGCCATTCGCTTCCAGGGCAACAATGCTAACGCCACGTTATATAACACCGGTGAAATGACGCTGGATGCCGCATTAGGTGCGGGCGCTATTCACTACGACGATGGCGCCAGCCAGTTTATTAACAAGGGCGTGGTGGATGCGAAAGTCACTGTGGCGGTAAGTACTGCCGGTGCGACAGAAAGCGATGCCTTCTTGTGGAACCAGGATGGCGGGGTAATTAACTTCGATAAAGACAACGCCAGCGCGGTTAAATTCACCCACAACAACTATGTTGCTCTCAACGATGGTGTAATGAACATCAGCGGCAACAACGCCGTGGCGATGGAAGGCGATAAAAACGCACAGCTGGTTAACAACGGCGTTATCAATCTCGGCACTGAAGGCACCACTGATACCGGGTTAATTGGTATGCAACTGGATGCCAACGCTACCGCAGATGCGGTAATCGAGAACAACGGCACGATTAATATCTTTGCTAACGATTCCTTTGCGTTCAGCGTGCTGGGTACAGAAGGCCATATCGTTAACAACGGTACGGTGGTGATTGCCGATGGCGTGACCGGTTCGGGGTTGATTAAGCAGGGCGATAGCGTGAACGTGGAAGGGGTGAACGGCAACAACGGTAACAATACCGAAGTGCATTACACCGACTACACGTTGCCGGACATGCCAAGCTCTTACACCACTTCACCTTTCAGTGAAACGACTGATAGCGGTAGTAGTGATGGCAGCAGTAACAATCTTAACGGCTATATCGTCGGTACCAACGTTGATGGCAGCGCCGGTAAGCTGAAGGTCAACAACGCCAGCATGAATGGTGTCGGGATCAACACCGGTTTCGCCGCCGGTACGGCAGACACCACGGTCAGTTTCGACAACGTGGTGGAAGGCAGCAACCTGACCGACGCCGATGCCATCACCTCAACGTCCGTGGTATGGACCGCCAAAGGCAGCACCGATGCCAGCGGCAACATTGACGTCATCATGAGCAAAAACGCCTACACCGATGTGGCGACCGATGCTTCGGTGAACGATGTGGCGAAGGCACTGGATGCGGGTTACACCAATAACGAGCTGTATACCAGCCTGAACGTGGGCACCACTGCTGAACTGAATAGCGCCCTGAAGCAGGTGAGCGGTAGCCAGGCGACCACGGTATTCCGTGAAGCGCGTGTGTTAAGCAACCGCTTCAGCATGCTGGCGGATGCCGCGCCGAAGGTGGGCAATGGCCTGGCCTTTAACGTGGTGGCGAAAGGTGACCCGCGTGCGGAACTCGGAAATAACACCGAGTATGACATGCTGGCGCTGCGTAAAACCATCGACCTGAGCGAAAGCCAGAGCATGAGCCTGGAATACGGTATCGCGCGTCTGGATGGCGACGGTGCGCAGAAAGCGGGCGACAATGGCGTAACCGGCGGCTACAGCCAGTTCTTTGGCCTGAAACACCAGATGTCCTTCGACAATGGTATGCGTTGGAACAACGCGCTGCGTTATGACGTGCATAATCTCGACAGCAGCCGCTCGGTCGCTTACGGCGACGTCAGCAAAACGGCGGATACGGATGTGAAACAGCAGTACCTGGAGTTGCGTAGCGAAGGGGCGAAAACCTTTGAGCCGCGCGAAGGGCTGAAAATCACCCCGTACGCCGGAGTGAAACTGCGTCACACGCTGGAAGGCGGCTATCAGGAGCGCAATGCCGGAGACTTTAACCTGAGCATGAATAGCGGCAGCGAAACGGCGGTGGACAGCATCGTCGGGCTGAAACTGGACTACGCAGGGAAAGGCGGCTGGAGCGCGAATGCGACGCTGGAAGGCGGGCCGAACCTGAGTTACGCGAAGAGCCAGCGCACGGCAAGCCTGGCAGGGGCAGGCAGCCAGCACTTTAACGTCGATGACGGTCAGAAGGGCGGCGGTATCAACAGCCTGGCGAGCGTCGGCGTGAAGTACAGTAGCAAAGAAAGTTCGCTGAATCTGGATGCGTATCACTGGAAAGAGGACGGCATCAGCGACAAAGGCGTGATGCTGAACTTTAAGAAAACGTTCTAATTTTTAGCATGTGATACACAAACCGCAACGCTGATACAGGTTGCGGTTTTTTATTGCCGGATGCGACGCTTGACGTATCTTTTGCTGTCTAATGTTTTGGTATCTTTCAGGACAATAGTGCCACTCATCCAGAAATCTTGTTTACGCCTTCGCATTATTTATCTCTTTTCATTCCTATACTGATTTTTCTTAATCAGTTTTCCTACAGAGTAGGGTGTTATGAACAAAGATACATTTATTCTCGGTACAAAATCCGTTAACCGTCTTGGTTATGGCGCGATGCAACTGGCTGGCCCCGGTGTTTTCGGACCGCCAAAAGATCGCCATGTTGCTATTACGGTTTTACGTGAAGCGCTGGAATTGGGCGTCAATCACATCGATACCAGCGACTTTTATGGTCCGCATGTCACCAACCAGATCATCCGCGAAGCGCTACATCCTTATCCTGACAATCTGACAATTGTCACTAAAATTGGCGCGCGCCGTGGTGATGATGCTTCGTGGCTTCCTGCATTCTCGCCAGCGGAGTTGCAAAAAGCGGTGCACGATAATTTGCGTAATCTGGGTCTGGATGTGCTGGATGTGGTTAACCTACGCGTTATGTTTGGCGATGGTCACGGGCCGGCGGAAGGTTCGATTGAAGCCAGCCTGACCGTGCTGGCGGAGATGCAACGACAAGGTCTGGTAAAACATATTGGCTTGAGTAACGTCACACCGACGCAGGTTGCAGAGGCGCGTAAGATTACCGAAATCGTCTGTGTGCAAAACGAATACAACATTGCTCATCGTGCTGATGACGCAATGATTGATGCTTTGGCCCGCGAAGGCATTGCCTATGTGCCGTTCTTCCCGCTCGGGGGCTTTACGCCGCTGCAATCCTCTAGGCTGTCGGATGTTGCTGCGAGCCTGGGGGCAACACCAATGCAGGTGGCGCTGGCGTGGCTGTTACAGCGTTCACCGAATATTTTGCTGATCCCAGGGACGTCTTCTGTAGCGCATTTACGGGAGAATATGGCTGCTGAAAAATTGCATCTTTCTGAGGAAGTGTTGTCTACGTTGGATGGTATTTCGCGAGAATAACGAGCCAGACGCTCGCATATTGTGCTTAAGGAAGAGCACAAAGCGATGCTGAAATTATGGGAAAACAGGTAAGTGGATTGAGATGTGGACTGAACTACAGTCCACATCAAGATCGTGTCCGATTATGCAGCAACAATGCTATCAATTGCTGCTTTTGCATCTGCCTGCGCTTTCGCTGCCATTTCCGGACCATACGCGATCCCTTCGGCGAAGACAAATTTCACATCGGTAATGCCGATAAAGCCGAGGAACGTGGACAGATACGGAGTCACCAGGTCCGTTGGTCCATCTTTGTGGATCCCGCCGCGGCTGGTAATAACGATGGCTTTTTTACCCGTTACCAGACCTTCCGGACCATTCTCGGTATAGCGGAAAGTAACGCCTGCGCGCGCAACCAGGTCAAAATAGTTTTTCAGCTGAGTTGAGATGTTGAAGTTGTACATCGGTGCTGCAATAACGATGACATCATGAGCTTTCAGCTCGGCAATCAGTTCATCGGAAAGAGCCAGGGCTTCCTGCTGACGCGGGGTTAATGGCGCATCGCTCGGACGCAGAGCGCCAACCAGTTCACCATCCAGGACCGGAATCGGATTTGCAGCCAGGTCACGAACGGTGATTTCATCTGCGGAATGTTTTTCACGCCACTGTTCAACAAAATAATCGGACAACTGATTAGACTGAGAGTACCCTGCCAGGATGCTGGATTTAAGAACTAATACCTTGCTCATGGTGTTTCCTTATAGATGTTTGAATGGGCGATGCCCCGTTGCTTGCTGACACTTTATTCACAATCCTGCCACAGAGATAGCGCAATAAATCGAAGCCTATGTTCGAATTTATTGAACAACGCATAGAAAGCCGCGATGTGGTACTCTATATCTATCATTTAAAAGAACTTTAATCAGGCACTACGCTGCCCTCTAACGTTATGACAGAACAACAAAAATTGACCTTTACTGCCTTGCAGCAGCGACTTGATACGCTAATGCTGCGCGACAGACTGCGTTTTTCCCGCCGTCTGCACGGTGTGAAGAAGGTTAAAAATCCTGATGCACAACAGGCCATTTTCCAGGAGATGGCGAAAGAAATTGACCAGGCGGCAGGGAAAGTTCTGCTGCGTGAAGCGGCACGTCCGGACATTACTTATCCGGACAATTTGCCGGTTAGTCAGAAAAAACAGGACATTCTCGAAGCGATTCGTGATCACCAGGTGGTGATCGTTGCCGGGGAAACGGGTTCTGGTAAAACGACTCAGCTACCGAAAATCTGTATGGAACTGGGGCGCGGGATTAAAGGGCTGATCGGCCATACCCAGCCGCGTCGACTGGCAGCACGAACGGTGGCTAACCGTATTGCTGAAGAGCTGAAAACGGAGCCGGGCGGCTGTATCGGTTATAAAGTCCGTTTTAGCGATCACGTTAGCGATAACACGATGGTCAAGCTGATGACCGACGGTATCCTGCTGGCGGAAATCCAGCAAGATCGCCTGTTGATGCAGTACGACACCATCATCATCGATGAAGCGCACGAACGTAGCCTGAATATCGATTTTCTGCTCGGCTATTTGAAAGAGTTGCTGCCGCGACGTCCTGACCTAAAAATCATTATCACCTCCGCGACTATCGACCCGGAACGCTTTTCGCGCCACTTTAATAATGCGCCGATTATCGAAGTCTCCGGTCGGACCTATCCGGTGGAAGTGCGCTATCGCCCGATTGTTGAAGAAGCCGATGACACCGAGCGCGATCAGTTGCAGGCGATTTTTGACGCCGTAGACGAACTGAGTCAGGAAAGCCCTGGCGACATTCTGATCTTTATGAGCGGCGAGCGGGAAATTCGCGATACCGCTGATGCTCTGAACAAACTGAACTTACGCCATACGGAAATCTTGCCGCTTTATGCGCGGCTTTCGAACAGCGAACAGAATAGGGTGTTCCAGTCGCATAGCGGACGGCGCATTGTGCTGGCGACCAACGTCGCGGAAACGTCGCTGACCGTACCGGGGATTAAATACGTTATCGACCCCGGTACAGCGCGTATCAGCCGCTACAGCTATCGCACCAAAGTGCAGCGTTTGCCGATTGAGCCGATTTCGCAGGCTTCAGCCAATCAGCGTAAAGGCCGCTGTGGTCGTGTGTCCGAAGGGATCTGTATTCGTCTCTATTCCGAAGACGATTTCCTTTCGCGCCCGGAGTTTACCGACCCGGAAATTCTGCGTACCAACCTGGCCTCGGTTATTTTGCAGATGACCGCGCTGGGGCTGGGCGATATCGCCGCGTTCCCGTTTGTCGAAGCACCGGATAAACGCAATATCCAGGATGGCGTGCGTCTGCTGGAAGAGCTGGGCGCGATCACCACGGATGAACAGACCAGCGCCTATAAACTGACGCCGCTCGGGCGTCAGCTTTCGCAACTGCCGGTCGATCCTCGACTTGCGCGTATGGTGCTTGAAGCGCAGAAACACGGCTGCGTGCGTGAGGCGATGATTATCACGTCCGCGCTCTCCATTCAGGATCCGCGCGAACGTCCGATGGATAAACAGCAGGCATCGGACGAAAAACATCGCCGCTTCCACGACAAAGAATCCGATTTCCTCGCGTTTGTAAATCTGTGGAATTATCTTGGCGAGCAGCAAAAGGCGCTTTCTTCTAACGCCTTCCGTCGTCTGTGTCGTACCGATTATCTCAACTATCTGCGTGTGCGCGAATGGCAGGATATCTACACCCAGTTGCGCCAGGTGGTGAAAGAACTTGGCATTCCGGTGAACAGCGAACCGGCGGAGTATCGCGAAATTCACATCGCCTTACTGACCGGTTTGCTTTCCCATATCGGCATGAAAGATGCCGATAAACAAGAATATACCGGCGCACGTAACGCGCGTTTCTCCATTTTCCCCGGTTCCGGCTTATTCAAAAAGCCGCCGAAATGGGTAATGGTGGCGGAACTGGTAGAAACCAGCCGCCTGTGGGGCCGCATTGCTGCGCGTATCGACCCGGAATGGGTGGAGCCTGTCGCTCAGCATTTGATTAAACGCACCTACAGCGAACCGCACTGGGAACGGGCGCAGGGCGCGGTGATGGCAACGGAAAAAGTCACTGTTTATGGTTTGCCGATTGTTGCTGCGCGCAAGGTCAACTACAGCCAGATCGATCCGGCGTTATGTCGTGAACTCTTTATTCGCCACGCGCTGGTGGAAGGTGACTGGCAGACGCGTCACGCATTCTTCCGTGAAAATCTGAAACTGCGGGCCGAAGTGGAAGAGCTGGAACACAAATCACGTCGCCGCGATATTCTGGTGGATGACGAAACGCTGTTTGAGTTCTACGACCAGCGCATCAGCCACGATGTAATCTCCGCTCGTCACTTCGACAGCTGGTGGAAAAAAGTCAGCCGCGAAAAGCCTGATTTGCTCAACTTTGAAAAGAGCATGTTGATCAAAGAAGGGGCGGAAAAAATCAGCAAGCTGGATTATCCGAACTTCTGGCATCAGGGCAATCTCAAGCTGCGTTTGAGCTATCAGTTTGAGCCCGGCGCGGATGCTGACGGTGTGACTGTGCATATCCCGCTGCCGTTACTTAACCAGGTTGAGGAGAGTGGGTTTGAGTGGCAGATCCCCGGTCTGCGTCGTGAGCTGATCATCGCCCTGATTAAATCTCTGCCGAAGCCGGTACGCCGTAATTTTGTGCCCGCGCCAAACTACGCCGAAGCGTTTTTAGGCCGCGTAACACCATTGGAGTTACCGTTGCTCGACAGCCTTGAGCGCGAGTTACGGCGGATGACCGGCGTTACCGTTGACCGCGAAGACTGGCACTGGGATCAGGTGCCCGATCACCTGAAAATCACCTTCCGCGTGGTGGATGACAAAAACAAGAAGCTAAAAGAAGGGCGCTCGCTACAAGATCTGAAAGATGCGCTGAAAGGCAAAGTACAGGAAACGTTGTCTGCGGTGGCGGATGACGGTATCGAGCAGAGCGGACTGCATATCTGGAGCTTTGGACAACTGCCGGAAAGCTACGAGCAGAAGCGCGGTAACTACAAAGTGAAGGCGTGGCCGGCACTGGTGGATGAACGCGACAGCGTGGCGATCAAACTGTTTGATAATCCGCTGGAACAAAAACAGGCAATGTGGAACGGCCTTCGCCGTTTACTGTTGCTGAATATTCCTTCGCCGATCAAGTACTTGCATGAGAAGTTACCAAACAAAGCCAAGCTGGGACTGTACTTTAACCCGTATGGCAAAGTGCTGGAGCTGATCGACGACTGTATCTCCTGCGGTGTGGATAAATTGATCGACGCCAATGGTGGCCCGGTCTGGACGGAAGAAGGCTTTGCTGCGCTGCATGAAAAAGTGCGCGCCGAACTGAATGACACGGTGGTGGATATTGCGAAGCAGGTCGAGCAAATCCTCACTGCGGTGTTCAATATCAACAAACGCCTGAAGGGGCGGGTAGATATGACGATGGCGCTGGGGCTTTCTGACATTAAAGCGCAGATGGGCGGGCTGGTGTATCGCGGTTTTGTCACTGGTAACGGCTTCAAACGGCTGGGCGACACGCTGCGTTATTTGCAGGCGATTGAAAAACGGCTAGAAAAACTGGCGGTTGATCCGCATCGCGACCGTGCTCAGATGCTGAAAGTCGAAAACGTCCAGCAGGCGTGGCAGCAATGGATCAACAAACTGCCGCCTGCACGTCGTGAGGATGAAGACGTGAAAGAGATCCGTTGGATGATAGAAGAGCTGCGCGTTAGTTACTTCGCTCAACAACTTGGTACGCCTTATCCGATTTCAGATAAGCGTATTTTGCAGGCGATGGAGCAGATTAGCGGTTAACCTGCTATTTGCATGATAAATCTAAAACCCGGTAAGCATTTAGTGCCGGGTTTTTTATTAATTCTAAAAACGGTAAGGGCAAAAATTGGGGAATTCAGAAAAATACAATTCTCTGCTGCAAGATGAATAATGTTTATCTACAGCTTTTCCGTAAAAGATATGTCATGCTTGCGGAGAGGCGGTTAAGGAAATACGGCTTCCTCCTTTCAGAGTGCTCCGCTTCTCATTATTATCTCACGCGGTATTCTTAAGGGAACGAGAAGGAGGGTCCATGAATATTAACCCGTTTCCGACGCTTTCAGCGTCAACCATTGATGCTATAAACGTTATCGGTCGATGGCTGGCGCAAGATGATTTCTCCGGTGAGGCTCCGTATCAGGCCGATTGTGTGATACTTGCAGGCAATGCTGTCATTCCCACGATCGATGCCGCTTGTAAAATTGCAAGAGATCAGCAAATTCCATTACTGATCAGTGGTGGTATAGGTCACTCGACAACTTTTTTGTATAGCGCTGTCGCACAGCATCCGCATTACAACACCATTCGAACTACGGGCAGAGCAGAGGCTACCATCCTTGCGGATATCGCCCATCAGTTCTGGCATATTTCACGTGAAAAAATTTTGATTGAAGATCAATCAACTAACTGTGGAGAAAATGCTCGTTTCAGTATCGCATTATTGAATCAGTTAGCAGAGCGAGTCCACACCACGATCGTCGTCCAGGATCCTACTATGCAACGCCGAACGATGGCGACGTTTCGTCGTATTACAGGAGATAATCCTGATGCACCTCGCTGGCTAAGTTATCCGGGATTCGTACCACAGTTGGGAAATGATGCGGGCAGCGTGACGTTTGCTAATCCGCTGACAGGGCTGTGGCCAGTTGAGCGATATTTGTCCCTACTTACTGGCGAGCTGCCGCGCTTGCGCGATGACAGCGATGGCTATGGACCACGCGGACGCGATTTTATTGTTCACGTTGATTTTCCGCCAGAAGTTACGCAGGCATGGCAAATATTACAGCATGACGCCGTGCTTATTGAGGCAATGGAGAGTCGCTCACTGCGTTAATAATTGCCCGTTTGTGAACAATTGCTTGCAAACGGGTAATAATCTCATCTTTTTCTTCCTTTCTTTATTCTCGTCATATCTCTTTTTATGAAGCCTTTCACAAATTTGCACATCCACGATGCCTTCTCTGCTGTGATTGATGTTAATTAACATATGAATTACAAAATATAAACGCATCAATCACAGGAGTAGCTCATGTCTGTACCCGTTCAACATCCTATGTATATCGATGGACAGTTTGTCACCTGGCGCGGCGACGCATGGATTGATGTGGTAAACCCCGCAACAGAGGCAGTGATTTCCCGCATTCCTGATGGTCAGGCTGAAGATGCTCGCAAAGCAATCGACGCAGCAGAGCGTGCGCAGCCAGAATGGGAAGCATTGCCCGCGATTGAACGAGCCAACTGGTTACGGAAAATCTCTGCGGGGATCCGCGAACGGGCCAGTGAAATTAGCTCATTGATCGTCGAGGAAGGTGGCAAAATTCAACAGCTGGCCGAAGTCGAAGTCGCTTTTACTGCTGACTATATCGATTACATGGCGGAATGGGCTCGTCGCTATGAGGGCGAGATTATTCAAAGTGATCGTCCCGGGGAAAACATCCTGCTGTTTAAACGTGCGTTGGGCGTAACGACAGGTATCTTACCGTGGAACTTCCCGTTTTTCCTGATCGCTCGCAAAATGGCGCCAGCTCTTCTCACAGGCAATACCATTGTCATCAAACCGAGCGAGTTTACGCCAAACAATGCGATCGCATTTGCTAAAATTGTCGACGAAATTGGCCTTCCACGCGGCGTGTTTAACCTTGTGTTAGGACGCGGTGAAACGGTTGGTCAGGAGTTAGCGGGTAACCCAAAAGTCGCAATGGTCAGTATGACAGGCAGCGTCGCTGCCGGAGAAAAAATCATGGCGACCGCGGCGAAAAATATCACCAAAGTGTGTCTGGAGCTGGGGGGCAAAGCTCCTGCTATTGTGATGGATGACGCCGATCTTGAACTAGCAGTCAAAGCCATTGTTGATTCACGCGTGATAAATACCGGACAGGTTTGCAACTGTGCGGAACGTGTCTATGTGCAGAAAGGTATTTACGATCGCTTTGTTAATCGACTGGGCGAGGCTATGCAGGCTGTTCAATTTGGTAACCCCGCCGAACGTAACGACATTGCGATGGGGCCGCTGATTAACGCTGCGGCTCTGGAAAGGGTGGAACAAAAGGTGGCGCGGGCAGTAGAAGAGGGCGCGAGAATCGCGTTGGGTGGTAAAGCTGTAGAAGGAAAAGGTTATTATTATCCGCCAACGTTGCTGTTGGATGTCCGCCAGGAAATGTCCATTATGCACGAAGAAACCTTTGGGCCAGTGCTGCCGGTAGTCGCGTTTGACACGCTGGAACACGCTATCTCCATGGCCAACGACAGCGATTATGGCCTGACGTCGTCGATATATACCGAGAATATTAACGTGGCGATGAAAGCCATCAAAGGACTCAAGTTTGGCGAAACCTACATCAATCGAGAAAACTTCGAAGCTATGCAAGGTTTCCATGCTGGATGGCGTAAGTCGGGTATTGGCGGCGCAGATGGCAAACATGGTTTGCATGAGTATCTGCAGACTCAGGTGGTCTATTTGCAGTCGTAATGAATGAAAGCGGCGGAGGTTTTTCCTCCGCCTGTGCTGGTCAGAGTTTGGCGAATTTTTCCAGGGTACGAATGAGTTGAGTGACAAAACCATACTCGTTATCGTACCAGGCGACGGTCTTCACCAGTTGTAAATCGCCCACTGCGGTGATTTCCGTTTGGGTCGCATCAAACACCGAACCAAAATGGCTACCAATGATATCGGAAGAGACAATTTCTTCGTCGGTATAACCAAACGATTCGTTATTGGTCGTTGCTTTTTTAAGTGCGTTATTTACCTCTTCAGCAGTCACTTGTTTCCCCAGGATAGACACCAGCTCGGTCACTGAACCTGTTTTCACTGGCACGCGTTGCGCATGGCCTTTAAGTTTGCCGCTAAGTTCGGGGATCACCAGACCAATGGCTTTTGCCGCGCCGGTAGTGTGGGGGATGATATTTTCTGCCGCCGCCCGCGATGCACGTAAATCTTTACCACGCGGACCATCCACCAGAGACTGGGTGCCGGTATAGGCATGGATCGTTGTCATTGTGCCAACTTCTATCCCAAAACTGTCATGCAGTGCTTTGGCCATCGGCGCAAGACAGTTGGTTGTGCATGACGCCACAGAAACAATGGTGTCGTTGCCATCCAGAGTGTCATCATTGACGTTATAAACGATGGTTTTCATTTCTCCTGCCGGTGCTGAAATCAACACCTTCTTCGCGCCAGCGTCCAGATGCGCCTGGGATTTTTCTGCGGAAGTATAAAAACCAGTACATTCAATGACAATTTCAGCACCTTTTACTTTCCAGGGGATATTTTTTGCTTCTTTTTCGGCGTAAACCGCAATACTTTTTCCATCAACAATAAGTGAATCCTCTGTGAAATCGACGCTCCAGGGGAAAGGGCCGTAGTTTGAATCGTGCTTTAGCAGGTAGGCGAGAATTTTCGGAGACGTAAGATCATTAATGGCGACAACGTCAATGTTACTTTTAATCTCAAGTAACCGACGTAATACCAGCCGGCCGATACGACCAAAACCGTTAATGCCAACTTTGCTCATGGTTTTCTCCAGTCAAGAACTTGTGGGTAAAAATTAGTCCTTTCCAGGCTTAGACCAGGATGACAGGATGGGCAATCTACATTTTTGCTGTGAAACGTAACGTACTGAAAACGGGTGAACAATATTTAATGAAATTTTAAGAAAAGCTCGTTATGTTAACGACAAATTGTGTTAAAGCAGGAAATGTTATGGGAATTAGATATTCAAGGTTACAAATTGGCATTCACTGGCTGGTCTTTTTGCTGGTTATTGCAGCCTATTGTGCAATGGAGTTTCGTGGTTTTTTCCCGCGTAGCGATCGTCCGGTGATCAACATGATCCACGTTTCATGTGGCATCTCAATTC
Source organism: Escherichia sp. E1V33 (assembly GCF_004211955.1). Taxonomy (GTDB): domain Bacteria; phylum Pseudomonadota; class Gammaproteobacteria; order Enterobacterales; family Enterobacteriaceae; genus Escherichia. The sequence goes on from NZ_RHJI01000025.1 coordinate 15,293, forward strand.
TCGTGCTGATGGTGTTTCGTCTGTTACTCCGATTGAAATACCCAACACCGCCCATTGTACCGAAACCCAGGCCCATGATAACGGGATTCGCTCATTTGGGACATTTGGTGATCTATCTCCTGTTTATTGTGTTGCCAGTGATTGGTTTGGTGATGATGTATAACCGGGGTAATCCGTGGTTTGCGTTTGGTGTGACGATGCCTTACGCGTCAGAGGCCAATTTTGACCTGGTGGATAGATTAAAGTGGTGGCATGAAACGTTGGCCAATCTGGGATATTTCGTTATCGGGCTTCATGCGGCGGCAGCTCTTGCACACCACTATTTATGGAAAGACAACACGCTTTTGCGCATGATGCCGCGTAAGCGCTCCTGAGGATATTAGAAGAAAGCGCCTGTACTAAACCAGACCCGTGGTACAGGCGAAGAATACGGGTCTACATCGGAAGCGCCTATTATATTTATTTGTATGACAAATAAAACCATAATCCGAGTTTACATGTTCAACTGATTGATATTTAATCAATATGTCTACCGTTAAGATTGAAATTTAATTTTTCCAATCTTTGATCTCCCTAAGTGAAATAAAGACCGTGCAGCGTACAACTTTTATACCGAACATAAGATTCGGCAAACCATGGAGGTTGTATGAAAAAGCTGCTGTTTATTTTACTGATGGGATTACTGATGTCTTTTTATGCTGATGCCGGGCGCAAACCCTGTTCTGGTGCGAAAGGGGGGATCTCTCACTGTACTGCTGGCGGCAAATTTGTCTGTAACGATGGTTCTATCAGCGCATCGAAAAAAACATGCACTAACTAAAAGGGGCGCCATGAGAAAATGAACTCGTCAACCAGATGCGCGGGGAATGTTCCCCCGCGCAGGCCCTTACCTGGACTGACAGGCCATGAGAGCCGCCACCTCCTTATCACCGTCCCTGAATCGCAGTTCGTAGAGCGTTTGTCGGGTCAGGAGGGTGAATGTCAGAATCGTGATGCAGATAATGAGCAGACACACCACCAGGGGGTTGCGCTTCATAGCCTTTCTCCTTGCCGGATGGCAGGTAAGAGGCTAGCATCTGAATTGCTAGGTTCATTCGTTGGCCTCGGTTGATAGAAATATCGGTCGGGGCCTTCGTCTTTCTGATTCCCGGTAAGCCTGAAAACAGAAAGTCTCAGGCGCCCGCAAACATCCTATGCAATTACCCTTACCAAAGAAATAATCACTTCACGAAATTGCGTGGCATTTTCCAGAATATTTTGTAATACGCCTTACAAGGTATAACGACTCGTAAGTCTCTTCATTCCGACGGTAATAATCTCTCATCGCAATAATTGTTGTAAAAATGTGATATGAGCAGGTTTTTGGCAGTAAGCAATTACCATCGATTGCCGATGACTCTCTCTCGGGAGTAAACCAGGAAGAGAGACAACGGTCATGAATACAACATCCTCACACCGCTTAGGCTTTTTACATCACATCAGGTTGGTTCCGTTATTTGCCTGCATTCTTGGCGGCATCCTGTTTCTGTTTGCATTGAGTTCATCCCTGGCGGGGTATTTTCTCTGGCAGGCAGACCGCGATCAGCGCGATGTCAGCGACGAGATCCAGATACGCACGGGTTTAGCAAACAGCTCTGATTTATTGCGTTCAGCTCGGATCAATATGATTCAGGCCGGGGCAGCGAGTCGTATCGCTGAAATGGAAGAGATGAAGCGAAATATTGCGCAAGCGGAATTGCAGATAAAACAATCACAACTAGGCTATAAAATTTACCGTACTCGCCTGGTGAAAACTCCCGCTGACGATGCGCTGGATGGCGAATTAAATCAGCGTTTCCAGGCTTATATCTCCGGCCTGCAACCCATGTTGAAATATGCCAAAAATGGCATGTTTGAAGCCATTATCAATCATGAAAGTGAGCAGGTCAGAACGCTGGATAACGCCTATAACCAGCAGTTAAGCAAAGCCATTGAGATACGTAGCGCCAGAGCAAACCAGCTTGCGGAACAGGCGCATCAGCGTACCCGTCTGGGAGGGATGTTTATGATTGGCGCATTTTTACTTGCGCTGGTTATGACGCTGATAACCTTTATGGTGTTACGCCGGATTGTCATTCGTCCTCTGCAACATGCCGCCCAACGGATTGAAAAAATTGCCAGTGGCGATCTGACTCTGGTTGACGAGCCCACTGGCCGCAGTGAAATCGGCCGCTTAAGTCGCCATCTACAGCAAATGCAGCATTCGCTGGCGCTGACGGTAGGCGCTGTGCGCCAGGGGGCAGAAGTTATCTATCGTGGCACCAGTGAGATTTCTGTTGGTAATGCTGACCTTTCTTCACGTACCGAAGAACAAGCTGCGGCAATTGAACAAACCGCCGCCAGCATGGAGCAACTCACCGCAACAGTGAAGCAAAATTCTGATAACGCACATCATGCCAGCAAACTAGCGCAAGAGGCCTCAAGTAAAGCCAGTGATGGCGGACAAACAGTTTCCGGTGTAGTGCGGACAATGGGTAATATCTCCAGTAGCTCGAAGAAAATTTCTGAAATCACGGCTGTTATTAATAGTATTGCCTTCCAGACCAATATCCTGGCGCTCAACGCCGCCGTTGAAGCTGCACGAGCCGGTGAGCAAGGACGCGGATTTGCCGTTGTCGCCAGCGAAGTGCGTACACTTGCAAGCCGCAGCGCTCAGGCGGCGAAAGAGATTGAAGGCTTGATCAGTGAGTCCGTCAGGTTAATTGGTCAGGGGGCCGATGAAGTGGCAACGGCAGGGAAAACCATGAGCGCTATTGTTGATGCCGTGGCGAGCGTCACACATATCATGCAAGAAATAGCTGCCGCCTCGGATGAACAAAGCAGAGGTATCACACAAGTTAGCCAGGCGATTTCTGAAATGGATAAAGTGACGCAACAGAACGCTTCTCTGGTGGAAGAGGCTTCAGCTGCGGCGGTATCTCTTGAAGAACAGGCGGCGCGGTTAACTGAAGCCGTAGATGTGTTCCGTCTGAAGAAACATTCTGTGTCGGCAGAACAACACGGAGTTGGTGATCCCGTGAGTTTGGTAACGGTGTGATAATGATAAAAAAGGGATCGCAAGATCCCTTATTTTTCAGAACGGCATTGATTTTCGAATGGCGTTAATCATCAACTGGCAACCAGAAGAGAGTGTTGCATCTACGCGGGTCAGTATTCCAATAGGTTCGCCTGCTCCATGCCCCGGAACAGGCAGGGCCACCAGCGTGGCATGACGCAGGTCGTCTTTCACAGCGCCAGAAGGAACAAACCACACATAGTCGTATTCAACCGTAAGTTGACGTGAAAGCGATGCAGACAACGTTTCAATACAGCCTGAAGGAATTTTACATCCCTGGCTTTTTACTAACGCCTCTGAATGCTGCCGTGGCGCGGTGCCTTCTGGTGATACGACAACAGGCCATTCCAGTACCCGACTTAACGTTACGTTCTCCTGAAGCAGGGGGTGATTAGGCCGGACAACTAACTTAAGTGATTCGAGAAACAGCAGTTCGTAATTAAGTCCGGTCATCAGTTCAGGATCTGACATCCGACCAACACCAATATCGATTTCCCCTGCTTTTAATCCCGCAAGGATCATCGTGTTACTCATAGTGGCAACTTGCAGTGTGGTTTCTTTTTGTTGCTGATGAAACTGACCTATAACAGAAGGTAATATCCCCAGTGCCGCGGTAGGTAGCGCGCCCACTCTGACGACATCATTGTTAAGGCCTTCTTTACGATTAAGTGACTGTCCTGCGGTGTTGATGGCGTCGAGAACTCTGACTGCGTGAGTTAAAAATTGCTCGCCAGGTAAGGTGAGTTGTGCGCCTTGACGTCCACGGTCGAACAGGCGAGCTCCCGTCAATTGCTCCAGTTCATTCAATGTCTTAGAGAGTGCCGGTTGACTCAGATTAAGGGTTTCAGCCGCGCGCCCCAAAGTTCCTTGTTGTGCGACAGCTACGAATGTATGAAGGTGGCGCAAACGGATGCGCTGACTAAACAGACTATTTTTTTCCATAAGCGATGTTAAAAACGAAGCGGTGCCACTGACAAGTGATGTTGTTTGATTATGATAACTTGATTGCAAAATATTATTAACATTTAAAGTAATTACGTTACATGGAAATCGATAATATTGATGATTTCGCGGCGAGATCACAGTTTGTAAATTCTTCCCACCAGAGTGAATGCGGTTACCTACACTCGAGATAATTGACCACTGGGGGTAGACATTATGGCGAACAGCATCACAGCGGATGAGATTCGGGAACAGTTTTCGCAGGCAATGTCAGCCATGTATCAACAAGAAGTTCCGCAGTACGGTACGTTGCTGGAACTGGTCGCTGACGTGAATCTGGCTGTGCTGGAAAATAATCCCCAACTGCATGAAAAAATGGTGAATGCGGATGAACTGGCGAGGCTTAACGTTGAACGACATGGGGCGATACGTGTGGGAACAGCGCAGGAACTTGCCACATTAAGGCGGATATTCGCCATTATGGGGATGTATCCGGTGAGTTATTACGATCTCTCGCAGGCGGGTGTGCCGGTACATTCTACGGCATTTCGGCCCATCGATGATGCCTCGCTTGCGCGTAATCCTTTCCGCGTTTTTACCTCATTGCTCCGCCTTGAGCTTATCGAAAACAAAACATTGCGCCATAAGGCGGCGGAGATTTTACGCCAGCGCGATATCTTTACCCCACGTTGTCGGCAACTGTTAGATGAATATGATCGGGAGGGTGGTTTTAGCGAAGCGCAAGCGCGGGAGTTTGTGCGGGAAGCCCTGGAGACATTTCGCTGGCATCAGTCAGCTACGGTGGATGAAGAAACCTATCACGCATTGCATAACGAGCATCGGCTGATCGCTGATGTAGTCTGCTTTCCGGGTTGTCATATCAACCACCTGACGCCACGCACGCTGGACATTGATCGTGTGCAGTCGATGATGCCCGAATGCGGTATTGAACCAAAAATTCTCATCGAAGGGCCGCCGCGCCGCGAGGTGCCGATTTTATTGCGTCAGACCAGCTTTAAGGCACTGGAAGAAACGGTTCTGTTTGTGGGGCAACAGCAGGGAAGACATACCGCGCGATTTGGTGAGATAGAGCAGCGCGGAGTGGCATTAACGCCGAAAGGGCGGCAACTGTATGATGAACTTCTGCGTAATGCCGGAACCGGACAGGATAATCTCACTCATCAACTGCATTTGCAGGAAACTTTTCGCGCTTTCCCGGACAGCGAATTTTTGATGCGCCAGCAAGGGCTGGCATGGTTCCGTTATCGACTGACACCTTCGGGTGAAGCGCATCGTCAGGCGATTCATCCTGGGGACGATCCGCAACCGTTGATCGAACGTGGCTGGGTTGTCGCGCAACCTATTACCTATGAGGATTTTTTGCCGGTGAGTGCGGCGGGGATCTTTCAGTCCAATCTCGGTAACGAAACGCAGACGCGCAGTCATGGTAATGCCAGTCGTGAGGCATTCGAGCAGGCGCTGGGCTGCCAGGTTTTTGATGAATTTCAGTTATACAAGGAAGCTGAAGATCGCAGTAAACGCCGCTGTGGATTGCTTTAAAATCGGGCCATCCTGCTTTGCAAAAATTTGCCTGATTTTACAAATGAATCAGGCTCTTCCCATCGACATAAAAAATTTGCCGATTTATGCAGATTCTCCATGCTCAGCAATTGGATTATTAATAAATATTGTCTAGAGTGAGCGGTCATTAATAAGCACTTTCTTGCCGCTGAAAACGACCAGCGCGGGACCATTCACAAACCAGAAGGACTCACTGTCAGGTATGGATCGTAGACGATTTATTAAAGGTTCAATGGCTATGGCCGCCGTGTGCGGTACCAGCGGTATTGCTTCTCTTTTTTCTCAGGCTGCGTTCGCGGCAGATTCTGATATTGCCGATGGGCAAACTCAGCGTTTTGACTTTTCGGTTTTACAGTCGATGGCGCATGATTTAGCGCAAAAACCGTGGGGTGGCGAGCCGCGTCCGTTACCTAATACTTTGGCGACAATGACCCCGCAGGCTTATAACAGTATTCAATACGACGCCGAACAATCACTGTGGCATAACGTCGAGAACCGCCAGCTTGATGCCCAGTTCTTCCATATGGGGATGGGATTCCGCCGCCGCGTACGCATGTTCTCGGTTGATCCTGCGACGCATCTGGCGCGTGAAATTCACTTTCGTCCTGAATTGTTCAAATATAATGATGCGGGCGTAGATACCAAACAACTGGAAGGGCAAAGCGATCTCGGTTTTGCAGGCTTCCGCGTATTTAAAGCGCCGGAACTGGCTCGCCGCGATGTGGTATCGTTCCTCGGTGCAAGCTATTTCCGTGCCGTTGATGACACCTATCAATACGGTTTATCGGCCCGTGGTTTGGCGATTGATACTTATACCGACAGCAAAGAAGAGTTCCCCGACTTTACCGCCTTCTGGTTTGATACCGTAAAACCAGGCTCAACCACCTTTACCGTTTATGCCTTACTCGATAGCCCCAGCATTACCGGTGCTTACAAGTTCACCATCCAGTGTGAAAAGAGTCAGGTGATTATGGATGTTGAAAACCATCTGTATGCGCGTAAAGACATCAAGCAATTAGGTATTGCGCCGATGACCAGCATGTTTAGCTGCGGCACTAACGAACGTCGTATGTGCGACACTATTCATCCGCAAATCCATGATTCCGATCGTCTCTCCATGTGGCGGGGCAATGGTGAGTGGATCTGCCGTCCGCTAAATAATCCGCAGAAATTGCAGTTCAATGCCTACACCGACAATAACCCGAAAGGCTTTGGTTTATTGCAACTGGATCGTGATTTCTCCCATTATCAAGACATCATGGGCTGGTACAACAAACGGCCAAGTTTGTGGGTAGAGCCTCGTAATAAATGGGGCAAAGGCACTATTGGTCTGATGGAAATCCCAACAACGGGTGAAACGCTGGATAACATTGTCTGCTTCTGGCAGCCAGAAAAAGCAGTAAAAGCAGGGGACGATTTTGCATTTCAGTATCGTCTGTACTGGAGCGCACATCCCCCCGTTCAATGTCCATTGGCTCGTGTTATGGCGACGCGTACCGGCATGGGCGGTTTTCCGGAAGGTTGGGCGCCGGGTGAGCATTATCCAGAAAAATGGGCGCGTCGTTTTGCCGTCGATTTTGTTGGCGGTGATCTGAAAGCGGCTGCGCCTAAGGGGATTGAACCTGTTATAACGCTCTCCAGCGGTGAAGCGAAGCAAATCGAAATTCTCTACATTGAACCGATTGATGGTTACCGTATTCAATTTGACTGGTATCCGACTTCGGACTCTACTGATCCGGTTGATATGCGGATGTATCTCCGCTGTCAGGGCGATGCCATCAGTGAAACATGGCTGTATCAGTATTTCCCTCCAGCACCGGATAAGCGCAAATACGTTGACGATCGCGTGATGAATTGATAGTCATTTTTTCGGTACCTTCTCACGGGAAGGTGCCTTCTGGTGAAACACGATCCCGCTCGCATTTTTCCCCAAACTATCTGAGTAATCTGATGATGTGTATTTCATGTACACTTTGTCAGCCACTAACAGGGAGTGCGTATGTTTCCAGAATACCGAGATTTAATATCCCGCCTGAAAAACGAAAATCCTCGCTTTGTGTCCTTGTTCGATAAGCACAACAAACTTGATCATGAGATTGCCAGAATAGAGGGATCTGATGGTCGTGGATACAATGCGGAAGTGGTCCGCATGAAAAAGCAAAAGCTCCAGTTGAAAGATGAGATGCTCAAAATCCTACAACAGGAGAGCGTCAAAGAGGTGTAAACTTCCTTAAGCCGCCTGGCAGGCGGCTTTTTAAATTGCCGTGCAGATTGACCGGAGTTGACATGACCGAGACGATAAAAGTTAGTGACTCAATTGAATTACGTGCCGTTGCAGAAAATCACATCACGCCACTCCATCACTTGATCTGTAAAAATAAAAGCTGGTTGCAGAATTCGCTCAACTGGCCACAGTCTGTAAATACCGAAGATGACACGCGGAAAACGGTACAGGGTAATATGATGTTGCATCAGCGTGGATATGCCAAAATGTTCATGATCTTTAGTGAAGACGAACTTGTTGGCGTCCTGTCTTTTAACCGTATTGAACCGCTGAACAAAACCGCAGAAATCGGTTACTGGCTGGATGAATCCCATCAGGGGCAGGGGATTATTTCGCAAGCTTTGCAGGCATTTATTCACCATTACGCAAAACGTGGAGAAATTAGACGCTTCGTCATCAAATGCCGGGTTGCTAACTTACAAAGCAATCAGGTAGCGCTGCGTAATGGCTTCACGCTTGAAGGATGTCTGAAACAGGCTGAATTTCTCAACGACACTTATGATGATGTAAATATATACGCGCGCATTATTGATTCACAATAGTCCCGCCAGCGGCGTTCTGGTTATGCGTTCTTCACCGTTAATGACTTTTGGACCACGTATATGAACAGTGTCGCCATCAAAGGCTTCAACAACGGCGTCGTTGGTTATTTCTACATGGTTTTCAATCATCACCGCACCTGTAATGCGACTGTTCCCCTGTATGGTGACGTGATTGTCGAGTAAAACCGGGCCACCACGTACGAGTGCATGACCGCCCACCAGAACATGATGTTTTAACACACAATTGCCTTCCACCGAGGCATGTTCCGCTACCTGTGAACTGTAATGAAGCGTGGGAATGGCATCTTCTTCTGTTCCGGCGATCACGCGTGCATGTCCGTATACTTTTGCGCAGTCACACAGCCAGACGTTGTTCTCTTCATTACCTTCAATACGGGCAAAATCAAAAACTTCGGCGCGATGTTCAATGAACGCATACTTCACAATGGCATCACCATATATTTGCGCCTGATGAACAATGCGCGAGGCGCTAACTCTTGCGCGATCATAAATTTGCAACAGAAGATGGTGGTCGGGCGTTAACCCTTGCGCAGCGACAACTATTGAATTCTGATCAATGCAGACATGACCAGAAATCCTACAATTACCGCATATTAATGAATCATGAATTGTGACGTTGTCACTTATCAGGGCCCCCTGACTTATTTTGCTATTATTGATCCAGACGTTATCCGTCGCGCAAACATCTCCCCATAGCTCGCTGCTTCCGGTGATGCGTGTATTACCGGATATCACCGTACCGGCAAACGCAATGGCATTCTGGTCATAGATCCAACAATTTCCATCCTGGGCCAGTACGGTTTCATTATCAATCCAGCCGCCAGGCGTTCCGGCTATTACGTCATTAAAATCAGCGACGGCTATAATCTGCCGCAATAAAACACTCTTTTTATCGCTATCTTCCTGATAACTAAAAGTTCGTTGTTCTTCACTAAGACGATATTTGCGCATAGCGTTTTCCCGCAGGTGACCTACTATAACCGTAGCAAATTCTGTGACTCTGGCTATGTTTGGCAAATTTCCATAAAATGCATTTCAAATATACTTTATAAATTAAACAAAATGAGTAAGAAGATGCAGAGCGATAAAGTGCTCAATTTACCGGCAGGTTACTTTGGCATTGTGTTGGGGACGATAGGGATGGGATTTGCCTGGCGTTATGCCAGCCAGGTTTGGCAGGTCAGTCACTGGTTGGGCGATGGGCTGGTGATCCTGGCTATGATCATTTGGGGATTATTGACTACGGCATTTATCACCCGGCTGGTACGCTTTCCTCACAGCGTGCTGGCGGAAGTGCGCCATCCGGTGATGAGTAGTTTTGTTAGTTTGTTTCCAGCAACAACGATGCTGGTGGCAATTGGTTTTGTCCCCTGGTTTCGCCCGCTGGCCGTGGGCCTGTTCAGTATTGGTGTGGTGATACAACTGGCTTATGCCGCCTGGCAAACAGCCGGTTTATGGCGCGGTTCCCATCCTGAGGAAGCTACGACACCCGGACTTTATTTACCGACTGTTGCCAACAACTTCATCAGTGCAATGGCCTGTGGAGCATTAGGCTACACCGATGCTGGTCTGGTATTTTTAGGGGCTGGTGTATTCTCCTGGTTAAGTCTTGAGCCGGTGATCCTTCAGCGTCTTCGTAGCTCGGGAGAATTACCCACGGCACTCCGTACATCGCTGGGTATTCAGCTTGCACCGGCGCTGGTGGCTTGTAGCGCCTGGTTGAGCGTCAACGGTGGCGAGGGCGACACGCTGGCGAAAATGCTTTTCGGTTACGGTCTGCTGCAACTTCTTTTTATGTTACGCCTGATGCCGTGGTATCTCTCCCAGCCGTTTAATGCCTCATTCTGGAGTTTCTCGTTCGGCGTTTCCGCACTGGCAACCACCGGGTTGCATTTAGGAAGCGGTAACGACAATGGCTTTTTCCATACCCTGGCTGTGCCGCTATTTATTTTTACCAATTTTATTATCGCATTACTGCTCATCCGTACTTTCGCGCTTCTGATGCAGGGAAAATTGTTAATCAGAACTGAGCGCGCCGTTTTAATGAAAGCTGAGGACAAAGAATGATCATTCGTGATGAAAACTACTTCACTGATAAATATGAATTAACCCGCACACACTCTGAAGTTCTGGAAGCGGTGAAAGTGGTTAAGCCGGGTAAAACGCTGGATCTGGGCTGTGGTAATGGCCGTAACAGCCTTTACCTGGCTGCCAATGGTTATGATGTCGACGCATGGGATAAAAATGCCATGAGCATTGCTAACCTCGAACGCATCAAATCCATTGAAAAACTTGAAAATTTGCACACCCAGATTGTTGATCTAAATAGCCTGACGTTTGATGGACAATACGATTTTATTCTTTCTACCGTGGTGCTGATGTTCCTGGAGGCGAAAACCATTCCTGGACTGATTGCCAATATGCAGCGTTGCACCAAACCTGGTGGTTATAATCTGATTGTGGCAGCAATGGACACAGCTGATTTTCCATGTACCGTCGGATTCCCCTTTGCCTTTAAAGAAGGGGAGTTACGTCAATACTACGAAGGCTGGGAGATGCTGAAATACAATGAAGATGTGGGTGAACTCCACCGCACCGACGCCAATGGCAATCGCATTAAACTACGTTTCGCCACGATGCTGGCACGTAAGAAATAAGCTAACAGGGCAAGGCGCATGAAAATGCCCACGTTGAGATGTGTAACTGCTGTTTTTTTCGGTAAGCATATTTTTTATCGATGTGATGTGAAATAAATCACAGTGGTTGAAGTTTTTTATTGGCTTAACTGCCTGAAATTTAACAACTGACGATTGACTCTGCCCCCTTTTCGGCATTGACTTATATTGTCAGAAAAGGGGCTGGAAAACTTATTTTCACCAACACTTTTTTTGCCACAACACGAAGCGGTACTTTTTGCTATAACTTAAAAAGTAATATAATCATCTCAGGAAACTATTCATGCGTACCACATCAATTGCGAAAGTTGCGGCTTTATGCGGCTTGTTGGCTCTGTCAGGTTGTGCCTCTAAAATCACCCAGCCAGACAAATATTCTGGCTTTTTAAACAATTACTCCAACCTACAAGAAACAACTTCAGCAACGGGCAAACCGGTATTACGCTGGGTTGATCCAAATTTTGATCAAAGTAAATATGACAGCATCGTCTGGAACCCAATCACCTATTATCCGGTGCCTAAACCTTCTACCCAGGTAGGGCAGAAAGTTCTGGATAGAATTTTGAGCTATACCAACACTGAAATGAAAGAAGCCATTTCACAGCGTAAACCACTGGTTACTACCGCTGGGCCTCGTAGTCTGATTTTCCGTGGTGCTATTACTGGTGTAGATACCAGCAAAGAAGGGTTACAGTTCTATGAAGTTGTTCCTGTCGCATTAGTGGTAGCGGGGACGCAAATGGCGACGGGTCACCGTACCATGGATACCCGCCTGTACTTTGAAGGTGAGCTGATTGATGCGGCTACCAACAAACCGGTTATCAAAGTGGTTCGTCAGGGCGAAGGTAAGGACCTGAACAACGAAAGCACACCAATGGCTTTCGAAAATATTAAGCAAGTTATCGATGACATGGCGACCGACGCGACCATGTTTGACGTTAACAAAAAGTAATGCCAGTCGCGCCATCGTAAGATGGCGCTTCTGATTATCGGCTTCTGTCAGCGAGCAAATTCAATACTACATAACAGACACCACCGGCAATTAATCCCCAGAACGCCGAACCAATACCTACCAGCGTCAGCCCACTTGCCGTTACCAGAAAGGCCACCACAGCAGCATCGCGCTCACGCTCATTATGCAAAGCCTGATACAAACTGCCTCCGATGGTACTTAACAGTGCCAGACCAGCCAGCATTTGGATCCAACTTACAGGCAGGGCAGCCATCATCCCGGTAATGGCACTGCCAAACAGACCTGCCAGTAAATAAAAGACGCCAGCCGCAGCGGCAGCCAGCCAACGCTGATCTTTGTCCGGGTGTGCCTCCGGGCTCTGGCAAATAGCCGCAGTGATAGCTGCAATACCTACGGAATAGACGCCGAAAGGAGAAAACAGAAGCGCCAGTAATCCAGTAAAGACAATCAGCGGAGAAACCGGAGCCGAATAACCGGCGGCTTTCATCGCCGCGATCCCTGGCGCGTTTTGCGATGCCATCGTCACCAGAAACAGGGGTAAGGCAACGCTAAGACTATGAGCAAATGAAAACTCAGGGGCGAGATAAGCGGGGAGAACTGGTTTGAAAACGATATCATTAGTGACAACGTCACATTGCGCGATAACGACCGCGATCCCAACAATCATCGCCGCAATTACCGCATAACGCGGCGCAAAAGCTTTTGTTGCCAGCCACGCCAGCAACATACTACCGCATAACGTAAACTGACCATCCAGGCTGGCAAATGCCTGTAAACCAAAGCGTAACAAAATTCCGGCCAGCATTGCCGCTGCCAGCGAGTGCGGAATAATACGCATCAGACGGGCGAATAATCCCGTCACGCCACAGAGAACAATTAGCGCATTCGTGACAATAAACACGCCGATGGCTTGGTTTAGCGTGAGCCCCTGTAACCCGGTGACCAGCAACGCAGCTCCGGGCGTTGACCATGCGGTAAGAACAGGCACGCGATACCATAATGTCAGGGCAAGAGTGCTGACGCCCATCGCCAGTCCCAGCGCCGTCATCCAGCCGGAAATTTGCTCTGTGGTGGCTCCAGCGACGATCGCCGCTTGCCAGATTATTGCCGCAGAGCTGGCATAGCCAATCAGTACCGCCAGAAACCCAGCAAGCAGCGTGGGAGGCGGAATGGAAAACAGACGCATAGTTACCTCGTGCGTTATAGCGTACAGGCACCGTAGCATTTGTCCGTTATAACGCACAAGTGATAAACTCCCGTTTTGCAGGAGGAGTCGCATGGAAAATCTCGCTCGCTTTTTATCCACTACGCTTAAACATCTTCGTCAGCAGCGAGGCTGGAGTCTTTCGCGACTGGCAGAAGCTACGGGCGTTTCAAAGGCGATGTTAGGGCAGATTGAACGCAATGAATCCAGCCCGACGGTCGCAACATTATGGAAAATAGCTACCGGAATGAACGTACCGTTTTCGACGTTTATTTCGCCGCCGCAGACTGCGACGCCATCCGTTTATGACCCACAACAGCAGGCAATGGTGATCACATCTCTATTTCCTTATGATCCGCAACTCTGCTTTGAACACTTCTCAATCATGATGGCTCCCGGCGCAATAAGCGAATCGACGCCGCACGAAAAGGGGGTTATCGAGCATGTTGTCGTCATTGATGGCCAGCTTGACCTGTGTGTTGATGGTGAGTGGCGAAGCCTTAAAAGTGGAGAAGGTGAACGCTTTGCCGCAGATGTCGCCCATGCCTATTGCAACCGTGGCGAGCAAAGCGTGCATTTTCATTCCATTATCCATTACCCACGTAGTTGAACAGGAAAACTATTTCGCAACGTCGCGCTTGTGGCTAAAATAACCGCCTTTTTTCAGCTACTGGATAAGAAAGTGACCGTATCTTCTCATCGCCTTGAACTGTTAAGTCCGGCACGCGATGCCGCCATTGCCCGCGAAGCTATTTTGCACGGCGCCGATGCCGTTTATATCGGCGGCCCTGGTTTTGGTGCCCGTCATAACGCCAGTAATAGTCTGAAAGATATCGCTGAACTGGTGCCATTTGCCCATCGTTATGGCGCAAAAATTTTCGTCACGCTTAATACCATTTTGCATGACGACGAACTGGAACCGGCGCAACGGCTGATTACCGAGCTTTACCAGACAGGCGTAGATGCGCTGATTGTTCAGGACATGGGGATACTGGAACTTGATATTCCGCCGATTGAACTGCACGCAAGTACGCAGTGTGATATTCGTACTGTAGAGAAAGCGAAGTTCCTCTCTGACGTTGGCTTTACCCAGATTGTGCTGGCGCGTGAGCTTAACCTGGAGCAGATCCGCGCGATTCATCAGGCCACGGACGCGACTATTGAGTTCTTTATTCATGGCGCATTGTGCGTGGCATATTCTGGTCAGTGCTACATCTCTCATGCACAAACGGGGCGTAGCGCCAACCGTGGTGATTGCTCCCAGGCGTGCCGTTTGCCATACACGTTGAAAGACGATCAGGGGCGGGTGGTTTCCTATGAAAAACATCTGCTGTCGATGAAAGATAACGATCAGACTGCCAACCTTGGCGCGTTGATCGATGCGGGCGTGCGCTCTTTCAAGATTGAAGGGCGTTACAAAGATATGAGTTACGTGAAGAATATCACCGCCCATTATCGCCAGATGCTGGACGCTATTATTGAAGAACGCGGCGATCTGGCTCGTGCTTCATCAGGTCGTACTGAACATTTCTTTGTGCCTTCGACAGAAAAAACCTTCCATCGTGGTAGCACCGACTACTTTGTTAACGCGCGTAAAGGCGACATTGGCGCGTTCGATTCACCGAAATTCATCGGCCTGCCGGTGGGTGAAGTATTGAAAGTGGCGAAAGATCATCTCGATGTTAAGGTCACGGAGCCGCTAGCAAATGGTGATGGCCTGAACGTAATGATTAAACGCGAAGTGGTTGGCTTTCGCGCCAATACGGTAGAGAAAACAGGGGAAAATCAGTACCGCGTCTGGCCAAATGAAATGCCAGCAGATTTGCATAAAATTCGCCCACATCATCCGCTTAACCGTAACCTTGACCATAACTGGCAGCAGGCACTGACGAAAACCTCCAGTGAGCGTCGGATCGCGGTAGACATTGAACTGGGTGGCTGGCAGGAACAACTTATTCTGACGTTAACCAGCGAAGAGGGCGTTAGCATCACTCATACCCTGGACGGGCAGTTCGACGAAGCGAATAACGCCGAAAAAGCGCTGAATAACCTGAAAGATGGCCTGGCAAAACTGGGGCAAACCATCTATTACGCTCGCGATGTGCAAATTAATCTGCCGGGAGCGCTGTTTGTGCCAAACAGTTTGTTAAATCAGTTCCGCCGTGAAGCCGTCGAAATGCTGGATGCTGCGCGTCTTGCCAGTTACCAGCGCGGCAGTCGTAAACCGGTTGCTGAACCTGCGCCGATTTATCCGCAAACGCATTTGAGCTTCCTTGCGAACGTCTACAACCATAAAGCACGTGAGTTCTATCATCGCTATGGCGTACAACTGATTGATGCGGCGTATGAAGCGCATGAGGAGAAGGGCGAAGTTCCGGTAATGATCACCAAGCACTGCCTGCGCTTTGCCTTCAATCTGTGTCCGAAACAGGCGAAAGGCAATATTAAAAGCTGGAAGGCAACGCCGATGCAATTGGTTAACGGCGATGAAGTGCTAACGCTGAAATTTGATTGCCGCCCGTGTGAGATGCACGTCATCGGTAAAATCAAAAATCACATTCTGAAAATGCCGTTACCGGGAAGCGTTGTCGCATCCGTAAGTCCGGATGATTTGCTGAAAACATTGCCGAAGCGGAAAGGATAAAACGCAAGTTTTCAGAGTTATTCACAACGCATTGAATCTGCATGTTCTTGTCGGCCGGGTATGGCGTCACGCCACATCCGGCAACAAATGACTCAACGCTGTCCCACTTCTGGTTTGCGCGATTTTTGCCAGTAAAAATGCTCGCGCAAACCTTCCGCCGATTCTTCCGCCACAGCACGCAATTCATCGCTGTCCGCTTCGTGCCGCAGTTGATGCTCCACATTCTTTACCCACACAAATTCATGTCCTTTGTGCCCTGCCATGAGTTGTCCTGAGAACAGCGCACACGTTAATAAGACAACCGATAACGCCTTCGTAAACATCCTGCCACCTTTTTCTTACCTTTTGTCGCTATGATGCCGATAGTTTCTTGAGGTTATTATTCAGTTTTGCAAATTAGCGCAAAGAAATTCTGGAATCTGCCTTCCTGATTTTGCATTGCATTCTGCCGTTGCGGCAATTAAGTGCTATTTTCGAGCAAATTACACACGGAGGTAAACACTAATGTTTACTTTGTTGATATACTCAGCGGCAGGGAGGCGATGTGAAACAAAGCGAGTTCAGACGTTGGCTCGAATCTCAGGGCGTCGATGTAGCGAATGGCAGCAACCATTTAAAACTCAGGTTTCACGGGAGGCGCAGTGTCATACCGCGTCACCCAGCGATGAGATTAAAGAACCATTGCGTAAAGCAATTCTGAAACAACTCGGTTTGAGTTAATCGCCAATTAAAAAGGTTAATGACATGCGAGAGACAGTC
The DNA here is from genome assembly GCF_004211955.1 of Escherichia sp. E1V33. Taxonomy (GTDB): domain Bacteria; phylum Pseudomonadota; class Gammaproteobacteria; order Enterobacterales; family Enterobacteriaceae; genus Escherichia. The sequence continues at coordinate 32,012 of NZ_RHJI01000025.1, forward strand.
GAAATTATGCGTTATCCCGTCACTCTTACACCCGCACCGGAAGGCGGTTATATGGTTTCTTTTGTCGATATCCCTGAGGCGTTGACCCAGGGCGAAACTGTCGCTGAAGCGATGGAAGCGGCAAAAGATGCTTTACTGACCGCATTTGATTTTTATTTTGAAGATAACGAGCTTATCCCGTTACCTTCACCATTAAATAGTCACGATCACTTTATTGAAGTGCCTTTGAGCGTCGCCTCTAAAGTATTGCTGTTAAATGCTTTTTTACAGTCAGAAATCACTCAGCAAGAGTTAGCCAGACGAATTGGCAAACCTAAACAGGAGATTACTCGCCTATTTAACTTGCACCATGCGACAAAAATCGACGCCGTCCAGCTCGCGGCTAAGGCGCTTGGCAAAGAGTTATCGCTGGTGATGGTTTAATTACAGTTACCGAAAAGTTGTCATTTTTAACAACTGATATAGACTGCCGAATCATCTGCACATAATTACGATTCGATAATGAAAAAATATCAGCAGCTTGCAGAACAATTACGCGAGCAGATTGCGTCGGGTATCTGGCAACCCGGTGATCGCCTGCCTTCTTTACGTGAACAGGTCGCGCTTTCTGGTATGAGCTTTATGACGGTCGGTCATGCTTATCAGTTGCTCGAAAGTCAGGGGTATATTATTGCGCGGCCGCAGTCAGGTTATTACGTTGCGCCACGCACGGTGAAATCACCGCAGGCGCCGACTATTCCGGTAACGCGTGATGAAACGGTCGATATTAACACCTATATTTTTGACATGTTGCAGGCCAGTCGCGATCCGTCGGTAGTACCGTTTGCTTCAGCCTTTCCCGATCCGCACCTGTTTCCGCTGCAGCAGCTGAACCGCTCGCTGGCGCAGGTGAGTAAAACCGCGACAGCTATGAGCGTGATTGAAAACCTGCCGCCAGGGAATGCAGAACTGCGTCAGGCTATTGCTCGTCGTTATGCCTTACAGGGCATCACCATTTCACCCGATGAAATCGTTATCACCGCCGGGGCGTTAGAGGCATTAAACCTCAGTTTGCAAGCAGTAACCGAACCGGGCGATTGGGTGATTGTCGAGAATCCTTGTTTCTACGGCGCGTTGCAGGCACTGGAGCGGCTACGGTTGAAGGCGTTATCGGTGGCGACGGATGTTAAAGAAGGGATAGATCTTCAGGCGCTGGAACTGGCGTTACAGGAGTATCCGGTCAAAGCCTGCTGGCTAATGACCAATAGCCAGAATCCGCTCGGTTTTACCTTAACACCGCAGAAAAAAGCGCGGCTGGTAGAGTTGCTCAATCAGTACAACGTGATGTTAATTGAAGATGACGTTTACAGTGAGCTTTACTTTGGGCGGGAAAAACCGTTACCCGCGAAAGCGTGGGATCGTCACGATGGTGTTCTGCTTTGCTCTTCATTTTCTAAATGTCTGGTGCCAGGTTTTCGCATTGGTTGGGTCGCTGCTGGAAAACATGCACGCAAAATCCAGCGATTGCAGTTGATGAGCACGCTTTCCACAAGTTCACCAATGCAGCTTGCGCTGGTGGATTACCTTTCTACTCGCCGATACGATGCTCATCTTCGTCGTCTACGTCGCCAGCTTGCGGAACGTAAACAACGCGCCTGGCAGGCTTTGCTGCGTTATCTGCCTGCGGAAGTCAAAATTCATCACAATGACAGCGGTTATTTTCTCTGGCTGGAGCTTCCCGAACCGTTAGATGCAGGCGAATTAAGTATTCAGGCATTGGCGCATCACATCAGCATTGCGCCGGGTAAAATGTTTTCTACTGGCGAAAGTTGGTCACGTTTTTTCCGTTTTAATACTGCATGGCAGTGGGGCGAGCGCGAAGAACAGGCGGTTAAACAATTAGGCCACCTTATTAAAGAATACCTGAAATAGATCTCCATTTAATTTCTCTCAGGTTGGGTAATATGAATTTCGAATAGAAGCTATATTTCCTAACCTCTTGTCTATACTCCAGAAGATAGCTTCTCATTCGGCATAATGCGCGTTAGCTCACATCCTGATTAAATTTTCTCGGGGGCGAGGGTGCGCCTGCAAGCCGCCGTCTATGGTTAAACAAGGAGATATTTTTACGGCACGGCGGCTGAACAATTAATTACGACAGGAGTAAGACTTTATGAGCAAGACATTTGCCCGCAGCAGCTTGTGTGCGCTTACCATGACATTAATGACCGCCCACGCCGCCGAACCTCCCACAAATTTAGATAAACCGGAAGGGCGACTGGATATTATCGCCTGGCCGGGATACATCGAACGCGGACAAACCGATAAACAATACGACTGGGTGACGCAATTCGAAAAAGAAACAGGTTGCGCGGTCAATGTGAAAACCGCAGCGACTTCCGATGAAATGGTCAGCCTGATGACCAAAGGCGGTTACGATCTGGTCACGGCGTCCGGCGATGCTTCGCTACGCCTGATTATGGGCAAACGCGTGCAACCGATTAATACTGCGTTGATCCCCAACTGGAAAACGCTTGATCCTCGGGTGGTAAAGGGCGACTGGTTTAACGTGGGGGGCAAAGTCTATGGCACGCCATATCAATGGGGTCCGAACCTGTTGATGTACAACACCAAAACCTTCCCGACACCACCAGATAGCTGGCAAGTGGTTTTTGTTGAGCAGAATCTACCGGACGGTCAGAGTAATAAAGGTCGTGTACAGGCTTATGACGGCCCTATCTACATTGCGGATGCTGCGCTGTTCGTCAAAGCGACTCAGCCGCAATTGGGCATCTCCGATCCATACCAACTCACCGAACAACAATATCAGGCGGTACTGAAAGTGCTGCGCGATCAACATGGCTTGATCCATCGCTACTGGCATGACACCAGCGTGCAAATGAGCGATTTCAAGAACGAGGGCGTGGTGGCCTCCAGCGCCTGGCCGTATCAGGCCAACGCATTGAAAGGCGAAGGCCAACCGATCGCCACCGTCTTCCCGAAAGAGGGCGTTACCGGCTGGGCTGACACTACTATGCTACATAGCGAAGCGAAACATCCGGTTTGTGCTTACAAATGGATGAACTGGTCATTAACGCCGAAGGTGCAGGGCGATGTAGCTGCCTGGTTTGGTTCGCTGCCGGTCGTGCCGGAAGGCTGCAAAGCCAGTCCATTACTGGGCGATAAAGGCTGTGAAACCAACGGGTTTAACTATTTCGATAAAATCGCCTTCTGGAAAACGCCCATTGCGCAAGGGGGCAAATTTGTCCCGTACAGTCGCTGGACGCAGGATTACATTGCCATAATGGGCGGCCGCTAACTTCACTGGGGTGTTTTATGACGTACGCAGTGGAGTTTGACAACGTATCGCGGTTGTACGGTGACGTGCGCGCAGTAGATGGCGTCAGTATTGCGATAAAAGATGGTGAGTTCTTCTCTATGCTGGGGCCGTCCGGATCCGGCAAAACCACCTGCCTGCGCCTGATTGCTGGCTTCGAACAGCTTTCCGGCGGGGCGATTGCTATCTTCGGCAAACCGGCCAGTAATCTGCCTCCCTGGGAGCGGGACGTGAATACCGTCTTCCAGGACTACGCGCTATTTCCCCATATGTCGATTCTTGAGAATGTGGCCTATGGGCTGATGGTTAAAGGCGTGGATAAAAAACAGCGATATGCTATGGCGCAAGAAGCGCTGGAGAAAGTGGCGCTTGGTTTTGTTCAGCAACGTAAGCCGTCACAGCTTTCTGGTGGTCAACGTCAGCGAGTCGCCATTGCCAGAGCTCTGGTGAACGAACCGCGCGTGTTGTTGCTGGATGAACCGCTCGGCGCGCTGGATCTCAAATTGCGAGAACAAATGCAGCTGGAACTGAAAAAGCTGCAACAGTCTCTCGGTATCACTTTTATCTTCGTTACCCACGATCAGGGCGAAGCGTTATCGATGTCCGATCGGGTGGCGGTTTTCAATAATGGACGCATTGAACAGGTCGATTCCCCGCGCAATCTCTATATGCGCCCGCGCACGCCGTTTGTTGCGGGATTCGTCGGGACATCCAACGTTTTTGATCCGCTAATGGCCGAGAATCTTTGTGGCATGATGGGGAGTTTTGCCCTGCGACCGGAACATATCCGCCTGAATACACCTGGTGAATTGCAGGCCAATGGCACGATTCAGGCGGTGCAATATCAGGGGGCAGCCACACGTTTTGAACTGAAACTTAGCGGTGGAGAAAAACTGCTGGTTAGCCAGGCAAATGTCACGGGCGAAGACTTACCCAACGCGCTCACGCCCGGTCAACAGGTGATGGTTTCCTGGGCGCGTGATGTGATGGTGCCGCTGGTTGAGGAGAGGTGAATGGCGATGAACGTATTGCAGTCACCTTCGCGTCCGGGAGTTGGAAAGATATCCGGCTTTTTCTGGCGTAAACCAGGACTGGGGCTATTTTTACTACTGCTTGGTCCACTGATGTGGTTTGGCATCGTCTATTTGGGCTCGCTGCTGACGCTGTTATGGCAGGGGTTTTATACCTTTGACGATTTCACCATGTCAGTCATGCCAGAACTGACGCTGGCGAATATCCGTGCGCTGTTTAATCCGGCGAATTACGACATCATTCTCCGCACACTGACAATGGCTGTGGCAGTCACTATCGCCAGTGCCATTCTGGCCTTTCCGATGGCGTGGTATATGGCACGCTATACCAGCGGAAAAATGAAAGCGTTCTTTTACATTGCGGTGATGTTGCCCATGTGGGCAAGCTACATTGTTAAAGCTTATGCCTGGACCTTATTGCTGGCTAAAGACGGTGTAGCACAGTGGTTTTTACAGCATCTGGGGCTGGAGCCACTACTTACGGCGTTTCTTACACTACCGGCGGTGGGCGGTAATACTCTGTCAACTTCAGGGCTGGGGCGCTTTCTGGTGTTTCTCTATATCTGGCTGCCGTTTATGATCCTCCCGGTGCAGGCGGCGCTTGAGCGTTTGCCGCCGTCATTGTTGCAGGCGTCGGCCGATCTTGGCGCGCGTCCACGGCAAACCTTTCGCTATGTGGTGCTGCCGCTGGCGATCCCTGGTATTGCCGCTGGCTCTATCTTTACCTTCTCACTCACACTGGGCGATTTTATCGTCCCACAACTGGTTGGCCCGCCAGGGTATTTTATCGGCAATATGGTCTACTCTCAGCAGGGGGCGATTGGCAATATGCCGATGGCGGCGGCTTTCACCCTGGTGCCGATTGTCCTTATCGCACTCTATCTGGCGTTTGTGAAGCGCCTGGGAGCGTTCGATGCACTCTGAACGCGCACCGTTTTTCCTCAAACTGGCGGCCTGGGGCGGCGTGGTTTTCCTACATTTTCCCATCCTGATTATCGCCGCTTATGCGTTTAACACTGAAGATGCGGCGTTTAGTTTTCCACCGCAAGGCCTGACGCTGCGCTGGTTTAGCGTGGCAGCACAGCGTAGTGATATCCTTGATGCCGTGACACTGTCACTTAAGGTGGCGGCGCTGGCGACATTAATTGCGCTGGTGTTAGGGACGCTGGCAGCTGCCGCGCTGTGGCGACGAGACTTTTTCGGCAAAAACGCCATTTCGCTGTTACTGCTACTGCCCATTGCGCTGCCGGGCATTGTCACTGGTCTGGCGCTATTAACCGCGTTTAAAACCATCAATCTGGAGCCTGGCTTTTTCACCATCGTCGTCGGGCATGCGACTTTTTGTGTTGTGGTGGTGTTTAACAATGTCATCGCCCGTTTTCGCCGCACCTCGTGGAGTCTGGTTGAGGCGTCAATGGATCTTGGGGCCAATGGCTGGCAAACCTTTCGTTATGTGGTGTTGCCGAATCTTAGTTCGGCGCTACTGGCAGGAGGGATGCTGGCGTTTGCCTTGTCGTTCGATGAAATCATCGTTACGACCTTTACGGCAGGTCATGAACGAACGTTACCGTTGTGGTTGCTCAATCAGCTTGGGCGACCACGTGATGTACCGGTAACCAACGTGGTGGCACTGCTGGTTATGTTGGTAACAACCTTGCCGATCCTGGGGGCCTGGTGGCTAACCCGCGAAGGCGACAATGGTCAATAACCACTGATACAGGAATATGCTATGCAACATAAGTTACTGATTAACGGAGAACTGGTTAGCGGCGAAGGGGAAAAACAGCCTGTCTATAATCCGGCAACGGGGGAAGTTTTACTGGAGATTGCCGAGGCATCGGCAGAGCAGGTGGATGCAGCTGTTCGCGCGGCAGATGCGGCATTTGGCGAGTGGGGGCAAACCACGCCGAAGGTGCGTGCAGAATGCCTGCTGAAACTGGCTGATGTTATCGAAGAAAACGGTCAGGTTTTTGCCGAACTGGAGTCCCGTAACTGTGGTAAACCTCTGCATAGTGCGTTCAATGATGAAATTCCTGCGATTGTCGATGTTTTTCGCTTTTTCGCCGGAGCAGCTCGCTGCCTGAATGGTCTGGCGGCAGGAGAATATCTCGAGGGACATACATCGATGATCCGCCGCGATCCGCTGGGCGTTGTGGCCTCTATCGCACCGTGGAACTACCCACTGATGATGGCTGCATGGAAACTGGCTCCGGCACTGGCGGGGGGAAACTGCGTGGTACTGAAGCCATCAGAAATCACGCCGCTGACCGCACTAAAACTGGCAGAGCTGGCGAAAGATATCTTTCCGCCGGGCGTGATCAACGTACTGTTTGGCCGAGGCCAAACGGTGGGCGATCCTCTGACCGGGCATCAAAAAGTGCGCATGGTTTCGCTGACGGGGTCTATCGCCACCGGTGAGCACATCATCAGCCATACAGCGCCATCCATTAAGCGCACCCACATGGAGTTAGGCGGTAAAGCGCCGGTCATTGTTTTTGATGATGCAGATATTGAAGCTGTGGTTGAAGGTGTACGCACGTTTGGCTATTACAACGCTGGACAGGATTGCACCGCAGCTTGTCGAATCTACGCGCAAAAGGGCATTTACGATGCGCTGGTGGAAAAACTCGGCGCCGCTGTCGCAACCTTGAAATCGGGCGCACCGGATGACGAATCAACGGAACTGGGGCCATTGAGTTCACAGGCGCATCTCGACCGCGTCAGTAAAGCAGTGGAAGAGGCGAAAGCGACGGGACACATTAAAGTGATCACCGGCGGGGAGAAACGAAAAGGTAACGGTTATTACTATGCGCCGACGCTGCTGGCAGGGGCGTTGCAAGAAGATGCTATCGTGCAAAGAGAGGTATTTGGTCCAGTGGTGAGCGTGACTGTCTTCGATAATGAAGAACAGGTAGTGAACTGGGCAAATGACAGCCAGTATGGTTTAGCCTCTTCAGTGTGGACGAAAGATGTGGGGCGGGCGCATCGTGTTAGTGCACGTCTGCAATATGGCTGCACGTGGGTCAATACCCATTTCATGCTGGTAAGTGAAATGCCGCACGGTGGCCAGAAACTTTCAGGTTACGGCAAGGATATGTCACTTTATGGGCTGGAAGATTACACCGTTGTCCGCCACGTAATGGTTAAACATTAAGGATAATATTGTAGCCAGGGAGAGTGTGAGAAGATCTAACGCACTGTCAGAGAGTTGATATCTCTCTGACAGTGTGTACTGCGTGCCATATCGCTACATCAAATAAACCAACCAAATCTCATAGAGATAAGAGCAAACAATCCAACAGCAGCAAAGAGATTTATAAGCACTACAGTTTTACTGGAAACATTCATTTTTTGCCACCTTTTGTCATAGCCCCTATGTGTATAGTACGGGTTAAGTAAATCCGCAATAGTACTCATTCTGAAGATGGACAAAGGCAGATCCCAGATTATGGAAATATCTCAAACAGGCTGTAAAACTTGATGTATATCAAAAAATAACGCATATTTGCGCGCGTTTTATTCTTCTGGCTGGACGCCCGTACATGTCTCTTTATCAATACATGCTTGTTTTTTATGCTGTTATGGCAGCTATTGCGTTTGTTACTACCTGGTTTCTTTCCCACGATAAGAAGCACATTCGTTTTCTGAGCGCCTTCCTGGTGTCGGTGACCTGGCCGATGAGTTTTCCGGTGGCGCTGCTGTTTTCGCTGTTTTAAATCTTAAGCGCTAGCTTGACGGCACAACGCAGACTTATATCATTTGAAGGAATCGATAATTTTCACAAGTGGCTAAGGAGAAAGTATGTCGCATCTGGAAGAGGTCATCGCGCGCGTGGATGCAGCGATTGATGAGAGCGTCATTGCCCATATGAACGAATTATTAATCGCCCTGAGCGATGACGCAGAGTTAAGTCGGGAAGAGCGTTATACCCAGCAGCAGCGTTTGCGTACAGCAATCGCCCATCACGGGCGTAAGCATAAAGAAGATATGGACGCTCGCCACGAACAGTTAACCAAAGGCGGCACTATCCTGTGATTAAAACGAGCGTCTGGCCACCAGCCAGGCGCCTACTACCAATAAAACCGCTCCGCAAATAGGGCCGATCAGCGCCCGCAGCGGCACACCATGACTACGCAAAATATCCAGCACCAGCCCTCCAATCAACTGACTGGCGACCAAAACTGCAATGGTCGTTGCCGCGCCAACGTTTTGATATCCACTGATACTGGCAAAGACAAAAAATGATCCCAGCAACCCTGGAATTAGAGTCCACCAACGCACGCTCGAAACCAGTTCGCCAAATCCTGCCATCCCTTGTTTAAACCATAAAATGGAGACGAATAGCACAATCCCCACCAGTGAGTTCAGCAACATGGCGATGAGAATAGTTGAGGAAGTCTGGGTGATGCGCACCATCAGCGTGTTTTGCACCACCAGGCCAATTCCGGCGGCAATCAAAAAGGCAAGGGTGAGCGACTGATTCATCCAATCGCGTCCGGTTCTGTGCGCTCGTCGAGTTGCAACTGCATAAATGTCAGATCCAGCCAACGACCAAATTTAGTGCCTACCTGTGGCATTTGTGCGGTGATGACAAATCCCAGCGACTGGTGGAGATGCAGCGAGGCCTGATTTTGCGATTCGATTCCGGCAACCATCACATGTTTACCGCAGTCCCTTGCTTCATCGATCAATCGACTTAACAATTTGCGCCCAAGACCTTTGCCTTGATGATCAGGATGAACATAAACCGAATGTTCCACAGTATGGCGAAAACCGTCGAAACTACGCCAGTCGCCAAATGATGCATACCCAGTCACTACGCCGTCTTCCTCGCTCACCAGCACCGGATACCCCGATAAAGTCCGTGCTTCAAACCAGGCAATGCGATTGTCTGCATCCACTGTTTGGTCATTCCATATAGCTGCCGTATACAACACGGCGTGGTTATAAATTTCCGCAATTGCAGAACAATCGGCTTTGCAGGCAAAACGGATGGACATATCTGGCCTCGATTAAATATTGATGATGACGTTATCAATACTATCGAAAACAGCTCGAAGCAACGGATTCCTCGATGAAATTATTGCGTGTCGCAGAGGCGATGTGACGGTCATAAACAAAACCAATCCCGTGAGCCTGCTACTATTGATCGATTCATGCCAAAAGCACAGGAGAGCATTATGGGGCAACAAAAGCAGCGTAACCGCCGTTGGGTTCTGGCCTCGCGTCCGCATGGCGCACCGGTTCCGGAAAATTTCCGTCTTGAAGAAGATGAAGTCGCAATACCAGGTGAGGGACAGGTGTTAGTGCGCACAGTTTATCTGTCGCTGGACCCGTATATGCGCGGACGAATGAGCGATGAACCTTCTTATTCACCGCCAGTTGATATTGGCGGGGTGATGGTCGGCGGTACGGTGAGCCGTGTCGTGGAGTCGAATCATCCTGATTACCGGCCAGGCGACTGGGTGCTGAGTTACAGCGGTTGGCAGGACTACGACATATCCAGTGGCGATGAACTGGTGAAACTTGGCGATCAGCCAGAAAATCCTTCGTGGTCGTTGGGGGTACTGGGAATGCCCGGCTTTACGGCTTATATGGGACTGCTGGATATCGGCCAGCCAAAAGAGGGCGAAACGCTGGTGGTTGCTGCCGCGACCGGCCCGGTTGGCGCAACAGTGGGGCAAATCGGTAAACTGAAAGGCTGTCGCGTGGTGGGTGTCGCAGGCGGCGCGGAAAAATGCCGCCATGCCACCGAGGTGCTGGGCTTTGATGTTTGCCTTGATCATCGCGCGGATGATTTTGCCGAACAGTTGGCGAACGCGTGCGTGGAAGGCATTGATATCTATTATGAAAATGTTGGCGGTAAGGTATTTGATGCGGTGCTGCCTTTACTCAACACATCCGCGCGGATCCCCGTTTGCGGGTTAGTGAGCGGCTATAATGCAACGGAATTACCCTCCGGTCCGGATCGTTTACCACTGCTGATGGCCACAGTGCTGAAAAAACGCATTCGTCTGCAAGGATTTATTATTAATCAGGATTATGGTCACCGCATCCATGAGTTCCAGCAAGAGATGGGGCAGTGGGTAAAAGAGGGTAAAATTCACTACCGTGAACAAATTACCGACGGTTTAGAGAACGCTCCACAGACATTTATCGGTCTGCTGAACGGTAAAAACTTCGGCAAGGTAGTGATCCGTGTCGCGGGTGATGACTAAAAATTCAACGGCGGCGTAAAGCCGCCACAAAAAACCAGGCAAAAATCTTAATACCAGCTTTAATTAACTAACCACATCACTGTTCGACTGCTAATAACAAAAAAGTGATTGGTTGTTAATTATCTAATTATTACACCAGGTAAACTACTTCTGCCTTGTAGGCAGTGTCGGAAAAAATACACCTTTAAGGAAGTAAAATGCCTGGAACAGAAAAAATGCAGCATATCAGTTTGACCATGCAGGTTGAAAATAACCTGAAGTACCAACTTAGTATTGGCGCACTGAAACCTGGCGAACGGTTGATTACCAAAAATTTGGCGGAGCAACAGGGTATGAGTATTACACCAGTGCGCGAAGCGTTATTGCGTCTGGTTTCTGTTAATGCGCTATCTGTCACGCCCGCACAAGCCTTTACGGTACCGGAAGTCGGGGCGGGGCGGTTAGATGAAATCAATCGTATCCGCTACGAACTGGAGTTAATGGCAATCGCTTTAGCAGTTGAAAATATTTCCCCGGAAGGCTTAGCAGAGCTTCAGTATTTACTCAAGGAATTACAGCAGGCACAAGAAAATGGCGATATGGTACAACTCATTAATACTAATCGCCAATTCCGCTTTGTAATTTATCGTTATTCAAAAATGCCCATCCTGTGTGAAATGATTGAACAACTGTGGGTTCGGATGGGGCCAGGGTTACATTATCTTTATGAAGCGGTAAATCCTGACGAATTGCGCAATCGTATTGAAATTTATCAGGCTCTACTCGCGGCGTTGCAAGAAAAAGATAAAAAGCAAAGCTGCCATTATCTGGCAGACATTATGAAAAAGAATATTGCGATTATTAACCAGCAGTATAGTCATGGATGATAACGACGAAAAGGTGCCCAGTAATTACCGGGCATCTTGATTTTTATTCAAACCGCCAGGCGAAATTTACTCCAATTCCATAATTACGCCCGGGAGCAGGTTCGTAATATCGACCATTTGATTCATTAACAATTACCGAACCGATATATTCTTTATCAAATAAATTATCAATACGACCAAATAAATCCACGGTCATATTATGGTAATTATATTTGTATCCGGTAAACACGCCGACAAGGGTATAAGAAGGTGCTTTTGCCGTGTTTTTATCATCTGCCATGATATCGCCCATATAACGCGCTTCTGTACCTGTATACCAGCCATCTTCCGGTACATAACCTATCGATGCAAAGCCCATATTACGGGCTATTCCTGGCATCCGGTTACCGTTACAATCCTGTTCATTACAAACATTGCTGCGATAGGTCGCATCAAGCCAGGTCCACGACGCTTTTACGCGAAAATCTCCGGCGAAACGTTGATCCCATGCCAGTTCAGCGCCTTGACGACGGGTCTTTCCAGCATTTTTATATGTGGTACGCCCACCGCTACTGCTATCGACAACAATTTCATCATCGGTGTCGGTCTGGAACAATGCGAGACTAAGCAGCCCATCACCAATACGCGTTTTACTGCCGATCTCAATGGTATCGTTGGTGGATGGTTTTAAACCAAAGTTCATACCGCTTTGCCCATCAGCGCGATAAGACAGCTCATTAATCGTCGGCGTTTCAAAACCACGCCCGGCTGCCAGATAGATATTCCAGGCATCGGTCATTGCATATTTTAACGATCCGGCAGGTAGCCATTTGTGATAACTGGCGTCACCGCTGTCATCGCCGTTACCCGGAGTAACGTAACGATCGTTGGAATCAAACCACACGGAGCTGTAGCGCACGCCAGCATCCAGCGACAGTTTTTCGCTCAGCTGCCACTGCGTCTGTAAATAGGGATCGACGTTCCACATCAGATTGCGTTCGTCGCGACGCAACTCACCTTTTTGCCCGTATTCCGGCACGCCGCTATTCAGGCGGTAGTTATTGTAGCCCTTGCGGTTTTCTCTCATGTTTTCGTAGTTCAGACCGGTGGTGAACGTGACTGGAACGCCCAGTTCACCTCGGTGTGTCCAGCGACTGTCTATCCCCTGGTAATGGCGTTGTAGAGTAATCACGCCACCCGCGTGTGACGGGTTAAGTTGTGGTGCCATCGGGATTGACTGGTACTGGGTCGTTTCTCGCTCTCCGGCATACATCATTACACTCATATCATCTTGCGCGCTCAGGCTACGCTCATAACGCAAGCCAGCCTGAGTTTGCTTGATGGTTTTTCGCGTGTCGTACTGTTCAGCGCGTGGCGCTTGTTGTGGATTCGCCTTCCATTCTGCTTCGGTTAATCCACCAGGATCATCTGCTTTTATATCCACACTATTGAAAATCAGGCTTAATTTGCTGGCGTCATCAATGCGTATGCCCAGTTTGGCATTGGCTAAATTTTTCTGTGCGCCACTATGGTCACGGTAGCCGTGGGTCGTAAAGCGCGTGGTTGAGACGGTGTAATCAACATCGCCAGGCTGTGTACCGTCGCCCATTGCGCCCGTTGCTTTCAGCCCATAGCGCCAGCTGCCAAAACTGCCGTAGTAACTGCTGGCTTCAATGATTGGTGGCTGTTGCCCGGTCTGGGTGGTGACATTCATTACCCCGCCAGACGCGTTGCCATACAGGGCTGAGAAGGGGCCACGCAGCACTTCTACATTTTGCACACTGCTTAAATCGATGTTGGATGTTTGCCCTTGTCCGTCGGGCATGGTGGCGGGAATACCGTCTACATACAGGCGAATACCGCGAATTCCGTAAGTGGAGCGGGAGCCAAATCCGCGAATCGACAGCTGTAAATCTTGCGCATAGTTCTGCCGGTTTTGTACCTGCAAACCAGGCACGCTGGTCAGAGATTCAGACAAGTTGATGCGCGGTGTTGCCAGGCGCATCTCCTCGCCATCCACCACGCTTACTGCTGCTGGCGTATCCAGCTCGGAAACCACCTGCGGCGCGGCACTGACAATCATGGTTTGTTCGTCAGCGGCAAAAACGGCGGGGGAAAGGACAAGCAGCGCGGGCAAAACGGTCTGTCGGACGGAAAAAATCTTCATGAAAAAAGCCAGGTTAAGAATGGGAAAACGCCGTCATGGTAATAAAATTGTAAATTTATGGAAAACGAAACGGCACAATACGTTAAGTGTTTGAGAAAATTGTAGTCGTAACGGCAAGAAATGCTCCACATTTGAGAAAATAATGATTACCATTCCCATTTATAACAAGAGCGTAACGAAGATTACGCTCAGTGAAGCACTGTGAAGCAGCAAAAATATCGGTTCATTAAAGGGAGTCGTCATGCATTTACGTCATCTGTTTTCATCGCGCCTGCGTGGTTCATTACTGTTAGGTTCATTGCTCGTTGCTTCATCATTTAGTACGCAGGCCGCAGAAGAAATGCTGCGTAAAGCGGTAGGTAAAGGTGCCTACGAAATGGCTTATAGCCAGCAGGAGAACGCGCTGTGGCTTGCTACTTCGCAAAGCCGCAAACTGGATAAAGGTGGCGTAGTTTATCGTCTCGATCCAGTCACTCTGGAAGTGACTCAGGCGATCCATAACGATCTCAAGCCGTTTGGCGCTACCATTAACAACGCTACTCAAACATTGTGGTTTGGTAACACGGTAAATAGCGCGGTTACGGCGATTGATGCCAAAACGGGAGCGGTGAAAGGGCGCCTGGTGCTGGATGATCGTAAGCGTACGGAAGAGGTGCGCCCGCTGCAACCGCGTGAGCTGGTCGCAGACGATGCCACAAACACCGTTTACATCAGTGGTATTGGTAAAGAGAGCGTGATTTGGGTCGTTGATGGCGAAAATATCAAACTGAAAACCGCCATCCAGAACACTGGTAAAATGAGCACCGGTCTGGCGCTGGATAGTAAAGGCAAACGTCTCTACACCACTAACGCTGACGGCGAATTGATTACCATCGACACCGCCGACAATAAAATCCTCAGCCGTAAAAAGCTTCTGGATGACGGCAAAGAGCACTTCTTTATCAACATCAGCCTTGATACCGCCAACCAGCGTGCATTTATCACTGACTCTAAAGCGGCAGAAGTGTTAGTGGTCGATACCCGTGATGGCAATATTCTGGCGAAGGTTGCGGCACCGGAATCACTGGCTGTGCTGTTTAACCCCGCGCGTAATGAAGCCTATGTGACTCATCGTCAGGCAGGTAAAGTTAGCGTGATTGACGCGAAAACCTACAAGGTAGTTAAAACGTTCGATACGCCGACTCATCCGAACAGTCTGGCTCTTTCTGCCGATGGTAAAACGCTGTATGTCAGTGTGAAACAAAAATCCACTAAACAGCAGGAAGCTACCCAGCCAGACGATGTGATTCGTATAGCGCTGTAATAGACATGGGGGAGTTTGTCTTTCGTAGGCCAGATAAGGCGCTTGCGCCGCATCCGGCACGAACAAAGAGCACCTCGTCAGCAATATGAATTTGCCCGGCTCGTAGCCGGGCAATTTTGCAATTAACTCGCCGTTTCAGGCTTAAATGCAATATCCTGTTTTTCTTTATCTACTTCGACTACGGGCGCAGTGCTGTGAATTTCGGCAACGCGTTTGCGCACACCAAACCAGCCTATAACCAGCAGAATACCGATAATCGGCAGCGCCGCGATGGTATAAGTCCCGTTCGGGTAATCGAACGCCATCAGCACTAGCACGCACAGCAAAAACAGTAGCGTCAGCCACGACGTAAAGGGCGCGCCTGGGAGTTTAAAACTGACATCCGCCGCTTTACCTTCTTTAATGGCCTTACGCAGGCGCATCTGGCAAACAATGATAAACGCCCATGAAGCGATGATTCCCAGCGACGCGAAGTTCAACACAATCTCAAATACGCGCGACGGCACCAGATAGTTGAGGAATACGCCAACGACATAAACGACCAGCGTCGCCAGGATCCCAGCATACGGAACATGCTGGCGACTCATTTTCGCCATAAAACTCGGTGCGGAACCGCCCATCGCCATCGAGCGCAGAATACGCCCGGTGCAGTACAGACCCGAGTTCAGGCTGGAGAGCGCAGCGGTCAGCACCACAATGTTCATAATACTGCCAATGTAAGGCACACCCAGTTTGGAAAAGAACGTCACAAACGGACTTTGCCCAGCCTGATACGCGCTCCACGGCAATAACATAACCAGCAACACCACGGAGCCGACGTAAAACAGGCCAATACGCCAAATCACACTGTTAATCGCTTTAGGCACCATAGTCTGCGGATCCTTACATTCCCCAGCGGCAGTGCCTACCATCTCAATGGAAGCAAAAGCAAACACTACGCCCTGAATCAACACCAAAGCAGGCAGCAGACCGTGCGGGAAGAATCCGCCATTATCGGTAATTAAGTGAAAGCCAGTCGCGTTGCCATCCAGCGGTTGACCGCTACCGAGAAACACCGTACCTACCACCAGGAAAGTAACAATGGCGAGTACTTTAATGAGCGCAAACCAGAACTCCATCTCGGCGAACCATTTCACGCCGATCATGTTCATTGTGCCAACGATAGTCAGCGCGGCAAGCGCAAACACCCACTGCGGTACACCACCAAATGCGCCCCAGTAATGCATATACAGTGCGACGGCGGTGATATCGACAATCCCGGTCATCGCCCAGTTGATGAAGTACATCCAACCGGCAACATAAGCGGCTTTCTCACCCAGAAACTCACGGGCATAGGAGACAAAGCTGCCACTGGAAGGGCGATGCAATACCAGCTCACCCAACGCGCGCAGAATAAAAAACGAAAACAGGCCGCAGATTAAATAGACCAGTGCCAGCGCCGGCCCCGCCATTTGCAGTCGGGCTCCCGCGCCTAAAAACAAACCAGTACCAATCGCACCGCCAATGGCGATCATCTGCACCTGACGATTGCCCATTGCTTTGTGATATCCCTCTTCGTGGGCATTAAGCCAGCGGCGTTTCGCAGCGTGTTGCTCTGAAGTGTCGGTGTTGTGTTTACTCATTGCGCTCCCTGATTGCTTTAATGAAAAAAGTCTTTTATGTCGCCATGAACAATGTTTATTCATCCTGGCGATGACAAGATTCACCATTATTCTTTATGGGTATAACTGTCGGCGCAGAATCCTACCTTTTATCGTGTAACGATGCAAAATAATCCCACTATAAATGTGAGGGGATAAAGGCGGCTGGCGACAAAATAGCAACCTGATGAAATTATGACGGAAACAACCACTATTGGTTCGATGATACTCGACTGTCGCCGACTCTTTAGCCAATCGTTTGTCGCTCTGAGCGCAAGTGGTTGCAGTGGACACTGGTGTGGTTGGTTTTCGCTGATTATCATTGAATAGTGAGGGACCAGCGCATGAGAGGTTTCAGGGGTAATACGCCAAATACCAATACAATTGCTGATTAGAAATGCCAGTTGTCGAGGTCACAGAAAGTGCAAAAAATGTAAAAGTGATATCGGGTGACAATTGTGCTATTGCCCAGCAGAAATTTTTTAAATTAGTACTGTTCCAGGGGCATTACAAACCTTAAAACATTACTTCAATATAATTAATGTGTATATCATTCTTGATATTAATTTATGAAGTGAATTTGATATATTCCGAATTCTTAATTTACATTACTAATGTATGGGGCATAACGTTAAGATGGCTATGTGCAGATTAAGATATCAGGGTGGGGCGGTAGCGTTTACAGATATTAATTAATTGATGAGAGCTATGTTATCCACACAATCATTTACATCAGCTATTGATATTGAAGATAGATAAATAAATATGCTGAGAATTAATGTTAAGGAATCGTAATGGGAAACTTTGATAACTTGCTTTGATTTCATTCTCTATGAAGATGATGTCATCAACACTGCATAAAGTGGAAATGTTGAACATCAAAGAGAACCCTATTTAATAAATAATAACAGAGCGTTTGTGGTTATCTGAAAAATATTATTTCCAGGAGGACGGATATGTCATTAAGGAGAATGACATCTGGTGAATTAACATTGGCCAGATCGATTTTTGAAAATACAATTGATTATAGTAAGGTATGGATCCACAATGAAAAATATTTGCCGGGTCAAGGGGAAAGAACAGCGATGACCCCAAACGGGGAAATGTATTATCCTGATGCTGTTTATAGTTCAGATTTTTCATCGCAAGCAATGCCTGGTTATCGTGAAACAGTAGCAGGTGCTTCTCACTTGTTTATTCATGAAATGATGCATGTTTGGCAATATCAGAAAGGGTATTCAGTTAAGTTGCGTGGTTTATTTTCCTGGGCGGTAAATTATCATTACGATCTTAATTTACAGTCAATATCTTCTTATTCCATGGAACAACAAGCATCTATAGTTGCTGATTATTGGCTATTGATTAACTATGGACTGGTAGCTGATTTGGTAAATGTTAACTATGTAGGTGATACAACTGAATCAGTGGACACTCTATCGAAAAAATACAAAAAGGTGCTTAATTTATTTCCTGCAGGCGTCATATGAAGAGATTCTTTTTGTTTCTCTTTTTGTCGGGATGCACTGTTGGTGATTATGTTCGCCCATTGTTACCCGGTAATGTATATTTACAAGACGGACGGGTTTGTTCAAAACCAGACGATGGGAATATTATTTCAAATTATATTTTATATGAAGGTGAATATGGCAATGAAATAAAACTGAAAAGAGTGACAGGTCAGTTTGAACCCGTATGTATTGACATAAGTGAGCTATCTTCAGATGTTATTTATATCGGAAATTATATGCTCTCTTCCGGAAGTAAAAAAGAATACTATGGTTTTAGCATAATTAGATCCGGAGAACGTATTTTAAGACTTGATGATAATCATATCAAATAACAAATTAAATAATTTTATTAGTTTTATTAATGTGCTTTAGGTGAATATTTTCACCAGGTTAACATGACGGTGCATTCTTCAAGGCATATATGGTTGATAGTATCTTCAGCAGCACGCATAAGTATTGAGATGTCTTATGCCGGCTACGAATATATTGCATATTTTATTCTCTGTAAGATTTCTTATTAGCACTTGGCCATTTCTAGTTAAAAGGATTAATTATGAGTTTTACGGCTACAGATTATCCATCCGGCGCACTAGTTGGATCGGGTACACATAACGTGACTTTGAGCGGCAGTGCAGTTCCTGATGGAATGTTACTGTTTGCAAGTTTAGGGGGTACAGAAACAGTAGGGGAACTATTTACTTATTCTATTAAATTAAAAACTCCTGACACCCTGAACCTGGGCTATGTTTCCCCCGCAGCCAACCTGCAGCTCAAACCGATGGTGGGCAAAGATCTGTGTGTCCATATCGAATTGGATGGCGGCGGAAAACGTTATATCAGCGGGCTTGTGACGGCGGCACGCGTGGCTGGTCACCAGGGACGTTCGGTGGTGTATGAACTGCGGATCGAACCATGGTTAAAAATACTGACCCACACTAGTGACTACAAAGCGTTTCAGAATAAGAACGTGGTGGACATCCTGGACGAGGTACTGGATGAGTACCCCTGGCCCGTGGAAAAACGACTGGTGGAAAATTATCCGACTCGCACCTGGCAGGTGCAGTACGGTGAAACAGATTTCGATTTTATTCAGCGCTTGATGCAGGAGTGGGGTATCTACTGGTGGTTTGAGCACAGCGAGAACAGTCACACGTTAGTGCTGGCTGATGCCATTAATGTCCACAAGACATGCGCAGATTCGCCGCTGGTGTGTTATTACCAGAAAGGGTTGAAACTGGATAAGGAGTTTATCCATACCATCACAGCAAATGAAAGCCTGCGCAGCGGACAGTGGGTGCTGAATGATTTCGACTTTATGAAGCCGCGCTCACTGCTTAAGAGCACCGTGGCTAATCCACGTGAAACCGGCCTTGCTGAATATGAGCACTACGAATGGCCGGGAGACTACTTCACAAAGAGTGAAGGTGAAATGCTGACACGCATCCGCATGGAAGAACAGCGTAGCCCCGGTAGTCGGGTACAGGGCAGCGGTAATATTCGTACCCTGATGACAGGTTTTACCTTCACTCTGGAAAACTATCCGGCAGCCGAAGTGAACCGGGAATATCTGCTGGCACAGACCACGCTATTTATACAGGACAATGCGCAACACAGCGGTCAGGAGCAGCATTTCTCTTACTCAACCAGCTTTGAGTTGCATCCCACCAATGAAGTTTACCGTCCGCAGCGAACCCTGAGCAAACCCCACACCAAAGGCCCGCAGAGCGCCATCGTCACCGGCCCGGCGGGACAGGAAATCTGGACGGATAAATATGGCCGGGTGAAAGTTCAGTTTGGCTGGGATCGTTACGGTAAGAATGATGAAAACAGTTCCTGCTGGGTCCGTGTCAGTTATCCGTGGGCGGGTAAAGGATTCGGTGGTATTCAGATCCCGCGCATTGGTCAGGAAGTTCTAGTGGATTTCAAAAACGGCGATCCGGATTTACCCATTATCGTGGGGCGGACATACAACCAGGACACCATGCCACCATGGGGACTACCGGGCGCAGCGACGCAAAGTGGGTTTTACAGCCACACCATTGGCGGCGGCCCAACGAATGCTAACGCCCTGCGTTTTGAGGATAAAACTGGCGGAGAAGAAGTCTGGTTGCATGCCGAGAAAGATCAACGCATTGAAGTAAATAATAATGAAAGCCACTGGGTGGGGAATAATCGACTTAAAGTTATAGATAAAACAGAAACAGCGATTATTGGTGAGAAGCGTTCTCTTACAGTTCAGACGGATGATATCTCTCTCGCCGGAGGGGATAAAACGATTCAGACCGTACAGAATTTACGCCTTGCTGCGGGAGATTCCATAATTCTTAGCTGCGGGAAAACTATCCTGCAAATGACCAGTGACGGAATATTTAATATAACCTGTAAGAATTTTAATATTACTGCAACAGAGAATGGAAAAATAAATACACAATCAGGGCAGCTTGATTTAAATATGGAAGACAGGACGGCAGATATATCTCCGCCTGGAACATTAGAGAAAACAGCCCTTCAGTCGGCAATAGACGCCACCTTCATGACTAAAAAATAAATAAAACCCCATCAATAAATAATTCATTTATTAAAAAGGACTCATACCAGTATGACGGAGTATTATCTCAATGAAACTGTTGTAACTTTTCCCGGGAATATTATTCAGGAC
>NZ_RHJI01000026.1 GCF_004211955.1 Escherichia sp. E1V33
TACCATCGAACTGCCGGAAGGCGTAGAGATGGTAATGCCGGGCGACAACATCAAAATGGTTGTTACCCTGATCCACCCGATCGCGATGGACGACGGTCTGCGTTTCGCAATCCGTGAAGGCGGCCGTACCGTTGGCGCGGGCGTTGTAGCAAAAGTTCTGAGCTAATTGCCGATAACATTTGACGCAATGCGCACTAAAAGGGCATCATTTGATGCCCTTTTTGCACGCTTTCGTACCAGAACCTGGCTCATCAGTGATTTTCTTTGTCATAATCATTGCTGAGACAGGCTCTGTTGAGGGCGTATAATCCGAAAAGCTAATACGCGTTTCGATTTGGTTTGCCTCGCGATCGCGGGGTGAAAATGTTTGTAGAATACTTCTGACAGGTTGGTTTATGAGTGCGAATACCGAAGCTCAAGGAAGCGGGCGCGGCCTGGAAGCGATGAAGTGGGTCGTTGTGGTGGCATTGCTCCTGGTGGCGATTGTCGGCAACTACCTTTATCGCGACATTATGCTGCCGCTGCGTGCGCTGGCCGTAGTAATTCTGATTGCTGCAGCGGGTGGTGTCGCGCTGTTAACGACAAAAGGTAAAGCAACCGTTGCTTTTGCCCGTGAAGCGCGTACCGAAGTCCGTAAGGTCATTTGGCCGACTCGCCAGGAAACATTGCACACCACGCTGATTGTGGCTGCGGTTACCGCAGTAATGTCACTGATCCTGTGGGGACTGGATGGTATTCTGGTTCGCCTGGTATCCTTTATCACTGGCCTGAGGTTCTGAGATGTCTGAAGCTCCTAAAAAGCGCTGGTACGTCGTTCAGGCGTTTTCCGGTTTTGAAGGCCGCGTAGCAACGTCGCTGCGTGAGCATATCAAATTACACAACATGGAAGATTTGTTTGGTGAAGTCATGGTACCAACCGAAGAAGTGGTTGAAATCCGTGGCGGTCAGCGTCGCAAAAGCGAACGCAAATTCTTCCCTGGCTACGTCCTCGTTCAGATGGTGATGAACGACGCGAGCTGGCACCTGGTGCGCAGCGTACCGCGTGTGATGGGCTTCATCGGCGGTACTTCCGATCGTCCTGCGCCAATCAGCGATAAAGAAGTTGATGCGATTATGAACCGCCTGCAGCAGGTTGGTGATAAGCCGCGTCCGAAAACGCTGTTTGAACCGGGTGAAATGGTCCGTGTTAATGATGGTCCGTTCGCTGACTTCAACGGTGTTGTTGAAGAAGTGGATTACGAGAAATCTCGTCTGAAAGTGTCTGTTTCTATCTTCGGTCGTGCGACACCGGTAGAGCTGGACTTCAGCCAGGTTGAAAAAGCCTAACCCAGCGATCAAAAAAGCGGCGATTTAATCGTTGCACAAGGCGCGAGATTGGAATACAATTTCGCGCCTTTTGTTTTTATGGGCCTTGCCCGTAAAACGATTTTTTATATCACGGGGAGCCTCTCAGAGGCGCTATTACCCAACTTGAGGAATTTATAATGGCTAAGAAAGTACAAGCCTATGTCAAGCTGCAGGTTGCAGCTGGTATGGCTAACCCGAGTCCGCCAGTAGGTCCGGCTCTGGGTCAGCAGGGCGTAAACATCATGGAATTCTGCAAAGCGTTCAACGCAAAAACTGATTCCATCGAAAAAGGTCTGCCGATTCCGGTAGTAATCACCGTTTACGCTGACCGTTCTTTCACTTTCGTTACCAAGACTCCGCCGGCAGCAGTTCTGCTGAAAAAAGCGGCTGGTATCAAGTCTGGTTCCGGTAAGCCGAACAAAGACAAAGTGGGTAAAATTTCCCGCGCTCAGCTGCAGGAAATCGCGCAGACCAAAGCTGCCGACATGACTGGTGCCGACATTGAAGCGATGACTCGCTCCATCGAAGGTACTGCACGTTCCATGGGCCTGGTAGTGGAGGACTAAGAAATGGCTAAACTGACCAAGCGCATGCGTGTTATCCGCGAGAAAGTTGATGCAACTAAACAGTACGACATCAACGAAGCTATCGCTCTGCTGAAAGAGCTGGCGACTGCTAAATTCGTAGAAAGCGTGGACGTTGCTGTTAACCTCGGCATCGACGCTCGTAAATCTGACCAGAACGTACGTGGTGCAACTGTACTGCCGCACGGTACTGGCCGTTCCGTTCGCGTAGCCGTATTTACCCAGGGTGCAAACGCTGAAGCTGCTAAAGCTGCAGGTGCTGAACTGGTAGGTATGGAAGATCTGGCTGACCAGATCAAGAAAGGCGAAATGAACTTTGACGTTGTTATTGCTTCTCCGGATGCAATGCGCGTTGTTGGCCAGCTGGGCCAGGTTCTGGGTCCGCGCGGCCTGATGCCAAACCCGAAAGTGGGTACTGTAACGCCGAACGTTGCTGAAGCGGTTAAAAACGCTAAAGCTGGCCAGGTTCGTTACCGTAACGACAAAAACGGCATCATCCACACCACCATCGGTAAAGTGGACTTTGACGCTGACAAACTGAAAGAAAACCTGGAAGCTCTGCTGGTTGCGCTGAAAAAAGCAAAACCGACTCAGGCGAAAGGCGTGTACATCAAGAAAGTTAGCATCTCCACCACCATGGGTGCAGGTGTTGCAGTTGACCAGGCTGGCCTGAGCGCTTCTGTAAACTAATGCCTTTACGTGGGCGGTGATTTTGTCTACAATCTTACCCCCACGTATAATGCTTAATGCAGACGTATATCCGAGATATTCGGGTTGTGGCAAGGCGGCAACTGAGTGAGTCGCCAGGAGCATAGCTAACTATGTGACTGGTGCGAACGAAGGAAGCCAACGCCGCCACAAGCTGAATAGCGACGGATAGAAAAGATTTGTTCGTTGGAGCCTGGCCTATCCAGGCCTCCGTCGAAGACCGCAGGAGTTTCGCAAGAAACTTAATCCCCTGCGTAGACGGTGACAGAACGCTAAGATTATTCTTTTATATTCTGGCTTGTTTCTGCTCACCGTAATTAAGACGCTCTCTCCGTTTGGAGGAGTGAAGTGAGTTCCAGAGATTTTCTCTGGCAAACATCCAGGAGCAAAGCTAATGGCTTTAAATCTTCAAGACAAACAAGCGATTGTTGCTGAAGTCAGCGAAGTAGCCAAAGGCGCGCTGTCTGCAGTAGTTGCGGATTCCCGTGGCGTAACTGTAGATAAAATGACTGAACTGCGTAAAGCAGGTCGCGAAGCTGGCGTATACATGCGTGTTGTTCGTAACACCCTGCTGCGCCGTGCTGTTGAAGGTACTCCGTTCGAGTGCCTGAAAGACGCGTTTGTTGGTCCGACCCTGATTGCATACTCTATGGAACACCCGGGCGCTGCTGCTCGTCTGTTCAAAGAGTTCGCGAAAGCGAATGCAAAATTTGAGGTCAAAGCCGCTGCCTTTGAAGGTGAGCTGATCCCGGCGTCTCAGATCGACCGCCTGGCAACTCTGCCGACCTACGAAGAAGCAATTGCACGCCTGATGGCAACCATGAAAGAAGCTTCGGCTGGCAAACTGGTTCGTACTCTGGCTGCTGTACGCGATGCGAAAGAAGCTGCTTAATCGCAGTTATCTTTTTAACGCATTCGCTTACGTATAAACTTATTCTGATATTCAGGAACAATTTAAATGTCTATCACTAAAGATCAAATCATTGAAGCAGTTGCAGCTATGTCTGTAATGGACGTTGTAGAACTGATCTCTGCAATGGAAGAAAAATTCGGTGTTTCCGCTGCTGCTGCTGTAGCTGTAGCTGCTGGCCCGGTTGAAGCTGCTGAAGAAAAAACTGAATTCGACGTAATTCTGAAAGCTGCTGGCGCTAACAAAGTTGCTGTTATCAAAGCAGTACGTGGCGCAACTGGCCTGGGTCTGAAAGAAGCTAAAGACCTGGTAGAATCTGCACCGGCTGCTCTGAAAGAAGGCGTGAGCAAAGACGACGCAGAAGCACTGAAAAAAGCTCTGGAAGAAGCTGGCGCTGAAGTTGAAGTTAAATAAGCCAACCCTTCCGGTTGCAGCCTGAGAAATCAGGCTGATGGCTGGTGACTTTTTAGTCACCAGCCTTTTTGCGCTGTAAGGCGCCAGTAGCGTTTCACACTGTTTGACTACTGCTGTGCCTTTCAATGCTTGTTTCTATCGACGACTTAATATACTGCGACAGAACGCCCGTTCTGTGTAAATCGCAATGAAATGGTTTAAGCGTGATAGCAACAGGCATTGCGGAAAGTGTTCCATTTTCCGGTCAACAAAATAGTGTTGCACAAACTGTCCGCTCAATGGACAGATGGGTCGACTTGTCAGCGAGCTGAGGAACCCTATGGTTTACTCCTATACCGAGAAAAAACGTATTCGTAAGGATTTTGGTAAACGTCCACAAGTTCTGGATGTACCTTATCTCCTTTCTATCCAGCTTGACTCGTTTCAGAAATTTATCGAGCAAGATCCTGAAGGGCAGTATGGTCTGGAAGCTGCTTTCCGTTCCGTATTCCCGATTCAGAGCTACAGCGGTAATTCCGAGCTGCAATACGTCAGCTACCGCCTTGGCGAACCGGTGTTTGACGTCCAGGAATGTCAAATCCGTGGCGTGACCTATTCCGCACCGCTGCGCGTTAAACTGCGTCTGGTGATCTATGAGCGCGAAGCGCCGGAAGGCACCGTAAAAGACATTAAAGAACAAGAAGTCTACATGGGCGAAATTCCGCTCATGACAGACAACGGTACCTTTGTTATCAACGGTACTGAGCGTGTTATCGTTTCCCAGCTGCACCGTAGTCCGGGCGTCTTCTTTGACTCCGACAAAGGTAAAACCCATTCTTCGGGTAAAGTGCTGTATAACGCGCGCATCATCCCTTACCGTGGTTCCTGGCTGGACTTCGAATTCGATCCGAAGGACAACCTGTTCGTACGTATCGACCGTCGCCGTAAACTGCC
Source organism: Escherichia sp. E1V33 (assembly GCF_004211955.1). Taxonomy (GTDB): domain Bacteria; phylum Pseudomonadota; class Gammaproteobacteria; order Enterobacterales; family Enterobacteriaceae; genus Escherichia. Next base: position 4,897 of record NZ_RHJI01000026.1, read on the forward strand.
TGCGACCATCATTCTGCGTGCCCTGAACTACACTACAGAGCAGATCCTCGACCTGTTCTTTGAAAAAGTTATCTTTGAAATCCGCGATAACAAGCTGCAGATGGAACTGGTGCCGGAACGCCTGCGTGGTGAAACCGCATCTTTCGACATCGAAGCTAACGGTAAAGTGTACGTAGAAAAAGGCCGCCGTATTACTGCGCGCCACATTCGCCAGCTGGAAAAAGACGACGTCAAACTGATCGAAGTCCCGGTTGAGTACATCGCAGGTAAAGTGGTTGCTAAAGACTATATTGATGAGTCTACCGGCGAGCTGATCTGCGCAGCGAACATGGAGCTGAGCCTGGATCTACTGGCTAAGCTGAGCCAGTCTGGTCACAAGCGTATCGAAACGCTGTTCACCAACGATCTGGACCACGGCCCATATATCTCTGAAACCTTACGTGTCGACCCAACTAACGACCGTCTGAGCGCACTGGTAGAAATCTACCGTATGATGCGCCCTGGCGAGCCGCCGACTCGTGAAGCAGCTGAAAGCCTGTTTGAGAACCTGTTCTTCTCCGAAGATCGCTATGACTTGTCTGCGGTTGGTCGTATGAAGTTCAACCGTTCTCTGCTGCGCGAAGAAATCGAAGGTTCCGGTATCCTGAGCAAAGACGACATCATTGATGTTATGAAAAAGCTCATCGATATCCGTAACGGTAAAGGCGAAGTCGATGATATCGACCACCTCGGCAACCGTCGTATCCGTTCCGTTGGCGAAATGGCGGAAAACCAGTTCCGCGTTGGCCTGGTACGTGTAGAGCGTGCGGTGAAAGAGCGTCTGTCTCTGGGCGATCTGGATACCCTGATGCCTCAGGATATGATCAACGCCAAGCCGATTTCCGCAGCAGTGAAAGAGTTCTTCGGTTCCAGCCAGCTGTCTCAGTTTATGGACCAGAACAACCCGCTGTCTGAGATTACACACAAACGTCGTATCTCCGCACTCGGCCCAGGCGGTCTGACCCGTGAACGTGCAGGCTTCGAAGTTCGAGACGTACACCCGACTCACTACGGTCGCGTATGTCCAATCGAAACTCCTGAAGGTCCGAACATCGGTCTGATCAACTCTCTGTCCGTGTACGCACAGACTAACGAATACGGCTTCCTTGAGACTCCGTATCGTAAAGTGACCGACGGTGTTGTAACTGACGAAATTCACTACCTGTCTGCTATCGAAGAAGGCAACTACGTTATCGCCCAGGCGAACTCCAACCTGGATGAAGAAGGTCACTTCGTAGAAGACCTGGTAACTTGCCGTAGCAAAGGCGAATCCAGCTTGTTCAGCCGCGACCAGGTTGACTACATGGACGTATCCACCCAGCAGGTGGTATCCGTCGGTGCGTCCCTGATCCCGTTCCTGGAACACGATGACGCCAACCGTGCATTGATGGGTGCGAACATGCAACGTCAGGCCGTTCCGACTCTGCGTGCTGATAAGCCGCTGGTTGGTACGGGTATGGAACGTGCTGTTGCCGTTGACTCCGGTGTAACTGCGGTTGCTAAACGTGGTGGTGTCGTTCAGTACGTGGATGCTTCCCGTATCGTTATCAAAGTTAACGAAGACGAGATGTATCCGGGTGAAGCAGGTATCGACATCTACAACCTGACCAAATACACCCGTTCTAACCAGAACACCTGTATCAACCAGATGCCGTGTGTGTCTCTGGGTGAACCGGTTGAACGTGGCGACGTGCTGGCAGACGGTCCGTCCACCGACCTCGGTGAACTGGCGCTTGGTCAGAACATGCGCGTAGCGTTCATGCCGTGGAATGGTTACAACTTCGAAGACTCCATCCTCGTATCCGAGCGTGTTGTTCAGGAAGACCGTTTCACCACCATCCACATTCAGGAACTGGCGTGTGTGTCCCGTGACACCAAGCTGGGGCCGGAAGAGATCACCGCTGACATCCCGAACGTGGGTGAAGCTGCGCTCTCCAAACTGGATGAATCCGGTATCGTTTACATTGGTGCGGAAGTGACCGGTGGCGACATTCTGGTTGGTAAGGTAACGCCGAAAGGTGAAACTCAGCTGACCCCAGAAGAAAAACTGCTGCGTGCGATCTTCGGTGAGAAAGCCTCTGACGTTAAAGACTCTTCTCTGCGCGTACCAAACGGTGTATCCGGTACGGTTATCGACGTTCAGGTCTTTACTCGCGATGGCGTAGAAAAAGACAAACGTGCGCTGGAAATCGAAGAAATGCAGCTCAAACAGGCGAAGAAAGACCTGTCTGAAGAACTGCAGATCCTCGAAGCGGGTCTGTTCAGCCGTATCCGTGCTGTGCTGGTAGCCGGTGGCGTTGAAGCTGAGAAGCTCGACAAACTGCCGCGCGATCGCTGGCTGGAGCTGGGCCTGACCGACGAAGAGAAACAAAATCAGCTGGAACAGCTGGCTGAGCAGTATGACGAACTGAAACACGAGTTCGAGAAGAAACTCGAAGCGAAACGCCGCAAAATCACCCAGGGCGACGATCTGGCACCGGGCGTGCTGAAGATTGTTAAGGTATATCTGGCGGTTAAACGCCGTATCCAGCCTGGTGACAAGATGGCAGGTCGTCACGGTAACAAGGGTGTAATTTCTAAGATCAACCCGATCGAAGATATGCCTTACGATGAAAACGGTACGCCGGTAGACATCGTACTGAACCCGCTGGGCGTACCGTCTCGTATGAACATCGGTCAGATCCTCGAAACCCACTTGGGTATGGCTGCGAAAGGTATCGGCGACAAGATCAACGCCATGCTGAAACAGCAGCAGGAAGTCGCGAAACTGCGCGAATTCATCCAGCGTGCGTACGATCTGGGCGCTGACGTTCGTCAGAAAGTTGACCTGAGTACCTTCAGCGATGAAGAAGTTATGCGTCTGGCTGAAAACCTGCGCAAAGGTATGCCAATCGCAACGCCGGTGTTCGACGGTGCGAAAGAAGCAGAAATTAAAGAGCTGCTGAAACTTGGCGACCTGCCGACTTCCGGTCAGATCCGCCTGTACGATGGTCGCACTGGTGAACAGTTCGAGCGTCCGGTAACCGTTGGTTACATGTACATGCTGAAACTGAACCACCTGGTCGACGACAAGATGCACGCGCGTTCCACCGGTTCTTACAGCCTGGTTACTCAGCAGCCGCTGGGTGGTAAGGCACAGTTCGGTGGTCAGCGTTTCGGGGAGATGGAAGTGTGGGCGCTGGAAGCATACGGCGCAGCATACACCCTGCAGGAAATGCTCACCGTTAAGTCTGATGACGTGAACGGTCGTACTAAGATGTATAAAAACATCGTGGACGGCAACCATCAGATGGAGCCGGGCATGCCAGAATCCTTCAACGTATTGTTGAAAGAGATTCGTTCGCTGGGTATCAACATCGAACTGGAAGACGAGTAATTCTCGCTCAAACAGGTCACTGCTGTCGGGGTAAAACCCGACAGCGGATTGTGCTAACTCCGACGGGAGCAAATCCGTGAAAGATTTATTAAAGTTTCTGAAAGCGCAGACTAAAACCGAAGAGTTTGATGCGATCAAAATTGCTCTGGCTTCGCCAGACATGATCCGTTCATGGTCTTTCGGTGAAGTTAAAAAGCCGGAAACCATCAACTACCGTACGTTCAAACCAGAACGTGACGGCCTTTTCTGCGCCCGTATCTTTGGGCCGGTAAAAGATTACGAGTGCCTGTGCGGTAAGTACAAGCGCCTGAAACACCGTGGCGTCATCTGTGAGAAGTGCGGCGTTGAAGTGACCCAGACTAAAGTACGCCGTGAGCGTATGGGCCACATCGAACTGGCTTCCCCGACTGCGCACATCTGGTTCCTGAAATCGCTGCCGTCCCGTATCGGCCTGCTGCTCGATATGCCGCTGCGCGATATCGAACGCGTACTGTACTTTGAATCCTATGTGGTTATCGAAGGCGGTATGACCAACCTGGAGCGTCAGCAGATCCTGACTGAAGAACAGTATCTGGACGCGCTGGAAGAGTTCGGTGACGAATTCGACGCGAAGATGGGTGCGGAAGCAATCCAGGCCCTGCTGAAGAGCATGGATCTGGAGCAAGAGTGCGAACAGCTGCGTGAAGAGCTGAACGAAACCAACTCCGAAACTAAGCGTAAAAAGCTGACCAAGCGTATCAAACTGCTGGAAGCGTTCGTTCAGTCTGGTAACAAACCAGAGTGGATGATCCTGACCGTTCTGCCGGTACTGCCGCCAGATCTGCGTCCGCTGGTTCCGCTGGATGGTGGGCGTTTCGCGACTTCTGACCTGAACGATCTGTATCGTCGCGTCATTAACCGTAACAACCGTCTGAAACGTCTGCTGGATCTGGCTGCGCCGGACATCATCGTACGTAACGAAAAACGTATGCTGCAGGAAGCGGTAGACGCCCTGCTGGATAACGGTCGTCGCGGTCGTGCAATCACCGGTTCTAACAAGCGTCCTCTGAAATCTTTGGCCGACATGATCAAAGGTAAACAGGGTCGTTTCCGTCAGAACCTGCTCGGTAAGCGTGTTGACTACTCCGGTCGTTCTGTAATCACCGTAGGTCCATACCTGCGTCTGCATCAGTGCGGTCTGCCGAAGAAAATGGCGCTGGAGCTGTTCAAACCGTTCATCTACGGCAAGCTGGAACTGCGTGGTCTTGCTACCACCATTAAAGCTGCGAAGAAAATGGTTGAGCGCGAAGAAGCTGTCGTTTGGGATATCCTGGACGAAGTTATCCGCGAACACCCGGTACTGCTGAACCGTGCACCGACTCTGCACCGTCTGGGTATCCAGGCATTTGAACCGGTACTGATCGAAGGTAAAGCTATCCAGCTGCACCCGCTGGTTTGTGCGGCATATAACGCCGACTTCGATGGTGACCAGATGGCTGTTCACGTACCGCTGACGCTGGAAGCCCAGCTGGAAGCGCGTGCGCTGATGATGTCTACCAACAACATCCTGTCCCCGGCGAACGGCGAACCAATCATCGTTCCGTCTCAGGACGTTGTACTGGGTCTGTACTACATGACCCGTGACTGTGTTAACGCCAAAGGCGAAGGCATGGTGCTGACTGGCCCGAAAGAAGCAGAACGTCTGTATCGCTCTGGTCTGGCTTCTCTGCATGCGCGCGTTAAAGTGCGTATCACCGAGTATGAAAAAGATGCTAACGGTGAATTAGTAGCGAAAACCAGCCTGAAAGACACGACTGTTGGCCGTGCCATTCTGTGGATGATTGTACCGAAAGGTCTGCCTTACTCCATCGTCAACCAGGCGCTGGGTAAAAAAGCAATCTCCAAAATGCTGAACACCTGCTACCGCATTCTCGGTCTGAAACCGACCGTTATTTTTGCGGACCAGATCATGTACACCGGCTTTGCATATGCAGCGCGTTCTGGTGCATCTGTTGGTATCGATGACATGGTCATCCCGGAGAAGAAACACGAAATCATCTCCGAGGCAGAAGCAGAAGTTGCTGAAATTCAGGAGCAGTTCCAGTCTGGTCTGGTAACTGCGGGCGAACGTTATAACAAAGTTATCGATATCTGGGCTGCGGCGAACGATCGTGTATCCAAAGCGATGATGGATAACCTGCAAACTGAAACCGTTATTAACCGTGACGGTCAGGAAGAGAAGCAGGTTTCCTTCAACAGCATCTACATGATGGCCGACTCCGGTGCGCGTGGTTCTGCGGCACAGATTCGTCAGCTTGCTGGTATGCGTGGTCTGATGGCGAAGCCGGATGGCTCCATCATCGAAACGCCAATCACCGCGAACTTCCGTGAAGGTCTGAACGTACTCCAGTACTTCATCTCCACCCACGGTGCTCGTAAAGGTCTGGCGGATACCGCACTGAAAACTGCGAACTCCGGTTACCTGACTCGTCGTCTGGTTGACGTGGCGCAGGACCTGGTGGTTACCGAAGACGATTGTGGTACCCATGAAGGTATCATGATGACTCCGGTTATCGAAGGTGGTGACGTTAAAGAGCCGCTGCGCGATCGCGTACTGGGTCGTGTAACTGCTGAAGACGTTCTGAAGCCGGGCACTGCTGATATCCTCGTTCCGCGCAACACGCTGCTGCACGAACAATGGTGTGACCTGCTGGAAGAGAACTCTGTCGACGCGGTTAAAGTACGTTCTGTTGTATCTTGTGACACCGACTTTGGTGTATGTGCGCACTGTTACGGTCGTGACCTGGCGCGTGGCCACATCATCAACAAGGGTGAAGCAATCGGTGTTATCGCGGCACAGTCCATCGGTGAACCGGGTACACAGCTGACCATGCGTACGTTCCACATCGGTGGTGCGGCATCTCGTGCGGCTGCTGAATCCAGCATCCAGGTGAAAAACAAAGGTAGCATCAAGCTCAGCAACGTGAAGTCGGTTGTGAACTCCAGCGGTAAACTGGTTATCACTTCCCGTAACACCGAACTGAAACTGATCGACGAATTCGGTCGTACCAAAGAAAGCTACAAAGTACCTTACGGTGCGGTACTGGCAAAAGGCGATGGCGAACAGGTTGCTGGCGGCGAAACCGTTGCAAACTGGGACCCGCACACCATGCCGGTTATCACCGAAGTAAGCGGTTTTGTACGCTTTACTGACATGATCGACGGCCAGACCATTACGCGTCAGACCGACGAATTGACCGGTCTGTCTTCGCTGGTGGTTCTGGATTCCGCAGAACGTACCGCAGGTGGTAAAGATCTGCGTCCGGCACTGAAAATCGTTGATGCTCAGGGTAACGACGTTCTGATCCCTGGTACCGATATGCCTGCGCAGTACTTCCTGCCGGGTAAAGCGATTGTTCAGCTGGAAGATGGCGTACAGATCAGCTCTGGTGACACCCTGGCGCGTATTCCGCAGGAATCCGGCGGTACCAAGGACATCACCGGTGGTCTGCCGCGCGTTGCGGACCTGTTCGAAGCACGTCGTCCGAAAGAGCCGGCAATCCTGGCTGAAATCAGCGGTATCGTTTCCTTCGGTAAAGAAACCAAAGGTAAACGTCGTCTGGTTATCACCCCGGTAGACGGTAGCGATCCGTACGAAGAGATGATTCCGAAATGGCGTCAGCTCAACGTGTTCGAAGGTGAACGTGTAGAACGTGGTGACGTAATTTCCGACGGTCCGGAAGCGCCGCACGACATTCTGCGTCTGCGTGGTGTTCATGCTGTGACTCGTTACATCGTTAACGAAGTACAGGACGTATACCGTCTGCAGGGCGTTAAGATTAACGATAAACACATCGAAGTTATCGTTCGTCAGATGCTGCGTAAAGCTACCATCGTTAACGCGGGCAGCTCCGACTTCCTGGAAGGCGAACAGGTTGAATACTCTCGCGTCAAGATCGCAAACCGCGAACTGGAAGCGAACGGCAAAGTGGGTGCAACTTACTCCCGCGATCTGCTGGGTATCACCAAAGCGTCTCTGGCAACCGAGTCCTTCATCTCCGCGGCATCGTTCCAGGAGACCACTCGCGTGCTGACCGAAGCAGCCGTTGCGGGCAAACGCGACGAACTGCGCGGCCTGAAAGAGAACGTTATCGTGGGTCGTCTGATCCCGGCAGGTACCGGTTACGCGTACCACCAGGATCGTATGCGTCGCCGTGCTGCGGGTGAAGCTCCGGCTGCACCGCAGGTGACTGCAGAAGACGCATCTGCCAGCCTGGCAGAACTGCTGAACGCAGGTCTGGGCGGTTCTGATAACGAGTAATCGTTAATCCGCAAATAACTTAAAAACCCGCTTCGGCGGGTTTTTTTATGGCTGTTATTCAGAGGCAAGGTCTTCACGGGAAATATTAAGAAAGGCAGGGCGAAACGAGGAAGAAGCTTTTCGCCCTGGACAACATTCCTGCTGACGGCACTACCATAAAAAAACGCAACGCTTTCAACAACCTTGCGTTTTTCATCTTCCGTAGCGGCTCGGAATAAATTTACGTTCTTACATTCTGTCTCATGGCCTTTGCGAGGCGCGTCCCAGATAGCTGTCCCAGTCTTTCCATACCGGCTGCAAACCCTGAGCAGTTAACGCGGCAGCAACCGCTTCCGGTCTGCGATCGTCGTGCGGTGAGAACTGTTCCAGCTCGGGGTGATTGTCGGCATAGCCACCTGGCTGCGTTTTCGAAAAAGCGCTGACGTTATTAATTGCCAGCGGAATAACGCGATCGCGAAACCACGGTGATTCCCGCGTGGAGAGTGACAGTTCAATCTCCGGTGCAAGCAGTCGGAAGGCGCAGATGGTTTGCACTAACTGGCGTTCATCCATAATCGACGCAGGCTCAATGCCGCCAGTACACGGGCGCAGGCGCGGAAAGGAGACAGAGTAACGGCTTTGCCAGTAATGCTGTTGCAGCCATAGCAAATGTTCTGCAACCATATAGCAGTCAACGCGCCAGCTGTCGGAAAGGCCAATTAGCGCGCCGAGGCCTATCTTATCAATCCCCGCACGGCCCAGCCGATCCGGCGTTTCCAGCCGCCAGAAGAAGTCCTGTTTTTTGCCTTTCAGATGATGGCGGGCATAAGTCGCCTCGTGATATGTCTCCTGATAAACCATCACGCCATCCAGACCAAGTTGCTTTAACTCGGCGTATTCCGTCTCCGCCAGCGGTTGCACTTCCATCTGTAGTGAAGAGAACTGTTCACGCAGGGCAGGGAGATGACGACGAAAGTAATCCATCCCCACTTTCGCCTGATGTTCACCGGTGACTAAAAGCAGATGTTCAAAGCCCATCTCCCGTATAGCGGCGCTTTCCCTGGCAATATCCGCTTCGTCCAGCGTTTTGCGCTTGATGCGATTACTCATGGAAAATCCGCAGTACGTGCAGTCGTTAGCGCAAAGATTGGAAAGATAAAGCGGGACGTAGAAACTAACTGTGTTGCCAAAACGCTGACGGGTCAGGCGCTGCGCCCGTTGGGCCAGTGGTTCCAGATAGCCACTGGCGGCTGGCGATAACAGCGCCATCATATCGTCGCGGGTGAGTTGCGAGGCATTTAGCGCCCGCTCTACGTCAGCAGCCGTTTTGCCGTTGATACGCAGGCGGATGTCGTCCCAGTCCAGTTGTCGCCAGCGATCGCTGAAGGTTTTCATGCCGATGCCTCCAGAAATCCGGTCAGCGGGCTGGTGGCATGAGCAAAATGACTGCGGCTGCCCGGTCCGGACTGACGTGCCAGCAGGCCTGCTTCTACTGCCAGACGAAATGCCTTCGCCATGTTGACGGGATCGTCCGCGACGGCAATCGCCGTATTCACTAACACCGCGTCGGCCCCCATTTCCAGCGCCTGCGCGGCATGGCTGGGAACGCCGATGCCAGCATCAACAACCACCGGAACTGTGGCCTGCTGGATAATAATCTCCAGCATGGCACGGGTTTCCAGTCCCTGATTCGAGCCAATCGGCGCGCCGAGCGGCATCACCGCTGCACAGCCGACTTCTTCCAGACGTTTACACAATACCGGATCGGCCCCGCAGTAAGGCAGCACGACAAATCCCTGTTGTACCAGCGTTTCGGCGGCTTTCAGGGTTTCGATGGGATCGGGCAACAGCCAGCGGGCGTCAGGGTGAATCTCTAATTTTAGCCAGTTTGTGCCTAACGCTTCACGCGCCAGATGGGCGGCGAAAATGGCTTCTTCCGCTGTTTTCGCCCCGGATGTATTTGGCAGCAGGGTCACACCCGCCGCGATAAGCGGTTCGAGGATAGCGTCGTTGTGCTGGCGCAAGTCGACACGTTTCATCGCCAGCGTCACCAGCTGGCTGCCGGAAGCGCGGATTGCCTCTACCATCAGTTGTGAAGAGGCGAATTTCCCGGTGCCGGTAAACAGATGTGAATCAAACGTTTTGTCCGCAATACGTAACATCTCAACCCCCTGCAATAACCTGAAAAAGTAGGATCTGGTCGCCATCCTGCACGATATGTTGCGTCCACTGCTCACGCGGGACGATTTGCTGATTAATCGCCAGAGCCGCGCCCGCTTGTCGTTGGACGAGTTGCTCCAGTAGTTCGTGAACAGTTTGCCCGGCGGCGCACTGCATCGGTTGATCGTTAAACAGGATCTGCATTGCTTCCTCCGCATACCGGGCAACCACTGGCGCGGCGCAACGCCAGGCTGCGCCACTGGCTCGACTTACCGTCGAACAGTCGGAGTTCTCCCGCAGGCGTCTCTATACCGCTTAATAACTTAATGGCTTCCAGTGCCTGCAAAGTGCCCATAACCCCGACCACCGGGCCAACCACGCCCGCCGTGCGGCAGTTGCGTTCTGGCTCCTGGTTTTCTGGCCACAGGCAGCGGTAACAACCCTGCCCCCAGGGCGGCGTCAGTACCATCAACTGACCGCCAAATCCGACCGCGCTGGCGGTGATAAGCGGCGTGTTGAGTGCCACGCAGGCGGCATTAATCTCCTGGCGAGTCGCCATATTGTCGGTACAGTCGAGCACCACATCGGCTTGTGCAACCGCATCTTTTAACGCCTCACCCGTTAACCGTTGTTGTAATGCTGTCAGTTGAATATCGGGATTCAACTGTGTCAGTCGCTGATGGCTGACCTGCGATTTCGGGCGATCGATATCTTCAGTGGTAAAGAGGATTTGTCGTTGCAGATTGCTTAAATGCACATCGTCGTCATCTGCCAGTACCAGCGTCCCGACGCCAGCGCCCGCCAGGTATAGCGCAGCAGGTGTACCCAGCCCGCCAAGACCGATAATCAGCACCTGGCTGTCGAGCAGTTTTTGCTGCCCGTCAAGAGCGATATCGTCGAGCAGGATTTGGCGGCTATAACGCATAAAATCACGGTCATTCATCGCCAACTCCTGCAATTTCCAGCAACTGTGCCGTTGCCAAACGCCAGTCTGCGGCTTGAGTAATGGCGCTGACGACGGCGATACTGCCGACACCCGTTTCTATCACCGCAGGCGCGCGTGCCAGACTGATACCGCCAATCGCCACGGTGGGATAATCCGCCAGTCGCTCAACATGCCGTGCCAGCTGTTCCAGCCCCTGCGGTGCAGAAGGCATCTGTTTGGTTTGCGTCGGGAACACATGTCCCAGCGCGATATAAGAGGGGCGTGCTGCCAGCGCGACGTCGATTTCCATATCGTCATGTGTCGAAACGCCCAGCCGCAGGCCTGCCGCGCGGATGGCATTGAGATCGGTGGCTTGCAAATCTTCCTGCCCCAAATGGACGCCATACGCCTGATGCTTGATCGCGAGCCGCCAGTAATCGTTGATAAACAATCGCGCGTTATAGCGGCGGCCCAGCGCAATTGCCGCCACGACATCGGCTTCCACCTCTTCATCGCGCCGATCTTTGATGCGTAGCTGGAGAGTACGTACGCCTGCATCCAACAGACGTTCGATCCACTGTACGCTGTCCACCACTGGGTACAGTCCTAAACGAAAAGGTACAGGAGGAAAATCAGGCTGATACATCACGCTTCCTCCTTACGCAGGTAGATTTCTCCGCCTCTGGCACGGAAGTTCTCCGACATATCCGCCATTCCCATTTCAATAGTTTGCGTGGCGGCGTAATCACGCACTTCCTGGCTGATTTTCATCGAGCAGAATTTCGGCCCACACATGGAGCAAAAATGGGCGACTTTACCTGACTCTTGCGGCAGGGTTTCATCGTGATAAGCGCGGGCGGTAAACGGGTCGAGGGCCAGATTAAACTGGTCTTCCCAGCGAAATTCGAAGCGGGCTTTCGACATGGCGTTATCGCGAATTTGCGCGCCCGGATGCCCTTTCGCCAGGTCAGCGGCGTGGGCGGCAATCTTATAGGTGATAAGCCCCTGCTTAACATCTTCTTTATTAGGCAGACCCAGATGCTCTTTTGGCGTTACGTAACAGAGCATCGCGCAGCCAAACCAGCCAATCATCGCCGCACCAATCCCCGACGTGAAGTGGTCATAGCCCGGCGCAATATCGGTAGTTAGCGGCCCCAGAGTGTAAAACGGCGCTTCGTGGCAGTGCTCTAACTCCTCGGTCATATTGCGGCGGATCATCTGCATCGGCACGTGGCCTGGGCCTTCAATCATCACCTGCACATCATATTCCCAGGCGATTTTTGTCAGTTCGCCCAGCGTATGCAGCTCGGCAAACTGCGCTTCATCGTTGGCGTCCTGAATAGAACCGGGGCGCAGACCGTCGCCCAGCGACAGCGAAACGTCATAAGCGGCACAGATTTCACAAATTTCGCGGAAGTGTTGATAGAGGAAATTTTCCTGATGATGGGAGAGGCACCATTTCGCCATAATCGAACCGCCGCGCGAGACGATACCGGTCAGGCGTTTCGCGGTCATCGGCACATAGCGCAGCAGCACCCCCGCATGGATAGTGAAGTAATCCACACCTTGCTCGGCCTGTTCCAGCAGCGTGTCGCGGAACGCTTCCCAGGTAAGATCTTCGGCGATCCCGTTAACCTTCTCCAGCGCCTGGTAGATCGGCACTGTACCGATCGGCACTGGGCTGTTACGCAAAATCCACTCGCGGGTTTCGTGAATATAGCGACCGGTGGAGAGATCCATCACCGTATCCGCTCCCCAGCGCGTGGACCATACCAGCTTTTCCACTTCTTCTTCGATGGAAGAGGTGACCGCAGAGTTGCCGATATTGGCGTTAACTTTTACCAGGAAATTGCGACCAATAATCATCGGCTCCGATTCCGGATGATTAATGTTGGCCGGGATAATCGCACGTCCGGCAGCAACTTCATCACGGACAAATTCCGCAGTGATATTTTCCGGCAGACGTGCGCCAAAGCTCATTCCCGGATGCTGGTGGCGTAAAACTTCGCTACGGATGCGCTCGCGGCCCATATTCTCGCGGATGGCGATGAATTCCATTTCCGGTGTGATGATACCCTGGTGGGCGTAGTGCAGCTGCGTGACACGGCGGCCTGCTTTGGCGCGTTTTGGCGTTAATACGCCGCTAAAACGCAGCTCGTCGAGGCCATCATCTGCCAGTCGCGCTTTAGTGTAATCGGAACTGCGCATGGTAAGTTCTTCAGTATCGCCACGCGCATCGATCCACGGCTGGCGTAGTTTGGTCAGCCCTTGCTGAATGTTAATGGCGATTTGCGGATCGCCATACGGGCCGGAGGTGTCGTAGACCGGAATCGCTTCGTTTTCTTCGTATTGCGGCTGTTCTTTGCTACCGCCAATTAGCGTCGGGCTAAGCTGGATCTCACGCATCGGTACGCGCACGCCGGGGTGTGTGCCGGTGATGTAAATGCGTTTTGAGTTCGGAAAGGCGGTGCCTTCCAGGGTGTCGATAAAATGTTGGGCCTGGGCGCGTTGTTCGCGGCGGGTCAGTTTTGTTGCAGACATAGCTCATTCCAAAAAGTTAAGGACGTGGCTTGTCAGACGACGGATGAAGCAAGAGACGATCGCCGCAAAGGCGATGCGATAGCAGATTAACTCTTGTTCCCTTCGCAGGTATTAGCCTGATCAGGTTCCGCGGATCCCGAATAAACGGTCTCAGCCAGTTAAGGCACTCCGACAAGAAATTAGCCCCACAAACGGGGCGTTGAATGTAAATTACGCGTTAACAGCGCAGAACTCAAGCAGGATGTTTGACGCGGGCGGCGTCAAGCACCAGCAGAATCAACTTATCTTCCAGCACAAAGCGCGCTTCCAGCGCCTCGCCGATGTCAGATAAAACCTGTTGAAACTCAAGGTAATTATCATGATCGATGGCGGTTTCCAGGCTGGAATCGTAGTAATCCATAATCTGTTGCGTGTTGGCTTCGAGTTGCGGCCAAATCTTCGCGGCATGAGCGAGTTGCCCGTTGCCTTCCAGTTTATGAAGAATGCGTTCATAAATACTGAAATGTCCGGCAGACAGGTAGTCGACCAGACTCTGGCAAAAATCATCAAGGGCTTTTTCATTCAGCCTCATGTACGATTCTTTGCCAGGCTTAATGCCAACCAGATTGTAGTAAGCCACGAGCAGATGCTTACGTACATGTAGCCAGCGATCAACCAGTTTGTTACTTCCTCTGACGTGCTCCGTCAGGTTATCGAGCTGGTTAAGCATGATTGACTCCGCAAGTTTGAAAACAAAAACTGCTCAGTGAGAAATGTAAAAACCATGTTAAACATGCCAGTGATGCAAAGGTAGTGCAAGAGCTATGGATCGTATAATTGAAAAATTAGATCACGGCTGGTGGGTAGTCAGTCATGAACAAAAATTATGGTTGCCGAAGGGAGAATTACCATACGGCGAAGCGGCAAATTTCGATCTTGTGGGTCAGCGCGCACTACAAATCGGCGAATGGCAGGGAGAACCTGTTTGGCTAGTGCAACAGCAGCGTCGTCACGATATGGGCTCGGTGCGCCAGGTCATTGATCTGGATGTCGGGCTGTTTCAATTAGCCGGACGTGGTGTGCAACTGGCGGAGTTTTATCGCTCGCATAAATACTGCGGTTACTGCGGGCATGACATGTATCCGAGCAAAACCGAATGGGCGATGCTATGCAGCCACTGCCGTGAGCGTTACTACCCACAAATCGCTCCCTGCATTATCGTTGCCATCCGTCGCGATGATTCGATCCTACTTGCTCAGCATACCCGGCATCGTAACGGTGTCCATACGGTACTCGCCGGATTCGTCGAAGTGGGCGAAACGCTCGAACAGGCAGTCGCGCGGGAAGTGATGGAAGAGAGTGGCATCAAAGTCAAAAACTTGCGTTATGTGACTTCCCAGCCGTGGCCGTTTCCTCAGTCTTTAATGACCGCATTTATGGCGGAATATGACAGCGGCGACATCGTGATCGACCCGAAAGAATTGCTTGAGGCGAACTGGTATCGCTATGACGATTTGCCGTTACTCCCGCCGCCCGGCACCGTAGCGCGCCGTCTGATAGAAGATACGGTGGCGATGTGTCGGGCAGAGTATGAGTGATGATACACTGACCGCCTGACGCACTAAGGAACAGCCAAAATGACCGAACTTAAAAACGATCGTTATCTGCGGGCGCTGCTGCGCCAGCCCGTTGATGTCACTCCAGTATGGATGATGCGCCAGGCGGGTCGCTATCTACCGGAATATAAAGCCACGCGCGCCCAGGCGGGCGATTTTATGTCGCTGTGCAAAAACGCCGAGCTGGCGTGTGAAGTGACCTTGCAACCGCTGCGTCGCTACCCGCTGGATGCGGCGATCCTCTTTTCCGATATCCTCACCGTCCCGGACGCGATGGGGTTAGGGCTCTATTTTGAAGCCGGAGAAGGTCCGCGTTTTACCTCGCCAGTCACCTGCAAAGCTGACGTCGATAAACTGCCAATTCCGGACCCGGAAGATGAACTGGGGTACGTGATGAACGCGGTGCGTACCATTCGTCGCGAACTGAAAGGCGAAGTGCCGCTGATTGGTTTTTCCGGCAGCCCGTGGACGCTGGCGACCTACATGGTGGAAGGCGGCAGCAGCAAAGCGTTCACCGTGATCAAAAAAATGATGTATGCCGATCCGCAGGCGCTGCACGCTCTACTCGATAAACTGGCGAAAAGCGTCACTTTGTATCTGAATGCGCAGATTAAAGCCGGTGCTCAGGCAGTGATGATTTTCGACACCTGGGGCGGCGTGCTTACCGGGCGCGATTATCAACAGTTCTCGCTTTATTACATGCATAAAATTGTTGATGGTTTACTGCGTGAAAACGACGGTCGCCGCGTACCGGTCACGCTGTTTACCAAAGGCGGCGGACAGTGGCTGGAAGCCATGGCAGAAACCGGTTGCGATGCGCTGGGCCTCGACTGGACAACGGACATCGCCGATGCGCGCCGCCGTGTGGGCAATAAAGTCGCGTTGCAGGGTAATATGGATCCGTCGATGCTGTACGCGCCGCCTGCCCGCATTGAAGAAGAAGTAGCGACTATACTTGCAGGTTTCGGTCACGGCGAAGGTCATGTCTTTAACCTTGGTCACGGCATTCATCAGGATGTGCCGCCAGAACATGCTGGCGTGTTCGTGGAGGCAGTGCATCGACTGTCTGAACAGTATCACCGCTAAGGAGCGATTATGGATCTCGCGTCATTACGCGCTCAACAAATCGAACTGGCTTCTTCTGTGATCCGCGAGGATCGACTCGATAAGGATCCGCCGGATCTGATCGCCGGAGCCGATGTCGGGTTTGAGCAGGGCGGAGAAGTGACGCGAGCGGCGATGGTGCTGCTGAAATACCCCTCGCTTGAGCTGGTGGAGTATAAAGTGGCCCGCATCGCCACCACCATGCCTTACATTCCAGGTTTTCTTTCCTTCCGCGAATATCCTGCGCTGCTGGCAGCGTGGGAGATGCTGTCACAAAAGCCGGATTTAGTGTTTGTCGATGGTCATGGGATCTCGCATCCTCGCCGTCTTGGCGTTGCCAGCCATTTTGGCTTATTGGTGGATGTGCCGACCATTGGCGTAGCGAAAAAACGGCTCTGCGGTAAATTCGAAGCGCTCTCCAGCGAACCGGGCGCACTGGCCCCGCTGATGGATAAAGGCGAGCAGCTGGCCTGGGTCTGGCGCAGCAAAGCGCGCTGTAACCCGTTGTTTATCGCTACCGGCCATCGGGTCAGCGTGGACAGCGCGCTGGCGTGGGTACAACGCTGCATGAAAGGCTATCGTCTGCCGGAGCCAACGCGCTGGGCGGACGCGGTGGCCTCGGAACGTCCGGCGTTCGTGCGCTATACAGCAAATCAGCCCTAATTCAGGTAAACTGCGGATAATTTCCGTATTTGAGAACTCAACATGTTACAAAACCCAATTCATCTGCGTCTGGAGCGCCTGGAAAGCTGGCAGCATGTCACTTTCATGGCTTGCTTATGCGAACGCATGTACCCCAATTACGCCATGTTCTGCCAGCAAACCGGTTTTGGTGATGGGCAAATTTACCGTCGTATTCTCGATCTCATCTGGGAAACGCTGACCGTTAAAGACGCAAAAGTAAATTTCGACAGCCAACTGGAGAAATTTGAAGAAGCGATTCCTTCAGCCGACGATTTCGATCTATACGGCGTTTATCCGGCAATCGATGCCTGCGTGGCGTTAAGTGAACTGGTCCATTCGCGTTTGAGTGGTGAAACGCTCGAACACGCGGTGGAAGTGAGTAAGACCTCCATCACGACCGTTGCGATGCTGGAAATGACTCAGGCTGGTCGCGAAATGAGCGATGAAGAGCTCAAAGAAAACCCAGCTGTAGAGCAAGAATGGGACATTCAGTGGGAAATATTCCGACTTTTAGCCGAGTGCGAAGAACGCGACATCGAGCTGATAAAAGGCCTTAGGGCAGACCTGCGTGAGGCGGGTGAGAGCAATATTGGTATAATTTTTCAGCAATAAGACCAGAAAACGTGATTTAACGCCTGATTTGTCATACCTGGAGTCTTCCCTTTCGCCCCCCGTCTGGTCTACATTTGGGGGGCGAAAAAAAGTGGCTATCGGTGCGTGTATGCAGGAGAGTGCTATTCTGGCATTTCCGTCGCACTCGATGCTTAGCAAGCGATAAACACATTGTAAGGATAACTTATGAACAAGACTCAACTGATTGATGTAATTGCAGAGAAAGCAGAACTGTCCAAAACCCAGGCTAAAGCTGCTCTGGAGTCCACTCTGGCTGCAATTACTGAGTCTCTGAAAGAAGGCGATGCTGTACAACTGGTTGGTTTCGGTACCTTCAAAGTGAACCACCGCGCTGAGCGTACTGGCCGCAACCCGCAGACCGGTAAAGAAATCAAAATTGCCGCAGCTAACGTACCGGCATTTGTTTCTGGCAAGGCACTGAAAGACGCAGTTAAGTAAGATTGCGTGGCAGTGAACAGTTTTAACGAAGGGGTGGTTTCACCCCTTTTGTCTTTCTGGCGTCGATCATTGATGCTGGCCGGCGTTCTGTTTCTCACTGCCTGTAGTCACAACTCTTCACTTCCTCCCTTTACCGCCAGTGGATTTGCTGAAGACCAGGGCGCAGTACGTATCTGGCGAAAAGACAGCGGCGATAATGTGCATCTGCTTGCCGTGTTTAGCCCGTGGCGCAGTGGCGATACCACTACGCGAGAGTATCGCTGGCAGGGCGATAACCTCACGCTTATCAATATCAATGTTTACAGCAAACCGCCGGTGAACATTCGCGCGCGTTTTGACGATCGCGGCGATCTGAGCTTTATGCAACGTGAATCCGATGGGGAAAAGCAGCAGCTTTCTAACGACCAAATCGATTTATACCGTTATCGTGCTGATCAGATCCGCCAGATTAGCGATGCCTTACGTCAGGGGAGAGTCGTGCTGCGCCAGGGGCGCTGGCATGCGATGGAACAGACCGTGACCACCTGCGAAGGGCAAACCATTAAACCTGATTTAGATTCGCAGGCGATAGCGCATATTGAGCGCCGCCAGAGCCGCTCTTCTGTTGATGTTAGCGTGGCATGGCTGGAAGCGCCCGAAGGTTCGCAATTACTGTTGGTGGCAAACTCTGATTTCTGTCGCTGGCAACCCAACGAGAAAACGTTCTGATTTACCAGTGGCCCATACCCATATGACCGCCACCACCGCAGCCGCCGTAACCCATTCCGGCTCCGCGCGGAATACCCGCTTCAGCCATCGCAATATCCCGTTTCACCCGTAACTCATCTAACGACTGACGCAAATTCTCCATCTCTTTGGCGACCGCGTTAATTTTGCTGCTATCCGGTGGGTTCGCGGCTAACAGGGCATTGTATTCATAACGCTTCGTCACCAGTTGCTGTTGCAGTGCGCTGCTTTGAGCGTAAAAGTCATTATGGATTTTCTGCCACGCTGTCTGTTGTTCGCTGGTCAAAGGCGCGGCATTTTGCTGCCACATACCGTGTCCGCCGTGAGCAAATGCAGATGTCGATCCCATCGCCATTGCTGAAAGCGCCATCATTACCAGGGCAATTTTCGTGTTCCGTTTCATGGTTAATCCTCCAGTGGTTGTCTTACTTCGGGCATTGCATCTTCCGTGCCAACGATGAAACGCTGATATGACGGGTAATCTGGCATGATAAACGAGTAAAAATGACTCGCCTGCTGCGGGTAGCGAGTCATTTTTACTCATTGAAACTTAAGCCTTTGTGTTACAGCGCAGGGTAAGCGCTGATAAAAGATGGCATGATTTCTGCTGTCAGAAAGGGATGAGCAGGCAAAGAAGAAGATGCGTTTTATGCAACGTTCTAAAGACTCCTTAGCTAAATGGTTAAGCGCGATCCTCCCCGTGGTCATTGTTGGGCTGGTAGGGTTGTTTGCGGTAACTGTGATTCGTGATTATGGGCGCGAGACTGCCGCTGCCAGACAAACGCTGCTGGAAAAAGGCAGTGTACTTATTCGCGCTCTTGAATCCGGCTCGCGCGTCGGCATGGGGATGCGCATGCATCATGCGCAGCAGCAGGCCTTACTGGAAGAAATGGCCGGGCAGCCTGGTGTACGTTGGTTTGCGGTCACGGATGAACAAGGAACAATCGTGATGCATAGCAACTCCGGCATGGTGGGAAAACAGCTTTATTCCCCGCAGGAAATGCAGCAGTTACATCCGGGAGATGAAGAAGCGTGGCGGCGGATCGATAGCGCAGACGGCGAGCCTGTTCTGGAAATTTATCGCCAGTTTCAACCGATGTTTGCTGCTGGAATGCACCGGATGCGCCATATGCAGCAGTATGCCGCGACACCACAAGCAATTTTCATCGCTTTCGACGCCAGTAATATTGTGAGTGCCGAAGATCGTGAGCAGAGAAACACCCTGATTATCCTCTTCGCCCTGGCGACGGTCTTGCTGGCAAGCGTGTTGTCATTCTTCTGGTATCGCCGCTATCTGCGCTCGCGCCAGCTTCTACAAGATGAAATGAAGCGCAAAGAGAAGCTGGTGGCGCTGGGGCATCTTGCGGCAGGCGTTGCCCACGAAATCCGTAACCCACTTTCCTCGATTAAAGGACTGGCGAAATACTTTGCCGAGCGCGCGCCTGCAGGGGGAGAAGCGCATCAACTGGCGCAGGTGATGGCGAAAGAGGCCGACCGTTTAAACCGCGTGGTAAGCGAGTTGCTGGAACTGGTTAAGCCAACGCATCTGGCTTTGCAGGCGGTGGATCTCAGCACTCTGATTAACCACTCATTACAGCTGGTAAGCCAGGATGCAAACAGCCGGGAGATCCAGTTACGCTTTACCGCCAACGACACATTACCGGAAATTCAGGCCGATCCGGACAGACTGACTCAGGTCCTGTTGAATCTCTATCTCAATGCTATTCAGGCGATTGGTCAGCATGGCGTGATTAGCGTGACGGCCAGCGAAAGCGGCGCGGGCGTGAAAATCAGCGTTACCGACAGCGGTAAGGGAATTGCGGCAGATCAGCTTGAAGCCATCTTCACTCCGTACTTCACCACCAAAGCCGAAGGCACCGGATTGGGGCTGGCGGTCGTGCATAATATTGTTGAACAACACGGTGGTACAATTCAGGTCGCAAGCCAGGAGGGAAAAGGCTCAACGTTCACCCTCTGGCTTCCGGTCAATATTACGCGTAAGGACCCACAAGGATGACGCACGATAATATCGATATTCTGGTGGTGGATGATGACATTAGCCACTGCACTATTTTGCAGGCTTTACTGCGCGGCTGGGGCTATAACGTCGCGCTGGCGAACAGCGGGCGACAGGCGCTGGAGCAGGTGCGGGAACAGGTTTTTGATCTTGTGCTTTGCGATGTGCGAATGGCGGAGATGGACGGCATTGCCACGCTAAAAGAGATCAAAGCGTTAAATCCGGCGATTCCGGTACTGATTATGACCGCGTACTCCAGCGTCGAGACGGCGGTAGAAGCGTTGAAAACCGGGGCGCTGGATTATCTCATCAAGCCGCTGGATTTCGATAACCTGCAGGCGACGCTGGAAAAGGCGCTCGCGCATACGCACAGTATTGATGCTGAAACGCCTGCGGTGACTGCCAGCCAGTTCGGTATGGTCGGTAAAAGCCCGGCGATGCAACACCTGCTCAGTGAAATCGCCCTCGTCGCGCCATCGGAAGCCACGGTACTGATCCACGGCGATTCCGGCACCGGTAAAGAGCTGGTCGCCAGGGCGATTCACGCCAGTAGCGCACGTAGCGAAAAACCGCTGGTAACGCTCAACTGTGCGGCACTCAACGAATCCTTGCTGGAATCTGAATTGTTCGGTCACGAAAAAGGGGCGTTCACTGGAGCCGATAAACGCCGGGAAGGGCGCTTTGTTGAGGCGGACGGCGGCACGCTGTTTCTCGATGAAATTGGCGATATCTCGCCGATGATGCAGGTGCGTCTGCTGCGTGCGATTCAGGAGCGCGAAGTTCAGCGTGTCGGTAGCAACCAGACTATCTCGGTTGATGTCCGGCTGATTGCGGCGACCCATCGCGATCTTGCCGCAGAGGTAAAGGCCGGGCGTTTTCGCCAGGATCTCTACTATCGCCTGAACGTGGTGGCGATTGAAGTACCATCGCTGCGGCAACGGAGGGAAGATATCCCTCTGCTGGCTGGCCATTTTCTGCAGCGCTTTGCCGAACGTAATCGCAAGGCCGTAAAAGGCTTTACGCCCCAGGCGATGGATTTGCTGATTCACTACGACTGGCCGGGAAACATTCGTGAACTGGAAAACGCGGTGGAACGGGCGGTGGTGCTGCTGACCGGGGAATATATTTCCGAACGCGAGCTGCCGCTGGCGATTGCCATTACGCCGATCCAGCTGGGGCAAAGTCAGGATATTCAGCCGCTGGTGGAAGTCGAAAAAGAAGTGATTCTGGCGGCACTGGAGAAAACGGGCGGCAACAAAACCGAAGCCGCCCGTCAGTTAGGGATCACGCGTAAAACGCTATTGGCAAAACTGTCGCGTTAGTTCTGCTCGCGTTCGATAGCGCGCCAGCCGATATCTTTCCGGCAGAAGCAGTCGTCCCAATGGATATCGGTCATTAAGGCGTAAGCGCGTTTCTGCGCTTCTGCCACGGTATGACCCAGCGCGGTGACGCACAGTACGCGCCCGCCGCTGGTTACCACCTGCTCGTCATCCGCCAGTTTTGTGCCCGCGTGGAACACTTTGCCGCCTGCCACTTCTTCCAGCGGCAGGCCGTGGATCACATCGCCGGTGCGGTAATCGCCCGGATATCCACCCGCAGCCATCACCACGCCGAGAGAAGCACGCTCATCCCACTCGGATGTTTTCTCGTCCAGCTTGCCTTCACAGGCTGCCAGGCAGAGTTCAACCAGATCGGACTTCATACGCAGCATGATTGGCTGGGTTTCCGGATCGCCAAAGCGGCAGTTAAATTCAATAACCTTCGGATTGCCCTGTTTGTCAATCATCAGGCCCGCGTAGAGAAAACCGGTGTAGGTGTTGTCTTCCGCCGCCATGCCTTTCACGGTTGGCCAGATGATGCGTTCCATGGTGCGCTGATGAACTTCATCGGTTACTACCGGCGCAGGGGAGTAAGCGCCCATCCCGCCGGTGTTTGGTCCGGTATCTTTATCGCCTACGCGTTTGTGATCCTGGCTGGTGGCCATCGGTAGCACATGCTCGCCGTCCACCATCACAATAAAGCTCGCTTCTTCGCCATCGAGGAACTCTTCGATAACGATGCGATGACCCGCGTCGCCAAAAGCGTTGCCCGCCAGCATATCGTGAACAGCCGCTTCCGCTTCTTCCAGCGTCATCGCCACGATAACGCCTTTCCCGGCAGCCAGACCGTCCGCTTTAATGACGATTGGCGCGCCTTTCTCACGCAGATACGCCAGCGCAGGTTCTACCTCGGTGAAGTTCTGGTATTCCGCCGTAGGGATCTTATGGCGGGCCAGGAAATCTTTGGTAAACGCTTTTGAGCCTTCCAGTTGGGCCGCACCTGCGGTTGGGCCGAAGATTTTCAGCCCGGCGGCGCGGAAGGTATCGACCACGCCTTTCACCAGCGGCGCTTCCGGGCCGACGATGGTCAGATCAATCTTTTCGTTTTGTGCGAAATCCAACAGCGCCGGGATATCGGTCACGCCGATAGCGACGTTTTGCAGTGCAGGCTCCAGCGCAGTACCTGCGTTACCCGGAGCAACAAAAACAGTCTCAACCAGCGGCGACTGCGCCGCTTTCCAGGCCAGCGCGTGCTCGCGCCCGCCGTTACCAATCACTAATACTTTCATCTGTCGCTCCATTAATGGCGGAAGTGGCGCATGTCGGTGAAGAGCATCGCAATACCGTGCTCGTCGGCGGCGGCAATCACTTCGTCATCACGGATAGAACCGCCAGGCTGGATTACGCAGGTCACGCCCGCAGCGGCGGCGGCATCAATACCGTCGCGGAACGGGAAGAACGCGTCAGAAGCCATCGAGGAACCTTTCACTTCCAGGCCTTCATCGGCAGCTTTAATACCGGCGATTTTCGCGGAGTACACGCGGCTCATCTGGCCCGCGCCAATACCGATGGTCATATTGTTTTTGGCATAGACGATAGCGTTGGATTTCACGAATTTCGCCACCTTCCAGCAGAACAGCGCATCACGCAGTTCCTGTTCAGTTGGCTGACGTTTGGTGACGACGCGCAGTTCTTCCGCACCGACCATGCCCAGATCGCGATCCTGAACCAGTAGACCGCCGTTGACGCGTTTGAAATCAAGACCCGGAACACGCTCGCCCCACTGACCGCAGGTCAGAACGCGTACGTTCTGCTTGGCGGCGGTGATTTTCAGGGCTTCTTCGCTGGCGGACGGCGCAATAATCACTTCGACGAACTGACGAGAAATGATGGCCTGTGCGGTTTCCGCATCCAGCTCGCGGTTAAAGGCAATGATGCCGCCGAATGCGGAGGTTGGGTCGGTTTTGTACGCGCGATCGTAAGCATCAAGAATGGAATTGCCGATAGCCACGCCGCAAGGGTTGGCGTGCTTCACAATCACACATGCCGGCTCGGCGAACTCTTTCACGCACTCCAGCGCCGCATCGGTATCGGCGATGTTGTTATAAGAGAGGGCTTTACCCTGAACCTGGGTTGCGGTAGCAACGGAGGCTTCTTTCACATTCTCTTCTATATAGAAGGCAGCCTGCTGGTGGCTGTTCTCGCCGTAACGCATATCCTGCTTCTTAATGAAGTTCAGGTTCAGCGTGCGTGGGAAGCGACCGGCGGCTTCTTTGCTTTCACCGTGGTAAGCCGGAACCATGCTGCCGAAGTAGTTGGCAATCATGCTGTCGTAGGCGGCAGTGTGTTCGAAGGCTTTGATGGCGAGGTCGAAACGGGTTGCAAGCGTCAGCGATCCTTCGTTGTCATCCATCTCTTTAATAATGGCGTCGTAGTCGCTGCTCTTCACCACGATTGCGACATCTTTATGGTTCTTGGCGGCGGAGCGCACCATCGTTGGGCCGCCGATATCGATGTTCTCAACCGCATCTTCCAGCGAGCAACCTTCACGGGCCACGGTCTGGGCGAACGGATACAGGTTAACAACCACCATATCGATAGGCTGGATCTGATGTTCTTCCATAATGGCATCGTCCTGGCCGCGACGGCCCAGAATGCCACCATGTACTTTCGGATGCAGGGTCTTCACGCGTCCATCCATCATCTCCGGGAAACCGGTGTAATCGGAAACTTCGGTTACCGGCAGACCTTTTTCTGCTAACAGACGGGCAGTGCCCCCTGTAGACAGCAGCTCCACACCGCGTGCGGAAAGTGCCTGGGCGAATTCGACGATACCGGCTTTGTCAGAAACACTGAGCAGAGCGCGGCGGACTGGACGACGTTGTTGCATGGTAAATCCCCTGGATTTGACTATTACAGAGAGCGTTAGCTGAATTTTTCGCGAAAAACTCAGCTAACGCCCCTAACGGGGCATCCTTATTTTTCGCCCGCATTGTAACGAAAACGTTTGCGCAACGCTCGCGAATTTTTCTCTTTCAATGGTGATTACAATTTTGACAGTGGTTACCGTGGGAAAAATACAGAAATTACATTGATGATTGTGGATAACTCTGTGCGTAAAAAGGTATAAAGCGGGGTTTTGCTGGGGAATGCAGCAGTCAGTCATTTTTCTGCAATTTTTCTATTGCGGCCTGCGGAGAACTCCCTATAATGCGCCTCCATCGACACGGCGGATGTGAATCACTTCACACAAACAGCCGGTTCGGTTGAAGAGAAAAATTCTGAAATTCAGGGTTGACTCT
>NZ_RHJI01000027.1:0-41399 GCF_004211955.1 Escherichia sp. E1V33
CTGCCAGGCATCAAATAAAGCAGTAAGCCGGTCATAAAACCGGTGGTTGTAAAAGAATTCGGTGGAGCGGTAGTTCAGTCGGTTAGAATACCTGCCTGTCACGCAGGGGGTCGCGGGTTCGAGTCCCGTCCGTTCCGCCACTTATTAAGAAGCCTCGAGTTATCGCTCGAGGTTTTTTTTCGTCTACATTTCTATTATTGCTAAAATCGCAAAAATCCTCTGCGTTTTACGCCCTTTTTCCTCAACAGTCTAAAACCCATAATCACCTCAGTTAACGAAAATAGCATTAAAAGAGGCATATTATGGCTATCCCTGCATTTGGTTTAGGTACTTTCCGTCTCAAAGACGACGTTGTTATCACATCAGTGAAAACGGCGCTTGAACTTGGCTATCGTGCAATTGATACCGCACAAATCTATGATAACGAAGCAGCAGTAGGTCAGGCGATTGCAGAAAGCGGCGTGCCACGTAATGAACTTTACATCACCACTAAAATCTGGATTGAAAACCTCAGTAAAGACAAACTGATCCCGAGCCTGGAAGAGAGCCTGCAAAAGCTGCGTACCGATTATGTTGATCTGACGCTAATCCACTGGCCGTCACCAAACGATGAAGTCTCTGTTGAAGAGTTTATGCAGGCGCTGCTGGAAGCCAAAAAACAAGGGCTGACGCGTGAGATCGGTATTTCCAACTTCACGATCCCATTGATGGAAAAGGCGATTGCTGCTGTTGGCGCTGAAAACATCGCTACTAACCAGATTGAACTCTCTCCTTATCTGCAAAACCGTAAAGTGGTTGCCTGGGCTAAACAGCACGGCATCCATATTACTTCCTATATGACGCTGGCGTATGGTAAGGCCCTGAAAGATGAGGTTATTGCTCGTATCGCAGCTAAACACAATGCGACTCCGGCACAAGTGATTCTGGCGTGGGCTATGGGGGAAGGTTACTCAGTAATTCCTTCTTCTACTAAACGTAAAAACCTGGAAAGTAATCTTAAGGCACAAAATTTACAGCTTGATGCCGAAGATAAAAAAGCGATCGCCGCACTGGATTGCAACGACCGCCTGGTTAGCCCGGAAGGTCTGGCTCCTGAATGGGATTAAGCCTCTCTGACAGCTCCTCCGGGAGCTGTTTTTACATGCTCGCTAAGGAAATCGATAAAAGCCCGGATGCGCGTACTTACCGCACGGTCGCTGTAATAGACGGCACTGAATGGCATTTCCACTGGCAACACTTTATCTGCCATTAACTCCACCAATTCTCCGCGAGCGATTTCTCTGTCGATCATGTAGTCGGACAAACACGCAATCCCGTTGCCACTCAGGCAAAGCTGTTTCAGTGTTTCTCCACTATTGGATGACAAACAGTACTTCACCTCATGTAATTGTCCATCACTACAGGCTATCGGCCAGGTATTGAGGGAAGCGGGTTCAGTGAATCCCAGGCAAACATGTTGCTTTAAATCGTCGATCGTTTCTGGCTTCCCGTAGCGGGAAATATAATCGGGGGAGGCGATAATTTTTCGATAACTGTTAAATAACGGCCTGGCACGTAAGCTGGAATCCGTTAACGTACCAGCGCGTATCGCGACATCCACTTTTCTTTCGATCAAATTAATAATCGTTTCGGAGGAGACTAGCGATAAAGTGACTTCCGGATAGCGTTCACGGAAAGGCTTAATCAACGGCATCAGGAAGTGCAGCACCACAGGGGTTGCGGCATCGATCCGTAACAGTCCGCGTGGCGTATTACGCGTCTCCATAATTTCTGATTCTGCCGCAGCCATCTCCTGCAAAATTGACTGTACGCGACGAAAATAACGCTCGCCTTCTTCCGTCAGGCTAAGTTGTCGCGTGGTCCGATTAAGCAGGCTAACGCCAAGTTTCATCTCCAGCTTTTTCACCGCCCGGCTTACCGCTGAGTTTGCTTGCCCTAATTGTTCCGCTGCCCGGCTAAAGCTGCCGCTTTCGACGACCGAAACAAAAATGGCGAGTTCTTCCGACGTGGCTTTCATTTTTGCTCCTGTTGCAAAATAGAAGAGATATTTTGAATTTATTTGTCATTAAACCATCAGGATGTGTGATATGTCATCCGATTTAATGTTCTCAATAATGAGCAAAATTCTGACCGGTGTAAGCACTTGCTTACATAACAATATACAATTGCTCGTTGAAAGAGTGAGCTAAAATCCCTATAACAGTAGAACCCTCCCGAGTGCGGAAGGGTTGACGTAATAGAGGTTTCAAAGTCAAAAGTGCGAAAAAACACCTATGCCATGCGCTATGTTGCCGGACAACCTGCGGAGAGGATCTTACCGCCGGGGTCTTTTGCGAGCATCGGCCAGGCATTACCGCCCGGAGAACCGTTAAGTACCGAAGAGCGTATTCGGATCCTGGTGTGGAACATTTACAAACAGCAACGCGCTGAATGGTTGTCGGTATTAAAGAACTACGGCAAAGATGCGCATCTGGTGTTATTGCAGGAAGCGCAAACAACGCCAGAGTTGGTGCAGTTTGCGACCGCTAACTATCTTGCCGCCGATCAGGTGCCTGCTTTCGTGCTGCCACAACATCCTTCCGGTGTAATGACCCTTTCGGCGGCACATCCCATTTATTGCTGTCCGTTACGTGAACGAGAACCCATTTTGCGTCTGGCGAAGTCGGCACTGGTGACGGTCTATCCATTACCTGACACCCGCCTGTTGATGGTGGTTAATATACACGCCGTCAACTTCAGTTTGGGCGTGGATGTCTATAGTAAGCAGTTACTTCCTATTGGCGATCAGATTGCCCATCACAGTGGCCCGGTCATTATGGCGGGAGATTTCAATGCCTGGAGCCGTAGAAGGATGAACGCGTTATATCGCTTTGCGCGGGAAATGTCGCTGCGCCAGGTGCGTTTTACTGATGATCAGCGTCGACGTGCGTTTGGTCGCCCGCTCGATTTTGTCTTCTACCGTGGTCTGAACGTCAACGAAGCTTCTGTACTGGTTACGCGCGCTTCCGATCACAATCCGCTACTCGTTGAATTCAGTCCCGGCAAGCCTGATAAATAAGGTATGTCAGGTCTGCCACAGGGCAGACCAACGTTTGGCGCTGCCCTTTTATACTCAAACAACAAAAGGACAGCGTAATGACAACACAATCCCACCATGACCACGTAGAAAAGCAGTTTAGCTCGCAGGCCACTGAATATTTGACCAGTGCCGTACATGTCACCGGGCAAGACTTACAGCGCCTGGCGGCGCGTCTGGCCGAGTATCCTGACGCAAGTGTACTTGATATGGGCTGTGGAGCAGGGCATGCCAGCTTTGTCGCTGCGCAAAACGTTCAGGCAGTGGTGGCGTATGACTTATCTGCCCAAATGCTGGATGTCGTCGCGCAAGCTGCCGATACCCGACAACTGAAAAATATCACTACTCGTCATGGTTATGCCGAAAGCCTGCCATTTGCCGATAACGCTTTTGATATTGTGATCAGCCGTTATTCTGCTCATCACTGGCATGATGTCGGCGCAGCACTGCGCGAAGTTAATCGGGTATTGAAGCCCGGCGGTAGGCTGATTGTGATGGACGTAATGTCTCCGGGTCACCCAGTGCGCGACATCTGGTTACAGACGGTAGAAGCATTACGCGATACCTCTCACGTACGAAACTACGCCAGTGGTGAGTGGTTGGCGTTAATCAATGAAGCCAATTTGGTTGTTGATAATTTAATCACTGATAAATTGCCCCTGGAATTTTCTTCATGGGTCGCGAGAATGCGCACGCCAGAAGCGTTAGTGGACGCTATTCGCGTTTACCAACAGAGCGCATCGACAGAGGTGAAAACGTATTTTGCCTTGCAGAATGATGGCTCTTTCACCAGTGATATCATCATGGTAGAAGCACATAAAGCGGCATAAATAAAAAAGGCACCGGGGGAATCGGTGCCTTTCTATTATCTGGTTTGTCAGGAGTCTGGCATGCTGTTGTTTTTTACAAACAACGTCAGCTTATCGCCTGGTTGCAGATTCGCAGTGTCGCTGTTCCAGCGCATCACATCTTTGATGTTCACGCCGTGGCGTTTAGCAATGCTTGAAAGCGAATCGCCTTTGCGTACACGATACGTAATGCTATCGCTATTGTTTGCCAGTCGCTGTGCGCTACTACCTGCGCCAATCGTCAGACTTTGGCCTGGTTTCAGCTTAGAGCCGCGCAGTTTGTTCCACTGCTGCAAATCTTTGGTGCTTACGCCGAGACGTGAAGCGATGCTTGAAAGCGTGTCGCCAGAGCGTACGGTGTAAACACGGCTGTTAAGCGGTGTATTGTCGGCAACCAGTGTCGACTGAACGGCAGCAATTTCGCCGGAAGCCAGAGATTCACGCAGTTGATCTGCATGCTTCTTTGGCACCATCACGTACTGCGGGCCACTTGCGCCCAGCGTGGAGCCTTTCACGCCAGCGTTGAATGTCTTCAGCTTGCTGACGGAAATTCCCGCCATATCTGCAACCTTCGCCATATCAACCGGGCTGCTCAGGTGTACACGCGCCAGAGCACGGCTTTCATCGGTCGTCGGCAGACGTACGCCATAACGTTTGCTGTTTTTGA
Source organism: Escherichia sp. E1V33 (assembly GCF_004211955.1). GTDB lineage: Bacteria > Pseudomonadota > Gammaproteobacteria > Enterobacterales > Enterobacteriaceae > Escherichia. Next base: position 4,592 of record NZ_RHJI01000027.1, read on the forward strand.
GAATATCGCTCAATGCCAGCATTTTAGGCACGTACTGCTTCGTTTCCTGCGGCAACGGTAACGACCAGAAGTCCGTGGATTTCCCACGCGCTTTGTTCGTTTTAATTGCCTTCATAACCCGACCTTCGCCGCTGTTATAAGCCGCTACGGTCAAAAGCCAGTCGCCGTCAAACATCTTGTTCAGACGCTGCATCATGTTCAGCGCGGCAGTTGTTGAAGCAACAACATCGCGACGCGCGTCATAATTGCGGGTCTGTTTCAAACCATAATTGCGCCCCGTGCTCGGAATGATCTGCCAGATGCCTGCGGCATTGGCGCCAGACGTTGCGTGAGGATCAAAAGCGCTCTCCACTATGGGTAGTAGTACCAGTTCCATAGGCATGTTACGTTTTTTAACTTGCCCGGCTATCCAGTACATATACGGCTCTGCCCGTAAAGTTACATCGTGGAGATAGCTCTTATTGCGTAAATATTTCTGTTTCTGTTCGCGAATCCGGTCATTTTCCGGAATTCCCATCTTTAGCTCGTCGCCAATGAAAGCCCACAAGTCACCATCTGGCGCGATAGACGTCCCATCGTCCATCCATCGAGCCTGACTTGTAAACTTTGCTGCTTCCCCTTGACCAGCTGCAGAAAGGCTCTGTGCGTGCTGTTGAACGTTGCCGGTACTTTGGCAACCCACGAGCAGGACAGAGGCGAGTAATATCGCTTTTGCCTTCATGTGTGTGTCAATAGTTGCTTAAAAGACGACCGATCATAACGGCGAACGAAGCCGATGACAAGAAAGTTTTATCAGAATCTATCTTTCTTTGACCTTAACCAGGCAAAACGCTCTTCAGGTTGTTGCAATAATGTTTCTTTATTAATTACTTTAACCAAATCAATATCTTCTGTTCTTAAAAAAACATTAATTTTCCGCTCATTTTTCAGAATTACGGGGAGTGTTGTTTGATTTTTTGCCCGTAACTCAATAACTTTACGATAATAATCATTTATGGACAAATCGTGCGGAAGAATACTCAAGGCAAACTTCATATTTGAAAAAGTATATTCATGAGCACAACATACCAGTGTATCGTCAGGTAGAGCACTTAATTTTTTAAGTGATTGATACATTTGAGAAGCAGTGCCTTCAAATAATCGCCCACAGCCACCAGAAAAAAGAGTATCCCCGCAAAATAGATAAGGATTATTGAAGTAACAGATATGTCCTAAAGTGTGACCAGGTGTAGCAATTACACTAAATTCATGCCCCAAAACGAAGGCAGTATCGCCATCTTTGACTACCTGCGTTGTTCCCTTATCTTGTGTCTCGTGTGGGCCGTAGACCACAATTTGCGGAAACTTTTCCACCAGTTCTTTCACGCCGCCAACGTGATCGTGATGGTGGTGTGTGAGAAATATTGCCTCCGGTTGCCAGTTGTGGGCAGCAATGGCCTTTATTACCGGCTCCGCTTCTCCGGGATCGACAATCAGGCAGCGACCTGCTTCATCATTCAAAACCCAGATGTAATTGTCATCAAAGGCGGGAATACTGTTAAGATTCATAGATTACCTCTCAGTGTGAAACGGAAGGTTGTGATGAAACCGGCAAGAGTCCCTCAAACTGTCGTGGCTCCTGATTGCTGGGGCGATTTGCCCTGGGGAGAGCTTTATCGCAAGGCGCTGGAGCGCCAGCTCAACCCATGGTTCACTAAAATGTATGGTTTTCATCTGCTTAAGATTGGCAATTTAAGCGCAGAAATCAATTGCGAAGCGTGCGCGGTTTCTCATCAAGTGAATGTTTCTGCGCAAGGAATGCCCGTCCAGGTGCAGGCGGACCCACTTCATCTTCCTTTTGCCGATAAATCCGTTGATGTTTGTCTACTGGCACATACATTGCCGTGGTGCACTGATCCGCATCGTTTATTGCGTGAAGCCGATCGGGTATTGATTGATGATGGCTGGCTGGTCATTAGTGGCTTCAATCCCATCAGTTTAATGGGATTACGTAAACTTGTGCCGGTCTTGCGAAAAACATCCCCTTATAACAGCCGGATGTTTACCCTGATGCGACAGCTGGACTGGCTCTCTTTGTTGAATTTTGAAGTCCTACACGCCAGCCGTTTCCACGTTCTCCCGTGGAACAAACACGGTGGAAAACTATTGAATGCGCATATTCCTGCGCTTGGTTGCTTACAACTTATTGTTGCCCGGAAACGGACTATTCCTTTAACGCTAAATCCGATGAAACAGAGCAAAAACAAACCGCGAATTCGCCAGGCGGTTGGTGCCACCCGGCAATGCCGTAAACCACAGGCTTAAGCTTCGACTTGATAGCCCGTATCTTCCAGTGTGGGATTCATCGCTGCGGCCCGTGCCAGCTCATCGCAGCGTTCGTTTTCCGGATGCCCAGCATGGCCTTTGACCCACATCCATTGAATTTGATGCTGCCCCAGCGCAGCATCAAGACGTTGCCAGAGATCGACATTTTTTACTGGTTTTTTGTCTGCTGTTTTCCAGCCACGTTTTTTCCAGTTATGGATCCACTGGGTGATACCCTGGCGGACATACTGGCTGTCGGTACTCAAAATGACTTCGCAATGTTCTTTTAACGCCTCCAGCGCGACAATAGCGGCCATCAACTCCATACGGTTGTTAGTGGTGCGGGTGTAGCCAGCGCTAAAGGTTTTCTCGCGTCCGCGATAGCGTAAAATAGCGCCGTACCCCCCTGGTCCGGGATTGCCCAGACACGAACCATCGGTGAAAATTTCTACCTGTTTAAGCATCTCTGGTAGACTTCCTGTAATTGAATCGAACTGTAAAACGACAAGTCTGACATAAATGACCGCTATGAGCACTGCAATTACACGCCAGATCGTTCTCGATACCGAAACCACCGGTATGAACCAGATTGGCGCGCACTATGAAGGCCACAAGATCATTGAGATTGGTGCCGTTGAAGTGGTGAACCGTCGTCTGACGGGCAATAACTTTCATGTTTATCTCAAACCCGATCGGCTGGTGGATCCGGAAGCCTTTGGCGTACATGGTATTGCCGATGAGTTTTTGCTCGATAAGCCCACGTTTGCCGATGTGGCTGATGAGTTCATGGACTATATCCGTGGCGCGGAGTTGGTGATCCATAACGCCGCGTTCGATATCGGCTTTATGGACTATGAATTTTCGCTGCTCAAGCGCGATATACCGAAGACCAATACCTTCTGTAAGGTCACCGATAGCCTTGCAGTGGCGAGGAAAATGTTTCCTGGTAAGCGCAACAGCCTCGATGCGTTATGCGCTCGCTACGAAATAGATAACAGTAAACGTACGCTGCACGGGGCATTACTCGATGCCCAGATCCTTGCTGAAGTTCATCTGGCGATGACTGGTGGTCAAACGTCGATGGCTTTTGCGATGGAAGGAGAGACACAGCAGCAACAAGGTGAAGCAACAATTCAGCGTATAGTGCGCCAGGCAAGTAAGTTACGCGTTGTTTTTGCGACAGATGAAGAGCTTGCAGCGCATGAGGCCCGTCTCGATCTGGTGCAGAAGAAGGGCGGAAGCTGCCTTTGGCGGGCTTAATTAACCATTTAAGGCGCTAAAAATAGCAGGTTGGGCGATTTTTGCAGCAAACGATTCAAAAGAAGAGAAAAACCGTTGACGAAGGACGAGGCAATCCGTAATATTCGCCTCGTTCCCAATGGAACACAACGCGGAGCGGTAGTTCAGTCGGTTAGAATACCTGCCTGTCACGCAGGGGGTCGCGGGTTCGAGTCCCGTCCGTTCCGCCAATATTCAGAAAGCCTGAGTCAGTAATGATTCAGGCTTTCGTCGTTTTGGTGGAAGTGAGAATTTTTCACTCCGGAAGTAAAACGATATGATTTAAAAATGGCCAGACATTATAAATTCTGACCACTTCTGTTACTCCAGCGCATCCCATTTCTCCAGCAGTTCTACTGGAATTTCATTTATTACCTCAGAGAAGCGTTTTCCGACCAGGCGTTCTGCCTGGAGCAGCAAAGGAATGGTCGGGCTGCTCGGTTCGCTGTGCTCAAACCAGCGACGGATGACACGCAGGCGTTCCAGCGCATCGTTCCGGTCGCGGATCTGCCGGGGTTCTGCGCCGGACATCGGTGATATTTCCTCCGCGATATGCACCGCTAGCGCAATCTGCTCTGCCTGCATCTGTTCAGTATGATCGATGGTGGTATTCTCCGGCTGTTCAACCTGTGGTTGTGGCAGGATCTCCGGCGTGGTGCTCTGCACTGCTCCCGGCAACAGGGCCAGCAGTTGCGTAAGTCGCGAAAAGTCCGGAGCCTGGTCATTCAGCGTTTCACGCGCATGGCGTTGCAGTCGCTCAGTAGTTTCAGTTGCCTGGCGAAAAGCGTCCAGCGGCAGTGCACCGCGAGCTTCCAGATCGGCCAATTGCTGGCGTACCGATTCCGGCGCCAGGGCATCCGCCGGACGTGATGCAGACAACGAGCGCTCCACATCTCGTACCTGGAGGCGCAAAGCGGCATTATTTGACAGCGTAATGCCTCGGATATCCGCCATTACGCCTTCGTGGTCCAGCAATGCTGACAGTGCGTTGCTGCGCGCCACTGCCGCATCTTCGGGGGTGATATCTTCAGTTGCAAGCAGTTGCGGATGGATGGTATCCGGGTACAAGCTGCACAGCGTTTCTAGTTGCGTGAATACCTCTGCCAGTCCTCTGGCTCCGGCCTGCTGGATACGGCAGCGCAGTAGAATCACCAGGATTCGGATATCTTTGCTTCGTGTCAGCAGGCGGCGAGCGTCTCGCTCGAGTTCTGCCCAGTTAATGGTTTCCGGCGTACTGACAAAATCGCCATATTGCGCTTCTTCACGCGGTGCCGCGCGGGTGAACAGCAGCAGGTATTCCGGATCATATTCCAGATCCGGCCCACAGGGGCATTCGACCGAAATAGGGTCTGACAGAGATGTATCCATTAAATTATCCTTAGTGCGCCAGATAGTGCTCAGGTTCGAAAATCATGCCCGTCACCGGATTGTCGTGCATGGCTTTTCCAGCCCAGGCGGTCCAGCCCAACTGATATGGGCCGCCGGTAACGGCAGGAGGTGCGGCGTGTGGTTTTAGCTGTAGTTCAATTTCCCAGCAGTATTCAAACCCGGTAAAGGCGCGAACCAGTTCGGTCAATACGGGCAGGTTATTGCCGCCAGGCAGGAAGCGTTGATAATCGGCCAGCGTCAATGGGCCAATCACCAGTCGGAACTTATACTGCATGTCCGGAACGGCCTGACCGATGAGTGCGCCGTTGCCAATGACGGAAGAAAGGGCTGGTGTCCCCAACCGGGTAATTTCATCATCTGCCACGGGTATCCAGTGCAGGACATATTCATGTATCCGAAAAGGCACGCCGAAATAGTGCGCCAGCGTGGCAGCTAGCCCGTCTGGATTGCGTGATTCGCGCGCCAGATGGGCCGATGCCGACAGGCGAACGTGATCCGGTAGCGGGCTGTCTACACTTTCTCGCAAATCCTGCCCGCTGAGGCTGGCGATATAAAAGGCAAATCGGTCATATTCCGGTTTATCCAGACCACCTCCAGCGGACTGGGCGCTGCGCCAGGCCTGATAAAACTGGGTCAGCCAGCGGTGATGAAAAAGGTCAGTAAAACGGGTCAGCGTCGGATCGCGGAAGCTTTCGGTCCGGTTACGCGCCAGTTCGGTGTAGTGCAGCGGGAGCGGGCCATTCGGCCCCCACAGCCCGAGGCTGTACAGACTGACATGCAGACGCCCTTCCTGCCAGCTTACGCTGGCGATTTCCCGTGGTGCAAAAGTCAGCGCAGGTGTTTGCCCGAGGCGAAATTTTTCCATTCGTGGCTGCCAGGAACTACCTGCAGGGACGGTACACAACTGTACATTCACGCGGCGCATCAGGTTCAGAAAACCGTAACGCCAGGGCATTCCCAGTGCCTGAGTGAAATCGCCGTTCATACACTTCCCCGCTGTCCAGCCCTGACCGGCCAGGTCATAATTTTGCCGCGCTGCATACTGTGCAGTGTCATCTGCGAGAAGGTATTAATGGAAACATGGCGGGCGATATAGTGTTCCAGCACCAGGCCGAACAGATATGGGCTAATGCCGGAAAACCCTTCTTCATCCACCGTCAGCTCACAACAGACGCCGCGACCATAGACCAGCAGCCCTGAACCCGGCAGACGGCGGGTGATCGGAGTTGTTTTGCAGCCAATCAGGCTGCGTACCTGACGTGATTGCGGACTGTCATGCGCAGGAATAAACAGGTTAAGCAGATCGCGTAGCGCCTGACCGCCGGTACGGTGATCCAGATCGGCCAGCGGCAGATAATTAAAGGATAACTGACGGATCAACCGCCAGGCCATTTCTCGTTCCGCTAGTGGATGCTGCGGCGGACGAGGCGGACGAATAAGCCCCACGCCCGCCACCGGGATGGCCGCATCCACGGTCAGATCGTCCCGGCCATTGCGTGCAATAAGGCAGGGGAGATCGCGGTTGGTAACCATGGCCGTGATGGTGATATGGCGCAGATTTTCCGGGTACGGCGCTTCATATTGGTCAACCAGTGACAGAAACACTTCCGATCCCGTATAGGGGGTGCGGGTGCCGTAGCGGCGGGCGTTTTCCGACAACCGACGCGGCTCCCGGCGCAGGGAGAAATAGCGCCCGTGGTTGCCTTCATCGTTATTGCGGGTGTGGTAGAGAGGGCGAAAGGTCATTTTCCGTGTAGTGTCGGTGTCCAGCCCTTCCACTTCCTGGACTGAGAACACCTCATAATCCAGTGGATGGGTCCTGTCCACCACAAGGTGCTGTTCTGTCGAGCTGTGGGTGACGTCGATTCGGGCGGTGACGCGGGGAAAAAGGTTAACAACCGGGGTACAGAACAGGCTGAACTGTGATGCATTTGTCTGGTGGATCAGCCAGTCCGGCGGCAGGCGGTTTAGTAAGATCACAATCTCCGCCACGCCACCGTCAATTTTCTGTAACCCGGCAGACAGGCCTGTCGGGGTGAAAAAATAAAAGCGTTCCGGGCAGGCGAAATATTCATGCAGCAGGTTATGACCGTGAAATACGTTCCAGGTCAGTGGCAGCAGCCCCTGATCCGGCTCCAGCCCCTCGTAGGTAACTGGCTGTTTCAGGTTCACATCTAGTACGCCGTCAAAATGACCCGGAACGCCTGCCAGTGTGGCAATGGCACTGGTATGCAGAAGTTCGAACAGATGAGAGGCTGTGCGTTCCTCGCCGCAGAGATATAGCGGTAGCCTGTCCAGCCCGGCAAGTTGGCTAAACGTCAGTTCACCGAAGGTGCGCAGGGTAATACGCAGTGCACCAGCGACATGAATGTTGGTCGGTAGGTAGCGATGCAGAGCGGGCATATCCGGCGGAGCGGCAGTCAGGCGCACCTCTTCAATGGTGAGCGGCCACAGCGTCACATTTTGGCTGCTGCGAAACTGGCAGGCGGTGCTCTCACCCTCCTGAATGGCGGAAAAAAAAGCGGTGTCGCGTGGGACGGTGAATCCCTTCGCCAGATCGCCTTCCTCCGGATCGGGATGCAGCTGTGCCACGCTCATTGAGGGCGTGGGAGTAACATAATTGGGGCTGACGACCTCCAGCAGGCGCTGGGTGAAACGCGGAAATTCAGCGTCAATTTTAAGCTGTGTACGGGCGGTCAGGAAGCTGAAGGCCTCAACCATCCTCTCCACATACGGATCGGCAATATCCGTTCCCTGCATTCCCAGCCGGGCGGCGACTTTGGGATGACGTGCGGCAAATTCGGCTCCCGTTTCGCGCAGGTAGCTTAGTTCGCGGTTGTAGTATTCCAGTAGCCGTGGATCCATCGGTCACCCTCTATATTAAAAGAACGTAATGCGGCTCTGTTCCATATCCAGCGCGCTGCGTACCCGGAATGCTGTTGGATACGGCTGCGTAAGGATTTCGCCAAGAATTTCAAACTGTAATGTGTTATGACCACTCTGGCGTTGCTCATCATGTAGCGGAATGATTTGCAGGGTGGATGCTTTCAGCCGGGGTTCAAATCGGGTAATCGTGCGCAAAATAACCCTGCGGATATCGTCCCACTTGTGTTCATACAGAAAGCTGCCTGCCAGTGGAGGCAGGCCGTAGTTCAGAACGGAAGCTGCCGCCTCTGGGTAACGAGCGGCATCAATATCATCTTCATGACTGACGGTATTGAGTAAAAATGACAAATCCCGGCGGATGATCTCCTTGAGCTGCACTGAACTGACGCTGATATCGTGATCGCGTTTCTGCTGTGGGACATCGTCACACAGTCGATCAAACAATGTAGGCATCAGGTGGTTGCTTTGGCGCAAGCGAGAGGCGCTCATACGTCACTGCCTTCGGGTGTATTAAAGGTACAAGCGGTCATATCCAACAGGCTGATATCGCCGTGGCTGGTGAGCCAAATTTTTTGTCCTAACGCCGTAACCAGAGTTTCTCCAGGCCCATCCTGCCAGGTGGTTTCCCGGCACAGACGCAAAGTGTCAGCAGCCCTTTCAGAACCGCTGTAGCGAGGAAACAGCCAGGCGCTGTGTGTGTCGCCGTTGTGAAGTGTGATATTGACGGGTTTCCAGATTAGATCTGTCAGATTAGCGGGCAGGGGGGATTTCAGTGAACGAATTTGCGAAAATGGCAGCCAGATATACACACCACCAGCGACCAGTTCCAGCACCGGGCCGGTACGCGAGTCACTGTCGCTTATCCAGTCGAAAACGCCGCTATTCCACTGCCCGGTGGTGTCTGTTATAGCTTCAAGCGCGTGGCTGCGGTAGGCATCGGCTTCCTGCGCTTCGCCGCGGGCGTTACAGGCGAGAGCAGCCAGTAAATCCTCCATCCAGGCGGGCGGTGGGAGAATAAAACCGGGGTGCTGTTCGCCCTGAAAGCAGGAGTGGCGGTATATTTCACATCGGATCAGCTCGCCAAATACCTGTGCCTCGCGAGTATAATTTGCGTCCATTCGGGCGCACAGTTGAATTTGTTGCAGCGCCCGCGACCAGTCACCGATTGCGCACAATAACTGAAACAGGCTGTGCCGACGTGAAGCTTGTGCAGGGTGCATCTTTACCTGGTGTTCCGCCAGTTGAATGCCCTCTGCCACGGAATAGTCTCGCAGCAGCGCCGACAAGGTAGCCGGTAGCACGTTATTGTTTGTCATGAGTGATATCTCCGTGTTGTGCCGGGTTTATCCGGTAATGGCTGTCAATGCCGATGACACGGTGCTCTCGCTGCGTCAGATCGGGCAGAATGGCGGTATGTACCGCCTCAGGTTTGTATTCAGGAGAAAGCAGATGCAGGATATCAGGAGGCGTCTTTTTGGTAGGCCAGGTAGTTTCCCCTTCACCGGTGGCATCCAGTACATCGAGAATAGCGTCAATGCTTAACCCGCCAGTGACCATATCCTGCAATGTATCGGCTTCAGTGACCAGATCACGCAATGAAGACAACTCCTGCGTGGCTCCCTCTCCATTAAGGGGGAAAGGATCGGCATGACGATGAATATCTTGTTCAGGAGACAACAACGCCTGACGGTATTCCTGATAAAGCAAGGTTAGTGGGGTATCCGAATCTGGGGTGCCTTCAGTAGCAACTGCGCCATGAACCGGAATAATATCGAACGGATTTTGCGGCTGCTGCTGTTGTTGTCGAAACCAGTCGAGATCGAGATATTCGGTTATTGTTTCTGGCGAAATGACAGGTTGCAGCGCTGTCTTTTCCTCGCAACTCTCAAGAGACATCGGATTGTCCCGGACAAGACACCAGGAAGATAACCCCCATTCAATCAGGTCCCCTTCATTCAGGCGCATACGGTGATGTGGCTCCACAATCAGGTCATTTACTGTGCAACAATATTCATCGGACAGATTGATTATCCACCATGCCTCTTCGTGGCGAGTCAGGCTGAGAGCAATCTTTGTATCCTCATCCACATCAAAAACAGGGCGCCATGGTGCTTTGGTGGTGAAGATAATCTGTGTTCCTGCAGTGGTGTAAATGGTGCCATCGGTAACCCCGTGCTCCTGTATTTTTTGCAGCCCCCAGGTAATATTTTGTTTCATTACGTATCACTGTATAGAGTGTTTTTTTAATAGAAGAATTATTTTGATTTTTTAGATAAGCAACTTTGATTAATTTGCTTTATCAATATTAATTTTCTCGTAAATATATAATGATGGTTTTTGCTAATATATATTCATGATATAAATGTAATTGACTTTGTGTATTGAAAACCACCATAAAAAAGATACTAACCGCTATATTACATTGCATTCTGTGATATGCATCATTGTTTTAATCTGGGATTTTGATAATTCTATTAATTAGAAATCTTAATCGGTACATTTATATTTATGTATCATTTATATGTTTTTACATCATTAGGTGTAACAGATGGATACTCCTGTTTCACGCAGCGCGCTATATGGAAAGCTAACAAGACCTTTATTTCGGTCTTTGGAATCTGCGACAACGTTCTGTAAATTGCGCGCTAATCCTTATGTCGAACTGACACATTGGTTGCATCAGCTAATACAACAACCAGAGAATGATATTCACAATGTGCTTCGACATTACCAAATAACATCTGCTGATGTTGAGAAGGCGTTAATTCAGCAACTGGATATATTACCTGCCGGCGCGAGTGTAATTAGCGATTTTTCCCACCACATCGATCTTTCTGTTGAGAAAGCCTGGATGTTGGCAAGTATCCGCTTTGGTGATCAAAAAATTCGTAGTGGTTGGTTACTACTTGCCTGGTTGACCACGCCAGAATTATATCGAGTGTTAAAAAATATCTGTGCGCCACTAGCTGCGCTGCCAGTAGATGAACTGTTAGATATTCTTCCGTCTTTAATCACATCATCTCCTGAAATAACAGAAATGCCATATGATGGTTCGGATTTGAATTCTGCTGTTCCAGGGGAAGCTAGCCAGGTATTTCCGAGCGAATCAGCTGGGAGCAAATCCGCATTGGCGAAATATTGTCAGGACATGACAGCCCTGGCCCGTGAAGGTGGTATCGATCCGGTCACCGGTCGCGGGCATGAGATCCGTACCATGACGGATATTCTGCTGCGTCGTCGCCAGAACAATCCGCTGCTAACCGGCGAGGCCGGCGTTGGGAAAACGGCAGTGGTGGAAGGTTTCGCGCTGGCGATTGTTAAGAGTGAAGTGCCGCCTTCATTGCGTAATGTACGACTGCTGTCGCTGGATGTCGGGGCGCTGCTAGCCGGGGCGTCCATGAAGGGCGAATTTGAATCCCGTCTGAAGGCGCTGCTGGAAGAAGCTGCGCGCTCACCGCAGCCGGTCATTTTGTTTGTCGATGAAGTTCACACCCTGGTGGGTGCTGGTGGTTCATCCGGTACAGGTGACGCCGCCAACCTGCTGAAACCGGCGCTGGCGCGCGGCAGCCTGCGCACCATCGGCGCAACCACCTGGAGTGAGTACAAACGGCATATTGAGAAAGATCCAGCATTGACCCGGCGTTTTCAGGTGTTACAGATCGCAGAGCCGGAAGAGGTTGCTGCTGTTGAGATGGTGCGCGGGTTAGTCAACACGCTGGAAAAACACCATGACGTCCTGATCCTTGATGAGGCCGTGCGTGCCGCTGTACAGCTTTCTCACCGTTACATTCCTGCCCGGCAACTACCGGATAAGGCCATTAGTCTGCTGGATACGGCGGCGGCCCGTGTGGCGCTGTCGCTCCATACCCCGCCAGCGAAAGTCCAGTATTTGCGTCAGCAGCTCAACGCTGCCGAACTGGAGCGGGAGTTGTTATTAAAGCAGGAAAAAATGGGTATACGCGCAGAGCGGGGCGATGCACTGGCGGCGCGGATTACATCGCTAAATGCCGATCTTTCTGACACCGAAGCGCAATGGCAGCAGGAACTGGAGTTGGTTCGCAGTTTACAGGAGCAACGCGGCGCAGAGCCCGGCGAGCGTGACGAAACCGCGCTGCAACAGGCAGAAGCGGTATTAAGAGGCTGGCAGGGCGAAAACCCCGTCGTTTTCCCGGAAGTCAATGCGGCAGTAGTGGCCGCCATTGTCTCCGACTGGACCGGTATTCCCGCCGGCCGCATGGTGAAAGATGAAGCCAGCCAGATTCTGGAACTGCCCGCCCGTCTGGCGCAGCGTGTTACCGGGCAGATGGATGCGCTGGCACAGATTGGCGAGCGTATCCAGACCGCGCGGGCGGGTTTAGGCGATCCGCGTAAACCGGTGGGCGTCTTTCTGCTGGCCGGGCCGTCCGGTGTCGGCAAGACCGAGACCGCGCTGGCGCTGGCGGAATCTATTTACGGTGGTGAGCAGAACCTGATCACCATCAACATGAGCGAGTTTCAGGAGTCTCACACCGTCTCCACGCTGAAAGGCGCGCCGCCCGGCTACGTCGGCTATGGCGAAGGCGGTGTGTTGACGGAAGCCGTACGCCGTCACCCCTGGAGTGTGGTGCTGCTGGATGAAATTGAAAAAGCCCATCACGACGTCCACGAGTTGTTCTACCAGGTATTCGATAAAGGCGCGATGGAGGATGGCGAAGGTGTCCATATCGATTTCAAAAATACCACGCTGTTGTTGACCACTAATGCGGGTGCGGAGCTTATCAGCCAGCTCTGTGAGGATCCGGCGCTGATGCCCGATTCGGCAGGGTTGAAAGAGGCGTTAATGCCAGAGCTACGCAAACACTTCCCAGCCGCTTTTTTGGGGAGAGTCACTGTTATCCCCTATTTGCCGTTGGATGAAAAGGCGCGTGGCGTTATTGCCCGTCTGCATCTCGATAGGCTGAAGGTTCGGATGGCGGAACAGCATGGTGTTTCACTGGTGTATGGCGACGAACTCATTACGCACATTGTGTCGCGCTGCCCGATGCACGAAACCGGCGCTCGTTTGCTCATCGGCTATATCGAACAACATATCCTCCCACAACTGTCCCGTTACTGGTTGCAGGCGATGACAGAGAAAACGGCCATCACGCAAATCCGCATTCGTGTTGATGACGATGAACAGGTTATTTTTGAAACGGATTAATGGAGCATCCTTGTGGCAAAAGAATTAAGTGGCGCACTGTGGGTCAGTCGCTTTCCTGGAAGTTCTTCCACTAATGATTTGCAGGGGACTTTTCGTGCATCGGTAGATAATTTTTTGCGCGTGCAAGGGTCAGTATCTCTGCAACATATCGCCCTCCCGCTAGAGCATATCTCATGCACTGGTCAATTGACGGACATTAAGTATGACATTTCGTTATCCGATGTTGTTGACATTCCTGTTAATGATGTTCGCTTTCTGTGTTCAGGGGGAACAGCCTTTACCACAGGATGTACAGCATTTTCTGAGTAATGCGGAAATGTGCCAGCATCTTGCTGGTGAATGGGACAGTTCTTTACCAGAGAAGGATAAAACGGACATCGAAAAGGGGGTTGATACCTGGTGTCCCCTGGCGAAGAAATCACTCCCTGTGCTGCGGGAAAAGTACAAAGAAAACAAGGAGATTATAAAAATACTCTCTGCGTATGATTTTTAAACTGTACCGTCGGACCACTCCCCTGGTGTCGTCGGCTGACTGATAAGGAAATGAAGGATTATGGCTATCAACAATAGCGCGCAGAAGTTTATTGCCCGCAACCGCGCGCCCCGTGTACAGATTGAGTATGACGTTGAGATTTACGGCTCCGAGAAAAAAATCGAACTGCCGTTTGTCATGGCGGTACTGGCCGATCTGGCCGGTAAACCACGCGAAGAACTGCCACCGGTCACCGACCGTAAATTCCTTGATATTGATATCGATAACTTCAACGAGCGGATGAAAGCCATTGCGCCGCGCGTGGCATTTGCTGTCCCCAATACGCTGACGGGCGAAGGGCAGTTAATGGTCGATATCACGCTGGAGAATATGGACGATTTCTCGCCTGCGCAGATTGCTCGTAAGGTGGATGCCCTGAACCAGTTGCTGGAAGCGCGTACTCAGCTTGCCAACCTGCAAACCTACATGGATGGTAAAGCGGGAGCTGAAAATCTGATCAACAAACTATTACAAGACCCGACGTTACTGAAAGCTCTGGCCAGCGCGCCAAAACCTGTCGCTCAACAGGAAAGTGTCTTATCAGGTGAAACGGGAACAGCAGACTAACTGCGATTTTATTAAGGAACTTTCATGGTAAACGATACTCTTCTGGCGACAGGCGATCTTACTGCTGCGCAAACCACTGCCTATCAGGACACTGAATTTGATTCGCTGTTGGATAAAGCCTTCCGTCCCAAGACACCTCAGGCTGCAAAGGCTGTTGAGGCGGCAGTTCAGACGCTGGCCCAACAGGCTCTGACAAATACCGTCACTGTTAGTGATGATGCTTATAAAAGTATTGCTGCGATTATTGAGCAGATCGATTTCAAATTAACCGAGCAGATCAAACTAATCCTGAGTCATCCGGAATTTCAGAAACTGGAGTCCTCCTGGCGTGGGATGGAACATTTGGTTTACAACACTGAAACCGATGAAAAATTAAAAATCCGCTTTATGAACCTTTCGAAGGATGAATTGCGGAAAAATATGAAACGTTACAAAGGGATCGCGTGGGATCAAAGCCCCATGTTCAAAAAGCTGTATGAAGCCGAATATGGACAGTTAGGCGGAGAACCTTACGGTTGTATCATTGCGGATTATTATTTTGATCACACTCCGCCGGATGTGGATCTGCTCGGCTCCATTGCCAAAGTGGCAGCCTCTGCCCATGCGCCGTTTATTGCCGGGGCCTCTCCATCGGTGTTGCAGATGGACTCCTGGCAGGAACTGGCTAACCCGCGTGATCTGACCAAAATTGTGACCCAAAACCTCGAATACGCACCGTGGAACTCGCTGCGAAAAAGTGAGGATTCTCGCTACATTGGCCTGACGATGCCACGTTTTCTCTCCCGTTTGCCTTATGGTGCGAAAACAAACCCTGTCGATGAGTTTGATTTTGAAGAAGATGCTGATGGCGCTGACCACAGCAAATATGTCTGGAGCAATGCCGCCTATGCAATGGGTGTAAATATCAACCGTTCTTTCAAACATTACGGCTGGTGTACGTTGATCCGTGGTGTGGAATCTGGTGGGGCGGTGGAAAATCTTCCCTGTCATACCTTCCCGACCGATGACGGCGGCGTGGATATGAAATGCCCGACAGAAATTGCCATCTCAGACCGTCGTGAAGCGGAACTGGCGAAAAATGGTTTTATCCCGCTTATCCACCGAAAAAACTCCGATTACGCCGCCTTTATTGGCGCACAGTCGCTGCAAAAACCGCAGGAATATTACGATCCGGACGCCACGGCCAACGCCAATCTCTCAGCTCGTTTACCATATCTGTTCGCCTGTTCGCGGTTTGCGCACTTCCTCAAATGTATCGTGCGCGACAAGATCGGCTCGTTCAAAGAGCGTGAAGATATGCAGCGCTGGCTCAATGAATGGATCATGAACTACGTTGACGCCGATCCGGTGAACTCCTCACAGGAAACCAAAGCTCGTCGCCCACTGGCAGCTGCTGAAGTGGTGGTGGAAGAGGTGGAAGGTAATCCGGGTTATTACGATGCCAAATTCTTCCTGCGCCCGCATTTTCAGCTTGAAGGGTTAACAGGATCACTGCGTCTGGTCACAAAACTGCCGTCGGTAAAACAGGTTAATGCCTGATTTTTATGGATATTTTAATGAATGATGCCGGGTAATACTCAGGGGGATATATGGCATATGTTTATGGACTGGTAGATTCATTGCAGGGCACTGACATGGTGGGAATGGCGGGGCAGGAGACAGAAAGGAATGTGGGTTCTTAGTTCAGGTATATGCACATGTGGGGAATACTGGAGCCTGGAAGCAGGGGCGAAAGGTTCTTGGGGATAAATCTATTCCCAGAGGAACAGCAATTGCCACTTTTGTTAACGGAAAGTATCCCTCGAGGCAGAATGAGCATAAGCATGCCGCTTTCTATCTGGAACAGGATAGTCAGTATATTTATGTTATGGACCAGTGGACAGGTAAAACCACGAAAGTCTCTGCACGCCCTATTTCCCGAAAAGGTGGAATGCGCAGCGATGGAACATATCCTGATGCCAGTAATAATGTGGAAGCTTTTTATATTATTGAGTAGAGGATAGATTCAATGGTAACACGTTTTATTTTTTCTCTGTCATTGGGTTTTATATTGTTTTATTCACAATTTGTTGCAGCGTGGGAAGTCAGTTGCCCCGTGTTTATCAATATAAAATCCTCAACAACAGTACTGGAGTCAGATATATCTGCATCGTGGCAGAGATCTTCCCGCTATGAACCCCGTCTGTGGTTGGACGGTGTAGGGATGTCGCAGGGAAAACCTGAAAACCGGGTGGATCTAAAACCAGAGACAGAGACAATAAAGGGTGAAACCAGGCAAAAATGGGATACCACAATGACCAGTAATCAGAATAGTGAACGTTACTGGGTTTCCTGTATTTATAACCATGGACAGGTTTGGTTATCACAACCGGTCCCTGCATTGGCGACAAAGTGTCAGGTATATTCTTTGCCGGGTCAGTGGGCACCCGGAGAGTCATCGGTATCTGTGATGTGTAAATAGATGTAATACATTCAGTTCGTAAATTAATGACGTGCCGGTATCTTATTACCGGAAATTATATAGTCTTCTGTTCTTCTGAAATTAAGGAGAGGGGGGCTGTACGGCAATGATTTACCTGTATCCAGATGTACAGATAAATCAGAGATTATTTTTAAGTAATTCTTAATAAGGAAATGAAAATGGCTTATGACATTTTTCTGAAAATTGACGGCATTGACGGTGAGTCAATGGATGACAAGCATAAAAATGAAATTGAGGTGCTGAGCTGGCGCTGGAATATCCACCAGGAGTCCACCATGCACGCAGGTAGCGGTCTGGGATCCGGTAAAGTCTCCGTGACTAACCTGGACTTTGATCACTATATCGATCGCGCCAGCCCTAACCTGTTCAAATACTGCGCCTCCGGCAAACATATTCCTAAAGCCGTGCTGACCATGCGTAAAGCAGGCGGCAATCCGCTGGAATACCTCAAATATACCTTCACAGACCTGATTGTGGCTGTTGTTTCGCCCAGCGGTAGTAAAGAAGGTGAAATTGCTTCCCGTGAAACAGTCGAACTCTCTTTCAGCACCGTGAAGCAGGAATACGTGGTGCAAAACCAGCAGGGTGGCAGCGGCGGCACCATCACCGCAGGCTACGACTTCAAGGCCAATAAAGAAATTTAAGCGGTACTTTCCCGGCCAGGTAAATAGCCTGGCCGGTTTTTATTGTTTGATTTTAAAGGAAATTAGAGTGAATAAATGGCGTAACCCCGGCGGGTGGTTATGTGCGGTAGCTTTGTCTTTTGTCTGCCTGCTTTCCGGGTGCAGCATTGACAGTGACGATGTGCCGGACCTGATGTCACAGCGGCTCGATCTGGTGATTAATGCTTCCGATAAGGTGAATCCTGACAATCAGAAAAAAGCCGCGCCCATAGAGATACGCGTTTATGAACTGAAAAATGATGCAGCTTTCACGGCGGCGGACTGGTGGTCCCTTCAGGACAATGACAAAGCTGTTCTCGCCGATGATTTACTCCACCGCGACAGCTTTATCTTGCGCCCGGGCGAGGAGAAAAAACTGCGTCGCGCTCTCAATAAAGAAACCACGGCACTGGGGATCCTCGCCGGCTATCGCAATCTGGGAAAATCAGTCTGGCGGGTCACGTATAAAATTCCTGATCCCCCGGAAAAAAGCTGGTACAGCCGCTTTATGCCAAAGAAAAAAGTCGAACTGGATGCCGGTATAGAGCAAAGCGCCATAGTGATTAAAGAACGGGATGAGTAAATTATGAGTTGGAATAACCGGGTGGTCTGGAGTGAAGGACAATTTTTGCTGCCACAGATGTTTCAGCAGCAGGAACGCTATCTGGAACATGTCATTCATTATCGCAGTTTGCCTCTTTCACCCTTTTTCTGGGGCTTCAGTGAATACGGCATTGACAGTGAGGCGCTGAACATTGGAAAGCTGGTACTCACAAAGGCTTCCGGAGTATTTGCCGACGGTACGCCGTTTAATGCGCCGGGTCACACACCACTCCCGCCGCCTCTGACCATCCTACCAGAGCACCTTAACCAGTTGATTTACCTGGCAGTGCCAATACGTACGCCGAACAGTGAAGAAACCAGCTTCGACAATAATCCGGAATCACTGGCACGCTTTTCGGTACATGAAAATGAAATCCGTGATGCCAACTCGCTGGGGCGCGGCGCACAGCTGTTGCAACTTAGCCACCTGCGCCTGCGACTGTTGCCGGAAAAGGCGGTGACAGACGCGTGGATAGGTTTGCCCCTGACACGCATTACGACGCTCCATCCTGATGGACGAATCGAACTTGACAACGATTTGATCCCCCCAGTGGCGAACTACCAGGCAAGCGCGCTGATATGCACCTGGCTATCGTGGATCAACGATCTGATCAAAATGCGCGCAGATTCACTGGCGCAACGGTTGACGGGCAGTGATAAACACGGCCATGAGGCGGCAGAGGTGTCGGATTACCTGCTCCTGCAAGTTCTCAATCGTTTTGGACCCTTACTGATACATATGGCGAGAACGCCGCTGTCGCCGGAAGTGCTCTATCGGAACCTGTGTGAACTGGCTGGGGAACTCTCTACCTACGTGCGGCCACAGACGCGCCGTCCGGAAGAATATAAAGAATATAAGCACCTGACGCCCTACGCCGGGCTGAAATCGGTAGTGGATGAGGTGCAGTACCTGCTGAATGCTGTGCTGATCCGCGGAGCGCAGCGAATCACTCTGGAAGAGGGAACGTACGGCATTCTCAATGCGGTGGTTGAGCCTTCCGAACTGTCAGATTTCAGCTCATTAGTGTTGGCGGTGAAGGCGCATATGTCCGCAGACACCTTACTGCAACATTTTTCGGCCCAGACCAAAATAGGGCCGTCCGAACGCCTGCCGGAATTGATTCGCTCGCACCTGCCGGGTCTTGCTTTACAGGTATTGCCGGTGCCGCCGCGTCAGATCCCGTTCCAGGCTGGTTACATCTATTACGATATCCGCCGCGACGGTGTGCTGTGGGAACATATCGCCCGCTATGGTGGCATGGCGATGCATACCGCCGGAGAATTTCCGGGGCTGGAGTTGGAGTTGTGGGGAGTTCGCGATAAATGACCGACGAGATTCTGACGCCACCTGCGGTGAATACCCAGTCATTCCAGCCCTCAATGGGTGGCATAAAGCCGCCTGATAATGACATCCAGGACAGCCTTCGCAGGGAAGATATAAAGGTGGTGGTTGAAGATGGCCCGGATATGAAGCTTCGTCTGGCCGAAATTACTGCTGCTGTGAATCCTTTACTGGCGGCGGCCAGTCCGTTGCTATGTGCACTGGCACAAATGCCCCGCGAACTTTCCCCAGGCTTTGTCGAACATTACCGTGTTCTACTGGAGCGTGAAGTTCGTCGATACCAGACGTTGTGTGATCAGGCAAACCTGCGCCGCGAACATGTGCTGGCGGTGCGCTATTGCCTGTGTACGTCGCTTGACGAAGCCGCCAACAACACCACCTGGGGGCGACGTGGTGTCTGGGCCGGAAAAAGCCTGCTGGTCACTTTTCATGGTGAAAGTGAAGGCGGCATCAAACTGTTTCAGATAATTGGCCGACTCGCCGCCAGCTTCCAGGAGCACAGCGATGTGCTGGAAATCATATACCACATCCTGGGGCTGGGTTTTGAAGGCCGCTATAGCGTTCGGCCCGACGGGCGTAAGCAACTGGACGATATCCGTCAGCAACTGTTGACCCAATTGGTCCAGCGCCGCGATCCGATAACGCCGACGCTCTCACCGGGGTTTACCGGTGCCGTCAGCGGACGGATGCGGCGGATGCGCCGGGTGCCGGTCTGGCTGAGTGCCGGGATAGCGCTGCTGGTGATGCTGACGGTGTTTGGCCTTTATAGCCACCGGATGAATCTCGTCACCGAAACTGTACAGCAGCGTATCGACGCCATCGGTAAACATCTGCCGCCGCCGCCCGTTCCGGTGCACAAACTGCGGCTGAAAATCCTGCTGGCGAACGAAATCGCGCATGGCCTGCTAACGGTTGAGGAAGATGACCACCACAGCCGGGTGGTTTTCCGTGGCGACACGATGTTTGTACCGGGGCAGAAAACCGTGAATGACACATTGCGCCCGGTGATTGATAAGGCCGCGCGGGAGATTGCGCGTGTGGGAGGTGCTGTGACGGTGACCGGTCACACCGACAGCCAACCGATCCACTCCGCTGAGTTCCCGTCCAACCAGGTGTTGTCGGAAAAACGTGCGGCAGAAGTAGCTTCGCTGCTGACATCCGGTGGTGTTCCGGCCAGCCGAATTCGGGTCGTTGGGAAAGGAGATACCGTACCGGTGGCCGATAACAGCACTAAAACTGGACGGGCGCAGAATCGTCGTGTGGAAATTCTGGTGGTGGAGTGAGAAAAATGAAAAGTCTGGAGTGCAATTCACCTGATCATTCATCAATACGTAAAATGATCAGATTTAATTACTCAATGTTAGAACGATGTAATGTAAAACAGCCTTTGCATATATTTTTGACTATTTTATGTTGTTTGTTCTCAGATGGTTCTTTTGCTGAATCCCGGTTTGTTGCTGGATTAATATCCCCTGACAACGTTAACTTGAATGTTCATGATTTTCTGCGGTTTTATGCCATTAATAACTCACAGGAAAAAGAAAATACCCTGATGTATGCGTTGGGAGTACAGGAGGCAACTGAAGGTAAAACATGGTGTCGTTATGAGCAGGTTGATCGTGTAACAATAAATCAGACTATTTTTGACTGGATTGAGCAGCAGTCTATGGCAAAGGCTAATGTAAGAGCCTCAACTCTGATTGAGGAGGCATTAGCTAAAAAATATCCCTGCCAGAGAAAACAAACCTCAACAAAAGATATTTCCACAGTATCTCCGGTTTTATCTCTGACACCAGAGACGTACAACCTTTCCGGTAATGAATTTTTCCGGTTTTGGGTATCGAGTAATAAACAGGATAAGCTCAGGGCTGGGATCTATTTGCTCGGCATCGAAGATGCAACGGAAAATAAACTATGGTGCGGGTATGATTTGTTTAAGTCTCTGACATTAAATGAAATCATATACTCCTTTCTCAAAAATAAAACGCGTGAGGAACTTAATGTCCGTGCAGCAGATGTTATTGTGGAAAAATTAATGGAATATCCGTGTGATGCAGGAACAAGAAAATGAAACCCTCATTCTCAACGCTAAAGGCAAATCATAACTCAGCAGATTTTAGTAACCCTGACTTTGTTGAGTCTAAAGATTTTTATGCAGGTATTGGTTACGATCAAGGAAAACTTGGAGGGCAATTTGAGAATACCTGTGCTGCCCGAATGAGCGTGGCACTTATTAAATCAGGAATAAAATTTCACGGGCGTCTCCTTCCTATAAAAGAAGGGAAATGGAAAGGCAAGCGTCTTGAAACGGGGGCTAAAAATCTGGCAGATGAACTTTCGCGTGCATCCGTTTTCGGTAAACCACAGATTTGGCGCGATCCTGCTAAGTTCCAGGCAGAACTGGGTGGCAAAAGAGGCGTAGTATTCTTCTGGAAAATTGATGGGTACAACGGCGGTAGTGGCAGTCATATCGATCTCATTGAGCCGACCAGTGCCGGACCAGTATGTCATTCACACTGTTCTTTCAATTGTAAAGAGATCTGGTTCTGGGAGCTGCGCTGAATATGAAGCATTTTTTTACAGCATTATTGATAAATAATATCAATCGCAATGCCATGTAATTAAGAATATTTTTAGTTTTAGAAAAGTTTAGTGGAAAATTATCTTCTGGTCCGAATATTCCGCTGTTATTGATTACAGGATGGCGAATCGAAATATAATGCAAAAATTTCTCAGTCTGCTATTTTCCCGCCGCGCACTGTGCGTTGTCGGCGTGGTGCTGCTGGCGTTGCTGGTCTGGTTTATCGGGCCGTTGGTGGCGTTTGACACCTTGCATCCGCTTGCGTCCGTGGGTAGCCGGGTAGTCACTATCGTTCTGTTACTGATGTTCCTTGTATTGTGGCTGGTTAACTGGTCGATGAGCATTATTGGCGTTACGGTTCTGTGCCTGGTTATCGGCTTTGTCTCACCGTTGCTGGCCTTCGGTGATGTTCATCCATTTGCGCCGCTGTGGCTGCGTCTGACGCTTATCGGCCTGATCCTTCTGTCTTATGCGCTTTATGGCCTGTACCGGCTGTGGCGGGCGCTGCGTCTGGATGAACAACTGCTGCGCCGTTTCCTGCATCCGCGCGGGGAAGACGTGCCGGTTGCAGGGGAAATTAAAGCTGACCTGCGCACCGTCAGTCATATTGTCACTCGTGCTATACGGCAACTGAAGCAACTGCGCGTAGACCTACCTGGATGGCGTAATGTTCTGGAAGGAAAGCGTTTTCTGTACGAGCTACCGTGGTTTATGGTTATCGGCAGCCCCGGCGATGGTAAAACCACCGCGCTGCTTAATACCGGGCTACAGTTTCCGCTGGCGGAGCAGATGGAGCAAACCGCGCATATCCTCACCGTGCCAGGTGGCGGCACACTGCATTGCGACTGGTGGTTCACAAATGAGGCGGTGCTCATTGATACCGCCGGGCGCTATGCCCGTCACGATGACGGTGGCGAAAGCAGTACGACCCAACGTAACGCCGGAGAATGGCAGGGGTTTCTGGGGCTGCTGCGTAAACATCGGCCAGGCGCGCCGCTGAACGGCGTGATCCTGACGCTAAACGTGGCAGATCTGACCGCGCAGTCCCCGGCGGAACGGCTGGCCGCCTGTGCGGCTCTGCGTGCACGGTTGGCTGAATTGCGTGAGACGCTGGGCATTCGTTTCCCGGTCTATCTGGTTGTCACTAAGATGGATCTGCTGCCGGGCTTTACGGAGTATTTCCGTGGGCTGACCAGTCACCTGCGCGCTCAGGTCTGGGGCTTCACCCTGCCCTACAACCGCAGGCGTCACGCCAGCGATCCGCAGTCGCTGCATGCGCTCTGTGGCCAGGAACTGGCAAATCTGACGCTCCGGCTGGATCAAGGGCTGGATACCCGGTTGCAGGAAGAGTACGACCTTAAAAGCCGCCAACGGCTCTACCGCTTCCCGCGTGAATTTGCCGCGCTGGGCGCACCGCTACTGGAAGCCATTGAACAAATTTTTCTCGATTCAAAATTTGACGCCACCCAGCTTAACAACACGCTGCGCGGCGTATTTTTCACCAGCGCCGCGCAGGCGCAGGCTGATGCCGTGGCCGATCAGGCGGGCATCTGGCAGCGTTTTGTCCGGGCGATAAAAGGGAAGGCTGATTCACCGTCTCATACCTTACCGGACGGCAATCGCAGCTATTTTCTTCATGACCTGCTGACCCAGTTTATCTTCCGTGAAGCACACCTGGTGGAGCCGAATCTTCAATGGGCCTGGCGTTATCGCCTGCTGCGTACTGGCGGGCATCTGCTGGTACTGGCGCTGGCTTTCTGGTTGTGGCAGGGAATGCAGGGCAGCCAGCAAGGCAACAGCGGTTATCTGAATGAAATCGCCAGCCGTACGACTCAACTGGATGGTGACGTCAAAGCCTATACCGGAAAGCCCGCTATGCAGCCTGTTCCGGCCCTGCTGAACCAGGCGCGGGCGCTCTCTGCCTGGCCGGGGCTGGACCCGGACTCACCGCCGCTGGCCTGGCGTTATGGTCTTTACAGTCTTCCGCCAGTGATGGAGAGCGTGGCATCCCTGTATGACCGCCTGCTGGACCAACTCCTGTTACCGCCGCTGGTGAAGCGCATGGAATATGTGCTTTCGGATGCCATTGCCCGTCAGGACAGTAAAGCCGCCTATGACGCCCTGCATGTTTATCTGCTGCTAAATCTCGATAAAGACCACGAGGGCAAATACAACGCAGCGGAGATCCACTCCTGGGTACTGAGCGATCTGGACAACCGCGATAGCGTGGCGGAGTTCGGCGGTCGCGCAGCGGTGCTGGAACATATCGACGCCCTGTTTGACGGCAGCCGCGTAGTGCATTCGCCTTATGAAAAAGATGAGGGGCTGATCCGCCTGGCACGGGCTTTCCTTGACGGCCATACCAGCACTGAGCGTATCTACACTCGTGCACTGGCTTCTATGGAGAGCGAAGCGCCGCAGGAGTTTTCGCTGGTTCGTGCGGTAGGCGCAGATGCGGGAACGGTTTTTGTCCGCACGGATGGCGCGCCGCTGGATAGGGGCGTGCCCGGCATCTTTACCCGTGAAGGCTACCGGGAACTGTTCGACAAACGGCTGTCGGAGTTTGTGGCAGCTGCATCAACTGACGACGCCTGGGTAATGGGCCGGGAAAACGTGCAAAAAAAAACGACTGATATTGTGATGAGCCAGTTGCCGGGACAGGAACTCCCGGTTACCCGTGAGGTACGCCGCCTGTACCTGGCTGAATATGCCCGCCGCTGGCAGGATTTTCTGGCCAGTATTCACAGCATCAACAGTGCCGGGGAAGACGGTAGCCCCGGACTGGCGTATGACCTTCAGGTGCTTCGTACACTGGCCTCGCCTGACTCACCTCTGATGCGCCTGAGTAAAGCGGTGGTGGAGCAGACTACGTTGGTGCCACCGCTGGATGCGCAGGCCAGACAAAAGCAGATGGCCCAGCGCGCGCAGGATCGGCTCTCTGGCAATGCAGGAAAAGCGGTGCAGACGGCAAAGTTGCTGCAGGACATCCACCCGGAAGAGCGGCTGGAAAAATCGCTGGTGGATGACCGTTTTGCCGCCCTACGGGAAGTGGTTTCCGGGCGGACAGACAGTGGGCAGGGTGGTAGCGCGCCGCAGCTTAATTCGCTGCTAACGATGCTCAATGAGTATTACACCCAGCTCACCATCGCCGACAGCGCGCTGGCGGCGAGTACATTACCGGGGCGCATTTCGGCGGCGGATAAATTACAGCTTGAAGCGGCAAAACTGCCCGCGCCGCTGAAAAATATTCTGCTGGATCTCACGCAGCAGGGAACGCGCAAAATCAACGCGGGAACTGGTGAAGTGCTGAACGCGCAAATGGAAGCGGTGATCGGCGATGAATGCCGTGACGCCATTGACGGGCGCTACCCCTTTGCCGACAGCCCGCAGGAAGTCAGTGCGGACGATTTTAATCGTATCTTTGCCAGTGGCGGTGTGCTGGATGCATTCTGGTCGAAACAATTGGCCCCGCTGGCGGACACTGCCAGCAACCCGTGGCGCTACAAACCGACCGAAGGCAACATGACATTGCTCGGGCCGGACCTGACGCCGTTTCAGGAGGCAAAACAGATCCGCAGCGTTTTTTTTAACGGTGACGGCGGGAAAAAGTTTTCCTGGGCGATGCAGGTCCGCGTCGTGGATATGGACCCCGCCATCACTGAACTGGTGATTGATATCGACGGTCAGGTGCTGCGTTACGCTCATGGCCCGGTCAGGCCGCTAAAAGTGAACTGGCCGGGGCCGCGCAACGGCTCAATGGCAGAAATCACCGCCAGCCCGCGCATCCGCCAGGATACCTCGACGCTACTGACTAACGGACCGTGGGCGCTGTTTCACCTGCTGGATGCGGGGAGAGCGCAAGAAACGGCGGTACGGGGAACACAGCAGGTGGAGTATAGCTTCGACGGGCGGCGGGTGGTGCTGGAAATCACCGCCGGACGGGATTTTGACCCGGTGGATCGCGAGCTGCTGCAAAACTTCAGTTGCCCTACGAGGATTCTCTGATGCGCCGCGCTACGGCAGTATCGGCTCCGGCGATGTTTGGCAGACTACCGGATCAGCGGGACTACGTGCGCTGGCGGGTGAGCGCGAACGAAGGGCAGGTGTGGCAGGCGTGGCTGAACCAGCAGACGTGGCTTGGGCAGGGGCGGCATATTGTTCTGCCGGAAGGAGCGGATGCCGAGAAGGCCGGAACAAATGACGGCTGGATGCACCTGTCACCACGTGAGAAAACGGCACTACCGGAGCACCACCCATTGCCGTGGAGTTTTGCGCTGTCGCCGGGATTTCTACCCATTGGTGGGCGCGATGAGTGGTTAACCGGGGTACTGACCGCCTCGCGTGACAGCACGGGCAGACCGTGGCCGCTGGTGATTTACCAGCGTGCCGGGCGGGAATGGCTGGAAGAGAGCCTGGATGACACACAGGGCTGGCTGTACTGGCTGGCGCAGTTGACGGCAGCTCATGTCTCACCACAGACAGAACGCTGCGGACGACTGGTGGAGCAGACCGACCAGTTGTGGGCGCTATGGCGACCGGGGCCGCGCTGGGCGCAGTGGCTACGCGGCTTACGACGTGTTCCGCAGCGTAGCCGGGAACTCACCGGCTTGCCGGACGCACCAGTAGTGGAACTGCCCGGTGTGCGCCACCTGCCGTGGCCGAGATGGCCAGAGAAAATACTGACGCAGGCACAACAAGGGCAAGGCTGGTTCTGGCAGCAGAACAGTGAAGGGCGGTATGTGGATGCGCTTCGGCTGGATATCCGGCCGCATTAAAAATAATCAGACAAGGAGTAGTGAATCATGGGGTCTTATGATAAAGCCTGTAATAACACTGGTGCAGTAAGGTTTGTACAGCAATATCTGAAAGAATGTGAATTAATCGCTAAGCAACTTGATGTGCCTGTGGAAAATATCCTGGGGCTTGCTGCAAAGGAGTCCTTTTACGGGCAGGGTAGAATCGCGACAGAATACAATAACTACTTTTCCATGCATGGTCCGGCACCTTTACAGTCAGGACAGGTTCACCCGCTGGGGAGTAATCAAGTGTGGGTTGCCACTTATACCTCTTTTTCAACTAGCGGAAAGTCCTTTGCAATCCGATTTGGTAATGCGGTCAAAAGTAAAAAATCCCCGGAGCAATTTGCGCAGGCATTGATTGATTCTGGTTTTAATTCAGGTAAAAACAGTAATGGCGGTCATACCGGTTATGCTAGTGAGTTAGTGGGGGTGATTAATATGGTTAAGCGGAGAATAACGTGTCCTGTAAATTAATATCAACATTGCTTTTCATGGTTGTGTCCGTGAATTGTTGCGCTGAAATTCTTATCAGGAATGTACCGGAGTTTGATTTAACGAACGTCAACCAGTCAGGTCTTACTGTAATACAGGCTCAGTCATTATTAGTTTTTTCACTAAGAATTGAAAAATACAATGTGGAATTGCCTGGGGTTTTTCTTGATGGCGATTTGAAAGATAAACAAGGCAACCCGTTTCATCCTGGGTATTTTAGTTTTGGGGTAGGTTATGATTCTCCTTCCGCCGGTGCAACAGATGTATGGGGGCTATTTTCAGTTAGCCCTGTAACTGGTGATATATGGGAAGAGGATTCATGCAGGAGAATCTCATTTCCCGCACTGCAAAAAATACAAAAAGGAATAATGAAAAAAACCGGGGCAACATTTGCCAGTGAAGTGGTTCAGCGCCGGGGACTGGGGTGTACGGATGAGTAGTACATGTCATGGAATTGCCTGCCGTGACCGTGCTGGCTAGCAAAAATGTTAACGCAGGCGCAGCAGGGGCATGGATGGTTCTGGCAGCAGAACAGCGAGGGGCGGTATGTGGATGCGTTGCGACTGGATAGAGGGGGAAGTGGTGTATTTCAGTAGGATGGTTCAATGTCAGAACCCGATTGTACGGAGAACTCAGATGGAAAGTAGAGTGAGTAAAGTACAAATATTATCCTAATTTATTAATATTCTATTTTGTTGGATGTGAAAAAACAGGAATACGACTGTCGTGGGCTAAATCTCTACCTCAGTATTAAAGGAGTCAATAGCATGAGTTCTGTATCTTCAGGGAATAAATCTGGTTCGCTCACAACACATGTGGATGGTGTTGTTGGAGAGAGTAAAATAAATCTATCGCATGAATTCTTGATTAAACTCATGCATGAACTTTGCCCTGATACCGTAGAAGATGGGAAGTATATCAGGATGAATACAGAACATGGCGAATATATCACTGAATAGTGACACAGGCGACATTGCATTATTAATGAGATGGAAATTTAACTGGGTGAATCAGAACAATGTAGGAGGTAACTGGACATACCTGGATGAAGTTAGTTTTATATATGAATCATTTTCTGCAATCTGTTATGGATGGAATGAAAAGATATTTTTATCTGTCTCAGGGGACTCTGATTTTGCTGAGAAATTCAAGAGTAAACGATTGCCTTTCAGCATAAATATGATTCCGGTCCATCAAAAAGAACACTGGAATGTAGACGTATTAAGAACCGTTCCTGGTAATGATGATGGCAGACCTTATGTTAACTGGAAAAATCGGTTTGCTCATTTTTATTTTAAAGATACTTCGTTATCAGAAAAATGTGCTCCAGAGAATCAGTCAATATGTGGTTTTTATCAGGTAAATATAGTTCATGAAATTGGACATATGATTCGTTATCTGGAAGATGAGTATGAACTTGATAAGTTTGGTAAGCCTGTGTCTAAATATAAAACAGATACTGCCGCGTTAATGAATGTTGGGATGGAACTTCGGGAACGCTACCTGGAAGGTGTCTGTATTGACTTGAATTGAGTATATCCCTTAACTACGTTTTCTGTTGCGAGTGTAATAAAATGATCCAGAAGAAAATTGCTCTATTTTTTACGTTATTGATATTACTTGTAACTCTAGATATTTTTGCCAGTGAGATGCATAACAAAGATGTTCAGTGGGGGGATGATGAAGATTCACTAGTGAGAAAATATGGTTCTCCTGAACATTATTTCATAAACCCAAGGCATGATTTTGTGGGTATTTATTATGGTGGCATAGAACGGACTTACCCTTCAAATAATCCTGAATTTAAAGATGTTCCTATTAAGGAGATGTTTTGGAATGTCAATAAAGATCTAAATTTAACATGTTGGCTTCATTATAAAAATGGTAAATGGATAGTTATATCCCGAGTTTATTGGCCGCCAGGATCCAAATTTTAATCTGGTATTAAAGGAGCAAATATCATGAGTTTTGTATCTACGGGTAATAAACCAGTTGGAAACGGTGGACCCGTCATCACCACACCACCAATAGCTGGCGAAAGTGGCGGCAGAGATCTCGGATATGGCTGGTGCAGTTCAGGATGCGGCGGCGTCGCTTGCAGCCGGTGGTCCGGGGGCGCATAACGTCACAGTAAGTGGTAGTGCGGTGCAGGGAAAGATTACGTAACGCTGCTTTTTTGTACTAAATAATTCACATTTTATGTTCAATAATTGAGATATTCCTCATTACCTAAAGCTATTTTTTATACATGATCAAATATTCCTTACATAATTAAGGAGAACAAAATGAAACTTAAAAAACTGATGGGGCATATTTCTATTATCCCCGATTAAAGACAAGCTTTGAAAGTGGAACATAAATTGTCAGATATTCTACTGTTGACTATTTGTGCCGTTATTTCTGGTGCAGAAGGTTGGGAAGATATAGGGGATTTTGGGGAAACACATCTCGATTTTTTAAAACAATATGGTGATTTTGAAAATGGTATTCCTGTTCACGATACCATTGCCAGAGTTGTATCCTGTATCAGTCCTGCAAAATTTCACGAGTGCTTTATTAACTGGATGCGTGACTGCCATTCTTCAGATGATAAAGGCGTCATCGCAATTGATGGAAAAA
Organism: Escherichia sp. E1V33; assembly: GCF_004211955.1. Lineage (GTDB taxonomy): Bacteria > Pseudomonadota > Gammaproteobacteria > Enterobacterales > Enterobacteriaceae > Escherichia. The sequence continues at coordinate 34,310 of NZ_RHJI01000027.1, forward strand.
CACTCCGGCACTCTTATGACAAGAGTCGTCGCAGGGGAGCGATTCATGTCATTAGTGCGTTCTCAACAATGCACAGTCTGGTCATCGGACAGATCAAGAAGGATGAGAAATTTAATGAGATTACAGCTATCCTTGAACTTCTTAACATGTTGGATATTAAAGGAAAAAATATCACAACTGATGCGATGGGTTGCCAGAAAGATATTGCAGAGAAGATACAAAAACAGGGAGGTGATTATTTATTCGCTGTAAAAGGAAACCAGGGGCGGCTAAATAAAGCCTTTGAGGAAAAATTTCCGCTGAAAGAATTAAATAATCCAGAGCATGACAGTGACGCAATTAGTGAAAAGAGTCACGGCAGAGAAGAAATCCGTCTTCACATTGTTTGCGATGCCAATGATGAACTTATTGATTTCACGTTTGAATGGAAAGGGCTGAAGAAATTATGCGTGGCAGTCTCCTTTCGGTCAATAATAGCAGAACAAAAGAAAGAACCAGAAATGACGGTCAGATATTATATCAATTCTGCTGATTTAACCGCAGAGAAGTTCGCCACAGCAATCCGAAACCACTGGCACGTGGAGAATAAGATGCACTGGCGTCTGGACGTGGCAATGAATGAAGACGACTGCAAAATAAGAAGAGGAAACGCAGCAGAATTATTCTCAGGGATACAGCACATCGCTATTAATATTTTGACGAATGATAAGGTATTCAAGGCAGGGTTAAGACGTAAGATGCGAAAAGCAGCCATGGACAGAAACTACCTGGCGTCAGTCCTTGCGGGGAGCGGGCTTTCGTAATCTTGCCCTGCAGTGAAGGACGGAATGTGGATGCGCTGCGGCTGATGGGGCAATACTCATAATATATAAAATTATATTTTTCCCGAAAATATTTCCAATACAAACAATTAGTATTTAATGAGAGTAAAATGACCAAGCTTAAATATGATGAGAATAGTTTTCTGGCCGAATACTACGAAAAAACAAATATTGATGGCGATATCATTATACATAAGGATGGTAGGAGGGCGTATTTATTAAATCAAAATACTGGTTCGATTACGGCTGTGATAAGATGGAAGTATGAGTGGTATAAGGATAATACCGTTACAGATGACTGGACCATATGGGAAAAAGCTATTTTTATGCGAGCAATATATGTATCTGTTCAGCAGGCATGGAATGGGAAAATAACTTATTCTGTTTCCGGTGAATCTGAGTTCGCTAAAAAATTTCAGGGTAAAGCTTTGCCTTTTGATGTAAGAATAATTTCTGCATCTCAGAATGAAGACTGGTTGGTTATTGCAACAAAGGTTTTGCCTGGTGCTGATTTAAGAACATATGTTGATTTTAAAAACAGTACGGTTCATGTTGATTCAGCGGACCTGGAAAAAGTAGCGAAATGTATTAACTGTAACAATACGTTGCAAGTAAATATACCTCATGAGGCCGGACATGTACTTGGTTACTTAGATGATGATTATGATTCTTCGTCTCCGTATGTTGGAGATATTAGTGGGTTGATGAATGTGGGAATGGAACTTCGGGAACGATACCTTAAAAACGCAACTATTACGTTGAATGTCATAATGCCTGAAACTAAATTTACTTTATTGAATGTAACAAAATGAAATTTTTCTGTATTATAGTGATTCTCCTTTCAATAAGTTACATAACTACAGTAAATGTTTTCAAGCCTTCTGCAGTTGCTCAATCCACAAAATATTATGAAGAAAATGATATACATGATGGGAGTAATGATATCTTTTTTATGAAGAAATATGGACCGCCTGCTCATGAATTCGTGAGGCCACGATATAAATTTGTTGGTGAGTATTATATCGGATTGAATCAAACTTATCGCATAACAGATCCTGAATTTCAGGATATTCCTATTAAGGAAATGTTCTGGAATTTGCAGGGAGATTTGAATCTGACATGTTGGTTTCATTATAAAGACGGGCAATGGCGAGTTATTACTTATATTTTTTGGCCACCAGGGGCTAAATTTTAATCCGGTATTACAAGGAGTAAATATCATGAGTTTTGTATCTACGGGTAATAAACCAGTTGGAAACGGTGGACCCGTCATCACCACACCACCAATAGCTGGCGAAAGTGGCGGTATGAGCACAGGTTCAGCCGCAACCGATGTATCTGGTGCCGCCGAGCCGATGGCAGAACAGGCAGCGGCGGACCTGTTTGGTGCGCTGCCGGAACCATCGGGACTGGTGAAAGCGGCGGTAGCTGCAGCGCAGGCCGCCGCTGCAGCAGCAGGGATCTCGGATATGGCTGGTGCAGTTCAGGATTCGGCGGCGTCGCTTGCAGCCGGTGGTCCGGGGGCGCATAGCGTCACAGTAAGTGGTAGTGCGGTGCCGCCGCAGCTGCTTTTGTTTGCAGGCATGAATGGTTCGGAAGGGCTTGGAAACCTGTTTTCCTACACAGTACAGCTTAAAACCCCGGATACCCTGAACCTCGGATATGTCTCCCCCGCAGCCAACCTGCCGCTCAAGCCGATGGTGGGCAAAGACCTGTGCGTCAGTATCGAACTGGACGGCGGCGGCAAACGGCATATCAGCGGGCTGGTGACAGCGGCGCGGGTGGTGGGCCATGAGGGCCGCTCGGTAACGTATGAATTACGCCTTGAGCCGTGGCTGAAACTGCTGACCCATACCAGCGACTACAAAGCGTTCCAGAATAAAACCGTGGTGGATATTCTCGATGAAGTACTGGATGAATATTCCTTTCCGGTGGAAAAGCGGCTGGTGGAAAATTATCCGCCCCGCGCCTGGCAGGTGCAGTACGGTGAAACGGATTTTGATTTCATCCAGCGCCTGATGCAGGAGTGGGGAATTTACTGGTGGTTTGAGCACAGCGAGAACAGCCATACGCTGGTGCTGGCGGATGCCATCAATGGTCATAAAGCGTGCCCTGACTCGCCACTGGTGGAGTGGCACCAGGAAGGGCTGAAACTGGACAAGGAATTTATCCACACCATTACGGCCAGTGAGAGGCTGCGTACTGGAAAGTGGGTGATGGACGATTTTGATTTTATGAAGCCACGTTCGCTGCTGAAAAGTACCGTGGCCAGTCCGCGTGATACCGGTCATGCTGAATACGAGCATTACGAATGGCCTGGTGATTACTTCACTACGGGCGAAGGCGAGATGCTGACGCGCATTCGTATGGAAGCGCAGCGCAGCCCCGGCAGCCGGGCACATGGGGCAGGTCATATCCGCACCCTCATGACGGGTTACACCTTTACGCTGATGAATCATCCAACGGCAGAGGTCAACCAGGAATACCTACTGGTACAGACCACGCTGTTTTTACGGGATAATGCGCAGCACAGCGGTCAGGAGCAGCATTTTACCTATGTCACCACGTTTGAACTGCACCCCACCAGCGAAGTTTACCGCCCACAGCGAACCCTAAGCAAACCCCACACCAAAGGCCCGCAGAGCGCCATCGTCACCGGCCCGGCAGGGCAGGAAATCTGGACGGATAAATATGGCCGGGTGAAGGTGCAGTTTGGCTGGGACCGTTACGGTAATAATGACGAAAACAGCTCCTGCTGGATCCGAGTGAGCTACCCGTGGGCAGGGAAAGGATTCGGCATGATCCAGATCCCGCGTATTGGTCAGGAAGTGCTGGTTGATTTCAAAAACGGCGACCCGGATTTACCCATCATCGTGGGGCGCACCTATAACCAGGACACCATGCCGCCGTGGGGGCTGCCGGGCATGGCGTCGCAGAGTGGGATATTCAGCCACTCATTGCAGGGAGGGCCGGCTAACGGAAATATGCTGCGCTTCGATGATAAAACGGGTGCGGAAGAAGTGAAGTTCCACGCGGAAAAAGACCTGAATACTACGGTAAAAAACAATGAAACCCACACGATCATGGTCGATCGCACAAAAACCATTGTCAAAAATGAAACCATCAGCGTGGGAGAAGACCGCAATGCCACCATCACAAAAAATGATGGTCTTTCCGTCAAACTAGCTCAAACCATCAATGTCGGGACGACCTATCGTCTGGATGTTGGCGATCAATTAACTCTTCGCTGCGGCAATGCAGCGCTTGTATTACACAAGGATGGCTCGATTGAGTTTTGTGGAAAACAACTTTTACTGCACACCAGCGATGTTATGCAACTCATTGGCAGTGGCATTGATATGAATCCAGATGGCGGCACAGCCATGACTGCGGATGATATTGCCCCGTTACCTACCCCGGACGTTTCTGAATAAAAAAATATAAAAGGAATTTTTCTATGACCAGCCTTTACCGTATTCAGGAGGGCTGCTTTGCCCTGCCTGAAACTTTTCTTGATCGCACCGTCAATATCTTCGTCCCATCGGGCAATGAGAGGGCAACTCCCAGTCTGAATATTTCCCGCGATACGCTCAGGCCAGATGAAAATCTGACCACCTATATTGACCGCCAGATAGCCTTGATGAAAAAAAACCTGAGCCAGCACCGGGTACTTTCGCGGGGAACGGCACTGGCAGGAACTGGCGAAGATGCCATCACAGGTGAGCAGATTCTCGCCACCCACCGTTCTGGAAAAACAGAAGTGTACCAGCGTCAGGCCGGGTTTATCACCGGGCCAGCAAAGGTACTGGTGTTGACGCTGACCACTCAGCGTCCTTTTGATGATCACACCGACCAGCTATGGACTGCATGGTTGACTAGTTTTCAGCCTGCTAAAAGCTAAAAAAACAGGGAGGTTTTGTCATGTATGAAGCCGCACGGGTGGATGACCCCATCTACCACACCAGCGCCCTTGCCGGGTTTTTGATAGGGGCCATCATAGGTATCGCCATTATTGCCGTCGCCAGCTTTGCTTTTTTTACCTGCGGCTTCTTGGCCGGGCTGATTTTGAGTTTTCTGGCTGATCAGATAGCTTCCGGAGTCCTGCAACTGGGTGAGGCTATTGGGCGCTCGATACATTCCACAGTGGGAAAAATTCTGACCGGTTCTGATAATGTCAGCACTAACAGTCGCCCGGCCGCCCGCGCCGTACTGAGTACGGTGATATGCGAAGACCATTCTCCGGAAATCCGTATCGCCCAGGGTTCCTGCAACATCTACATCAACAGCCAGCCAGCTGCCCGCAAGGATGACCACACTGAGTGTGATGCAGTGATTGAGGACGGCTCCCCCAATGTCTTTCTCGGCGGTGGTACACAAACGGTACTGGAAATCAGCCCGGAAATCCCTGACTGGCTGCGTCAGGTGGTGGATGTGCTGTATGTGGTCGCCGGAATGCTTGGCGGGCTGGCTGGCGCCTGGCGTCAGGCGGCAAAGATGGGGTCGAAATTTGGTACAAAATGTGCGGCAAAATTTATTGGTGGCGAAATGGTCGGGATGGCCATCTCTGACACAGTCATGGGGTTGTTCAGCAATCCGGTAGATGTCACCACTGGGCAAAAAATTTTGCTGCCGGAGACGGATTTTACCCTGCCAGGACGCCTGCCCGTCACCTGTTCGCGCTTTTACGCCAGCCACCTGGAAACTGAAGGATTGCTGGGCAGAGGATGGCGGCTGAACTGGGAGATAAACCTGCGTGAGGATGAAACATATATCACCTTCATCGGTGTACAGGGTCGGGAACTGAGTTATCCGAAAGAGATGCTGATACCGGGCCACCAGATATTCGACCCGGAAGAGCAGTTTTACCTGAGCCGTCTGCATGACGGGCGCTATGTGCTGCATTACACCGACCGCAGCTATTACGTGTTTGATGAATTTGATGACCACGGCGTCGCGCCGTTACTTTTTATGGAGACGCCGTACCTGCAGCGTATTGCTTTCGGGCGTGAGAACGGCAGGCTGGTACGGGTGGCCTCCAGCAGCGGACACCATCTTTTATTGCACCGCACGATGACGCAAGCAGGGGAACGCCTGTCGCATATTGAACTGGTGAAGGGCGGGCGTCCCGGTAACCTGGTGGAATATCGTTACGACGATAACGGGCAACTGACTGGCGTGGTGAACCGGGCTGGTGTGACGGTGCGCCAGTTTGCCTATGAAAATGGCCTGATGACAGAGCACCGCAACGCGACGGGTTTTACCTGTACCTACCGCTGGGAAGGGATTGAAGGTTTCCCCCGCGTGGTGGAACACTCAACCAGCGACGGCGAGGATTACCGATTCCACTATGATTTTGCTGGCGGGCAGACAGTGGTAACCGGCAGGCCGGAGCAGACGTGGCAGTGGTGGTTTGATGAAGAGACGTATGTGACTGCGCATCGGACGCCGGGCGGCGGAATGTACCGCTTCACGTACAACGAAAACCATTTTCCGGTAGCGGTGGAACTCCCCGGCGAACGCAGGGTAACGCTGGAATACGACACCCTGAGCCGGGTGGTGAAAGAGACGGACGCGGCAGGCCGGGTGACACATACACAGTGGAACGGCAGTTTTGCTGAAATCACGCGCCGGGCACTGGATGACGACCACGTATGGAAGGCGGATTACAACGAACACGGCCAGGTGATACGGGAGACGGACCCGGAAGGGCGCGTCACGCGCTACGGGTATGATGAACAGGGGCTAGCGGTCAGCTGCACGGATGCGCGGGGCGGCGAGGCTGCGCTGGCGCATGATGCGCGCGGCCAGCTGAGGCGTTACACCGACTGTTCAGGGCGTGCCACGGGTTATGAATACGATGAAGACGGCAACCTGACGGCGGTGACGGACGCGGAGGGGAAAACGGTACGTATCCGCTATAACCGTCTGGGACTGCCGGAGACGGTAAATCATCCCGGTAAACAGCAGGACCGTTACACGTGGAACGCGCTGGGGTTATTGAGCAGCCACCGTCGCATCACGGGTAGTGTGCAGTCCTGGCAGTATACGCCGCGCGGGCTGCTGGCGCTCCACGTAGATGAAGAGAAACGGGAGACGCGCTGGCATTATACCGCGGAGGGATGGATTGCCAGTCTGAGCAACGGCAACGGAGCGCTTTACCGGTTTAGTCACGATGCGGACGGACGGCTGACGGGAGAACAGCGCCCGGACGGTCTGATACGGATGTTTGTGCTGAATGCGGGCGGGTATCCGGTCATCATCCAGACGCA
>NZ_RHJI01000027.1:41468-42455 GCF_004211955.1 Escherichia sp. E1V33
CATGCAGGCGGACACGGTGCGCTTTGCGTATGACCGCAGCGGCTGGCTGACGGCAGAGCACAGCGTGCACGGCAGCATAAAATATCAGCGTGACGCGCTGGGCAATCCCACCGACATCACGTTACCGAACGGGCAGCACCTCAGCCATCTTTACTACGGCAGCGGGCATCTGCTCCAGACGGCACTGGACGGTATCACGGTCAGTGAATATGAGCGTGACAGTCTGCACCGTCAGGTGATGCGCACCCAGGGGAAACTGGCGACGTTCAGCGGCTACAACGCCGACAACCGGTTAAGCTGGCAGCGCAGCCTGCCAGGTGGCAGCCAGAATCCACAGCAGACCGGTACTCCCCCGGCGCAGAACGACAGCGTGACGGCGCGGGACTATATCTGGAACGCAGACGGTGAAGTCGGCGGCATCAATGACAAACTGCGCGGTTGCCTGGTGTTCAGCTATGACCGCAGCGGCTGGCTGACCAGCCGCACGGGGCAGATGTATGACCATGACCATTATTATTACGACAAAGCGGGCAACCTGCTGACGGATGAATATCAGGGAGCGGTGCCGGATAACCGCCTGCCGGGCTACGGGCGTGACCGCTACCGCTATAACGAATGGGGCGAACTGACAGAGCGCAGGGACCAGCAGCTGGAGTGGAACGCGCAGGGCCAGTTAACGCGGGTCATCAGCAGCAACAGCGAGACGCGGTATCAGTATGATGCGCTGGGCAGGCGCATCAGCAAGGCGACATATGGCCGCCATACGGACCGGGGAGAACGAAGCCGGACAACGTTTGTGTGGGAAGGGTTCCGGCTGTTGCAGGAGACAACATGGCAGGGAAAGCGGACATACCTGTACGATGCGGAACAGCCGTACACGCCGGTGGCCGCCATCACGGGGCGCGGAGAGAGCCGGAAAATCTGGTATTACCACACGGACCTGACGGGCACGGTACAGGAGGTGACCGCGCCGGACGGGACGCTGGT
>NZ_RHJI01000028.1 GCF_004211955.1 Escherichia sp. E1V33
GGTGATACCGTCAGAGTGATATTTCTCACTCGGCAGATACTCGCCGGAGACGGTGTTATCAAACCAGTTATAGAGCAACCAGCTGTCAACATAGGTTCCGGTTTTATCGGCTTCGTTCGCGTACCATGTGCCATATACACCCACGCTGTAGCCGTGGATTTGCCCACGCGAGTTGTACCCGGTCAGGCTGGAATGTGTATGACTCTTGCTGTTGGCATAGCCAGCCATTAAGCCGAGATGCCAGCGATCGAGTGCGTTACTGCTCCATTGCGCGAGATCGCCGCCCAGTTGCAGAACATAACGATTGCTCTGGGTGTTCAGTTCATCCGAACGATCTTTAAAGCGGTTATGTCCGCCAATGTTACGCATCCACAAGCTGGTCACTTTCTGCTCGCCGGTTAGCAGGTCGGTGTATTGTGTTTCCCCCAGACGGTCATGCAGCCGGGTATTAAACAGCGTATTTGCCGCCTGAATATTGGCCAGATAGCTACCAATTTCCGGGCGATACAGATGTTTTCGTTCTGGTTGTGGAACAGATGGCGTAACAGGCGGCTCCGGTGTCACAGGCGGTTCTGGTGTTACAGGGGGCTCTGGTGTTACAGGTGGCTCAGGGTCTGGTTCCGGGATGACGGGTAGTACCGGTGGGGTATACGGTCCTGCGGGAATTTCACTGGTTAAAAACCAGTTCTGGTTGTCGCTTTTTACCACGTTGTAGTCATAGGGACCGGCAACAATACGCCCCTCTTTACTGAAAACGCCCTCTGACAGGCCTTCAACCTCGACAATTTTTATCCCTTCCAGGGTATCCGCGCCCAGGCCGCCCGCATTGTTGACCATGATGCGGGTGCTACCGGAAGTATCCCCTTTTACGATGAGCTTATCCGTTGCGGAATTATCATCGCCTAATACAGTATGCATGACTAACAGGCCATCATCGGCGGTGTAGTTGCCGTTAATGGTCAGTGTGGTCGGTGTGAACTCGTGACCCTGTTCATACGAAGACAACGTTGATGTTCCAGCCAGCGTCAGTGTTTTTAACGCTTGCGAATAACCGTTTAAATCGAGATGCCCGTCGCTGTCGACAATATAATCGGAGTTGGGGCTGAAGGTATTCTCTTTACCTGCACGTAGGCTGCCTTTGGTTATATAGGTATTACCGGCATAGTTATTCGAGCCAGATAATGTGGTTGTCCCGGAACCTACCTGGTTAACCTGGCCGTTTCCCTGTATAGGTGAGGCCAGGAGAAAATCGGTACTGGAGTGATTAAAGTTAACTACCGACGTGGAGGAAGCATCTGCGGCTCCCAAATGAATAAATGGCGTATTAATCGAACCTGCAGGCTGTTCAGCCTCACCTTGTGCGCCACCAATATTTAAAACGCCTGTGGCGCCAGGGGCGAGAGTAACCCAGATAAACGAATTGGCATTGATTGTTGCACCATTATTAACGGTAAGGATACCAGTAGTATTAAAAGCAAAATCTGGGCTGAATCCACCAAGATAAACATATTCAGCATTCAATGCTGAATTTTTACCATCGACCAGAACCTCGCCATAACTATTACGATTTTTTGATACACCATTGGCTGGATAAGCATATCCAATAGCCACCTGAGCTGAGGTAGTGAGTGTACCGCCATTAGTAATACGTAAATTGCCGGTTCCCTGATCGCCAACGAGGGTAACATTAGAGGTGACTGACGAGTTTTCCCCATCAATAACCATCAACCCTTTGGCATCACCATAATACTCACCAATCCTTAGTTCTTGCAGGCCACTTATCTTACTGCCTTCTAATACATATACGGTGCCGGAACCTTCATTTGTACCCAAAAACAATTTGGAGGTAGGGGTATCAAATTGCCAGTTGGTATGGTCGGATAAAGTGAGGGAACCTTCAGCATTATTACCTACGGTAGCATTAGCAGTAATAAATGAAAGATTATCAATGAGTAATGAGCCATTAGAGTTTTGGCCTACATTCAAAGAAGTAAAATGATTCCATCCGGGATCGTAACCTTCAGAGGCAATAATTTTTGCTTCTTCTCCATTATTAATGATAACAACGCTATTTACATCTGTGGGTGGGGTTACGGCCAGGGATATGGGTGTAAATAATACCGTTGAAATGGCTATCGCCCGTGTCGATAAGCTGTTTTTTGCTAATTTCATATCACTCACTTTCATCCTTAAATTTAAATGGCGAAATGTTTTTTATTGCACTGTTTTTCTTCCTGAAACCTTGTAAGGCGTAAACATGCAAGTTGCTAAATAAGAATATGTGTAATATTAGATGTGATAAATTTATTAAAGTGTTAGTTGTTCATTACATTGATAGGTTTTAGTGGTTTGTAAATGGTGTAAATGAATTTTTTAATATTGTTATTAAAAATAATAGTGAATCATCTTAAGGTTAATGAGAAATAAAACGAATAATGTTTATAAGAATCAACGCAATAGATGATTTGGTTTTTTTTGTTCAGAAAAGTAATGTGGCTAGTGTAATTTTTATATTGAGTCTGTGGCAGGGTGAATATTTGAGATTTTTATAAAAAATAATTCATATAACACCAGTGATACTTGCAGTGAAAATTATTAACCAGAAGCACAAGAGTGATTCGCATTAAGAAAAATACAAATATATTCTCTTTTCCTATGGATTTTTCCTAAACGCTGAACTACTTATTAATCAACCCTGAATGATGACTGTTAGCTTCAGGGTATTGGCTTAATCAAACATCATGGAGTTCATTTATGAAAACTGGAACTAAGCTCTTAGTTGGTGCGTTAGCTTTTGTTGTCACAAATGTCTATGCCGCTGAATTGATGACCAAAGCAGAATTTGAAAAAGTTGAATCGCAATATGAAAAAATAGGTGATATTTCAACAAGTAATGAAATGTCGACCGCAGACGCGAAAGAAGATTTGATCAAAAAAGCGGATGAAAAAGGTGCTGATGTGTTGGTGCTGACCTCCGGTCAGACTGACAATAAGATCCACGGCACGGCGGATATTTATAAGAAGAAGTAATTCTGAACCCCATGTAAACATGCCCGATGCGTAAGTTTATCGGTGATCATTATCTATTGAAATTTATGCCGGATAAGGCGTTCGCGCCGCATCCGGCAATTTAATTTTTCAGCCGCCGCCAGAACGTCGTTCGGCTGACACCTAAATAATTCGCCGCAGCAGTTTTATCACCGTTAAATTTCTCCAGTGCCTGTTGTGGCGTCAGTAAGGGTGGGGCGGTCAATTTTGTCGATTCACGTGCCAGTTCCGGCAGTAGTTGCTGCAAAAATTGCGGCGTTAAATTTGGTGTTGGTTCCACGCTTAAAAACAGCGCCAGTCGCTCCATCATATTGCGCAGTTCTCGAATATTGCCCGGCCAGTTGTAGCGCAATAAAACCGCCTGGCTGGTGTTTAATCCCTGGCGTAATGCGGCAGAAAACGGGGCGGAGAGCGCCGCCAGAGATACTTTCAAAAAGCTTTCCGCCAGTGGCAGAATATCCGCCACCCGCTCGCGCAGTGGCGGTAGTTGCAGACGCAAAATACTCAGGCGATAAAATAGATCGCGGCGAAACCTTCCTTGCTGCATATCATCTTCCAGATTGCAGTGAGTAGCGCTAATGACCCGCACATCCACCGGAACAGGCTGATGCCCGCCGACGCGGGTGACCTCTTTTTCTTCCAGTACTCTTAACAGACGAGTCTGCAACGGCAGAGGCATTTCGCCTATCTCATCAAGAAATAGCGTGCCGCCGTGGGCGATTTCAAACAGTCCGGCGCGGCCTCCGCGTCGTGAGCCGGTAAACGCCCCTTCCTCATAGCCAAACAGCTCTGCTTCCAGCAGCGATTCGGCAATCGCCCCGCAGTTGACGGCAACAAACGGATGCGACTTTTTGCCCTGTCGCGCATCGTGGCGGGCAAAATATTCCCGATGAATTGCCTGGGCTGCCAGTTCTTTGCCCGTCCCCGTTTCCCCCTCAATCAACACCGCCGCACTGGAGCGGGCATACAGCAAAATAGTCTGCCGCACCTGCTCCAACTGTGGTGATTGACCGAGCATATCGCCCAGCACGTAACGAGTTCTCAGGGCGTTGCGGGTGGCATCGTGAGTGTTATGGCGTAACGACATGCGCGTCATATCCAGCGCATCGCTGAACGCCTGGCGCACGGTAGCGGCGGAATAGATAAAAATTCCGGTCATTCCGGCTTCTTCTGCCAGATCGGTAATCAGCCCCGCGCCGACCACCGCTTCGGTGCCGTTAGCTTTGAGCTCGTTAATCTGCCCGCGGGCGTCTTCTTCGGTAATGTAGCTACGTTGATCGAGGCGCAAATTAAACGTCTTTTGAAACGCGACCAGCGCCGGAATGGTTTCCTGATAAGTGACGACACCGATAGACGATGTCAGTTTTCCGGCTTTTGCCAGTGCCTGTAACACATCGTAGCCGCTCGGTTTAATCAAAATAACTGGCACTGACAGGCGGCTTTTCAGGTACGCGCCGTTAGAGCCTGCAGCGATGATGGCGTCGCAGCGTTCGTTTGCCAGTTTTTTGCGGATGTAGGTCACCGCTTTTTCAAAGCCAAGCTGGATAGGGGTAATGTTCGCCAGGTGATCGAATTCCAGGCTTATGTCGCGAAACAACTCGAACAGCCGCGTTACTGATACCGTCCAGATAACCGGTTTGTCGTCATTCAGCCGTGGTGGATGTGCCATAGCGCACCGCAAAGTTAAGAAACCGAATAGTGGGTTTAGTCTTGTTTCATAATTGTTGCAATGAAACGCGGTGAAACATTGCCTGAAACGTTAACTGAAACGCATATTTGCGGATTAATTCATGGGTTTATCTCTAACAAATTGAAATTAAGCATTTAATTTTATTCAGGCAATTGTGGCACACCCCTTGCTTTGTCTTTATCAACGTAAATAACAAGTTGATAACAAAGGATGGGCTATGTCTCTACACTCTCCAGGTAAAGCGTTTCGCGCTGCACTTACTAAAGAAAATCCATTGCAGATTGTCGGCACCATCAACGCTAACCATGCGCTGCTGGCGCAGCGTGCCGGATATCAGGCGATTTATCTCTCCGGCGGTGGTGTGGCGGCAGGGTCGCTGGGGCTGCCCGATCTCGGTATTTCTACTCTTGATGACGTGTTGACAGATATTCGCCGTATCACCGACGTCTGCTCACTGCCGCTGCTGGTTGATGCGGATATTGGTTTTGGATCTTCGGCTTTTAACGTGGCGCGCACTGTGAAATCGATGATTAAAGCCGGTGCGGCAGGATTGCATATTGAAGATCAGGTTGGCGCGAAACGTTGCGGTCATCGCCCGAACAAAGCGATCGTCTCGAAAGAGGAGATGGTGGATCGGATCCGTGCAGCGGTGGATGCGAAAACCGATCCTGATTTTGTGATCATGGCGCGCACCGATGCGCTGGCGGTAGAGGGGCTGGATGCGGCGATCGAGCGTGCGCAGGCCTATGTTGAAGCGGGTGCCGAGATGTTGTTCCCGGAGGCGATTACCGAACTCGCCATGTACCGTCAGTTTGCCGATGCGGTGCAGGTGCCAATCCTCGCCAATATTACCGAATTTGGTGCCACGCCGCTGTTTACTACCGACGAATTACGCAGCGCCCATGTTGCGATGGCGCTGTACCCACTTTCAGCATTCCGCGCCATGAACCGCGCCGCTGAACATGTCTACAACGTCCTGCGTCAGGAAGGCACGCAGAAAAGCGTCATCGACACCATGCAAACCCGCAACGAGCTGTACGAAAGCATCAACTACTACCAGTACGAAGAGAAGCTCGACGACTTGTTTGCCCGTAGCCAGGCGAAATAAAAAACGCCCGTTAGTTGTATTCGACAACCGATGCCTGATGCGCCGCTGACGCGACTTATCAGGCCTACGGGGTGTACTGAACTGTAGTTCGGATAAGACGCATGGCGTCGCATCCGACAACAATCTCGACCCTACAAATGATAACAATGACGAGGACAATATGAGCGACACAACGATCCTGCAAAACAGTACCCATGTCATTAAACCGAAAAAATCAGTGGCGCTTTCTGGCGTTCCGGCGGGCAATACGGCGCTCTGCACCGTGGGTAAAAGCGGCAACGACCTGCATTACCGCGGCTACGATATTCTTGACCTCGCGGAACATTGCGAATTCGAAGAAGTGGCGCATTTGCTGATCCACGGCAAACTGCCGACCCGTGACGAACTCGCCGCCTACAAAACAAAATTGAAAGCCCTGCGCGGTTTACCGGCTAACGTGCGTACTGTGCTGGAAGCCTTACCAGCGGCGTCGCATCCGATGGATGTCATGCGCACCGGCGTTTCCGCGCTCGGCTGCACGCTGCCGGAAAAAGAGGGGCACACCGTTTCCGGTGCGCGGGATATTGCCGACAAACTGCTGGCATCACTTAGCTCGATTCTTCTCTACTGGTATCACTACAGCCATAACGGCGAACGCATCCAGCCGGAAACCGATGACGACTCCATCGGCGGTCACTTCCTGCATCTGCTGCATGGCGAAAAGCCGTCGCAAAGCTGGGAAAAGGCGATGCATATTTCGCTGGTGCTGTACGCCGAACACGAGTTTAACGCCTCCACCTTTACCAGCCGGGTGATTGCGGGCACCGGCTCTGATATGTATTCCGCGATTATTGGCGCGATTGGTGCACTGCGCGGGCCGAAGCACGGCGGGGCGAATGAAGTGTCGCTGGAGATCCAGCAACGCTACGAAACGCCGGACGAAGCCGAAGCCGATATCCGCAAGCGGGTGGAAAACAAAGAAGTGGTCATTGGTTTTGGTCATCCGGTTTATACCATCGCCGACCCGCGCCACCAGGTGATCAAACGTGTGGCGAAGCAGCTTTCGCAGGAAGGCGGCTCGCTGAAGATGTACAACATCGCCGATCGCCTGGAAACGGTGATGTGGGAGAGCAAAAAGATGTTCCCCAATCTCGACTGGTTCTCCGCTGTTTCCTACAACATGATGGGCGTTCCCACCGAGATGTTCACACCACTGTTTGTTATCGCCCGCGTCACCGGCTGGGCGGCGCACATTATCGAACAACGTCAGGACAACAAAATTATCCGTCCTTCCGCCAATTATGTTGGACCGGAAGACCGCCAGTTTGTCGCGCTGGATAAGCGCCAGTAAGAAGAACGGCGCAGGAGATAACAGCGCGCACAATCCGCCCGTTAGGGTTAGGGGAAAGGCCAGCTCAGGTGCGGGCATGTACCCTCACCCCGATCCTCTCCATGGAAGGGTGAGGGGAAAAGCGCGCTCCATTTGACCGAGTGCACAGACAGTCCCCTCGCCCCTTTGGGGAGAGGGTTAGGGTGAGGGGAAGGGCCTGCTCAGAAGCAAACACTCATCTCTTGATAACAGAGTAAAAAAACACTTTAACTTTATAAAAAATCCGAAGGAAACGTACCCAATGTCAGCTCAAATCAACAACATCCGCCCGGAATTTGATCGTGAAATCGTTGATATCGTCGATTACGTCATGAACTACGAAATCAGTTCCAGAGTGGCCTACGACACCGCCCATTACTGCCTGCTCGACACGCTCGGCTGCGGTCTGGAAGCTCTCGAATACCCGGCCTGTAAAAAACTGCTGGGGCCAATTGTCCCCGGCACCGTCGTACCTAACGGCGTGCGCGTCCCCGGAACTCAGTTCCAGCTCGACCCCGTCCAGGCGGCATTTAACATCGGCGCGATGATCCGTTGGCTCGATTTCAACGATACCTGGCTGGCGGCGGAGTGGGGGCATCCTTCCGACAACCTCGGCGGCATTCTGGCAACGGCGGACTGGCTTTCACGCAACGCGGTCGCCAGCGGCAAAGCGCCGTTGACCATGAAACAGGTGCTGACCGGAATGATTAAAGCTCATGAAATTCAGGGCTGCATCGCGCTGGAAAACTCCTTTAACCGCGTTGGCCTCGACCACGTTCTGTTAGTGAAAGTGGCTTCCACCGCCGTGGTCGCCGAAATGCTTGGCCTGACCCGCGAGGAAATTCTCAACGCCGTTTCGCTGGCGTGGGTGGACGGTCAGTCGCTGCGCACCTATCGCCATGCGCCGAACACCGGCACGCGTAAATCCTGGGCGGCGGGCGATGCCACTTCCCGCGCGGTACGTCTGGCACTGATGGCGAAAACGGGCGAAATGGGTTACCCGTCAGCCCTGACTGCGCCGGTGTGGGGCTTCTACGACGTCTCCTTCAAAGGTGAATCGTTCCGCTTCCAGCGCCCGTACGGTTCTTACGTCATGGAAAATGTGCTGTTCAAAATCTCCTTCCCGGCGGAGTTCCACTCCCAGACGGCAGTTGAAGCGGCGATGACGCTCTATGAACAGATGCAAGCAGCAGGCAAAACGGCGGCGGATATCGAAAAAGTGACCATTCGCACCCACGAAGCCTGTATTCGCATCATCGACAAAAAAGGGCCGCTCAATAACCCGGCTGACCGCGACCACTGCATTCAATACATGGTGGCGATCCCGCTGTTGTTCGGGCGCTTAACGGCGGCAGATTACGAGGACAACGTTGCGCAAGATAAACGCATCGACGCCCTGCGCGAGAAGATCAATTGCTTTGAAGATCCGACGTTTACCGCTGACTACCACGACCCGGAAAAACGCGCCATCGCCAATGCCGTTACTCTTGAGTTCACTGACGGTACGCGCTTTGAAGAAGTGGTGGTGGAGTACCCCATTGGTCATGCTCGCCGCCGTCAGGATGGCATTCCGAAGCTGGTAGATAAATTCAAAATCAACCTCGCGCGCCAGTTCCCGACTCGCCAACAGCAGCGCATTCTGGAGGTTTCTCTCGACAGAACTCGCCTGGAACAGATGCCGGTCAATGAGTATCTCGACCTGTACGTCATTTAAGCAAACAGCGGTAAGGCGTAAGTTCAACAGGAGAGCATTATGTCTTTTAGCGAATTTTATCAGCGTTCGATTAACGAACCGGAGCAGTTCTGGGCCGAGCAGGCCCGGCGTATTGACTGGCAGACGCCCTTTACGCAAACGCTCGATCACAGCAATCCGCCGTTTGCCCGTTGGTTTTGTGAAGGCCGAACCAACTTGTGTCACAACGCTATCGATCGCTGGCTGGAGAAACAGCCAGAGGCGCTGGCGCTGATTGCCGTCTCTTCGGAAACAGAAGAAGAGCGCACCTTTACCTTTCGTCAGCTGCATGACGAAGTGAACGCGGTGGCCTCAATGTTGCGTTCATTGGGCGTGCAGCGTGGCGATCGGGTGCTGGTGTATATGCCGATGATTGCCGAAGCGCATATTACCCTGCTGGCCTGCGCGCGCATTGGTGCTATTCACTCGGTGGTATTTGGTGGTTTTGCCTCTCATAGCGTGGCGGCGCGAATTGATGATGCTAAACCGGTGCTGATTGTCTCGGCAGATGCCGGAGCGCGCGGTGGCAAAATCATTCCCTATAAAAAATTGCTCGACGATGCGATAAGTCAGGCGCAGCACCAGCCGCGCCATGTTTTGCTGGTGGATCGCGGGCTGGCGAAAATGGCGCGCGTCAGCGGGCGGGATGTCGATTTCGCGTCGTTGCGCCATCAACACATCGGCGCGCGGGTACCGGTGGCGTGGCTGGAATCCAACGAAACCTCCTGCATTCTCTACACCTCCGGCACGACCGGCAAACCTAAAGGCGTGCAGCGTGACGTCGGCGGATATGCGGTGGCGCTGGCGACCTCGATGGACACCATTTTTGGCGGCAAAGCGGGCGGCGTGTTCTTTTGCGCGTCGGATATCGGCTGGGTGGTGGGGCATTCGTATATCGTCTACGCGCCGCTGCTGGCGGGGATGGCGACTATCGTTTACGAAGGATTGCCGACCTGGCCGGACTGCGGCGTGTGGTGGAAAATCGTCGAGAAATATCAGGTTAGCCGGATGTTCTCAGCGCCGACCGCCATTCGCGTGCTGAAAAAATTCCCTACCGCTGAAATTCGCAAACACGATCTCTCGTCGCTGGAAGTGCTCTATCTGGCTGGAGAACCGCTGGACGAGCCGACCGCCAGTTGGGTGAGCAATACGCTGGATGTGCCGGTCATCGACAACTACTGGCAGACCGAATCCGGCTGGCCGATTATGGCGATTGCTCGCGGTCTGGACGACAGGCCGACGCGTCTGGGAAGCCCCGGCGTGCCGATGTATGGCTATAACGTGCAGTTGCTTAATGAAGTCACCGGCGAACCGTGTGGCGTCAACGAGAAAGGGATGCTGGTGGTGGAAGGGCCGCTGCCGCCGGGGTGTATTCAGACCATCTGGGGCGATGACGACCGCTTTGTGAAGACGTACTGGTCGCTGTTTTCCCGTCCGGTGTACGCCACTTTTGACTGGGGTATCCGCGATGCTGACGGTTATCACTTTATTCTCGGGCGCACTGACGATGTGATTAACGTTGCCGGGCATCGGCTGGGGACGCGCGAGATTGAAGAGAGTATCTCCAGTCATCCGGGCGTTGCCGAAGTGGCGGTGGTTGGGGTGAAAGATGCGCTGAAAGGGCAGGTGGCGGTGGCGTTTGTCATTCCGAAAGAGAGCGACAGTCTGGAAGATCGTGATGTGGCGCATTCGCAAGAGAAGGCGATTATGGCGCTGGTGGACAGCCAGATTGGCAACTTTGGCCGCCCGGCGCACGTCTGGTTTGGCTCGCAATTGCCGAAAACGCGATCCGGAAAAATGCTGCGCCGCACGATCCAGGCGATTTGCGAAGGACGCGATCCTGGGGATCTGACGACCATTGATGATCCTGCGTCGTTGGATCAGATCCGCCAGGCGATGGAAGAGTAAGGTATTGTCGGATGTGTCGTGTGGCGCATCCGACAGTTGTGCGCCGATGCCTGATGCGACGCTGGCGCGTCTTATCATGCCTACAGGCCTGAACCGTAGGTCGGATAAGGCGCTCGCGCCGCATCCGACACCATGCGCCGATGCCTGATGCGACGCAGGCGCGTCTTCTCATGACTACAGGCCTGAACCGTAGGTCGGATAAGGCGCTCGCGGCGCATCCGACACCATGCGCCGATGCCTGATACGACGCTGGCGCGTCTTATCATGCCTACCCACTGTTTTTACACCGATAATTTTTCCCCCACCTTTTTGCACTCATTCATATAAAAAATATATTTCCCCACGGAAACGATTGCTTTTTATCTTCAGATGAATAGAATGCGGCGGATTTTTTGGGTTTCAAACAGCAAAAAGGGGGAATTTCGTGTCGCAAGATAACAACTTTAGCCAGGGGCCAGTCCCGCAGTCGGCGCGGAAAGGGGTATTGGCATTGACGTTCGTCATGCTGGGATTAACCTTCTTTTCCGCCAGTATGTGGACCGGCGGCACTCTCGGAACCGGTCTTAGCTATCATGATTTCTTCCTCGCAGTTCTCATCGGTAATCTTCTCCTCGGTATTTACACTTCATTTCTCGGTTACATTGGCGCAAAAACCGGCCTGACCACCCATCTTCTTGCTCGCTTCTCGTTTGGTGTTAAAGGCTCATGGCTGCCTTCACTGCTGCTGGGCGGCACTCAGGTTGGCTGGTTTGGCGTTGGCGTGGCGATGTTTGCTATTCCGGTGGGTAAGGCAACCGGGCTGGATATTAATTTGCTGATTGCCGTTTCCGGTTTACTGATGACCGTCACCGTCTTCTTTGGCATTTCGGCGCTGACAGTTCTTTCGGTGATTGCGGTTCCGGCGATCGCCTGTCTTGGCGGTTATTCCGTGTGGCTGGCCGTTAACGGCATGGGCGGCCTGGACGCCTTAAAAGCGGTCGTTCCCGCACAACCGTTAGATTTCAATGTCGCGCTGGCGCTGGTTGTGGGGTCATTTATCAGTGCGGGCACGCTCACCGCTGACTTTGTCCGCTTTGGTCGCAATGCCAAACTGGCGGTGCTGGTGGCGATGGTGGCCTTTTTCCTCGGCAACTCGTTGATGTTTATTTTCGGTGCAGCGGGCGCTGCGGCACTGGGGATGGCAGATATCTCTGATGTGATGATTGCTCAGGGCCTGCTGCTGCCTGCGATTGTGGTGCTGGGGCTGAATATCTGGACCACCAACGATAACGCGCTCTATGCGTCGGGTTTAGGTTTCGCCAACATTACCGGTATGTCGAGCAAAACCCTTTCGGTAATCAACGGTATTATCGGTACGGTCTGTGCATTATGGCTGTATAACAATTTTGTCGGCTGGTTGACCTTCCTTTCGGCAGCTATTCCTCCAGTGGGTGGCGTGATCATTGCCGACTATCTGATGAACCGTCGCCGCTATGAGCACTTTGCGACCACGCGTATGATGAGTGTCAATTGGGTGGCGATTCTGGCGGTCGCCTTGGGGATTGCTGCAGGCCACTGGTTACCGGGAATTGTTCCGGTCAACGCGGTATTAGGTGGCGCGCTGAGCTATCTGATCCTTAACCCGATTTTGAATCGTAAAACGACAGCAGCAATGACGCATGTGGAGGCTAACAGTGTCGAATAACGCTTTACAAACAATTATTAACGCCCGGTTACCAGGCAAAGAGGGGCTGTGGCAGATTCATCTGCAGGACGGAAAAATCAGCGCCATTGATGCGCAATCCGGCGTGATGCCCATAACTGAAAACAGCCTGGATGCCGAACAAGGTTTAGTTATACCGCCGTTTGTGGAGCCGCATATTCACCTGGACACCACGCAAACCGCCGGACAACCGAACTGGAATCAGTCCGGCACGCTGTTTGAAGGTATTGAACGCTGGGCCGAGCGCAAAGCGTTATTAACCCATGACGATGTGAAACAACGCGCATGGCAAACGCTGAAATGGCAGATTGCCAACGGCATTCAGCATGTGCGTACCCATGTCGATGTTTCGGATGCAACGCTAACTGCGCTGAAAGCAATGCTGGAAGTGAAGCAGGAAGTCGCGCCGTGGATTGATCTGCAAATCGTCGCCTTCCCGCAGGAAGGGATTTTGTCGTATCCCAACGGTGAAGCGTTGCTGGAAGAGGCGCTACGCTTAGGGGCAGATGTAGTGGGGGCGATTCCGCATTTTGAATTTACCCGTGAATACGGCGTGGAGTCGCTGCATAAAACCTTCGCCCTGGCGCAAAAATACGACCGTCTCATCGACGTTCACTGTGATGAGATCGATGACGAGCAGTCGCGCTTTGTCGAAACCGTTGCTGCCCTGGCGCACCGTGAAGGCATGGGCGCGCGAGTCACCGCCAGCCACACCACGGCAATGCACTCCTATAACGGGGCGTATACCTCACGCCTGTTCCGCTTGCTGAAAATGTCCGGTATTAACTTTGTCGCCAACCCGCTGGTCAATATTCATCTGCAAGGACGTTTCGATACGTATCCAAAACGTCGCGGCATCACGCGCGTTAAAGAGATGCTGGAGTCCGGCATTAACGTCTGCTTTGGTCACGATGATGTCTTCGATCCGTGGTATCCGCTGGGAACGGCGAATATGCTGCAAGTGCTGCATATGGGGCTGCATGTTTGCCAGCTGATGGGCTATGGGCAGATTAACGATGGCCTGAATTTAATCACCCACCACAGCGCCAGGACGTTGAATTTGCAGGATTACGGCATTGCCGCCGGAAACAGCGCCAACCTGATTATCCTGCCGGCTGAAAATGGATTTGATGCGCTGCGCCGTCAGGTTCCGGTACGTTATTCGGTACGTGGCGGCAAGGTGATTGCCAGCACACAACCGGCACAAACCACCGTATATCTGGAGCAGCCGGAAGCCATCGATTACAAACGGTGATCGGCTGGGCTGTGTGTTGACAAAGCGAGCGTAGTTTATGCCGGATGCGGCTTGAACGCCTTATCAGGCCTACGTAGAGCACTGAACTCGTAGGCCTGATAAGCGTAACGCATCAGGCAATTGTGTCAGTGGTTACCGCGATTCATTCTCGCCAACATCCGCACATTCCTCCAACGCCATGTGCAAAAATGCCTTCGCGGCGGCTGTCTGCCAGCTATTTTTCCGCCGCAACAAAACCGCCGTTCTCTCCAGTAGTGGCGGGGCAAGAGGAATCGCTTTAAGCCCGTCATGTTGTGTGGCAATCGCTGCTGGTAACAATGTGGAAAGGGAAGTGCGGCGAATCAGCTCCAGAACCGCGCTAATTGAGTTCGCCTCAATGACCACCTGTGGATGCAGCCCCGCTTTCTCGCAGTAGTGGTCAATCTGCTCTCTGGTGGCAAATTCCGCGCTGAGCAGGACCAGTTTTTCATCATGCAAGCGACTCAACGCCACCTGTTCACAGGCAGCCAGCGGATGATGTTGCGCCACGACTAACGCTAAACTTTCTGTCAGTAAAGGAATTGCCTCCAGCTCCGGCGAATGCACAGGCGCGAAGGCAATCCCAACGTCCAACTCGTCGCGGCAAAGCATATCCTCGATTTTCTCCTGCGACATTTCCTGTAGCCGGAGTGTGATGCCGGGATAACGCGCATAGAAATCTGCCATTAAAGGGCCGATAAAGTAGCTCGTAAAGGTGGGGGTGACGGCGATACGCAGCGATCCTCGCGTCAGATCGGCAACATCATGAATCGCCCGTTTACCCGCCCCCAGTTCCTGTAACGCCCGGCTGGCGTACTGTCGCCAGACTTCTCCTGCATCAGTGAGATGAATCGTTCGCCCGCTACGGTCAAACAGCGGCACGCCTAAACTCTCCTCTAACTGGCGAATCTGCTGGGAAAGCGCAGGCTGAGAGACGTGCAACGCACTGGCGGCACGGGTGAAGCTGCCATGTTCAGCCACGGCAAGAAAATAATTGATATGTCGAGAGAGCATTCGCCAACCTATAAGTAAATCCAATAGAACTCATCATAAATGAGACTTTTACCTTATGACAATCGGCGAGTAGTCTGCCTCTCATTCCAGAGACAGACAGAGGTTAACGGTGAAAGAGATTATTGATGGATTCCTTAAATTCCAGCGCGAGGCATTTCCGAAGCGGGAAGCCTTATTTAAACAGCTGGCGACACAGCAAAGCCCGCGCACCCTTTTTATCTCCTGCTCCGACAGCCGTCTGGTCCCTGAGCTGGTGACGCAACGTGAGCCTGGCGATCTGTTCGTTATTCGCAACGCAGGTAATATCGTCCCTTCCTACGGGCCGGAACCCGGTGGCGTTTCTGCTTCGGTGGAGTATGCCGTCGCTGCGCTTCGGGTATCTGACATTGTGATTTGCGGTCATTCCAACTGTGGCGCGATGACCTCCATTGCCAGCTGTCAGTGCATGGACCATATGCCTGCCGTCTCCCACTGGCTGCGTTATGCCGATTCAGCCCGCGTCGTTAATGAGGCGCGCCCGCATCCCGATTTACCGTCAAAAGCTGCGGCGATGGTACGTGAAAACGTCATTGCTCAGTTGGCTAATTTGCAAACTCATCCATCGGTGCGCCTGGCGCTCGAAGAGGGGCGGATCGCCCTGCACGGCTGGGTCTACGACATTGAAAGCGGCAGCATCGCAGCGTTTGACGGCGCAACCCGCCAGTTTGTGCCACTGGCAGCTAATCCTCGCGTTTGTGCCATACCGCTACGCCAACCGACCGCAGCGTAACCTTATTTTTAAACCATCAGGAGATGCACCATGATTCAGTCGCAAATTAACCGCAATATTCGTCTTGATCTTGCCGATGCCATTTTGCTCAGCAAAGCTAAAAAAGATCTCTCATTTGCCGAGATTGCCGACGGCACCGGGCTGGCAGAAGCCTTTGTGACCGCGGCTTTGCTGGGTCAGCAGGCGCTTCCTGCCGACGCCGCCCGCCAGGTCGGGGCGAAGCTGGATCTAGACGAAGACGCCATTCTACTGTTACAGATGATCCCACTGCGTGGCTGCATTGATGACCGTATTCCAACCGACCCAACGATGTATCGTTTCTATGAAATGTTGCAGGTGTACGGCACAACCCTGAAAGCGTTGGTTCATGAGAAGTTTGGCGATGGCATTATCAGCGCGATTAACTTCAAACTCGACGTTAAGAAAGTGGCGGACCCGGAAGGTGGCGAACGTGCGGTCATCACCTTAGATGGTAAATATCTGCCGACCAAACCGTTCTGACAGCCATGCGTAACCATCAAAAGACGTTCACGATGCTGCTGGTTCTGGTGCTGATTGGTCTTAATATGCGACCACTGCTCACCTCCGTCGGGCCACTGCTACCGCAATTGCGCCAGGCAAGCGGAATGAGCTTTAGCGTGGCTGCCCTGTTGACCGCTCTGCCGGTGGTTACCATGGGCGGGCTGGCGCTGGCCGGAAGCTGGCTTCATCAGCATGTCAGCGAACGTCGCAGCGTCGCCATCAGTTTGTTACTGATTGCCGTCGGTGCATTGATGCGTGAGCTTTACCCCCAAAGTGCGCTGCTGCTTAGCAGCGCACTGCTCGGTGGGGTGGGGATCGGCATCATTCAGGCGGTGATGCCTTCGGTGATTAAACGGCGGTTTCAGCAGCGCACGCCACTGGTGATGGGGCTGTGGTCCGCGGCTCTGATGGGCGGCGGTGGGCTTGGTGCCGCCCTGACACCCTGGTTAGTTCAACATAGCGAAACCTGGTATCAAACACTCGCCTGGTGGGCGCTGCCTGCCGTTGTTGCGCTCTTTGCCTGGTGGTGGCAAAGCACCCGCGAGGTCGCCACTTCCCACAAGACAACAACCACTCCGGTTCGCGTGGTTTTCACTCCTCGCGCGTGGACGCTGGGTGTTTACTTCGGTCTGATTAACGGTGGTTACGCCAGCCTGATTGCCTGGTTACCCGCTTTCTATATTGAGATTGGTGCCAGCGCGCAGTACAGCGGTTCCTTGCTGGCATTGATGACGCTTGGGCAAGCCGCAGGAGCTTTGCTGATGCCTGCTATGGCTCGCCATCAGGATCGGCGCAAACTTTTGCTGTTGGCACTGGCGTTACAACTGGTGGGTTTCTGCGGCTTTATCTGGCTGCCGCTGCAATTGCCGGTATTGTGGGCGATGGTGTGTGGGTTAGGTCTGGGCGGCGCGTTTCCGCTCTGTTTGCTGCTGGCGCTCGATCACTCTGCGCAACCGGCTATTGCTGGCAAGCTGGTGGCGTTTATGCAGGGGATCGGTTTTATCATCGCCGGGCTTGCCCCGTGGTTTTCTGGTGTGCTGCGTAGTATCAGCGGCAATTACCTGATGGACTGGGCATTTCATACGCTGTGCGTCGTTGGGCTGATGATCATAACCCTGCGCTTTGCACCAGCACGTTTTCCGCAGCTGTGGGTCAAAGAGGCATGATGCGACGCTTGTTCCTGCGTTTTGTTCATGCCGAATGCGGCTAACGTAGATCACTGAATTTGTAGGCCTGATAAGCGAAGCGCATCAGGCAATTTTGCTAATTTAAACTGAAGACTCAACTTTATAATCTCTGAAATAATATTGCTTATCCCGGTCGTTTATTTCGCGAATAACCCGGCAAGGAACGCCAGCAGCCACGACGTTTGGTGGAATGTCTTTTATGACGACACTACCCGCGCCAATAACAGAATTATCCCCGATGGTGACGCCTGGATTAATGACCACATGACTTCCAATCCAGACATTATTGCCAATCGTTATCGGAAAAGAGTACATCTCTCCGTTTTTTCTTAATTCATGGTGTACAGGGTGCCCGGTAACGGAAAGAGTAACGTTGGGTGCAATCAGTACGTTATCACCGATCGTTACCGTGTAATCATCGACGATGGTTAAATTGAAATTTGCATAAAAATTGCGGCCTATATGGATGTTGGAACCGTAAGAGAAATAGACAGGCGGTTCTACCCAGGCGTTTTCCCCTACCGTGGCAAACATTTCTTTAATCAGGCTTTCTCTTTTTTCAACTTCTGATGGATGCGAGTGATTAAACTCATACATTAACGTTTTCCCACGAAGTCTTTTTTCCGGTAAGCCTTCGCACATATCGGTAAATAGCTTGCCTGCTTTTATTCTTTCTGTCATCGACATGTTCATTGCGATCATTCCGTCCTGATATGTTGGTCGGATAAGGCGCTCGCGCCGCATCCGACATTGATTGCTTAAGCGACTTCATTCACCTGACGACGCAGCAGGGAAAGCGGGCCGGGGCCGCTAAGCGTGAACACGGAAATTAAGGTGAAGCCCAGCGCCACCAGACCCAGCACCAGATAAGCGCCCTGGAAACCGATGCTTTCATACATATTGCCCGCCAGTACAGACATAAAAATCATCGCCAGTTGCTTAAAGAAGCAGAAACAGACCAGATAAATCGTCGCTGAAAAACGCACTTCAAACTGGCTGGTAATATATTTAAAGCAGCCCACCAGCAGGAACGGTACTTCAAACATATGCAGCGTTTTCAGAATAACCACTTCCAGCGCTGAGGTGGCGAACGATGAGCCGATAATACGTACTGACATAATAGTGCCAGCCAGCAGCAGGGCGTTTTTCCCACCGATGCGGTTAATGATCAGTGGCGCAAAGAACATAATCGAGGCGTTAAGTAATTCGCCCATTGTCGTTACGTAGCCAAATACCCGCGTACCCTGTTCACCGGTAGCAAAGAACGAAGTAAAGAAATTAGCAAACTGTTGGTCAAAAACATCGTAGGTGCAGGAAACGCCAATAACATACAGTGACAAAAACCACAGTTTTGGCTGTCTGAACAGTTCCAGCGCCAGCTTAAGGCTAAATGCCGAATGGTTGGCACCTACCGCATTGGCAACCGTGGCAGAAGAGGGCGCATCCGTTTTGGCGAAAAAGAGTAAAACGGCGAGGATGAGTGCACAGCCAGAACCCAGCCAGAAAACGAACTGATTATTGATGGTGAACATGATGCCGACAATCGAGGCACACAACGCCCAGCCAACGCAGCCAAACATCCGCGCGCGACCAAATTCGAAATTACTGCGACGGCTGACTTTCTCGATAAATGCCTCTACTGCTGGCGCACCGGCGTTAAAACAGAAACCAAGATAAATACCACCAACAATCGACCCTACTAAAATGTTGTACTGTAACATCGGGCCGAAGATAAAAATAAAGAACGGCGCAAACATCACTAACATGCCGGTAATAATCCACAGCAGGTATTTGCGCAGCCCGAGTTTGTCAGAAAGCAGACCAAACAGCGGTTGGAATAATAGCGAGAACAGAGAAATAGCGGCAAAAATAATACCCGTATCACTTTTGCTGATATGGTTGATGTCATGTAGCCAAATCGGGAAAAACGGGAAGTAGGCTCCCATGATAAAAAAGTAAAAGAAAAAGAATAAACCGAACATCCAAAAGTTTGTGTTTTTTAAATAGTACATAATGGATTTCCTTACGCGAAATACGGGCAGACATGGCCTGCCCGGTTATTATTATTTTTGACACCAGACCAACTGGTAATGGTAGCGACCGGCGCTCAGCTGGAATTCCGCCGACACTGACGGGCTCCAGGAGTCGTCGCCACCAATCCCCATATGGAAACCGTCGATATTCAGCCATGTGCCTTCTTCCGCGTGCAGCAGATGGCGATGGCTGGTTTCCATCAGTTGCTGTTGACTGTAGCGGCTGATGTTGA
The DNA here is from genome assembly GCF_004211955.1 of Escherichia sp. E1V33. Classification (GTDB taxonomy): domain Bacteria; phylum Pseudomonadota; class Gammaproteobacteria; order Enterobacterales; family Enterobacteriaceae; genus Escherichia. The sequence continues at coordinate 19,568 of NZ_RHJI01000028.1, forward strand.
ACTGGAAGTCGCCGCGCCACTGGTGTGGGCCATAATTCAATTCGCGCGTCCCGCAGCGCAGACCGTTTTCGCTCGGGAAGACGTACGGGGTATACATGTCTGACAATGGCAGATCCCAGCGGTCAAAACAGGCCGCAGTAAGGCGGTCGGGATAGTTTTCTTGCGGCCCTAATCCGAGCCAGTTTACCCGCTCTGCTACCTGCGCCAGCTGGCAGGTCAGGCCAATCCGCGCCGGATGTGGCGTATTGCTCGCCACTTCAACATCAACGGTAATCGCCATTTGACCACTACCATCAATCCGGTAGGTTTTCCGGCTGATAAATAAGGTTTTTCCCTGATGCTGCCACGCGTGAGCGGTCGTAATCAGCACCGCGTCGGCAAGCATATCTGCCGTGCACTGCAACAACGCCGCTTCGGCCTGGTAATGGCCCGCCGCCTTCCAGCGTTCGACCCAGGCGTTAGGGTCAATGCGGGTCGCTTCACTTACGCCAATGTCGTTATCCAGCGGTGCACGGGTGAACTGATCGCGCAGCGGCGTCAGCAGTTGTTTTTCATCGCCAATCCACATCTGTGAAAGAAAGCCTGACTGGCGGTTAAATTGCCAACGCTTATTATCCAGCTCGATGCAAAAATCCGTTTCGCTGGTGGTCAGTTGCGGGATGGCGTGGGGTGCGGAGGGGAGTGTCACGCTGAGGTTTGCCGCCAGACGCCACTGCTGCCAGGCGCTGATGTGTCCGGCTTCTGACCATGCGGTCGCGTTCGGTTGCACTACGCGTACTGTGAGCCAGAGTTGTCCGGCGCTCTCCGGCTGCGGTAGTCCAGGCAGTTCAATCAACTGTTTACCTTGTGGAGCGACATCCAGAGGCACTTCACCGCTTGCCAGCGGCTTGCCATCCAGCGCCACCGACCAGTGCAGGAGCTCGTTATCGCTATGACGGAACAGGTATTCGCTGGTCACTTCGATGGTTCGCCCGGATAAACGGAACTGGAAAAACTGCTGCTGGTGTTTTGCTTCCGTCAGCGCCGGATGCGGCGTGCGGTCGGCAAAGACCAGACCGTTCATGCAGAACTGGCGATCATTCGGCGTATCGCCAAAATCACCGCCGTAAGCCGACCACGGGTTGCCGTTTTCATCATATTTAATCAGCGACTGATCCACCCAGTCCCAGACGAAGCCGCCCTGTAAACGGGGGTACTGACGAAACGCCTGCCAGTATTTAGCGAAGCCGCCAAGACTGTTACCCATTGCGTGGGCGTATTCGCAAAGGATCAGCGGGCGCAGTTCTCCAGGCAGCGAAAGCCATTTTTTGATGGACCATTTCGGCACAGCCGGGAAGAGCTGGTCTTCATCCACGCGCGCGTACATCGGGCAAATAATATCGGTTGCGGAGGTGTCGGCTCCGCCGCCTTCATACTGTACCGGGCGGGAAGGATCGACAGATTTGATCCAGCGATAGAGTGCGTCGTGATTAGCGCCGTGGCCTGACTCATTTCCCAGCGACCAGATGATCACACTCGGGTGATTACGATCGCGCTGCACCATTCGCGTTACGCGTTCGCTCATCGCGGGTAGCCAGCGCGGATCATCGGTCAGACGATTCATTGGCACCATGCCGTGGGTTTCAATATTGGCTTCATCCACCACATACAGGCCGTAGCGGTCGCACAGCGTGTACCACAGCGGATGGTTCGGATAATGCGAACAGCGCACGGCGTTAAAGTTGTTCTGCTTCATCAGCAGGATATCCTGCACCATCGTCTGCTCATCCATGACCTGACCGTGCAGAGGATGATGCTCGTGACGGTTAACACCGCGAATCAGCAACGGCTTGCCGTTTAGCAGCAGCAGACCATTTTCAATCCGCACCTCGCGGAAACCGACATCGCAGGCTTCTGCTTCAATCAGCGTGCCGTCGGCAGTGTGCAGTTCAACCACCGCACGATAGATATTCGGGATTTCGGCGCTCCACAGTTTCGGGTTTTCGACGTTCAGACCTAGTGTGACGCGATCGGCATAACCGCCACGCTCATCGATAATTTCACCGCCGAAAGGCGCGGTGCCGCTGGCGACCTGCGTTTCACCTTGCCACAAAGAAACCGTCACCCGCAGCTCATCGCGCAGCTCGCCGTACATCTGAACTTCTGCCTCCAGAACCGCGCGGCTGAAATCATCATTAAAGCGAGTGGCAACATGGAAATCGCTGATTTGTGTGGTCGGTTTGTGCAGCAACGAGACGTCACGGAAAATGCCGCTCATCCGCCACATATCCTGATCTTCCAGATAACTGCCGTCACTCCAGCGCAGCACCATCACCGCGAGGCGGTTTTCTCCGGCGCGTAAAAATGCGCTCAGGTCAAATTCAGACGGCAAACGACTGTCCTGGCCGTAACCGACCCAGCGCCCGTTGCACCACAGATGAAACGCCGAGTTAACGCCATCAAAAATAATTCGCGTCTGGCCTTCCTGTAGCCAGCTTTCATCAACATTAAATGTGAGCGAGTAACAACCCGTCGGATTCTCCGTTGGAACAAATGGCGGATTGACCGTAATGGGATAGGTCACGTTGGTGTAGATGGGCGCGTCGTAACCGTGCATCTGCCAGTTTGAGGGGACGACGACAGTATCGGCGTCAGGAAGATCGCACTCCAGCCAGCTTTCCGGAACCGCTTCTGGTGCCGGAAACCAGACAAATTGCCACTCACCATTCAGGCTGCGCAACTGTTGGGAAGGGCGATCGGCGCGGGCTTCTTCGCTATTACGCCAGCTGGCGAAAGGGGGATGTGCCGCAAGACGATTAAGTTGGGTAACGCCAGGGTTTTCCCAGTCACGACGTTGTAATACGACGGCCAGTGAATCCGTAATCATAGTCATAGCTGTATCCTGTGTGAAATTGTTATCCGCTCACAATTTCACACAACATACGAGCCGGACGCATAAAGTGTAAAGCCTGGGGTGCCTAATGAGTGAGCTGACTCACATTAATTGCGTTGCGCTCACTGCCCGCTTTCCAGTCGGGAAACTTGTCGTGCCAGCTGCATTAATGAATCGGCCAACGCGCGGGGAGAGGCGGTTTGCGTCTTGGGCGCCAAGGTGGTTTTTCTTTTCACCAGAGAGACGGGCAAAAGCTGATTGCCCTTCACCGCCTGGCCCTGAGAGAGTTGCAGCAAGCGGTCCACGCTGGTTTGCCCCAGCAGGCGAAAATCCTGTTTGATGGTGGTTAACGGCGGGATATAACACGAGCTGTCTTCGGTATCGTCGTATCCCACTACCGAGATATCCGCACCAACGCGCAACCCGGACTCGGTAATGGCGCGCATTGCGCCCAGCGCCATCTGATCGTTGGCAACCAGCATCGCAGTGGGAACGATGCCCTCATTTAGCATTTGCATGGTTTGTTGAAAACCGGACATGGCACTCCAGTCGCCCTCCCGTTCCGCTATCGGCTGAATTTGATTGCGAGTGAGATATTTATGCCAGCCCGCCAGACGCAGACGCGCCGAGATAGAACTTAATGGGCCCGCTAACAGCGCGATTTGCTGGTGACCCAATGCGACCAGATGCTCCACGCCCAGTCGCGTACCGTCTTCATGGGAGAAAATAATACTGTTGATGGGAGTCTGGTCAGAGACATCAAGAAATAACGCCGGAACATTAGCGCAGGCAGCTTCCACAGCAATGGCATCCTGGTCATCCAGCGGATAGTTAATGATCAGCCCACTGACGCGTTGCGCGAGAAGATTGTGCACCGCCGCTTTACAGGCTTCGACGCCGCTTCGTTCTACCATTGACACCACCACTCTGGCACCCAGCTGATCGGCGCGAGATTTAATCGCCGCGACAATTTGCGACGGCGCGTGCAGAGCCAGGCTGGAGGTGGCAACGCCAATCAGCAACGACTGTTTGCCCGCCAGTTGTTGTGCCACGCGGTTGGGAATGTAATTCAGCTCCGCCATCGCCGCTTCCACTTTTTCCCGCGTTTTCGCAGAAACGTGGCTGGCCTGATTCACCACGCGGGAAACGGTCTGATAAGAGACACCGGCATACTCTGCGACATCGTATAGCGTTACTGGTTTCACATTCACCACCCTGAATTGACTCTCTTCCGGGCGCTATCATGCCATACCGCGAAAGGTTTTGCGCCATTCGGCGGCGTTAACGTAAATGCACGCCGCTTCGCCGTCCGGCCACCAGAATAGCCTGCGATTCAACCCCTTCTTCGATCTGTTTTGCTACCCGTTGTAGTGCCGGAAGATGCTTTTCCGCTGCCTGTTCGATGGTCATTGCGCTCGCCATATACACCAGATTCAGACAGCCAATCACCCGTTGTTCACTGCGCAGCGGTACGGCGATAGAGGCGATTTTCTCCTCCTGATCCCAGCCGCGGTAGTTCTGTCCGTAACCCTCTTTGCGCGCGCGCGCCAGAATGGCTTCCAGCTTTAACGGTTCCCGTGCCAGTTGATAGTCATCACCGGGGCGGGAGGCTAACATTTCGATTAACGCCTGGCGTTCTTTTTCCGGGCAAAAGGCCAACCAGGTCAGGCCCGAGGCGGTTTTAAGAAGCGGTAAACGTCGCCCGACCATTGCCCGGTGAAAGGATAAGCGGCTGAAACGGTGGGTAGTTTCGCGTACCACCATTGCATCAACATCCAGCGTGGACACGTCTGTCGGCCATACCACTTCGCGCAACAGATCGCCCAGCAGCGGGGCCGCCAGCGCAGAAATCCACTGTTCGTCACGAAATCCTTCGCTTAATTGCCGCACTTTGATGGTCAGACGAAAACTGTCATCGGAATGACTACGCCGGACATATCCCTCTTCCTGCAGCGTCTCCAGCAGTCGCCGTACAGTGGTGCGATGCAGACCGCTGAGTTCCGCCAGCAGCCCGACGCTGGCACCGCCGTCAAGTTTATTTAACATATTTAATAACATTAAACCGCGGGTTAAGCCGCGCACGGTTTTGTATTCCGTCTGCTCATTGTTCTGCATATTAATTGACATTTCTATAGTTAAAACAACGTTGTGCACCTGGTGCACATTCGGGCATGTTTTGATTGTAGCCGAAAACACCCTTCCTATACTGAGCGCACAATAAAAAATTATTTACATGTTTTTAACAAAATAAGTTGCGCTGTACTGTGCGCGCAACGGCATTTTGTCCGAGTCGTGAGGTACTGAAATGGCAACACAACACCCTGATATTCAGCCTGCTGTTAACCATAGCGTTCAGGTGGCGATCGCTGGTGCCGGTCCGGTCGGGCTGATGATGGCTAACTATCTCGGCCAGATGGGCATTGACGTGCTGGTGGTGGAGAAACTCGATAAGTTGATCGACTACCCGCGTGCGATTGGTATTGATGACGAGGCGCTGCGCACCATGCAGTCGGTCGGCCTGGTCGATAATGTTCTGCCGCATACCACGCCGTGGCACGCGATGCGTTTTCTCACCCCAAAAGGCCGCTGTTTTGCTGATATTCAGCCAATGACCGATGAATTTGGCTGGCCGCGCCGCAACGCCTTTATTCAGCCGCAGGTTGATGCGGTGATGCTGGAAGGACTGTCGCGTTTCCCCAATGTGCGCTGCCTGTTTTCCCGCGAGCTGGAGGCCTTCAGCCAGCAAGATGACGAAGTGACCCTGCACCTGAAAACGGCAGAAGGGCAGCGGGAAATAGTCAAAGCCCAGTGGCTGGTGGCCTGTGATGGTGGGGCAAGTTTTGTCCGTCGCACCCTGAATGTGCCGTTTGAAGGTAAAACTGCGCCAAATCAGTGGATTGTGGTAGATATCGCCAACGATCCGTTAAGTACGCCGCATATCTATTTGTGTTGCGATCCGGTGCGCCCGTATGTTTCTGCCGCGCTACCTCATGCGGTACGTCGCTTTGAATTTATGGTGATGCCAGGAGAAACCGAAGAACAGCTGCGTGAGCCGCAAAATATGCGCAAGCTGTTAAGCAAAGTGCTGCCTAATCCGGACAATGTTGAATTGATTCGCCAGCGTGTCTACACCCACAACGCGCGACTGGCGCAACGTTTCCGTATTGATCGCGTACTGCTGGCGGGCGATGCCGCGCACATCATGCCGGTATGGCAGGGGCAGGGCTATAACAGTGGTATGCGCGACGCCTTTAACCTCGCATGGAAACTGGCGTTGGTTATCCAGGGGAAAGCCCGCGATGCGTTGCTCGATACCTATCAACAAGAACGTCGCGATCACGCCAAAGCGATGATTGACCTGTCCGTGACGGCGGGCAACGTGCTGGCTCCGCCGAAACGCTGGCAGGGAACGTTACGTGATGGCGTTTCCTGGCTGTTGAATTATCTGCCGCCAGTAAAACGCTACTTCCTCGAAATGCGCTTCAAGCCGATGCCGCAATATTACGGCGGTGCGCTGGTGCGTGAGGGCGAGGCGAAGCACTCTCCGGTCGGCAAGATGTTTATTCAGCCGAAAGTCACGCTGGAAAACGGCGACGTGACGCTACTCGATAACGCGATCGGCGCGAACTTCGCGGTAATTGGCTGGGGATGCAATCCACTGTGGGGGATGAGCGACGAGCAAATCCAGCAGTGGCGCGCGTTGGGCACACGCTTCATTCAGGTGGTGCCGGAAGTGCAAATTCATACCGCACAGGATAACCACGACGGCGTGCTACGCGTGGGGGATACGCAATGTCGTCTGCGTAGCTGGTTCGCACAACACAATGCTTCGCTGGTGGTGATGCGCCCGGATCGCTTTGTTGCCGCCACCGCCATTCCGCAAACCCTGGGCAAGACCCTGAATAAACTGGCGTCGGTGATGACGCTGACCCGCCCTGATGCCGACGTTTCTGTCGAAAAGGTAGCCTGATATGCACGCTTATCTTCATTGTCTTTCCCACTCGCCGCTGGTGGGGTATGTCGACCCGGCACAAGAGGTACTCGATGAGGTCGATGGCGTGATTGCCAGCGCCCGCGAGCGTATTGCGGCTTTCTCCCCTGAACTGGTGGTGCTGTTTGCGCCAGATCACTACAACGGCTTTTTCTATGACGTGATGCCACCGTTCTGTTTAGGCGTTGGAGCGACGGCAATTGGTGATTTCGGCAGTGCGGCAGGAGAGCTGCCCGTGCCTGTGGAGCTGGCGGAGGCCTGTGCGCATGCCGTCATGAAGAGCGGGATCGATCTTGCCGTTTCTTACTGTATGCAGGTGGACCACGGGTTCGCCCAGCCGCTGGAGTTCCTGCTCGGTGGGCTGGATAAGGTGCCAGTTCTGCCTGTGTTCATCAACGGTGTCGCCACGCCGCTGCCCGGTTTCCAGCGTACCCGCATGTTGGGTGAAGCCATTGGACGTTTCACCAGCACTCTCAATAAACGCGTGCTGTTCCTGGGGTCCGGTGGGCTTTCCCATCAGCCGCCGGTGCCCGAACTGGCGAAAGCCGATGCCCATATGCGCGACCGTCTGTTGGGGAGCGGGAAAGATTTGCCCGCCACTGAGCGTGAATTGCGTCAGCAGCGAGTTATTAGCGCCGCTGAGAAATTTGTTGAGGATCAGAGAACTCTGCATCCGCTCAACCCGATTTGGGATAACCAGTTCATGACTTTGCTGGAGCAGGGACGCATACAGGAACTGGATGCCGTCAGTAACGAAGAGCTTTCCGCCATTGCCGGAAAGTCGACACATGAAATCAAAACCTGGGTCGCCGCTTTTGCCGCTATTTCTGCATTTGGCAACTGGCGTAGCGAAGGGCGTTATTACCGCCCAATCCCGGAGTGGATTGCCGGATTTGGCTCGTTAAGCGCCAGAACAGAGAACTGAATATGCAGGAGAAGATGATGAGTTATCAGCCACAAACCGAAGCCGCCACCAGCCGTTTTCTGAATGTAGAAGAAGCGGGTAAAACGCTGCGCATCCATTTTAATGACTGCGGACAAGGCGACGAAACCGTTGTCCTGTTGCATGGTTCCGGCCCGGGTGCTACTGGCTGGGCGAACTTCAGCCGCAATATCGATCCGCTGGTAGAGGCGGGCTATCGGGTGATCCTGCTGGATTGTCCGGGTTGGGGCAAGAGCGATTCGATCGTTAATAGTGGTTCGCGATCGGATCTTAATGCACGAATCCTGAAAAGCGTGGTGGATCAACTGGATATCGCCAAAATCCACCTGCTGGGCAACTCGATGGGTGGTCATAGTTCTGTGGCGTTCACCCTTAACTGGCCGGAGCGCGTCGGCAAACTGGTGCTGATGGGCGGCGGTACGGGCGGCATGAGTTTGTTTACGCCGATGCCAACCGAAGGTATTAAGCGACTGAATCAGCTTTATCGTCAGCCGACTATCGAAAACCTGAAACTGATGATGGATATCTTCGTTTTTGATACCAGCGATTTGACCGACGCCCTGTTTGAAGCGCGCCTGAATAATATGCTGTCGCGCCGCGATCACCTGGAAAACTTCGTTAAGAGCCTGGAAGCTAATCCGAAACAGTTCCCGGATTTTGGCCCACGTCTGGCGGAAATCAAAGCGCAAACCCTGATTGTCTGGGGGCGCAACGACCGCTTTGTGCCGATGGATGCGGGTCTGCGTCTGCTGTCCGGCATTGCCGGTTCTGAACTGCATATCTTCCGCGACTGTGGTCACTGGGCGCAGTGGGAACATGCCGACGCTTTCAATCAACTGGTGCTGAATTTCCTCGCACGTGCTTAAGGAACGGTCATGACGAAGCATACTCTTGAGCAACTGGCGGCGGATTTACGCCGCGCTGCACAGCAGGGCGAAGCGATTGCGCCGCTGCGCGATCTGATTGGTATCGAAAACGCTAAAGCCGCCTACGCGATTCAGCGCATCAATGTGCAATATGACGTCGCGCAGGGGCGGCGTGTAGTGGGACGCAAAGTGGGACTAACGCATCCGAAAGTGCAACAACAACTGGGCGTTGATCAACCGGATTTCGGGACATTATTTGCCGACATGTGTTATGGCGATAACGAAACCATTCCTTTTTCGCGCGTCCTGCAACCCCGCATTGAAGCGGAGATCGCGCTGGTGTTGAACCGCGATTTGCCCGCGACCGATACCACGTTTAACGAATTGTATAACGCCATTGAATGGGTTCTTCCGGCGCTGGAGGTGGTGGGTAGCCGCATTCGCGACTGGTCGATTCAGTTTGTCGATACCGTGGCAGATAACGCTTCCTGCGGGGTGTATGTCATCGGCGGTCCGGCGCAACGTCCGGCGGGGTTAGACCTGAAAAACTGCGCCATGAAGATGACGCGTAATAACGAAGAGGTTTCCAGCGGGCGCGGCAGCGAATGCCTGGGACATCCGCTTAATGCCGCCGTCTGGCTGGCACGCAAAATGGCCAGCCTGGGTGAACCGCTGCGCGCCGGAGATATCATTCTTACCGGGGCATTAGGTCCGATGGTGGCGGTGAATGCGGGCGATCGTTTTGAAGCCCATATTGAAGGCATAGGTTCAGTTGCTGCGACATTTTCAAACGCAGCCCCAAAAGGAAGTCTGTCATGAGTAAGCGTAAAGTCGCCATTATCGGTTCTGGCAACATTGGCACCGATCTGATGATTAAAATTTTGCGTCACGGTCAGCATCTGGAGATGGCGGTGATGGTCGGTATTGATCCTCAGTCCGACGGTCTGGCGCGTGCCAGACGTATGGGCGTCGCCACCACCCATGAAGGGGTGATCGGGCTGATGAAGATGCCTGAATTTGCTGATATCGACATTGTATTTGATGCGACCAGCGCGGGCGCGCATGTGAAAAACGATGCCGCTTTACGCGAAGCGAAACCGGATATTCGCTTAATTGACCTGACGCCTGCTGCCATCGGCCCTTACTGCGTGCCGGTGGTTAACCTCGAGACGAACGTCGATCAACTGAACGTCAACATGGTCACCTGCGGCGGCCAGGCCACCATTCCAATGGTGGCGGCAGTTTCACGCGTGGTGCGTGTTCATTACGCCGAAATTATCGCTTCTATCGCCAGTAAATCTGCCGGACCTGGCACGCGTGCCAATATCGATGAATTTACGGAAACCACTTCGCGAGCCATTGAAGTGGTGGGCGGCGCGGCAAAAGGGAAGGCGATTATTGTGCTTAACCCAGCAGAGCCACCGTTGATGATGCGTGACACGGTGTATGTATTGAGCGACGAAGCTTCACAAGATGATATCGAAGCCTCAATCAATGAAATGGCTGAGGCGGTGCAGGCTTACGTACCGGGATATCGCCTGAAACAGCGCGTGCAGTTTGAAGTTATCCCGCAGGATAAACCGGTTAATTTGCCGGGCGTGGGGCAATTCTCCGGACTGAAAACAGCGGTCTGGCTGGAAGTCGAAGGCGCAGCGCATTATCTGCCTGCCTATGCGGGCAACCTCGACATTATGACTTCCAGTGCGCTGGCGACAGCGGAAAAAATGGCCCAGTCACTGGCGCGCAAGGCAGGAGAAGCGGCATGAACGGTAAAAAACTTTATATCTCGGACGTCACGTTGCGTGACGGTATGCACGCCATTCGTCATCAGTATTCGCTGGAAAACGTTCGCCAGATTGCCAAAGCACTGGACGATGCCCGCGTGGATTCGATTGAAGTGGCCCATGGCGACGGTTTGCAGGGTTCCAGCTTTAACTATGGTTTCGGCGCACATAGCGACCTTGAATGGATTGAAGCAGCGGCGGATGTGGTGAAGCACGCCAAAATCGCGACGTTGTTGCTGCCAGGAATCGGCACTATTCACGATCTGAAAAATGCCTGGCAGGCTGGCGCGCGGGTGGTTCGTGTGGCTACGCACTGTACCGAAGCTGATGTTTCCGCCCAGCATATTCAGTATGCCCGCGAGCTCGGAATGGACACCGTTGGTTTTCTGATGATGAGCCATATGACCACGCCGGAGAATCTCGCAAAGCAGGCAAAGCTGATGGAAGGCTACGGTGCGACCTGCATTTATGTGGTGGATTCTGGCGGTGCGATGAACATGAGCGATATCCGTGACCGTTTCCGCGCCCTGAAAGCAGTGCTGAAACCAGAAACGCAAACCGGCATGCACGCTCACCATAACCTGAGTCTTGGCGTGGCGAACTCTATCGCGGCGGTGGAAGAGGGCTGTGACCGAATCGACGCCAGTCTCGCGGGAATGGGCGCGGGCGCAGGTAACGCGCCGCTGGAAGTGTTTATTGCCGCCGCGGATAAACTGGGCTGGCAGCATGGGACCGATCTCTATGCGTTAATGGATGCCGCTGATGACCTGGTGCGCCCGTTGCAGGATCGTCCAGTACGAGTCGATCGCGAAACGCTGGCGCTGGGATACGCTGGTGTTTACTCCAGCTTCCTGCGTCACTGTGAAACGGCGGCGGCGCGTTATGGCTTAAGCGCGGTGGATATTCTCGTTGAGCTGGGCAAACGCCGGATGGTTGGCGGTCAGGAGGATATGATCGTCGACGTGGCGCTGGATCTGCGCAACAACAAATAATGATGACTGCCGAGAACGTGCATTTTGTATGCCCATCCCAGCACGACTGCCGGATGCGGCGTAAACACCTTATCCGGCCTACGGGTGGCGTGAGAATTTGTAGGCCTGATAA
>NZ_RHJI01000029.1 GCF_004211955.1 Escherichia sp. E1V33
GGTGATACCGTCAGAGTGATACTTTTCACTGGGCAGATACTCGCCGGAGACGGTGTTATCAAACCAGTTATAGAGCAACCAGCTGTCAACATAAGTTCCGGTTTTGTCTGCTTCATTTGCGTACCATGTGCCATATACACCCACGCTGTAGCCGTCGATTTGCCCACGCGAGTTGTACCCGGTCAGGCTGGAATGTGTGTGACTCTTGCTGTTGGCATAGCCAGCCATTAAGCCGAGATGCCAGCGATCGAGTGCGTTACTGCTCCATTGCGCGAGATCGCCGCCCAGTTGCAGAACATAACGATTGCTCTGGGTGTTCAGTTCATCCGAGCGATCCTTAAAGCGGTTATGCCCGCCAATGTTACGCATCCACAAGCTGGTCACTTTCTGCTCGCCGGTTAGCAGGTCGGTATATTGTGTTTCCCCCAGACGGTCATGCAGTCGGGTATTAAACAGCGTATTTGCAGCCTGAATATTGGCCAGATAGCTACCAATTTCCGGGCGATACAGATGTTTTCGTTCTGGTTGTGGAACAGATGGCGTAACAGGCGGCTCCGGTGTCACAGGTGGCTCCGCTGTTACAGGAGGTTCAGGTGTTACAGGGGGTTCAGGATCTGGTTCCGGGATGACGGGCAGTACCGGAGGGGTATACGGTCCTGCGGGAATTTCACTGGTTAAAAACCAGTTCTGATTGTCGCTTTTTACCACGTTGTAGTCATAGGGACCGGCAACAATACGCCCCTCTTTACTGAAAATGCCCTCTGACAGGCCTTCAACCTCGACAATTTTTATCCCTTCCAGGGTTTCCGCGCCCAGACCACCTGCATTGTTGACCATGATGCGGGTACTACCGGAAGTATCCCCTTTTACGATGAGCTTATCCGTTGCGGAATTATCATCACCTAATACAGTATGCATGACTAACAGGCCATCATCGGCGGTGTAGTTGCCGTTAATGGTCAGTGTTGTTGGCGCGAATTCACGGACCTTATCGGACGAAGACAGCATCGCCGTACCAGTCAGTGCCAGCGTATTTAACGTTTGTGAATAACCGTTTAAATCGAGATGTCCACCGCTGTCGACAATATAATCGGAGTTGGGGCTGAAGGTATTCTCTTTACCTGCGCGCAGACTGCCTTTGGTTATATTGGTATCACCAGCATAGCTATTCGAACCAGATAATGTTGTCGTTCCTGAGCCAACCTGGTTAACCTGGCCGTTTCCCTGAACATCGGAGGCCAGCAGAAAATCGGTACTGGAGTGATTAAAGTTAACTACCGACGTGGAGGAAGCATCCGCTGCGCCTAAATGGATAAATGGCGTATTAATCGAACCTGCAGGCTGTTCCGCCTCACCCTGCGCACCACCAATATTTATAATGCCTGTTGCGCCAGGAGCGACGGTCACCAGGATAGACGAATTTGAATTAATGGTTGCATCGTTGCTAACAGTGAGGATGCCGGTAGCCGTAACCGGAACATCAGGGCTAAATCCGCCAAGATAAATAGATTCGGCATTCAATATTGAATTTTTACCGTCAACCAGAACATCTCCATAACTATTGAGATTTTCTGATATACCATTGACTGGCGCAGCATATCCTATATTGAGTTGAGCTAAGGAAGTGAGTGTACCGCCATTCGTAATATGCAGGCTACCTGTCCCCTGATTGCCAACATTAGTAATGTTAGAGGTAACTGACGAGTTTTCCCCATCAATAAACATCATCCCTTTGGCATCACCATAAAAGTCACCAATCTTTAGTTGCTGCATGCCACTTATCTTACTGCCTTCTAACACATATATGGTGCCGGTACCATCCCTTACACCCACCTCCATCCTGAAATTAAGCTGCCAGTTGGTATGGTTTAATAAAGTGATGGAACCTTCAGAATTACTACCTATGATAGAGTATGTGGTAATAATTGACATATTATCAAGGAGAGCGTAGCCATTAGAGTTTTCGCCCGCAATCAAAAAAGCAAACTGCTTCCATTTGGGATTGTAACCCTCTGAAGCAATGAGTTTTAATTCTTCATTATTATTGACGACAACTCTACTATTTAGATTTGAGGGAGGGTCAACGGCCAGAGATACTGGTGTGTATAATATTGTTGAAATGGCTATAGCCAGAGTTGATAAAGCATGTTTTGTTAACTTCATATCACTCACCTTCATCCTTAAATATAAATAGCGAGATGTGTTTTATTGCGCTGTTTTCTTCCTGAAGCCTTGTAAGGCGTATGTATACAAGTTATATGATAATATCTGTAATGTCGCCAGTTAGAATCTTTTTCAAGTGCTTGGTGTTCATTATTTTTTTATGCGTTTGTGGTTTGCAAGTGATGTCAATGCATTTTTTTATCGTCCTTAAATAAAATAACAATGAATTATCCGAATATTTCTGTAAATGGAAATACAGAAAACCTATAAGAATTATGTTTATTTTTTTATTTTGTTCGGAAAAATAGCAGGGGTTATGTGGGTTTTGCATTGATTTGTGGGTGGGTTGGATATTTCAGATTTTTGTGAAAAATATTTAAGTATATGGCGTGCAAAGGGTCCATAGTGATTTCATCCATAAATAAGCTGAATTAACTTCATCATATTTATAGTAAAAATGACTGAATGCGAGCGCGATCACAAAGACCAGGGTTCGAAAAAGAGTGCCACCCGTACGTGACAGGTGGCAAAGTGGC
>NZ_RHJI01000002.1 GCF_004211955.1 Escherichia sp. E1V33
CTAAAACGGGTCTATTTACAAGGAGGATAAAGTTGACTCAGGAATGCCGCTCGGAAGAAGAATAACGGTTTACAGTAATTGGTATAAAATATGCGAGGATGCTCGCAATTTACATATAACTCATAGTATTAGGTGTTAAAAAATCTGTATTAGATTATCCATGCGATATCGAAACTAGTCTTGCTATAGCTCCAACTCGTATTCATTGAGCGTTTAAAACAACCAATAAAAGACATTGTTTTATTTTCTTGATAAATATCAAGTTTGTTTCACCATTGTATTTACAATGTGCAAACATTATTTTTTGTGTGTTATACATTAACTATGACCAATGATAAAGCGTTAATATATAAATATTTCCTATATTTTTATAAAACGCATTTTTATTAATTATATAAAAGGAGTTATAATGTCTATGGAGTTTATAGATAAGCTGAATTCATTATCCGCAAAAATAAAACAACAAGCCGGAGTCATTGAAACGGAGGAGGCTACTAAAAATGCTTTCGTAATGCCGTTCATTAACAATGTGTTAGGTTATGATGTCTTTGATCCTACCGAAGTTATCCCAGAGTTTGTATGCGATATTGGAACGAAGAAAGGTGAAAAGATTGACTATGCAATCTTAAAAAATGGCGAGGTTCAGATTCTCATTGAATGCAAAAAAATTGGCGATCCTCTAAATATAAATCATGCTTCACAGCTTTTTCGATACTTTCATGTAACAAATGCAAGAATATCTATTCTAACCAATGGACAAGTTTATAAATTTTTTACTGATTTAGAAGCACCTAATAAAATGGATGAAAAACCATTTCTTGAGATAGATCTACTTGACTTAGATGAAACAGTTGTTCCCGAGATAAAGAAACTTACTAAATCAGCATTTGATTTGGAATCAATAATTAATGCTGCAGGTGAATTAAAATATGTTAGTTTAATTAAAAAAGTTCTCCATGCACAAATGAATAATCCTGAAGAGGATTTTGTAAAATTCTTTGCAGCAAGAATTTATGAAGGTATGTTAACACAAAAAGTAAAAGATACGTTTACAAAATTAACAAAGAAAGCTGCCAATCAATATATTAACTCTCAAATAAACGAAAGATTGAAATCGGCAATGGGTGGTGGTTCATTATCTGTAATTGATTCGAATTCACATAATGAAGAAGTAGAATGTATTAATAAAGAAGAAACCGATATTGCTACTACTATGGAGGAGCTTGAAGGATTTCATATTGTTAAAGCTATAGTTCGCGTAGTGCTTGATGCACCACGAATAGTCCACAGAGATACAAAAAGCTATTTTGGTATACTTGTAGATGACAATAATCGAAAGCCACTCTGTAGATTACATTTCAATCGAAATCAAAAATATATTGGTCTATTTGACTTAGAGAAAAACGAAACCCGCCATCCTATTGAATCTCTCGATGATATTTATTCTTTCAGCGATGAGTTAAAAGCGACTGCCGCTTTATACAATTAAAACATAGGCAGGCAACAATTAATGTTGCCTGCCTAAAACATCAGAACAGCCCCAACGGTTTATCCGAGTAGCTCACCAGCAGGCACTTGGTTTGCTGGTAATGCTCAAGCATCATCTTATGAGTTTCGCGCCCGATGCCCGACTGTTTATAGCCGCCAAACGCTGCGTGTGCCGGGTAGGCATGATAACAGTTGGTCCATACGCGCCCAGCCTGAATGCCGCGCCCCATCTTATAGGCCAGATTGCCGTTACGACTCCAGACGCCTGCGCCCAGACCATATTGCGTGTCGTTCGCCAGCTCCAGCGCCTCGTCCATCGTTTTGAAGGTGGTTACCGCCAGCACCGGGCCAAAAATTTCTTCCTGGAAAACGCGCATATTGTTCTGACCAAACAGGATGGTCGGTTCAAGGTAGTAGCCGTCTTTCAACTCGCCTTCCAGCAGCTTGCGCCGCCCGCCGGTGAGCACATCTGCGCCCTCTTTTTTACCGATATCAATGTAATTGAGGATGGTTTCCAGTTGTCCGTGAGATACCTGTGCGCCCATTTGCGTCACGCTGTCGAGCGGATTACCGCTGCGAATGCTTTCGACACGGCGGATGGCGCGTTCCATAAAGCGTTCGTAGATAGACTCCTGCACTAAAGCACGGCTTGGACAGGTGCAAACTTCGCCCTGATTAAAGGCAAACAATGCAAAGCCTTCCAGCGCTTTATCGAAAAAGGCATCTTCTTCATCCATCACGTCAGCAAAGAAGATATTTGGCGACTTGCCGCCCAGCTCCAGGGTTACCGGAATAATGTTTTGCGTGGCGTACTGCATAATCTGCTGACCCACTTCCGTTGAGCCGGTAAATGCCACTTTGGCAATACGTTTTGAAGTCGCCAGATATTCGCCAATTTCGCCGCCCGCACCGTTTACCACGTTCACCACGCCTGGCGGCAGTAAATCACCAACGATCTCCATTAGCAGCAGTACAGAAAGCGGGGTAAGTCGTGCAGGTTTCAGCACCACGCAGTTGCCAGCCGCCAGCGCGGGCGCCATTTTCCAGCTAGCCATCAGCAGCGGGAAGTTCCACGGGATAATCTGCCCCACCACGCCTAACGGTTCGTGGAAGTGATAAGCCACGGTTTCGCTATCAACTTCACTGATACCGCCTTCCTGCGCCCTGATACATGAGGCGAAATAGCGGAAATGGTCAATCGCCAACGGCACATCGGCAGCACTGGTTTCGCGAATGGGTTTACCGTTATCCCAGGTTTCTGCTGTCGCTAACAGTTCGAGGTTTTGCTCCATCCGATCGGCAATCTTAAACAAAATCGCCGCGCGATCCTGTACGGAGGTATGCGCCCATTTATCTTTCACTTTATGCGCAGCATCCAGCGCCAGATCGATATCTCGTTTGCCCGAAGACGCCACTTCGCACAACAACTGCCCGGTTACCGGCGTCAGGTTCTGGTAATACTCGCCATCGGCGGGCGCGACCCACTCGCCGCCAATAAAGTTGTCATAGCGGGCTTTTAGCTTGAGGGGGAAACCATACTCGCCGGGCTTAATCTGTGCTGAAGGGGGATTGTTGGTCATGATCGTCTCCTTGCGGTGTGAGGTATAACAAGGGTAGACGTGACTGGCGAAATATTCGCCAGTCGGTAACAGCTTTACGACGGCTATCACGAATTTACCGGCAAGGACTACAGAGATAACTAAAACTATCTCAAAAATCGCAAATTTTGAGATAGTTAATAAAAAACGGCTGGCAATACGCCAGCCGCAGGAGAATGGGAATTACATTGCAGCGCGATAAATCGCCACAATTTCTTCCTCAGTTGCCTGAATCGGGTTAGTAAAGCCACAAGCATCTTTCAGGGCATTGCTTGCCAGCTCCGGGAAATCGTCTTCTTTAACGTTCAGGTCACGCAGACCTGCCGGGATATCTACTTTCTTCGCCAGGTCGCGAATCGCGTTAATACAAGCTTCGGCCCCTTCAGCATCATTTTTACCTGTGACGTTAACGCCCATCGCCGCCGCGCAGTCACGCAAACGTGATGCGACAACTTTGCTGTTATATAACTGCACGTGCGGCAGCAGAATGGCATTACAAACGCCGTGCGGCAGATCGTAAAAGCCCCCCAACTGATGCGCCATCGCATGAACATAACCCAGAGAAGCGTTGTTGAATGCCATACCTGCGAGGAACTGGGCATAAGCCATTGCTTCACGCGCTTTAGCGTTGCTGCCATCTTCGACGGCTAACGGTAGATTTTCCGCAATCATGGTCATTGCTTTCAGCGCGCAGGCATCAGTAATTGGCGTTGCCGCAATAGACACATACGCTTCGATGGCATGAGTGAGAGCATCCATCCCGGTAGCTGCGGTCAGTGACTTAGGCATACCGATCATCAGAGAGGAATCATTAACCGAAAGCAACGGGGTAACGTGTTTATCCACAATAGCCATTTTGATATGTCGCACTTCGTCGGTGATGATGCAAAAACGGGTCATTTCAGACGCTGTACCCGCCGTGGTATTAATGGCAATCATCGGCAACTGCGGTTTTGCAGAGCGGTCTACGCCTTCATAATCACGGATATCGCCACCGTTAGCGGCTACCAGTGCAATACCTTTCGCGCAATCGTGCGGAGAACCACCGCCTAAGGAGATCACGCTGTCGCAGTTATTTTCCTTCAACATTTTCAAACCTTCTGCGACATTCTTCGTGGTCGGATTAGGTTGGGTACCATCATAAATAATGCTAAAAATATTGCGGTCATATAAGGCTTTTTGTATCTCTCCCGCCATACCTAATTTCGCTAGCATACTGTCAGTAACAATTAATGTACGGCGAAAATCATATCCCGCCATCATATTCAGCGCATCTTTTAAAGAATCTTCGCCAATGACATTAACAGAAGGAATAAAAAACGTGGAAGCTGCCATAACACACTCCAGAACGAGGATAAGAGGGCGGGCAGCTTACAGATGATTTATATTTAAAAAGTTGATCGATATTGTTCTTTTTAAAATCAAATATTAAAAAAAGCACATTAGACTCATGTTCTAATGCGCTTTTTCAAAATTTATAAGACTTTTAAAGTAATTCGTATTTAATATGAATTAATCATTATCTTATTTATGCGAAAATAATAATGCGTCACGCAATAAATGATCATTTCCCCGACGACGCGTAAAACCAATTCGGTCAAAATATTCCAGAATTTGAATTGCCAGTTTTCGACCAACACCTAAGCGATCGCGGAAATCCGCCGCACAGGTCGAGCCACACTCCTGATCGAGATCGCGGATCATGTTGGCAAACTCGACAATCCGATCGTTACGGTAATAACGATCTTTAACGATCGCCGTAATTATCCCCTGCTGCGCTGCCTGCCGTAGAGTCAGGCGCATTGTCTGTTCGTCAGTTCCCGTCTCTTTTGCCAGGTCACGCACCCACCACGGCTCGTTGCCAAACATCGGTTCCGCTTTTTGCCAGATGGCCTGCTGCTCTTCGCTGAAGCCCGCTTTGTGATCTGGCAGATGCAGCCAACCGTGATGACTGAGGATGTCGCCGCTTTCGCGCATCTTTTCAATCAGCAACAGTACCAGCGCTTCATCTTCCATTGGCAACGCCATACGTCGCAGACGTTCGCGCCCAGGACCAGGTTCATCACGATGTTGCTCATGATAAGTCGCTAATGTGTCGAGAATTTTCCGCTGCCAGCGGGCGGCAACCGGCGCATTCAACAAGCTATAACCAGCCTGAATATAGCCAGGCTGTTGCAGCAGTTCGCGCATCCCTTCGCCGTTGAGCTGGCGCGCCCAGGCGAAATCCGCAAGGTTAACCGCTCCGCGTTCCAGATGAACAGATAACGCATCGGCATCGCTCTGCGCCCGTGCAAGAGACGCCAGCCATTGCAGATATTCCGGCTTACGTTTACCGCGGCGCGGTGGGTTAAGCATCACCACGCGCGCCCCCGCCAGCGTGTTGCGGGCAGAGATATCGCGCAGCACTAAGCGATCGTTATCCGCCAGCCACAGCGGCGTGTCGAACACAAGTTCGGCAAGGTTATCTTCCAGCAGCGAAACGCGCCCCGTAACGTGGCTGGCTGCGTGGTGAATATGCAGCGGCTGCCACTGGGCCAGCGGCGTATGGGTTTGAAGTTCGACAATGACCCGTGTGAACGGCTCTGGCGGCGCATCAGCCAGCAACCAGTCGCCACGGTTAATCTGTTCTTTTTCCGCATCGCCGGCGATGTTAAGCGCAATACGTTGCCCGGCGTGGGCAGTTTCTGTTGGCTGATTCTGCGCATGCAGCGCACGCACGCGCATCGGTTTATTTACCCCCGTCAGCCACAGAGAATCACCTACCTTCACTTCGCCACTTAACGCCGTACCCGTGACCACCAGCCCGGCGCCTTTTACGGTAAAAGCGCGGTCGATAGCGAGGCGAAAACTATGTTGGCTGGCGTGTTCACGTTCCGGCAGCTGAAGCAGATGCTCACGCAAAGCATCAATGCCCCGCCCTTCGGTTGCTGCGGTGATAAACAGTTTTGCTTCAGCAAAACCGTATTCCCGCAGTACCTCCTTTACCTGGCGTTCAACCTCCTGTACCCGCACTTCGTCCACGCGATCGGCTTTAGTCAGCGCCACTGTTAACATCGGGTTACCAGTCAGCTGCAAAATCGCCAGATGCTCACGGGTCTGCGCCATCACGCCGTCATCGCACGCCACCACCAACAGCGCGTGATCAATACCTCCGACGCCCGCCAGCATATTAGATAGAAACTTTTCATGGCCGGGAACATCAATAAATCCAGGCACGCGTCCATCCGGCTGCGGCCAGTAGGCATAGCCGAGATCGATGGTCATCCCACGCTTCTTTTCTTCCGGCAGACGGTCAGCATTTACGCCAGTAATCGCCTGTAATAACGTCGTTTTGCCGTGGTCAACGTGTCCGGCAGTCGCAATAATCATTTCAACAACATCTCCAAAAACCGTTGCTCATCTTCAAGGCAGCGTAAGTCCAGCCACAGACGCCCGTCGTAAATGCGGCCAATCACCGGAATCGGTAATTCACGCCAGCGAGCAGCTAATGACTCAAGGTGGCTACCGCGTCCGTCATGGGGCGTAAACGTTAATGCCGCGCTCGGCAGGCGATCTACCGGCAGCGAACCACTGCCAATCTGCGACAGGCATGGCATAACCTGTACTGCAAACTCCGCGCCGTAGTGAGCGGCAAGGGGGGCCTGTAACCGTTGCGCCTGGATTTGAATGACCTCTGCGCTGCGAGTAAGCAGACGCAGCGTCGGTAATTTTTCACTCAATGCTTCAGGGTGTAAATAAAGACGCAACGTGGCTTCCAGCGCCGCGAGAGTCATTTTATCTGCACGTAATGCACGTTTCAGCGGGTGACTCTGCAAACGCGCAATCATCTCTTTTTTACCGACGATAATCCCTGCCTGCGGCCCGCCTAACAACTTGTCGCCGGAGAAGCTCACCAGACTGACACCCGCCGCAATCAACTCCTGCGGCATCGGCTCTTTTGGCAAACCATACTGACTGAGATCCACCAGCGAACCACTGCCTAAATCCGTCACCACGGGAACATCCAGTTCTTTGCCGAGCGCCACCAGTTCCGCTTCGTCTATCGCTTTGGTGAAGCCTTGAATGCTGTAATTACTGGTATGCACCTTCATCAGCAGCGCGGTATTTTCATTCACTGCCTGACGATAATCATTCGCGTGCGTACGGTTGGTGGTCCCCACTTCATGCAGGGTACAGCCCGCCTGACGCATTACGTCAGGAATACGAAACGCGCCGCCAATCTCCACCAGTTCGCCGCGAGATACCACCACCTCTTTACCGCTGGCAGTTGCTGCCAACATCAGCAGCACCGCCGCCGCATTGTTATTGACGATGCAGGCATCTTCCGCGCCCGTAATGCGGCACAGCAGTTGCGCCAGCGCCCGATCGCGATGCCCGCGTCCGGCGTCGTCCAAATCGTACTCCAGCGTCACCGGTGAACGCATAGCCTGCGCAACGGCTTCCACCGCGGCTTCCGCCTGTAAAGCTCGCCCAAGATTGGTATGCAGCACGGTTCCCGTCAGGTTGATCACCGGACGCAGCGCGCTCTGCGCCTCTTTCGCCAGACGAGCATTAACCTCTTGCGCCCAGTTTTCACACCATACAGGCAGCGACTGGCTGTCGCGAATCATTTCCCGCGCTTCGTCGAGCATCTGACGCAGCAACTCCACGACACGGGTATGGCCATAAGTATCACGCAAAGAAAGGAAAGAGCTATCGCGCAATAAGCGATCGATAGCTGGAAGCTGACTATAGAGGGAACGCGTTTCGGTTGTCATAGGAAACCAGGCTCATCAAGGCCCTCTCGCACGGAGAAGGGCGTTTAACATAACCACGGATTGTAACGTGAGAAGCGTCAGGAGGACATATCGCGCATCAAGCCTTTGGCGGTTCGGTGCGAGCGAAGCTTTCGCGGCTAAAGAGATTCTCGACCAGTTTGACTAAGTGTGGGCGGTCCACACACCAGCCCGGCGCAACGCGGCGGAAATTGAGATACCCGACGGCACAGGCAATGGCAATAGTCGCCAGATTGACCGTATCGGTTTTGAGCGTGCCATCGACCAGATATCCTTCCAGCACATCCAGACTACGGTTGATTTTCTCCCGCTGGCGTAACAATTCATCTTCAGACTGCTGCGCCGCCGGACGCGCCTGTTCACGCACCGACACCAGCCCGGCATCCATAATGCCGTCGGCCAGCGCCTCTATTTTGCGCACTCGCAACGACTCCAGCGCATCGCGCGGCAACATCGCCGGAGCGACATTCATTAATTCAATATATTCGGCGATGATCGGCGAATCAAACCAGCATTCGCCCTCTTCGGTCACCAGCACCGGCACTTTTCCTAACGGGTTAAATTGCGCCACGCCGTTGTCCGCGTTATAGGGCAGTTCATTAATAAATTCGAAAGTTATGCCCTTTTCTAACAACAGAATAGAAAGTTTGCGTACAAACGGGCTGGTGTAGCTACCGACGAGTTTCATGCCGAGTCCTTTGTGCGAGGAAAAATATCAGTATGGCCCAGACTCACGCAAAGCACAGGTGATACAAGTCTCAATGATCCAAATAAAGATAATGCATCCAACTGGTCATTCTTAGCAGCACTTTCCGCATCACCGAAACATGGCTGAAATGGTCGGAGTAAACCGCCACCTGGGCGTAGATGCCGTCTGGCAGAGAATCAACCTCAGTATTAGGTTCGAGATCAATCAATGCGAGTACGCCGTCTGTGCCTGGCACAACGGTCAGCGATTGCAGTACACCCTGGGCCTGATAGGAACCGCCTGGTACAACCGGCAAAATACTGCTCAGTTTGCCGCGAAATACCTGACCCGGCAGCGCATTAAATACCACTTCAGCTTCATCACCAGGTTCCAGACGCAGTAGCGAATTTTGCCGGAATTGGGCGACAATTTGCCGCTTCTGCTCAGGAATAAACACCATTACCGGACGTAGTGGTAGCGCAGCAGCGTAGGTGCCTGGGCGAATCAACACCTGAGTTACGTATCCATTACTTGGCGCCCGCACGATGGTTTGCGCCAGGTTATATTCCGCCTCCGTCAATTGTGCTCTCAGGCTGACAATCTGTGACTGCTCACCGTTAACCATGCTGTCTAGCTGACTTTGAATCTGTGCCTGCTCTGCTATCGAACCTTTTACCAGCGCATCCTGTGCGAGAAAATTTTGTCGGGCATCATCGATATCACGTTCAGAAAAAGGATTCACTGCGGCCTGACTACCTTTAAGGTAGCGCTGATAGTTTTTAAACAGACGATCGCGTTCTGCTGAAACTTGTGTGGTATTGGCCTGCGCTTCGGCTAACTGCGCTCTCAGCGTTTTCACGTTATGGGTTGCCGTCATCAGATCGGCCTGTAACCGCGCCACTCGCGCCTGGTAACGCACCGGGTCGAGTTTAAAGAGTATTTCACCCTTTTGAATAAGCTGATTATTTTTATCCGTCACTTCGCTGACGATCCCCGTCACCTGCGGCGTAATGGGGATAGAAACCACTGCCTTTTGCGCCGTAAAAGTGTAAGGATGGTTGTAGTTCATCAGCAAAATCAAACCGCTCACCAAAAACACACCTCCGAGCGCCGCCGTCGCCAGCGTCCACTGATTCACCGGAATGCGGAAGATTTTAAATACTGCCCACGCCAGCGCCACGTATGTTAAGACAATCAACAGATCCATGATTAGATCTCCGGAAACGTGGAGTAGTCAGTTTTTTTCTCGGCGGCGAGTTGATGTTCCAGCCGGGAAATACGGTCAGAAAGCGCAGCGATGTCCGGGTCAGGCGCCTTATCTTGTGGCGTAGCATGCGACTGCATGCCCCAGCCGCGCTCTGGCTGGTAGAGCGTTGCCCAAATCCACAGGAACGGCCAAATTACATGGAGGGTAAAAAGGCTCACCCAGCCCGCAGTATGGATCGCATCGGCATGGGGATGATTACGCTTTTTGGCGATCAGATAAGGGATGTCATGAATCGCGATGATTCCATAAAAAATCACCAGAAAGACGAAGATCAGCACTCCCAACGCGAAATAGTTTAGAAACATACCTGCCTCGGATTCACGTTTATCAGTGTTGTTTTTTTGGCTGGCAGCCAGATGGGAGTCAGGCTGATTATTTGACAATAATCCGGGTTCGCGATTCTCGCCATAACACCGAAGAATAATTTTTAGAGGCGATGAGTTGCTTAGTTACATAACGATTTTATGACTTAGGCATAACATGCTGTAGATCACATCAGCTGAACGCCGTAAGAAAATATCTTGTGATTTGGATCACAAAGATTCAACAAACCACCAAACAAAAAATGTGACTCTACTCACATTTAAATGCCATTTTTGGCCAATATTGCCGTCTTGTTGTTTTTTTACACAAACATTTTGTGAGGAATATCACGCTAATTACCTCTCTACCCCCTATATTTATGTGACTGATATCACACAAAAGGCCGTCGACTGGACAGTTAACCGATTCAGTGCCAGATTTCGCTGTATCTACAAGGTCCGGCTACCTCTGCCGCCACATTAACAAAAAACCTCGGGCTTCCAGCCTGCGCGACAGCAAACATAAGAAGGGGTGTTTTTATGTCATCCGATATTAAGATCAAAGTGCAAAGCTTTGGTCGTTTCCTCAGCAACATGGTGATGCCGAATATCGGCGCGTTTATCGCGTGGGGTATCATCACCGCGTTATTTATTCCAACAGGGTGGTTACCGAACGAAACGCTGGCGAAGCTGGTCGGGCCGATGATCACTTACCTCCTGCCGCTGCTGATCGGTTATACCGGTGGTAAGCTGGTAGGCGGCGAACGTGGCGGCGTAGTCGGTGCCATCACCACCATGGGCGTTATCGTCGGCGCAGATATGCCGATGTTCCTCGGCTCCATGATTGCAGGTCCACTGGGCGGCTGGTGTATTAAGCACTTTGACCGCTGGGTAGACGGTAAGATCAAATCCGGTTTTGAGATGCTGGTGAACAACTTCTCTGCCGGTATCATGGGGATGATCCTCGCTATTCTGGCATTCATGGGGATTGGCCCGCTAGTTGAAGCCCTGTCCAAAATGCTGGCTGCGGGCGTTAACTTCATGGTCGTCCATGACATGCTGCCACTGGCGTCTATCTTTGTTGAACCGGCGAAAATCCTGTTCCTCAACAACGCCATTAACCACGGTATCTTCTCGCCGCTGGGTATTCAGCAGTCCCATGAGATGGGCAAATCCATCTTCTTCCTGATTGAAGCTAACCCGGGTCCGGGTATGGGTGTTCTGCTGGCGTACATGTTCTTTGGTCGTGGTAGCGCTAAACAATCTGCGGGCGGTGCGGCAATCATCCACTTCCTGGGTGGTATCCACGAAATTTACTTCCCGTATGTGCTGATGAACCCGCGTCTGATTCTGGCCGTTATCCTCGGAGGTATGACTGGCGTGTTCACGCTGACTATTCTGGGCGGTGGTCTGGTTTCTCCGGCATCTCCAGGTTCTATCCTTGCGGTACTGGCGATGACGCCAAAAGGCGCTTACTTCGCTAACATTGCCGGTGTGTGTGCGGCGATGGCTGTCTCCTTTGTTGTCTCTGCTATTTTGCTGAAAACCAGCAAAGTGAAAGAAGAAGATGATATTGAAGCAGCAACTCGTCGTATGCAGGACATGAAGGCTGAGTCTAAAGGCGCTTCTCCGCTGTCTGCTGGCGATGTGACTAACGACCTGAGCCACATACGTAAAATCATCGTTGCCTGTGACGCCGGTATGGGTTCCAGTGCGATGGGCGCAGGTGTGCTGCGTAAGAAAATTCAGGATGCCGGTCTGTCGCAGATTTCTGTAACCAACAGCGCGATCAACAACCTGCCGCCGGATGTGGACCTGGTCATCACTCACCGTGACCTGACCGAACGCGCTATGCGTCAGGTTCCGCAGGCACAGCATATTTCGCTGACTAACTTCCTCGACAGCGGCCTGTACACCAGCCTGACCGAACGTCTGGTTGCTGCCCAGCGCCATACTGAAAACGAAGAGAAAGTAAAAGACAGCCTGAAAGACAGCTTTGACGATTCCAGCGCCAACCTGTTTAAGCTCGGCGCGGAGAACATCTTCCTCGGTCGCAAAGCGGCAACTAAAGAAGAAGCGATTCGTTTTGCTGGCGAGCAGCTGGTGAAAGGTGGTTACGTTGAGCCGGAGTACGTTCAGGCGATGTTGGATCGTGAAAAACTGACCCCGACTTATCTGGGTGAGTCTATCGCGGTGCCACACGGTACGGTTGAAGCGAAAGATCGCGTACTGAAAACGGGCGTCGTGTTCTGCCAGTATCCGGAAGGCGTGCGCTTCGGCGAAGAAGAAGATGACATTGCCCGTCTGGTAATTGGTATTGCTGCCCGTAACAACGAGCACATTCAGGTGATCACCAGCCTGACCAACGCACTGGATGATGAGTCTGTCATTGAGCGTCTGGCACACACCACCAGCGTGGATGAAGTGCTGGAACTGCTGGCAGGTCGTAAGTAATCCAACCCCACCCTCTCCACATGGAGACGGTGGGGCTGATTGCCTGATGCGCTTCGCTTATCAGGCCTACAAAACAAAGCGCAGTTTGTTGAATTTGCACGTTCTTGTAGGCCGGATAAGGCGTTTACGCCGCATCCGGCGCTGCCCCTCTCCACATGGAGAGGGTTTGGGTGAGGGAAATGCCTCACCCCAGCCCTCTCGGGTAAAAACATTGATGAAGGTTAATACTATGAAAGCATTACATTTTGGCGCAGGTAATATCGGTCGTGGCTTTATCGGTAAACTGCTGGCAGACGCAGGTATCCAACTGACGTTTGCCGATGTAAATCAGGTGGTGCTTGATGCCCTGAATGCCCGTCATAGCTATCAGGTTCATGTGGTCGGCGAAACCGAGCAGGTGGATACCGTTTCCGGTGTAAATGCCGTCAGCAGCATTGGTGATGATGTCGTTGATCTGATTGCCCAGGTTGATTTGGTCACCACCGCCGTTGGCCCGGTCGTGCTGGAACGTATAGCTCCTGCCATCGCCAAAGGGCTGGTGAAACGTAAAGAACAAGGTAATGAATCTCCACTGAACATCATCGCCTGTGAAAACATGGTGCGCGGCACCACGCAGCTGAAAGGTCATGTGATGAACGCCCTGCCAGAAGACGCCAAAGCGTGTGTAGAAGAACACGTTGGCTTTGTGGATTCTGCCGTTGACCGCATCGTACCGCCTTCCGCTTCTGCAACTAACGATCCGCTGGAAGTGACAGTCGAAACCTTCAGCGAATGGATTGTCGATAAAACCCAGTTCAAAGGCACACTGCCGAATATCCCAGGTATGGAATTAACAGATAACCTGATGGCATTTGTCGAACGTAAACTCTTCACCCTGAACACAGGTCATGCTATAACCGCGTACCTCGGAAAACTGGCGGGCCATCAGACCATTCGTGATGCGATTCTCGACGAGAAAATCCGTGCAGTGGTAAAAGGTGCGATGGAAGAAAGTGGCACGGTACTGATCAAGCGTTACGGCTTTGACGCTGACAAGCATGCGGCGTACATCCAGAAAATCCTCGGTCGTTTTGAGAACCCGTATCTGAAAGATGATGTAGAGCGCGTAGGCCGTCAGCCGCTGCGTAAACTGAGTGCTGGCGACCGTCTGGTAAAACCGCTGTTGGGTACGCTGGAGTACGGTTTGCCACACAAAAACCTGATTGAAGGTATCGCCGCCGCGATGCATTTCCGTAGTGAAGATGATCCGCAGGCGCAGGAACTGGCGGCGCTGATTACCGAGAAAGGTCCGCAGGAAGCGCTGGCGCAAATTTCCGGGCTTGATGCTAACAGCGAGGTCGTCGCCGAAGCAGTCACGGCTTATAACGCAAAATAATGATAGACCAGGCGCAGAAAACCCTGCGCCTGAACAACAGATTGTCAGATATGCAGGCAACAATGGAACAAACCCAGGCCTTTGAAAACCGTGTGCTTGAACGTCTGAATGCTGGCAAAACCGTGCGAAGCTTTTTGATCACCGCCGTTGATCTCCTGACCGAGGCGGTAAATCTTCTGGTGCTTCAGGTATTCCGCAAAGACGATTACGCGGTGAAGTATGCTGTAGAACCGTTACTCGACGGCGATGGTCCGCTGGGCGACCTTTCCGTGCGCTTAAAGCTGATTTATGGGCTTGGCGTGATTAGCCGCAACGAATATGAAGATGCGGAACTCTTGATGGCGCTGCGTGAAGAGCTGAATCACGACGGTAACGAATACGCCTTTACCGATGATGAAATTATTGGGCCATTTGGCGAGCTGCACTGTGTGGCGGCGATCCCACCGCCGCCACAATTTGAACCAACGGATTCCAGTTTGTATGCGATGCAAATTCAGCGTTACCAACAAGCTGTGCGTTCAACTATGGTCCTTTCACTCACAGAGCTGATTTCCAAAATCAGCTTAAAAAAAGCCTTTCAAAAGTAAGCGATTACAGCTTCTCAACCTGCTTTGGCCGATAAAGCTGACGATAATACTCCAGACGTTGCAGATATAACGGCACGCTTTCCTCAGGTATACCGGACGGAATAGCGTCACGGGGAGGAAGCTTTTTCAGATACTCCCGGAACGCCTGGCTTGATGCCATAAAATCTACGGCTTTATCGATAAGATGCGGAACGTTTTCACCTAATTTGCCCATGATAATCTCTCCGTATCACCCCGCGCCGGGAATGCGCGGCCGCCAATTTTAGTTTAGGATCCCGGTAAAGAAGGCATTAAGGAAAACGTGCTTAATCCTCAACGCTCATCCTCACTGGTTATCTTTTTCTTTTAATTTTACAACAAATCAAAATGTTACATGGTTTTTGAGCATGTAAATGGTTGCAAGGAAGAACTATTACAATGCCATCAGTTGTGAACAAAGTGCCTGGTCGCGCATACTAGGGACTATAAATTTATCTTTATCAGAAGCCATATCATGAAAGAAGTCGAAAAAAACGAAATCAAACGTCTCAGCGATCGCCTGGACGCCATCCGCCATCAGCAAGCCGATCTGTCTTTGGTTGAAGCCGCAGACAAATATGCCGAGCTGGAAAAAGAAAAAGCTACCCTGGAAGCGGAAATTGCCCGCCTGCGTGAAGTTCACAGCCAAAAACTCAGTAAAGAAGCGCAAAAGCTGATGAAGATGCCGTTCCAGCGCGCGATTACCAAAAAAGAGCAGGCTGATATGGGCAAGCTGAAGAAAAGTGTTCGCGGACTGGTCGTTGTGCACCCGATGACCGCACTGGGCCGTGAAATGGGCCTACAAGAGATGACCGGCTTCTCAAAGACCGCGTTTTAAGTCCCCTACTGGTCAATACAACTAAAGTTTCCTCATTTTTATTCGCTCCTGCTGGCACATGCAGGAGCATATTTCAGATATCGAAATCTATTAACATTATCTTTTCAATTCTTCCCACTCACCTGAATAATTTTAGCAGGCTAAAATCTGAAAATATGTTACGCAATAAAGATTAATATATAATTTACAGCTATAAATATCAGCATAAACATGCTTATATCATAACTATTTATTTATATTTTCCAACTCAAACTGTCCTTATCACCATAAAATATTCACCACACAAATATTATCCCTTGACTTTTTCTCACCTTATCCCTTTAAAAATTTGACATCGATTGACACCAATCATTAGAATCCGCGCGATTAATATAACAATCGGCAACAAACTAAAATATTTCTGCATTTAATAACACATTCATAGCAACGACCAATTAAAAAACATTATAAATTTTCACCGTGAATTTATTTGGCTTGATCATTCATAAAACAAATGATTGTAAAGTAATTTTCAACGCATCAGGATTATGAAAAGGAATTCATCCTATGAATCTAAAAAAAACACTATTAAGCGTGTTAATGATATCGCCACTCTGCATATTGACAGGGTGTGACTATATTGGAAAAGCAAAACTAATCGACGATCTCTCCAAACAGCAAGAGTTGCAAAAAGGTAAAATAGAGCAACTTGAAAAACAACAAGAACAAGATAAACGCAAGATAGAACTATTTGAAAAGCAGCAAACTGCCATCATAAGTAGTACCAAAACACTTGCTAGTGTGGTGAAGGCGGTTAAAGAAAAGCAGGATGAATTTGTCTTCACAGAATTTAACCCAGCACAAACACAATACTTCATTTTAAATAACGGCTCTGTCGGTTTGGCGGGTCGGGTGCTGGCTATTGATGCAGTTGAAAACGGCAGCGTTATTCGTATTTCGCTGGTCAACCTATTAAGCGTTCCCGTATCAAATATTGGTTTTCATGCTACATGGGGCAATGAAAGGCCCACCGATGCCAAAGCTCTGGCGAAGTGGCAACAATTACTTTTCAATACCGCTCTGAACTCCACTCTGCAATTAATGCCTGGTCAATGGCAAGACATTAATCTGACATTAAAAGGCGTTTCGCCTAATAACCTGAAGTATCTGAAGTTGTCCATCAATATGGCCAATCTCCAGTTCGACACTGTTCAATCTGCTGAAACTCGGCAGCGAAAAAACAAAAAATAAATGCAGCTTCTGCGCTTATATCAAGGAATAGAGAACATCAATAATGAACAAAATATTTAAAGTCATCTGGAATCCGGCGACGGGCAGTTATAGTGTTGCCAGTGAAACAGCAAAGAGTCGTGGTAAGAAATCTGGTCGCAGTAAGCTGTTAATTTCTGCACTGGTTGCGGGTGGAATGTTGTCGTCGTTTGGGGCAAACGCCAGTGCGACACTTGATGGTGGCACATTCTCTGATCCAACAGAAATCAATAGTGTCTGGGTAGCTATTGGCCAGGATGCACTAGCGTCCTCAGCGGGCAATGGGACTGGTGCAGTTGCGGTGGGCGCGAACGCCTGGGCTACAGGTGTTGGTTCGACAGCTTTAGGTTACCAAAGCCACGCAACCGGAGAGAGATCGGTATCAATCGGACAACTGGCAGAAGCTTCCGGAAGCCGAGCGATCGCAATCGGTAGTGGGGCTGACGGATTCGCAGAATATTCAATTGTCCTGGGGGCTGGAGCACAAGCTGCTGATACTGCCAGCAATTCTTTAGTGCTGGGGAAATCTGCAAAGGCGAACAGCGCAGACTCTCTGGCATTAGGCAGACAATCACTCGCCAGTGCAGCAAACTCCATTGCGATAGGTGCTGAGACCGAAGCCGCTGAAAATGCGACGGCCGTTGGCAATAATGCGAAGGCAAAAGGGACTAATAGCATGGCAATGGGGTTCGGAAGCCACGCCGATAAAGTCAATACTATCGCATTAGGAAATGGCAGCCAGGCTCTGGCAGATAATGCAATCGCCATAGGCCAGGGCAACAAAGCTGATGGCGTGGATGCCATCGCTCTGGGTAATGGTAGCCAGTCGAGAGGCTTAAACACCATTGCCTTAGGCACAGCCAGTAATGCAACTGGTGATAAGAGTCTTGCGCTTGGTAGTGATACCACTGCCAACGGTATTAACTCCGTCGCATTGGGTGCAGGTTCCACTGCGGATTTAGACAATACCGTCTCTGTCGGCAATAGTTCATTAAAACGCAAGATCGTTAATGTGAAAAATGGCTCGATCAAGTCTGACAGTTACGATGCCATTAATGGTTCACAGCTTTATGCCATTAGCGACTCGGTAGCAAAAAGGCTTGGGGGAGGATCATCAGTAGATGTTGATGACGGTACTGTTACAGCACCAACCTACAATTTAAAAAATGGTAGCAAAAATAACGTAGGGGCTGCGCTCGCTGTACTTGATGAAAACACCCTGCAATGGGACCAAATCAAAGGCAAATACAGCGCTGCTCATGGTACTAGTAGCCCAACTGCCAGCGTAATCACCGATGTTGCGGATGGCACGATTTCAGCCTCCAGTAAGGATGCAGTTAACGGTTCCCAACTGCAAGCTACCAATGACGATGTCGAAGCCAACACCGCCAATATCGCTACTAATACCAGCAACATTGCCACGAATACGGCAAGTATTGCCACCAACACCTCCAATATCACCAGCCTGACGGATTCCGTTGGTGACCTTCAGGCTGATGCTCTGCTGTGGAATGATACAGCGAAAGCATTCAGCGCCGCGCACGGTACCGATGCCACCAGCAAAATCACCAATGTTAAAGATGGCGATATATCCTCAACCAGTAGCGACGCAGTTAACGGCTCCCAGCTCAACGACACCAATATGCTGATCACCCAAATTGCCGGGGACACCAGCAGTACCTATGTGCAGGAGAACGGTGCGGGGATCAATTATGTTCGTACCAATGACGCAGGCATGACCTTTAAGGATGCCCGCGCTACCGGGACTATTGCGACGGCGGTGGGGTATAACGCTTATGCCAGTGGCGAACAGTCGCTTGCGGTTGGTCCGAATAGCATAGCAGATGACGATTTCTCCACCGCGATAGGAGCGCAAGCTAAAGCATTCGGTCACCACAGTCTGGCGCTAGGTGCCGGAAGTAATACCGCTTCTGACTCCAGCATTGCCCTTGGTGCGAACAGTTTTGCAACGGGTGCTCAATCAATGTCCCTTGGCGTCGCATCAAAAACCAGTGCGGAAGCAGCTATTGCCCTGGGTTATAACAGTTTTGCGAATGGTTTAAATTCCATGTCTCTGGGGCAATCCAGCTATGCTGGCAAGGATAATAGTGTTGCCCTCGGTAGTGAATCCAGCGCAGAAGGTCTCAATTCTGTTGCCTTAGGTGCGGGCTCTATTGCCGAAGATGATAATACCGTTTCCGTGGGTAGCAGCACTCTACAGCGTAAAGTCGTCAATATGGCGGCAGGTATTGTCTCGCAAACCAGCACCGATGCCATTAACGGCAGCCAGCTTTACAGCTTAAGCAGCAACATCGCCAACTACTTTGGTGGCGATGCATCTGTGAGTGATGACGGTGTGTTTACCGGCCCGACCTATAACATTAACGGCACTGACTACACCAATGTCGGTGATGCCCTGGCCGCCATTGACACCTCGTTTGAAGATGCTCTGTTGTGGGATGAAAATGCAAACGGCGGCACTGGGGCCTTCAGCGCCAGCCATAATAAAAATGACAGCAAAATCACCAACGTTCTGGCTGGCGCGGTCACAGAAACCAGCACTGATGCCATTAACGGCAGCCAGCTTCACAGCTTAAGCAGCAACATCGCCAACTACTTTGGTGGTGATGCTTCTGTGGGTGATGACGGTACGTTTACCGGCCCGACCTATAACATTAACGGCACTGACTACACCAATGTCGGTGATGCCCTGGCTGCCATGGACAGCTCGTTCGATGCCTCACTTGAAGATGCTCTGTTGTGGGATGAAAATGCAAACGGCGGCTCTGGCGCATTCAGCGCCAGCCATAATAAAAATGACAGCAAAATCACCAACGTTCTGGCTGGCGCAGTCACCGAAACCAGCACTGATGCCATTAACGGCGGCCAGCTTCACAGCTTAAGCAGTAACATCGCCAACTACTTTGGTGGTGATGCTTCTGTGGGTGATGACGGTACGTTTACCGGCCCAACCTATAACATTAACGGCACTGACTACACCAATGTCGGTGATGCCCTGGCCGCAATGAACACATCTTTCGATGCCTCACTGGAGGATGCTCTGTTATGGGATGCAGACGCCGGTGAAAATGGTGCATTTAGCGCCGCTCACGGAAAAGATAAAACTGCCAGTGTAATCACTAACGTCGCAAACGGTGCAATTTCCTCCACCAGCAGCGATGCTGTGAACGGCTCACAACTCTATACTACCAATCAGTACATTGTCGATGCGCTGGGTGGTGACGCAGAAGTCAACGCTGACGGCACCATCACCGCACCGACTTACACCATTGCGAACGCCGAGTACAACAACGTCGGTGACGCTCTGGATGCGCTTGATGATAACGCCCTGCTGTGGGATGAGACTGCCAATGGTGGTGCAGGAGCCTACAATGCCAGCCATGACGGTAAAGCCAGCATCATCACTAATGTCGCTAATGGCAGTATTAGTGAGGACAGCACCGATGCAGTGAACGGTTCTCAGTTGAA
The DNA here is from genome assembly GCF_004211955.1 of Escherichia sp. E1V33. Taxonomy (GTDB): domain Bacteria; phylum Pseudomonadota; class Gammaproteobacteria; order Enterobacterales; family Enterobacteriaceae; genus Escherichia. The sequence continues at coordinate 20,128 of NZ_RHJI01000002.1, forward strand.
TGCGACGAATATGATGATTGAGCAGAACACCCAAATCATCAATCAGCTCGCTGGTAACACCGACGCAACCTATATCGAAGAAAATGGCGCTGGTATCAACTACGTTCGTACTAACGACAACGGTTTAGCCTTTAACGATGCAAGCGCCTCTGGTGTCGGCGCTACAGCTGTAGGTTATAACGCTGTCGCGTCTGGTGCCAGCAGCGTAGCCATTGGTCAGAACAGCAGCAGCACCGTTGATACCGGTATTGCGCTGGGTAGCAGTTCCGTTTCCAGCCGTGTGATTGCCAAAGGTTCTCGTGACACCAGCGTAACGGAAAATGGCGTGATGATTGGTTACGACACCACTGACGGCGAACTGCTAGGTGCATTGTCAATTGGTGATGACGGTAAATACCGCCAAATCATCAACGTAGCTGATGGTTCAGAAGCCCATGACGCCGTTACGGTTCGCCAGTTGCAGAACGCTATTGGAGCGGTCGCCACTACGCCAACCAAGTACTATCACGCCAACTCAACGGCAGAAGACTCACTGGCCGTTGGCGAAGATTCGCTGGCAATGGGTGCGAAAACTGTCGTTAATGGTAACGCAGGTATTGGTATCGGTTTGAACACTCTGGTTCTGGCTGATGCGATCAACGGTATTGCTATCGGCAGTAACGCACGCGCAAACCATGCAAACAGTATTGCAATGGGTAACGGTTCTCAGACCACCCGTGGTGCACAGACTGGCTACACCGCCTACAACATGGACGCACCGCAGAACTCTGTAGGTGAGTTTTCTGTCGGTAGTGAAGACGGTCAACGTCAGATCACAAACGTCGCAGCTGGTTCAGCGGATACCGATGCGGTTAACGTAGGTCAGTTGAAAGTCACTGATGAGCGCGTAGCGCAAAATACCCAGAGCATTACTAACCTGAACAATCAGGTCACTAATCTTGATACTCGCGTTACTAATATCGAAAACGGTATTGGCGATATCGTGACCACCGGTAGCACCAAGTACTTCAAGACCAACACCGATGGCGTAGATGCCAACGCCCAGGGTAAAGATAGCGTTGCGATTGGTTCTGGTTCCATTGCTGCCGCTGACAACAGCGTCGCACTGGGTACAGGCTCCGTGGCCAACGAAGAAAACACGATCTCTGTGGGTTCTTCTACCAACCAGCGCCGTATCACCAACGTAGCTGCCGGTGTTAATGCCACCGATGCGGTTAACGTGTCGCAGCTGAAATCTTCTGAAGCAGGCGGCGTTCGCTACGACACCAAAGCGGATGGCTCTATCGACTACAGCAACATCACTCTCGGTGGTGGCAACGGAGGTACGACTCGCATCAGCAACGTTTCCGCAGGTGTGAACAACAACGACGCGGTGAACTACGCGCAGTTGAAGCAAAGCGTGCAGGAAACAAAGCAATACACCGATCAGCGCATGGTTGAGATGGATAACAAACTGTCCAAAACTGAAAGCAAGCTGAGTGGTGGTATCGCTTCTGCAATGGCAATGACCGGTCTGCCGCAGGCTTACACTCCGGGTGCCAGCATGGCCTCTATTGGTGGCGGTACCTACAACGGTGAATCAGCTGTTGCTTTAGGTGTGTCGATGGTGAGCGCCAATGGTCGTTGGGTCTACAAATTACAAGGTAGTACCAATAGCCAGGGTGAATACTCCGCCGCCCTCGGTGCCGGTATTCAGTGGTAATCAGCCATTAAGTTAGTGTGACGAAGGGCAATTCTCTGAGGAGGGTTGCCCTTTTTTTTGCCTGAAAATCGCATGGATTGTGACTTCGGTTTTTTTACATTAGCGCGAGGCTGCATGCACGCTGCTCCCCGGCCCTCTCCCCAAAGGGGCGAGGGGGAAAAACGTGCTGCATTTGACACTGTGCAGAATGGTTTCCTTGCATTGCTGGAGGACGCGCTCCATCAAACACCGTGCACAATCGGTTCCCTCGCCCCTTTGGGGAGAGGGTTAGGGTGAGGGGCGCAAGCCAACTCCGCAGCAAATTATTCTCTCCCTACAAAAATTGGCCCTACCAATTCTTCGCTTATCTGACCTCTGGTTCACAGTTCCCCAATTAAAACTCACATCACCGTTGCTAATTAATAACATTTGATTAACCATTCATTGTCATTATCCCTACACAACAAAATTGGCAGTGCCACTTTTACACAAAGTGTAACAAGGAGATGAGCAACAGACTCATTACACGATGTGCGTGGACTCCAGGAGACCTGCAATGAATCTCTGGCAACAAAACTACGATCCCGCCGGGAATATCTGGCTTTCCAGCCTGATAGCATCGCTTCCCATCCTGTTTTTCTTCTTTGCGCTGATTAAGCTCAAACTCAAAGGCTATGTTGCCGCCTCGTGGACGGTCGCCATCGCCCTGGCCGTGGCTTTGCTGTTTTATAAAATGCCGGTCGCCAACGCGCTGGCCTCAGTGGTTTATGGCTTCTTCTACGGCTTGTGGCCAATCGCGTGGATCATTATTGCGGCGGTTTTCGTCTATAAAATCTCCGTAAAAACTGGGCAATTTGACATCATCCGCTCGTCGATTCTTTCGATAACCCCTGACCAGCGTCTGCAAATGCTGATCGTCGGTTTCTGTTTCGGCGCATTTCTCGAAGGGGCTGCGGGATTTGGTGCTCCGGTGGCGATCACCGCCGCATTGCTGGTCGGTCTGGGCTTTAAACCGTTATACGCCGCCGGGCTGTGCCTGATTGTTAACACCGCGCCAGTGGCATTTGGCGCGATGGGCATTCCAATTCTGGTTGCCGGACAGGTAACAGGCATCGACAGCTTTGAGATTGGCCAGATGGTGGGGCGTCAGCTACCGTTTATGACCATTATCGTGCTGTTCTGGATCATGGCGATTATGGACGGCTGGCGTGGTATCAAAGAGACGTGGCCTGCGGTCGTTGTTGCAGGCGGTTCGTTTGCCATCGCACAGTATCTCAGCTCCAACTTCATTGGGCCGGAACTGCCGGACATTATCTCTTCTCTGGTATCGCTGCTCTGCCTGACGCTATTCCTCAAACGCTGGCAGCCGGTACGCGTTTTCCGCTTCGGCGATCTGGGTGCATCGCAGGTTGATATGACGCTGGCCCACACCGGTTACACGGCGGGTCAGGTGCTGCGTGCCTGGACACCGTTCCTGTTCCTGACCGCTACCGTAACACTGTGGAGTATCCCGCCGTTTAAAGCCCTGTTCGCTTCGGGCGGCGCGCTTTATGAATGGGTGATCAACATTCCGGTGCCGTATCTCGACAAACTGGTTGCTCGTATGCCGCCGGTCGTCAGCGAAGCTACCGCTTACGCCGCCGTGTTTAAGTTTGACTGGTTCTCTGCCACTGGCACCGCCATTCTGTTTGCTGCACTGCTCTCAATTGTTTGGTTGAAGATGAAACCGTCTGACGCTATCAGCACCTTCGGCAGCACACTGAAAGAACTGGCCCTGCCCATCTACTCTATAGGTATGGTGCTGGCGTTCGCCTTTATCTCTAACTATTCCGGGCTGTCATCAACACTGGCGCTGGCACTGGCGCACACCGGTCATGCTTTTACCTTCTTCTCACCGTTCCTTGGTTGGCTGGGGGTATTCCTGACCGGGTCGGATACGTCATCTAACGCTCTGTTTGCTGCTCTGCAAGCCACTGCCGCACAACAAATTGGCGTCTCTGACCTGTTGCTGGTTGCAGCCAACACCACCGGTGGCGTCACCGGCAAGATGATCTCTCCGCAATCCATCGCCATCGCCTGTGCGGCGGTAGGCCTGGTGGGTAAAGAGTCAGATTTATTCCGCTTTACTGTCAAACACAGCCTGATTTTCACCTGTATGGTGGGCGTAATCACTACGCTTCAGGCTTACGTCTTAACGTGGATGATTCCTTAATGATTGCTACACCCAGACGCCTGTCAGACGAGGTTGCCTCCCGTGTGCGGGCGCTGATTGATGAAAAACAGCTGGAGGCGGGCATGAAGTTGCCCGCTGAACGCCAACTGGCGATGCAGCTCGGCGTGTCGCGTAATTCACTGCGCGAAGCGCTGGCAAAACTGGTGAGCGAAGGCGTGCTGCTCAGTCGACGCGGCGGCGGGACGTTTATTCGCTGGCGTCATGACACATGGTCGGAGCAAAACATCGTCCAGCCGCTAAAAACGCTGATGGCCGATGATCCGGATTACAGTTTCGATATTCTGGAAGCCCGCTACGCCATTGAAGCCAGCACCGCATGGCATGCGGCAATGCGCGCCACACCTGGCGACAAAGAAAAGATTCAGCTTTGCTTTGAAGCAACGCTAAGTGAAGACCCGGATATCGCCTCACAAGCGGACGTTCGTTTTCATCTGGCGATTGCTGAAGCCTCGCATAACATCGTGCTGCTACAAACCATGCGTGGTTTCTTTGATGTTCTGCAATCCTCGGTGATGCAAAGCCGTCAACGAATGTATCTTGTACCACCCGTTTTTTCACAACTGACCGAGCAACATCAGGCGGTCATTGACGCCATTTTTGCCGGTGATGCCGACGGGGCGCGTAAAGCGATGATGGCGCACCTCAGTTTTGTCCACAGCACCATGAAAAGATTCGATGAAGATCAGGCGCGCCGTGCACGTATTACCCGCCTGCCCGGTGAGCATAATGAGCATTCGAGGGAGAAAAACGCATGATTATTTCCGCAGCCAGCGATTATCGCGCCGCAGCACAACGCATTCTGCCGCCGTTCCTGTTCCACTATATGGATGGCGGCGCATATTCTGAATATACCCTGCGTCGTAACGTAGAAGATTTGTCAGATGTGGCGCTGCGCCAGCGTATTCTGAAAAACATGTCCGACTTAAGTCTGGAAACGACACTGTTTAATGAGAAATTGTCGATGCCAGTAGCGCTGGCTCCGGTGGGCTTGTGCGGCATGTATGCGCGCCGCGGCGAAGTTCAGGCCGCAAAAGCGGCTGATGCGCATGGCATTCCATTTACTCTCTCGACGGTTTCCGTTTGCCCGATTGAGGAAGTCGCACCCGCCATCAAGCGCCCAATGTGGTTCCAGCTTTATGTACTACGCGATCGCGGCTTTATGCGTAACGCGCTGGAGCGAGCAAAAGCGGCGGGCTGTTCGACACTGGTTTTCACCGTGGATATGCCAACACCGGGCGCACGTTACCGTGATGCGCACTCTGGTATGAGCGGCCCAAATGCGGCAATGCGCCGCTACTTGCAGGCGGTGACTCACCCACAATGGGCATGGGATGTGGGTCTGAATGGTCGTCCGCATGATTTAGGTAATATCTCGGCTTACCTCGGCAAACCGACCGGACTGGAAGATTACATCGGCTGGCTGGGGAATAACTTCGATCCGTCCATCTCATGGAAAGACCTTGAGTGGATCCGCGATTTCTGGGATGGTCCGATGGTGATCAAAGGGATCCTCGATCCGGAAGATGCCCGTGATGCAGTCCGTTTTGGTGCTGATGGGATTGTGGTTTCTAACCACGGTGGCCGCCAGCTGGACGGTGTGCTCTCTTCTGCCCGTGCACTGCCCGCTATTGCGGATGCGGTGAAAGGTGATATCGCCATTCTGGCGGATAGCGGCATTCGTAACGGGCTTGATGTCGTGCGTATGATTGCGCTCGGTGCCGACACCGTACTGCTGGGTCGTGCTTTCCTGTATGCGCTGGCAACAGCGGGCCAGGCGGGTGTAGCTAACCTGCTAAATCTGATCGAAAAAGAGATGAAAGTGGCGATGACGCTGACTGGCGCGAAATCGATCAGTGAAATTACGCAAGATTCGCTGGTGCAAGGGCTGGGTAAAGAGTTGCCTGCGGCGCTGGCCCCGATGGCGAAAGGGAATGCGGCATAGCCGTTTGCGCCCCTCACCCTAACCCTCTCCCTCAGGGTGAGGGGAAAAGGCCGCACGGCTCACCAATTTTCTGCTATCCTGCCCCCGCACTAAGGGGGCAGTATGCTAAACATCGTACTTTACGAACCAGAAATTCCGCCAAATACTGGCAACATCATCCGTCTTTGCGCTAATACCGGCTTTCGTCTGCATATCATCGAACCGATGGGATTTGCCTGGGACGACAAGCGCCTGCGCCGCGCAGGGCTGGACTACCACGAGTTTACCGCCGTTACGCGTCATCATAACTACGCAGCGTTTCTTGAGGCGGAAAATCCCCAGCGTCTGTTTGCCCTCACCACTAAAGGTACGCCCGCACATAGCTCCGTAAGTTATCAGGATGGTGATTATCTGATGTTCGGCCCGGAAACGCGCGGCCTGCCAGCGAGCATTCTTGATGTCCTGCCCGCTGAACAAAAAATTCGTATTCCAATGGTGCCGGACAGCCGCAGTATGAATCTGTCTAATGCAGTGTCGGTAGTGGTGTATGAAGCCTGGCGGCAGTTGGGGTATCCGGGAGCGGTATTGAGAGATTAGTTACTGTAGGCCGGATAGATGATTACATCGCATCCGGCACGATCACAGGACGTCAGATCCCATCACCATACTCAAACGTATGGTTAATACCGTTGAAATGCTGGTCCATATCCATTGATGGCTTATCGCTGTCTGGTTTACCGACAATGCGTGCCGGGACGCCAGCGGCGGTGGTATGCGGCGGCACCGGTTGCAGCACCACGGAACCTGCGCCAATCTTCGCGCCACGCCCAACTTCAATATTGCCGAGAATTTTCGCGCCCGCGCCAATCATCACGCCTTCACGAATTTTCGGGTGACGGTCACCACCAGATTTACCCGTACCGCCAAGCGTCACAGATTGCAGAATCGATACGTCGTTTTCAATCACCGCCGTTTCACCCACAACGATGCCCGTCGCGTGGTCGAGCATGATACCGCGACCAATTTTTGCTGCCGGATGAATATCAACCTGGAACGTCACAGAAACCTGGTTTTGCAGAAAGATTGCCAGTGCGCGACGCCCCTGATTCCACAACCAGTGACCGATGCGATACGCCTGCAAGGCATGGAAACCTTTCAGGTATAACAATGGGGTTGAGTATTTATCCACCGCCGGGTCGCGGGTACGTACCGCCTGAATATCACAGGCCGCAGAGGCGATCATTTCTGGGTCGGCGGCGTAGGCTTCTTCAACCACTTCGCGGATAGCAATAGCAGGCATAATTGGCGATGACAGCTTGTTCGCCAGCATGTAGCTCAGTGCACTGCCCAGATTTTCGTGCTTGAGTAGCGTCGCGTGGTAAAAACTGGCCAGCATTGGCTCACAGTCCGCCAGCGTTCTGGCTTCGGCTTTAATATTGTTCCAGACAATTTCCAGTTCTTCACACGACATTGCTTACTCCACACGATGAGATAATGACCGGCCCGTTCTGCGCGGGCCGGGTCATAGCGGTAACAAAGGTTCCCTGGGGTTAGTGGCTACTGCGCTCGTCCTTGCGTGCACGACCTAATAAAGTCAATGCTGCCTCGCGCGCGTTTTTTCCGCAATATAATACTTGATAAATTTCCTCGGTTATTGGCATTTCAACGCCGAAGCGATGCGCCAGTTCGCGGACTTCTTTCGTATTGCGGTAGCCTTCCACCACCTGACCAATCTTCTCCTGCGCGCTTTGTACATCCATGCCCTGACCGAGCATCATGCCAAAACGGCGGTTACGCGACTGGTTGTCGGTACAGGTAAGCACCAAATCGCCCAGCCCCGCCATACCCATAAAGGTGGCAGGATCGGCCCCCAGCGCCGCGCCAAGACGCGACATTTCAGCCAGCCCACGGGTGATTAGCGCCGTACGCGCATTTGCGCCAAAACCGATACCGTCGGACATCCCCGCGCCAATCGCAATAACGTTTTTCACCGCGCCACCAAGCTGCACGCCAATGAAATCCGGGTTGCTGTAAACGCGGAAGCTTTTGCCACAGTGCAGCAACTGCTGAAGATCATCAGCAAAAGTTTGGTCGGTAGAGGCCAACGAAATAGCCGTTGGTAAACCTGCCGCCAGTTCTTTCGCAAAAGTTGGACCAGAGATAACCGCCAGCGGAATTTGATCGCCCAACGCCTCACGCGCCACGTCCTGTAACAGACGTCCGGTTTCTGCTTCCAGCCCTTTGGTCGCCCACACCAGACGCGCATCAGGACGCATCAGCGGTTTAATCTGGCGCAGCACTTCACCAAAAACATGGCTTGGCACTACGACGAGAATATTACGGCTGGCGGCCAGAGCGGTAGCGAGATCGCTTTCAAGATGGAGCGTATCGGGAAAAGGCACATCGGGGAGAAACGCGGCGTTACAGCGGTCGCGTTCAAGCGTAGCGATATGTTGAGGGTCATGGCCCCAGAGGACAACCTCGTGGCCATTTCTTGCCAGGGTAATGGCAAGAGCGGTGCCGTACGAGCCGGCACCGATCACAGTCATTGAAGCATTACGTTGGTTCATCAGGCATCCTGATGTTCTTCAGTACCTTCGCCAGCCTGCTGCTGCAAATAGTTCATGAACAGCGCATCGAAGTTAACCGGCGCAAGGTTCAGTTGCGGGAATGTACCGCGGGATACCATGCTGGTGATGCACTCACGAGCATACGGGAACAGAATGTTCGGGCAGTACGCGCCCAGGCAATGTGCCATCTGGGTGCCTTCGATACCCGCGATGGAGAAAATACCGCCCTGCTGAACTTCACACAGGAACGCGGTTTCTTCGCCCAGGGATGCCGTTACGGTAACACGCAGTACCACTTCGTAAACGTCATCTGCCAGTTGAGAAGATGCCGTATCCAGATCAAGTTTAACTTCTGGCTGCCAATCTTTCTGGAAAACGTGCGGCGCGTTCGGCGCTTCGAAAGAGATATCCTTGGTATAAATACGTTGGATCTGGAAAGTCATTTCAGTGTTGTTTTGTTCTGACATGTGTCGAAAACCCTTAAGTGTTGTCCTTAAATACTGCGCAATGTAATGCCAACGTTCACACGTTATTTCAGCAGGGGATCCAGTCCACCACGTGCATCCAATGCATACAAGTCATCACAGCCGCCAATGTGCTGTGCGTCAATAAAAATCTGCGGAACCGTGGTGCGACCGCTGCGTTTGATCATCTCTTCACGCTTGGCGGCATTGCCATCAATCGGCAGTTCCTGGAAGCTCACGCCCTTGCTGCTCAGCAGTGCTTTCGCACGATGGCAATACGGGCAGGTTTCTTTGGTATAGATTTCAACATTGGCCATAACTTAGCTCCTGTTTTTTACCCTGTGATTTCATGTCGCATGGGTGGCACAAATTGGAGTGTCCCCAGAAGCTTATATCAATAAGTCACTGGGGGCATAATTGCAGCTCACCACCTGCGGCATGAAAAACGGCAGGTAAATTATTTGCCGCGCACCAGAGGCAAGTTCTCGCCAGCCCAGCCAGCTACGCCGTCTTTCAGCACGAATACTTGCGCAAATCCAGCTTTCGTCAGCGCGTTTGCAGACTCCTGACACTGCATGCCAGAACCGTCTACCACGATAATCGGTTTGTCTTTGTGCTTCTCAAGCTCACCAACATTGTTGGCTTTGATTTCGCTCGGCAACAGATTGATAGAACCTGCGATATGGCCTTTACGGAAGTCATCACGCTGACGTAAATCCACAACCACAGCGTCTTCTTTGTTGATCAGACGCGTAGCTTCACCACGAGTAATCACCTTCACTTTCGAGGTCAGGCTCTTAAACGTAGTAACAAGAACCGCCACCAGTAACGCGATCCAGGCGATACTCAGTATGGGATGACGGCCAACAAATTGCATAATTTCTTGCATGGGGGGTAACAACTCCCGACGTAGTGATTAAAAAAACCAGGAAACGAGTATACCTGCGCGTTGCGGCAAATACAGCCAGCGCGTGCACTGGAATGCAATTTTGCGGGGCGCGACGAAAAAAAATCGCAAATCTGGCACTAGCTTGCAGCGAGCGGTCGTATATTTTGATCTTCAGAGGCTATTTTATCGATTCAGCTGTAGTAAAATTACGCAAATTTTGACTCTTGAGTGTGAGGTTGTCGCAATGTCGGTTTCTAAAAAACCTATGGTACTGGTGATTCTGGATGGCTATGGCTATCGCGAAGAACAACAGGATAACGCCATTTTTAGTGCTAAAACCCCAGTAATGGATGCACTGTGGGCCAATCGTCCGCATACCCTGATCGACGCTTCTGGTCTGGAAGTTGGTCTGCCTGATCGTCAGATGGGTAACTCCGAAGTAGGCCACGTTAACCTGGGTGCCGGCCGCATCGTGTATCAGGACCTGACTCGTCTGGACGTTGAAATCAAAGATCGCGCGTTCTTCGCTAACCCAGTGCTGACTGGCGCGGTAGATAAAGCGAAAAACGCGGGCAAAGCTGTACACATTATGGGTTTGCTCTCCGCAGGCGGCGTACACAGCCACGAAGATCACATCATGGCAATGGTAGAACTGGCTGCTGAACGCGGCGCAGAAAAAATCTACCTGCACGCATTCCTTGACGGTCGCGACACTCCGCCGCGCAGTGCTGAATCCTCGCTGAAAAAATTCGAAGAGAAATTTGCCGCGCTGGGTAAAGGCCGCGTAGCGTCTATCATTGGCCGTTACTACGCAATGGACCGCGATAACCGTTGGGATCGCGTTGAAAAAGCTTATGACCTGCTGACTCTGGCGCAGGGCGAATTCCAGGCCGACACCGCTGTTGCCGGTTTGCAGGCTGCTTATGCTCGTGACGAAAACGACGAATTCGTGAAAGCGACCGTTATTCGTGCAGAAGGTCAGCCAGATGCGGCAATGGAAGACGGCGACGCGCTGATTTTCATGAACTTCCGCGCTGACCGTGCGCGTGAAATCACTCGTGCGTTCGTAAATGCTGATTTCGACGGCTTCGCGCGTAAGAAAGTGGTTAACGTCGATTTCGTCATGCTGACCGAATATGCTGCCGACATCAAAACCGCAGTGGCTTACCCACCAGCGTCTCTGGTTAACACCTTCGGCGAGTGGATGGCGAAAAACGACAAAACTCAGCTGCGTATTTCCGAAACCGAAAAATATGCCCACGTCACTTTCTTCTTCAACGGTGGCGTAGAAGAGTCGTTCAAAGGCGAAGATCGCATTCTGATCAACTCGCCGAAAGTCGCAACCTACGACCTGCAACCGGAAATGAGCTCCGCAGAGCTGACCGAAAAACTGGTTGCGGCAATCAAGAGCGGCAAATACGACACTATCATCTGTAACTATCCGAACGGCGACATGGTAGGTCACACCGGGGTGATGGAAGCGGCGGTTAAAGCGGTTGAAGCGCTGGATCACTGTGTTGAAGAAGTGACAAAAGCCGTTGAGTCCGTGGGGGGACAACTGCTGATCACTGCTGACCACGGCAACGCTGAACAAATGCGCGATCCGACAACGGGTCAGGCACACACGGCGCACACCAACCTGCCAGTTCCGCTGATTTACGTTGGTGATAAGAACGTGAAAGCGGTTGAAGGCGGCAAACTTTCTGACATCGCACCGACCATGTTGTCACTGATGGGGATGGAAATCCCGCAAGAGATGACTGGTAAGCCGCTGTTCATCGTGGAATAATCCCTCCCCATGAGGGGAAAGGCGATTAATACCATGACACGGGCCACGAAACCGCGCAGGTTTGCAGTCAGGCCCATCATTTACGCCAGCGTTCTTAGCGCTGGCGTATTGTTGTGCGCGTTTTCCGCCCACGCGGATGACCGCGACCAACTCAAGTCTATTCAGGCCGATATCGCCGCGAAAGAGCGCGCGGTACGCCAACAGCAGCAACAACGCTCAAGCCTGCTTGCTCAACTGAAAAAGCAGGAAGAGGCGATCTCCGAAGCCACCCGCAAGCTGCGCGAAACGCAAAACACGCTCAATCAACTGAATAAACAGATTGATGAGATGAACGCGTCGATTGCCAAACTGGAGCAGCAAAAAGCCGCCCAGGAACGCAGCCTCGCCGCGCAACTGGATGCCGCGTTTCGTCAGGGTGAACATACCGGTATTCAGCTCATTCTTAGCGGTGAAGAAAGCCAGCGCGGTCAGCGTTTGCAGGCTTATTTCGGCTATCTCAACCAGGCGCGACAAGAAACCATCGCCCAGTTGAAGCAAACGCGTGAAGAAGTCGCTATGCAGCGTGCTGAACTGGAAGAGAAACAGAGCGAGCAGCAAACGCTGCTATATGAGCAGCGCGCCCAACAGGCGAAACTGACTCAGGCGCTGAACGAGCGTAAAAAGACGCTGGCAGGACTGGAGTCTTCCATCCAGCAAGGTCAGCAGCAATTAAGTGAACTGCGTGCCAACGAATCCCGTCTGCGTAACAGTATTGCTCGCGCGGAAGCGGCAGCGAAAGCGCGTGCTGAGCGTGAAGCGCGTGAGGCTCAGGCAGTTCGCGACAGGCAGAAAGAAGCGACGCGTAAAGGCACCACCTACAAGCCGACCGAAAGCGAAAAATCGCTGATGTCCCGTACCGGTGGTCTGGGCGCACCGCGCGGTCAGGCATTCTGGCCGGTTCGCGGGCCAACGCTGCATCGCTATGGCGAACAGCTACAAGGCGAACTGCGCTGGAAAGGGATGGTTATCGGTGCTTCTGAAGGTACTGAAGTTAAAGCGATTGCCGATGGCCGGGTAATTCTGGCTGACTGGCTGCAAGGTTACGGCTTGGTGGTGGTGGTTGAGCACGGTAAAGGCGATATGAGTCTTTACGGCTATAATCAGAGCGCACTGGTGAGCGTTGGTTCGCAGGTTCGCGCGGGCCAGCCAATTGCACTGGTGGGCAGCAGTGGTGGTCAGGGTCGGCCTTCACTCTATTTCGAAATTCGCCGCCAGGGTCAGGCGGTCAATCCACAGCCGTGGTTGGGAAGATAAGTTTTGTTTCCATTTCGTCGTAACGTTCTTGCATTTGCCGCTCTGTTGGCGCTCTCCTCCCCCGTACTTGCTGGCAAACTTGCCATCGTCATTGATGATTTTGGTTATCGCCCGCATAACGAAAACCAGGTGCTGGCGATGCCATCCGCTATCTCCGTCGCTGTATTACCCGATTCACCGCACGCCAGAGAGATGGCGACCAAAGCGCATAACAGCGGTCACGAAGTGTTGATTCATCTGCCAATGGCACCGTTGAGTAAACAGCCGCTGGAGAAAAATACGCTGCGCCCGGAGATGAGCAGCGACGAAATTGAGCGCATTATTCGTAGCGCGGTCAATAACGTGCCCTATGCCGTGGGGATCAACAACCACATGGGTAGCAAGATGACCTCTAACCTGTTTGGTATGCAGAAAGTGATGCAGGCGCTGGAGCGTTACAATCTTTACTTCCTCGATAGCGTAACCATCGGTAATACCCAGGCGATGCGCGCCGCGCAAGGCACTGGCGTGAAGGTGATCAAACGGAAGGTGTTCCTCGACGATTCGCAAAATGAAGCGGATATTCGTGTGCAGTTTAATCGTGCAATTGACCTCGCGCGTCGCAACGGTTCGACCATTGCCATTGGTCATCCGCATCCCTCAACGGTACGCGTGTTGCAACAGATGGTTTATAACCTGCCGCCGGACATTACGCTGGTGAAAGCCAGCAGTCTGTTGAATCAGCCGCAGGTCGATACGTCTACACCGCCGAAGAACACTGTGCCTGATGCACCGCGTAATCCGTTCCGTGGCGTGAAGCTGTGTAAACCGAAAAAACCGCTGAAGCCAGTTTATGCGAATCGCTTCTTTGAAGTATTAAGCGAAAGCATCAGCCAGAGCACACTGATCGTTTACTTTCAGCATCAGTGGCAAGGCTGGGGCAAGCAGCCCGAAGCGGCGAAGTTTAACGCTAGCGCAAATTAAAGGCGCTACGCGTAATGCGATGATGCGATCGTGTTTTGTCGCGCCATTGCCATAAACGGAAAGACCACAGTAACGCCTGATAACCCACCTTCACGCTGCGCACATTGGTAATCAGGCGCTTATACATACCAGAAGTAAATATCTCGGCAATCATCCGCTGGCGGGTAATAATATCCGGCTCTTTGCGCACCGCATGGCAAACGCGTAATGCTTCGTAAGTTATTTGCTGATGAAACTCTGGATAAATAGGAATTTTGTCGGCGTAATTACGATTTAATTTTTCCAGCAGCCGCGTTATCTTAATATAGTGACGTTGATAATTAAGGTTTTTGTTCCCTTGTCTTTTCAAGCGACTTACTGACGTATTATGCAGATAATATTTATATAACGATTGCTCGGTATATCGCGCACGTAGCGCGTTAAACATAAATTCTGTTGTCCAGACAATATCCTGATGATGTAATCCGGCAATAAATTTAATGTTATTTTTGACAATGAGATCGCGGCGATAAACCCCCATCCAGACAACGTGAGTCCAACGGCGGGAAGAAAGCCCCATCCGCAGCCAATCCGGGCCAGTTAATACGCCGGTTGAGCGTATGCGATCGGTGGGAATGGATTGCCAGGTTTCTCCTGTTTCACGGGTGCACCAGTCAGCGTTACACTGCGCCACGTCGAGATCATCCTCTAACGCCATGGTCATCAGCGTTTCATACATGGTGGGATAGACCTCATCATCAGCATCGACAAAAGCGACATATTTGCCCGTCGCCGCCTCGATCCCACGATTACGCGCCACCGATGCGCCAGCATTCGCCTGATGCAACAAGCGAACATGCGGATAGTTTTCTGCGTAATGCTTTGCTATATCAACAGAATTATCCGTTGTTCCATCGTTAACAATAATAATTTCCAGAGCAGTCCAGGTTTGCGCGATTAAAGATTCCATGCAAGCGTTGAAATCATTACCCGCATTATATAACGGGATAATAACACTTAGTTTATTAGTGCTGTTCATCATAAATTACCGACGACCTCTGAAGTTACCCTGACGTTTTACAGGCTTTGTATTAAGAAACTATTAAGCCTGTGAGATATTATTTTTACGGGTGAGCGAGTAGCTTCAGACTATAGAGATAATGAAAACAGTAATATAAGATAACAGCGCAATTACGAACTCTTTATTACACTGACAGGACTTTACATATTTAACGGATTATCCTCAGGGAAAAGGGCTGGTATTTTGGATTTTCAGATTGTAGACACAGTGCGCTTTGTTTATGCCGGATGCGGCGTAAACGCCTTATCCGTCCTACCAAATTGTGCAAATTTAATATTTTGCAGGAACCGAGTAGGCATGATAAGCGTAGCGCATCAGGCAATTTTGTGTTTGCCATCAGCTTCAAGGGCTGGAATACCAGCCCTTATTCGTTTTAATCCCAGCTCAGAATAACTTTCCCGGACTGGCCCGAACGCATAGCATCAAAGCCTTTCTGGAAATCATCGATGGAGAAACGATGGGTAATGATCGGCGAGAGATCCAGACCAGACTGAATCAGCGCCGCCATCTTGTACCAGGTTTCAAACATCTCACGACCGTAAATACCTTTAATGAACAGTCCTTTAAAGATCACTTTTGTCCAGTCGATAGACATATCAGACGGCGGGATACCCAGCATCGCAATACGGCCACCGTGATTCATGGTGTCCAGCATCGTGCGAAACGCTGACGGTGCACCAGACATCTCCAGACCAACATCAAAGCCTTCAGTCATGCCCAACTCTGCCATCACCTCATTGAGATTTTCTTTGGCAACGTTAACCGCACGAGTGATACCCATTTTGCGCGCCAGTTCGAGACGATATTCATTAACGTCAGTGATAACCACATTACGCGCACCGACGTGTTTCGCCACCGCCGCGGCCATGATACCAATTGGGCCTGCACCAGAAACCAGAACATCTTCGCCGACCAGATCAAACGATAGCGCCGTATGCACCGCATTACCGAACGGGTCGAAAATTGCGGCTAAGTCGTCGGAAATATTGTCGGGGATTTTGAAAGCGTTGAATGCCGGGATCACCAGATATTCGGCGAAGCAGCCCGGGCGATTAACACCAACGCCTATCGTGTTGCGGCACAAATGGGTACGACCACCGCGACAGTTGCGGCAATGACCACAGGTGATATGGCCTTCGCCAGAAACGCGATCGCCGATCTTGAAGCCTTTCACTTCCTGACCGATGCCAACCACCTCACCGACATATTCATGGCCTACAACCATCGGTACTGGGATGGTTTTTTGCGACCACTCATCCCAGTTATAGATGTGAACGTCAGTCCCGCAGATGGCTGTTTTACGGATTTTAATCAGCAGATCGTTATGTCCGAGTTCCGGTTCAGGAACGTCGGTCATCCAGATGCCCTCTTCCGCTTTCAGTTTGGATAACGCTTTCATCTCACATCCTCACTCAGGCGATTACGCCCAGTTGTTTACCAATACGCGTGAACGCTTCTACCGCACGCGTAATTTGCTCAGGGGTATGCGCCGCAGACATCTGTGTACGAATACGCGCCTGACCTTTCGGAACGACCGGATAGAAGAAACCGGTGACGTAAATGCCCTCTTTTTGCAGCTCACGAGCAAACTTTTGCGCCACTACAGCATCGCCAAGCATGACCGGAATAATGGCGTGATCGGCACCCGCCAGGGTAAAGCCCGCCGCCGACATCTGCTCACGGAACTGACGCGCGTTCGCCCACAGACGGTCACGAAGCTCACTACCCGCTTCAACCATCTCCAGCACTTTGATGGAAGCGGCGACAATGGCCGGTGCCAGCGAGTTGGAGAACAGGTACGGGCGAGAACGCTGGCGCAGCCACTCAACCACTTCTTTGCGCGCCGCGGTGTAACCTCCGGAAGCGCCACCTAAGGCTTTACCCAGCGTGCCGGTGATGATGTCAACCCGGCCCATCACATCGCAGTATTCATGGGAGCCGCGACCGTTTTCACCGACAAAACCGACGGCATGAGAGTCATCAACCATCACCAAAGCGTCGTATTTATCCGCGAGATCGCAAACCCCTTTCAGGTTGGCAATCACGCCATCCATAGAGAACACACCATCGGTGGCAATCAGTACATGGCGGGCACCGGCTTCACGCGCTTCTTTCAGGCATGCTTCCAGCTCTTGCATATTGTTGTTGGCGTAGCGATAGCGTTTAGCTTTGCACAGACGCACACCGTCAATAATAGAAGCGTGGTTCAGCGCGTCGGAAATAATGGCGTCTTCCGCGCCCAGCAGCGTTTCAAACAGACCGCCGTTGGCATCAAAACAGGAAGAGTAGAGAATCGCATCTTCCATGCCGAGAAATGCGGCCAGTTTCTGCTCAAGCTCTTTATGGCTATCCTGGGTGCCGCAGATAAATCGCACCGAAGCCATGCCGAAACCGTGAGAATCCATTCCCGCTTTTGCCGCCGCAATCAGCTCCGGATGATTCGCCAGTCCGAGATAGTTATTGGCGCAAAAGTTTATGACGTGGCTTCCATCAGCCACAGTGATGTCTGCTTGCTGCGCAGACGTAATAATGCGTTCTTCTTTAAACAACCCTTCCGCCCTTGCGGTTTCCAGATCGTTAGTTAACTGCTGATAAAATTCTCCGCGCATTGCGATTCTCCAGACAGGGCAATTTCCAGCACATATTACCCAAACTTATAGTTCGCGACGAGATGACGCGTTAACACTTCTGTAAAATTCGGGATAAATAACGCCCATCACCCTCACTTTCGGCGAATGGCTGAAGCCAACGCCGTGTAGTGATATGATAGAAGTATTCGTGTCTGAGATTGTCTCTGACTCCATAATTCGAAGGTTACAGTTATGATCATCGTTACCGGCGGCGCGGGCTTTATCGGCAGCAACATCGTTAAGGCCCTGAATGATAAAGGCATCACCGATATTCTGGTGGTGGACAACCTGAAAGACGGCACCAAGTTTGTGAACCTGGTGGACCTGAACATCGCGGACTATATGGATAAGGAAGACTTCCTGATCCAGATTATGGCGGGCGAAGAGTTCGGCGATGTCGAAGCAATTTTCCACGAAGGCGCGTGCTCTTCCACCACCGAGTGGGACGGCAAGTATATGATGGATAACAACTATCAATACTCCAAAGAGCTGCTGCACTACTGCCTGGAACGTGAAATCCCGTTCCTGTACGCCTCTTCCGCAGCTACTTACGGTGGTCGCACCTCCGACTTTATTGAATCCCGCGAATACGAAAAACCACTGAACGTCTACGGTTATTCGAAATTCCTGTTTGATGAATATGTTCGCCAAATCCTGCCGGAAGCGAACTCGCAGATTGTTGGCTTCCGCTATTTCAACGTTTATGGGCCGCGTGAAGGCCATAAAGGCAGCATGGCGAGCGTCGCTTTCCATCTCAATACCCAGCTTAATAACGGTGAATCACCGAAGCTGTTCGAGGGTAGCGAGAATTTCAAACGCGACTTCGTCTACGTGGGCGACGTGGCAGATGTGAATCTGTGGTTCCTGGAAAATGGCGTTTCCGGCATCTTCAACCTCGGTACGGGCCGTGCAGAATCTTTCCAGGCAGTAGCAGATGCAACGCTGGCTTATCATAAAAAAGGCCAGATCGAATACATTCCGTTCCCGGATAAACTAAAAGGACGTTATCAGGCGTTCACTCAGGCGGATCTGACGAATCTGCGCGCGGCGGGTTACGATAAACCGTTCAAAACCGTTGCAGAAGGTGTAACGGAATACATGGCCTGGCTGAATCGCGACGCATAAGAGCTCTGCATGAAAATACTGGTGATCGGCCCGTCTTGGGTTGGCGACATGATGATGTCGCAAAGTCTCTATCGCACGCTCCAGGCGCGCTATCCCCAGGCGATAATCGACGTGATGGCACCGGCATGGTGCCGTCCATTATTATCGCGGATGCCGGAAGTTAACGAAGCTATCCCTATGCCTCTCGGTCACGGGGCGCTGGAAATCGGTGAACGCCGCAAGCTGGGCCATAGTCTGCGCGAAAAACGCTACGACCGTGCCTACGTCTTACCTAACTCCTTCAAATCCGCATTGGTGCCTTTCTTCGCGGGGATTCCGCATCGCACCGGCTGGCGCGGTGAAATGCGCTACGGTTTACTCAACGATGTGCGTGTGCTCGATAAAGAAGCCTGGCCGCTAATGGTGGAACGCTATGTCGCACTGGCCTATGACAAAGGCATTATGCGTTCAGCACAAGATCTGCCGCAGCCATTGTTATGGCCGCAGTTACAGGTGAGCGAAGGTGAAAAATCATATACCTGTAATCAATTTTCGCTTTCATCAGAACGTCCGATGATTGGCTTTTGCCCGGGTGCGGAGTTTGGCCCAGCAAAACGCTGGCCACACTATCACTACGCTGAACTGGCAAAACAGCTGATTGATGAAGGTTATCAGGTGGTTCTGTTTGGCTCGGCGAAAGATCATGAGGCGGGCAATGAGATTCTTGCCGCTTTGAATACCGAGCAGCAGTCATGGTGTCGGAACCTGGCGGGGGAAACACAGCTTGATCAAGCGGTTATCCTGATAGCCGCCTGTAAAGCCATTGTCACTAACGATTCTGGTCTGATGCACGTTGCGGCGGCGCTCAATCGTCCGCTGGTTGCCCTGTATGGTCCGAGTAGCCCGGACTTTACGCCGCCGCTTTCCCATAAAGCACGCGTGATCCGCCTGATTACCGGCTATCACAAAGTACGCAAAGGCGACGCTGCGGAGGGTTATCACCAGAGCCTGATCGACATTACTCCCCAGCGCGTACTTGAAGAACTCAACGCGCTATTGTTACAAGAGGAAGCCTGACGGATGCGGGTTTTGATCGTCAAAACATCGTCGATGGGCGATGTCCTCCACACGCTGCCCGCACTTACTGATGCACAGCAGGCAATTCCGGGGATTAAATTTGATTGGGTGGTGGAAGAGGGCTTCGCGCAAATTCCGTCCTGGCACGCCGCTGTTGAGAGGGTGATTCCGGTGGCGATACGTCGCTGGCGAAAAGCCTGGTTCTCGGCGCCCATAAAAGCGGAACGGAAAGCGTTTCGTGAAGCCCTTCAGGCAAAAAACTATGACGCAATTATCGACGCCCAAGGGCTGGTAAAAAGCGCAGCGCTGGTGACACGTCTGGCACATGGCATTAAGCATGGAATGGACTGGCAAACCGCTCGCGAGCCTTTAGCCAGCCTGTTTTACAATCGCAAACATCATATTGCGAAACAGCAGCACGCTGTTGAACGTACCCGCGAACTGTTCGCAAAAAGCCTTGGGTATAGCAAACCGCAGACCCAGGGCGATTATGCTATTGCGCAGCATTTCCTGACAAACCCACTACCAGATGCTGGAGAGTATGCTGTATTCCTCCATGCGACCACCCGCGATGATAAACACTGGCCGGAAGAGCACTGGCGAGAATTAATTGGTCTACTGGCTGGTTCAGGGATTCGAATTAAACTACCGTGGGGTGCGCCGCATGAAGAAGAGCGGGCAAAAAGGCTGGCAGAAGGCTTTGATTATGTCGACGTACTGCCGAAGATGACTCTGGAAGGCGTTGCCCGTGTGCTGGCTGGGGCTAAATTTGTGGTATCTGTGGATACGGGATTGAGCCATTTAACTGCGGCACTGGATCGACCGAATATCACGGTTTATGGGCCTACAGACCCGGGATTAATTGGCGGTTATGGAAAGAATCAGGTAGTTTGCATGGCACCGGGAAAAAGTTTAAATAATCTCAACGGTCAAGCAGTTTTGGAAAAGTTATCATCATTATAAAGGTAAAACATGCCAACCTTCATTAAACTTCATTCATGGAAACCTTACACTCTGAAATCATCTATGATTTTAGAGATAATAACTTATATATTATGTTTTTTTTCATTAATAATTGCATTCGTCGATAACACTTTCAGCATAAAGATGTATAACATCACTGCTATAACTTGCTTATTAGCACTAATTTTACGTGGTAGACAAAAAAATTACAATATAAAAAATCTTGTTCTGCCTCTTTCTATATTTTTTATAGGGTTGCTTGATTTAATTTGGTATTCTGTATTTAAAGTAGATAACTCGCCATTTCGAGCTACTTACCATAGTTATTTAAATACTGCCAAGATATTTATATTTGGTTCTTTTATTGTTTTTTTAGCACTAACTAGTCAGCTAAAAACAAAAAAAGAGAGTGTATTATACATTTTATATTCACTGTCATTTATAATTGCTGGATATGCAATGTATATTAATAGCATTTATGAATATGACCGTATTTCTTTTGGTATAGGAGCGGCAACAGGAGCGGCATATTCAACTATGCTAATAGGGATAGTTAGTGGTGTTGCAATCCTTTATACTAAAAAAAACCATCCTTTTTTATTTTTATTAAATAGTTGCGCGGTACTTTATGTTCTGGCGCTAACACAAACCAGAGCAACTCTACTCCTGTTCCCTGTAATTTGTGCTGTTGCACTAATTACATATTACAATAAATCCCCAAAAAAATTCACTTCTGCTATCGTTCTACTAATTGCCATATTGGCCAGTGTTGTAATTATATTTAATAAACCCATTCAATATCGCTATAACGAAGCATTGAATGATTTGAACAGTTATACCAATGCTAATAGCGTGACTTCCTTAGGTGCAAGACTGGCAATGTACGAAATTGGTTTTGACTTATTCAAAAAATCGCCTTTTTCATTTAGATCCGCAGAGTCGCGCGCTGAAAGTATGAATTTGTTAGTCGCAGAAAACAATAGACTAAGAGGGGCATTAGATTTTGCTAACGTACACCTACATAATGAGATAATTGAAGCAGCATCACTGAAAGGTCTGATAGGAATTTTTTCCACCCTTTTTCTCTATTTTTCACTATTTTATACAGCATATAAAAAACGAGCTTTGGGTTTGTTGATATTAATGCTTGGCATTGTGGGGATTGGACTTAGTGATGTGATCATATGGGCACGCAGCATTCCAATTATCATTATATCCGCTATAGTCCTCTTACTCGTTATTAATAATCGTAACAATACTATGAATCAAGAATAGACAAGTTTAGGAAGTGAGTTAAAACTCACTTCTTATCTATACAACTTAATCTCTTTACTGAATCAGTTAAAGTTCCTGGAGCTATATCTTTTACCGTAAATGTTGGGGATACTATTTGTATAGATTGATGATTATTCGGGGACCAAATTAAATGTGAGGGGTATTCTGGAGTACGGGAATTAGGATAAAATGCAAGCGTTGGTTTATGATAAGCCGCAGCGATATGAACAAGAGCCGTATCAACAGAAATGACAAAATCACTATACCTGGTCAACGCAACGGTATAAATAAACTCATCAAATGGTAGTGTTTCGATTTCAGGTATTGGTATTGTCAATAAATCTTGCGGTAAACCGGTAAATATCACCCGATAATTTTCAAAGTGTGTTTTCACTTCTTGATATATAACTTTTATTTGCTCAAACGTAAGACGGCATATTTTTTTTGCACCTAATGGGTTAATAATGACTATTCTTGTATCTCCAATAAATTCTTTTATTTTATCTTCAACATCTACTGGTAAATGCAAGTCGTAGTCGGTGGAAAATTCACCCTCACCATAAATATGCTTCAGTATTTCTGTTGCTCGTGTACTCATATGTTCTTTTAAACATTCATCGTGGGGATGGTAAAATGAATAGTAACGCTTATACCATTGATCAAAACCCAGAATGTAAGAATCTTTTAAGCTTGATAATATTAAACTATGCTTAAAGGAAGGCATAGTTTCAAAGGGGTCTAATACAATATCGAATTGCAAATCCCGCAGATGCTTACATAGAGTAAGTATTTTATGAAAGCTAGTTAATTCTTTAATGCAGAACTCAAATATATTTTTATTATTAGAGAGAAATTCCCCACCCTTTCTATTTGTGAGAAGAGTTATTTTAACCCCTTTACTATAAAGTTCACGATAAATCGAACTTAATACAATTAGATCACCAAGTTTATTATTATCATGAATAATAAGGCATGATTTAACTTGTGCTGGATCTGTAATTTGATTATTTATTTTCTTACGAAATAAAAAAGAAAGGAAATTAATCTTGATTTTGTTTATATAAAATCTTTTCTTTTTGTGAAAAGTTCCTAAGCGCATTTTTATACCATATTATTTTAGTTTCAGGATGATTAATTAGCATAAGAATCGGTTGAAGTTCTATATTGCATTTTTTTTCTTGTCATATCTTTTGATTCTTCTGCACTGATGTCTTGAAGTTTAATAAATGGAATTACATCGTAAGAAATAGCTGTATCATCTGATAAATTATAAATATTAATATCTTTTACATTATCATGCATAAAACGAAAAAATGGCAATATTTTGAATAAATCCCTACTTAATTCCGAGGGCATGGGATTCTTATTCTCATCATAGAAACGAGAACAGCTACCCGTTAAATCAAGACCAGAACAAATAATCCGCGCATACTTAAGTGAATATGCGATTTGAATTGCAGCAAAGGCAATAGTATGGCATGAGCAATAACCAAGACTAATGTCCTTGCAAAATCCAACCAGACGACCTTTTTTAGACAACGGTACAGAGATCAGCAGTTCTTTGTGAATCTGTCTCAAAATATTAAATTTAATCTTCTTTATAAAACCACCTTTTTCCCGACGGTAAAAGGACCGTAACACGAGGCAGTTCTGGAGGATATAAAGTTTATCTTCTTTGGAAGCGTGTTCATAAACGTCAACGTTTACTATGGTATAACGACTTCTCTGGCTAAATTTATAAAAATCATCACGACGCTGATGTAAAAATCGGACATCTGTAAGTACATATATAAAAGGAACGATATTATTACTTAACAGATATTGCGCAGAACCATTGACAGCAATAATATCCTTTGTTCGTAATACTGACAAAGGTGTTTTTTGCGATGTAGGGCCCGAAAGAAAAATAATAACATCATCAGATGTTTTATTTTCAATCAGGTTTTCAACATCTTTTTTGTCAATGTATCTAATATTCTTCATGATAAACCTGTGAAATAAATAACTCCGCTTAAAACTGTCCTGGTGAAGACATGTAATTGTGGGATTTTTTTTAGCGCGCTGGTTTCCCTTTCAAACGCCGCATAAAATTGCGCATTTTTTTACGATATACTAAAAGATAATAGCCTAGATCTCTAATCTCATTTTTAATACCGTAATGACGCTCTAAGTCAATACGATCTTTCGCTTTACGCTGCGCTGAAGCACGCTTTCCGGAGAGATCGATAATTCGAACCTCACCATTTTTTATAATGAAGTTACCACGATGGGGGTCGCCAGAAACCATGCCATGTTGATGTAAGGCATTAATTGATTGCTGAATTTTATTTTTTAGCGCATCATCAATATCGGGCATATCACACAACTCTATGCCATCAATATACTCGATGATCATGATATAAGTATGGACAAAACGTAAGGTTTTCCGTTCAGCCAATAAATAAAAGTCATTGAGTGTATTTAACCCTTCATTTCGTACTTTTTGGGTTTGCTCAAAAAGGCGTTCGTAATAATCACCTTTTAACAGAGACTTAAAGAAACGTTCGTTACGCTTAACTTTCGGAGAAAAAACCTTAAGAATCAATTTACCGTAATCGGTATCAATAAGCATAACTTTTGTATCATCAATAGAACGAAAAACCTTGATGATATTTATATTATAAGACAAGAAGTCATTTAATACATTGAGGTACTTTGAATTGTTTTCATCGGTAAAAACAACCAAGTCTTTGATCTTGCTCTTCTGAATCATAATAAACCAGTTAAATGTTATTTACGGTAATATTTTCGGCAAAGATAACAGACTCCTGCTATAATTCCTGAGATATAATGATGTTGCACTAAAAGATGTTTATATCTTTTTTTAAATTCAATAATTGATTTCGCATCTCGTGGAGAGTCATCTTTCCAGGGGGAATTGTCTAAAGCTATTTTATAGTATTTTACCGATGGATAAATTGCCCATTTGTGCCACGGTTTAGTTGCACCTGTATAATGAATAAGAAGAGTACTTTCTGTAATCAGCTTTTTATAGTTTTGATGTGTTTTGTCTTTTAATTCACTTTTAATTGTATAAATTGTATTGTACTCACGAGGCAAAAATATTGTCATCCCTTTCAGTAAGACATTCATAACATCCTGATCAGGGTATTTATAAACATTATCTTTACTCATAAGAATAGACAACGCTTTTTCTGTTAGTTTTGCGTCAGCCCATTTTTTTAAGTCTAAATAAACGACACCGGAATTAAAGTACTGCCCAAGTAATTCAGGATCAGACAACCTGGATACCGCCTTTTCTTGCATTGGCTCAACATCTTTAACAACAGCAGCAACCGCTCCATTTAAACCCAGATGTAATAGTTGGCTAATATCGCCTTTACAAACAACATCTGCATCAAGATAAAGCAAACGATCAAGCGTTAAACCCAATAATTGAAATGCAAATAAACGGAAGTACATTGCTCTTGACCAGACCTGTGTACAAGGCAAGCACTGGAGCTTATCAGTGTTAATTCTATATAACGTGATTCTTAATTGGTTTTGCTCTGCAAGCTTTGCAATTTTTTGAAAAAAACCATCATTATAAACATCAGCAATAATATAAAAATCAAGATTAATATGTCGATTATTTAGGACAATTGATGTGATGGAAACACCTACACCATCAAGATAATTAGCATCGACACCATAGGCAACATTTAAACATTCAGAAGTATTTATATTAGCTAGCCGAAAATCCCAGGCTTTAACTTTATCTATCTCTATGGCAGGAAATGAGTCCACAATGCTACCCTTATATCATTACTTTATAGTTTCCCAGTTTTAATGCTTTATCTTTTCAATAAAATAAAAAAGATAGTTGCTAAATCCTTTTAGATATCTATGCTTTTTAAGCATATGTTTTGCGCTATATCTTAATTGATTGCTATTGTTCGGTTTCAGCAACGCCGTATTCTTCCATGGCGAAGCATTTTTTGCCTCCATAAAGGCTTGTGATACAGGATAATCCCAGGCCCAATCATGCCAGGGCTTGGTTGGCCCGATATAATGGATAAAAATAGTATCGTTGGTTACTGGGTTTATAAAGCTTTCTTTGAGTTGATAATTTAAGCTGAACTGGGTGTTATATTTAATATCAGCGAAAATAAGTTTATCCGCCAGCAACATATTTAACACATCCTGATCAGGATGTGTTATTTTTTTGATTATTTCTGGCTCATTTAGCATTGCAATAGCTCGTGCAGAAACCTGCTGAGCCGCCCATTGGGCAGTATTAATCAATAAAAAACCGGAGTTAAAGTAACCTTTAGCAATTCCCGCAACACCTAACGAATGGGCGCGTTTTTCCCACCAGTCAGCTTGCCCTTCTGTAACAACCATTGCGACTTTATCGTCAGGAAATGAGAAATTAATTAGTGGCTCAATAGTCCCCTGACAAATGATATCTGCATCCAGATAAAGGACTTTAGGCGCCTTATTAATAAAGTAATCTGCAATAACAAAACGAAAATATATTGCATGAGTCCAATTCTTAGTGCTAGGCAATGAGCGCAGTCGATCACCATTAATCAGATATATTTTAATTCTGGTTTTATACTGCAACGCCAGGGCATCAAAATACTTACGATCATCATCACCAAAATAATCAGTAAAAATATGGAAACACAATCGACTTCCTTCATTATATTTTAATATTGAAGCAATCGAAATTCCGCAACCAAATAGAAAGTTTTTGTCGGTTCCATAAGCGATGTCCAGACAAAGATTTTCTGTTTCTACTTTATGATCATAATCAATAACTGAATTAAGAAACTCAGTTTCCTGGAAAAACACCTGCTGCATTATTTCCTCCGGGAAATAGCAGAAATAATTACCTTATGTAATCTATCGTAATACTTCGATTGGTAAAATTCATCGATCGACGCAGGAATTTTTTCATGTTCGATATGAATTTCACCTGCTATATATTTATTTAGAAGAGTTACAAAACCAGCAATATCTCCCGGTTGATACAGATGGCCATTGACATCAGGTTGAATAATGTCAGCAGGCCCGGAGACACAATCGGCACTGATACAAGGAATCCCCCACGACAAGGCTTCAAGTAGGGTCATTGGGAAACCTTCAAAAGATGACGTGAGCAATAACGCACTCACTTTTTCAATATCTTGCTGGACCAATTCCCAGGGATATTGTTGCCAACCATACCAGACAATTCGATCATCAATATTTAATTCTCTACCATAAGCCTGGCATTTTTCGAAATCGGAGCCATCACCCAATACATGGAGTTTCCAGTTACCTTTCGCTTGTGATAAGCCATCAAGCAGGTCTTTAACTCTCTTCTGGCCTTCAAATTTCATACGTCCAACATAAATAAACGTTGCCGTTTCACCTTCCTCGGGCGCGGGAATGACTGAGTCTTTAGTTTCGACGGGATTAAAAATAACATTTATCGTCGATTCTGCTACACCTCGATTAATCATTTGCTGTTTAATGCCAGAGCTGATTGCTAAATGATAGTCGGCACAGGTGATATATTCAGCATGTTTTTTGTGATCTAAAGAAAAATGTGGCCATGAAAATACTGGCATATCAATTCCTGATTTTTTACGTGCTTTTGCGGCAAACAGGCAGGAGATCACATCAATACAAATAACGATATCTGGTTGGTACTCCTGAAGCCATTTACTTAGAGCATGAATATGTTTCGCCCGACGCAAAAAACCTAAACGAATATTGGAAAATGAACATGAGTATTTAATACCTTCCAGCCATCCCTTATCCATTTTGTCATTACGACAAAAGAAAAACATTTCACTTTGGATATGTTGTTGCCTGAAGGTAGTAATAACATCACGGATGACAGTTTCCATGCCGCCAAATCCAGAAACAGCTTCGCCGATAAACGCTATTTTCATAGAAACTCTCATTAATTGAGTAAAACTCACTGTTTTAACGGTTTTATTTGTCTATAAAATCAGAAACAATCGTTGACATCATTTTATCTGGACTGAATTTATATAAACTATCATAATCCATTGGTTTAACAGATGAGTTAATAAAATACTCTAACTTATCCCAATCATCATGACCTATTATAAAAAAGCGAGATTCACTATAGATTTCTGAACCAA
Organism: Escherichia sp. E1V33; assembly: GCF_004211955.1. Classification (GTDB taxonomy): domain Bacteria; phylum Pseudomonadota; class Gammaproteobacteria; order Enterobacterales; family Enterobacteriaceae; genus Escherichia. The sequence goes on from NZ_RHJI01000002.1 coordinate 48,180, forward strand.
GTACATTTATATTATTAGTAATTAATTTTTTATTGAAAAATAGTGCCTCAAGTATACGAAGAGTCCAGCCAGATTGGTTTTCTTTGGTTATATCAACAATTATATTAGCATTTAATGTTCTTCTAATATTCTCTTCATAAGATATTTGTTTTTCAATCAAATACTTTGAAGTCGTAGATGATGTCTTATCTTTGACAACATTAAAATCTAGCTTACATCCTAGTGTTGTTAATCTCTCGGCTAACTCATTAATTATTTGAAGACGCCCTTTATCACGACCAAGGAAAAAACATATTGGCTGGCTGTTATTTTTGTCAGATAAACTATAATTTCTAATGTCATCCATTCCTATAGGAAAAAATTGTTCTATTGCCTTGATCTTTTCATTCCCTATAAATCTATGCTCAAAATCATATATAATATCGAAATAATTCGCGTTATCAAGAATAAAATCTTCGCCAACAGTATTTCTTAGAAGCAAAACTTTATGACAGTTAATATTTTTTAATATTTGTTTATTGATACCTTTATTAACAACACTGTCATTAATGATAATTATGTCATCTTTTTTAATATCATTGAGGTAATGCTTGATGAATAATCGCCCCAGCCATGCATTATCCATCCCTATTTTTGATATTTTTTTATTAATCCAGTTATATTTTTTTGGTGTTGTTATGTTTTTTATCTTGTACTTTTTTTTCAGGTACTGGATCATTTTTAATTCATAATCTGCAACCCAATTTATAAAATAAATAGTCATAATAAAGTTAGTTCCAGTACATACTGATAAATATTTTTATAATCCTTTGCGTTGTGTTCGCTCTTTAATACGCTCGGCCTTAACGCTTGCCATGTTCAATAAATTCTGTTCAAGAGACAATATTTTGCGTAAAGGCATCCCAAAATAAACCTTCATAAATCGCCAGATATCTCTTTGCGTCAGGCCAATATTCATTGATGAGAAATATAAACCAATCAGGTCTTTATCGCGCCAGCGGCGCGGTACTTTTGCACGTATCTGTGCCCGATGCAGATCGATAACTGAAATTTTTAATTCATCTTCCCGGCCAGTAAATGGCAAATGAAGCAAAAAGTGGCAAATGTAACAGTCGCGGTGATTTATCCCTGCTGCATGCATTTTACGCACCATGCCTGCTACACGTGCGATCAGCATGCGCTTAGCACGTATATCAGGCGGGTTGACTGCCCAATCGGCACAATAATCTTCAAGGCTAATCGTGGGAGTGAGATCTTCGGTAATAATAAATGATGTGCGAGTTAATGGATTTAACCCTTTTTCGCCAAACCCAATGCCCTTCATTGTATCAACGCCAACATCACTCAGGAGATGAATAGCGTGCCACTCTCTGTCTGCGCCCAAAACGGGCATCCGCAATGAGAGTAGATTTTTTATAATCTCTTTTAATGTCGTCCCCTTGTGCCATTTAAGAAAATAGCTTTTCCCGGACAGTTCAAAGCGTAATGTACGACGAGTCTCCAGTTCACGAAAGACCTCGCCGTTCAGTTTTTTGACCTCTGCAAAAGCATCTTTACCACGCCAAAGTGTGGCAAGCGGCTCTTTTAATTCAACCATCTAAACCACCTGTAATGATATCCGCGGCTTTCTCTGGCAAGCTATACAAATCCTGAGTATCGGCATAATGGCGAGCATTCTCCGCCCAGGCCATTCGCAATGGCGACTGAGTTAACGCTTTACGTAAAACTTCATTTAATTGTTCCTGGGAGAAAGGTTCAGCGATGACCGTTCCACAATTGGCATCCGCAATATAATGCGCGTACCCACATACCGCTGTTGTTAAAACAGGTAACCCAGCAGTGATCGCTTCTAGAAGAACGATACCCGCGGCTTCCTGATAAGCGGGATGCAGTAATAAATCAGCGGCTGCCATTAATTCTGACACATCATTGCGACCGCAGAAGAAATGCACATTGCTCCGCACGCCGAGTTTTTCTGCCAGCGCTTCAAATTTTCGCGGCTTATCCTGACCAACAACAAATAAAAGCGTATTGTGACGTAATGATTCCGGTAACGATGCCAAAGCTTCAATTGAGCGATCTACACCTTTACGGCCAAAATCTGATCCAACCTGCAGTAATAAGTTTTGTTGCTCTTTTATGCCATTTTTCTGGCGATAAATTTCACGGCTGTTTGGGATTTGCTCACTGTATTTTCTGTCCGGATAAATACCGGGAGGAAGAATTTGAAAACGTTCAGGTTCAGTTTGATAATGCTTCTGGAAATCGGCGATTTGCTTATCGGTCAGCATCATAAGTTTCGTCGATTTACCCTGCTCGAAAGTCGCTCGCTCAAATGCGGCATAATGGCGATATCGTGATGTTAAACGATATAAAAAACCTTTTTCTTGCGCAACTTTCTCGGCGTAACAAACATCAGCGGCAAAATAAACATCCAGGCCAGGCATCTTATTAAACCCAACAACGCGATCTGCGGGATGCTCTTTGAGATGATTTTGTACCCAGGCATAATATTCTGCATTGCGTCCATGGTTGGTATGGGACTTAACTGGCACCTGAATAAGCTCAAATGCTTTCGGGCAATCACCTTCCCACGACTGCGTATAAACCCGAACATGGTGGCCCCGTGCGGCAACTGTTGATGCAATGCGCATAAAGTCACGTTGAAGCCCACCAAATGGAAAATATTTATATAAACAAAACGCCACGATCATAATTGTGCATTCCTGTCAGCTGAAGGGGCATCTTCTGGCAACAGCTTTTCCGTAGCGGCGATCACATCCTCCGCTGGGATAACAGAAAGATATTTTTTGTTGCGGTCAAGTTCATGCCGGGTCGGCATTTTCTGATAATTCCCCGCCCAGAATTGAATAATATTGTCGGTCCAGGGACGCCAGAATACGTGATCCGTTGCACCAAATAGACTAATGACTGGCGTTTTCACTGCCGCTGCAATATGTCCCGGCGCAGAATCTACGCCAATAAAAAGCACTGCATGATCAATTAACGCACCCAGTTCAGGAAAACGTGTTTTACCTGCAAGGCCAGTAATGGGTTTCGTTTTGCAACCTTGTGCAATTTCATCTACACAAGCGAGATCGTCTGCCGAAGGCCCACAGGTCAGCACAACCTGATACCCTCGCTGTTGCAGCGCATCAATAACCTTAGAAAATTTATCATTATCCCAACACTTAAATATCTGACGCGCTGTCGGTTGGATGACAACATAATGATCTTTTACGCCCAGGGCATCTAATTCCTGGCGCATCTTCTTCCAGCAATCTTCGGCGTAACTCATTGTTGTGTCAGTGTAGAAATCGGTAATACCTAATGGCTCAAGGACCGATAAATTCCGCTCAACAATATGTGTACCGTGTATTGGCGCTAAGTGAGTGAAGCTTTTTTTCCAAATGCCATGCTGCCGATGACCATAAAGTTGCGATATTTTCATCCGTGCGGGTAAACAACGTACCAGCAGCGCCACCATCCACTGATCCGTAAGATTAATGACCAGGTCATAATTATTCGCGCGCAGAGTTTTTATCAACGAAAGCACATTTTTAATTTTATCGAATGTTCCCGCACCTTTATTGCTTATCCCGTAGAGCGCATTAATTTCCGGGTTTTCAGACAAAATAGGGATGGTATCCTGATAAAGCAGCATATCGATTTTTGCATCAGGATAATTCTGCTTGAGCGTACTGATGACAGGAGTAGTTAATAACATATCTCCATGATATCGCATCTTTATGACCAGGATTTTTCGAAATGGCTTTTCCACTAGCGACTCTTTTGTATGATTGTCTGGTTAAGTTAAGCAGAAAAAAAGCACGCTACCGCCCCAGGCTCAACAGCTACCTGAATACTGATAACGCACTTACTTTGACGTGCTAGTGTATCATTTCTTTCGCAGCAATCCGACCCGAATGATTTTTATACACAAAATATGTTTTAATTATAAAAATCAAATAGATAAAAAATATCATGCCGATAAGGTCGGTACGGCCTATGTAGAGTTGAAAATGGGGCCGATTTCAATGAATCGCATAAAAATACAAAAAAAATGAAGATGTAGCGGCAGATCAGACCAAACTGAAGCTATTTAAGTCAAAAACGGGAAAAGTAATGGTAAAGCCACCGCTAAATACATAGAATCCCCAGCACATCCATAAGTCAGCTATTTATTATGCTCGAATTGCTTTACACCGCCCTTCTCTACCTTATTCAGCCGCTAATCTGGATACGGCTCTGGGTGCGCGGACGTAAGGCTCCGGCCTATCGAAAACGCTGGGGTGAACGTTACGGTTTTTACCGCCATCCGCTAACACCAGGCGGCATTATGCTGCACTCCGTCTCCGTCGGTGAAACTCTGGCGGCAATCCCGTTAGTGCGTGCGCTGCGTCATCGCTACCCTGATTTACCAATCACTGTCACGACTATGACGCCGACTGGTTCGGAGCGCGTACAATCGGCTTTTGGAAAAGATGTTCAGCACGTCTATCTGCCTTACGATCTGCCCGATGCACTCAACCGTTTCCTTAATAAGGTCGACCCGAAGCTGGTGTTGATTATGGAAACTGAGCTGTGGCCTAACCTGATCGCGGCACTACATAAGCGCAAAATTCCGCTGGTTATTGCCAATGCGCGTCTTTCTGCGCGCTCTGCCGCAGGTTACGCCAAACTGGGTAAATTTGTTCGTCGCTTGCTCCGTCGTATTACGCTGATTGCTGCGCAAAATGAAGAAGATGCTGCGCGCTTTGTGACGCTGGGTGCAAAAAACAATCAGGTAACCGTCACCGGCAGCCTGAAATTCGATATTTCAGTGACGCCACAGTTGGCCGCTAAAGCAGTAACACTGCGCCGTCAGTGGGCACCGCATCGTCCGGTATGGATTGCCACCAGTACTCATGATGGCGAAGAGAGCGTAGTGATTGCCGCCCATCAGGCACTGTTGCAACAGTTCCCGAATTTATTGCTCATTCTTGTTCCTCGTCACCCTGAACGCTTCCCGGACGCGATTAACCTTGTCCGTCAGGCTGGACTAAGCTATATCACACGCTCTTCCGGAGAGGTTCCTTCCGCCAGTACACAGGTGGTGGTTGGCGATACGATGGGCGAACTGATGTTGTTGTACGGTATTGCCGATCTCGCGTTTGTTGGCGGTTCACTGGTTGAACGCGGTGGGCATAATCCGCTGGAGGCCGCTGCACACGCTATCCCGGTGTTGATGGGGCCGCATACCTTTAACTTTAAAGACATTTGCGCGCGGCTGGAGCAGGCAAGCGGGCTGATAACCATCACTGATGCCGCGTCGCTGGCAAAAGAGGTTTCCTCTTTACTCACTGACGCTGATTACCGTAGTTTCTATGGCCGTCATGCCGTTGAAGTGCTGTATCAAAACCAGGGCGCGCTGCAGCGTCTGCTTCAACTGCTGGAACCTTACCTGCCACCGAAAACGCATTGAGGTTGTTATGCAAAAACGGGCGATTTATCCGGGTACTTTCGATCCCATTACCAATGGTCATATCGATATCGTGACGCGCGCCACGCAGATGTTCGATCACGTTATTCTGGCGATTGCCGCCAGCCCCAGTAAAAAACCGATGTTTACTCTGGAAGAGCGTGTGGCGCTGGCACAACAGGCAACTGCGCATCTGGGAAACGTTGAAGTGGTCGGATTTAGCGATTTGATGGCGAACTTCGCCCGCAATCAACACGCCACTGTGCTGATTCGTGGCCTGCGTGCGGTAGCGGATTTTGAATATGAAATGCAACTGGCGCATATGAATCGCCACTTAATGCCGGAACTGGAAAGCGTCTTTCTGATGCCTTCGAAAGAGTGGTCGTTTATCTCTTCATCGCTGGTTAAAGAAGTGGCGCGCCATCAGGGCGATGTCACCCATTTCCTGCCGGAGAATGTCCATCAGGCATTGATGGCAAAATTAGCGTAGCTTTTATGCCGGATGGCTTACCATCCGGCTCGCATCAATTATTTCTGGCAGTGCCTGCAATAAAACGTCGCCCGTTGCGCATGCTTAGACGCCACAATCGGCGTACCACACACCCGACACGGCTCGCCTTTTCGCCCATAAACCTGCAATTCCTGAGCGAAATAGCCAGGTTTACCGTCGCTTTGCAGAAAATCTTTCAGCGTTGTACCACCCTGCTCAATCGAACGCAGCAACACCGCTTTAATTACCCGAGCTAACAATTCGCACTCTGCCAGCGACAGTGATGACGCCAGCCGATCCGGATGGATCCCCGCTGCAAACAGTGATTCACTGGCGTAGATATTCCCCACTCCTACTACCAGCTTGTTATCCATCAGCCAGGGCTTAATCGCCGTCTTTTTCTTCGCGCACTTCTGATGCAAGTATTCGCCATTGAAATCATCGCTAAGTGGCTCCGGCCCAAGATGTGCCAGCACATTGTGGCCTTCCAGCTCTTTGGCCCACAACCAGGCGCCAAAGCGGCGCGGGTCGGTGTAGCGCAGCACTTTGCCATTGCTCATCACCAAATCAACATGGTCATGCTTTTCAGGGGGAAGGTCTTCCGTAAGTATGCGCAGACTGCCAGACATCCCCAGATGAATGATAATCCAGCCCTCAGGCAGCTCCAGCAGCAGATATTTAGCGCGGCGCTGTACACTAAGCACTGGTTGATCGCTTAAACGGTAGATTTCTTCTGAAACCGGCCAGCGCAAGCGTCCGTTGCGCACCACCGCATGAAGAATGGTTGCACCAACGAGATGCGGTTCTATGCCGCGACGGCTGGTTTCAACTTCGGGTAATTCAGGCATAGCATCTCCAGGAATGAACAGATGCAGTCAATATGGGGGCAGGCAGATAACAAAAAACCCCGCCGTAGCGAGGTTTTTCGTTACATCAAAGCGAAAATTATTTGATTTTCGCTTCTTTGTAGATCACGTGCTGGCGAACAACTGGATCGAATTTTTTCAGTTCCAGTTTTTCCGGCTTAGTACGTTTGTTCTTCGTAGTGGTATAGAAGTGACCAGTACCAGCAGAAGAAACCAGCTTGATTTTCTCACGAATACCTTTAGCCATGATTTATTTCCTCTAAGTACTTAGTACTTTTCGCCACGGGCACGCAGTTCAGCCAGAACTGTATCGATGCCTTTTTTATCGATTACACGCATACCTTTAGCAGATACGCGCAGGGTGACAAAACGCTTCTCGCTCTCAACCCAGAAACGGTGAGAGTGCAGGTTAGGCAGGAAACGGCGTTTAGTCGCGTTCAGTGCGTGGGAACGGTTGTTACCGGTCACCGGACGCTTGCCAGTAACTTGGCAGACTCGGGACATGTCTATTCTCCAAAAATCAAATTAGCTCGAGCTTCGTATGGGGTATTGGCGCCTCGTCAGGCTTTACAGCCCGGTCATCGCAGTTCTATGTGAACTCTCGATTGCCAGGCCCAAATGCCAAACCCGAGATTCTCAAAGGTGGCGTAGTATACGCTGACTCGGCGATGTGCTCAAGTCCCGAACAGACAAAGATCCCGAAGGATCGCGCATAGCGGATTAAATCCAGCCGCGTTCGGCAAAAGAAACATATTCTCCACGCCCAATCACGATATGGTCGAGCACGCGTAATTCCATGAACTGACAACTTTTTATTATCCGTTCGGTAATGAGTTTATCCGCTTTACTGGGTTCAGCACAACCAGAAGGGTGATTATGGGCAAGGATCAGTGCCGAAGCGTTTATTTTTATCGCTTCACGAATTATTTCTCGTGGATGGACTTCCACATGATTTAACGTGCCGGAAAAGAGTCGGCTGTGGGTAAGGACCCGGTGTTGGGAATCGAGAAAGATCACCATAAAGATCTCTCGTTCCTCTCCCGTAAGTTGGCTTTGTAAAAACTCCCTCGTCATCTCCGGGCTGAGCAACGGGCTTTCTTCGCGCATCCGTACGTTGTAGTAACGTCGCGCCAGTTCAGCAATCCCCTTTAACTGGGCGAATTTCGCCACACCAATTCCATGAACGCCACTAAATTGTTCATATTCAGAGGATAACAAGCCGTAAAGCGACCCAAAATTCTCCAGCATCTCTTTCGCCAGGGTTAAGACATCCTTACCGCGCGTACCCGTTCGCAGAAATAGCGCCAGCAGTTCAACATCCGTTAACGCGCCAATGCCCAACTTCAGCATTTTTTCACGTGGCATCAACAATTCTACATTGTTTTTCACCTTCACCTCCTTTGTGGAGGGCGCATCCTGTCATAGTCGTTTGGTTAAATCGATGGCCAGTTTTCAATCCTGGAAAGCGCCTCGCAAAGTGATTCTCAGGTGAAAGCACGACAACAAAAGTATTGTGATAAAATCGCCAACTTCTGGTGTCCCCCTACAGGAAAAATCATCATGAGCCTGGCCGGTAAAAAAATCGTTCTCGGCATCAGCGGCGGTATTGCTGCCTATAAAACCCCTGAGCTGGTGCGTCGTTTGCGCGATCGCGGAGCAGACGTCCGCGTAGCCATGACCGAAGCGGCAAAAGCCTTTATCACCCCACTTAGCTTGCAGGCGGTTTCTGGTTACCCCGTTTCCGATAGTCTGCTGGATCCAGCAGCCGAGGCGGCGATGGGTCATATTGAGCTGGGTAAATGGGCTGATTTAGTGATTCTCGCCCCAGCCACCGCTGATTTGATTGCCCGCGTAGCTGCCGGGATGGCGAATGATCTGGTGTCAACGATTTGCCTGGCTACGCCTGCGCCTGTTGCCGTACTGCCAGCCATGAACCAGCAGATGTATCGTGCTGCGGCGACCCAACATAATTTAGAGGTGCTTGCCTCACGTGGTTTGCTGATCTGGGGGCCAGATAGCGGCAGTCAGGCCTGTGGTGATATTGGCCCAGGGCGAATGCTCGATCCATTAACCATTGTTGATATGGCAGTCGCACATTTTTCGCCCGTCAACGACCTGAAACATCTGAACATTATGATTACCGCCGGCCCGACACGCGAACCGCTCGATCCGGTGCGTTACATCTCCAATCACAGCTCCGGCAAGATGGGCTTTGCTATCGCCGCTGCCGCTGCCCGTCGCGGAGCGAACGTTACGCTGGTTTCCGGACCGGTTTCGCTGCCGACACCGCCGTTTGTTAAACGTGTTGATGTGATGACCGCACTGGAGATGGAAGCTGCCGTGAAGGCCTCTGTACAGCAGCAAAATATTTTTATCGGTTGCGCCGCCGTGGCCGATTATCGCGCAGCCGCTGTCGCCAGTGAAAAAATCAAAAAGCAGGCGACTCAGGGGGATGAATTAACAATAAAAATGGTCAAAAACCCCGATATCGTCGCCGGAGTTGCCGCACTAAAAGACCAAAGGCCTTATGTTGTTGGATTTGCGGCCGAAACAAATAATGTGGAAGAATACGCCCGGCAAAAACGTATTCGTAAAAACCTTGATTTGATCTGCGCGAACGATGTTTCCCGGCCAACTCAAGGATTTAACAGCGACAGCAATGCATTACACCTTTTCTGGCAAGACGGAGATAAAGTCTTACCGCTTGAGCGTAAAGAGCTCCTTGGCCAATTATTACTCGACGAGATCGTGACCCGTTATGATGAAAAAAATCGACGTTAAGATTCTGGACCCGCGCGTTGGGAAGGAATTTCCGCTCCCGACTTATGCCACTTCTGGTTCTGCCGGACTTGACCTGCGCGCCTGTCTCGACGACGCCGTAGAATTGGCGCCGGGCGACACCACCCTGGTACCGACCGGGTTGGCGATTCATATTGCCGACCCTTCACTGGCGGCGATGATGCTACCACGCTCCGGGTTGGGCCATAAGCACGGCATCGTGCTCGGCAACCTGGTGGGATTGATCGATTCTGACTATCAGGGTCAGTTGATGATCTCCGTGTGGAACCGTGGTCAGGACAGCTTCACCATTCAACCTGGCGAACGTATCGCGCAGATGATTTTTGTTCCGGTGGTACAGGCCGAATTTAATCTGGTGGAAGATTTTGACGCCACCGACCGCGGTGAAGGCGGCTTTGGTCACTCTGGTCGTCAGTAACATATACGCATCCGAATAACGTCATAACATTGCCGCAAACATTTCGTTTGCGGTCATAGCGTGGGTGCCGCCTGGCAAGTGCTTATTTTCAGGGGTATTTTGTAACATGGCAGAAAAACAAACTGCGAAAAGGAACCGTCGCGAAGAAATACTTCAGTCTCTGGCGCTGATGCTGGAATCCAGCGATGGAAGCCAACGTATCACGACAGCGAAACTGGCCGCCTCTGTCGGCGTTTCCGAAGCGGCTCTGTATCGCCACTTCCCCAGTAAGACCCGCATGTTCGATAGCCTGATTGAGTTTATCGAAGATAGCCTGATTACTCGCATCAATCTGATTCTGAAAGATGAGAAGGACACCACAGCGCGCCTGCGTCTAATCGTGTTGTTGCTCCTCGGTTTTGGTGAGCGTAATCCTGGCCTGACCCGCATCCTTACCGGGCATGCGCTGATGTTTGAACAAGACCGCCTGCAAGGGCGCATCAACCAACTGTTCGAGCGTATTGAAGCGCAGCTGCGTCAGGTATTGCGTGAAAAGAGAATGCGTGAGGGTGAAGGTTACACCACCGATGAAACGCTGCTGGCAAGCCAGTTGCTGGCATTTTGTGAAGGGATGTTGTCACGCTTTGTCCGCAGCGAATTTAAATACCGCCCGACGGATGATTTTGACGCCCGCTGGCCGCTAATTGCCGCGCAGTTGCAGTAAGAAGACGCCGGATGATTTACCATCCGGCGTTTTTTATCAAACCCCGAACTCTTCGCGATAGGCCTTAACCGCCGCCAGATGTTCCGCCATTTCCGGCTTCTCTTCCAGGTAAGCAATCAAGTCTTTCAGGGTGATGATAGAGATCACTTTGCAGTTGTAATCACGCTCAACTTCCTGAATCGCCGAAATCTCGCCGCGCCCCCGTTCCTGACGATCGAGCGAAATCAGCACGCCAGCAAGCGTCGCGCCATTGGCCTGAATAATTTCCATCGACTCGCGTATCGCCGTCCCAGCGGTGATCACATCATCCACTAGCATCACACGCCCTTGTAACGCGCTACCGACCAGATTGCCGCCTTCACCGTGATCTTTTGCTTCTTTGCGGTTAAAGCAGTACGGCAAGTCAAGGTCATGATGCTCCGCCAGCGCCACGGCGGTAGTGGTCGCAATCGGAATCCCTTTGTAAGCTGGGCCAAACAGGAGATCGAACTCAATGCCAGAATCCACTAACGCTTCAGCGTAAAAACGCCCTAACAGTGCCAGGTCACGCCCAGTATTAAACAGCCCGGCGTTGAAGAAATAAGGGCTTTTGCGCCCGGACTTCAACGTAAACTCGCCAAACTTTAATACCTGTTTGCCAAGCGCAAATTCAATAAACTGGCGCTGATATGGTTTCATGCCTTCGCTCCTCATCTTACTTTTCTACAGACAAAAAAAAGGCGACTCATCAGTCGCCTTAAAAATCAGTTTGCCAGCGCCGCCTTCTGCGTCGCTACAATGGACTCGATTCCCCCTCGGGCCAGCGCCAACAAGGTGAGTAGCTCTTCATGGGTGAACGGCTCGCCTTCTGCCGTCCCCTGTACTTCAATAATGCGCCCGTCTTCGGTCATCACCACGTTCATATCCGTTTCAGCAGCGGAGTCTTCTACATATTCCAGATCGCAAATCGCTTCGCCGTTAACAATACCGACAGAAACCGCGGCCACCATCCCTTTCATTGGATTGGTTTTCAGCTTGCCATTTTCAACCAGTTTATTCAGCGCATCGGCTAGTGCAACACAAGCACCGGTGATAGAAGCAGTGCGGGTGCCGCCATCGGCCTGAAGCACGTCGCAGTCCAGCGTAATGGTAAACTCACCCAGCGCTTTCAAATCTACTGCCGCGCGAAGAGCACGGGCGATCAGACGCTGGATTTCCATTGTGCGTCCACCCTGCTTACCTTTCGCCGCTTCACGAGCGTTACGGGTGTGGGTAGAACGCGGCAGCATACCGTATTCTGCGGTGATCCAGCCCTGGCCCTGACCTTTCAGGAAGCGCGGCACGCCTTCTTCAATAGAGGCGGTACACAACACTTTGGTATCGCCAAATTCGACCAGCACCGAGCCTTCTGCATGTTTTGTATAGTTACGAGTCAGGGTAACGGGACGCACCTGATTATTGCTACGGCCTGCTGGACGCATATTGAAATCTCCGGCTTGAAACAAATGTGGCTGCGCATTATACGGACTTCCGGCGGTTATTCCTATCCTGACAAGGCATCGATGGCTATAATCCTTCCACCTCTCCTTTTATAAACAGGAACGTCTATGATCCGCAGTATGACCGCCTACGCCCGGCGTGAAATCAAGGGTGAATGGGGGAGCGCAACCTGGGAAATGCGCTCGGTAAACCAGCGTTATCTGGAAACTTACTTTCGTCTGCCGGAGCAGTTCCGTAGCCTTGAACCTGTCGTTCGTGAGCGTATTCGCTCTCGTCTGACGCGCGGTAAAGTGGAATGTACCCTGCGCTATGAACCAGATGTTAGCGCGCAAGGTGAACTGATTCTCAACGAAAAACTGGCTAAACAGCTGGTAACTGCCGCGAACTGGGTGAAAATGCAGAGTGACGAAGGGGAAATCAACCCGGTTGATATTCTGCGCTGGCCAGGTGTGATGGCAGCCCAGGAGCAAGACCTCGACGCCATTGCTGCTGAAATTCTCGCTGCTCTCGATGGTACGCTGGACGACTTTATCGTCGCACGCGAAACCGAAGGTCAGGCGCTGAAAGCGTTGATTGAGCAGCGTCTGGAAGGCGTCACCGCCGAAGTGGTCAAAGTGCGCGCCCATATGCCGGAAATCCTGCAATGGCAGCGTGAGCGTCTGGTTGCGAAGCTGGAAGACGCCCAGGTGCAACTGGAAAACAACCGTCTGGAGCAGGAGTTGGTTCTGCTGGCACAACGAATTGACGTTGCCGAAGAGCTGGACCGCCTCGAAGCGCATGTTAAAGAAACGTACAACATTCTGAAGAAAAAAGAAGCGGTTGGCCGTCGACTGGACTTTATGATGCAGGAATTTAACCGCGAGTCGAACACTCTTGCGTCGAAATCTATCAATGCCGAAGTGACAAACTCCGCCATCGAGCTGAAAGTGTTGATCGAACAGATGCGCGAGCAGATTCAGAATATTGAGTAAGCGACATAGTATTGTAGGCCGTTGTTAATTTCAGCGGCTCTACGTACACCTACCCAAAAGACGTCAAAATCCCCATACTTTTTCTAATGCATTTTTCTTAACACAACATCAGAAAAATGCATCTACGCTATAGAAAATAATCATTTCACATAAATAAAACTTATCAATAACCTCTCTCCTTAAAAAATCTCAATCGTGACAATGCGCACAAATCGCTACCCTGCCAGGCAGATTTTTAGGGAGAAAACCATGCTGTTACACATTTTGTATTTGGTTGGCATTACTGCCGAAGCCATGACAGGGGCGCTGGCGGCCGGACGGCGGCGCATGGATACATTTGGCGTAATTATCATTGCTACCGCCACCGCAATTGGCGGAGGATCAGTACGTGATATTCTGCTGGGCCACTATCCGCTCGGCTGGGTAAAACACCCGGAGTATGTGATTATCGTCGCCACCGCCGCCGTGTTCACCACCATCGTTGCTCCCGTGATGCCTTACCTGCGTAAAGTCTTTTTGGTGCTCGATGCACTCGGACTGGTGGTTTTTTCTATCATTGGCGCACAAGTCGCGCTGGATATGGGGCACGGCCCGATCATTGCCGTTGTCGCAGCTGTGACGACCGGCGTGTTTGGCGGCGTTTTGCGCGATATGTTCTGCAAACGCATCCCACTGGTATTCCAGAAAGAGTTGTACGCCGGGGTTTCTTTTGCTTCCGCCGTGCTTTACATCGCGCTGCAACACTATGTTTCCAACCATGATGTGGTGATTATCTCCACCCTGGTATTCGGCTTTTTCGCTCGCTTGCTGGCGCTGCGTCTTAAACTGGGATTGCCGGTCTTTTATTACAGCCACGAAGGCCACTAAGGCACAAAACCTGTGAGCTGCTGGGCAGCCAGCCAGTTGCCCAGCATCTTGATTTGCGCATTATCCTTCCATTCCATAACCTGACTTGCGCGACGCAGTCCTGTCCCCGGTAGTTGCTGCCAATACTGTTCGCTTCTCTGCAAAAGTTGCTCCCAGGTGCTGATGTCGTTAGCATTAAGCGCCGCTTGGGTTAACGGTATTCCCATTGCCATCACCCAGCGGGTAAAAGGCTGCTTACGTGCCAGATTAAACTGATGCCATAACTGCTCACTTTTACTTTTCGCGATCCCCGGTGTGTGCTGCAATTGCTCTGGCGTTAATGAAAGCCAGGAAAAAATATGCTCAAAGCGATGCGTCTGATGTAGCGAGCGCCAGCCAGATTCACCGATGCCCTCCAGCCCCAAAACCTGTTTTGATCCCAGCCAGACTAATCGCGATATGAATTGTTCCTGACAAACATCAGAAGCAAAGTAGCAGGTGAACGCGTTAAAACGGTTTTCTGGCGGCGTCGGTTTTGTGCGTTCAGCACCGCGCCAGACCACTTCATCAATGCGTGGAATACCCTGACCGGCAAGGCTCACGAGGATTTGATCGCCAGGTGCAATATCCCACTCCTGCCATCGTCTGACGGAACCAATGTTCACCCGCTGGACTTTTTTATCATCCAGCAAGACAGGCGCGAGTGACGCCACCACCGAGATTTTTCCGCTCTTACCGACAGCAAACTGTATCGCGTTCACTTCAGTAACCTGGGCTACAGGCTGATATTTCCACGCTATCAGCCACTCCGCCTGACCCGGTAGCCAATGACGGGATTCGGGTTCTTTCGCCGCACGCACAACCACGCCATCGGTGACGAAGGGTAATTTCGCTTTCCACCACTCATTGCGTACGCGCGCAACCTCATCAGCATTTTTAACCGCACGGGTATACGTCGGCGTTAGAGTAAAACCTGCGGTAGCCAGCTCTTTTAAACGATCGGTCATTAACTGCGGTCCATCCGGCCATGCCCAGACAAAAACGCCCAGTGAATTCAGCGTGTCGCTATCGTCCTGGCGCATCAGTAGACCAGCAACTTTTGAGCGGGCATTTATTCCCCCCATTTGTTGTTGGATATGCCCCTCGCGTTTGAGAAATATTTCCCCCTGAAGCGTACTATTGGCTAAAGGCCCGCTAACGGTTTGCGGCACAGCGGGAATTAAACTAACTTTCTGCGTCCAGTCCTCGCCTTTCAGGCCATTGCCACGACTGATTGCTTTGTTCAGTTTCCCGTCCCGATAAACCAGGGTTACCGCAACGCCATCAACTTTTGGCTGCACCCAAAGATCGCTACGTTCGCGCATCCACAGACTTAATGCGTTTTTATCCGCCATTTTGCGTACACCCGTATGGGCAACCGGATGCATAACCGCACCGTTTAAAGGCGGCATCATCACATCGCGGGTCTCGTTCCCAAAACAGCGTTGCCACTGTGCAAGGCGGGCGCTTAACTGATCGTAAACCCCGTCTTCCACGTCACTTTTCCCTTTTTTCCAGTAATCATCGTCCCACTGTTTTACTTGCTGTTGCAGGCGGGAGATTTCTTCATGCGCTCTGGCTGGCGACCAGGCCGGGCAGACCGCCTTCACTGATGATTGCCAGCACAAAATACTCATTACCACTGCAATCCATACTTTCATCGTCACCTCCGCTGTAGTCAGGCGGGCAGATATACAACGTGGTGAAGGCAAAGCCGAGTGGCAAAAACGGAGTCTGCGAGGACGCTTCCAGAGAATCGTCCTTGTTGCAGTAAATGACCGGGAATTGCGGAAACAGGTACGCAAAACGCAACAACTTTGCGCAAAAAGTGTGAGCAAGGGCTACGTCACATGGCTGCGCCGTGTATAATAAGCCCGTATGTAGGCTTTATTTCGCTTAATCACATACGAAAGATACTCATGGCTCAAGGCACGCTTTATATTGTTTCTGCCCCCAGTGGCGCGGGTAAATCCAGCCTGATTCAGGCTTTATTAAAAACCCAACCGTTGTACGACACTCAGGTTTCTGTTTCACACACCACGCGCGCACCGCGCCCAGGTGAAGTACATGGCGAACACTACTTCTTTGTTAATCATGATGAATTTAAAGAGATGATTAGCAGAGATGCATTCCTTGAGCACGCGGAAGTGTTCGGTAATTACTATGGCACTTCACGCGAGGCCATTGAGCAAGTACTGGCGAGCGGCGTGGATGTTTTTCTGGATATTGACTGGCAGGGCGCGCAGCAAATTCGCCAGAAGATGCCACATGCGCGGAGTATCTTTATTTTACCGCCGTCCAAAATTGAGTTAGACCGCCGTTTACGGGGTCGAGGTCAGGACAGCGAAGAGGTCATTGCAAAGCGAATGGCGCAAGCAGTTGCAGAAATGAGCCATTACGCCGAATATGATTATTTAATAGTGAATGATGATTTCGACACCGCTCTGGGTGATCTAAAGACTATCATTCGCGCCGAACGCTTGCGCATGAGTCGCCAAAAGCAACGTCATGACGCTTTAATCAGCAAATTGTTGGCAGACTGAACCTTCTTTCAGTATCATGCCCAGTCATTTCTTCACCTGTGGAGCTTTTTAAGTATGGCACGCGTAACTGTTCAGGACGCTGTAGAGAAAATTGGTAACCGTTTTGACCTGGTACTGGTCGCCGCGCGTCGCGCTCGTCAGATGCAGGTAGGCGGAAAGGATCCGCTGGTACCGGAAGAAAACGATAAAACCACAGTAATCGCGCTGCGCGAAATCGAAGAAGGTCTGATCAACAACCAGATCCTCGACGTTCGCGAACGCCAGGAACAGCAAGAGCAGGAAGCCGCTGAATTACAAGCCGTTACCGCTATTGCTGAAGGTCGTCGTTAATCACAAAGCGGGTCGCCCTTGTATCTGTTTGAAAGCCTGAATCAACTGATTCAAACCTACCTGCCGGAAGACCAAATCAAGCGTCTGCGGCAGGCGTATCTCGTTGCACGTGATGCTCACGAGGGGCAAACACGTTCAAGCGGTGAACCCTATATCACGCACCCGGTGGCGGTTGCCTGCATTCTGGCCGAGATGAAACTCGACTATGAAACGCTGATGGCAGCGCTACTGCATGACGTAATTGAAGATACTCCCGCCACCTACCAGGATATGGAACAGCTTTTTGGTAAAAGCGTCGCCGAACTGGTAGAGGGGGTGTCGAAACTTGATAAACTCAAGTTCCGCGATAAGAAAGAGGCGCAGGCCGAAAACTTTCGCAAGATGATTATGGCGATGGTGCAGGATATCCGCGTCATTCTCATCAAACTTGCCGACCGTACCCACAACATGCGCACGCTGGGCTCACTTCGCCCGGATAAACGTCGCCGCATCGCCCGTGAAACTCTCGAAATCTACAGCCCGCTGGCGCACCGTTTAGGTATCCACCACATTAAAACCGAACTCGAAGAGCTGGGTTTTGAGGCGCTGTATCCCAACCGTTATCGCGTAATTAAAGAAGTGGTGAAAGCCGCGCGCGGCAATCGTAAAGAGATGATCCAAAAAATCCTCTCGGAAATCGAAGGGCGTTTGCAGGAAGCGGGAATTCCGTGCCGCGTCAGTGGTCGCGAGAAACATCTTTATTCGATTTACTGCAAAATGGTGCTCAAAGAGCAGCGTTTTCACTCAATCATGGACATCTACGCGTTCCGCGTGATCGTCAATGATTCCGACACCTGTTATCGCGTGCTCGGCCAGATGCACAGCCTGTATAAGCCGCGTCCAGGTCGCGTGAAAGACTACATCGCCATTCCAAAAGCAAACGGCTATCAGTCTTTGCACACCTCGATGATTGGCCCGCACGGCGTGCCGGTTGAGGTCCAGATCCGTACCGAAGATATGGATCAGATGGCAGAAATGGGTGTTGCCGCGCACTGGGCTTATAAAGAGCACGGCGAAACCAGCACTACCGCACAAATCCGCGCCCAGCGCTGGATGCAAAGCCTACTGGAGCTGCAACAGAGCGCCGGTAGCTCGTTCGAATTTATCGAGAGCGTTAAATCCGATCTCTTCCCGGATGAGATTTACGTTTTCACACCGGAAGGGCGCATTGTCGAGCTGCCTGCCGGTGCAACGCCTGTCGACTTCGCTTATGCGGTGCATACCGATATCGGTCATGCCTGCGTGGGCGCACGTGTTGACCGTCAGCCTTACCCGCTGTCGCAGCCGCTCTCCAGCGGCCAGACCGTTGAAATCATTACCGCACCGGGCGCTCGCCCGAATGCTGCGTGGCTGAACTTTGTCGTCAGCTCGAAAGCGCGCGCCAAGATTCGTCAGTTGCTGAAAAACCTCAAGCGTGATGACTCCGTTAGCCTGGGGCGTCGCCTGCTCAACCACGCGTTGGGTGGTAGCCGTAAGCTCAATGAAATCCCGCAGGAAAATATTCAGCGCGAACTGGACCGCATGAAGCTGGCGACTCTTGACGATCTGCTGGCGGAAATCGGCCTTGGTAACGCAATGAGCGTGGTGGTCGCGAAAAATCTGCAACATGGTGACGCTTCCATTCCGCCAGCGACCCAAAGTCACGGGCATCTGCCGATTAAAGGTGCCGATGGCGTGCTGATCACCTTTGCAAAATGCTGCCGCCCTATCCCTGGCGACCCGATTATTGCCCACGTCAGCCCCGGCAAAGGTCTGGTGATCCACCATGAATCCTGCCGTAACATCCGTGGCTACCAGAAAGAGCCAGAGAAGTTTATGGCTGTGGAATGGGATAAAGAGACGGCGCAGGAGTTCATCACCGAAATTAAGGTGGAGATGTTTAACCACCAGGGCGCACTGGCAAACCTGACGGCGGCAATTAACACCACGACCTCCAATATTCAAAGTTTGAATACGGAAGAGAAAGATGGTCGCGTCTACAGCGCCTTTATTCGTCTGACCGCCCGTGACCGCGTGCATCTGGCGAATATCATGCGCAAAATCCGCGTGATGCCAGACGTGATTAAAGTCACCCGAAACCGAAATTAATGCTTTATGAACCCAACACGTTATGCACGTATCTGCGAAATGCTCGCCAGGCGGCAGCCTGATCTGACCGTCTGCATGGAGCAGGTCCACAAACCTCATAACGTTTCTGCGATCATTCGTACCGCAGATGCCGTTGGTGTACACGAAGTCCACGCCGTCTGGCCAGGCAGCCGAATGCGCACCATGGCCTCAGCAGCAGCGGGCAGCAACAGCTGGGTACAAGTGAAGACACACCGTACCATTGGCGATGCCGTCGCCCATCTGAAAGGTCAGGGCATGCAGATTCTGGCAACCCATCTTTCTGATAACGCTGTCGATTTCCGCGAAATTGATTACACCCGCCCGACCTGTATTTTGATGGGTCAGGAGAAAACGGGCATCACTCAGGAAGCGTTAGCACTGGCGGATCAGGACATCATCATTCCGATGATCGGCATGGTGCAGTCACTGAACGTCTCTGTTGCCTCCGCTCTCATTCTCTACGAAGCCCAACGTCAGCGGCAAAATGCAGGCATGTATCTGCGTGAAAACAGTATGTTGCCGGAAGCAGAGCAACAACGTCTGCTGTTTGAAGGCGGCTATCCGGTGCTGGCAAAGGTCGCGAAACGCAAAGGTCTGCCCTACCCCCATGTCAATCAGCAAGGCGAGATTGAAGCTGATGCAGACTGGTGGGCCACTATGCAGGCCGCAGGGTAAACGCCATGAAAGGTCGCCTGTTAGATGCTGTCCCGCTCAGTTCCCTAACGGGCGTGGGCGCAGCGCAAAGTAACAAACTGGCGAAAATCAACCTGCATACCGTGCAGGATTTACTCTTACACCTTCCCTTGCGCTACGAAGATCGTACCCATCTCTACCCCATCGGTGAGCTACTGCCAGGTGTTTATGCCACGGTAGAAGGCGAAGTACTGAACTGCAATATCTCCTTCGGCGGTCGGCGCATGATGACCTGCCAGATTAGCGACGGTTCCGGCATTCTCACCATGCGCTTTTTCAATTTCAGCGCGGCGATGAAAAATAGCCTGGCGACCGGGCGACGCGTGCTGGCTTACGGCGAAGCAAAGCGTGGCAAATATGGTGCGGAGATGATCCACCCAGAATACCGCGTACAGGGCGATCTCAGCATGCCGGAGTTGCAGGAGACACTCACACCGGTTTATCCAACTACCGAAGGCGTAAAGCAGACAACGCTGCGTAAATTAACCGACCAGGCACTGGATCTGCTCGACACCTGCGCCATTGAAGAGTTATTACCGCCAGAGTTATCAAAAGGAATGATGACGTTACCGGAGGCCTTGCGCACCCTGCATCGCCCACCGCCGACGCTGCAACTAAGCGATCTGGAAACCGGGCAGCATCCGGCGCAACGTCGTCTGATTCTGGAAGAACTGCTAGCGCACAACCTCAGCATGTTGGCGTTACGCGCCGGAGCACAACGTTTTCATGCCCAGCCGCTTAGCGCCAACGACGCGCTGAAAAATAAACTCCTCGCTGCCTTACCATTCAAGCCAACGGGCGCACAGGCACGCGTAGTGGCGGAGATCGAGCGCGACATGGCGCTGGATGTGCCGATGATGCGCCTGGTGCAGGGCGATGTAGGTTCCGGTAAAACGCTGGTTGCCGCCCTCGCCGCGTTGCGTGCTATTGCTCACGGTAAACAGGTGGCATTGATGGCACCAACCGAGCTGCTTGCTGAACAGCACGCCAATAACTTCCGCAACTGGTTTGAACCGCTCGGTATCGAAGTGGGCTGGCTCGCCGGTAAACAGAAAGGTAAAGCGCGACTGGCTCAGCAAGAAGCCATTGCCAGCGGTCAGGTACAGATGATTGTTGGCACTCACGCTATTTTCCAGGAACAGGTGCAGTTTAACGGCCTGGCGCTGGTGATTATCGACGAACAGCATCGCTTTGGCGTGCATCAGCGTCTGGCATTGTGGGAGAAAGGCCAGCAGCAAGGCTTCCATCCGCATCAGTTGATCATGACCGCCACACCGATCCCCCGCACGCTGGCGATGACTGCGTATGCTGATCTCGATACCTCAGTCATTGATGAACTGCCGCCAGGACGTACCCCAGTGACGACAGTGGCAATCCCGGATACGCGTCGTAACGACATTATCGACCGCGTACGCCACGCCTGCATGACTGAAGGGCGTCAGGCGTACTGGGTTTGTACGTTGATTGAAGAGTCAGAGTTACTGGAAGCACAGGCAGCAGAAGCTACGTGGGAAGAGTTGAAACTGGCGTTGCCAGAACTGAACGTTGGCCTGGTACACGGACGGATGAAACCAGCCGAGAAGCAGGCAGTGATGGCGTCGTTTAAACAAGGTGAGCTACACCTGCTGGTTGCCACAACCGTTATTGAAGTCGGCGTTGATGTGCCTAACGCCAGCCTGATGATCATCGAAAACCCGGAGCGTCTGGGTCTGGCACAGTTGCACCAGCTTCGCGGGCGCGTAGGTCGTGGCGCGGTGGCTTCTCACTGTGTGCTGCTCTACAAAACGCCGCTGTCTAAAACGGCGCAAATTCGCCTGCAAGTGCTGCGCGACAGCAACGACGGGTTTGTGATTGCACAGAAAGACTTAGAGATTCGCGGACCGGGTGAACTGTTAGGCACGCGTCAGACGGGTAATGCTGAATTTAAAGTGGCAGATTTACTGCGCGATCAGGCGATGATCCCGGAAGTTCAACGCCTGGCGCGGCATATTCACGAACGTTATCCACAACAGGCTAAAGCCCTGATAGAACGCTGGATGCCAGAAACAGAACGTTACTCCAACGCGTAAAAGACGGCGGTGAGAAGACCGCCGTTTCAGGTTGATCTACCTTCCTACTGGATGCGGCGTGAACGCCTTATCCAGCCTACAGAAACTTACGAACTCAATAAATGGTGATCAATACATAGGCCTGATAAGCGAAGCGCATCTGGCATTTGTCTTTGTTGCGGCGGCACTTACACCGCCGCTTCATCGGTTAACCCGCAAAAATCGGCAACATCAAATACAGCTTAATCACCAGCGCGTTAACAATATCGATAAAGAACGCACCGACCATCGGCACCACCAGGAAGGCCATATGTGAAGGGCCAAAACGTTCGGTGATCGCCTGCATGTTAGCGATTGCCGTTGGCGTTGCACCGAGGCCAAAACCACAGTGACCCGCAGCCAGCACCGCCGCATCGTAGTTTTTGCCCATCATGCGCCAGGTGACAAATATGGCGTACAACGCCATGAAGATGGTCTGTACCACCAGAATCGCCAGCATCGGCAGCGCCAGCGAAGCCAGCTCCCACAGCTTCAGGCCCATCAGCGCCATCGCCAGGAACAACGACAGACTTACGTTACCCAACACCGA
Source organism: Escherichia sp. E1V33 (assembly GCF_004211955.1). Taxonomy (GTDB): domain Bacteria; phylum Pseudomonadota; class Gammaproteobacteria; order Enterobacterales; family Enterobacteriaceae; genus Escherichia. The sequence continues at coordinate 70,603 of NZ_RHJI01000002.1, forward strand.
TACCGCACGTTCAAAGACGCGATAAAAGCCCATCATTGACAGGCCGTTGCTCAAAATCACGCCTACAAACAGCACACAAACGAAGGTTGGTAATTCAAAAGCAGTGCCAGCCAAAAGTTGAGCAACGACTTTGCCCACTGTCAGGCAGATAGCAATCAGCGCGATAGTTTCAATCAGCACCAGCGAGGTGATCATACGCCCTACATCTGGCTTTTCGAACGCCGTCGGGACTTCCTGGTCATCCGGAATACCGTTCGGTGTGGTGGAGTGTTTCACCAGATAACGCGCCACCGGGCCACCAATCAACCCGCCCAGTACCAGACCGAACGTTGCACAGGCCATCGCCACTTCCGTCGCGTTAGTAAAGCCGTAACGTTCAATGAACAATTTACTCCACGCAGCTCCCGTACCGTGACCGCCGGAAAGCGTAATAGAACCGGCCAGCAGCCCCATCAGCGGATCAAGTCCTAACAGGCTGGCCATACCAATACCGATGGCGTTTTGCATCACCAGTAAGCCAACAACCACAATCAGAAAGATACCCACCACACGTCCACCGGCACGTAAGCTGGCAATGTTGGCGTTCAGGCCGATGGTGGCAAAGAAAGCCAGCATCAACGGATCGCGCAGCGACATATCAAAGTTGACTTCCCAGCCCATGCTTTTTTTCAGCACCAGCAGCGCCAGCGCCACCAGCAAACCACCCGCAACAGGTTCCGGTATGGTGTATTTCTTCAAAAAGGAGACAGAGTGAACTAATTTGCGCCCGAGCAGCAACGTCAGCGTTGCGGCAACAAGCGTTGCTAAAGTGTCGAGATGAAACATAGATAGCTCCTTTGTATCCGCACCACTCTTTCATACTCGTCATACTTCATCGCACATGTACTGTAAGGTGCACTATGACGAGTTTCGAGTCATGCATTCCCGGTTCGAATTCTTAGCTGAAAATAAAAAAATGGCATGGATTTTAAGCAGAAAACAACCAAAAGTTATATAAAAAAGTGCATTTATCGCATTTAAATATTTATAAGAATGCATGGCAAACGTTTGCTTTTGCCCTTCGGTCAGCTAAAATGCCCGCTTTGCTACCACGGGATTGTTTTCGATGTCTGTTTCCACCCTCGAGTCAGAAAATGCGCAACCGGTTGCGCAGACTCAAAACAGCGAACTGATTTATCGTCTTGAAGATCGTCCACCGCTTGCTCAAACTCTGTTTGCCGCCTGTCAGCATCTGCTGGCGATGTTTGTCGCGGTAATCACGCCAGCACTGTTAATCTGCCAGGCGTTAGGTTTACCGGCACAGGACACGCAACACATTATTAGTATGTCGCTGTTTGCCTCCGGTGTGGCATCAATTATTCAGATTAAAGCCTGGGGGCCGGTAGGTTCCGGGTTGTTGTCGATTCAGGGTACCAGTTTCAACTTCGTTGCCCCGCTGATTATGGGCGGCACGGCGTTGAAGACCGGCGGTGCTGATGTTCCCACCATGATGGCAGCGCTGTTCGGTACGCTGATGCTGGCAAGTTGCACGGAGATGGTGATCTCCCGTGTTCTGCATCTGGCGCGCCGCATTATTACGCCGCTGGTTTCTGGCGTCGTGGTGATGATTATCGGCCTGTCGCTGATTCAGGTTGGGTTAACGTCCATTGGTGGCGGCTATGCTGCCATGAGCGACAATACCTTTGGCGCACCGAAAAACCTGCTACTGGCGGGCGTGGTCTTAGCCTTAATCATTCTGCTTAACCGCCAACGTAACCCTTACTTACGCGTGGCCTCTCTGGTGATTGCGATGGCGGCCGGGTATGCGCTGGCGTGGTTTATGGGCATGTTGCCAGAAAGCAACGAGCCGATGACGCAAGAACTGATTATGGTGCCAACGCCGCTCTATTACGGTCTTGGTATTGAATGGAGTCTGCTGCTGCCGCTGATGCTGGTCTTTATGATCACCTCGCTGGAAACCATTGGCGATATCACCGCGACCTCCGACGTTTCCGAACAGCCGGTTTCCGGTCCGCTGTACATGAAACGTCTGAAAGGCGGCGTGCTGGCAAACGGCCTGAACTCGTTTGTCTCAGCAGTATTTAACACCTTCCCGAACTCCTGCTTCGGACAGAACAACGGTGTAATCCAGTTAACAGGTGTTGCCAGCCGTTATGTCGGTTTTGTGGTGGCACTGATGTTGATAGTGCTGGGTCTGTTCCCGGCAGTGAGCGGTTTTGTGCAACACATCCCAGAGCCAGTTCTGGGCGGCGCTACGCTTGTGATGTTTGGCACCATCGCCGCATCCGGTGTGCGCATCGTTTCCCGCGAGCCGCTGAACCGTCGGGCAATTCTGATTATTGCGCTGTCGCTGGCCGTCGGTCTGGGCGTTTCTCAGCAGCCGCTGATTTTGCAATTTGCCCCTGACTGGCTGAAAAATCTGCTCTCTTCAGGTATTGCCGCTGGCGGTATTACTGCCATTGTGCTGAACCTGATTTTCCCGCCGGAAAAACCGTAATTCACTTAGCGGCGGTAAGTTTCTGTACCGCCGCAGCGACTCACTTTCACCATTCCCGCCTTGAGGAATGCGCGTAAATCGTGCATAACTCCCTTATGTGTATTTCGCGGGATGGAAGACTATGAAATTTATTGGGAAGCTGCTTCTCTACATTTTCGTCGCGCTACTCGTAGTGATAACTGGCCTCTATTTTCTTCTGCAAACCCGTTGGGGTGCGGAGCATATCAGCGCATGGATTTCCGAAAATAGCGACTATCATTTGGCCTTCGGGGCAATGGATCACCGCTTTTCCGCGCCATCTCATATCATACTGGAGAACGTCACATTTGGTCGTGATGGACAGCCCGCTACCCTGGTGGCAAAAAGTGTTGATATCGCCTTGAGTAGTCGACAACTGACCGAACCACGCCATGTCGATACCATTCTGCTGGAAAACGGGACGCTGAATCTCACCGACCAGACCGCGCCGTTACCGTTCAAAGCCGATCGCCTGCAACTGCGCGATATGGCATTTAATAGCCCAAATAGCGAGTGGAAATTGAGTGCGCAGCGGGTAAATGGCGGCGTCATTCCGTGGTCACCAGAAGCCGGTAAAGTGTTGGGAACGAAAGCGCAGATTCAGTTCAGTGCTGGCTCCCTGTCGCTCAATGATGTCCCTGCCACCAATGTGTTGGTTGAAGGCAGTATTGATAACGATCGCGTTACGCTGACCAATCTGGGTGCCGATATCGCGCGTGGCACATTAACCGGAAACGCGCAGCGTAACGCCGACGGTAGCTGGCAGGTGGAAAACCTGCGCATGGCGGATATCCGTCTGCAAAGCGAAAAATCACTGACTGATTTCTTTGCGCCATTGCGCTCTGTACCTTCGTTACAGATTGGTCGACTGGAAGTGATAGATGCTCGCCTGCAAGGTCCGGACTGGGCGGTGACCGATCTCGATCTCAGCTTGCGCAACATGACCTTCAGTAAAGATGACTGGCAGACACAGGAAGGCAAGCTGTCGATGAACGCCAGCGAGTTTATTTATGGTTCGCTGCATTTGTTTGACCCGATTATGAACGCAGAATTCTCCCCGCAGGGCGTGGCGCTGCGCCAGTTCACCAGCCGCTGGGAAGGGGGAATGGTCAGAACATCAGGAAACTGGCAACGCGACGGGAAAACGCTGATCCTCGATGATGCGGCAATTGTCGGGCTGGAATATACCCTGCCAAAAAACTGGCAACAGTTATGGATGGAAACGACACCCGGCTGGTTAAACAGCCTGCAACTGAAGAGATTTAGCGCCAGCCGCAACCTGATCATTGATATCGACCCTGACTTTCCATGGCAACTCACCGCGCTCGATGGCTATGGCGCGAATCTGACACTGGTTGCCAATCATCAATGGGGCATCTGGAGTGGCACAACGAATCTGAATGCCGCCGCCGCGACGTTCAATCGTGTTGATGTTCGCCGTCCGTCGCTGGCGCTGGCCGCTAACAGCAGCACGGTGAATATCAGCGAACTTAGCGCGTTTACCGAGAAAGGCATTCTGGAAGCCACTGCCAGCGTTTCACAAACGCCCCAGCGCCAGACGCATATCAGCCTGAACGGGCGCGGTGTGCCGGTGAATATTCTGCAACAGTGGGGATGGCCAGAGCTACCGATTACTGGCGATGGCAATATTCAGCTCACCGCCAACGGCAATATTCAGGCCGATGCACCGCTAAAACCCACGGTTAACGGGCAACTCCATGCGGTTAACGCCGAGAAACAGCAAGTGACCCAGACCATGAATGCTGGCGTCGTTTCCAGCGGTGAAGTCACGTCGACAGAACCAGTGCAGTAAAAATCAATCTCTCCGGGTACGACACAGCCGTACCCGGCATTCCTTCAATAAATTACAAATTAATTGTTAGCGCATTCCCTTGAGGCGTCACCACCAGCCCCTGCTCACCTTCAGCCTGCGAACCGCCTTGTAGACCACTTACTTTCACAATATTGCGCAAGCACAGCGTCCAGTTCTTCGCTTCCCCCGCGCCTGTCACGGTAATCGTGCTGCCACTACGCGCCGCTTTCAGGGTGAAAAGCACAGAACCATCGGCGGCCGGCACTTCACAGACGGCTTCACGCCCGTCTTGCAGATTAAAGAGCTGGAAAGCCGTGCCGTCATGCCATGCGTAGTCAGGACGTTGATCGTTGTTGCCCAGCGCCAGTAAGGTATTATCACGCACGTAAACCGGCAAACTCATAAAATTATGCTGCTGTTTATGCCAGCGATTACCGTCGATTTCATCGTTATGCCACAGGTGCGTCCAGCAACCTTCCGGCAGATAAAACTGTACATCGCCCGCTTCAGTGAACACCGGCGCAACCATCACGCTGTCGCCCAACATATACTGACGGTCAAGGTAATCACAAGCCGGATCGTCCGGGAACTCCATCACCATTGCACGCATCATCGGCGTACCCTGCGCGTTAGCGCGAGCGGCTTCGCGATACAGATATGGCATCATGCGGCATTTCAGCTGCGTAAAGTGGCGCACAACATCGCAGGATTCATCATCATAGGCCCACGGTACTCGGTAGGATTTGCTGCCATGCAGACGACTATGGCTGGAGAGCAAGCCAAATGCGCACCAGCGTTTGTAAACATGCGCCGGTGCGGTATTTTCAAAGCCGCCAATATCATGACTCCAGAAGCCAAAACCAGAAAGGCCAATAGATAAACCACCGCGCAGACTTTCCGCCATCGATTCATAATTGGCGTAGCAGTCGCCGCCCCAGTGCACCGGAAATTGCTGTCCGCCGACAGAAGCAGAACGGGCAAACAGGACAGCTTCTTCCTCACCGACGGTGTCTTTCAACACGTTCCATACCAGTTCGTTATAGATGTACGCATAATGGTTATGCATTTTCTGCGGATCGGAACCGTCAAACCACTGAACATCTGTTGGAATACGTTCGCCAAAGTCGGTCTTAAAGCAATCAACGCCCATCGCGACCAGACCCTTCAGTTTATCGGCGTACCATTTGCAGGCATCCGGATTGGTAAAGTCATAAATCGCCAGACCTGGCTGCCATTTATCCCACTGCCACAGCGAACCATCCGGGCGTTTGAGTAAATAGCCTTTTTCTTGTAACTCTTTAAAGACGGGTGATTTTTGCCCGATATAGGGGTTAATCCAGACGCAAATTTTCAGCCCTTTCGCTTTCAGGCGGCGGATCATCCCTTCCGGGTCCGGGAAGGTTATCGGATCCCACTCAAAATCGCACCACTGGAAGGCTTTCATCCAGAAACAGTCGAAGTGGAAAACATGTAGCGGCAAATTGCGCTCTGCCATACCGTCGATAAAGCTATTTACCGTGGCTTCGTCGTAGTTGGTGGTAAATGAGGTCGTCAACCACAGACCGAATGACCATGCGGGCGGCAGCGCCGGACGCCCTGTAAAACGGGTATAGCGATCGAGTACCGCTTTCGGCGTCGGACCGTCGATAACAAAATATTCGAGATATTCACTCTCGACGCTGAACTGCACTTTGGAGACTTTCTCAGATCCCACTTCAAACGAGACGCACTGCGGATGATTGACCAGCACGCCGTAGCCGCGATTAGTGATATAGAACGGGATGTTTTTGTATGCCTGTTCGGTGCTGGTGCCGCCGTCGCGGTTCCAGGTTTCTACCGTCTGCCCGTTACGCACCAGCGCGGTGAAACGTTCCCCCAGACCGTAAACGGTTTCACCAACACCGAGATCCAGGCGCTCAAACATGTAGTTACGATGGGTGTTGGTATCCTGCACATAGCCGCTGTTTTTCAACTGGCTACCCGTGATACGCACGCCGTTGCGCAGAAAATCGAGCGACCAGAACTCCCCTTTGGTCACACGGATGCTCAAATTACCGCTCTTCAGCTCGGCAAACTCACTGGTGTTTTGCATCTCCACCGGAACGTCATACAACACATTAAGCGGGTAATGGGGGCCGTTATCCTGCGCCCCTTGAAAATGCTCAATTCTTACACCAACGATACCTTCCTGCGGCGAGAAAAAGCGCAGCGTAAACAGCGGCATATCCAGCTGCCAGGTGCGTTCGCGCACATCACGCGGCGCGGCGTAAACCACCATCTCATTTTCCTGTTGCTCAACATCAAAAACCTGGATGGGGTGAATCAAATTAAGACCAGGTTGAATGAGCCAGTTTCCATCGCTGATTTTCATAATTCGTTCCTTTCGCTCTGAAAGTTTTGTTACTCCAGGCATGACAAGAGAAGAAAACACCAGTAAGGCAGCCCGATACCCAGACTTGCTTTGTAAACCATCCGAAAGAGTGGGGATATTGCTATTTTTTGTTATCAAATTACGTTTCTTGTTTTCTGTGATCGTGGTAACGCCAAAATGTAACTTATGGATTTGCTGAAGGTTTCTGTGAAGGGGATCATGGCAAGGTGAAACGAAGCGGAAAAAAGTGTGATGGGGGATGTGATAAGGCGAGGAACTAGCTATAATGCGCCCCGCCTCCATGTAGCAATCGAGGCGCGGAAGATCGTCGTCTCCGGTGAGGCGGCTGGACTTCAAATCCAGTTGGGGCCGCCAGCGGTCCCGGGCAGGTTCGACTCCTGTGATCTTCCGCCAAAGTTCCTCTCCTGACGTTCAGCAATCCCTTGTAATACCGTTTAAAGCAGATAATTTCCTCTCAATCTGCTTTACCGGAGTTGTTCTTAATATTTATTACAACGGAAGCGACATGTCAGACAAACGCTTAACCCACTCCCCGACAGGCGAATTTAACGAATCAACAGCAGGCAGGAGAGATCGTCCCCGGCATTAATCATGTCGATCGCTTTATTCATCCGCTGGTAAATAGTTGGCGAGTGCAAGGTTGTCTCGGCAAGACTCGCCACAATCTTCAGTACCGTCGCCTCATCTGGAGTGACCTCCAGCGATACCAGACTCAACAGATGCTTAATGTAGAAATAGTCGAGGATCAAATGGTAAACCTGACGCATGGCCGTTGAGAAATCAGCTCCCGGAAAATAACTGTGGTAAATTTTGTAGGTCAGCAAATTGCGCAATACATGCGGGGCACTGAGGATAGAATCCTGGCATAGCTGCTGCCATTGTTTGTTCAGCACAGCAAACTTGTCAGCCATAACCTGCTTATCCGGTCTGTTTGCCACGTCTAAATACACCGCCATCTTACGATGCAAGTCAGTAATAATACGATCCCTGCTGCTCTTATTCGCGACAAGCGAACCCAATACCGTCAGCGCACGTACCTTCAATCCCACCGACTCCGTAGGGGTTGATTGACGATTCAGACTCATACCTGCCGCCAACTTGCTTATTAGTTCCTGATGGTACTGTTCAGCCTGCGCAAAATGGTTGTGCAGATCGAACTCAATGCGCTGTAGGTAAATCATAAACTGTGCCAGCGCCATCAGATTCTCTTCAACGTTCAACGATGGAGCTTGTAGGAGGTGCCAGGCAAAGAGATGCACAATCTGGTGGATCTGATTAACTGACGGCTTGGCGGTGAAGGTATTTTTCGCCTTCGCCAACAGTTCATCCTGTTCGTGCAATAACATGCTGTCGGCATCAAACAATACCAGTCGGGCTACTTCTGGGCATGAGAGCACCATCGAATGGCGAGTTGTATCCGCGTAGTGCCTTTTGCTACGTGGATACACAGCACAGGTGTCTGAAAGCGCTTTTTCTCCCAGATCACGATGGACCATGCAGAGTTTATTTTCATCGAGAAACGGACACTGCCCCTGCGCGTCTAGTTTGATTATCGAATAGCGGCTTTTACCATTTCGCACCCGTAATAGATTCTCTTTCGCCAACTGGGCAATTTTCGGGTGTTGTTCGTTGAGGTAAGTATGATGGGTTTTCTTGTCGATGTGTATCTTCCATCCCTGACAGCAGGAAATCAGGCAGTTGGGACCGACGCAGGCAAACTTCTTCACAAACTCGGGGGTTATCACTTTATGGATTTGCATAACTATCTTCGCGTATAAAAAGCGAACAGTAGCACGCTGTCAGAACAAAATGATAACGTCATAACCTGACGGTTTAACAAGTATTTCACCCGTTTCATAAATCTCGTCCCATCAAATGACTGGTTTACCGGAAGGGGGCATTCTCACCATTTTTGCTATCATGCCTGCATACATAAACGACAAAACAGTATGCAGAGGGAAAAATGGGTTCCACCAGAAAGGGGATGATAAACGTTCTGATTGCCGCCGTATTATGGGGAAGTTCAGGCGTTTGCGCGCAATACATCATGGAGCAAAGTCAGATGTCATCGCAGTTTCTGACTATGACGCGACTAATATTTGCCGGATTTATTCTGCTGACGCTCTCTTTTGTCCACGGCGATAAAGTCTTCTCGATCATTAAGAATCATAAGGATGCCGTCAGCCTGCTTATTTTTTCTATTGTTGGCGCTCTGACCGTCCAGCTTACTTTCTTACTGACGATTGAAAAATCCAATGCAGCTACAGCAACGGTGCTGCAATTTTTATCACCAACGATTATCGTGGCCTGGTTCTCACTGGTACGAAAATCGCGCCCCGGTATTCTGGTATTTACCGCGATTTTGACCTCCCTGATAGGCACATTTTTGCTGGTCACCCACGGTAATCCAACATCGTTGTCGATCTCTCCTGCTGCGCTGTTCTGGGGAGTTGCTTCAGCCTTTGCTGCCGCATTCTATACGACATACCCCTCAACGCTCATTGCCCGTTACGGCACGTTGCCCGTCGTCGGCTGGAGTATGCTCATTGGCGGGCTGGTCCTGCTGCCCTTTTATGCCGGGCAAGGAACACATTTCGTGGTTAATGGCAGCCTGATTCTGGCTTTTTTCTATCTGGTGGTGATTGGAACTTCACTGACCTTTAGTCTGTATCTGAAAGGTGCACAGTTAATTGGCGGGCCGAAAGCCAGTATTTTGAGTTGCGCAGAACCATTAAGTAGCGCGCTACTCTCTTTGCTGTTACTGGGGATCACCTTCACATTACCAGATTGGCTGGGAACGCTGCTGATTCTGTCATCGGTGATTTTGATTTCAATGGATTCCCGCCGCCGCGCCAGAAAAATGTAATCATCCGGCGCGGCACGGTTGATCATTACCAGCCAGGCACCGCGCCACCGTTAAAGAGGGTTTCTGCCGCTTTAGCAACTTCTGGTGACTGATAAGATTGCAGAAACTCCTTCACGTTTTCTGCATCCTTATTATCTTCCCGCGCCACCAGAATATTCACATACGGTGAGTTTTTATCTTCAATAAATACGCTGTCATGCACCGGAGAAAGTCCTGTTTGCTGGATGTAAGTGGTGCTGATAATCGCTACATCCACTTTCGGGTCGTCCAGTACACGTGGCAACTGTGCCCCTTCCAGCTCCATTATCTGCAAATGGCGCGGATTCTCAGTAATATCCAGCGCCGTTGGCAGTAAACCTTTCCCCTCTTTCAAGGTAATAAGTTTCTCTTTTTGCAGCAGTAACAGCGCACGACCCAGATTGGTCGGATCATTCGGAATCGCTACTGTCGCCCCTTCTTTTAGCTGATCGATCGTTTTAATTTTTTTCGAATAGCCCGCCATGGGGAAGACAAAGGTATTTCCTACCGCCACCAATTTGTAACCGTGCGCCTGATTATCCTGTTCAAGGAAAGGACGATGCTGGAAGACATTGGCATCCAGTTCACCCTGATTGGTTGCATCGTTCGGCAACAACGAACCACTAAACCCAACTAATTCAACTTCAAGGCCATACTTCTCTTTGGCCACTTTTTTAGCGACTTCAGCCACATCCTGTTCAGCACCGTTAATGACGCCAACTTTAATGTGTTTGGCATCGCTGTTTTGTTGGTCGCAGCCTGCCAGCAGGATCCCCGCCAGAAATAATGCAGCCCCTGTCCGTAGATGATGTGTTGTCAGTTTCATTTTTTATCCTTTTATTAATGATTACCTGACTATAGCGGTAAGGTCGCTGCGGTTTAAAAAACGAAACGCTATCGATAAGAATAAAAAGGAATAAAAGTGGAATATAAGGTCTGGCACTTCTTACTGACCAAACAAGCGAGTTTCGTACAGCATGATGAGAGCGATAAAAGCAAACTACACTTATGCTTCATTCGATACACATTTGTAAAAGGTTGAATCCATGAAACCAACGACACTACTGCTTATTTTCACTGTTTTCGCTATGCCCGGCATCGTATACGCCGAGTCGCCTTTTAGCTCACTGCAGTCCGCAAAAGAGAAAAATACGGTATTAGAGGATTTGCGGAAAATTTGCACCCCGAAGGCATCGTTGTCAGATGAAGCGTGGGAAAAGTTAATGTTGTCAGATGAAAATAATAAACAACACATACGCGAAGCCATCGTGGCGATGGAACGTAATAATCAGAGCAATTATTGGGAAGCGTTGGGTAAGGTAGAATGCCCGGATATGTAAGAGCGGCAATAACCACTGACCAACGCTTCTTTACCTGATATCAGGATTTCTTCATTTTCACCTTTGCAGTAACCAACAATGCAGTCAGCAACATCAATGTGCCAGACAACATCAGCGGCGAAGTCAGACCAATGTTATCCAACGCGTAACCGCCGATTGCCGCACCGCAGGTATTGGCAAGCTGAATAACGGCCACCTGAATAGACCCAGCCTTTTCTGCCTGATCGGCCAATGAGCGAGTGATCCACGTTGACCAGCCAACGGGAATTAAAGCAAAGGTAAGCCCCCAGATAATCGCCACACCAGTAGCAACAATTTTATCGCTTCCCCACAGCGTCAGAACCAGCGCACTCAGGGCGAGCACAAACGGTGCGCCCGCTAAGGCCAGTTTCACCGAACGTTTGAGAATAAAGGACGAAAGCGATGTCCCGACAAAACTGGCGATACCAAAACTCAGCAGCACCAGCGTTAAACCATCAACACCGAATCCCGCCAGATTCATATACACCGGACGAATATAAGTAAAAAAAGCAAACTGCCCGGCGAAGGACATGAAGATGGCGATCATCCCGGCCATTACTCCCGGACGCTGCAACAGGCGAAAGGCATTTTGTTTCTGATGTGACGGTTCGCCAGGCAGCGAAGGTAATGATTTGATAATCCAGATAATACACAGTACGCCCATCACCGCCGCCGCATTAAAGACATTGCGCCAACCGATAAGCTCGCCTAAAAAACTGCCCAGTGGAGCGGCAATAACCAGCGCGATGGACACCGCGCCGAAGATCACCGACAGCGCCTTCGGCACCGTACGAGGCGGCACCAGGCGCATGGTCAGCGACGCCGACATCGCCCAAAATCCGCCCAGTGCCAGTCCCAGACAGGCTCGACCGATTAACAGCAGACTAAATGAGTTGGCAAAGGAAACCAGCAAGCAGGAGAGCGTCAGCAAAACGGCGAACAGAATGACAACGTAGCGCCGGTCGGTGGCCTGAATGGTCTGGGTAATAAACAAACTGGCAAACATCGCCACAAAAGCGGTAACGGTCACCGATTGCCCGGCAACCCCTTCCGAAATTCCTAAATCCTGCGCCATCGGCGTCAACAAACTGACGGGCAAAAACTCAACGATAATCAGACAGGCGACGCAAAACGCCACCGAGAAAACGGCTGACCAGTTCGGTCGGGTGATGGCATCCGCGCCGCGGTTTTCGGCAATAATTTCACTCATGGTGTTACCCGTGGCATGTTTCAGGGGAAAAGCCGACCAGTCTAACATTGAAATGTGTGACGTATTTAACGTTTTTGCAACTTTTACGATGTTGTGGGAAAAGTTCGAGGCTGCTCGAGGAAATAAAAATCATATGGCAAGGTGATATGCATTGACGCGATTTCGTTGGAAACAAGGGATAAAGTATCGCACTTAGTGATATACTTTAATAACAGGACATCAACGATATGCGTGTGTTTAAAACCAAATGGTTTGCAAGGGAAGCCAGGTCTCATGCAATAACAGATGAAGAGTTGTGCCAGGCCATTTTAGAAACGGATCAAGGTAAAGCTGATGCGCTTGGTGGTGGCGTTTTTAAAAAGCGACTTCACCAAAATCGTGAGCGTGCAATTATTCTGGCGAAAGGGGGCAGCAATTGGTTTTACACGTTTTTATATGCAAAACAGGATATGTCGAACATCAATAGTCAGGAACTGGCTGGATTTCGAGAACTTGCAAAGCATTATGCCTTCCTGACGAAAGCCCAACTGACGGCCATGATTAACAGTAAAGAACTGACAGAGATCTGCTATGACTGCAAAAACTAAATTCAAAAGCCCTGCATTTGAGGCCATTCACAGCGCAGCTGCTGGATTGTCCAGCGTTGATGCCATTTCTGCCGAAACAATGCGTACTTTTGACAAAGCCTGCCTGACCAGCGTGCCAGACTTACAACCTGTTGAGATAAAAGCACTACGGGAAAAATTAAAAGTGAGTCAACCCGTCTTCGCTCACTATCTCAATACCAGTGTTTCAACTGTACAAAAATGGGAAAGTGGCACTAAACGCCCCAGCGGTATGTCATTAAAACTACTTAGTATTGTGCAAAAACACGGGCTAGAGGTGCTGCTGTAAATAGAACGTAGAGAATGCATCCGTCTACTGCCAAATCCGATAGCGGATACGGCCTGAACGCCTTATTCCCTCTACATATGTAGGCATGATAAGACGCGCCAGCGTCGCATCAGGCAAAGCGGTTTTAATGCAGCCAGTAAACGCCCTCAGCAGGCTGAGAGAACGCGTTGTAGCGCATCTGGAATGCATTAATCTCCTGCATTTCAGGCTCTAATTCTCGCAGAAAACCCAGCGCCAGCCTGACCTGTGCGTCAGTTATGGGCGCGGCGAGGCGGGCTTTTTGCAAGATCCGATGCCACTGTTGCAGGTTCTGTTCGCTGCCATCGACAATGACAACCTGCCAGATAAGCAACACCTGCGCGGCGTTTTGCAGGTGCGACTCATCCGGGCGATGCAGATAACGTAAAAATTCGTCACCGGCTGACTTTCCCATTTGATCGACCATTGACTCAACGGGTACAACATCAATATTCAGCCGATCGCTGAGGCGGCGAATCGCTTTTCTGGCCCCGGATGTCAGTACCCGAAAGCCAATAACAAATACCACCGCCAGCGTAGCGAGCATTATCCAGATCATGAGTTCTCCTGCGTAACCGGCACTCATGATATCTGGAAACGCTTATCAGATACTAATCCACCAGGATGATTTTCAGCGCAAACAATGCCGCTACAACCACTACACACAGATTCAGATCGCGCCAGCGACCAGTACACACTTTCATGATGCAGTACGACATAAAGCCGAGCGCAATCCCTTCAGTGATCGAAAAAGTAAAAGGCATCATTACCGTGGTGATAAATGCGGGTACCGATTCGGTAAAATCATCCCAGTTAACGCGTGCCAAGCTCGATGTCATCAATACGCCAACGAAGATTAACGCCCCGGCGGTGGCGTAAGGCGGAACCATCGCCACCAGCGGTGAGAAGAACATAACCAGCAGGAACATAACGCCAACAACAACCGCAGTCAGCCCCGTGCGACCGCCGACCGCCACGCCAGAAGTACTTTCAATATAGGCGGTAACAGAGGAAGTTCCGATAAACGCGCCAGCCACCGAACTCACGCTATCAACATATAGCGCCTTATTCATGTTAGGGAATTTACCGTTACTATCTATTAAGCCAGCTTTATCAGTTACACCAATTAATGTTCCTGATGAATCAAATAGGTTGATCAGCATAAAGGAGAAAATGATACCGGCAAGCTCAAGCGATAACGCCCCGCTCAAATCAACTTCGCCAATAACACCGCTAATATCAGGTGGAATAGAATAGATTCCGCTGAAATGAACATCTCCGAAAAATAATCCACAGCAGGAAGTGACGACGATGGAAACCAACACTGCCGCATGAAAATTACGTGATGACAACACGGTTATAATAAAAAACCCTAAAATACCTAACAACACGCCGTGGGAACTTAAATCACCAATCATCACCAGCGTGTCTTTATTGGCGACAATAACACCGGTATTTTTTAATCCCATTAAGGCAATAAATAGCCCGATACCACTGGTGATACCAATACGTAAACTTAACGGAATGTTGGAGATCATCCAGTAACGGATACGAAAAAGAGTCAGCAAAAATAGTCCAATTGCGCCCCAGAAAATAGCGCCCATTCCCGTCTGCCAGGTGATACCCATCGCCCCAACCACCACGAAGGCGAAAAACGCATTCAGCCCCATCGCGGGCGCCAGCGCGACGGGAAGATTAGCAAAAACGCCCATCGCAATACTGCCAATGCCCGCAATCAAACAGGTAGTAACAAACACCACCTTTGGATCCATTTGCGCTGCGCCAAGAATTTGTGGGTTAACAAAAACGATGTACACCATGGTTAAAAAAGTGGTCATACCCGCAATCAATTCTGTGCGAACGGTTGTTCCGTGTTGCGGTAGTTTAAATAAGCGCGAAAGCGTCCCTGATTCATTACTCACGTAATCGGTATTGTCATTATTCATTTTTTTGTCCATTGGAGGAGATTTAATCCCTTGCTTTTGTAAAACAAATGACAACAACGGTTCAGTGATAATTATCACATTTCAATTGCACATTAATGGATATTCTTTAATAATCTCGCGACGTTTCTTTATGATAAATAATAATCAAATTGATAAAATCAAAATGAGAAAAAATATGAACAATTCTATTAGCCATAAATTTCATTACATTAGTCGGGTAGAATACCAGGAATTGTTAGCCGTTTCCCGTGGCGAAGCCGCTGCCGATTATATTATTGATAATGTCTCTATTCTGGATCTGATCAATGGCGGAGAAATTCCCGGCCCAATAGTGATTAAAGGACGTTACATTGCCGGTGTCGGCGCAGAATACGCTGACGCTCCGGCTTCGCGCCGAATTGATGCCCATGGCGCAACGGCAGTACCAGGGTTTATTGATGCTCACCTGCATATTGAATCCAGCATGATGACCCCAGTCACCTTTGAAACTGCCACCCTGCCGCGCGGCCTGACGACTGTTATTTGTGATCCTCATGAAATCGTCAACGTGATGGGCGAAGCCGGGTTTGCCTGGTTTGCTCGCTGTGCCGAACAGGCAAAGCAAAACCAGTATTTGCAGGTCAGCTCTTGCGTACCCGCCCTGGAAGGCTGCGATGTTAACGGTGCCAGTTTTACCCTCGAACAGATGCTCGCCTGGCGCGACCATCCGCAGGTTACCGGCCTTGCAGAAATGATGGACTACCCTGGCGTAATTAGCGGACAAAATGCGCTGCTCGATAAACTGGACGCCTTTCGCCATCTGACTCTGGATGGTCACTGCCCCGGTCTAAGCGGTAAAGAACTTAACGCCTATATTGCAGCGGGTATTGAAAACTGCCACGAAAGTTATCAGCTGGAAGAAGGACGCCGGAAATTACAACTTGGCATGTCGTTGATGATCCGCGAAGGGTCCGCTGCCCGCAATCTCAACGCGCTGGCTCCGTTGATCAACGAATTTAACAGCCCACAATGCATGCTTTGTACTGATGACCGTAACCCGTGGGAAATCGCTCACGAAGGGCATATCGACGCCTTAATTCGCCGCCTGATTGAACAACACAATGTGCCGCTGCATGTGGCATATCGCGTAGCCAGCTGGTCGACGGCGCGCCATTTTGGTCTGAATCATCTCGGTTTACTGGCTCCCGGCAAGCAGGCCGACATTGTCCTGTTAAGTGACGCGCGTAAAGTCACAGTGCAACAGGTACTGGTGAAAGGCGAACCGATTGACGCACAAACCTTGCAGGCAGAAGAGTCGGCGAGACTGGCACAATCCGCCCCGCCATATGGCAGTACCATTGATCGCCAGCCAGTTTCCGCCAGCGACTTTGCCCTGCAATTTACCCCCGGAAAACGCTATCGCGTCATTGATGTCATCCATAACGAACTGATCACGCACTCCCGCTCCAGCGTCTACAGAGAAAATGGTTTTGATCGCGATGATGTGTGTTTTATTGCCGTACTTGAGCGTTACGGGCAACGTCGGGCTCCGGCCTGTGGTTTGCTCGGCGGCTTTGGCCTGAATGAAGGCGCGCTGGCGGCGACAGTCAGCCATGACAGCCATAATATTGTGGTGATCGGTCGTAGCGCAGAAGAGATGGCGCTGGCGGTCAATCAGGTGATTCAGGATGGCGGCGGGCTGTGCGTGGTCCGTAACGGCCAAGTACAGAGTCATCTGCCGTTGCCCATTGCCGGGCTGATGAGCACCGACACGGCGCAGTCGCTGGCAGAGCAAATTGACGCGTTAAAAGTCGCTGCCCGTGAATGTGGTCCGTTACCCGATGAACCGTTTATTCAGATGGCGTTTCTTTCCCTGCCGGTGATCCCCGCATTGAAACTGACCAGTCAGGGGCTGTTTGATGGGGAGAAATTTGCCTTCACCACACTGGAAGTCACGGAATAATAAAAAAAAGCCCGGCGTCATGCCGGGCAAAAGTCACCAGTTACGTTTATGCCACTGTCAACTGCTGAATTTTTTTCTCGCGGCGGATTTTTCGTTCTTCCATCACCGCGACTATCGCCATCAGGCAGATACAGCCAATAGCGGCGATATCCAGTGCGGCGAAGGTGCCTGCCCAGCCAGTGAGGCCGAACACTGGCGTACCATCGGCAATCATTCCCAGACCTAATTTGGCAAAGCTGTCACCAATCAGGTAGGCGAAAGTGCCTTTAATCCCATCGGCAGCGCCGATCGCTTTTTTCGGTACGAAGCCAACAGCCGCCACGCCAATCAACAGTTGCGGACCAAATACCAGGAAACCTAATGCAAAGAGAGAAGCCAGATAGATATATTGGTTGCTGGCGTGTTGATACACACCAAGCGTGGCGATAATCAGCGCCAGTGCAACACACGCCACCAGGCCACGGCGCCCGTTCGCCAGGTCAGAGAGCCAGCCCCACAGCAGCGTGCCAACCAGAGCACCGGCTTCAAACAGCGTAAAGCCCTGAATCGCCACCGATTTAGAAAGTTTCAGTTCCTGAAAAGCGTACACGGTTGACCACTGGTCGATACCAATGCGTACCACGTACAGGAAGATGTTGGCGAAGCACAGCAGCCAGATCACTTTGTTTTTCAAAACATATTCGACAAAGATCTGCCACTTGGTCATGTCGGTGGATTCCGTCTCTTTGTCCTCTTCGCTGATCTCTTCACCGAATAGTTCTTCAGCTTTGCCAAGACCATACGCTTCAGGGGAGTCGCTGCCGTAACGCAGACCGATAAAACCGACAATCAACGCGATAATCGACGGGAAGATAAACATGCCGATCACGTGACCGTCGAACAGGTAATTTGCGCCGAATAGCGCCACACCCGCCGCCCCCGCGCCGCCGAGGTTGTGGGAAATGTTCCAGAAACCGAGGAAGGTCCCGCGCTTACGACGCGGCGTCCATTTGGTAATCGTGGAGTAACTGCACGAACCGCCGGTACTCTGGAAAAAGCCACTTAAGGCGTAGAAGGCAATCATCAGGAACAGGCTAACCGAGCCGCTGCCCATGCTGGCGCTGAAGCCCAGCATACAAATAGCGGACAAGATCAGCATGAACGGCAGGAATTGTTTGGTATTTTTGCCGTCGGCGTAGTAGGAAACCAGCGTTTTACCCACGCCGTAAGTGATGGAGAAGCCCAGGCCAATCATCCCCAGCTGCGTCATGCTCAACCCGTAGGTCGAGATCATGTCGTTCTGTGCGATGTTAAAGTTCTTGCGAATCAGGTACATCGTCAGGTAGCCAATAAAGACCACCAGATAGGATTGCATGAACGGTTTGAACCACATTTTGCGCCGCACTTCGAGCGGAAGGTCCAGGGTCGGTTTGCGGACCTGGTTTAAGAAAGCCAGCATGGGTTACTCCTGATTTCCCTTCATACTTCAGGCCGCAAGTGCCTTAGCTGCACGCATTCCTGCAACTTGAATTATTTGGGGAAAGAATTAACGAATGATGGCATTGTAAAAACCAGCAGCAAATCAGGCTTGAGATAGCGTCCAGGCAAAACCAGGAAAATTTCTTAGTTTTGCCGGATATGAGGTAGAAAAGTGAGATGCATCACGCTTCGCGCGGAGCCTGGGCATTCAAAAAGGGCAGTAACAACAGTGCCGAAACCCCGGCGGCAATGGCGATAACCACGAAAAAACCACTCCAGTGCCAGGTATCCAGCACTTTCGCCAGCGGCCAACCGGCAAGTGACGCCCCCAGATAAGCAAACAAGCCGACAAACCCCGTCGCCGCCCCCGCAGCTTCTTTGTGAGAACACTCTGCCGCCGCCATACCAATTAACATCTGCGGGCCAAAGACAAAAAAACCAATGGTGAAGAAGCAGGTCGCCTGCATCACGTAGCTGGCAAATGGCATCAACCATAGCGAGCCAACGGAGAGTAAAATCCCCGCAGCAAAAATCAAATTCATCGGCCCGCGGTTGCCGTTAAATAGCTTGTCCGAGCCCCAACCGGCTACCAGCGCACCGATAAATCCGCCCAGTTCAAACATCGTCACTGCCGTATTCGCCGTGACCAGATCGACGCCCAGCGTCTCGGACATATACAGGTTGCCCCAGTCGTTGATTGCCGCCCGGACCACATAGACCAGCACATAGCAAAACGAAAGCAGCCAGATATACGGATTCAGCAACACATATTTGGTGAGGATCTCTTTACGCGTCAGCCCCGCCCCTTCTTGTTGTTGGGCAATTTCCAGCGCATCGTGCCGCCATTCTCCGACCGCCGGTAAACCTAACGCCTGCGGGCGATCGCGCAGCCGCCAGCAGAGAAAAATCCCCACGACTATCGCCATACAACCGGCAATCATCATCCCGGCACGCCAGCCATAATGCAGCGCAGCAGCGGCCATCACGATGGGAATTAGTGCGCCGCCGACGTTATGCGCCGTGTTCCATAACGCCCACCAACCGCCGCGCTCGGTACGTGAATACCAGGCGGTTAACAGACGCGCACAAACCGGTGAACCCCAGCCCTGGAAAAAGGCGTTCAACACCCACAGCACGGCAAACGCCCATAGCGACGTCGAAAAGCCAAACAGAATGTTGATAATGCCCGTGGCGATAAGCCCTATCCCCATAAAATAACGGGCATTTGAGCGATCGCTGACAATGCCGGAGACAAACTTCGATACGCCGTAGGTAATGTAAAACAGCGTTGCTAACAGGCCGATATCGCTACGGCTGAGTACGCCGTTGGCGAGGATTTCCGGCACGGCGGCATTAAAACTTTTACGGGTGAAGTAAAACAGCGCATAGCCCAGCCAGATGGTCAGCAAAATATGCCGACGCCAGTAGCGGTAGCGAGCATCAATTTCACTTTTATCGCTGATCAGCGGTGCGTCGGCAGGCGCTTTCAGAAACGGCAACATCATCAAGCCTTAAACATAACGTTGAGGTAGAGAGACACTGACACGCGTGCCGTGCAGACAGGAGATGGTCAAGGTGCCGCCTAGCGCGGTTACGCGCTCGCGCATTCCAGTGAGGCCAAAACCTTGTTGCCCGGAACCTGGCGGCAGACCGCTACCATCGTCTTCAATCACCAGCATTAAACGCTCATCCTGCTGCCAACCTTGCAGTGTAACCGCGCTGGCATCGGCATGTTTCACAATGTTGTTCAGCCCCTCCTGGCAGACACGAAACAGCGTCACACGCTGGTTTTCACTTAACGCTGATTCATCGATCCGCCATTCGAGATGACTGACAATGCCGCGCCCTTCCAGCTCCATTTCCCGCATCAATGAACGGATGGCCTGCTCCAGGGTCAGATCATCCAACTGGCGCGGACGTAACCGCCCTAACAAGCGGCGCACCGCGTCGTAAACGCCCAGCGACAGTTGTTCGATTAGCTGTCCGCTCTGTTTCACACTGGCGTTATCCGCCGCCAGCCGCTGGACAATGCCCGCCTGGGTACGAATGGCGGTGATGGTCTGGCCGATATCGTCGTGCAGTTCACGCGCTACGTCGCGACGCACGCTCTCTTCAGTTTCAAGCAACCGCTCGGCAAGATGTTGATTACGCGCCAGTTCCTTTTGCAGCGACTGGTTAAGTTCGCGTAACCGCTGGATGCCTGCGCCCAGCAACAGGCCAGTGAGGCTTTGCACCAGCAGTGAAAGCAATAAATCGACCGGATGATCGCGCCAGGTCTGACTGGCGATCAGCGCGATGGCGTTCATCAACGTCGCAATCAGCGCCCCTTGCCAGCCATAGTGCCAGGCCAGGGCGATAATCGGCAGCGCCAGGCAAAACGGGGTAAAGCGCGAGAGTTCGTTCGGCAGCCCCAGTTGCAACCACAGGCTGATAACAAACAACAGCAAATACCAGACCAGATGCCGCCCACGCCAGTTGATAGGCTGGGAAACCAGCGATGGCCCCAGCGGTAGCCAAGTGTTATTCGCCAGATAGTGCCAGAACACCAGACAAATGGGGGCCAGCGTCAGACCGCCGGTTAAGGTCATCAACAGGGCGTTCCAGGGCTCGTTTCCGTACCCATGCCAAAGCCAGGGTGACGACTGTAATAACGCCGCCGCCGTCAGTGCCGCGCCCTGTAACAGCAACGTACGCCAGTCGCGCTGGTGGCGATAACGGGAAATCAACGCCACAGGAAGTAACGTTAGTAAACTACCGATCATCAATAACGGATAATGCGTTAACCCAACCGCCTGCGTCAGCCAGTAAATCAGCAGCCATTCTGCGCCCATCAACACCAGCCAGTATCTGCGCGGGCATTGCAACATTAGCCCCAGACGCAGACCAAACGGAAACAGCAATACCGCCAAATCCGGGCGTTCAACCAGGTGCAGGCTGATACTCCACAGGCAAAACCATGCGGCAGAGAAGATAAAAAAGCAGGCAATAACGGTAATTAAGCGGGAGAACAACGTCTTCATCACCAGCCATCAAACATGCGGCGCGCCAGTTCAACGTCGTTGCTGACGCCCAGTTTTTCCATCAGATTGGCACGATGTACATGCACAGTTTTTGGCGACAAACCTAGTTCGGCGGCAATCTCTTTCACCGCCATTCCTTGCGCCAGTTTTTCCGCCACCTGGCGTTCGCGTTTGGTTAGCGGGTCCTGACGGCCCGATGCCAGTTTAATAGCGATATCCGGTGTCAGATAACAACCGCCAGTTGCAACCGTATGCACAGCAGCGATCAGCTCGTCCGGGCTACAGCGTTTAGAGAGAAAACCGCGCGCCCCCGCGTTAAGCGCCTGTTCAACCAGCGCCGGACTGTCGTGAACGGAGAGCATAATTGTCGCCATACCTTTCGGTAGCTGGCTTAATAGCTCCAGCCCAGAAATATCCGGCATTGAGATATCACAAATACACACCTGCACACCGCGACCAGGTAAGCCAGTCAGCGCCTCACGCCCGGAACCAAACTCGGCAACTACCTGCAAATCAGGTTCCAGCCCCAGCAGCTGCGCAAAGCCGGAGCGGACGATAAGGTGATCGTCTATAAGGGCAACGGTTATCATGGTCTTGTCCTGGCGGGTAAAAAAACGCGCTTACCTTAACGATAAGCGCGTCACTGTTCAAGCCTTGAGCGGTTACTGAAAAAATACGGCTATCTTGTTAAACATTGTCGGGTCGGACTGATTACGCTGCACTTTCACCACATCCTCCAGTTTGTCTATCTGGCTTATCATTTGTTCCAGTCGCTGATCGTCATTGACCAGTAGCCAGATATGGCTTTTGTCGCTGTCCTGAATCGGCAGACAAAGAATGCCTTCAACGTTAAAAGCGCGGCGGGCAAAAAGGCCACAAACGTGGGTCATTACGCCCGGATGGTTGCGAACGGTGAGTTCCAGAATCACGTTGTCATGAGTTGTGTTTTGCATGGCTTATTCCCCCACCATTTCAGTATTTGCCGCGCCTGGCGGCACCATTGGGTACACTTTTTCTTCGGCATCAATGCGTACGTGGATCAGCGCCGGACCAGGGCGATTAATAATTTCCTGTAATGCCGCCTGCGGATCGGTTTCATTATTTAAATCACAGGTTTCGAGGCCGAACCCAGCAGCAATTTGCATAAAGTTGATTTTGCCCGGATAGGTGGCGGCAAAAACACCCTGCTTGTAGAACAGACTCTGTTGCTGATGTACCAGTCCCAGTGCTTCGTTGTTCATCAGAATGATTTTGACATCCAGCTGATTTTCGCTGGCGGTGGCCATCTCCTGAATATTCATCATCAGGCTGCCGTCGCCGGAGAAACACAACACTTTGCGATCCGGGTTAGCCAGCGCCGCACCTATCGCTGCGGGTAAACCGAAGCCCATCGTTCCCAGCCCACCAGAAGTCAGCCACTGGCGTGGGCGATTGAGAGGATAAGCCTGCGCGGTCCACATCTGATGCTGACCTACATCGGTGGTGATAATCGCATTGTCATCGACACAGGCGGCAACGGCGTTAATCAGCCCGTAATGTGTTAATGGATCGCACGCTTTCGGAATAGGACACGGGAATTCGCGCTGCAAATCCGCCACCAACTGGTGCCACTCTGTACGCGGCTGGGCTTCCACGCGTGGGATCAGCTGCGCCAGCACATCATCAACATCCGCCTGAATCGCCACGTGCGGTTGTTTAACTTTACCCAGCTCCGCGCGGTCGATATCCACATGTATAATTTTGGCGTTCGGGCAGAACTCTTCCGTTTTACCAATCGCCCGGTCATCAAAACGAGCACCGAGAACAATCAGCAGATCCGCCTCCTGCAAGATATAGTTAGTGCTGCGCACGCCATGCATCCCCAGCATACCCAGCGACAGCGGATGCGCTTTTGGCAACATGCCCAGCGCCATTAAGGTCATGGTGGTAGGCAGCTGCGCTTTCTCAGCCAGTTCACGCACCCGCGCGGGCGCGTTAATGACACCGCCCCCCAGATAAAGCACCGGGCGTTTGGCTGCGTTAATCATTGCCGCTGCGTCACGAATGCTTTCTTCGCTAAAGGCGGGCGCGGCGGCTTTTTCTGCCACAGCGGGCTGTGCTTCAATCTCAAAAACTGCCGTTTGCACATCCTTAGGAATGTCTATCCACACCGGGCCAGGGCGGCCTGATTGCGCAATGCGAAAGGCATCGCTCATGACCTGCGGGAGTTCTTCGATATGTCTGACCAGATAGTTGTGTTTGGTGATGGGGATAGAGATGCCGTAGGTGTCCACTTCCTGGAAGGCGTCGGTGCCAATCATCGAGGCGGGAACCTGACCAGTGATGCAAATCAGCGGGATGGAGTCCAGCCGCGCATCGGCAATGGCGGTCACCAGGTTAGTCGCACCCGGTCCGCTACAGGCCATACAAACCGCCGGTTTGCCATCAGTGCGAGCCATTCCCTGGGCGATAAACCCCGCGCCCTGTTCATGACGAGCCAGAATATGGCGGATTTGCGTGCTTTGGCTTAAGGCGTCGTAAACAGGGAGAATCGAACCGCCCGGAATCCCCGTCACAATCTTAATACCCTGCTGTTCCAGGAAATGAACGATAAATTCTGCGCCTGTAAAACGCTTACGTGTCGATGTTGTGCCCGAACTTGCCATGCTCCAGTCCTTTTCTTCTGGGCCGACTTTCCGGGAGGTGTTTAAACGAAAAACCCCGCCCGGTTTGCGCCGGCGGGGTTTTGGAATCGTGTGTTGTTCCAGTCCCTACGGCGCATTGCCGACGACCACCACCACACGCACGACGACCACTGCGGCGGATGGCGCAGTTGGTAGTAGTTTTGCGTTGAGCATGGAAGTAGTCATTGGGGACCTTGTTGGTTTTGTGTTTAACAATATTTATACAAGCACAGCTTTACAGGGGAGACAATGGAAAATTTTTCATCAGGGAATAATTGGGGGATTGATCACGTTTTGTACTGAAACGCAGGCAACAAAAAACCCCGCCGGAGCGAGGTTCCTTCAGCCGCCCACGGCTGGTAACCGCAAAGCACACTGTATTATGTCAACACTGAAAGTATACGTGTTCCGCGCAGAACGCGCAATTTCGGCACGAATTTTGACTTATTTAGCGCATAATTGAGTATCGATCACAGTTTTGATTTTGTCTAACTTTCACTGTTTATTTATACAGTGCAATTCTATAATATCACTGTACGCAATGTGTTATGCGGGGCCGCATCGTTACCCGGCGCACTAAGTCCTGGCTGAAACGGGTGGTGCCGTCAGCGCCTTAACCCCGCGTGAGCACACTGTGTTATGTCAACAAGCACAACGTTTCTTCTGAAGAAGCCGCGTGCGCAACAGCTGGCAACAGGCAGCGGAAAGGTACGTCAGCTGGCAGTGCTCCTGAACCACAGGAGACGCGTATGAGCCTGGTGGATATCGCCATTCTTATCCTCAAACTCATTGTTGCAGCACTGCAACTGCTTGATGCTGTTCTGAAATATCTTAAGTAATTCAGATTCAAGCCGCACTTAAGGGGAGTGGGAAACCGCTCCCCTTTCATATTCTGCTTGCGAATTGGTGTCGGATGCGATGCTGGCGGAATAGGGCGTAAACGTTCCCCCCCTACTCCGGCAACATTTATTGCCGCTGTTGTTTATATTTTCTGCCGTTTTGTTATTCATCATTCCGTATATATATCTGGCTAACATTTATCAATGTGATAGATTCCTCTCCTGCATTTATTCGAATGCGTAGTAACTTATTCTAAATATATTTTTAAAAGCGTCTGTGATAATGAAAAGGCATAGAAACGTCAATTTATTATTGATGTTGGTATTACTCGTGGCCGTCGGTCAGATGGCACAAACTATTTATATTCCTGCTATTGCCGATATGGCACAAGATCTCAACGTCCGTGAAGGGGCGGTGCAGAGCGTAATGGGCGCTTATCTGCTGACCTACGGTATCTCACAACTATTTTATGGCCCAATTTCCGACAGGGTGGGACGCCGCCCGGTGATCCTCGTCGGAATGTCCATTTTTATGTTGGCGACATTGATAGCAGTCACCACTTCCAGCCTGACGGTGTTAATTGCCGCCAGTGCGATACAGGGGATGGGGACCGGCGTCGGCGGCGTAATGGCGCGTACATTACCGCGTGATTTATATGAACGGACACAGCTTCGTCACGCTAATAGCATGTTAAATATGGGGATTCTTGTTAGTCCGTTGCTCGCACCACTCATTGGCGGCCTGCTGAATACCCTTTGGAGCTGGCGGGCCTGTTATCTGTTTTTACTGGTGCTTTGTGCCGGTGTGACGTTCAGCATGGCGCGCTGGATGCCAGAAACACGCCCTGTCGACGCGCCGCGTACGCGCCTGCTCACCAGTTATAAAACTCTCTTTGGCAATAGCGGCTTTAACTGCTATTTGCTGATGTTAATTGGTGGTCTGGCAGGGATTGCCGCTTTCGAAGCCTGTTCCGGTGTGTTGATGGGTGCAGTGTTAGGGTTAAGCAGCATGACAGTCAGTATTTTGTTTATTCTGCCAATTCCAGCGGCATTCTTCGGCGCATGGTTTGCTGGTCGACCGAACAAACGCTTCTCTACGTTAATGTGGCAGTCGGTTATCTGCTGCCTGTTGGCAGGAATGATGATGTGGATCCCCGGCTGGTTTAGCGTGATGAATGTCTGGACGTTACTCGTTCCCGCCGCGCTGTTCTTTTTCGGTGCCGGGATGTTGTTTCCGCTGGCAACCAGTGGCGCAATGGAGCCATTCCCCTTCCTGGCTGGCACGGCTGGCGCGCTAGTCGGCGGCCTGCAAAATATTGGTTCCGGCGTGCTGGCGTCGCTCTCCGCGATGCTGCCGCAAACCGGTCAGGGTAGCTTGGGGTTGTTGATGACCTTAATGGGATTGTTGATCGTGCTGTGCTGGCTACCGCTGGCGACGCGGATGTCGCATCAGGGGCAGCCCGTTTAAGCTCACGTCACCGCAGCATCGTCATCAACTCCATTGGAGAACGATGCTGCTTTATCAAGTCACGCATCACCCGCATGTGCGGCGCAGAGTAGGAATAAAAAGCTTGATAGCCAACACAAAGCGCGTTGTCAGGACAATCCTCTGGGGAATGCAGACACAAGCGATGCCAGTCGCACATCTGACACTCCCGCCGAAGTTGTACGTTTTCGCTCCCGCACCATTTTTGCAGCGTGGCGTCAAAAAGTTCGACTGATATACGACCAATATCTTCACGCGCCCAACGCTCGAACAGAGCGATTAAAAATTGCCCCCACAGTTCAGCTGTCACCGAAGAAGCTGTCAGCTTGCCCCGGTCATCAAATTCTATATGGGGAATAAGTTGCACGGAGCGAAGACCCCGCTGTTTGAAATTCTGATAAAAATCGGCAGGTTGTAGCGCATCTTTATACTCTACAACTAGTTTATGCCTGTCCTCTTCAGCATTGACAACCTGACTTCCTGTCATGTGACTCTCTCAATCAATACGACTAGTTGATGTATATGCGTTACAGCAAACAGTATTGCAAGAGATAACACCGCGAGGGAGATCATAAATTTGTCACGGATTACGTTAAATTGAGAAAAATCACTATTAGTCACATCCATTAAATTACGATTACGGGTATAGCGCCAAAGTATTAGTGCCACAATGGCGAGGATGCCAATAGAAATCCAGAACAACGCGCCGGCCTGATGCCAGTTGTGTTTAATTGCCAGCGCCATCAGCGCGCCATAGCCCAGCATGGTGCGAAACCACGCCAGCGATGTACGTTCTGGCTGAAGTCCGGGATCAGCAATACGTCTGGCTTTACGACTATCCGGCATACAGTACCAGCCCCATGACTATTACCGCCACGATCATCAATATTAAGCTGATGATTAATAAGCTGTTGGTATAGGGTAAGTCCTCTTTCAAACGCATCGCTTTTTCATTGCGTAACCAGCGCAGGTAGCCATACATCGCTAACCCGCCGGAAAACAGGCACAACAATAACGCCAACAGTTCACGAATGACGGGCGTGGCGAAGTCTGGCGCAAGTTGATCCAGCCCGACGCCCGCCGCCAGAAATCCCAACGCAGTACGGATCCATGCCAGAAATGTACGTTCATTAGCCAACGAAAAGCGGTAATCAGGCGCTTCTCCGAGGCGGGAAATTTTCATTGTTGCTCCTTTGCACTTTCACTAACGCTCTGCCTTTAGCGGTTATTTTTAAGAATTTGGTCCGCCCGTTTCCTGATATGCTTTTGCCATCCACTACAAGGAGGTCTGATGGGTATCATAGCGCAAAATAAAAGCAGTTCACTGGGCATGCTATTCGGTGCCATCGCTTTATTGATGGGTATTATCCACTTTTCATTCGGCCCTTTTGCCGCACCGCCTCCAACGCTGGAAAGCATCGTGGCGGACAAAACGGCTGAAATTAAAAGAGGTCTTCTCGCCGGAATAAAAGATGAAAAAATTACTACGGTGGAGAAAAAAGAGACGGTTGATGTCGATAAAATCCTCGATCAAGGTGGTATCGCACTGGCCATTGCCGCGCTACTCTGCGCATTTATTGGCGGTATGCGTAAGGAAAATCGCTGGGGCATTCGCGGCGCACTGGTATTTGGCGGCGGGACGCTGGCTTTCCATACCTTGCTTTTTGGTATCGGCATCGTGTGCAGCATTTTGCTGATATTCCTTATCTTTTCCTTCCTGACCGGCGGTTCACTGGTTTAAGCGGCCTGAATATTGCCCGCCAGGCTTCCGCCAGCGGGCATCATCGTCAGAACTTCTGTTTTTTATCCTCGACCTTCACTCCTTGCGTCGGTAAACCGGTGTCATAGTCCCGTACCACTGGAGAATAACCATCCTGTGGGCGTGGACGGAACGCCCCCATCCAGCGCGGTTGCGCATCTTTGCGCCACGGACGCAGGCTCCATTGATAACTGCGGAACGGATCGCGAATTTTGTCCATATAATCCAGTAAGGCGTCATGCATCTTGCTGCGAACGTCGGCAAAATTGACATCATCAATCACGTTATGCAGTTCATTTGGGTCGTTACGGCGATCGTAAAGTTCATCACTGGTGAAAAGGTTAAGCACCAGTTTATAGTCATCTGTTACCCAGCAACGAACCGGAATAAAGCCGCCAAAGCTGTCATGTTCAATCTCATAACGGTTAAATTCCACCATCACGCCACGAGGTTCTTTCGCTGTGAGGATATTTTCCCCTGGTAAAATTTCAGGTTTTTCAATATTCGCCAGCGCCATCATTGTCGGTAGTAAATCAATATGGCTGACTGGCGTATCAACCTGTCGCGACTCGCCTTGCGGCGAGCGGATAATCAGCGGGATGCGAGTAATATCGTCATACATCGCCGCTCCTTTGCTAATGAGCTTATGTGCGCCCATCATTTCACCGTGATCGGAGGTATAAATGACCCACGTATTTTCACGTTGTTCTGGCGTTAATGCGTGGATAACTCGTCCGATTTGGTCATCAACAAAGTCATTGCAGGCAAAATAGAGCGGATGATGATAAAACCCGTCATCACCGACTGGCGATGGCATTGCCTGCGACCATAAACGGTGATGTTCCGGTTTGTTCACCAGGTCATCCTGAGCTTTCTCGCCCAATTCGTAGTAAAAGTCTTCGTATTTCTCTAAATACTCCACCGGACAGGTGAACGGGTGATGCGGCTCGTCATACGAAACCACCATCAGGAAAGGTTCCTCGGCGCGCGCGGGCTGTTGCAGAAAATCCACTGCCCGATTGCTGATGCGATGCGCCCAGGTAAAGGTTTCGTCGATATGGTTTGCCTTTAAATCTTCGACGCTGTTTAAGCCGTTACGCCACAGGCTGATCTCTCTTTCAGTCAATTCGCTAAGGTAGTTCGCCCCGTCATACCAGTAATCGGCGTCCCATTCCGGCGGACACTCGCCAGTGCCGAAATAGTCATGGCCGTCGAGATGCCATTTGCCGATGTAACAGGTGTGATAGCCCGCATCCTTAAAGTAGCGCCCCATGGTGGAGATGTTTTTGCCTGGCGCAAGGTTGTTGGTCCACGGCCCGGACTGATTAGCGTAGATGCCAGTAAACAGTCCGGCCCGTGCAGGTGTACAAACCGGCGAACAAGTGTAGGCGGAATTAAAGCGAATACCTTCCGCCGCCAGACAATCAATATTTTGCGTATTCAGCGGCTTACCGCTATAGCAACCGACCATATTGGTGGCCTGGGTGTCAGTCATAATGAACAGAAAATTGGGGCGTTTCATAGGCTATCCTTCGCGTCGGGAGTAAACGTTACGGCTGGGTCGTGACGATGCCGCCAGCTATCAAAAATCAGGTAGACAATCACTACGGCAGCGATGGAATAACTGATCATCGCTAACCAGCGCGTACCATAGCCGCCGAATTCAGCCAGCCCGGCATAGACACCAATCATCGCGAACAGGATGCCAATTGACGCGATCTTGACGTTTTTCCACGGTTTCATGTCCACCGCAAACGCATCTTTGAAGGTGAACGGCGTGGCGCGCGGTTTAATAAAACCGATCACCAGCATCACGACCACGTTGATGCAGAACGTACAGGCCAGCACATAGAGGAAATGGAAGTCGAACTTCACCAGATAGTTGATGGTGATGTAGCTGATTATGCCAATCCCCATCGCCACTTTTGCCGCCAGCGCCGGGATGCGCGGGAAGAAAAAGCCCATAATGATGATGGTAACCAGCGGCACGTTGTAAATGCCGTTGAGCTGTTTCATCCAGCTATACAGCCCCTGCGGCGCGTTGGCGATCCACGGCGCGACCATCACCGAAACGATGGCGATAAAGAAACCAAATTTGCGCCCGACGGTGACCAGCTGTTGCGGCTCGGCATTCTGGTTAATGATGCGCCGGTAAATACCCATACTGAATAACGTACTGGCGCTATTCAGAAAGCCGTTGAAGGTACTGATCACCGCACCAAATAACACCGCGCCGAAGAACCCCACCAATGGCACTGGCAGAACGTTATTGACCAGCGTCGGGTAGGCCATGTCAGCTTTCGGTAAATCCTGATACAGGTGAAACGCAATCAACCCTGGCAGCACCAGTACCAGCGGGTCGAGCATTTTCAGTACCGCCGTTAACAGCGCCCCTTTCTGCCCTTCCGCCAGACTTTTTGACGCCAGCGTGCGTTGCACGATGCCCTGATTAGTACACCAGTAAAAGGTATTAACCAGAATCAAACCGGTGAACGCTGCGCCAATCGGTAAGGGATCGGTCGAGCCGCCTACTGAGTTTAATTTCTCGGCATGAACAGTCGTGATTTGTTCAATACCTTGCAAAAAGCTGCCCTTGCCCATCGCGATCAAGCCAAACACCGGCACCATCAACCCGCCGATAACCAGCCCAATACCGTTGATGGAATCCGCCACCGCCATCGCGCGCAGCCCACCAATCACCGCGTACAGAATCCCCGCCAGACCGAGCAAAATCACCAGTAACCAGATAGCCGCGCCGTGGGAAATTTGTAACGATTCCCCGACGTGAAACAGGCTGTTGAGCGCCAACGCGCCGGAGTAGAGAACAATCGGCAGAAAGCAGACGCCGGTGGCAATGAGGAAGCAGAAGTCGATGATAATACGCGTCGTTTTATCATAACGTTCCTCCAGAAAATCGGGGATGGTGGCAATGCCGCGCTTCAGATAGCGCGGTAAAAAGATTAGCGCGAGGAAGATCAGCGTCACCGCAGAAGTCACTTCCCAGCCCATCACCGACATGCCGCTTTTGTAGGCCTGCCCGGAAAGGCCAACCAGTTGTTCCGTGGAAAGGTTGGTTAGCATTAACGAAGCGGCAATAACCGGCGCTTTTAGTGAACGTCCGGCAAGAAAATAGCCTTGTTGCGATCCGGTATCTGTTTTGCGAACTTTCAACCAGGTGATGACCGCCACCAGCAGCGTAAAACCGACAAAACTCAAGATTTGTAACGAATTCATCTCATAGCCCTTATTTATGTTTATGTCCCGGACGCATGAATATAGGGAGAGGTAAAATGCGTCGGGTCAGGCAGTCAGATTCTTAAAATACAAACGTCATATCCCTGAACGGATTGTTTTCTGTTAAGTTCAGGTTGTGAGCATAATTCGCCGGAGGGATATTAAAATGAATGGAAACTTGCAAAGTTCGGATGTAAAAAACGATACTCCATACAATATTCCCTTATTGATTAACGAAAATGTGATCTCCAGCGGAATTTCTCTGATCTCACTCTGGCATACCTATGCCGATGAGCATTACCGCGTAATCTGGCCGCGAGACAAGAAGAAACCGCTTATCGCCAACTCTTGGGTGGCGGTGTATACCGTGCAAGGATGTGGAAAAATTCTTTTAAAGAATGGTGAACAAATAACACTGCATGGCAACTGTATTATATTTTTAAAACCGATGGATATTCACTCTTATCACTGTGAAGGTTTAGTCTGGGAACAGTACTGGATGGAATTTACACCCACCAGCATGATGGATATTCCTGTCGGTCAACAGAGCGTTATTTACAATGGCGAAGTTTATAATCAAGAACTCACAGAGGTTGCTGAATTAATTACTTCAGCAGAGGCGATAAAAAACAATCTGGCGGTCGCTTTTCTGACGAAAATTATTTACCAGTGGATTTGTCTTATGTACGCAGACGGCAAAAAAGATCCGCAACGGCAGCAAATTGAAAAATTAATTGCTACTTTACATGCCAGCCTGCAACAACGCTGGAGTGTTGCCGATATGGCCGCCACCATCCCCTGTAGCGAAACCTGGCTACGTCGCCTGTTTTTACGCTACACCGGTAAGACACCGAAAGAATATTACCTTGATGCGCGTCTGGATCTTGCGCTCTCACTATTAAAGCAAGAAGGGAACTCGGTTGGCGAAGTCGCTGATACGCTCAACTTCTTCGACTCTTTTCATTTTAGCAAAGCCTTTAAGCATAAATTTGGTTATGCGCCGTCAGCCGTACTGAAGAATACAAACCAGTAATAACCAGAATGGCGAGTATGTAAATGACTCGATGATGTTCAGAAATACCAGGTGGAGTACCATTGACGGTAACTCCACCCAAAAAGGAGTTAGCCAATACTCCAGAAAA
Source organism: Escherichia sp. E1V33 (assembly GCF_004211955.1). Taxonomy (GTDB): domain Bacteria; phylum Pseudomonadota; class Gammaproteobacteria; order Enterobacterales; family Enterobacteriaceae; genus Escherichia. Next base: position 103,179 of record NZ_RHJI01000002.1, read on the forward strand.
GTACTGCCAGTAACTGCGGTGTGATAATGCGCAGGAACATGACTAACGGATACACCGTTGCGTAAGAGAGCGCCGCCGCGCCACTGGTAGGATGAAGATTATTGGCAAACGCCAGCGCCGGAGGATCGGTCATTGAACCCGCGAGCATCCCGCACATCGTGAGATAATTCATTTTGACTAACATCCGCGCCAGAATGCCGGCCGTGATCAGCGGAATTGCAGTAATCAATGCACCATAACCTATCCAGCTTAATCCTTCGCCATCCACCAGTGTATGGATAAAATCGCCACCGGATTTCAGGCCAACTACCGAGAGAAACAGTACGATACCCAGTTCGCGCAGCGCCAGGTTGGCACTTGGCGGCATAAACCAGTAGAGCTTACCAATGCTGCCAATACGCCCGAGGATCAGCGCCATAATCAGCGGCCCCCCCGCTAGCCCCAACTTCAACGCAGCCGGGAATCCAGGCACAAACACAGGAATGGAGCCCAACAATACGCCAAGCCCAATACCAATAAACACAGGTAACATCTGCACCTGTTGTAATTTTTGCTGCGCATTACCTAAAACATTCGCTACGGCATCAATCGCGGACGGGCGTCCAACCAGGTTGAGAATATCGCCAAATTGCAGGCTAATATCGCTACTTGCAACTAATTCAACGCCAGCACGGTTCAGGCGCGAGATAACGACGTCATAGCGCTCTTTAAAGTGCAGGTCGCGAATACGTTTACCAAGCACATTCTCGTTGGTGACCACCACGCGTTCGACGCGCAGATCGGTGCCTTTCGTCGACAGCGAGGTATCCACTTCCTGACCAATCACCAATTGCGCATTATGTAAATCCGCAGGCTGCCCCACCAGATGAAGCAAGTCCCCCAACTGAATAATGGTTTCCGGAGAAGGTACTTTGAGGGTTTCCTCTCGTTTCAATCGCGAGCAGATAACTTTATCGCCATTGAGAATCGGTACATCTTTAATCGCTAAATTATGTAAGTTAGGGTTATCAACACGGATGTTAATGGTCCTGATCAGCACGCTACCGTTGGTCCGCGTGGACTCGTGTTGCAGCGCCTCCGTCTCAACATTGACGCGGAAAATAACCCGCAGCATCCACATAGTGAACAAAATGCCGCAAATCCCAAATGGATACGCCATTGCATAGCTCATCCCCATCTGGTCAACCATATCCATCGGTGTGCCCAGGTCATGTAAGATCTGTTGCCCTGCCCCCAGTGCTGGCGTATTGGTGACCGCGCCAGAGAAAATCCCCAGCACCACAGGAAGTGGGATATCGAACAGTTTATGTAAGATGGCCGTGACCAGACCACCGAGGATGACAACCAGAACAGCAAACAAATTGAGGCGTAACCCGGAGACACGCAACGAGGCAAAGAAGCCCGGCCCCACCTGAATCCCGATGGTGTACACGAACAGGATAAGACCAAATTCCTGGATAACATGCAGCATGTCGCTACTTAATGTCATCCCCGCCTGTGACACAAAATGGCCGACGATGATCCCGCCGAACAGTACGCCGCCAATGCCCAATCCAACGCCGCGAAACTTGACGTTGCCGATAAACAAACCGACGACCGCCACCAGAGCCAGGATGCTGACTGTTAATGCTATATCACTCATCGTCCATTTCTCTTGAAATAACATTTTAATTGCTACGGATTATGGCTGAATCGGTGAAGCAGATTTGCCTTACAGCGCACATTATCACGGTAAAGAAAGTGCCGGAATATCTTAACCTGGCGAAAATTAAAACATTGTTGAAGATTGCAGGTAAAAAAAAGCCCCACCAAACTGGCGGGGCAAAGAGAATAGCTAATTAGCTATTTAACGCGGGACGTTCGCTGATAGCGATACGCTGCGCTGCGATGGGTTCAGGCTCATTACGAATTAAATCAATATGCAGTAAACCATTAACGAAGGTTGCGCCAGAGACTTCCATATTTTCAGCCAGCGTAAAGCTCAGGCTAAACGGCTGATTCATAAGCCCCTGATGCAGCCATTTTTTCTCTTCTTTTGGCTGCTCAGGCGTGCCTTTTACGCTCAGGCGCGTACCTTCCAGTTGAATATCTAAATCTTCCTGACGAAAACCTGCCAGCGCAAGGGTAATGCGGTAGTGGTTATCGTCGCTTTTCTCAATGTTGTACGGCGGGAAGCTCTGGCTTTCACCGGCGTTTTGCAGAGCGTTGGCCAGTTTGTCAAAACCGATCCATTGACGCATCAGTGGGGATAAATCGAAGTTACGCATAGTCATTTCTCCTTCTAAGAAGCGAGTAAGTACCTGCAAATCCGAAGATTCGCATATGCTCCCTGACGGCGAGCATCAAATGTCAGGCCGCGCACTGCGGCCTTAGAGAATTAGTTGATTTCGATACGGCGCGGTTTTTTCGCTTCCGGAATCACGCGTTCGAGATCGATATACAGCAGACCGTTCACCAGGTTAGCGCCACGAACATGAATGTTCTCGGCTAACTGGAATTTACGTTCAAAGTTGCGTTCAGCGATGCCCTGGTACAGATAGGTGCGCTCTTTTTGTTCGTCGGCGTGAGCACCTTTCACCACCAGCAGATTGTCCTGGGCGGTAATTTCCAGTTCACTTTCGGCAAAGCCAGCCACCGCGATAGCAATGCGGTAATGGTTTTCGTCTACCAGTTCAACATTGTACGGAGGGTAGCCGCCATTACTCTGGCTCTGGTTGTTTTCTAAGTGGTTAAACAAACGATCAAATCCAATAGCAGAACGGTAAAGCGGGGATAAATCAAAGTTACGCATAATTAATAGCTCCTGAAATCAGCGAGAATGTAAGACCTTCCACAATGGACAGGTCGGATAGCCAGAACACCCATCAGGCGCGTTCTCATTGGCTACGGTATAAAAATGGGTCTGGATGTGCACTTTTCAAGTCTTTTCGACGGACTTTTTTTTGCAGTTTGTGGTCTATTGCATAGACTGGGGGGACAGCACGAAACGTTAAAGTGCGATAGCCGCCACAGTGCGACATGATGATGATGTTATTTTCAGCAAGGGATCGCTATAACACATCATGCCAACACCAACGATCAACAGATGAATTTATTATGATAAGAAATGTGTTGTTAGCGCTCATGATATGCAGCGGAATGACATTACTCGGAGGATGCTCCAGTGTAATGTCCCATACCGGGGGGAAAGAGGGAACGTATCCCGGCACCCGCGCCAGTGCCACCATGATTGGTGACAGTGACACCAACTGGGGCACTAAATCGCTGGCAGTTCTCGACATGCCATTTACCGCAGTTATGGATACGTTACTCCTGCCGTGGGATGTGTTCCGTAAAGACAGCTCGTTGCGCTCTCGCGTTGAAAAAAGCGAAGCAGACACGCAAGCCACCAATGCCGTTATTCCCCCCGCCCGAATGCCCGTGAACTGATTTAGCGGCCAGTTTTGGTGATCCACAGCTGGCCGGCTTCCATCCACGCCAGCCATTGACCATCCGGCGAGAAGACCACCGCGTCCGCCGAAGGTGAACTGGCGTGATTTTCGGTTAGATATTCAACCTTTCCGCTTTGCGCGTGTACGCAAGCAATCCGATTATCCAGCACAAAGCCCAACCATTCTCCTGACGGATGCCAGTTAAACGCCGACTGAATATCTGTTTTGTTATTGGTTAACTGGCGCGGTTCGCCGCCCTGTGGCGAGATAAGCCACAGTTGCACAATGCCGTTATCATCACGCATCAAAAACGCGATTTGCGTTCCTTGAGGGTTACACCGCACCCAATGGCGTGGGACGTTGACTAAGCCCGGGTAAGAACGATGGTGCGTAAAGGTTAAACGTCGCTGCACAACGCCACACGGCGGTGCGGGCAGAGTTGATTCCGTTCCGCTTAACGGCGCATCACCAGCTGCTTTCCAGCCAGCTTCATCTTTCGGCAACTCGACAATAAACAGCTCCGGCACTTTCTCGCCCTTTTGCGAAAGCGTATCGCCAATAAACGCCAGTGCGTGGTTTCCTACCCATCCTTCTTCATAAGCACGATTGATTTCATCACTGCCCGGCCGCGGTATTGGTGTGGTTTTGCTCACCAGAACGCACCAGTGGCTACCGCTGTATTCACGCGGATGCTGCTTTTGCACATTGACCGGACCAAACGGCGCCGCCACCCCGACGTTTCGCAAATCCAGCGCAGGATCGCGTTCATGCATTACATGGTCGTTATAGGTAAAACTCACCATTTCACCGTTCGGGCTAAAGACATGCACATGGCTGCCGCCACGCAGCGCCCCTGATGTGTACGGAACGGTAATATCCATTGCATCGAGATTGTTCATCTTGCCGCCTTCAACAATCACGCCGCGACGGTGATGGAAATCGTAATGCCATGTTTCATCAGGATTTTCAGGTCCGTGGATAAAGACATATTTCTCTGACTTTGGATGAACGGTCACCACGCCGACGTGTGCGCCCTGTGACGCGCGATAGATAACCTCGACCTCGCCGGTATGGATATTCACACGCTCAATGGTCTCGCCGGTAAACGACGCGCCAGAAGGACGCACGTCAAATACCAGCCACTGGCTGTCGGGCGTCCAGGTATTGGTATTGGTGAGCAGGTGATTACGGGGAGCAAAGGTTATCTGTTTCATGGCGCGGTCCTGATACAAAACGGTTCCCGCCATCATACTTCACAAGGACTTCACTTTCAGACAATAGTCTTTTGCCATCGTGATGAATGTGAGTGAAAAGATGGAACATTTCGACGTGGCGATTATTGGCCTCGGCCCGGCAGGGTCGGCGTTGGCGCGAAAGTTGGCAGGCAAAATGCAGGTGATCGCGCTGGATAAAAAGCACCAGTGCGGAACAGAAGGTTTCAGCAAGCCTTGCGGCGGTCTGCTGGCACCGGATGCGCAGCGATCTTTTATTCGCGATGGACTGACGCTTCCTGTCGATGTGATCGCCAACCCGCAGATTTTCAGCGTCAAAACCGTCGACGTCGCCGCGTCGCTCACGCGTAACTACCAGCGAAGCTATATCAATATCAATCGTCATGCCTTCGACTTGTGGATGAAGTCGCTGATCCCCACCAGCGTTGACGTTTACCACGACAGCCTGTGTCGGAAAATCTGGCGTGAGGATGATAAATGGCATGTCATTTTTCGCGCAGACGGCTGGGAGCAGCATATTACTGCCCGATATCTGGTCGGTGCCGATGGTGCCAACTCGATGGTGCGGCGATATCTCTACCCGGATCATCAGATTCGTAAATATGTCGCTATCCAGCAGTGGTTCGCAGAGAAACATCCGGTACCGTTCTACTCCTGCATCTTTGATAATGCGATAACTAACTGTTATTCATGGAGTATCAGCAAAGACGGTTATTTTATCTTTGGTGGTGCCTATCCGATGAAAGACGGCCAGGCGCGCTTTGCGGCACTGAAAGAGAAAATGAGCGCCTTTCAGTTCCAGTTTGGCAAAGCGGTGAAAAGCGAAAAATGCACCGTGTTGTTTCCCTCACGCTGGCAGGATTTTGTCTGCGGTAAGGACAATGCTTTTCTCATTGGTGAAGCGGCGGGATTTATCAGCGCCAGCTCGCTGGAGGGAATTAGCTATGCGCTGGATAGCGCAGACATTCTGCGTTCGGTGTTACTGAAGCAGCCAGAGAAGTGCAACGCAGCCTACTGGCGCGCCACCCGCAAACTACGTTTAAAACTCTTCGGCAAGATAGTAAAAAGCCGATGCTTAACTGCACCGGCCTTGAGAAAGTGGATTATGCGCAGTGGTGTGGCGCATATTCCACAGTTGAAGGATTAGCCAACGCGCTTCACATCGCCCACCAGTAGGATGTAAGAGAGCCCGCCAATAAACGCGACGGCGGAGATATAAACCAGTGCCGGGGCGAACCCATAGCCTTGCAACAGATATTAGTCCACAAAAAAACACCTCATAAGAAAAGGTCTTATATCGGGCAGAAATCTGAAAAGGGAGATCAGGTGCTAAACAGGAGGGAAAGAAGAGTATGCTTTCAATAGCTTAGCTACTCGTTTAAAGGATTAATCATGAAGTTGAATTTTAAGGGATTTTTTAAGGCTGCCAGTTTATTCCCACTAGCACTGATGCTTTCAGGCTGTATCTCGTATGCCCTGGTTTCCCATACCGCAAAGGGTACTTCAGGAAAGTATCAATCGCAGTCAGACACCATCACGGGGCTATCGCAGGCAAAAGATAGTAATGGAACAAAAGGCTATGTTTTTGTAGGGGAATCGCTGGATTACCTTATCACTGATGGTGCCGATGACATCGTTAAGATGCTCAAGGATCCAGCTCTTAACAGACATAATATTCAGGTCGCTGACGACGCAAGATTTGTTTTAAATGCGGGAAAAAAGAAATTTACCGGCACAATATCACTCTATTACAACTGGAGCACAGAAGAAGAAAAAGCACGAGTGACACAATATCGTTTTGCCTGTGGTGTTCAGCACTGTACCCGGACAGTAGAAAACCTGGAGGGTACTATCCATGAGAAAAATAAAAACATGGATTACTCAAACGTAATGGCTTTCTACCACCCATTTAAAGTGCGATTTTATGAATACCATTCACCCAGTGGTATTCCGGATGGCGTTACCGCAGCATTACTGCCAGTGACCGTTACGCTAGATATTATCACTGCACCGCTGCAATTTCTGGTTGTATACGCAGTAAACCAATAATCAGTAAGCGGGCAAACGCGTTTATGCAGTTTGCCCGCCCACTGATTAATTCAGCACATACTTTTCAATAGCAAACGCCACGCCATCTTCAAGGTTGGATTTAGTGACAAAGTTCGCCACTTCCTTCACCGAAGGAATAGCATTATCCATTGCCACACCGACGCCTGCGTATTCAATCATCGCGATGTCGTTTTCCTGATCGCCAATCGCCATAATTTCTTCCGGTTTAATGCCCAACACGTCGGCCAGCGATTTCACGCCCGTACCCTTGTTCACGCGTTTATCGAGGATTTCGAGGAAGTACGGAGCACTTTTCAGCACGGTATATTTCTCTTTTACTTCCTGCGGAATACGCGCGATAGCCTGGTCGAGGATGGCGGGTTCATCAATCATCATCACTTTCAGGAACTGGATATTAGGGTCCATTTTCTCCGCTTCGCAGAACACCAGCGGAATGGTGGCAACGAATGATTCATGCACCGTGTAGTAGCTGATATCGCGGTTGGCGGTGTACAGCGTTGTGCGGTCCAGTGCGTGGAAATGGGAACCGACTTCGCGAGAGAGTTTTTCCAGGAAACGGTAGTCGTCATAGCTGAGAGCGGTTTGCGCCACGGTGCTGCCATCGGCGGCCTTCTGCACCAGCGCGCCATTGTAAGTAATGCAGTAGTCGCCTGGCTGTTCCATATGCAGCTCTTTCAGGTAGTTGTGAACGCCTGCATAAGGGCGGCCCGTCGTTAGCACAACATTCACGCCACGGGCGCGAGCTGCGGCAATCGCATTTTTAACGGCGGGTGAAATGGTATGATCGGGCAGCAGAAGGGTGCCATCCATATCGATAGCAATGAGTTTGATAGCCATGAGTTCCCCAGGTAGATTGGTTCCTGACCCATGCTAACGCGATTCCGCTCAAAAATCAGTACAACACCTGAGGGAAAAGGGGGATGCAACGCGCGTTGCATGCTCCCCTTTTGCTTAGCGGAAAAGTTTCCCTTTCAGCAGTTCCATGCCTGCGGAAAGCAGATCGTTATTGGCTTGTGGTGACACTTCGCCCTGTGGCGAGAGGGCATCAATAATCTTCGGCAATTGTTCTGCCAGCAGGCTGGAAGCCGTACTGGTATCCACACCAAGTTTTTGCCCGAGATCGGACACCGCATTCGTGCCGAGTGCCGATTCCAGTTGCTCGCCGCTAACTGATTGATTGCCCTGTTGATTACTCAACCAGGTTGAGAGAATGGCACCCAAGCCGCCACTTTGCAGTTTTTCCAACAGCACCTGAATGCCGCCCTGCTCCTCAACCCAACTTAAAATAGCCTGATATTTCCCCGCATCGCCTTTCAGAAAGGCACCGACAACTTCATCAAAAAGCCCCATGATAATCACCTGTAAAGCGTTACGTGTTGACTCAAAAAGTATAGTTCTGTGGAATGATAATTGCGGATTGCAGGAATAAAAAGGGCGGAGATGATCTCCGCCCTTTTCTTATAGCTTCTTGCCGGATGCGGCGTTAACGCCTTATCCGGCCTACAAAATCATGCAAATTCAATACATTGCAGGAGTCTCGTAGGCCTGATAAGCGTAGCGCATCAGGCACGCTCGCATGGTTTACGCCATTAAATATCGATATTCGCCGCTTTCAGGGCGTTCTCTTCAATAAACGCACGGCGCGGTTCAACGGCGTCGCCCATCAGCGTGGTGAACAGCTGGTCAGCGGCAATCGCATCTTTAACGGTAACGCGCAGCATACGACGGCTTTCCGGGTCCATAGTGGTTTCCCACAGCTGTTCCGGGTTCATCTCGCCAAGACCTTTATAACGCTGGATGGAGAGACCGCGACGGGACTCTTTCACCAGCCAGTCCAGCGCCTGCTCGAAGCTGGCTACCGGCTGACGACGTTCGCCACGTTCGATAAAGGCATCTTCTTCCAGCAAACCACGCAGTTTCTCACCCAGTGCACAAATACGACGATATTCGCCGCCGGTGATAAACTCGTGATCCAGCGGATAGTCAGTATCCACGCCGTGAGTACGCACGCGAACAATCGGCTCGAACAGGTTTTGCTCGGCATTAGCGTGGACATCAAACTTCCACTGGCTGCCGTGCTGTTCTTTGTCATTCAGCTCGCTGACCAGCGCGTTCACCCAACGGGTAACGGTCTGCTCGTTGGAAAGGTCGGCTTCCGCCAGCGTCGGCTGATAGATAAGTTCTTTCAGCAGCGCTTTCGGATAACGACGTTCCATGCGGTTGATCATTTTCTGCGCCGCATTGTACTCAGACACCAGCTTCTCTAACGCTTCGCCACCCAGAGCAGGTGCACTGGCGTTGGTATGCAAGGACGCACCATCCAGTGCGATGGAGATTTGGTACTGATCCATCGCTTCGTCGTCTTTAATGTACTGTTCCTGCTTACCTTTTTTCACTTTGTACAGAGGTGGCTGGGCAATGTAAACGTGACCGCGTTCGATGATTTCCGGCATCTGACGATAGAAGAAGGTCAACAGCAGCGTACGAATGTGCGAGCCGTCGACGTCCGCATCGGTCATGATGATAATGCTGTGATAACGCAGTTTGTCCGGGTTGTACTCGTCACGACCAATCCCGCAGCCAAGCGCGGTGATAAGCGTCGCCACTTCCTGGGAAGCCAACATCTTATCGAAACGGGCTTTCTCGACGTTGAGGATTTTACCTTTCAACGGCAGAATCGCCTGGTTCTTGCGGTTACGCCCCTGCTTCGCAGAGCCACCCGCAGAGTCCCCTTCCACAAGGTACAGTTCGGAGAGCGCCGGGTCGCGTTCCTGGCAGTCCGCCAGCTTACCCGGCAGGCCCGCTAAGTCGAGCGCACCTTTACGGCGGGTCATTTCACGAGCGCGACGCGCAGCTTCACGCGCACGGGCAGCATCGATAATTTTGCCGACCACGATTTTCGCGTCGGTTGGGTTTTCCAGCAGGTATTCTGCCAGCAGTTCGTTCATCTGCTGTTCAACCGCCGATTTCACCTCAGAAGAAACCAGTTTGTCTTTGGTCTGGGAGGAGAATTTCGGGTCCGGCACTTTCACGGAAACGACCGCAATCAGGCCTTCACGCGCATCGTCACCGGTGGCGCTGACTTTGGCTTTTTTGCTGTAGCCTTCTTTGTCCATGTAGGCGTTCAGGGTACGGGTCATCGCCGCACGGAAGCCTGCCAGGTGAGTACCACCGTCACGCTGCGGAATGTTGTTGGTAAAGCAGTAGATGTTTTCCTGGAAGCCATCGTTCCACTGCAATGCCACTTCAACGCCGATACCGTCTTTTTCGGTGGAGAAGTAGAAGATATTTGGGTGGATCGGCGTTTTGTTCTTGTTCAGATATTCAACGAACGCCTTGATACCGCCTTCGTAGTGGAAGTGGTCTTCTTTGCCGTCACGCTTGTCGCGCAGACGAATGGAAACGCCGGAGTTAAGGAACGACAACTCACGCAGACGTTTCGCGAGAATTTCATATTCAAACTCGGTCACATTGGTGAAGGTTTCGAGGCTAGGCCAGAAACGTACCATGGTGCCGGTTTTTTCAGTCTCGCCGGTAACCGCCAGCGGAGCCTGCGGTACACCGTGTTCGTAGATCTGACGGTGAATTTTACCCTCGCGCTGGATAACCAGCTCCAGTTTTTGCGACAGGGCGTTTACTACCGAAACACCAACGCCGTGCAGACCGCCGGACACTTTATAGGAGTTATCGTCAAATTTACCGCCTGCGTGCAGGACGGTCATGATCACTTCCGCCGCCGATACGCCCTCTTCCGGGTGAATACCGGTCGGAATACCGCGCCCGTCGTCCTGTACAGAGACAGAGTTATCGGCGTGAATGGTGACGATAATTTCTTTACAGTGACCCGCGAGCGCTTCGTCGATAGCGTTATCTACCACCTCGAATACCATGTGGTGCAGACCGGTGCCGTCATCCGTGTCGCCGATATACATACCCGGGCGCTTACGCACCGCATCCAGCCCTTTCAGGACTTTGATACTGGAGGAGTCATAAGAATTCGACATCAACGTTTCTCGCTCATTTATACTTGGGTTAATCCGTTATTTTACCCTTTTCCACGGTAAACATCTTCGAATTTTCGTCCGACATGTCTATAACGTGTTCAGCACTGATCGCGCTGACAAAGACCTGTGATTGCGTCGCTTTTAAGCGGCTGGCAAGCAGCCCGCGACGCTCATCATCAAGCTCAGAGGCAAAATCATCTATCAGGTAGAGACACCGCCGCCCGCTTTCACGGGTGAGGAACTCTCCTTGCGCCAGACGTAAGGCGCACATCAGCAGCTTGAGCTGCCCACGCGATAAGGTATCTTCCACCGGCGCACCGTCGGCGCGAATGCGTAAGTCCGCTTTATGCGGGCCGTGCGCGGTGTAGGTTAGCTGGCGATCGCGTTCAAAATTACGTTCCAGCACCTCAGCGTACTCTGTCTCTTTCTCCCAGCCTCGCTGGAAAGAGAAAGTCAGAGAAAACTCAGGGAGAAATTGCTTACAGGTATCGGCCATATCAGCCGCGATACCGGCGCTATACTCCGCGCGCCAGGTGCTGATTTGCTCCGCCAGCGGGATCAGTTCTTTATCCCACGGACGTAGCTGTTCGTAACGTGTCACCTGACGCAGCGCCGCATTGCGCTGCTTGAGCAACCGCTTGAGATTGCTCCAGGCGGCGAAAAATCCGGGTTCGTTGTGAAAGCATCCCCAGTCGAGGAATGCTCTTCTGTATTTGGGGCCGCCGTTGAGTAAAGTAAACCCCTCCGGCGTTATCAGTTGCATCGGCATCAGGTGCGCCAGCTCCGCGACTTTATGCCCGTCAGTACCGTCGATGCGGACTTTGCTGTCACCCTGTTTGTCTTTGGTTAAGCCAATCGCCGTCTCGCGCTCTTCGCCCTGCAAACGCCCGTGGAGCACAAACGCTTCCTGCTCGTGGCGAATGACGCGGCCAATCTGCAAACTGCGAAACGCCCGACCGTGGCCGAGCGTATAGATGGCTTCCAGCACGCTGGTTTTGCCACTGCCGTTGGCACCTACCAGAAAGTTAAAGCCGGGAGATAAGGCGAGATCCGCGGTTTCGATATTGCGGAAATCGCGGATCAACAAGCGGGTGAGGGACATTACAGTCTCATTGGCATGACAACATAGGCAGCCGACTGTGATGCGGCATCTTCAATCTGCACGCTGGAAACCGAATCGGTCAGCATCATGCGCACGTTTTCGCATTTCAGCGCGTTGAGAACATCCAGCACATAGCTGACGTTGAAGCCGATTTCCATCTCCGCACCGCTATAGGTAACGTCGAGGATCTCTTCCGCTTCTTCCTGTTCCGGGTTGTTGGCGGTAATTTTCAGCTGGTTTTCGCTGACATACAGACGCACGCCGCGGAATTTCTCGTTAGAGAGAATTGCCGCACGAGCAAACGCCTGCTTGAGCAGATCACAGCCTGCTTCCAGATGTTTGTCAGGGTTCTTCGGCAGAACGCGGCGGTAATCTGGGAAGCGACCATCAACCAGTTTGGAAGTGAAGATAAAGTCGCCTACGTGGGCGCGAATATTGTTGCTACCAATCTGCACGCGCAGCGGATTATCGCCGCCGTCGAGCATACGCATTAGTTCAATCACGCCTTTACGCGGTACGATCACCGAATGGCTCGGCAAAGACTGACCAATTGGCATGGAGCAGACCGCCAGGCGGTGGCCGTCGGTTGCCACGGTACGCAGTTCTTCACCTTCGGTTTCGAACAGCATACCGTTTAAGTAATAGCGAACATCCTGATGCGCCATAGAAAACTGGGTCGCTTCAATCAGACGCTTCATCGTCGCCTGCGGCAGGGTAAATTCGACTTCGCTCTGCCAGTCATCGAGATTCGGGAAATCTGCCGCTGGCAGGGTAGAAAGCGAAAAACGGCTACGCCCGGAGCGTACCAGCATCCGCTCACCTTCCAGTTGCACGGCGATTTCAGCACCTTCAGGCAGACCACGGCAGATATCAAAGAATTTGCGCGCCGGAACGGTCGTCGCCCCTGGTTCATGCGGCTGAACCAGCGCAACACGTGCCACCATTTCCATCTCGAGATCAGTACCGGTCAGCGACAACGTACCGTCAGCAACCTGTAACAGCAGATTACCGAGAATCGGTAGCGTAGGACGACCACCTAACGGACCGCTCACCTGTTGTAGCGGTTTTAATAAATGCTCACGTTCTACGGTAAATTTCATAGGTTTACGATGACAATGTTCTGATTAAATTAGAGAAATCTTCTTTGATATCGTGGCTCTCTTCACGTAACTGCTCGATCTTACGGCAGGCATGAAGCACCGTTGTATGATCACGACCACCAAACGCATCGCCAATCTCCGGCAGACTGTGGTTAGTCAGCTCTTTCGCCAGCGCCATCGCCATCTGGCGTGGACGCGCTACCGAGCGAGAACGACGCTTAGAAAGGAGATCCGCGACTTTGATCTTGTAGTACTCCGCCACCGTCTTCTGAATATTGTCGATGGTGACCAGTTTTTCCTGCAATGCCAGCAAGTCGCGCAGCGCCTCACGCACGAAGTCGATGGTGATCGCCCGTCCGGTAAAGTTGGCGTTAGCAATAACGCGGTTCAGCGCCCCTTCCAACTCACGTACGTTAGATCGTAGACGCTTGGCGATAAAGAACGCCACTTCGCCCGGCAAACGAATGTCGTTTTCGTCTGCCTTTTTCATCAGGATCGCCACGCGGGTTTCCAACTCTGGCGGTTCGATCGCCACAGTCAGTCCCCAGCCGAAGCGGGATTTCAAACGATCCTCGACGCCGTTGATCTCTTTCGGATAGCGATCCGATGTGAGGATGATCTGCTGATTACCTTCCAGCAGGGCGTTAAAGGTATGGAAAAACTCTTCCTGGGATCGTTCTTTATTGGCGAAAAACTGAATATCGTCGATCAGCAGCGCATCAACGGAACGGTAGTAGCGTTTAAACTCTTCGATCGCATTGTTTTGCAGGGCTTTTACCATGTCCTGAACAAAGCGCTCGGAGTGCATATAAACCACTTTGGCATTCGGCTTGCGCGCCATAATGCCGTTACCCACCGCATGCAGCAGGTGAGTTTTACCCAGCCCCGTGCCGCCATAAAGGAACAGCGGGTTATAGGCGCCGCCCGGGTTGTCTGCCACCTGGCGAGCCGCCGCGCGCGCCAGTTGGTTAGATTTACCTTCGACGAAGTTATCAAACGTATGTTTAACGTTGACGTTGGAACGATAGGTCGGTTCTGCCGGAGCCGGAACGTTATCCCAGCCTGAGCGCGCCGCAGGCGCAGCACGTTGTGGCTGCACCTGCGCTGCCTGAGCGGGTGCAACTGTATTGCTGGCAGGGACTTTCAGCGTTTGTGTCACGGGCTTTGTGCCCACTTCAAAACGCAACTGTGGGGCATCCGCTCCGCAGAAACTGGTTAGCAGTCCATTGATATTATTAAGGTACTTGTCCCTTACCCAATCGAGGACAAAACGGTTTGGCGCGTACAAGGCCAGCGTGTTATCGCTCAGTTCCGCCTGCAATGGGCGTATCCACATACTGAATTCTGTGGCTGGTAACTCATCCTGCAATCGGGCAAGACACTGCTGCCAAAGCGAAAGTGACACGGCGGACTCCACTCGAACAAAAGTCGATTATGACTAAGGCTGAAACATTCATGATTGTTGACGCACGTCGAAAAGACCCTGCATGAGGGTGACGCACGAACCGCTGTCTGCGGTTATATGCCCGATCAAGATCCTGCAAAACGATCGGGACCGCGGATCATAGCCTAAACTGCGCAAGAGATCTTCTGTTTCTCACAGATTTTCCCGATTTATCCACAGGGCTTTCCAGAACTCGCTAAGTGTAAACGATCCTGCCGCGAGGCGGGCACGATTTACGCCGCATATTGGAAAATTTAATGACCTTAGACAAAATTAGGCTTAATCGATCTAATAAAGATCCTGGACGATCCTTGCGCTTTACCTGGTAGCCCGTATAATCCTCCCCCCGGCGCGCCATGCTGGTTTTAACTGGTGTGAGACCGTACATTTTCCCAGCGAAAAGGTGCGGAAAAGCGCGGTAAATAAGGAAAGAGAATTGACTCCGGAGTGTACAATTATTACAATCCGGCCTCTTTAATCACCCATGGCTTCGGTGTCCATCGTTTCATTTTTCGGCGGATATCCAATAAAGCCATTGAATTTATTCAAGTTTAGGTAGAAATCGCCATGAAACGCACTTTTCAACCGTCTGTACTGAAGCGCAACCGTTCTCACGGCTTCCGTGCTCGTATGGCTACTAAAAATGGTCGTCAGGTTCTGGCACGTCGTCGTGCTAAAGGCCGCGCTCGTCTGACCGTTTCTAAGTAATATAGCTAACCCCTGCGTGGTTAAGCTCGCATTTCCCAGGGAGTTACGTTTGTTAACTCCCAGTCAATTCACATTCGTCTTCCAGCAGCCACAACGGGCTGGCACGCCGCAAATTACCATTCTCGGCCGCCTGAATTCGCTGGGGCATCCCCGTATCGGTCTTACAGTCGCCAAGAAAAACGTTCGACGCGCCCATGAACGCAATCGGATTAAACGTCTGACGCGTGAAAGCTTCCGTCTGCGCCAACATGAACTCCCGGCTATGGATTTCGTGGTGGTGGCGAAAAAAGGGGTTGCCGACCTCGATAACCGTGCTCTCTCGGAAGCGTTGGAAAAATTATGGCGCCGCCACTGTCGCCTGGCTCGCGGGTCCTGATAGCCCTCATTCGGGTCTATCAACGCCTGATTAGTCCGCTACTCGGGCCGCATTGTCGTTTCACTCCAACCTGTTCAAGCTACGGAATTGAGGCATTGCGCAGGTTTGGAGTGATAAAAGGCAGTTGGTTGACGGTGAAACGCGTATTAAAATGCCACCCTTTACACCCTGGTGGTGACGATCCCGTCCCGCCCGGACCATTTGATACCAGAGAACACTAACGATGGATTCGCAACGCAATCTTTTAGTCATCGCTTTGCTGTTCGTGTCTTTCATGATCTGGCAAGCCTGGGAGCAGGATAAAAATCCGCAACCTCAAGCTCAACAGACCACGCAGACAACGACCACCGCAGCGGGTAGCGCCGCCGACCAGGGCGTACCGGCCAGTGGCCAGGGGAAACTGATTTCTGTTAAGACCGACGTGCTTGATCTGACCATCAACACCCGTGGTGGTGATGTTGAACAGGCTCTGCTGCCGGCTTACCCGAAAGAGCTGAACTCTACCCAGCCGTTCCAGCTGCTGGAAACTTCACCGCAGTTTATTTATCAGGCACAGAGCGGTCTGACCGGTCGTGATGGCCCGGATAACCCGGCTAACGGCCCGCGTCCGCTGTATAACGTTGAAAAAGACGCTTATGTGTTGGCTGAAGGCCAAAACGAACTGCAGGTGCCGATGACGTATACCGACGCGGCAGGCAACACGTTTACCAAAACGTTTGTCCTGAAACGCGGTGATTACGCTGTCAACGTCAACTACAACGTGCAGAACGCTGGCGAGAAACCGCTGGAGATCTCCACCTTTGGTCAGTTGAAGCAATCCATCACTCTGCCACCGCATCTCGACACCGGAAGCAGCAACTTTGCGCTGCACACCTTCCGTGGCGCGGCGTACTCCACGCCTGACGAGAAGTACGAGAAATACAAGTTCGATACCATTGCCGATAACGAAAACCTGAACATCTCTTCAAAAGGTGGTTGGGTGGCGATGCTGCAACAGTATTTCGCGACTGCGTGGATCCCACATAACGACGGCACCAACAACTTCTACACCGCTAATCTGGGTAATGGCATCGCCGCTATCGGCTACAAGTCTCAGCCGGTACTGGTTCAGCCTGGCCAGACTGGCGCGATGAACAGCACCCTGTGGGTTGGCCCGGAAATCCAGGACAAAATGGCAGCTGTTGCTCCGCACCTGGATCTGACCGTTGATTACGGTTGGTTGTGGTTCATCTCTCAGCCGCTGTTCAAACTGCTGAAATGGATCCATAGCTTTGTAGGTAACTGGGGCTTCTCCATTATCATCATCACCTTTATCGTTCGTGGCATCATGTACCCGCTGACCAAAGCGCAGTACACCTCCATGGCGAAGATGCGGATGCTGCAGCCGAAGATTCAGGCTATGCGTGAGCGTCTGGGCGATGACAAACAGCGTATCAGCCAGGAAATGATGGCGCTGTACAAAGCTGAGAAGGTTAACCCGCTGGGCGGCTGCTTCCCGCTGCTGATCCAGATGCCAATCTTCCTGGCGTTGTACTACATGCTGATGGGTTCCGTTGAACTGCGTCAGGCGCCGTTCGCACTGTGGATCCACGACCTGTCTGCACAGGACCCGTACTACATCCTGCCGATCCTGATGGGCGTAACGATGTTCTTCATTCAGAAGATGTCGCCGACCACTGTGACCGACCCGATGCAGCAGAAGATCATGACCTTTATGCCGGTCATCTTCACCGTGTTCTTCCTGTGGTTCCCGTCAGGTCTGGTGCTGTACTATATCGTCAGCAACCTGGTAACCATTATCCAGCAGCAGTTGATTTACCGTGGTCTGGAAAAACGTGGCCTGCATAGCCGCGAGAAGAAAAAATCCTGATTCGGTGAGTTTTCGCTAAAATAAGGGCGGTCAGTTGACCGCCTTTTTTCTTTTCGTAGGGCGGATAAGCACAGCGCATCCGCCAAACAAAGCAACAGGAACATCATGAGCGATAATGACACTATCGTAGCCCAGGCCACGCCTCCAGGACGTGGCGGCGTTGGCATCCTGCGCATCTCCGGCCTCAAAGCACGCGAAGTTGCCGAAACCGTGCTGGGTAAACTGCCTAAGCCGCGCTACGCCGACTATTTGCCATTTAAAGACGCAGACGGCAGCGTGCTCGATCAGGGGATTGCGCTATGGTTCCCTGGCCCGAACTCGTTCACCGGCGAAGATGTGCTGGAACTGCAAGGTCATGGCGGTCCGGTGATCCTCGACCTGCTGTTAAAACGTATTCTGACCATTCCAGGCCTGCGGATTGCCCGCCCTGGCGAGTTTTCAGAACGCGCGTTTCTTAACGATAAACTCGATTTAGCCCAGGCCGAAGCGATTGCTGATCTGATCGATGCCAGCTCGGAACAGGCGGCCCGTTCGGCGCTTAATTCGCTGCAAGGCGCGTTCTCCGCACGGGTTAATCATCTGGTAGAAGCCCTCACCCACTTGCGCATTTACGTCGAAGCGGCGATTGATTTCCCCGATGAAGAGATCGATTTCCTCTCCGACGGAAAAATTGAAGCCCAGCTCAATGACGTGATTGCCGATCTCGACGCGGTACGCGCCGAAGCTCGTCAGGGCAGTTTGTTGCGCGAAGGGATGAAAGTAGTGATTGCCGGGCGTCCTAACGCCGGTAAATCTAGCCTGTTAAACGCGCTGGCGGGCCGTGAAGCGGCAATCGTGACAGATATCGCCGGAACCACGCGTGATGTGCTGCGTGAGCATATCCACATTGACGGGATGCCGCTGCATATCATCGACACCGCCGGATTACGCGAAGCCAGCGACGAAGTGGAACGTATTGGTATCGAGCGCGCGTGGCAGGAAATTGAACAAGCCGACCGCGTGTTATTTATGGTCGATGGCACCACCACGGATGCCGTTGATCCGGCAGAGATCTGGCCGGAATTTATCGCCCGTCTGCCAGCGAAACTGCCGATCACCGTGGTGCGCAATAAAGCCGATATCACCGGCGAAACGCTGGGAATGAGTGAAGTGAACGGTCATGCGTTGATTCGTCTGTCTGCAAGGACTGGCGAAGGCGTAGATGTGTTGCGTAACCATCTCAAACAGAGCATGGGCTTTGACACCAATATGGAAGGCGGCTTCCTGGCGCGTCGTCGCCACTTACAGGCGCTGGAACAGGCAGCGGAGCATTTGCAACAGGGCAAAGCGCAACTGTTAGGTGCCTGGGCGGGCGAGCTGCTGGCGGAAGAGTTGCGCTTGGCACAGCAGAACTTAAGCGAAATCACCGGGGAATTTACGTCTGACGACCTGCTGGGGCGGATTTTCTCCAGCTTCTGTATCGGTAAGTAACCGCGATTACGAAGCCGCATTCTGACTGTCAGATGCGGCTTCGCTTCATTGTTAGCACTCCTGTTATTCCTCAATCCTTTTTTTAAACATTAAAACGATATGCTGGCGATGTCCGCCAAGAAAGATGCGATGGTGCCGATGGGCGGCTTGCTGTGCATGAAAGACGACAGCTTCTTTGATGTGTACACCGAGTGCAGAACCCTTTGCGTGGTACAGGAAGGCTTCCCGACATATGGTGGTCTGGAAGGCGGCGCGATGGAGCGTCTGGCGGTAGGTCTGTATGACGGCATGAATCTGGACTGGCTGGCTTATCGTATTGCGCAGGTGCAGTATCTGGTCGATGGTCTGGAAGAGATTGGCGTTGTCTGCCAGCAGGCGGGCGGTCACGCGGCATTCGTTGATGCCGGTAAACTGTTGCCGCATATCCCGGCAGATCAATTCCCGGCACAGGCGCTGGCGTGCGAGCTGTATAAAGTCGCCGGTATCCGTGCGGTAGAAATTGGTTCTTTCCTGTTAGGCCGCGATCCGAAAACCGGTAAACAACTGCCATGCCCGGCTGAACTGCTGCGTTTAACCATTCCGCGAGCAACATATACTCAAACACATATGGACTTCATTATTGAAGCCTTTAAACATGTGAGAGAGAACGCGGCGAATATTAAAGGGTTAACCTTTACCTACGAACCAAAAGTATTGCGTCACTTCACCGCAAAACTGAAAGAAGTTTAATTAAAACATTCAGAGTGGCTATAAGGATATTAGCCACTCTCTTACCCTACATCCTCAAAAACAAAAATAGCCTTCCTCTAAAGGTGGCATCATGACTGATCAAGCTGAAAAAAAGCACTCTGCATTTTGGGGGGGTTATGGTTATAGCCGGTACAGTAATTGGCGGTGGGATGTTTGCTTTACCTGTTGACCTTGCCGGTGCCTGGTTTTTTTGGGGCGCTTTTATTCTTATTATCGCCTGGTTTTCAATGTTACACTCAGGGCTATTATTATTAGAAGCAAACTTAAATTATCCCGTCGGCTCCAGTTTTAACACCATCACTAAAGATTTAATTGGCAACACCTGGAACATTATTAGCGGCATTACCGTTGCCTTCGTTCTCTATATTCTCACTTATGCCTATATCTCTGCTAACGGCGCAATCATTAGTGAAACAATATCGATGAATTTGGGCTATCACGCTAATCCACGCATTGTCGGGATCTGTACGGCCATTTTCGTTGCCAGCGTATTGTGGATAAGCTCGTTAGCCGCCAGTCGTATTACCTCATTGTTCCTCGGGCTGAAGATTATCTCCTTTGTGATCGTGTTTGGTTCTTTCTTCTTCCAGGTCGATTACTCCATTCTGCGCGATGCCACCAGCTCCACTGCGGGAACGTCTTACTTCCCGTATATCTTTATGGCTTTGCCGGTGTGTCTGGCGTCATTTGGTTTCCACGGCAATATTCCCAGTCTGATTATTTGCTATGGCAAACGCAAAGATAAGCTAATCAAAAGCGTGGTCTTCGGTTCTCTGCTGGCGCTGGTGATTTATCTCTTCTGGCTCTATTGCACCATGGGGAATATTCCGCGCGAAAGCTTTAAGGCGATAATCTCCTCAGGCGGCAACGTTGATTCGCTGGTGAAATCATTCCTCGGCACCAAACAGCACGGCATTATCGAGTTTTGCCTGCTGGTGTTCTCTAACTTAGCTGTTGCCAGTTCGTTCTTTGGTGTCACGCTGGGATTGTTCGATTATCTGGCGGATCTGTTTAAGATTGATAACTCCCACGGCGGGCGTTTCAAAACCGTGCTGTTAACCTTCCTGCCACCCGCGTTGTTGTATCTCGTCTTCCCGAATGGCTTTATTTACGGGATTGGCGGTGCCGGGCTGTGCGCCACTATCTGGGCGGTCATTATTCCCGTAGTGCTGGCAATCAAAGCTCGCAAGAAGTTTCCCAATCAGATGTTCACGGTCTGGGGCGGCAATCTTATTCCGGCGATTGTCATTCTCTTTGGTATAATCGTAATTTTATGCTGGTTCGGTAACGTCTTTAACGTGTTACCTAAATTTGGCTAAACCCTTAAAGAAGCCAGCGGTCATTCGCTGGCTTAAGACTGATGACAAACGTAAAATTGCCTGATGCGCTACGCTTATCAGGCCTACCTGATCTCTGTAATGTTTTGAATTTGCGTATTTTCGTTGGCCGGATAAGGCGTCTACGCCGCATCCGGCATGAATAAAGTGCACGTTGTCAACAACCTGAAGCTAGCCATTTCTCTGGCTTGTTGCCTGACAGGAAATCTCTTTTGTCCAAATGGCAACTCGCCTGATTCTCCTTCACCACGTATGCTTTGCGTCACCTTCCCGTCAGGACGCTTTATCTCATGTCCCGCTTTTTAATTTGTAGTTTTGCCCTGGTTTTACTCTATCCCGCAGGTATTGATATGTACCTGGTCGGCTTACCGCGCATCGCCGCCGATCTCAATGCCAGCGAGGCGCAGTTGCATATTGCGTTCTCCGTTTACCTTGCAGGGATGGCGGCAGCAATGTTATTTGCCGGTAAAGTGGCCGATCGTTCAGGGAGAAAACCTGTCGCCATCCCCGGCGCGGCGCTGTTTATTATCGCCTCTGTGCTCTGTTCACTGGCTGAAACCAGCGCGTTATTTCTTGCAGGACGCTTTCTGCAGGGCCTGGGCGCGGGCTGTTGTTACGTGGTGGCGTTCGCGATTTTACGCGACACGTTGGACGATCGACGTCGGGCAAAAGTACTGTCATTACTCAACGGCATTACCTGCATCATTCCGGTGTTAGCTCCAGTGCTCGGCCACCTGATTATGCTTAAGTTCCCGTGGCAAAGCCTGTTCTGGGTAATGGCGCTGATGGGTGTCGCGGTACTCATGTTGTCATTGTTTATTTTAAAAGAAACCCGCCCTGCGGTACCTACCACTTCGGGTAAACCACGAGAAAATACCGAGTCGCTGCTTAACCGCTTTTTCCTCAGCCGAGTGCTTATCACCACCCTCAGCGTCTCCGTCATCCTTACCTTCGTGAATACCTCGCCAGTATTGCTGATGGAAATCATGGGTTTTGCGCGCGGAGAATACGCCACCATTATGGCGTTGACCGCAGGTGTCAGCATGACCGTATCGTTCTCCACGCCATTTGCGTTGGGGATTTTTAAGCCACGTACATTGATGATCGCCTCGCAAGTGTTATTTCTGGCGGCGGGAATCATCCTTGCAATTTCGCCTTCCCATGCTGTTTCGCTGTTTGGCATCACGTTGATTTGCGCCGGCTTTTCGGTGGGATTCGGCGTGGCAATGAGTCAGGCTTTAGGGCCGTTTTCATTACGCGCTGGCGTGGCCAGTTCGACGTTAGGCATTGCACAGGTTTGCGGTTCATCACTGTGGATTTGGCTAGCGGCGGTAGTCGGCGTAGGTGCATGGAATATGCTGATCGGGATTCTGATTGCCTGTAGCATAGTGAGTCTGTTGCTGATTATGCTCGTCGCGCCTGGACGCCCCATTACTGCTCATGAAGAAATCCATCACCACACTTGATCTGAATTTGCTGCTCTGCCTGCAACTGCTGATGCAGGAGCGCAGCGTGACCAAAGCGGCGAAACGGATGAACGTGACGCCTTCGGCGGTGAGCAAGTCTCTGGCAAAGCTTCGGATATGGTTTGATGACCTGCTCTTTGTGAACTCACCGCTGGGCCTGACGCCAACGCCGCTGATGGTCAGCATGGAGCAAAATCTGGCGGAGTGGATGCAAATGAGCAATCTGCTGCTGGATAAACCGCACCACCAAATGCCACGTGGTCTGAAGTTTGAGCTGGCAGCAGAATCGCCGCTGATGATGATTATGTTTAATGCACTGTCGAAACATATTTACCAGCGTTATCCACAGGCGACGATTAAACTGCGCAACTGGGATTACGACTCGTTGGATGCAATTATTCGTGGCGAAGTGGATATCGGTTTTACCGGACGAGAAAGCCACCCACGCTCGCGAGAACAGCTTAGTCTTCTGCCATTGTCTATTGATTATGAAGTATTATTTACAGACTTACCGTGCGTCTGGTTACGCAAAGATCATCCGGCGCTGCGTGAAGCATGGGATCTGGATACTTTTTTACGTTATCCGCATATCAGCATTTGCTGGGAACAGAGCGATACCTGGGCGCTGGACAATGTGTTGCAGGAATCAGGACGCGAACGCACGATTGCCATGAGTCTGCCAGAATTCGAGCAGTCGCTGTTTATGGCGGCGCAGCCTGACAATCTGCTACTGGCGACCGCACCGCGCTACTGTCAGTACTACAACCAGCTCCACCAGCTTCCACTGGTTGCACTCCCTCTCCCGTTTGACGAAATCCAGCAAAAAAAGCTGGAAGTGCCGTTTACTCTGCTGTGGCACAAACGGAACAGCCATAACCCGAAGATCGTCTGGTTACGGGAAACCATTAAAAATCTTTACGCCTCGATGGCATAATTAAATCGTATGAAACGCGACCACATTTCGCGATAAAATGTAAAAAACATGTAATAAGCTTGTCTGAATCGAACTTTTCGCCGCTTTAGTCTGTCCATAATTTCAGTAAATGATTACTCTGTATTCATAATGGACCATTAAGCATGGAGCGAAAAATGGCGACTCATTTTGCCCGAGGGATTTTAACGGAAGGACACCTGATATCTGTTCGTCTACCCTCCCAGTGTCATCAAGAAGCCCTGAATCTTCCCCCTCATCGTCAAAGTCGTTTCCTGGCGTCCAGAGGTTTACTCGCAGAACTGATGTTCTTGCTGTACGGCATTAGCGAATTGCCGGAAATCGTCACCCAGGCTAAAGGAAAGCCGGTTTTCTACGATAAAAACTTGCCATCATTTTCAATATCCTATGCCGGAAACATGGTCGGAGTGGCGTTAACAACAGAAGGTGAATGTGGCCTCGATATGGAACTACAGCGCGCGACTCGCGGGTTTCATAGCCCTCATGCGCCCGATAACCATGCTTTTTCCAGCAATGAATCACTATGGATCAGTAAGCAGAACGATCCTAACGAAGCGCGAGCGCAGCTCATCACGCTCCGCCGAAGCGTGCTAAAACTTACCGGTGATGTGTTGAATGACGACCCGCGAAATCTGCAGTTGATGCCCATTGCGGGACGCCTGAAATGTGCCCATGTAAATCATGTAGAAGCGATATGCGACGCAGAGGAGGTGCTGGTATGGTCCGTGGCGGTCAGCCCAGCGATTGAAAAGCTCAATGTCTGGGAGTTTGATGGCAAGCAAGGCTGGAAAAACCTGCCGGATATTCACAGCCGCGCCAATAATCCTACCAGCCGGATGATGCGTTTTGCCCAGCTCTCTACCGTTAAGTCATTTTTGTCAAATTGATAGACAACCACAGGAGTCATCATGTCTGAAAAATTGAAGGTGGTTACGTTATTGGGAAGCCTGCGCAAAGGCTCATTTAATGGCATGGTTGCACGTACTCTGCCAAAAATTGCCCCAGCGGGTATGGAAGTTAACGCGTTACCATCCATTGCTGACATTCCCTTATATGACGCAGACGTACAGCAGGAAGACGGTTTTCCAGCAACGGTTGAAGCTCTGGCGGAACAGATTCGTCAGGCGGATGGTGTGGTGATCGTGACGCCGGAATATAACTACTCGGTGCCGGGTGGACTGAAAAATGCCATCGACTGGCTTTCCCGCCTGCCTGATCAGCCATTGGCCGGTAAACCGGTGTTGATTCAGACCAGCTCAATGGGCGTAATTGGCGGCGCACGCTGTCAGTATCATCTGCGTCAGATTCTGGTCTTCCTGGATGCAATGGTAATGAACAAACCGGAGTTTATGGGCGGCGTGATTCAGAACAAAGTCGATCCACAGACTGGAGAAGTGATTGATCAGGGAACGCTGGACCACCTGACCGGGCAGTTGACCGCATTTGGCGAGTTTATTCAGAGAGTTAAGATCTAAATAAAAAACCCGCCAGCAATCATGCATGGCGGGTTTTTAACGCGCTATCGATTTTAGTGAGCGTCGATAAAGACAATCTTCAGAATAAACAGCAGCGCCACGATAACCACGCACGGGCTAAGGTCGCGCAGACGGCCTGTGCCAATTTTCATTACGCAGTAGGAGATAAAGCCCAGCGCAATACCTTCGGTAATCGAGAAGCTAAACGGCATCATCACGGCGGTAATAAACGCCGGAACGGATTCGGTAAGATCCTGCCATTTCACGCGCGCAAGACTTGAGGTCATCAGTACGCCAACGTAAATCAGCGCGCCAGCCGCGGCGTAGCCCGGCACCATCCCCGCCAGCGGCGACAGGAAAATAACCAGCAGGAACAGCAGGCCAACAACCACTGCCGTCAGACCAGTACGCCCGCCAACAGAAACGCCGGAAGAAGATTCAATGTACGCAGTAACGGAAGAGGTACCGATAAACGACCCGGTAACAGAAGAGATACTGTCGACATACAGCGCCTGCTTCATGCGCGGGAATTTACCCTTTTCATCTGCCAAACCTGCTTTATCGGTCACGCCAATTAGCGTACCGGAGGAGTCAAACAGGTTGACCAGCATGAAGGAGAAAATCACCCCTGCCAGTCCGAGGTTAAACGACCCAGCTAAATCCACATGCCCCACCACGGTCATCACGCTCGGCGGCGCGGAGACAATGCCATTGTAGTGCACATCACCCAACATCCAGCCCAACAGCGTTGTCACCACAATGGAAACCAGCACCGCTGCGTGAATGTTGCGCGAAGCCAGAATGGCGATGATGAAGAAGCCGAGGATACCCAGCAGCACACTGTGAGAAGTCAGATTACCGATGCTCACCAGCGTTTCCGGATTAGCGACAATCACACCTGCGTTTTTCAGCCCCATCATGCCAATAAACAGGCCGATACCGCTGGTGATCCCCACACGCAGGCTCACCGGAATGTTGGCAATCATCCAGTAGCGAACGCGGAAGATTGTCAGTAACAGCAGACCAATTGCGCCCCAAAAGATTGCGCCCATCCCGACCTGCCACGGTAAGCCCATCGCCTGTACAACGACAAAAGCGAAGAATGCGTTCAGGCCCATAGCTGGTGCCAGCGCAACTGGAAGATTAGCAAACAGCCCCATCAGAATACTGCCGAATGCAGCAATCAGACAGGTGGTTACGAAGACGGCGCTGGTGTCCATGCCAGCAACGCCAAGAATTTGCGGGTTAACAAAAACGATGTAAACCATCGTCAGGAAGGTGGTAAAACCGGCGATCACTTCGGTCCGTGCCGTCGTGCCATGTTCGCGCAGTTTAAACACGCGTTCCAGCATCCCCTGACCAGAAGCCTGGGTTGTGTGTTGTTGACTCATTATCTATTTCCGAACAAGGAGGGAAAATACGTCGCTATCGTATACCAAAATGAGACAATATGGACGGCTGAAGATAACTTTTTTTCATTGTATTTGCTTATACGGCAACGATTGCGTCATGCGAATATGCCTGACGAAAACGTTAAACTAACGATAAAGGAAAGACATGTCCCAGATAGAAGCAGTATTTTTCGACTGCGACGGTACGCTGGTCGACAGCGAGGTCATTTGTTCTCGTGCCTATGTCACGATGTTCAGGGAATTTGGCATTAACGTTGACCTTGAAGAAATTTTTACCCGCTTTAAAGGCGTAAAACTCTACGAAATCATCGACATCATTAGCAAAGAACAGGGCGTAGAAATGGTCCGTGCCGATGCCGAACACGTTTACCGTGCGGAAGTGGCGCGCCTGTTTGATAGCGAACTTGAGGTGATTGCAGGAGCAAATGCTTTGCTGGAAAGCATGAAAGTGCCGATGTGCGTCGTCTCTAACGGTCCGGTCAGCAAGATGCAGCATTCGCTTGGTAAGCTCAATATGCTGCACTATTTCCCGGAAAAGTTGTTCAGTGGCTATGACATCCAACGCTGGAAGCCCGACCCGGCGTTAATGTTCCATGCGGCAAAAGCGATGAATGTAAACGTTGAAAACTGCATTCTGGTCGATGATTCCAGCGCTGGTGCGCAGTCAGGAATCGATGCGGGTATGGAAGTGTTCTACTTCTGCGCTGATCCGCACAATAAACCGATCGTTCATCCGAAAGTCACCACCTTTACCGAGTTGGCGCAGTTACCTGCACTCTGGAAGGCTCGAGGCTGGGATATTACGGAATAACGCTTCAAACTCCCTTCACTTACTCCACCCGGCAAGGCGCTCAAAGGTAAGCAAAGGGAGTTTGATATGTCAGTTCAACGTCGGGTAATGCATCACGCGTCTACCAGGATTAGGTATTTAATGTCCTGAAGCAGACTCTTTACGCTAAGCGGGATGCTTTATCTTTAATCTACTCAAAAGCAGACAGGATGTTTCTATGACTCAAAATATCAGGCCGTTACCCCTATTCAAATATCATCCAAAACCACTGGAAACAGGCGCATTTAAGCAGGATAAAACCGTAGAGTGCGATTGCTGTGAACAACCGACGTCAGTTTATTACTCTGGTCCTTTTTATTGTGTTGATGAAGTTGAATATCTCTGTCCATGGTGCATTGCGGACGGTTCTGCGGCAGAAAAGTTTGCAGGTAGTTTTCAGGATGACACAGACATCGAAGGCGTTGAATTTGAGTATGATGAAGAGGGCGAATTTGCCGGTGTTAAGAACACATATCCTGACGATATGCTGAAAGAATTGGTTGAACGCACGCCAGGTTATCATGGATGGCAGCAGGCATTCTGGCTCGCACATTGTGGCGATTTCTGTGCTTTTATCGGCTATGTGGGCTGGAATGAGATAAAAGATCGCCTCGATGAATTTGCCAATCTTGAAGAAGATTGTGAAAATTTCGGTATTAAAAATTCTGATCTAGCTAAATGTTTACAAAACGGCGGTGATTGTCAGGGGTATCTGTTCCGCTGTCTCCACTGCGGCAAGCTGAGACTGTGGGGCGATTTTTCGTAATGCTACTCTGCCCGGTAAGTTTTACCGGGCAGAGTGCCTGGTGCAGTGCACGCTTAGCGTTACTCTTTCGGATCTTTCCCCGCCAGTAACTTATCCAGCTCATCACCGCCGACGTGACGGAAATCTTGCCCCTTCACGTAGTAGAAGATGTATTCGCAGATATTCTGGCAGCGGTCGCCTATACGTTCGATAGAACGCGCACAGAACAGCGCGGTAAGTACGCTTGGAATGGTGCGCGAATCTTCCATCATGTAAGTCATCAGTTGGCGTACAATGCCTTCGTACTCCTGATCGACTTTTTTATCTTCCCGATAAATTCGCACCGCTTCGTCAATATCCATACGCGCGAATGCGTCCAGCACGTCGTGCAGCATCTGGATGGTATGACGGCCCAGCGACTCCAGGCTCACCAGCAACGGCTGATGCTGCTGGGAGAATTTTTCCAGCGCAGTACGACAGATTTTGTCCGCCACGTCGCCAATACGCTCCAGTTCGGCAATGGTTTTGCTGATCACCATCACCAGACGCAGATCGCTCGCCGTCGGCTGACGTTTGGCGATAATGCGCACGCAGGCTTCATCGATCGCCACTTCCATCATGTTGACGTTCTTGTCGCCTTCGATCACCCGCTTCGCCAGATCGCTGTCCTGGTTGTGCATCGCCGTGATGGCATCAGTTAGCTGCTGCTCCACCATGCCGCCCATGGTCATCACCTGCGTGCGGATACTTTCCAGTTCGGCGTTGAACTGGCCGGAAATATGTTTATTAAGATTGAGACTGTCCATAACGCACTCCTTAATCAACCGTAACGACCGGTGATGTAGTCTTCTGTTTGTTTCTTCGCTGGCTTGGTGAACAGATCGTCCGTGTTGCTGAACTCAATCAATTCGCCCAGGTACATAAACGCCGTGTGGTCGGAACAACGCGCAGCCTGCTGCATGTTGTGGGTTACGATCACCACGGTGTAATCCTGCTTCAGTTCGGTGATCAACTCTTCAATACGCCCGGTAGAGATAGGGTCGAGCGCCGAACACGGTTCGTCGAGCAGCAGCACTTCCGGACGAATTGCGATACCACGCGCAATGCACAGACGTTGTTGCTGACCACCAGAGAGAGAGTAACCGCTCTGGTGCAATTTATCTTTGGTTTCGTTCCACAATGCGGCTTTGGTCAATGCCCACTGTACGCGCTCGTCCATGTCGGCACGGGAGAGCTTCTCAAACAGACGGACACCAAAGGCGATGTTGTCGTAAATGGACATCGGGAACGGCGTAGGCTTCTGGAACACCATGCCCACTTTCGCACGCAGCAGGGCGATATCCTGAGTGTTGGTCAGGATGTTGTCGCCATCGAGCAGAATTTCACCTTCTGCGCGCTGCTCCGGGTACAGTTCAAACATTTTGTTGAAGGTACGCAGCAGCGTCGATTTACCGCAGCCGGACGGCCCGATAAACGCCGTTACCTGGTTTTTAGCGATATCCAGGTTGATGTTTTTCAGGGCATGGAATTTGCCGTAGTAGAAGTTCAAATTACGAACCTGAATTTTACTCGGGGCAGTTTCAACCATACTCATTGCAATCTTTTCCTCATCGTGCCTGATGCACTTCGCTAATCAGGCTTACCGTAGGCCGGATCAGGCATTCACGCCGCATCCGGCAAAGTGTTAACCGTGTACAGAGTCAAAAAGGCGCTCGATCGGTCCCCTCGCCCCTCTGGGGAGAGGGGAAAACCGTATAAGCAATATCAACCGTGTTTATTCTTCGCAAAAACAACGCGCGCCAGAATGTTCAGCAGCAGGACGCACAGGGTAATAATCAACACCCCAGCCCAGGCCAGTTGCTGCCATTCTGCAAATGGGCTCATCGCAAACTTAAAGATCGTCACCGGCAGGTTGGCGATCGGCTGCATCATGTCCGTGCTCCAGAACTGGTTGGAGAGCGCGGTAAACAGCAGCGGCGCGGTTTCACCGGCAATACGGGCAATCGCCAGCAGGATACCGGTCATGATCCCGGACACCGACGCTTTCAGCGTAATCGCGGAGATCATCTTCCACTTCGGCGTACCCAGTGCATAAGCCGCTTCACGCAGGCTGTCCGGCACCAGTTTCAGCATGTTCTCGGTGGTGCGGATAACAATCGGTACCTGCAACAGCGCCAGCGCAATCACGCCCGCCCAACCGGAGAAGTGCTCCATCTGCGCCACCACGATGGTGTAAACAAACAGACCAACCACAATCGACGGTGCGGAAAGCAAAATGTCGTTAATGAAGCGAATCACTTCTGCCAGCCAGGATTTACGACCATATTCCGCCAGATAAATCCCCGCCATAATGCCCAGCGGCGTACCGAATACCGTGGCCCACAAAATTAACAGGCCGCTACCCGCCAGGGCGTTCGCCAGACCACCGCCTTCCGTATTTGGCGGCGGCGTCATTTCGGTGAACAGCGCCAGCGACATACCGTCGATACCGCGGGTGATGGTGGACATTAAAATCCAGATCAGCCAGAACAGACCGAAGGCCATCGTCGCCATTGAGAGCGTAAGTGCAATACGGTTTTTGAGGCGGCGACGCGCCTGCATTTTGCGGCGGGATTCAGCCAGTGCCGCAGTGGTTTGCATTTCAACCATAGCCATTAGCGTGCCCCCTCATTCTTAGCCAGGCGCATAATCATAAACTTCGATGCGGCGAGGACGATGAAGGTAATCACAAACAGGATCAGGCCCAGTTCCATCAGTGCGGCAACGTGCAGACCGGATTCCGCTTCGGCAAATTCGTTGGCCAGCGCAGAGGTGATACTGTTGCCCGGCATGTACAGCGAGGCGCTATCGAGCTGGTAGGTGTTACCGATAATAAAGGTCACCGCCATGGTTTCACCGAGCGCACGCCCCAGCCCCAGCATGATGCCGCCGATAACACCATTTTTGGTGAACGGAAGAACGATACGCCAGATAACTTCCCAGGTGGTGCAGCCGATACCGTAGGCCGACTCTTTCATCATCACCGGGGTTTGTTCGAATACATCACGCATTACCGCCGCAATGTACGGAATAATCATGATGGCGAGGATCACGCCTGCCGCGAGGATACCGATACCAAAGGCCGGGCCGGAGAACAGCGCGCCAACAATCGGGATATTCGACATGATATTGCCGACCGGCTCCTGGAAGTAGACGGCAAACAGCGGCGCGAAGATAAACAAGCCCCACATGCCATAAACGATACTTGGAATAGCTGCCAGCAGTTCAATGGCGATACCCAGCGGGCGCTTCAGCCAACCAGGAGCAAGCTCAGTCAGGAACAGGGCGATACCGAAACTCACCGGGACGGCGATCAGCAGCGCGATAAACGAAGTCACCAGCGTACCGTAGATTGGCACCAGCGCCCCGTAGATATCATTCGGTGCATCCCACTCTTTGGTCCACAGGAAAGCCAGACCAAATTTCTGAATGCTCGGCCATGAGGAGATGATCAGAGAGACAATAATGCCACCCAACATCAATAGCACAATCAGCGCCGCCAGTTTTACCAGCACGCTGAAAATTATGTCGCCCTTTTTACCCGGTGGGTTAAAAGCAGGCTTGGTTGCAGCCATAAGTTACTCTTCAGTTAAACGCGTTTACAAAGTCATTTTGTAATGCCGGATAAGCCGTTAATGCCTTATCCGGCCTGGAATTTTATTAGTACAGCGGCTTACCGCTACTGTCTTTAATATTGGTCTTCCACGCAGCGCGAACCTGTTCCACTACGCTATCCGGCAGGCTGGCGTAATCCAGGTCATTTGCCTGTTTAGCCCCGGTTTTGTACGCCCAGTCGAAGAACTTGAGGACTTCTACACCCTGCTCTGGTTTCTTCTGATCTTTGTGAACCAGAATGAACGTGGTAGAGGTAATAGGCCATGCATCTTCGCCTTTCTGGTTGGTCAGATCCTGAGCGAAGGTTTTGCTCCAGTCTGCACCTTTTGCTGCATTAGCGAAGTTTTCTTCAGTCGGCAAAACAGGTTTACCATCAGCGGAGATCAGTTTGGTGTACGCCAGGTTGTTTTGCTTCGCGTAAGCATATTCAACGTAACCAATTGCACCCGGCAGACGCTGAACGAACGCGGCGATACCGTCGTTACCTTTACCGCCCAGACCGATCGGCCATTTTACGGTAGAGCCAGTACCAACGTTGTTTTTCCACTCTTCGTTCACTTTCGCCAGGTAGCTGGTGAAGACGAAGGAAGTCCCGGAGCCATCTGCGCGGCGTACTACAGCGATGTTCTGTGACGGCAGTTTCAGACCCGGATTCAATTTGGCGATGGCTTCATCATCCCACTTCTTGATTTTGCCCAGGTAGATGTCGCCGAGGGTTTTACCATCCAGCACCAGCTCACCAGACTTCAGACCTGGAATGTTAACCGCCAGCACCACGCCACCAATCACGGTCGGGAACTGGAACAGACCTTCCTGAGCCAGTTTTTCATCAGACAGCGGCGCGTCAGAGGCACCAAAATCAACGGTATTGGCAATAATCTGTTTTACGCCACCGGAAGAACCGATACCCTGGTAGTTAACTTTATTACCGGTTTCTTTCTGGTAAGTGTCAGCCCATTTGGCATACACCGGCGCAGGGAAGGTTGCACCTGCGCCTGTCAGGCTTGCTTCTGCAAACACAGAGAAAGCACTCATCGATAAGGTCGCGGCGACAACAGTTGCGACGGTGGTACGCATAACTTTCATAATGTCTCCTGGGAGGATTCATAAAGCATTGTTTGTTGGCTACGAGAAGCAAAATAGGACAAACAGGTGACAGTTATATGTAAGGAATGTGACAGTTTGATGACACCCAAAGGAAAGTTATTACTTATTGATATTGAAGGGGAAAAATATCAGCATTTTTTCATGAAAGGAGAGGAAATATGAACGGCTGTCATAAAACAGCCGCAAAAGGTTAGTTTACAAATTCAATGGTTAAGGTCGCGGTAGCGTTAAAAACGCCGGGCTGAGGCCGGGCACCGGTAAAGCTGGCAGGTGCTGCCGAAAAAGTTACCGAACCATTTTTACGACCAAAAATGGTCGTGTTGCCCATGTCTGCGGGTAACTTTCCGTTGTTGACGCTAACTTCAGCATTCGATTTATTGTAAATTTTGATCCCGACATCGGCATTGTCTGTCGCAACCATCGTATCGTCACTGCTTCGATTCGTCCCTGTAAAAGAAGCATCGACTTTCTGCGTACGCTCATCCCCCATCCCCGTACACTCAATACTCACTGTTTTAGTGATTTTTCGTGAAGTAATGGCTTGCCCGGCAGTAGATGAAAATTCGGACGCAGGAATAGTATCAAAATCAAAATAAATCACCTGTCCTGCATTTATCTGACAAGACTGTGGTGCGGTCAAACTGCCTGAAATTCGAACTTTTGCAATCGCCTCACCACGGGTCGTGGTGCTGGATATGTTGGCATACAGCAATGCAATATCGGTGATAGGCATTACTACCGTTCCATTTATTGAACGTTTAATACGAAATGAAATCTTCGCATCTGCTCCGGTTTTCAGGCTCACGCCAACCGCTGTAGTTTTGTTTCCCTGACAAGTGTGATCTGTTGTAGTTGCCTGGTTGGAAACATGTTCAAAAGGAACTGCCGTATACCCCGCATTTAGCACAGATATTTTTGTTCCCACATCGACATATTCGTTAAGATAGTAAAAAGCAAGACCACTTGCGGTGGTGCTATAAACCATACCGGGAGCAGGGTCTGCGGTATAATATATTTCGTGATAAGCGCCATTGCTATGTTTTGAATCACAGTTACACAGAACGCTATAATTTTCAGAAGATGTTGCATTAGCAATATCTATTAATGTTTTTCCAGGCACATTATTTGCTGCACTGACCGTTGTCAAAGGAAAATTAAGGCTTAACGTATGTGTGCCGCCTCTTGTTGCACAAGTGCCATCATTTGCCGCATACCCGCACGGCAACCCTAAATGAAAGAGAATTATGCAAAATATATAATGCCATTTTTTCATGAAATTATTCCTTTTACTAACACAAGATTAGTTAGTAAATTCAATAACCAGCGTGGCTGTAGCGGTAAATCCATTATCAGGCGCTGGTTTTGCTCCCGTCAGACTGGCGGGCGCTGAATAAAACGTTACGCTACCATCGGTTTTTCCTAATCGACTAATAGCACCCATATCAGCGGGTAAGTTGCCCCCATCCACATTCACTGGACGGTCGTTCTTATCAAAAATCTTAATTCCCACATCCGGATTACTCGTCACGATCATCGTGGCATCGGCACTTCTGTTTGCCGCAATCATCGACGCACTCACCACCTCCGTGGACCTTACGTCTTCCATCCCGGTACAGGATACAGTCACTTCGGTTTTGATCTTTCTTTCGGCAATAATTGAACCCGCCGTTGAGGAGAACTCAGCGCTATTAATTTTTTGAAAATCGACATCGATGCTCTGATTTGGCGTTAACTCACAGTTCTGCGGGGCCGTTAGTTGTCCGCGAATTGTCACTTTAGAAACGGGGGTCGTTTTGGGAAAATGATCGGACATGCCCGCGTACAACCAGGCGACTTCCGTTGTGGGTATTGTCACCGTGCCAGTAATAGAATGCCGAACATAGAAAGATAATTTTGCCGAGCGCCCTGAATCCAGATTTACAGTGCTCCCATTTTTACCTGCTCCACAGGTATGTTGCGGTGAGGTGGATTGGTTGGATAAGTGTTCAAAAGGAATGGCCGCATATTGGTTATTAATAATAAAAATCGTCACGCCGACCGATAAATAATCATTCAGAGCATAGTAATTTAACCCATTAAGAGTGCGCTCAAGCACAAGCCCCGGTGCGGCATCCCCCGTGTAGAAGATAGGAAAAAATGCTGTTTGTTGGCCCGGTCCGCCATGCGTGTCATCACAGTGACAGCGCACCGGGTATGTTCCAGTCGTGTTGCTCAGTGCCTCGAAAATATTGTATCCGGAGTGGTTATTCGCCGCAGCCACCGTGAGCGGACCAAATGATAAATTTGACATGTGCGTTGCGCCATCACTATTAAAACAAACGCCATCACCATTAGCGGCGAAACCATAAGGACAGCAAAGCAGCAGAATCAACCCTGATAATATTTTTTTCATTCATGCTTCCTTTAGCGACAAATCGCATCCATTTGAACCAGGCTGGTATCATCAGGTTTATGGGTGATGTGATAGGCCGCCTTACATTTTTCATCCGCAGCTTGTCCCCAACTCAATAAAAACTCGCCTTTTTCAGGCATCCCGGAGAGATACAGTTCGCCGTTATCACCGACAATCCCGGTGACTGTGCCCGTTTCGAGAGAGGCGGTTGCCATCGCGCCAAACATTATTGGTTTACCGTTGACCTGGCGGACGTTAAATAGCACGCGATAACCGACATGGGTGACAAATTCGGCTTTCACCACCGCACCGCGCGTTGGTACCAGGTTGATGACGGTGTTTTCCAGTTCAATATTGGCTTTGGAGAAATAGTCGCTGTTCAATGCCACGCGGTTTTCGTCATACGGGCTAAGCTGCGTTTTTACGGTATAACCACGCCAGTCGGTAGAAATCCCGGTAGCGTTTTCAATGGACAGGCCTTCTGCGCCCGGCGCTTTGACCAATGCCACCGTTTCGCCCAGTTCCTGCGAGAAGGTCACTCCGTCACTATGCACCAGCACGCCGCCTCTGGCGCCATAATCAAAATGTTGGGAGTCACGGCTCCAGGAATAGCTACCATTGACCGAGCCATAAGTCCCGTCATAGGTCATTCCGGCATTGCCGCTGTAGGAGTCATCAGGAGAGTGCATCCACGATTCCTGTACGTTATAAGACAGGTTACGCCCTTCCAGCATCGTTCCGTTCAGACCGACCTGCATCGTGCTTTCATGGTGGTTGTTTTGTGTTAACGAATAGTTGACGTAGCTGTCTTCCATCCAGCCCGATAGCGGTATCGACATTGAGAACATGAAAATCTGTTCTTTGCCGAAATTATCATTGTTATCATCATGATGGTTGCTCGATGAGCGCTTGATCGAGTCCGTATAGTTCCAGGAAACGTTCCAGGAGATGTTTCGCCAGTTGTTGTTATAGCCGAACTGTAATAAACGCTCGACCTCATCGGTCTGCCAGTATTCCTGTCGACTGAATGTTAAATAAATATTGCCCCAGCCTGGCGTGAAAGATTGCGTCCAGGTGCCTTCGAAGCGGCTGCGACGGTTGCCCGTTACCCAGAAATCAGAATCATTATCCTGTCGCGACACCCATTCATTGAGGGTGTAGAACCCCTCCGTAGAGTAGCGATAACCCACCAGACGAAAGGTGGTATTGGTGTCTTCAAAACGTTTGGAATAGAGAAAACGATACGATTGACCACTCTCATTATCGCCGTAGTCAAACTGCGAGCGGGCATGAGTCACGTCAAAAGAAATCGCGCCCAGCGCCCCCATATCTTTACCAATACCCAGCGCGGCAGAAGCGTAATCATTTGCCAATTGTGTTCCGCCATACAAAGTTATTCCCAAAGGGAAACCGTGCATTGCTTGTAACTGCAAGACCTCAGGCGTAAAGCCGCTTTCGTCGCGCACTTCTCCAATGCTAAGGTCTACATCGGTCTGACCTTCACGCTTGAGAATGGCCAGTGAAGTAAATGGCTGAATAAAGTGCTGCTCGCTGCCATCTTCTTCTTTGATAGTGACATCGAGATCGCCGCCGCTACTGGTCGTGTTTAAGTCGGTGAGGGCAAATGCGCCCTGTGGTACGGCTGATTGATAAATAACGTAGCCGTTTTGTTTGATGATCACCGTGGCGTTAGTTTTCGCAATTCCATGTACCACTGGCGCAAAGCCGTTCTGGCTGGAGGGCAACATATCGTCATCGGTATACAGCCGCACGCCACGCACCTGTGTACTATCAAATACATCGCTTGCCGTCCAGGTATCGCCAATCATAATCTGGCTACGTAATGCCATGATGTCGCGCTGAATGTAATTACTGACGGAATGGTAGTCCACATTACCGTCATAAGAATTCAGGGTGCTGTAATTACGAAAACGCCATGCGCCTAAATTAATACCATTACGCAAATTCAGATAATAACTGTCATCGTCGTCGTCATAATTTGACCGGATGGTATGCGATGCCGAAAAATCATAATTCATCATCATGGCATTGATCCCCTGATCCCAACGGGAAGGGCTGATATAACCATTAACTGCATTGTTGAGATAAATTTGCGGAATAGTAATATTCAATGCCAGCTTACTGGCGTCCAGTAACCAGGTAGCCCCGTCGATCAGCGGAACTGGATTTACGCATGTTTTGTCATCAACATTCGCCAGAGATTTTATCGCATCAACTTTTATACCATAGGTCGCCAGCACGTTTTTTATCGCCACGTAGCATGGGTGGAGTTCAGCATCAGGGTTATCCTGGACGAATTTAACTTCCTGGCGTTCGAAGAGCATGCCGTTGATCATCACATCAACTTTGTATGTTCCCGCAGGTAAGGTATTCGAACGGTTGAACTGGTGAATATCAATATTATCCGCAGGATGATCCAGTTCCAGTAATCTGGGGTTGAACAAGCTATCCCGGGCAAAAGCAGATATGGAACAGAGCAGACATATGCCCGATGCAAGCGTAATGAAAAGATGCGAAGAGGCCATCGATATATCCTTATCCGGCGCTTAAAGGTTTTTCTTTAGTGGTTGACTAATTGCACCGTAATCATTAATAAAGCGCCAAACGAGCGATTTTCCTGCCACGCCAGCCGGAATTGGTAATGTCAATGTTTCAAAAGGGCGGATCATATTTAGCGACACGTCTTTATCGTCCACCGTCACACTCATTACATTAATATGGATCGGATTTGGATTTTCGACGATGAGATTATTACCCTGCCGCGACCATTTAACATTTTTAATAGCCTGCTCAGGGATTATCTTTACCGCGGCTGGTCGCCAGAATAACTTAATTCTTGTTTTTATGGCTATCTCAAGAACATTGGTATTTTTTTTATCAATTGAAGGAGGGATGTTTTTCACGTTCAACCAGAATACGGACTCCCGATCTTTTGGTAACTCGCCAGCCGTTTTTAAAATGCGTAATATTTTCTCTTGCTGTGGTTCAATGCGAGAAACGGGAGGTATCACTGAAAATGGCGGTTTGCTTTTATCCTCTTTATTAAATGGATCAACCCATGTCTGCAATAGATAAGGAAGGTTCGTTTCTTTATTAAAAATAGAGATTGTGGTATCAGGTTTGTCACCATAAAAAATAACGCGAGTTCCCCCAACAACAATACCAGCCATAGCCATCGACGTCTGGGTAATCAATGTGACAGCAAAAAATAATCTAAGTAAATACATAGGCATAAATGTATCTCATAAAGATATAATAATGACGCCCTTCTTTTTAGTAAAAGAGAACCATAATGGCGAGCGCCATTTTATTTAAGGTATTATGTTAAGAATGATTTATTTTATATATTCAACTGTAAACTGCGAGTCGGCGTTAGCTGTACCAGGGTCAATAGTCGTTTCCGTGGCAATATAACGAGCCATAAACTTCATGGATGCATTACCATTAGAAATCGGAGTTGATGCAGAATTTTCATATAACTTGACCTGTGTGTTATCTGCACGGTTATATAAACGAATAGCTACGCCTTTCGCTGCACTAACGGCACCCGCACCAGTATAATCCCCACTGTTATCACTCGGGCTAATACCAGCGGCAGCATCGTTAGAGTTATCAAGCGGGGTACCGATTGCCAGGTTGCCATTACCATGAGCATCTTCATTACCATCGAAACGAATTGCGGCGGACTTAAAGGTTTCCGGGCATTGAGTCAGATCGATAGAAAAAGCCGTCGGGGCAGCCACATCATCGACGCCACTAAAGGCTGTACGGTTTACTTTGCCTAAGTCAACGACCTGATCTTTAGTTTCAGGTGTGACTTCGCAAGTACTGTCAATAATTTCACCACGGAAATGGACTGTTCCATCAGCCGCTTGTAGGTGACCTGCCATAAACACAGAAGTTAACGCTAATGCTCCTACAATCATATTTGGTTTCATAAATATAACTCCATTAATTTGATATTATTCCTGTGTGTTATC
This sequence comes from Escherichia sp. E1V33, assembly GCF_004211955.1. GTDB lineage: Bacteria > Pseudomonadota > Gammaproteobacteria > Enterobacterales > Enterobacteriaceae > Escherichia. Next base: position 142,106 of record NZ_RHJI01000002.1, read on the forward strand.
CATTTATTAAATTTGGATAAACCCGATCGGTATTTGATCAGAAGCCAAATAGTACTACCAATATACTTTGGCGCAAGTGGTTTTTATTTTATACATTTAGATAAATTAAATTAGGTGTTAAGCAAAACTAAATTTATATCGTTATGTGATTGCTTAAAAGAAGAGTGAATAATAAATGGATATAAATATTATTTTTATGGCGATGTGATTTTGTAATTATATCACATATCAGAATGTCAGACAATTTTTTCATATTTACATAAACCATGGCTATGAGTTTGCGTATAAACAGTCTTATTTTTTAGTAAATCATACTTCCAAGTTATATTTTTTACCTATATTTGTGGAAAGACTATACATTTGCAGTGATAATTTATTATCACACATTGTTACATAGTTAAATCAAATTACATATTGATGATTATTTTACAAGCGATTCTTGAATGAACAAAACGTGCTATTCATTACAAAGTACGTCAATTATGGCAATTGTTTGTCAATGATTCGAAGTATTTAATTACTACTACGGTTAAAACAAGTGTTCAACGGTGCCCCAAATAATAGCTGAAGTTAATTATCTGGAATGAGGTTAGATTATTAATGCTGGTAAGTAAAAGGGCCGCCAAAAGGCAGCCCTTCGTTCAGCAAATGAAAAATATTACTCAACCGTTACCGATTTTGCCAGGTTACGCGGCTGGTCAACGTCGGTGCCTTTGATCAGCGCGACGTGATAAGCCAGTAACTGCAGCGGAACGGTGTAGAAGATCGGTGCAATCACCTCTTCCACATGCGGCATCTCGATGATGTGCATGTTATCGCTACCTACAAAACCAGCATCCTGATCGGCGAAGACGTACAGTTGACCGCCACGCGCACGAACTTCTTCAATGTTGGATTTCAGTTTTTCCAACAACTCGTTGTTCGGCGCGACGACGATAACCGGCATATCGGCGTCAATCAGCGCCAGCGGACCGTGTTTCAGTTCGCCCGCAGCGTAGGCTTCAGCGTGAATGTAAGAGATTTCTTTCAGCTTCAATGCGCCTTCCAGCGCGATTGGGTACTGATCGCCACGTCCCAGGAACAGCGCGTGATGTTTATCAGAGAAATCTTCTGCCAGGGCTTCAATGCGTTTGTCCTGAGACAGCATCTGCTCAATACGGTTCGGCAGCGCCTGCAGACCATGCACGATATCATGTTCAATGGAGGCATCCAGACCTTTCAGGCGAGACAGTTTCGCCACCAGCATCAGCAGCACGGTTAACTGGGTGGTGAAGGCTTTGGTGGAGGCCACGCCAATTTCCGTACCTGCGTTGGTCATCAGCGCCAGATCGGATTCACGCACCAGAGAAGACCCCGGAACGTTACAGATTGCCAGCGAACCAAGGTAACCCAGCTCTTTCGACAGACGCAGGCCAGCCAGGGTATCTGCGGTTTCTCCAGACTGTGACAAGGTGATCATCAGGCTGTTACGACGCACGGCAGATTTGCGATAGCGGAATTCAGAAGCGATTTCGACGTCGCACGGAATACCAGCCAGCGATTCAAACCAGTAACGGGAAACCATACCGGAGTTGTAAGAAGTACCGCAGGCGAGGATCTGAATATGCTCAACCTTCGACAACAGTTCGTCGGCGTTCGGTCCCAGCTCGCTCAAATCTATCTGACCGTGGCTGATGCGCCCGGTAAGGGTGTTTTTGATCGCGTTAGGCTGTTCGTAGATCTCTTTCTGCATGTAGTGACGGTAAATACCTTTATCGCCCGCGTCATATTGCAGATTGGATTCGATATCCTGACGTTTCACTTCCGCGCCTGATTTATCGAAGATGGTTACCGAACGGCGAGTTACTTCAGCGATATCGCCCTCTTCGAGGAAGATAAAGCGACGGGTCACCGGCAGCAGCGCCAGCTGGTCAGAAGCGATAAAGTTTTCGCCCATACCGAGGCCAATCACCAGTGGACTACCAGAACGTGCCGCCAACAGGGTATCCGGGTGACGGGTATCCATAATTACCGTGCCATAAGCGCCACGCAGCTGCGGAATAGCGCGCAGAACAGCTTCACGTAGAGTGCCGCCCTGTTTCAGTTCCCAGTTCACCAGGTGCGCAATCACTTCGGTGTCGGTTTCAGAAACGAAGGTATAACCACGCGATTTTAACTCTTCACGCAGCGGTTCATGGTTTTCGATGATGCCGTTATGCACCACCACAATGTGTTCAGAAACATGCGGATGCGCATTCACTTCTGAAGGTTCGCCGTGCGTCGCCCAGCGAGTATGAGCAATACCCGTACCGCCATGCAGAGGATGTTCTTCCGCTGCCTGAGCCAGCATCTGTACTTTACCGAGACGACGCAGACGGGTCATATGACCTTCTGCATCAACAACCGCCAGACCAGCAGAGTCATAACCGCGGTATTCCAGACGACGTAAACCTTCAAGAAGGATTTCTGCTACATCACGTTGCGCGATCGCGCCAACAATTCCACACATAGTTTTTGATTCCGGTTTATATCGTTGTCGGTCAACCTGTATGCCCGTTTTTTCGGGCGCCCCGAGCCTTGTAGAGAGTGGGGTTATTTTTATAGTTACTGCTTGTGGGAGGGAGATTATGTTATCTCCTCATCCCAGGAGGCCGGATTTACCCAGCCAGAATTACTTTTTCTTTACCGGACGATGCCAGCCTTCTTTTTGAGTCTGCGGCACACGGCTGATCGCCAGGGCGTTTTCGCCGACATTACGCGTCACAGTTGTACCCGCAGCAATGGTCGCGCCTTTGCCTACTGTTACCGGGGCCACCAGCTGAGTGTCGGAACCGACAAAGACATCATCGCCGATAATGGTCTTAAATTTATTCGCACCATCATAGTTGCAGGTAATGGTTCCCGCACCGATGTTAACGTTATCGCCGATTTCTGCATCGCCCAGGTAAGTCAGATGGCCAGCTTTCGAGCCTTTACCCAGACGCGTTTTTTTCATCTCAACGAAGTTACCGACGTGTGCGCCTTCCAGCAACTCAGCTCCGGGGCGCAGGCGGGCAAACGGACCGATGGTACAGGCTGCTGCCAGATTAGCATCTTCCACCACGGTATACGGGCTTATTTCGCAATCATCGCCAATCACGCTATTTTTAATCACGCAACCGGTGCCGATTTTCACGCGATTACCGAGAGTCACGTTGCCCTCGATGATAACGTTAGTATCAATTTCAACATCGCGCCCATGAGTTAGCGTACCGCGCAGATCAAAACGGGCCGGATCGCGCAACATAACGCCGGCTAACAACAGTTTTTCGGCCTGTTCGGACTGGTAAACGCGCTCCAGACGAGAGAGTTGCAGGCGGTTATTCACGCCTTCAACTTCGCTTAAACGTTGTGGATGAACAGCAACGATTTCACGTCCTTCCTGATACGCCAGCGCAATAATGTCGGTGATGTAGTATTCGCCCTGAGCATTATTGTTGGTCAGCTTCGCCAGCCAGCGTTTCATATCTGCGCCGTTAGCGATCAGAATGCCGGTGTTGATTTCCTGAATCTGACGCTGCTCATCGGTGGCATCTTTATGCTCAACAATGCCAGTAACTTTGCCGTTTTCGCGGGTGATACGACCATAACCGGTTGGGTCATCCAGTTTCACCGTCAGCAGACCAATGCCACCCTGCGGTTTAGCATCACGCAGGCGCTGAAGTGTTTCGACAGAGATCAGCGGCACGTCGCCGTAGAGCATTAAAATGTCTTCATCATCGGCAAAGAAAGGTGCGGCCTGCTGCATTGCATGACCCGTACCCAGCTGTTCTGCCTGAAGCACCCAGTTCAGGTTGTCATCTTTCAGCGCCTGTTTAAGCAGATCGCCACCGTGACCGTACACCAGGTGAACGTGCGCTGCACCTAATTCATTCGCAGCATCAATGACATGCTGAACCATCGCTTTCCCGGCAAGGGTATGCAGCACTTTCGGAAGATCGGAATACATGCGCGTGCCTTTGCCTGCGGCAAGGATCACTACGCTCATAGCATTATTCAACATACGCGTCCTGACTGTAATTTTAGAACGAATTTAAACTGCTTCACCTTGAAAAAACTACATTTTTTTCATCGTGAAATGGACAGAGGATAAATTGTTCAATAACGGATTATCCCCGCTAGCAAAAGAGCCATTTTCGACCATCGTCACGCCTTTTGTCTTCATAAAAGTAAGACACCACCTTTATTTAAGCGTCAGGCTGATGTTTTTGCTCTTATTTCGATCAATGAATAAACAGGAAAACCAGCTAAGGATTTTGCGGATTTATAAAAATGAGTTTAATTGCGGGATATAAAAATGCGCAGGATATAGCAGAACCAATCTCGCTGCGGCGCGCGAAAAAAAAGCCAGCCTGTTTCCAGACTGGCTTTTGTGCTTTTCAAGCCGGTGTTACATCGCTTTTTTGGTCAACTCGATAACGCGCAGCTGCGCGATCGCTTTGGCCAGTTCCGCAGACGCCTGAGCGTAATCTACGTCGCCGTGAGAGCTGCTAATGTGCTCTTCAGCCTTACGTTTCGCTTCCATGGCTCGCGCTTCGTCGAGATCCTGGCCGCGAATTGCGGTGTCGGCCAGAACGGTCACGTTGCCAGGCTGCACTTCAAGAATGCCGCCAGACAGATAGATAAACTCTTCGTGACCGTGCTGTTTCACGATGCGAATCATACCAGGCTTAATGGCGGTGAGCAGCGGCGCGTGGCCTGGGTAAATTCCCAGTTCACCTTCGCTACCCGTTACCTGGATTTTCTCGACCAGACCAGAGAACATTTGTTGCTCTGCGCTGACGACGTCCAGGTGGTAAGTCATTGCCATATCACCCTCCGATTAAGGCGTTAAAGTTTTTTGGCTTTTTCCACAGCTTCTTCGATGGAACCGACCATGTAGAACGCCTGCTCCGGCAGGTGATCGTATTCGCCTTCCATGATGCCTTTAAAGCCACGGATGGTGTCTTTCAGGGAGACGTATTTACCCGGAGAACCGGTGAATACTTCTGCCACGAAGAACGGCTGGGACAGGAAGCGCTGGATCTTACGAGCACGCGCTACCACCAGTTTGTCTTCTTCAGACAGTTCATCCATACCCAGGATGGCGATGATGTCTTTCAGTTCCTGATAACGTTGCAGGATGGACTGAACGCCACGCGCGGTGTCGTAGTGTTCCTGACCAACCACCAGCGGGTCCAGCTGACGGCTGGTGGAGTCCAGCGGGTCAACGGCCGGGTAGATACCCAGAGACGCGATCTGACGGCTCAGTACCACGGTTGCGTCTAAGTGCGCAAAGGTGGTTGCCGGAGACGGGTCAGTCAAGTCATCCGCAGGTACGTATACTGCCTGTACGGAGGTGATAGAACCGGTTTTGGTGGAGGTGATACGTTCCTGCAGAACGCCCATCTCTTCCGCCAGAGTCGGCTGATAACCTACCGCTGAAGGCATACGGCCCAGCAGTGCGGATACTTCCGTACCGGCCAGGGTGTAACGATAGATGTTGTCAACGAACAGCAGTACGTCACGACCTTCGTCACGGAATTTCTCAGCCATGGTCAGACCGGTCAGAGCAACGCGCAGACGGTTTCCCGGCGGCTCGTTCATCTGGCCATACACCAGGGATACTTTATCGATAACGTTAGAGTCGGTCATTTCGTGGTAGAAGTCGTTACCCTCACGAGTACGTTCACCTACGCCCGCAAACACAGAGTAACCGGAGTGCTCGATCGCGATGTTACGAATAAGCTCCATCATGTTTACGGTTTTACCTACGCCCGCACCACCGAACAGACCAACTTTACCGCCCTTAGCGAACGGACACATCAGGTCGATAACTTTGATACCGGTTTCCAGCAGTTCCTGAGAGTTTGACAGCTCTTCGTAGGAAGGTGCTGCGCGGTGAATCGCCCAACGCTCTTCTTCACCGATCTCGCCTTTCATGTCGACCGGTTCACCCAGTACGTTCATGATACGGCCCAGAGTCGCTTTACCTACCGGGACTTCGATCGGGTGTTCGAGGTCTTTTACATCCAGACCGCGACGCAGACCGTCGGAGGAACCCATTGCGATGGTACGCACGATACCGCCGCCGAGCTGCTGCTGAACTTCCAGCACCAGACGCTCATTACCATTTTGCACCTCAAGAGCATCGTACACGCGCGGTACGGCATCCTGAGGGAATTCGACGTCAACTACGGCGCCGATTACCTGGACAATCTTTCCAGTAGCCATCTTAAATCCTCTACGAAATAACCTGTTTAAACCGCGGCGGCCCCCGAGACGATCTCGGTGAGTTCCTGAGTAATGCTGGCCTGACGAGCTTTGTTGTATACCAACTGCAGCTCTTTAATCAGGCTGCCGCCATTGTCGGTCGCGGCTTTCATCGCCACCATACGGGCGGCCTGCTCGCTGGCCAGGTTTTCAACCACGCCCTGATAAACCTGAGATTCGACATAACGACGCAGCAGGGTATCCAGCAACGCCTTCGGATCAGGTTCGTACAGGTAATCCCAGGATTTATGTTTCAGATCATCATCATCTGATGCCGGTAACGGCAGCAGCTGGCTGATGGTCGGAACCTGAGACATGGTGTTAATAAATTTGTTGCTGACAATGTAAAGCTTGTCCAGACGGCCTTCGTCATAGGCCTGCAACATCACTTTTACCGGACCGATCAGTTCGGACAGGGAAGGGTTATCCCCCATGCCGGTGACCTGGGCAACAACATTGCCGCCCACGGAGCTGAAGAACGACACACCTTTCGAGCCGATCATTGCGAGGTCGCATTGAACGCCTTTGTCGGTCCAGGTCTTCATTTCCGCCAGCAGTTTTTTGAACAGGTTAATGTTCAAACCACCGCACAAACCACGGTCGGTCGACACCACCAGGTAGCCCACGCGTTTAACGTCGCGGTCTTCCAGGTAAGGGTGCTTATATTCCAGATTACCGTGTGCAAGGTGACCAATCACTTTGCGCATGGTTTCTGCATAAGGACGGCTGGCCGCCATGCGATCCTGCGATTTACGCATTTTGGAAGCGGCGACCATCTCCATCGCTTTAGTGATCTTTTGCGTGTTCTGGACGCTTGCGATCTTACTACGTATCTCTTTTGCGCCGGCCATGAGCTTCTCCTCAATGCCTTGCGGCCTGCCCTAAGGCAAGCCGCCAGACGTTACCAGGATTGGGTTGCTTTGAAGGAATCGAGGATGCCTTTCAGCTTGCCTTCGATTTCGTCGTTGTAGCCACCGGTCTGGTTGATCTCTTGCATCAACGGAGCGTGATCACGGTCGACGTAAGCCAGCAGAGCGGCTTCGAAGCTGCCGATTTTCGACAGTTCAACATCCGCCAGGTAACCACGTTCTGCTGCGAACAGAACCAGAGACTGTTGCGCTACGGACATCGGCGCATACTGTTTCTGTTTCAGCAGTTCGGTCACTTTCTGACCGTGGTCAAGCTGCTTACGTGTTGCATCGTCAAGGTCGGATGCAAACTGAGAGAACGCTGCCAGTTCACGATACTGTGCCAGAGCGGTACGGATACCACCGGACAGTTTTTTCATGATCTTGGTCTGTGCTGCACCACCAACACGGGATACGGAAATACCCGGGTTAACCGCAGGACGAATACCGGCGTTGAACAGGTTGGTTTCCAGGAAGATCTGACCATCGGTAATGGAGATTACGTTGGTCGGAACGAACGCAGAAACGTCACCCGCCTGAGTTTCGATAATCGGCAGCGCGGTCAGAGAACCGGTTTTCCCTTTCACTTCACCTTTGGTGAAAGCTTCAACGTATTCGGCGTTAACACGCGCAGCACGCTCCAGCAGACGAGAGTGGAGGTAGAATACGTCGCCCGGGAATGCTTCACGTCCTGGCGGACGACGGAGCAGCAGGGAGATCTGACGGTAAGCAACAGCCTGTTTAGACAGGTCATCGTAAATGATCAGCGCATCTTCACCGCGGTCACGGAAGTATTCGCCCATTGCGCAACCAGCATATGGTGCCAGGTATTGCAGTGCAGCGGATTCAGACGCGGTTGCTACCACAACGATGGTGTTAGCCAGTGCGCCGTGCTCTTCCAGTTTACGTACCACGTTAGAAATGGTGGACGCTTTCTGGCCGATAGCGACATAGATACATTTGATACCGGAATCGCGCTGGTTGATGATGGCATCGATTGCCAGTGCGGTTTTACCGGTCTGACGGTCACCGATGATCAATTCACGCTGACCACGACCGATTGGGATCATGGAGTCAACGGCTTTATAACCGGTCTGTACCGGCTGATCTACGGACTGACGTTCGATAACGCCCGGAGCGATTGCTTCTACAGCAGAGAAGCCGTCGTGATCCAGCGGACCTTTACCATCGATTGGTGCACCCAGAGTGTTAACCACACGGCCCAGCAGGCCACGGCCAACCGGAACTTCCAGGATACGGCCAGTACACTTAACTTTCATGCCTTCGGCAAGGTCAGCGTACGGACCCATAACAACCGCACCTACAGAGTCGCGCTCGAGGTTCAGTGCGATAGCGTAACGGTTACCCGGCAGGGAGATCATTTCACCCTGCATACAATCGGCCAGGCCGTGGATGCGGATAACACCGTCACTTACAGAAACAATAGTACCTTCGTTGTGAGCTTCACTCACAACATTGAACTGAGCAATGCGCTGCTTGATCAGTTCGCTGATTTCGGTGGAATTCAGTTGCATGCTCCAGTCCCCTTAAGACTGCAAGACGTCTGCAAGGCGCTCAAGACGACCGCGTACGCTGCCATCAATGACCATATCACCCGCTCGGATGATAACGCCTGCCATTACAGACTTATCGATTTTGCAATTCAGCTTAACTTTGCGTGACAGACGTTTTTCCATCGCAGCAGAAATTTTCGCGAGCTGTTGTTCACTCAGTGCGGCAGCGGAAATGACGTCTACCTCAGCGGTAGCCTCACTCACGGCACGCAGGTGAATAAACTGCTCCAGAACATCCGGGAGCGCGTTAAGACGACCATTTTCAGCCATAACCCGAATCAGGTTCTGACCGTTTTCGTCCAGTTGCTCACCACAAACTGCGATAAACGACTCGGCGAGCGTTTCTGGCGCCAGTGCGCCAGAGAGAAGCTCTGCCATCTGTTCGTTTTTGGTTACCTCGGCGGCAAACGCCAGCATGTCCTGCCAGCGTTCTACACTTTGGTGTTCGACGGCAAAGTCAAAAGCTGCTTTGGCGTAGGGGCGAGCTACCGTAATAAATTCAGACATCAGCCCCTCCCTCCTTACAGTTCAGCGACAAGTTTATCCACGATGTCGCTGTTAGCAGCTTCATCCACGGAACGTTCGATGATCTTCTCGGCGCCAGCAACAGCCAGGATAGCAACTTGCTTACGCAGCTCTTCACGGGCACGTTTACGCTCGGCTTCAATTTCCGCCTGCGCCTGGGCCACGATTTTAGTACGTTCCTGTTCTGCCTCAGCTTTCGCTTCGTCCAGAATCTGCGAGCGGCGTTTGTTCGCCTGCTCGATGATTACCTGGGCTTCCGCTTTCGCTTTTTTCAGCTGGTCGGTCGCGCTGGCCTTTGCAAGGTCAAGGTCCTTATGTGCTCGTTCTGCGGAAGCAAGACCGTCAGCAATTTCTTTTTGACGTTTTTCGATGGCAGCCATTAATGGCGGCCATACGTACTTCATGCAGAACAGAACGAACAGGACAAACGCGATGGCCTGGCCGAGGATTGTTGCGTTAAGATTCACAGCACAATGCCTCTATTTAGTTAACGTTCTGATATTGCTCTTTAAATAAAAGCAACGCTTACTACGCGACAGCGAACATCACGTACAGACCCAGACCTACAGCGATCATCGGGATAGCATCCACCAGACCCATAACGATAAAGAACTGAGTACGCAGCAGAGGAATCAGATCAGGTTGACGCGCTGCGCCTTCCAGGAATTTACCCCCGAGGATGCCGATACCGATCGCAGCACCGATTGCCGCCAGACCCATCATCACAGCGGCAGCCATGTACAGCAGATCCATATTCAGGTTTTCCATGACAGTCTCCAGTTTGTTTCAGTTAAAACGTAGTAGTGTTGGTAAATTAATGTTCTTCAGACGCCATCGACAGATAGACGATCGTCAGAACCATGAAGATGAAGGCTTGCAGCGTAATGATCAGGATGTGGAAAATGGCCCACGGCACATTCAGGATCCACTGTGACCACCACGGCAACAGACCAGCAATCAGAATGAAAATCAGCTCACCAGCGTACATGTTACCGAACAGTCGCAAACCGAGTGAAACTGGTTTGGACAGCAGGCTTACCCCTTCAAGGATTAAGTTGACAGGGATGAACGCCCAGTGATTGAACGGCTGCAGCGTCAACTCTTTCGTGAAGCCGCCGACGCCTTTCATTTTGATGCTGTAGAACAGAATCAGGATAAATACGCCCAGTGCCATAGACAGCGTTACATTCACGTCCGCAGACGGAACCACACGCAGTGCTGGCAGACCCAGTACATGCTCAGCAATGTACGGCAGCAGATCGATAGGCAGTAAATCCATCAGGTTCATCAGGAACACCCAGACGAAAATCGTCAGGGCTAGCGGAGCAATCAGCTTGCTTTTGCCATGGTACATGTCTTTCACGCTACCATTAACAAAGCCGATTATCAGCTCAATCGCGGTCTGAAACTTACCTGGCACGCCGCTGGTTGCCTTTTTGGCTACGCTGCGGAATAAAACCAGGAACAACAGACCCAGCACCACCGAGAAGAACATGGAGTCAATGTTAATTGTCCAGAAGGTGGCTGGGGGGTTATGCGGATCCACCAGCGAGAATGTACGCAGGTCCAGCTGAAGGTTATTCAGGTGGTGTCCTATGTAATCCTGCGGCGTCATATTTTCTGAAGCCATGATGCCTTTTACCCTTTGTTGTTAATTACAGCCGGCGCCAGTATCTGAACCACCAGCACCAAAACCCACGTAACGATCAGCGGCAAGAATACCGCCTTTAAAACCGCCAACGCCACCACCAGTAACACCAACATCGCCAGAACTTTGAAAGCTTCGCCGAAAGCGAACGTCCAGGCCACCCGGCCTTTCGCTGGTGTATGCGCCTGGTGACGCCAGGCAAATATCATAAACAAAACGTTAGGCAGAAAGACTGCCAGGCCTCCACTTAACGCAGAGACGCCCCAGAAGGGGTCTTTGAGGCTGAACAGCAATCCACTTGCTATCGCCGCCAGTAACTGAACGAGCAGAAGCTTCCGAGCAACGTTTCGACTCAAGAGCGACACAGACATCACGTTTTTCACTCCTGCTCCCTTCGAGGTATGCCGCGTGTCGTATAAAACTTTCTTTAAGGCTTAGAGTCAAGCATCAAAAAGCGGTCAAATTATACGGTGCGCCCCCGTGATTTCAAACAATAAGTAGCCAAAAGGTGAATAAATGTTTAAATATTTTCCCAGTGCATACAATTGCGACTTTTCTGCTAACCGTGGTGGATCATGAAAAACTGTAAATAACGCGTAAACACTAGAGGTAAAGCGTGCTTCAGATCACATATCGAGCATGTTCACCCGTAGCATATTTATTTACTTGGCAAATGATGCCATTGCAAGCTTCTGATATTTCAGTCTAAAAACAGATACTGTTTTCATAAATAGCATTTACACAACAAAAACCAACCATTGACATTCTTAATAAAATTTTAACAGCCAATTATGGTTCTTAGCGCCAATTTTTAGCAGGCTGATATTTTCACTAATGACCCATTTTCTGCTTACCAAAAAAAGCCACGTTACTTCATTGATACAAAAGAGTGAACGTGGCGTTAGATGTAACCAGTTATATCAGTAAAAAACCTGGTTGTTGTTAACAGTCGAACCGGTCAATTTTTTATGATTTTTTTGATAAAAATTAAATTTTATTTGCTTTAATCACCACCAGATGACGTTCGCCATCCAGGGCTGGAACCTGAAGTTTAACCACTGATTCGACCTGATATTCTTCGGGCAACAAAGCGATTTCATCTTCCGGCATTTGCCCTTTCAGTGCGTAGAAACGGCCTTGCTCACCAGGCAGATGGTGGCACCAGCTCACCATATCGTTCAAAGACGCAAAAGCGCGGCTAATTACGCCATCAAATGGCGGCTCTGACGGAAACTCTTCTACCCTGCTCTGTACCGGTTCAATGTTTTCCAGTTTCAGTTCATGTTGCACCTGACGAAGGAAACGCACACGTTTACCGAGGCTATCCAGCAGCGTGAAATGGGCTTCAGGACGCACGATGGAAAGCGGTATGCCAGGCAGCCCCGGTCCGGTTCCCACGTCTATAAAACGCTCACCTTGCAGATATGGTGCAACGACAATGCTGTCGAGAATATGGCGTACCAGCATCTCGTTAGGATCGCGGACCGAGGTCAGGTTGTACGCCTTATTCCATTTATGCAGCATATTTACGTAGGCGATAAGCTGATTTTTCTGGTGATCGGTAAGCGAAATTCCTGCGTCTTTCAGCAGTGAAGAGAGTTTGTTGAGCACGGTGATTACCTGTTCTTGATGCGTTGCCCGGTAAGCGGGTGCTTACCAGGCATTTTTAATGCGTTATGCGCTACGACGCAGCATACCCTGTTTTTTCAGCCACACCAGCAGAATGGAAATAGCCGCAGGCGTGACGCCAGAAATACGCGAAGCCTGGCCGATAGAGGCCGGTTTGTGATCGTTTAGTTTGGCGATCACTTCGTTAGAAAGACCGGATACCTGGCGGTAATCCAACGTCGCTGGTAGCAGGGTGTTCTCGTTACGCAGCTGCTTTTCGATCTCATCTTGCTGGCGCGCGATATAACCTTCGTATTTAACCTGAATCTCAACCTGTTCCGCCGCCTGTTCGTCTGTCAACGCAGGGGCAAACGGCGTCAGCGTGGTTAATTTTTCATAAGTCATTTCCGGACGACGCAGCAGATCTTCACCACTGGCTTCACGGGAAAGCGGCGCAGTCAGGTGAGCATTCACTTCGGCTGCAGCTTCCGCCGAAGGCGTTACCCAGGTTGACTTCAGACGCTGACGTTCACGCTCGATATTCTCAAGCTTCTCGTTAAAGCGCGCCCAGCGTTCGTCATCCACCAGGCCCAGTTCACGACCGATTTCGGTCAGACGGAGATCCGCGTTATCTTCGCGCAGCATCAAACGATATTCTGCGCGGGAGGTAAACATACGGTACGGTTCTTTGGTACCCAGCGTGCAGAGGTCATCCACCAGCACGCCAAGATATGCCTGGGAACGCGCAGGTGCCCAGCCTTCTTTGTCTGCGGACAAACGGGCAGCGTTAAGACCGGCCAGCAAACCTTGCGCAGCGGCTTCTTCGTAACCGGTAGTGCCGTTAATCTGCCCGGCAAAGAACAGACCCTGGATAAACTTGCTCTCCAGCGTCGGTTTCAGGTCGCGCGGATCGAAGAAGTCATACTCAATGGCATAACCCGGACGGACGATCTTCGCGTTTTCCATCCCCTGCATGGAGCGGACAATTTGCATCTGCACATCGAACGGCAGGCTGGTGGAGATACCGTTCGGATAAATTTCGTTTGACGTCAGCCCTTCCGGTTCAAGGAAGATCTGATGCTGATTTCTGTCGGCGAAGCGCATGACTTTGTCTTCGATCGACGGGCAGTAGCGTGGGCCAACACCTTCGATCACCCCTGCGTACATTGGGCTGCGATCAAGGTTACTGCGGATCACGTCATGGGTTTTCTCATTGGTATGGGTGATATAACACGGCACCTGCTGGGGATGCTGGGCCGCATTGCCCATGAATGAGAACACCGGCATTGGGTTATCGCCATGCTGTTGCGCCAGCACGCTGAAGTCGATAGTGCGTGCATCAATACGCGGCGGCGTTCCGGTTTTCAGACGACCAACGCGCAATGGAAGCTCACGCAAACGGCGTGAGAGCGGAATGGACGGCGGATCGCCAGCACGACCACCGCTGTAGTTATCCAGACCGATATGAATTTTACCGTCAAGGAAAGTCCCAACAGTGAGCACGACCGCTTTAGCACGGAACTTAAGACCCATCTGGGTGACAGCGCCGACTACGCGATCGTTTTCGACAATAAGATCCTCAACCGCCTGCTGGAAGATCATCAGATTCGGTTGGTTCTCGAGCGCCGTGCGTACTGCCTGACGATAGAGCACGCGATCCGCCTGAGCTCGGGTGGCGCGAACCGCCGGCCCTTTGCTGGCGTTTAGTATCCTAAACTGGATACCAGCCTGATCGATCGCTTTCGCCATCAGACCGCCGAGTGCATCCACTTCTTTTACCAGATGTCCCTTCCCAATACCGCCGATCGCTGGGTTGCAGCTCATCTGCCCCAGAGTGTCGATATTGTGTGTCAAAAGCAGAGTCTGTTGACCCATACGCGCCGCGGCCATCGCGGCCTCGGTGCCTGCATGACCCCCGCCAATGATGATGACGTCAAAAGGATCCGGATAAAACATGGTGATTGCCTCGCATAACGCGGTATGAAAATGGATTGAAGCCCGGGCCGTGGATTCTACTCAACTTTGTCGGCTTGAGAAAGACCCGGGATCCTGGGTATTAAAAAGAAGATCTATTTATTTAGAGATCTGTTCTATTGTGATCTCTTATTAGGATCGCACTGCCCTGTGGATAACAAGGATCCGGCTTTTAAGATCAACAACCTGGAAAGGATCATTAACTGTGAATGATCGGTGATCCTGGACAGTATAAGCTGGGATCAGAATGAGGGGTTATACACAACTCAAAAACTGAACAACAGTTGTTCTTTGGATAACTACCGGTTGATCCAAGCTTCCTACCAGAGTTATCCACAGTAGATCGCACGATCTGTATACTTATTTGAGTAAATTAATCCACGATCCCAGCCATTCTTCTGCCGGATCTTCAGGAATGTCGTGATCAAGTATGTTGATCTTCAGTGTTTCGCCTGTCTGTTTTGCACCGGAATTTTTGAGTTCTGCCTCGAGTTTATCGATAGCCCCACAAAAGGTGTCGTATTCACGACTGCCAATACCAATTGCGCCAAAGCGTACCGCAGAAAGATCGGGCTTTTGCTCCTGCAATGCTTCATAGAAAGGAGAAAGGTTGTCCGGAATGTCTCCGGCACCGTGGGTTGAGCTGATAACCAGCCAGATCCCAGAGGCAGATAAATCTTCTAACAGCGGACCGTGCAGCGTTTCGGTGGTAAAACCCGCCTCTTCCAGCTTTTCAGCCAGGTGTTCTGCTACATATTCGGCACCGCCGAGGGTGCTGCCGCTGATAAGAGTGATATCTGCCATAAACCGCCACCTTTATTAAGAGTGGCGTATTGTACGCTGTGAACGCGTTGGGATCTACCTGTGGAAAAGTATGGGATTAAAAAAGCCGCTCATGGCTTGATGGTACGCATGATCGGGTTCTGCAGGACGATCAATGTCTCAGTGGACTGAATTTCATCAATTGTTTGGATCTTGTTGATAAGTACATGCTGGAGGGCGTCGATCGAGCGGCACATCACTTTGATAAAGATGCTGTAGTGGCCAGTTGTGTAATAGGCTTCGGTGACTTCGTCGAGACTTTCCAGCTTCGCCAGCGCGGAAGGATAGTCTTTTGCGCTCTTCAGGATAATGCCGATAAAACAGCCTACGTCATAACCGAGCTGCTTCGGGCTAACATCAATACGCGCCCCGGTAATGATCCCCGCCTGCTTCATTTTCTCTACACGAACGTGAATTGTCCCCGGGCTTACGCCAAATTGTTTCGCCAGTTCGGCGTAAGCGGTGCGTGCATTGCTCATTAGCGCTTCCAGGATGCCGCGGTCCAGATTGTCGATCAGATAATTTTCCATAGGATTTTCTTATGTGAATTGATGATTAATTCTATTTTAGCTTTCTTTTTTAATGAATCAAAAGTGAGTAAGGCTTTTTATTGAATGAATATTGCATACGTGCCGGTTTCTGTTGCTTAATCATATTCAACAGGACGCAGGAGTATAAAAAATGAAAACCGCTTACATTGCCAAACAACGTCAAATTAGCTTCGTGAAATCTCACTTTTCTCGTCAACTGGAAGAACGCTTAGGGCTTATCGAAGTCCAGGCGCCTATTCTTAGCCGTGTGGGGGATGGCACGCAGGATAACTTGTCGGGCTGTGAAAAAGCGGTACAGGTAAAAGTGAAAGCTCTGCCTGATGCCCAGTTCGAAGTGGTTCATTCACTGGCGAAGTGGAAACGTCAGACATTAGGGCAACACGACTTCAGCGTGGGCGAAGGGCTGTACACGCACATGAAAGCCCTTCGCCCCGATGAAGACCGTCTTTCCCCGCTGCACTCGGTCTATGTTGACCAGTGGGACTGGGAACGCGTAATGGGCGACGGTGAGCGTCAATTCTCCACTTTGAAAAGCACAGTAGAGGCGATCTGGGCGGGAATTAAAGCAACCGAAGCTGCTGTTAGCGAAGAGTTTGGTCTGGCACCGTTCCTGCCGGATCAGATCCACTTCGTACACAGCCAGGAATTACTGTCTCGTTATCCGGATCTCGACGCCAAAGGGCGTGAGCGGGCGATTGCGAAAGATCTTGGCGCGGTATTCCTTGTCGGGATTGGCGGCAAGCTGAGCGATGGTCATCGTCACGACGTACGCGCACCGGATTATGATGACTGGAGCACTCCGTCAGAGCTGGGACATGCAGGGCTGAACGGCGATATTCTGGTGTGGAACCCGGTACTGGAAGATGCGTTTGAGCTTTCTTCCATGGGGATCCGCGTGGATGCCAACACGCTGAAGCATCAACTGGCGCTGACCGGGGATGAAGATCGTCTGCAGCTGGAATGGCATCAGGCGCTGCTGCGTGGTGAAATGCCGCAAACCATTGGCGGCGGTATCGGCCAGTCTCGTTTGACCATGCTGCTGCTGCAACTGCCACATATTGGTCAGGTTCAGTGTGGTGTATGGCCAGCTGCTGTTCGCGAGAGCGTCCCTTCTCTGCTGTAATAATTTATCGCCGCCAGCGTCTGAGCAGGCGGCTTCGCATCCCGGTATCAAAGCGCCAGATATGATCGAAAATGCGCATGATGCCGGGTTTGCCATGTGCTGACATCGCCACGGCATGAAAGCGATGGTGATGTACCCGCTGCAACTCTTTCACTTTACTCGTCACGTCGTCAGGCAACCGCTGGGCGATAAAATCAGAAATCACCACCGCATCGGCGTCAAACCATTCCCGACTTTGCAATCGCTCCATAATAGCGCGAAAACAACTGGCAAGATCGGTGCCGCCACGAAACTGCTGACTTAAAAAGCGGATCGCTTGTTCAATACCTTGTGGGCCTGAAAGCTCGTAACGAACGATCTCGGTGGAAAATAACATAATATAGCAGCGTCGATTTTCAGCGAGGGCTATGCGCATCAATGCCAGGCAGAACGCTTTCGCACACTGTTCATTAAAACCACCCATTGAGCCGGAAGTATCCACGCAGACAATAAACGGCCCGCGCGGCTGTTCGTCGTAATCTTTATGTACCACCGGGCGTTCGATCACTTTTTCACGCCATGATTCACCGTGCAGGCGATAGGTGAGCAACTGTTTTTCCACCAGCCGACGATAAAATTCATATTCCAGTTCAGTGATACCCAGTGTCGCCAGTTCCGGCGGAAGAAGGCGTAAAATATCATCGCTTTGTTGCAGGCCATCAACCTGCTCAGGAACGGTCGCCGGTTCGCGCACCATGGTGCGGAAGGTTTCCATCTGCGCATCGTTGCGCGGTATTGATTTGGCCTCCCGCGAACGTCCCAGCTGTTCCGCCAGACGCTTCAGTTCCGGCTGTTCGTTAAGAAATTCACCGTATTTCACAATCAACTGATAGTCGCCGCGTTTAAGCTGACCGGCGCTCATATCCCATAGACGACCGGCCGCGGTGTTGTTATCCGCCAGAACTGGTTCGAGCTGTCCGCTTAATGTCATGCGTTCCTGAACTTCGCTCAACAGTTGTTCGCGTTCTTCTTCTAATAACTGTTGATTTAACGTCGTTGCTTGCACGATCAGACTTAAACGCCAACGCTGGAGAAAAAGTGTGTGTAACGCTGAAGTGATCGTGCTGTTAGCATCAACCAACTGTCGGGCTTGTTCTGCCCATGGAGAATTCAGACGATGCAGTAAGTCCAGGATCTGTGGTAGCTGCACAATAAACTGCGGCGTGGAGAGGAGCTGGCTTTGCTGATAGCACATCACCTCTTCGGTGAGTTCCGGCGGGACTCGCGCATCTTTCAGCCGACTGCGCAGCACCTCACGCCAGCGAGGAACATCATCAGTGATTGCCACCTTGAGGCGCGGAAATTTTTCAAAGAAGACCGCCAGCTGCGGTGAGGCCAACAGCGCGATGATCATCTCTTCGATCAATCCCTCTTCGCTGACGGCCAGCATCACATTAAGCGTATCCAGAGTTAGCATTGTTGCGCCTGGCGAATCTGGGCGCCGACATCCTGTAGGCTGGCTTCAATGCGACCTAACCAGTCGCCAGGGATAAACAGACATTTTTGCTGTTCGCTAAATAAAACGTGTTGCTTGCGCCAGTCGCTTTCAAGCTCTTCCAGTTGTTGTTTTATTTCCCCTGGCAGACCTTCAGCCGATGAACCGGGAAGTGCCAGCGTACTGCCTTGTAAACTTACATCGCGAACGACAAGATGTTGGGCGCTATCAACTTCCAGATTCAGTTTCTGGGCAAAACCGATACCGTTCAGTTTGCCGCGAATTTCACCGCCTTTGTTCAACCACTGTTCCAGCGCGCTGCGCTCAAAGGAAATATGAACCACTTCCATGTCGTGCAGTTTTAATGGTTTTTGCAGCAGTAGAGTCAGCGTGGACGCGGTTAAGTCGGCTGGAAGTTGATACTGCTGACGACGGTTGAAAATACCGCCCAGACGAATTACCGTTAAGGCTGTTTTATCGCTTTGTTGCTGCTGGAGTTGCAGGCGACGCTGCACAATCGCGCCCAGACGCGTCAACATACTTTGCTGTTGCCATGCGTGACCGGTCATCAATACGTCAATCTGTTGTTGAATCAAATTCAGGCTTTGCGCGTCATACCACAGGCAATCTTTCAGCAAGATAAGATCAACCGGGGCAACAGCACTGCGACCACTAAAAAAGGCGCTGGCTTGTAATAAACGGATCGCTTTTTTCCAGCGACGATCGGAGACGTATGGCGCATCCGGTAATTTATCCAGTTGCTGACGTAGCGTAAAAATCAGCTCAAATACATGATCGGGCTGCGTAATTTCACCAATCTCTTTCTGCCAGCGTTCATATTCTTCATCTGTGACCTGCAAGGCGGCAGGAACCGGATTGTTATTTTCATCTTGTTGACTGGTTAGCATGGAGCGGAAATTCGCTTTATCCTGCACTTTATCTAACCACAGTCGAATCAGCATGCGGTCATATAATGCTTCCAGGCTGCTGTCTGCTTCTGGCAATTCGTTGGAGGCCGCCACCAGCAAGCGCATCGGGATTTTTTCTACGTGTGCGCCGTTGCGGAACTGGCGTTCGTTAATGGCGGTGAGCAGGGTATTAAGAATTGCCGGGCCCGCTTTCCAGATCTCATCCAGAAAGACGATTTCCGCTTCTGGCAGGTAACCGCTGGTTAAGCGTTCATAGCGTCCCTCATCTTTTAACGCCTGAATGGAAAGGGGGCCAAAAACTTCTTCCGGGGTGGAGAAGCGGGTCATCAGATATTCAAAATCGCGCGCATTCTGGAAGGCAAATTTTAAGCGCCGGGCGATCAAACTTTTAGCAATACCTGGCGGGCCAAGCAGGAACACGCTTTCACCACTTAATGCCGCTAACAAACAAAGGCGGATGGCGTGGCTACGTTCATAAAGCCCCTTTTCCAGCGCGCTGCTCAGGCGGGAAATTCTTTCCGCTAATAAATGAGGGTGAGCCATAATGAAGTGGCGTCCTTTCGTCAAAAGTTCTGCGTAAATTGCGAGTATAGACGTTTCTTGCTGGTGGCAAAAATAGTCTCAAAGAAGGGATATTTTTCTTTGAGCCAGGTTAATGTGGCCGCATTTAGGAGTACGATTTTGCCGTTAATCGTGCATACTGAGCGCTTTTTTGTGGGCCAAGGGACTACGCACACATTTCATATTTCAACGAAAGACTAGTCTATGAGCACTGATAATAAGCAATCGTTGCCCGCGATTACCCTCGCGGCGATTGGAGTTGTCTACGGCGATATTGGTACCAGCCCGTTATATACACTTCGTGAATGTTTGTCCGGCCAGTTTGGTTTTGGCGTTGAACGCGATGCCGTGTTTGGCTTTTTATCGCTGATTTTCTGGCTGTTAATCTTTGTGGTTTCCATCAAATATCTTACCTTCGTGATGCGCGCGGATAACGCCGGAGAAGGGGGGATTCTGACGTTGATGTCGCTTGCCGGGCGTAATACGTCGGCTCGAACGACCTCAATGTTAGTGATTATGGGGCTAATCGGCGGCAGCTTTTTCTATGGTGAAGTCGTCATAACACCCGCCATTTCGGTGATGTCTGCCATCGAAGGTCTGGAAATCGTCGCCCCGCAACTGGATACCTGGATAGTTCCCCTCTCAATCATCGTTCTCACGTTACTGTTTATGATTCAAAAACATGGCACGGCAATGGTCGGTAAACTGTTTGCGCCGATCATGCTGACCTGGTTTTTGATTCTGGCAGGACTAGGGTTACGTAGCATTATTGCTAACCCGGAAGTGCTGCATGCGCTGAATCCGATGTGGGCGGTGCATTTCTTCCTTGAATATAAAACCGTTTCTTTTATTGCATTAGGGGCGGTGGTGCTGTCGATTACTGGTGTCGAGGCGCTGTATGCCGATATGGGGCACTTTGGTAAGTTCCCGATTCGTCTGGCGTGGTTCACCGTCGTATTGCCTTCCTTAACCCTTAATTACTTCGGCCAGGGAGCGCTGTTGTTAAAGAACCCGGAAGCAATTAAGAACCCATTCTTTCTGTTAGCACCGGACTGGGCGCTGATCCCGCTGCTGATCATCGCCGCACTGGCGACGGTAATAGCTTCGCAGGCGGTTATCTCTGGCGTCTTCTCGTTGACGCGTCAGGCGGTACGTCTGGGATATCTGTCGCCGATGCGCATCATTCACACTTCAGAAATGGAGTCAGGGCAAATCTACATACCGTTTGTGAACTGGATGCTCTATGTCGCAGTTGTGATTGTGATTGTTAGCTTTGAGCATTCCAGTAACCTGGCTGCGGCGTATGGGATTGCGGTGACCGGAACGATGGTACTGACGTCTATTCTTTCGACTACCGTGGCGCGTCAGAACTGGCACTGGAATAAGTATTTTGTTGCGCTGATCCTGATTGCTTTCCTTTGTGTCGATATTCCGCTATTCACCGCTAACCTCGATAAACTGCTCTCCGGCGGCTGGTTGCCATTGAGCCTCGGTACGGTGATGTTTATCGTGATGACCACCTGGAAAAGCGAGCGTTTCCGCCTGCTGCGGCGGATGCACGAACATGGTAATTCTCTGGAAGCGATGATTGCTTCGCTGGAGAAATCACCGCCCGTTCGTGTTCCCGGAACCGCGGTGTATATGTCGCGTGCAATCAATGTCATTCCCTTTGCTCTGATGCATAACCTGAAACATAACAAGGTATTGCATGAGCGGGTGATTCTGTTAACTCTGCGTACCGAAGACGCGCCATATGTCCATAACGTTCGTCGGGTACAGATTGAACAACTGTCGCCCACTTTCTGGCGCGTGGTGGCAAGTTACGGCTGGCGGGAAACGCCAAACGTGGAAGAAGTTTTCCACCGCTGTGGCCTGGAAGGGTTAAGTTGTCGGATGATGGAAACCTCCTTCTTTATGTCCCATGAGTCGCTGATCCTCGGTAAACGCCCGTGGTACTTACGTTTGCGTGGCAAACTGTACTTGCTGTTGCAGCGTAATGCACTGCGCGCACCGGATCAGTTTGAAATCCCACCAAACCGGGTTATTGAACTGGGTACTCAGGTCGAAATCTAACGCCAGACGCCTCCTTTCTCCATAAAGGGGGCGTTTTTGTTTTTCATGCTTAATCACGATGTAAAACGTTTCGATGTTGATCACATTTCAGTAACGTTGCGATGGTTTTCTCTGCTCTGTCAGGATTAAACTGCTGGTCAGCGAAACGTTTCGCTGATGGAGAAAAAAATGAAAAAAGGCGCCGTTCTTAATTCTGATATTTCGTCGGTGATCTCCCGTCTGGGGCATACCGATACGCTGGTGGTGTGTGATGCTGGTTTACCCATCCCAAAAAGTACAACGCGTATCGATATGGCATTAACCCAGGGCGTGCCTTCTTTTATGCAGGTGCTGGGAGTTGTTACGAGTGAAATGCAGGTTGAGGCAGCCATTATTGCGGAAGAGATCAAACAACATAATCCGCAACTCCACGAAACGTTGCTCACTCACCTTGAGCAGCTGCAACAACACCAGGGAAACACCATTGAAATTCGTTACACCACGCATGAACAATTCAAACAACTAACCGCAGAAAGTCAGGCGGTAATTCGCAGCGGAGAATGTTCTCCGTATGCGAATATCATTCTCTGTGCTGGCGTGACGTTCTGAGGCCGTCATGGAAGCATTACTACAGCTTAAAGGTATTGATAAAGCCTTTCCGGGCGTAAAAGCCCTCTCGGGCGCCGCGTTAAATGTCTATCCGGGCCGCGTGATGGCGCTGGTAGGCGAAAACGGCGCGGGTAAATCCACCATGATGAAAGTGCTTACTGGCATCTATAGTCGTGATGCCGGTACGCTTTTATGGTTGGGTAAAGAAACGACGTTTACCGGGCCAAAATCCTCCCAGGAAGCTGGCATTGGTATTATCCACCAGGAACTGAACCTGATCCCGCAGTTGACCATTGCGGAAAACATTTTCCTCGGTCGTGAGTTTGTTAATCGCTTTGGCAAAATTGACTGGAAAAACATGTATGCCGAAGCGGATAAATTGCTGGCTAAACTTAACCTGCGTTTTAAAAGCGACAAGCTGGTGGGCGATCTTTCCATCGGTGACCAGCAAATGGTTGAAATCGCCAAAGTGCTGAGCTTTGAGTCGAAAGTCATCATTATGGATGAACCGACCGATGCGCTGACCGATACCGAAACCGAATCCCTGTTCCGCGTCATCCGCGAACTGAAATCGCAAGGCCGCGGCATTGTCTATATTTCTCACCGTATGAAAGAAATCTTCGAGATTTGCGATGACGTTACCGTTTTTCGTGACGGGCAATTTATTGCCGAGCGTGAAGTGGCATCACTGACCGAAGATTCGCTGATTGAGATGATGGTGGGCCGCAAACTGGAAGATCAATATCCACACCTGGACAAAGCGCCGGGAGATATCCGCCTGAAAGTAGATAATCTCTGCGGACCTGGTGTTAACAACGTCTCTTTTACCCTACGCAATGGCGAAATCCTTGGCGTCTCTGGTTTGATGGGGGCGGGGCGTACCGAATTGATGAAAGTGCTCTATGGCGCACTGCCGCGCACTAGCGGCTATGTCACGCTGGATGGGCATGAAGTTATTACCCGTTCGCCGCAGGATGGCCTGGCAAACGGCATTGTGTATATCTCTGAAGACCGTAAACGCGACGGTTTAGTACTGGGCATGTCAGTAAAAGAAAATATGTCGCTGACTGCGCTGCGCTACTTCAGCCGTACTGGCGGCAGTTTGAAGCATGCCGATGAACAGCAGGCAGTGAGTGATTTCATTCGTCTGTTTAATGTGAAAACGCCGTCAATGGAACAGGCAATTGGTCTGCTCTCCGGCGGCAATCAGCAAAAAGTGGCGATTGCCCGTGGCCTGATGACGCGCCCAAAAGTGCTTATCCTTGATGAACCTACCCGTGGCGTAGATGTCGGCGCGAAAAAAGAGATCTATCAACTGATTAACCAGTTCAAAGCCGATGGCTTGAGCATCATTCTGGTGTCATCGGAGATGCCAGAAGTATTAGGCATGAGCGATCGCATCATCGTCATGCATGAAGGGCATCTCAGCGGGGAATTTACTCGTGAGCAGGCCACCCAGGAAGTGTTAATGGCTGCCGCTGTGGGCAAGCTTAATCGCGTGAATCAGGAGTAAAAAAATGACAACCCAGACTGTCTCTGGTCGCCGTTATTTCACGAAAGCGTGGCTGATGGAGCAGAAATCGCTTATCGCTCTGCTGGTGCTGATCGCGATTGTCTCGACGTTAAGTCCAAACTTTTTCACCATCAATAACTTATTCAACATTCTCCAGCAAACCTCGGTGAACGCCATTATGGCGGTCGGGATGACGCTGGTGATCCTGACGTCGGGCATCGACTTATCGGTAGGTTCTCTGTTGGCGCTGACCGGCGCAGTTGCTGCATCTATCGTCGGCATTGAAGTCAATGCGCTGGTGGCTGTCGCTGCCGCTCTCGCGTTAGGTGCCGCAATTGGTGCGGTAACCGGAGTGATTGTGGCGAAAGGTCGCGTCCAGGCGTTTATCGCTACGCTGGTTATGATGCTTTTACTGCGCGGTGTGACCATGGTTTACACCAACGGTAGCCCGGTGAATACAGGCTTTACCGAGAACGCCGATCTGTTTGGCTGGTTCGGTATTGGTCGTCCGCTGGGCGTACCTACGCCAGTGTGGATTATGGGGATTGTCTTCCTCGCGGCCTGGTACATGCTGCATCACACGCGTCTGGGGCGTTATATCTACGCGCTGGGCGGCAACGAAGCGGCAACGCGTCTTTCTGGTATCAACGTCAATAAAATCAAAATCATCGTCTATTCTCTTTGTGGTCTGCTGGCATCGCTGGCCGGGATCATTGAAGTGGCGCGTCTCTCCTCCGCCCAACCGACTGCGGGGACTGGCTATGAACTGGATGCCATTGCGGCAGTGGTTCTGGGCGGTACAAGTCTGGCGGGCGGTAAAGGTCGCATTGTTGGGACGTTGATCGGCGCATTAATTCTTGGCTTCCTTAATAATGGTTTGAATTTGTTAGGTGTTTCCTCCTATTACCAGATGATCGTCAAAGCTGTGGTGATTTTGCTGGCGGTGCTGGTAGACAACAAAAAACAGTAATAACGACTACAGGACATCTTGAATATGAACATGAAAAAACTGGCTACCCTGGTTTCTGCTGTTGCGCTAAGCGCCACCGTTAGTGCGAATGCAATGGCAAAAGACACCATTGCGCTGGTGGTTTCCACGCTCAATAACCCGTTCTTTGTATCGCTGAAAGATGGTGCGCAGAAAGAGGCGGATAAACTCGGCTATAACCTGGTGGTGCTGGATTCTCAGAACAACCCGGCAAAAGAGCTGGCGAACGTGCAGGACTTAACCGTTCGCGGCACCAAAATTCTGCTGATTAACCCGACCGACTCCGACGCGGTGGGTAACGCCGTGAAGATGGCAAACCAGGCGAATATCCCGGTTATCACCCTTGACCGTCAGGCAACGAAAGGCGAAGTGGTTAGCCATATTGCTTCTGACAACGTACTGGGCGGTAAAATCGCAGGTGATTACATCGCGAAGAAAGCTGGCGAAGGTGCAAAAGTTATCGAACTGCAAGGTATTGCCGGTACATCCGCAGCTCGTGAACGTGGTGAAGGTTTTCAGCAGGCTGTTGCTGCTCACAAATTTAACGTCCTGGCCAGCCAGCCGGCAGACTTCGACCGCACTAAAGGTTTGAACGTAATGCAGAACCTGTTGACCGCTCATCCGGATGTGCAGGCTGTGTTCGCGCAGAACGATGAAATGGCGCTGGGCGCACTGCGTGCACTGCAAACTGCTGGTAAATCAGATGTGATGGTCGTCGGATTTGACGGTACACCTGATGGCGAAAAAGCAGTAAATGATGGCAAACTGGCAGCGACTATCGCTCAGTTACCCGATCAGATTGGCGCGAAAGGTGTCGAAACCGCTGATAAAGTTCTGAAAGGCGAAAAAGTTCAGGCGAAATATCCGGTTGATCTGAAACTGGTTGTTAAGCAGTAGTCTTAGTCAGGTTTTATAACCTGATAGTGGCATCAATACGTCATCGACAGATGAACGTGTAATATAAAGAAAAGCAGGGCACGCGCCACCCTAACCCGGTGGCGCATTTTATGGACATCCCGAATATGCAAAACGCAGGCAGCCTCGTTGTTCTTGGCAGCATTAATGCTGACCATATCCTTAATCTTCAATCTTTTCCTACTCCAGGCGAAACCGTAACCGGTAACCACTATCAAGTCGCATTTGGCGGCAAAGGTGCGAATCAGGCTGTGGCTGCAGGGCGTAGCGGCGCGAATATCTCGTTTATTGCCTGCACTGGCGATGACAGTATTGGCGAGAGTGTTCGTCAGCAGCTAGCCACCGATAACATTGATATTTCACCTGTAAGCGTGATCAAAGGTGAATCAACTGGTGTGGCGTTGATTTTTGTTAATGGTGAAGGCGAGAACGTCATCGGTATTCATTCCGGAGCTAACGCTGCCCTTTCCCCTGTGCTGGTAGAAGCGCAACGCGAGCGTATTGCGAATGCCTCAGCATTATTAATGCAGCTGGAATCACCACTCGAAAGTGTGATGGCAGCAGCGAAAATTGCCCATCAAAATAAGACTATCGTTGCGCTTAACCCGGCTCCGGCTCGCGAATTACCCGATGAATTGCTGGCGCTGGTGGACATCATTACGCCAAACGAAACGGAAGCGGAAAAACTTACCGGCATTCGTGTTGAAAATGATGAAGATGCGGCGAAAGCTGCGCAGGTACTGCATGAGAAAGGTATCCGTACTGTCCTGATTACCTTAGGGAGTCGTGGCGTGTGGGCTAGCATGAATGGCGAAGGTCAGCGCGTTCCCGGTTTTCGTGTTCAGGCAGTTGACACCATTGCTGCCGGAGATACCTTTAACGGCGCGTTAATCACGGCGTTGCTGGAAGAAAAACCGTTGCCAGAGGCGATTCGTTTTGCTCATGCCGCCGCTGCTATTGCCGTAACGCGTAAAGGCGCACAACCGTCAGTACCGTGGCGTAAAGAGATTGACGCGTTTTTAGACAGGCAGAGGTGACGCCTTGGCTACAATGAAAGATATTGCCCGCCTGGCGGGCGTTTCTACCTCAACAGTTTCTCACGTCATCAATAAAGATCGCTTCGTCAGTGAAGCGATTACCGCCAAAGTTGAAGCGGCGATTAAAGAACTCAATTACGCGCCATCAGCCCTGGCGCGTAGCCTCAAGCTTAATCAAACACATACCATTGGCATGTTGATCACCGCCAGTACCAATCCTTTCTATTCTGAACTGGTGCGTGGTGTTGAACGCAGCTGCTTCGAACGCGGTTATAGTCTTGTCCTTTGTAATACCGAAGGCGATGAGCAGCGAATGAATCGTAATCTGGAAACGTTGATGCAAAAGCGTGTTGATGGCTTGCTGTTACTCTGCACCGAAACGCATCAGCCTTCGCGTGAAATCATGCAACGTTATCCGACAGTGCCTACCGTGATGATGGACTGGGCGCCGTTCGATGGCGACAGCGATCTCATTCAGGATAACTCATTGCTGGGAGGCGATTTAGCAACGCAATATCTGATCGACAAAGGCCATACTCGTATAGCCTGTATTACCGGGCCTCTGGATAAAACGCCTGCACGTTTGCGGCTGGAAGGTTATCGGGCGGCGATGAAACGTGCTGGCCTCGACATTCCCGATGGCTATGAAGTGATTGGCGATTTTGAATTTAACGGCGGGTTTGACGCGATGCGACAGCTGTTGTTGCATCCTCTGCGTCCTCAGGCGGTCTTTACCGGAAATGACGCAATGGCAGTGGGGGTTTACCAGGCGTTGTATCAGGCTGGATTGCATGTCCCGCAGGATATTGCGGTGATTGGGTATGACGATATTGAACTGGCAAGCTTTATGACGCCACCGCTCACCACTATCCATCAACCGAAAGATGAACTGGGAGAGCTGGCGATTGATGTGCTCATCCACCGAATGGCGCAGCCAACCTTACAGCAACAACGATTACAACTTACTCCTGTTCTGATGGCGCGCGGCTCGGCTTAGATTTTTGCTGACGTTTAATCAAATTATTACCATCAGTTGCCTTCAGGAGCATGAACATCGCTGCTGAAGCAACCGTAATAATCCCCATCGTAATAAACGTATAGTGGAATTGTTCGACAATCGTCGTGCCTTCCATCCCTTCATAAACGCGAAGAACGGCTGCGCTAACGGCTACGCCTAAACTGATCGACAACTGTTGCGTGACAGCCAGAACACTGTTACCGCTGCTGGCGTTGTCATCTGTCAGATCGGCAAGTGTTATGGTATTCATAGCGGTAAATTGCGTCGACATCGCCATCCCTAAAATAAACAACGGCAAAATTAGCATCCATATCGCCATTGCCGGAGATTGCAATGAGAACTGGGCGATCATCAGACCAATAATCACCGTAATTCCAACTAACGTATGGCGATAGCCCAGACGCCGTAAAACCTGCGTAACCATCGATTTCGCAATAATGGAGCCTAACGCTATCGGTGCCATCATGCAGCCGGCAATAAACGCCTGATAACCAAATCCTACCTGTAACATCAATGGCATAAGAAACGGTACACAGCCAGTCCCCAGACGGGTTGCGATATTGCCTACGATACCGATCGAGAAAGTGCGGGTTTTAAATAAATCTAATGAGATTAATGGGTTTTGTGTGCGTCGGGCATGGAGAATATAGAGAAGCAGTAACACTATGCTGGCCACAATGACCGTCAAGGCAATCCGGGTTTCAACAATTTTCTCACCAAACAGCTCGATTCCACTTGAGAAGAGCACAAGGCTAAGACCAAACAGTAAGAAACCAGTGATATCAAATTTTCGACGTGCTGTGGTGAAGTTAGGCATATGTTTGCGAGCGTAGAGAAGGCCCGCAATACCAATAGGAATATTGATTAAAAAGATCCAGTGCCATGTTGCCCAGGTGACCAACATGCCCCCAAGAACAGGCCCTAAAATCGGCCCAACCAGACCCGGCATGGCGACAAAATTCAGTACAGGGAGGAGTTCATTGCGAGGGTATGCGCGTAGTAACGCCAGGCGAGCGACCGGCATCATCATTGCGCCGCCTATCCCCTGAATAACACGGAAGACAACCAGTTGTGGCAGCGAGTTTGAGAGTGCGCAGGCCAGAGAACCCAACGTGAACAAGCTAACAGCAATGGTAAAAATGCGGCGCGTGCCGAAGCGATCGGCCAGCCATCCGCTGACCGGAATAAGCATCGCCACCGTCAGCGTGTAACTGATGATGGCTGATTGCATAGCAAGAGGGGAGCGATTAAGACTATGAGCGATATCGGGTAGGGCAGTATTCAGGATAGTGGCATCAAGTGCCTGCATGAAGAAAGCCATCGCCGCAATCCATGGCAAACCCGCCATACTGCGCTTCTTTTTCTCGCTCATTCAATGTCCCTTTGTCTGGTTATCAATTATCCGGAGTGTGTAGTAGCGCCTGACAAGCTTTAAATGCCGCGTCGCCATCGCTTTGGATAATCGCATCGACGATCGCCTGGTGCAGATCCAGCTTTATCACGGTGTCGCTGGTTATTGACGTGAAGTAAGTGTGATAAACCGAATGGAATAGCGAGGCGAAAGAGGTCAAAAACGGATTGGCGCTCATTTCATAGATGTGCTCATGCCAGGCCATATCGACCTCAACCCAACGTTCTCGGCGAAAGTTATCTTTTAATGCAACCATTTCAGCCATTAGCGTGTTGAGATGCGCCTTCTGTTCTGCTGTTCCTACCGTTGCAGCCAGTAAACAGGCTTGCGGCTCCAGACAGATACGCATAACCAGAAAGTGATCAATGACCTGATGAAAGTTCTCTTCTGTCATCCACCATGTGAGCAATTCCTGATCAAGAAAGTTCCAGTTGGATTGTGGCATGACCCGGGTACCAATTCGCGGACGCGGTAAAACCATCCCTTTTGCCGTTAATGTTTTAACCGCTTCGCGTACTGCAGTACGACTCACACCAAATTGCTCACCCAGTTCAATTTCACCTGGCAAAATGGTGCCAGGTGCGTATTCACCTTTTAAGATTCGTTGTGCCAGCTTCTCAGCCAGAACATATGAAAGGTTTTTCTGTGCAGCTAACTGTTGTGCGCTTAAAGGCATTACTTATCTTCCTTTTTCTTTTTATTCCTCTTTAGTATGCCACCTGGAAGTGTGATTGCGGTTGCAAAAACGGCAAATTGCTTGTTTTATGGCACGCTTACAGGTGTTTTGCTGAAAAAACGCGCATTCGGAAAATTATTTTAAATTTCCTCTTGTCAGCTCAGAATAACTCCCTATAATGCGCCACCACTGACACGGAACAACGGCAAACAAGCCGCCGGGTCAGCGGGATTCTCCTGAGAATTCCGACAGAGAAAAGCGAAAAAATGCTTGACTCTGTAGCGGGAAAGCGTATTATGCACACCCCGCG
>NZ_RHJI01000030.1 GCF_004211955.1 Escherichia sp. E1V33
TTCTGCAGCTTCTGCGTTAATGTGCACCCCCACGGCAGAATGATTCTGCCTCGTGCCCCCCCAACCAGCCCAGTTCTTCCTCCTGGGCTGGTTTTTTTATAATTAAACACCCACAATTTTCTTCGTCAGCGCGTAGTCGATTAATAACCAGGATTGTGATTTTTCTGATAAGAACACTGACTGCAAATAAATCAGGGGAAAATAATTATGCATGAACGCGTTGGGTGAAATATAAATCATAGTATAAACGAACGCTCAAACATTGCCGCACTCCTTTGACTCCTGACTAATAATCACCAGACCTTAGTATTAAACTATAATTATATTCCGCATCGAATTATCCTAATCAGGATTTACTTAATGTGGTGTATTATACTTACCACTAAGGATGTTAAATTTGTCAGATACCCCAAAAAGTAACCTTTTATTTTAAATGCTGACGAACAACGTCAACTAAGTAATCAGGAAAATACGCGAGGACCGCGCACTAATGGAAAACTGTACTAATTCTACACCACCTGTATTTGTCATGGCCCTGTGTGAGTATTTCACATTTGGGATGAAGAATCTTTTCTCCAACAACCACATTAACCTGTCATTTATCCATCGAATTGAGCAGGTCACTATCGGCCTGGATGATACGCTGACCATTATGTTAGTGCTTGATATGTCAGGGACGGAATCGCTACAAATATTCAAAGAAGCCGTTGATTTTCTTATCCAGATTAACAGTCGTAAACGCGTTGGCGTGCTGGTCAGTCGTTATAACTCCTATCTGACACATTACATCTCGCGCAAGTTTGCAGGTAAGGTCACTTTTTTTAACTCCCATAACCTGCACTCCGGTCTTTTTCAGCGCAACTTCCAGACCTGGTTACGGGGTAAAACATTTCGCCCCATGCATACGATTAATCGCTACCGGGACGAACGTTATGGTTTTTCCCTGAAAGAATGGATTTGTCTGGTGCTTCCCCTTGCCGGAGAGTCAATAGCGGAAATGTCCCGATGCATGAAAATACCGGAACCGACGCTGTATCAGATCAGACGCGGCGCGCTAAAAAAATTAGGGCTGAGTTCCTACCGGCAATTCTGTGAACTGTATATCAGAGGGGAAATCCGCACGGAAAACGACAAAATTTTAAGGCAGAAATACTGACGCGTTTTTTGGGTTCACAACGGCTGCGAGGCAGGGCTATCTCATCGCGGCCATAATTTGCAGAAGATTGTCAAAAATGGTGGCCATCAGGTTTTCAAAAAGTGGGCCAAAGGAGTACATCATCAGCGATAGCGCCAGCAATCCAACGCTAAGTGAAATAGGGAAACCGATCACAAAAACAGAAAGTTGCGGCGTCAGACGGTTAATAATACCAAGTGTCAGGTTAATACAGAGCAGTAACGCCACAATAGGTAACGCCAGTATCAAACCGCTACTGAAAATAAGCCCCGCCAGTTTTACAAAAGCCAGATAAGCAGACGCATTGGGTAACGTAGCCACAACGGGCAAAATATCAAAGCTGCGGGCGATAATCTCCAGAAGGTAAAGATGTCCGTTGGCGATTAAAAAGATCAGCGTAGCCAGTAAATTCAGAAAGCGGGCGACCACAGGCATATTCTGTCCACCGGCCCGGTCATAGAAGGTGGCAAATGAAAGTCCCATCTGCAGGCCGATAAGTTCGCCAGCGTGGCGGACAGCCACAAAAATCAACTGAATGATCAACCCGGTGATAAGGCCAATAATGAGCTGCCCCGCTCCCGTCAGAAATCCCTCATACGAAACAATACGAATATTGCTGTCAGGCAATATGGGGGCTATCTGAAAGGCTATCAGTGCCGACAGTGCAATTTTGACCTTTTTGTTGATCGATTTGTCATTAAAGATCGGCGCTGACGTAAAAAGAGCCAGAATACGCAAAAACGGGAAGAAATACTGACCGATA
Organism: Escherichia sp. E1V33; assembly: GCF_004211955.1. Lineage (GTDB taxonomy): Bacteria > Pseudomonadota > Gammaproteobacteria > Enterobacterales > Enterobacteriaceae > Escherichia. The sequence continues at coordinate 1,938 of NZ_RHJI01000030.1, forward strand.
TGCAGGTAGAGATCAGCCAGAGACAGAGTGAGCATAACTAGCGAATCAGATAAGGCAGGCTGTTAAACAACCCGTGCATATAATCAAGCATAACGCTTAACATCCAGGGACCAAGAGCAATAATGACCACCACAATCAGAAGGATCTTGGGAATAAAAGACAATGTCATCTCGTTTATTTGCGTGGACGCCTGAAGAATGCTGATAACCAACCCGGCAACCAGAGACGCCAGCAATAACGGCGCGGCAATCATCAGACCGACTTTAATGGCCTGGAATCCCATCGCCATGACTTGTTCTTCTGTCATCTCTTTTCCTCGTCAGCTAAAAAAACTTTGAGCCAGTGAACCAATCAACAACTGCCAGCCGTCGACCAGAACAAACAGCATCAATTTAAAAGGTAATGAGATTGTCGCTGGCGGCACCATCATCATCCCCAGCGCCATCAAAACACTGGCGACCACAAGGTCGATAATCAAAAACGGTATAAAGATGGTAAAGCCAATCTGGAAACCTGTTTTCAGTTCACTGGTGACAAACGCCGGAACCAGCAGACTTAACGGTACATCTTCCGGTCCGGCGAAGTTTTGCTGATGAGCGATGCGGGTATACAACGCCAGATCATCCTGACGCGTTTGTTGCAACATAAATTCCCGCAGCGGCTGAATACCTTTATCGATGGCGACCTGAGCGGTGATTTTATCCTGACTTAAAGGCATCCATGCGTCGTCATAGATTTTATTAAACACGGGCGACATGACATAAAAAGTGAGGAACAGCGCCAGACCTAACAGCACCTGGTTTGGTGGTGTTGATGACGTTCCCAACGCGTTACGCAGCAATCCCAACACAATGATGATGCGTGTAAAACCGGTCATCATCAGCAAAATAGCGGGTAGAAAGGTCAGCGATGTCAGCAGGACCAGCGTCTGTACCGGTAAAGACCAGCCTTCCCCACCCGCCGGGCGAGTTAACAGAATGTCGCTATTGGCAGCGAATGCGCTATGTACAGGCAATCCGATGCCAAACACCATGACCAACAGGCCACAGATAATCGACATTACCCGCCATGATGGTTTTATTTTATTGTGACTTGCCATAACGCCCCCGCAGACTGTTTGCCAGCACTGTCTGAAAACAGTCAACCAGCGAGCTACGGGACTGCGGTTGATCAACAGCCGCAAAATTTTCTTCGACCGTTTTTTTGTCGATGGCGCTCAGACAGGAGATCTTTTCTGCCGTCACGCCAAGCAGTAACCATTGATTTCCCACTTCCACAAGAACCAGGCGTTCACGCGGCCCCAGAGACTGGCTGAATTTAATATTTAACAGCGCATTGCGGCCATTTTTTTTCCCTGAAATACCGCCAGAACGACGTAAATACCAGAGTAAAAGAAGTAACCCGAATATTATCAGGCAGAGGATACCGCCGGTATGCATCCATACCGACGACATGCTGGTTGTTGAAGCGGTGGGTAAAACTGTATGGGTACTATTGATCATTATCTGCTCAGGCGATAAATACGTTCAGATGGCGTAATAATATCGGTAATACGAATACCGAATTTATCCGACACCACAACCACTTCTCCCTGTGCAATAAGATAACCATTAATCAAAATATCCAGAGGTTCACCTGCCAGACCTTCCAGCGCAACCACAGACCCCTGGCTCAGTGCCAGAAGTTCCTTGATGGTCATACGGGTTCTGCCAAGTTCTACCGTCATTCTGACCGGAATATCCATAACCAGATTCAGGTCAGAGGCAATAGCTTTCGCCCCGTCCATCACGCCCGTCGTTCCTGCGGATTCGCGCTGTTCTTCCAGTGCGTCTGCCCAGGCCGTATCTGCGGGAGTAGAGGTAGTGCCCGCCTGTTCATTCTTGCTCATGCGAGCTCTCCTTAGAAAAAGGTGCTAATGCTGTATTAAAAAGTTCTTCTACCTGCAAGGCGTACTGATTGCTTGCACTGCCATATTTCCCGGACAGTACCCGTACGCCATCAACATAAGCTTCAGCGATTTCAGGTTTATCTAACGGCAAAACATCGTGTTGCTTCAGGCTCATAATTTGTGACAGTCGCATCTGGACGTCGGATAAATTCACCACCAGTTCCAGTTCCGTATTTCTGACCTGTGAAGCCAGCGTATTACGCCAGTTTTGATCTTCCTGCCAGGCGTTTTCCTGTGGTGGACTGGTAAGCAAAGAACGTATTGGCTCAATAACGTTGAAAGGGATGCAGATATCCATCTGGACGCACTCTGAACCCAGTTCGATATAAAACGGTGTAGTAATCACAATATCATTCGGTGACGACGTAATATTGGTGAATTTCACCTGCATTTCTGAGCGAATATATTCTGTTTTAAGACCATAAACCGTACTCCAGGCAAAGTCATAAGACTCCAGAGCAATTGACAATATACGCTGAATAATACGTTGTTCAGTGGGGGTAAACTCCCGCCCATCCGCTTTTGTTTTAAAACGTCCGTCACCGCCAAATAAATTTTCCACCAACATAAACACCATATTGGGAGAAAAGACGAACAGTGCCGTCCCGCGCAAAGGTGACAGATGAATCAAATTAAGATTGGTCATCACAGGCAAGTTACGCGCAAATTCATGATAAGGCTGTACCCGAATATTACCGATAGTGACGTCCAGACTGCGGTGCAACACGTTGAACGCTCCGACACGAAACTGGCGGGCAAAACGTTCATTAATGAATTCCAGCGTGCTGAGTCGTTCATGAACAACGCGTCGTTGCGTCACCGGATCGTAAGGACGGATACCATCCTCAGGAGCCATGGCAGATAGAGTGTTTTCAGATGCGCCGTTACCATCGCCATTCAGAAGACTATCCACCTCATCCTGTGACATAATATTGTCAGACATAGCGATTACCGTAAAATAAAGATGTTAAATAAAACATCGGTAACTTTAACCGTCTGTTTCCCGGATAGTGGACTTGCCAGTTCTTTTTCAACTTGATGAACCAGTTGCTGTTTACCTTCGCGTGTGCTCAACTCCTCCATCGTCTGCTGTGAAAATAGCATAACAAGGCGGCTACGAATTTCTGGCAGGAAACGTTTTAACAATTCCTGGGAGCGAGGATCTTTCAGACGCAGCGTCAATCCAACATACAGAACATGTTCTGTTCCATCGACACCAGGCTTCAGACTGACAGTAAACGTATCCAAAGGTGTATAAATAGGTATTTCAAACGTTTCCTCTATTTCTTCAATTTCCTGCTCTATTGCGCCTTTTTTAACATTGTTCTTTAAACTCTCCAGTTCTGTCCAGGTATAACCAAAACATGCGCTGGCAAAAACAAATGCCAGGACGGTCAGCGCTATGCGACCTTTGCTTTTTTTGCCACTCTGAGTGGTATCCAGATTCTTTTTTGACATCACAAAAATATACTCAGTAATTTGCACCCCGTTACACCCGGGACAGGTGCTGTATTCTATTACATAACCTGGTATTAATAATCCGGCAAAAAAATGTCGCTGCTGGCATTAAATTGATAGATAGATTTGACTTCAGACAACATTGTAAACGTTTGCCTGCATCCTTAATGAAAATGAATGTTGCAGAAATGATAAAAAAACACCACCTACGTGAGATTTATAACCAGTTGAATTTTAATATAATTAAAGATCAGGATCGATATCAACAGCCCGCAAAGAAGCAAGTTTAAACCCGGAAAAAATACCACCATAATAAAACAACAAAGCCCGGGAACCGGGCTTTCAGATAAATAACAAAATAAATTTATCAGACAAAAGTATTTATTCCGCCGGAACGACTGATCGTATGCAGAATTACGCCTGGTTCATCCGGTACGCTTTCCACACCATCATCGGATTGCATATCCTGTTCTGCTGTCTGATTTTGCGAACCGTTCTCCCACGAAGGTCTGGAGTCCGCAGCAACATTGGTTTGCCCAAGAGAGATCCCTGATTCTGCAAGGGAGTTTCGTAAATGAGGCATCGCCGTTTCAAGCGCAGCGCGAACCTGATGGTCGGCTGCGGCAAAATGAAGCTGCACCTGATCATTATTTATCCGCAGACTAATATGCAGACTACCAAGATCTTCCGGGTGCAATCTCAGCTCCGCATGATGAATCCCTTCACGAGTAAAGCAAGCCAACTGCTGACTCAAATTCTGCTGCCATTCCGTAGTCCCCACAGACGCTGTCAATACAGAGGGCTGCGCAGATGGGGATACCCCCACAGGCTCACGGATTTGAATGCTCATATCCCCAATGGTTGGGATATGAAAAGCATCCGCTGTATGACTTTCCTGATGTTGTACAGGCATCTGTTCCGTCGGTTGATTCGCCACCGCCGAATCCAGAGACGTTGCCAATTGTTCCGATGACTGAGGCAGTGTATGACCGGTATTGGTGGCCGACTCAAGATGCAAGGAATCGGGTTTTAATGGCAGCGATGAAGATGGATGAGCAACCGGTTTACCGACTTTCCCCGCAAACTCTGAATAGGCAACGGCTTTATTCAACGTTTGCGAATGGCTGGTATCGAAAGCATTATTTTGTACTTCATCCCCATTCTGTTCTGCTAAAAGTTCAGTTTCAGGCAAACTAACATCGGAACTCCCCTTTTCCGTTTGGGACGCCACATTTTCAGGCGACACCGACGTATTTTTCAGGGCGGTAACCAGTCCATTGCCTTCAAACATCGGTGACGCTGTCATTTCCTGGTTTATACCTGTTTCTGGTAATGGTGTACTTTGCGCCGGAAGCAGGTAAAACAGATTATCCATGACACCAGAGTGCTCCCCTTCAGGCGATCCTTTCCCTTTTTCTTCCTCGTTCGGTAACAGATTTACTGTCCCTTCCGACGGAAGATGAGGCTTCGGGATGGCGCCAGGAAGCAGTTTGCTGTCGAGTTCTGCGGCAAATGATGACGTGTCTGTGTCATTCTGCGTTACAGCGTGTCCATGCCCCAGATTGCCAATATTCATAGGTAAAGAAATTACCTGCATTTTATTTTCCCCTCTGGCTGGCGCGGCGGGCAAATTCATCCATCATTTTTTGTTCCTGTCGGTTTTCTTTCAATATACGCTGGGCTTCGGCCCGGCTTTTTAATGTTTCAAATGCGTTTAACCGCTGACGATCTTTTTGCCAGTCACTGAGCGAGGCATCGACAATCTGTTGGCTGTTGTTCACCTGGTTTACCTGCTGCAAAACGACCTTTTCCAGCGCACCAATAAAACTTTGCCATGACTGGAGCGTAGACACTGACATCCCCTTATCGGCAATGGTGTTTTGCAGTTGGCGACGATATTCAGATTCGTATGTCTGTAATTGTTGTAAACGTGAGACTTCATTCTCATGCGACTGGCGCGCACGCCCCAGTCGCACCGTGGTGTCATTGAGTTTCTTTTCGGCCAGATCCCGCAAAACATCCATTGGTGCTGACGTTGCCATGATTATTCACCTGCTTCAGGGCCTCTGTTATCCGGGAATAACGCATCGAGCTGGCGACATGAAACATCATATTCCTGGCGTTCATGGATGCCCTGTTGCAGATAGCGTTCCATTTCTGGATATAAGGTGATCGCCTGATCCAGTAAAGGATCGCTGCCTCTGGCATACGCCCCTACGCTGACCAAATCCCGGTTCCGCTGCCACGAGGACAGAAGTTGTTTAAAACGCTGTACCTTTTTAAATTGCGCTGGTTGCGTAATTTCCGTCATCACACGGCTGATAGAAGCTTCAATATCAATGGCCGGATAGTGGCCTGATTCCGCCAGTCGGCGTGACAGAACAATATGTCCGTCGAGAATGGCGCGAGCGGAGTCCGCAATCGGGTCCTGCTGATCGTCGCCTTCCGTCAATACGGTATAGAATGCAGTGATTGATCCACCGCCACGGATACCATTTCCGGCTCTCTCCACCAGGGCCGGTAAACGGGCGAAAACAGAAGGCGGATAGCCTTTGGTTGCTGGCGGTTCGCCAATGGCTAATGCTATCTCACGTTGCGCCATCGCATAACGCGTCAGCGAATCCATGATCAGCAACACATTTAATCCACGGTCACGGAAATCTTCCGCAATACGGGTTGCATATACCGCCCCCTGCATACGCAGTACCGGCGATACATCGGCAGGCGCAGCAATAACCACCGAACGCTGTAAGCCATCCTTTCCGAGGATATTTTCAATAAAATCTTTGACTTCACGGCCTCGTTCGCCGATGAGTCCCACAACCACCACATCAGCGGTGGTATAGCGCGCCATCATGCCTAACAGGACACTTTTCCCGACACCGGACCCCGCGAACAGCCCCATACGCTGGCCTCGTCCCACGGTCAGTAACCCATTGATCGCCCGAACGCCGACATCAAGCACATTGCGAATAGGATCGCGTTGTAACGGGTTAAACGGAGCGGTAAATAATGTTGCCCGATCACTATTACTGGGAGGAGGAAGGCCATCCAGTGGTCGCGCACTGGCATCCAGCACACGCCCCAATAATCCAGGCCCAACAGGAAGCTGCTTGCCTTGTGTTAACTTATCACCGCTATCCGGCGCCCAGACTCTGGCGCCAGGCAAGATGCCGTCCACATGTTCCAGCGGCATCAGATACAGCGTTTGTCCACTGAAACCAACAACCTCACTTTCTACACAACGAATACCATCCGGGCCGTCACGTTCAACAATGCACAGCGTTCCGATGGGTAATTTTAGTCCGGTGGCTTCCATCACCAGTCCAGTCGCGCGGATCAGCCTGCCGTACTGACGAAAAGCGGGTAACGTCGTCATCCGCGTTTCTTGCTGTTCCAGAGCACCCAGCCAGTTTTTGAGATGCGAAGTCATACACCGCCCCTGTTACGAGCCAATTGACACAACGACTGCCAGCGGGTTTCCAGCGAGGCATCCAGTTCCCCTTCTTCCGTACTGATCCGACAACCGCCGGGTAGAAGATGAGGATCGGCACACAATTCCCAGTCATAGGCTGAGAGTAACGTCTCAAGCTGCTGGCGTACCTCTTCTGGTTCTTCCGCACTGATGGTCAGGCGAAATTTACCTTTCAGTAAACTATCTTCGTTGAGTAGGGTACGGATGTGATTCATCAGACTGGTATGCATTTTATCCGTAACGCCCTGCCCGCCCAACAGAGTACGCACCGCCATCAGCGCCAGTTGCACCAGGCGGGCAGGAATGACGCTGTCCATGTTTTCAACCGAGATCTGGAAACTTTCCATCACGCGGGAAAACTGTGAATTTAACAGCGATTGTTGAGCATGTATTTCCGCTAATCCTTGCTTAATGCCTTCGGCTTTTCCCTGTTGCAATCCTTCTTCGTAGCCGCGGCGGCGGCCCTCTTCTTCGCCCTTTACCAGTCCCTGCGTAAACCCTTTTTGCCCTTCCTGTTGGCGAACACGAGCAAGCTCTGCCTGCCGGTCCGGGTCAGACATTGGGTCTGCATCTGCATGATTTTCAGACTCCAGGTTTGGCCATGAGGAACTGCCCTGCCCGAGCAGATCATCAGGCCGCCAGGGTTTCCAGGTTGTCTCAGACGTAGACATCCTCACCTCCGCCAATCACCATCTCTCCGACTTCCACCAGACGACGTACCACCAACAGAATGGATTTCTGTTCTGCTTCAACCTGGGTCATACGTACCGGACCACGGGAATTGAGATCATCACGCATAATTTCAGCCTGACGTTTGGACATGTTGCTGAAGAACTTCTCACGCAGCGCCTGATCAGCGCCTTTCAACGCAACCAGCAGAGACTCGCCATCGACTTCCTGCAGCAGGCGCTGGATGCTGCGGTCGTCCATATCCACCAGATTTTCGAACAGGAACATCTCGTCAATAATTTTTTGCGCCAGTTCAGGATCAAATTCACGGAATGCAGTAAGCGCCGCTTCTTCCTGCTGAGTTTTCATCAGGTTGAGAATTTCAGCCGCCGGACGAACACCACCCATATTGTTGCGCTTCAGTGACTGACCGTGGAGCAGATTGTTCAGTACATCCGTCAGTTCTTGCAGTGCCACCGGCTGGACGCCGTTAAAGGTGGCAATACGCAACATAATGTCGTTACGTTCGCGTTCTTCGAATTTCGCCAGTACGCTTGCTGCCTGAGCGCGTTTCAGATGCACCAGAATGGTCGCAATAATCTGCGGATGCTCTTCCCGAATCAGGTCATACACCATATACGGTTCCATCAGACCCAACGTATCGATACCGTTGTTTTCACTATGGGCATCCAGCAGATTATCCAACAAGGCTTCGGCCTGGGATTCACCCAGCGCTTTCACCAGAACATTGCGTAAATACTCATCCGCATTGATGCTGATGGACGCATACTCTTCTGAATCGCGTTTGAATTCACTCAGCACCTGAGCAATCTGCTCATGGGTATAAGAGTGAATACTGACAATAGCAGTGCTTATCTGTGCCACCTCCTGAGGACTGAGATGGCGGAAGACGTCGGCGGCGCGGTCATCGCCGAGCGTTAGCATAATAATGGCGCTTCGCATGGCAGCATTCATGATGGTTTCTGCTCCTTATTCATCCACTGGCGAATAACCAGTGCAATAATCTGCGGTGCCTCATCGGCCATTTCACGCAGTTGCTGAGTAGTAAGCTCGGTATCCATGCGCTGTTGAGCCTTGGCAAGTTCGCTGTGTTCTTTTTTCTGCCGCTGCGCCGTTGCTTCGGCCTGACGTGCTTCTTTTTCCATTTCGAGCCGCTGGAGCAGCATTTCCTGATGTTTCACCCAGAATGGCCATACGGCTTTACGCCACAGCATCCAGGCAACCAGAGCGACTAAAAGATAACGCAGTACGCTAAGAACTAACTGAATGACATCCTGCTGTTGCCACAGTGGAAGAGCGACATCTTTGTCTGACTGGCTAAATGGTGTGTTAACCACATTTACCGAATCCCCACGGGAAGCGGTATAGCCCATTGCCTCTTTAACCAGATCGTTGATTTGCTTCATCTGCGCTGGCGTCAGAGCCGCCGGTTCTCCGGCTTTTCCTGGCAGATAATTGATAACAACCGCGACCGACAAACGTTCCACATTACCCGTGTTGCGGGTGATATGTTTTAGCGTTCTGTCCAGCTCGTAATTGGTAATGTCGTCATGGTTCTGACTGTAAGGTTGTAGGTTTTGGCTTACCGTCTGAGGCGCCGGGCGTGTCGCGCTATCTTTGGCGCCGCGTGCTGGCGTTGAGGTGGTAATCGGTGCGGTGGCGGCCGTAGGCGGTAGATTACTTAACGCGCCAGGTACTCCTCCAACGCTGCTTTTCCCGCCCTGCTCATCATGAACAACGTGGCGGCTGCGGATAGACATCTTGTCTGGCGACGTGTTGGGGGCATATTCCTCAACAGTTTGCTCATTCTGGGTGAAATCCACTTGCGCCGTAACTTGCGTACGAACGTTGGCGCTGCCTACAACGGGTGTCAGAATTGCCTGAATACGGTTTTGATAGTCATCTTCAACTTCGCGGATATATTTAAGCTGTGTTGTCTGGGTATTGTGAGTGTCACTGCCGGAAAGCAAATGGCCAGACTGATCCACAATGGTGACATGAGCGGCATCAAGGCCAGAAACCGCGCTGGCTATCATGTAACTGATGGCGTTGACCTGGCCTTCATCCAGTGTTCTGCCATTTTGTAAAGTAAGAGTCACTGAAGCAGTAGGCGCTTTTTGTTCGCGGACAAACAGTGACGGTTTCGGTATTGCCAGATGAATACGGGCGCTCTGTACTGGACCTAACGTCTCAATAGTACGAGCCAGTTCACCTTCAAGCGCACGCTGGAAGTTAACCTGCTCGTTAAACTGGCTAATACCAAATTTTTCCTGGTCGAGCAGTTCAAACCCTACAGAGCCACCTTTCGGCAATCCCTGCTGTGCGAGTTTAAGACGGACCTCATAAACCTGGTCTTCCGGGATCATGATGGCGCCGTTATGGTCAGCAAAGCGATAAGGAACCTGCATCTGGCTAAGCTGAGTGACAATCGCTCCACCGTCCTGTTCGCTAATATTACTGTAGAGAACTCGATAAACTGGCCCTTGCATCCAGAATAGCAAGGCGACAACAATTGAAATTGCTGCCGCCGCTGTGATCATAAAAATAATTCTGGGATTTGCCCGAATTCGTTCCAGTAGTGCCTTAAAATCAAAGGGACTATTTTTTTTATTACCCTGGGTTGTGGCATTCATGCCATATTCCTGTAAAGTTAAATGGTACGACTTCAACGCAGGTGTCATATTGCAGATGCAGATGAACAAACTGGTGATGAGTATTATTCGCGACAATTTTTCATTTCAGAAAATTTGCCAGATAAGAATTATCGCCTGAAACAGCCCTAAACCTAATCTGCAATAAGAACAGGTTTATGCTGACTTTTCCCACAATGCTGCTGAACTTCCGCCATGATAAAGTACGCCTAAATTAAACAGAGCTGATAAGACATCAGTATCAACTATCTGTTGTTAAGTGTCAGTAAGGTGAAATAACAATATGTCCCTAAATACAATCAATGGGGTAGTAAATCAGATCCAGCGTCAGGCAGGCCAGGTTTCTGCAATGCAGAATCAGCTTGCTCTGACAGAATCAAATGACACAGAAAATAAAACGCAATTTTCTGATGTGTTATTTAACAGCCTCAATAATATCAGCCAGCTCCAGAATCAGGCCAAACAAGGCTCTGAAGACTATCTGGCAGGCGTGCCGGGAGTTGGCTTAAATGATGTTATGGTTTCGATGCAGAAGTCATCTGTAGCACTTAACCTTGGTGTTCAGGTACGCAATAAAATGGTTAGCGCGTATCAGGACATCATGAATATGGGTGTCTGATTGTCGATTTTTCGTTTTAGTCACTCCGTTAATCCTGATTGTTATTTTCTGTTTTCCCGTATCACCTGATCACCGCCTGGCTGTGTTTATGATCGGGTGATACGTATTGAAACCCCAATCATGTGTTGAAAATAACTCTCTATCCCCCGCTAAATGCGGAAACACTGAGAAATAAAATTCCGCAATATGGCTAATCACTCTGAATTCCCTGCGCAAACTCTGAACACTCTCACGGATAAAGATTTAGCACGTGTCAGCGAGCTAATTTACCGCCGTGCAGGTATTGTCCTGAATGGTCAAAAAAAAGATATGGTCTATAATCGTTTATCCCGCCGAATCACTCAGCTAGGGATAAACAGCTTCAGTGAGTATATGGCACTGCTTGAAAGCAGCTCTGATGCGCCGGAATGGCAGACATTTGTCAACTCGCTGACCACTAACCTGACCTCTTTTTTTCGTGAAGCGTACCATTTCCCTATTCTTGCAGAACATGCGCGGAGTCGGCGCGGTATGTATAACGTATGGTGCGCTGCCGCATCCACAGGCGAAGAACCACTGTCAATTGCGATGACGCTGGAAGAAACGCTGGGTCGTAGTATTACGGGGCCTCGCATACTGGCAACGGATATTGATACCGATGTTCTGCGTCATGCCAAAAAAGGAATTTATCAATTATCCGATTTGGCTAGTCTGAATGAAAAACAGAAAAAAAACTGGTTTCTGCGTGGAACAGGAAATCACGGTGATAAAGTAAAGGTAAAAAGGGAACTGTTGGCATCGATTCATTACCAACAGCTGAATCTCGTGGCCCCGCAGTGGGATATTCCTGCACCGTTTGATGCTATTTTCTGTCGCAATGTGATGATTTATTTTGACAGAAATACGCAGGATATTCTTATGCGCCGTTTTGCAGAAATACTGAAACCAGGTGGAATACTTTTTGCGGGTCATTCAGAACACTTTAATACTGCAAATAGTCATTTTCGCCTGCGCGGCCAATCTGTTTACTGCCTGGCAAAGGGGTAACAAATGAAAAAGATAAAAGTGTTGTGCGTGGACGATTCGGCGTTAATTCGCAATATCATGACGCGAATTGTTAATCAACAACCGGATATGGAAATGGTCGCCACGGCGCATGATCCCATCATGGCCCGTGATTTGATTAAACAACATAACCCGGATGTACTGACGCTGGACGTTGAAATGCCGCGCATGGATGGTCTGGATTTTCTTGAACGTTTAATGCGTCTGCGTCCAATGCCGGTATTAATGCTTTCTTCACTGACCAGCAAAGGCTCTGATATCACTATTGCAGCACTGGAACTGGGCGCCGTAGATTTTATTACTAAACCTCAGCAAGGACTTCAGGAAGGGATGGAAAAATACAGCGATATGATCGCTGACAAAATTCGTATCGCGGCAAGCGTGCGGAGTTTCCAGAAAAGAACAGTTCCTCCCGTTATTCGCGCCCCGCTTATTGGCAGTGAAAAAATTATTGCCATTGGCGCCTCTACCGGTGGTACGGAAGCATTAAGCCATGTCCTCTTGCCAATGCCGCCGACATGTCCGGGAATCGTCATCGCACAACATATGCCACCAGGGTTTACCCGTTCTTTTGCCCAGCGTCTGGATAAATCCTGCCTGCTGTCCGTAAAGGAAGCAGAGCATGATGACCGCGTACTACCCGGTCATGCTTATATCGCGCCAGGCGGCAGACATATGGAGTTAATACGTAGCGGGGCTAACTACCATATCAAACTTAGCGATACGCCGCCTGTTAACCGCCATCGTCCGTCGGTAGATACGCTGTTTGAATCCGTTGCCCGAGTCGCAGGACGAAATGCCGTCGGTGTGATCCTGACGGGTATGGGTAACGATGGTGCGAAAGGTCTGCTGGCGATGCGTAACGCAGGCGCCCGAACCCTCGCCCAGAGCGAACGTTCATGTGTGGTATTCGGTATGCCCCGTGAAGCAGTGGCTTTAGAGGCGGTAACAGAAGTCGCCGACCTCGATGATATGAGCCAACAAATTCTCAATAACATAACCGGGCAGTCTCGCCGTATTTAACAGCCTATTTCGTACTTAGAAATTTTTCAGGATATACCATGACAGATAAGAATTTACGTTTCCTCGTTGTTGATGACTTTGCCACCATGCGTCGCATTGTCCGCAATCTCCTTAAAGATCTCGGCTTCAACAATGTTGACGAAGCGGAGGATGGTCATGACGCGCTGACGCGTCTGAAAAAAGAACCATTCGATTTTGTCATTAGTGACTGGAACATGCCGAACATGGACGGTTTGCAGCTGTTGAATGAAATTCGCCAGGATAGTGCGCTTAAAGCGCTGCCTGTGCTGATGGTTACCGCAGAAGCGAAGAAGGAAAACATTATTGCCGCAGCGCAGGCCGGTGCCAGCGGTTATGTGGTTAAGCCTTTTACCGCAGCCACTCTTGAAGAAAAGCTGAACAAAATCTTTGAGAAGCTCGGGGGATAATCATGACCGCGTCTGCGCAACTGCCACCAAAGAATCACGATCCAGACGTCTTTACCCGTATTGGTAATATCACACGGATGCTAAGGGATAGTCTGGTCAGTCTTGGCCTTGAGCGAACCATCATGGATGCGGCTGAAGCGATCCCTGATGCCCGCGAACGTCTGAATTATGTGGCAAAGAAAACATCGCAGGCTGCGGAGCGTGTGCTGAACAGTGTGGAAGAAACAAGACCGATGCAGGACGCTATCTCCAGCGGAGCTGAACAGTTAACACAACGCTGGGATGCCTGGTTTGATGCGCCTGTTGAACTGCCGGAAGCCCGTGAACTGGTAAAAGATACCCGGCATTATCTGAAACAGGCGACCAGTCTGGCCGGTAAAACCAATAATCAACTCATGGAAATCATGATGGCGCAGGACTTTCAGGATCTGACCGGTCAGGTTATCCAGCGCATGATGACCATTATTGAAGTTGTCGAAAAAGAGTTGATTCGGGTACTCGTAGATAACATTCCTGAAGAGACTGTACCGACGAAAGAAGTCGCTAATTCATTAATTAATGGTCCACAAATCGATCAGACCCAGGCAGGTGTAATGACATCCCAGGGCCAGGTTGATGACCTTCTCCAGAGTCTCGGCTTTTAATCTATGTAATGTCATTTTCCTCTGATAACCAGAACTAACGCGGTTAGCAGAGGAACCAGACCCAGGCAGGTGTATGTCAGAAGAAAGCGATCAGGAAAAAACAGAAGAGCCCACAGCTCACCGAAAAGAAGAAGCGCGGAAAAAAGGGCAGATTCCTCGTTCCAGAGAACTCACCTCCCTGCTGATTCTGTTAGCAGGCTGGTCGCTGATGACGGGTAGCGGAGAAAACCTTGCCCGCACGTTATTACAGTTATTGCATTCCGGGTTAACCCTCAACAGACATCAAATTGAGGACCCGTTAAGCATGATTCACCAGCTTTACGACATGCTGGTAATGATGATTCAGGCATTGATGCCCTTTCTGCTTGGGCTGTTTGTAGTGGGGATTGCCTCGCCATTACTGATTGGTGGGCTTCACCTGGGCGGTGGCCTGAAAGTAGATTTAAAACGCTTAAATCCACTTTCAGGAATGAAACGGATGGTTTCAGGGCAAATGGTCGCTGAATTATTAAAAGGATGTCTGAAAGTTACTTTAGTAGGAACAGGCTGTACTTTGTATCTTACTAATAATAAAGAGCATTTCATCCAGTTAGTGAGTGCTCCACTGCCTGAAGCGATTGGCCGCGCGATGGACCTGATTCTGCACTGCCTGATGATGGTACTGCTGTGCATTATCCCGATGGTTGGCTATGACATTTTTAACCAGATCTTCAGCAACCTGAAAAAGCTGCGTATGACCCGCCAGGAAATACGCGATGAATTTAAGCAGCAGGAAGGCGATCCGCACATCAAGAACAGAATCAAGCAGATGCAGCGCGCTATCGCCAGAAGCCGCATGATGTCCGATGTGCCTGAGGCGGATGTGATTGTCAACAACCCAACGCACTACTCCGTCGCCCTGTCCTACAAAGAAAACAGTATGAGCGCACCAATCGTGCTGGCCAAAGGCGCAGGGGAAGTCGCGCTGCGCATCAGAGAGCTGGGGAAAGAACATAAGATCCCGATGCTGGAAGCGCCACCGCTGGCGCGTGCGCTTTACCGACACAGCGAGATTGGCAGACCGATCCCAACAGAACTTTATAGCGCGGTGGCAGAAGTGCTCGCGTGGGTCTACAGCCTGCGTCGCTGGCGCCACACCGGCGAAACCAAACCCGTACCACCCCGGAACCTTCCTGTACCGGAAAAACTGGATTTTAACCACGAGATGAATACCGATGTCTGATATCGCCACTAAATTACGTTTACCACAGTTGAAAGATACCCAGTGGCGAATACTGGCCGGCCCGGTGCTGATCATGATGATCCTCGCCATGATGGTCCTGCCGCTCCCGGCGTTTCTTCTGGACACCCTGTTTACGTTCAATATCGTCCTTTCATTGATGATCCTGCTCGTATCCATGTTCACCAAAAACACGCTGGAGTTCTCGGCATTCCCGACGGTCCTCCTGTTTGCCACCCTGCTTCGACTGGCGCTGAACATTGCTTCGACGCGTATCATCCTGATGGAAGGCCACACCGGCGCTGCAGCGGCGGGTCGCGTCGTGGAGGCGTTTGGTCATTTTCTGGTAGGCGGTAACTTTGCTATCGGCATCGTGGTGTTCGCGATTCTGATCATCATTAACTTTATGGTTATCACCAAAGGTGCCGGACGTATTGCCGAAGTGGGCGCTCGCTTCGTTCTCGACGGGATGCCAGGTAAGCAGATGGCCATTGACGCCGACCTTAACGCCGGTCTGATCGGTGAAGCCGAAGCCAAGCGCCGTCGTAACGAAGTGACCCAGGAATCCGACTTTTACGGCTCAATGGATGGTGCCAGTAAATTCGTGCGCGGCGATGCCATCGCGGGCCTGATGATTATGGCCATTAACATCATCGGCGGCCTCGCTATCGGTGTTCTGCAACACGGCATGGCGATCGGACAAGCCGGTGAAACGTATACCCTGTTAACCATTGGCGACGGTCTGGTTTCCCAGATCCCTGCCCTGATAATCTCCACCGCTGCCGGTGTTATTGTGACGCGCGTAGCGACCGAACAGGATGTCGGGGAGCAAATGGTGGGTCAGTTGTTCCACAATCCTCAGGTAATGCTGCTGGCGGCTGGCGTAATCGGTCTGCTTGGGTTGATCCCTGGTATGCCTAATCTGGTATTTCTGCTCTTTACCGCTGCACTGCTGGGGTTAGCCTGGTGGTTACGCGGTCGCCAGGAGAATAATCAGTCGGCCAGCAAAGAAGATAAAACGCGTGACGAAATCCACGCTGAAGCCGCTCACGCTACAGCCGAAGCCTCCTGGGCAGACGTACAGATTGAAGACGTACTGGGGCTGGAAGTGGGCTACCGTTTAATTCCGCTGGTTGATAGCGATCAAAACGGTCAGCTACTGACGCGTATCCGTGGCCTGCGTAAAAACTTTGCGCATGAAATGGGTTTTCTCCCGCCGTCTGTACACATCTGTGACAATCTGAGCCTTGAACCAGGCAGTTATCGTATCCTGCTGAAAGGCGTGGAAATTGGTCATGGCACGATTCACCCTGAACGCTGGATGGCAATTAACCCAGGCTGCGCCGAAGGTGATCTGGACGGAACACCGTGTAAAGACCCGGCATTTGGTTTCCCGGCATGGTGGATTGATGAAGTACAGCGTGAGCAGGCCCAGGTACAGGGCTATACCGTAGTAGACCCGGCCTCCGTCGTAGCAACGCACCTGAATCATCTGATTACCCAGCACACTGGCGAACTGTTTGGCCGCAATGAAGCCCAACTGCTGCTCGATCGCCTTGAAAAAGATATGCCGCGCCTGGTAGATGGTTTAATTCCTGGCGTGATCTCTTTAACGCTGTTCCATAAAGTGCTGCAAAATCTCCTGGTGGAACAAGTTTCTATCCGTGATATGCGCACAATTATCGATACGATGGCTGAATTTGCGCCAACAATCACCGACCCTGATGATTTAACCGCTCAAATCCGTAGCCGCCTCGGTCGGGCAATTACCCAACATTGGTTCCGTAATAATAAAGATATCGACGTGATTGGCCTCGACAGCAACCTTGAGAAGATTCTCCTGCAGGCAATCCAGAACAACAGCATCATTGAACCGGGTATTGCAGACAGCCTGATCCGCCAGACAGAACAGGCTATCCTTGAGCAAAACTCGCGTAATATTCCGCCGGTACTGCTTGTCGCGCCACCGCTCAGAACCATGCTTTCCCGTTTTCTGCGCCGGATTTACCCACAGCTGGTAGTGTTGTCTACGCAGGAGATTGCACATGACCGAATGTTACATATGTCGACCTGCATCGGCGGACAAAAATAATGAAAGCCATTAATACAGCATTTCTGCTGCTGGCGCTCCATTCGTCATTATGCCTGGCTTCCGCAGGAAGCTGGAGCCAGCAGAGCAGCGGTGGCACGCTGACTACAGGCGAAGAATTACTGGTTGGGCGTGTTCTTCACGCCCCCACCGTCGTACCACGTAACGCGCCCGTGAAATATATTACGTGGAAAATAAATCTTCTTACTCCACCGCCACAGGGACTGGAAATCAATTTATGCAGTACGACCTGGTGTCAGCCCCTGCCCGCTCTCGCCGGCCATTTAACACCAGTTCGTCATTTATCGGCAGGCGGCGTTTTTCACTTTATTTATAACGTGCGCTATAAAGGGCAGTTAATACCCTCCATGACGGTGGTGAGAAATCAATTAACAATAGGCTACGGCTCACAATCGTGAGGACTGGCTTTAACATGGCAAGTACCCACCGTCCAGTGCGTCGATGGGTATGAGAAGTCGAATTATTCTCTTAGCGGAAAATCACTATTAAGCGCAGAGATTAACTCTTTCAGAAAATCACATTGGCTACAGTTGCGGTTTGTTTTCGATGCTGCGTAATAGACCGCATCTGACGCCGCAAATTCATAACCGGCTAACGTGCGTTTTTCTGCCATTAACTGTACAGCGTGACAGGGTGTCTGATATCCACTGTTTTTTGTATGGGCATCTGATACTGTGGCGTTAACGTCTATGACGAATCTGTATCCTTTGCCGTAAACAGTTTCAATAAAGATATTTTCTTTATTCTGCCCAAGTGCATTACGAATACGGTAAATGCTTCGCGTCAGCGACTCGTCGCTAACCGCAGAAGACCAGACATCATTAATAATTTTATGTTTACTGACCACGCGTTTTGCATTCGCTAATAAAACCTTAAGCACGCCAGCTTCTTTAGGCGGCAGATAAACTTCTTCCGCTCCGCAACATAAAAAACCGTCGTTTGTAAAAGAGAAATCACCAAACTGGAAAGTAGTATAACGTTCCTGTGTATTAATCATATTCACCATAGCTCCCTTATGTGAATCACTGTGGCGAGAGATATCCCCACCGTTAGCTCTGTTCTGCGCTTTCACAACCGGGCTAAAATAGTGAACAGTAGTTCTTCGTGTGCCGGTTAGTGAATGCTGTTACACCTCACTTGCATCACTGAACTTTATGACAGGATTATCCAATTTTGATGTGATATTATTTTAAATTGCGAATTTAAGATGCAACTTGTTGTTTTAAAATGATTATTTATTTTTCGCGTAGCAACATATTACAGTTTAAGAAGTGAATTATGGATTCAAGAGATACGGTAGACGGCATTCTGCTTTCGCTACAGCATATGACATTAATGATAACGACTGAAATACGTGAGAGGGAAAAGAAGGGTCTGCAACACGATTCGGTTTAGTATTAACCGGAATGTTGATTTCATACTGACAGATTTTATTGAAAGAAGTGACCGCATGTGCGGTCACTAAAAAATAGAATAATAAATATTAACGGCATAAAACATCAGTTGGCGAAGGCACACTACTTGTTTGTTTCAATGGGGAGTCTGCGTATACCCCTTGTATTATATGAACCCAGCTATAGCGCCCAGTACCACCATATCGATAAGCACCGTCGAGCGTATTTGGCAAATAGGAAATCCCTGCCCAAAGCGCCCCTTCATGCAGTCCATCATAATCCCAATTAAACAGATCATTTCTTGCCAGCCCGTCGTTAGAACCTAACGCTTTTGCTTCCGCCGAATTTATACAAACATTTTCAATACCAGCATATGGTGATACGATTACATTAGAAAATTTAACATAGCTCATAAAACGAAATGATTGAGACATTTGTACAATGCCCGTCATAGTATCAGTAAATTTCATTGAGCCTTCCATACCGACACCTGGTTTATCAGTAATCTGAATTTCCGTATTTGTTGCATCTAATACGATTTTTTGTTCGCCGGCAGGGGTCACACCTTCAACTTTCCAACGATGACTATCCAGTTTTTTCCCATTTGCGCTTGCGAAACCCACGGTACTGTTAATCGGTAAATAAGCACCATGTGCAATAAGCCCAGACCAGTCTCTGGCTTTATTGCTTATTTTATCGTACAGCTCGACTATCGGTGTAACCTTGACTTTTATCCTGGGTAAGACCTCAACATTATTAACGGTTATCACAGATTCAGCCTCTTTATCCTCCGCAGCATCAACGACTTTATCCGGGTGCACAATAACGGTCGTTTGACCGCTACTATCCGTGGTCCCTGAGGTTGTTTTTGCAGAATATCCCGGCTTAATATCAACAATCGCATTACTGACAGGTTCGCCGAGGCTATTGATCAACGTCACGCTGCATTTAATATCGGTATCGGCCAGCCCAACACAATCTGGCAATGATGACTTTGTACTGCTGATTACGCTGTAGGTATCAACAGAACCTGAGGCAATCGCATCCCCCTCAAAGGGAATGGTATTATTACTGTCTGTTCGCGCTGTGACTTGCGCGCGTAGTACATGACCTTTATTTGTTGAAGAGGGTGTGTATTGGGTCGTGGTCTGTCCTGGAATATCCTCCCACTGCCCTGGGGACGTTTCCACCTGCCACTGATACGTCGTCCCTGATGGAGAAGTATCTTCAGTATCACCATCAGGATCGCTGAATTTAGGTTCCAGCGTTAATGTATCCCCTAGGGTAAGTTCAGGGGCAGCCACGGGTTTATGCCCAGTTATCACCAGTGTTTGATCTTTTGCCGTTGTCGCATAAACGGGTATTGAGGTCGTCAGAACTGTCCCGGCAAGCGTCGACAACACAAATAATTGCCGTGTATTAATATTCATTCGATACTCTTTTCATTGCACTACAGAAGAAGCTAGTGGCTCTGTTATTGCCCGGGATTCAGACTGAGAGAAAGATTGAACCAAGCTACAATAGAACTTTAGATAGCGCTGCTGCAACGTAGAAAAGGTATATGACATCTTTTGTAGCATAACAGTTTCAGATTATCCCGCGGGGCTCTTGATACTTTACCAGGCCTGATCAGGCACAAAATAAGTTACTACATTGTACAACAAGTGAGAATAAAGTTAATGCTGTGATATGAGTACATAAAGAAAGGCTAATCACGGTTTAGAGATTATCAGCAACAGTTCATGTATTCACATTACCAGGCATAAGAACAGCTCTTCAGTAATGACAGGAGTAATAGAATCCGGAGAGTGCAGAAAGTGAAAAGAAAATAATTTTAACAACCAGGACATTTATTAACGCAATAAAATTTCTACTGATAAAACAAGTTTTTATAAAATGGATATATCAGCTTTCTTGGTTTAAATACCAGAAATAACCATTGAATACAATACTATGCAGATATCAATTTCAGACATAAAAGCTAAAAATGTACCACATGAAGCATTATCGCAATTATGTCTGTTCCATCGCCAGAAAGCGTATGATATGACAAATTCAGACATTTTGACTAACAAAAGGTGGAGTAACTCTATTTCATAACAGGATTTTTAAAATGAATATCTATGTCTGAAATTTCACCTATGTTTATTAAAATGTGCTTATCATCGTTACTCCTGATAGTCACTCTGGTCTGGACTCTCGTTTCGGCTCCGGCATGAAACGAGACGATTTGCTGAATCTCTTTCATCATATTCTCTAGTGCTTCATAATCGTTCATAGCATCACCTCACAGATTACTTATATTGTTTAATAAATTATCGGCAAAAAGAAGATTTGGATAAGTCGGAAGGTCGAGGCATACCTAACCGTGTAGACGTGTATCTGTAAGTATCCCGCATAATCG
>NZ_RHJI01000031.1 GCF_004211955.1 Escherichia sp. E1V33
TACGTATCTGATTGACCACTTAAAAACCGACACATTCGAGCTAACAAAGCTAAAGGTTCGCTGTGAGCAACGAACGAACCCGGAAATGGTAAATTGATTTAATTTACAACAATGCATTGAAACATAAAGGAAACTTATCTATAACATTTAGCACTGAATAAAATAATCACTAAAACGGATATGTATGGACATTCAAGTAGTTCATAAAGTCACTGAATATGATAGAGAAGAACTGTTAGCGGGGCTAAGAAGCTATAATGCTCAGTTTATCGATTTTAGTAAAAATGGACAGATCGGTGTCTACTGCAGAAATGAAATCGGAGAGATGGTAGGTGGATTAATTGCGGACAGGAAAGGTCCATGGCTGTGTATTGATTATCTTTGGGTGAGTGAATCAGCACGGAGTGGCGGTTTGGGTAGCAAACTTATGAGCATGGCTGAGAAAGAAGGTTTGATGAACGGTTGTATTCATGGCCTTGTCGATACATTTAGCTTCCAGGCGCTCCCCTTTTATGAAAAACAAGGTTATATACTTCAAATGTCATTACCTGATTTCCCTAAAGTAGGGGCACAAAGGCACTATCTAATAAAAACTAATTTATAGTAGTGCGGCTTTCGCTTTTCAACGCTGCCAACAGGCCGCCCACCTTACGCCTCGTTTCACTCGTTGCCCAAACTAGCCCCCATCAGAATGAATCCTCCTGGGGGCAACGTTTCTTAATGCAGCCAGCTGTCGTCTTCCCACACCTTCTGCATAATTTTCATCACTTGTTTTTTTTCTTCGTCCAGTTTCAGTCCGCTCAGTTCCACACCGTTAGAGCTACCTTTGCGGATGCGGATTACCGTTTTTGGATACAGGGGGCGCAGATTGCGGTAAAGCTCGGATTCAAGGGCGTCCAGGGTAGACTGGCTAATTTTTTGCTCTTTATCGATCATTATTTCAATGCGCATAAATTACCCCTCAGTTAACGACATCCATTGAGCGGTTATATTCGTGGGTTCTGATTTTTGCCATGAGTTCATCCGTCAGTTCTGAAATCCAAAGCAGCGCAAGCTCTTTTTCCTGATCACTACATTCACTGGCCACTACAAGCTTAAGAAAAAAATCAATTCGCTGGAGTTTCAACGACTCTAAAAAATAATCCTGCATCTTCCCTCCTATCTCACTGTGGGTAGATAATACTGTATACTTAACCACTGGTT
>NZ_RHJI01000032.1 GCF_004211955.1 Escherichia sp. E1V33
TACGTATCTGATTGACCACTTGAAAACCGACACATTCAAGCTAACAAAGCTAAAGGTTCGCTGTGAGCAAGGAACGGCCCCGGAAATGGTAAATTGATTTAAGTTACAACAATGCATTGAAACATAAATGAAGCTTATCTATAACATTTAGCACTGAATAAAATAATCACTAAAACGGATATGTATGGACATTCAAGTAGTTCATAAAGTTACTGAATATGATAGAGAAGAACTGTTAGTGGGGCTAAGAAGCTATAATGCTCAGTTTATCGATTTTAGTAAAAATGGACAGATCGGTGTCTACTGCAGAAATGAAATCGGAGAGATGGTAGGTGGATTAATTGCCGACAGGAAAGGGCCATGGCTGTGTATTGATTATCTTTGGGTGAGTGAATCAGCACGGAGTGGCGGTTTGGGTAGCAAACTTATGAGCATGGCCGAGAAAGAAGGTGTGATGAACGGTTGTATTCATGGCCTTGTCGATACATTTAGCTTCCAGGCGCTCCCCTTTTATGAAAAACAGGGTTATATACTTCAAATGTCATTACCTGATTTCCCTAAAGCAGGGGCACAAAGGCACTATCTAATAAAAACTAATTTATAGTATTGCGGCTTTCGCTTTTCAACGCTGCCAACAGGCCGACCACCTTACGCCTCGTTTCACTCGTTGCCCAAACCAGCCCCCATCAGAATGAATCCTCCTGGGGGCGACGTTTCTTAATGCAGCCAGCTGTCGTCTTCCCATACCTGCTGCATAATTTTCATCACTTGTTTTTTTTCTTCGTCCAGTTTCAGTCCGGTCAGTTCCACACCGTTAGAGCTACCTTTGCGGATGCGAATTACCGTTTTGGGATACAGGGGGCGCAGATTGCGGTAAAGCTCGGATTCAAGGGCGTCCAGGGTAGACTGGCTAATTTTTTGCTCTTTATCGATCATTATTTCAATGCGCATAAATTACCCCTCAGTTAACAACATCCATTGAGCGGTTATATTCGTGGGTTCTGATTTTTGCCATGAGTTCATCCGTCAGTTCTGAAATCCAAAGCAGCGCAAGCTCTTTTTCCTGATCACTACATTCACTGGCCACTACAAGCTTCAGAAAAAAATCAATTCGCTGGAGTTTCAACGACTCTAAAAAATAATCCTGCATCTTCCCTCCTATATCACTGTGGGCAGATAATACTGTATACTTAACCACTGGTTTTACATACAGTACATAATAATATCGTTAAAGTAAAAAGTTTTTTTAAAATCAATAGGATTTATCCTTTGCTTATTATTTAGAGCATTAATTGTTAATCAGCGTAATTAATACAGGTTCCGCCATTTATCATCCTCCTGCAGACGCTGGTTCCGATAGAAGATACGCAGGCCTGCTCCTGACGGAATACTGCCACCGCGAAGGAGCAACTCGACCTCTTTCTCGCTGCCATCAAATCCTCTGGACTTCAGTTCATAGACGAGCTGCTGTCGCTGATGATCTGTAATTCGCTGTTTGTAGTCTTTACGCCGTTTCGGCTTAACCAGGCGTAACCTTGCAGCCAGTTCCCGGCGCTCTTTTTTGCTCATACTGTGCAGATAATCGTGCAACTCCTTATCATCCATGCAGGTAATGTCCGTTCTGGTGTCCCCATCAGCTGATTTGTCTTTCTCCTGCTGGTTCAAATTTTCAGCAAGGGGACAGTTATTGCCACGAGTCCAAGGGGCGCAAGCGCCCTGGTCGGCTGCCGCCTCCTGAACGTCAACGGCCTTACGAACCATTTTCCATTTCATTGCATGAGTGCAGATCTTGCCCTGTACAATGGGTGACCAGATGCCATAAATACGAATACCGTGATCGCCATAAGCGGTCGGCTCTTCGTTAATTTCATAAGCTGTTCTGATAAGGTGATATTTGCGGGGAACCAGTACGCCGCCCTGCTTCATGATGTAGGTGGCAAAACAGCCAGCATCAGCGGCAGCCAGAATGGCATCAAGGCGCGGGTCATCCAGTACCGGCGCACCTGCTTTTTTGTCACCCTGTTGCCTTGCCGCCTGACCAGCCAGCAAGCGAAGTTCACGGTACGCCTGACGCCCCGGAATACCAAAGAAGCGGAACTGCTGAACACGATGCAGAGACGCCCAGGCATTAACGTATTCGGCGTTATCACGCA
>NZ_RHJI01000033.1 GCF_004211955.1 Escherichia sp. E1V33
ACTAAAACGGGTCTATTTACAGCTACAGCGTCTGCGGTCATATGTGCCAGGTGTAGCGGATCTACCAGTTTAATAACATCAATGTTAGTTCCTGGAATAGTGAACGCTGTCACTCCTGGTAGCAGGTCACGACGCTGATACACAACGTTTCCCTCTTCCAGTGGGCTTACATACTGGAATGCGTTTGCCATACCCGCAGAGAATCGAATTGCAGAGAAGGCTTCCGGCTTACAGAAAACAACAATACGCTCTACAGCAGCCGCCTGGCTTTGTGCTTTTTCGATAATGTCAGTAGCAATCTGATCAAATTCTTTAAAAATCTTCGTGGTGTCAGTGCTGGAAGCGTTCACAGTGGCTTTCATAGCTGATACGTTAAACAGCTTGCCCCACTCGATAAGAACATCATCAGTTTTCGGGGTATAAGTGCGACCACTAAACAGGGAAGCAGCCAACACGCTCTCTTTAGTACGCTGGAATGCAACATTGTGTTTAGCGATATATTCCGCATAGATATCAGTGAGTGTTTCCTGAAAATCAGTGCCAGGCTTACGTTTGCCTTGCACGTCTGCCGGGACAATCAGGCCTTCCCTTAAAAAGTACGGGATTTCAATCAGCCATTCTTTACCTTGTTCTCGCTTAGTAACATTGTGTTCAGAACTAAAACGGCTTGTCTCTTTGTTAAAGAGAGATTCGTTGCTTTCGACAAGCTGGGAAACAGCTACTTTATGAGAACTAACGCCCACCGGATCAGTGAAGTCGAGAGTAGAAAGCAGATAGTTTCTAGTGCTATGCGCAGAGAACAAAGGAGCTAAATCAACGTAATCATTACCTAGAATCATTTATTATTATTCCTTTTATTAAGAAGTGAAAACAGAATGGAACCCTTCAAGCTGGAAGCCTTTTTTAATTAATGCTGTTTTTGCTGCTTCACTTACAGCATTCAGCGCATCAGCTTTGATGCATACAAGCCCAGCATTGCTACGTAGCACATCTACAGGCTTGTTTTCTCCAGCCGTTACAAATTCACTCATAACAACATAGATATCATCTCCTGATTCATATTTAGCGCCAGTGCTGGTGATCAAGTCTCCGCATTCAACATCAGCAGGAAGAGAAGCAAAAACCTTGTTTTCTACAGAGGCAAACGGATCAGTACAATAACTTACAATATCTGTGAAAGTCTTTCGAACTGGAAACAGAGTGTCTAAATCAATAATCATTTAGTAATCTCCTTAGCTTTTAATTTGATTAATTCATTAAGGGAAGGTGTAGACGGAGAAGAAGGAGAAAAATATTTTTCAACACATCGTTCTACGTCCTCGACAGAACACCCAGCGTATTTAGCTACCATTTCGGTAATTTGTGGATTAATTCGCAGCATTTCATCTTTATACTTGATGATTTGCTCTTTATCATTTAAGAACAACATTTATATAAACCTTGTTACCTTGTTTAAAGTAAGAAATACAACTTTTAAGTTGCATAACGGGCAAAATAAAAGGCAGCATTTAAAGCCGCCTTTGTAATTACCCTATGTTATGCACACTCCAAGATGTATGCATAACAAAGGAAAAAAGAGGTAATAATGACACAGTATTTACTTAAGGAGGAGAAGCGGGGAGCGGAGATTTTACTCCCCTTTAACGACAAGAAGAATTTTTAATATCGAACCAATAAAGGAAAAATAATCACCCCTATATAATTATATTAACATACAATATATGAAATGTCAAGATATTTTACAACTTTTTTGTTGCTTTTTTTATTCTTCTGTGATAGTAGCGCCTAAGCGTTGAGCTAGTTCGACAAGGCCATCTCCCACATAGCGAACATCAGATTCAATATCTTCTATCCAGTTTGATAGCTCAAATATCTGATCCGCTGTTAGATATGCGTTTTCGCGCTTACAGAGCATCTCTACACGCTTAGAGAGGTGCTCAAAGGCATTCACAGCTAAATCCCAGTGTTTAAACGCCTCATTTAGTGCCGCTGGCGTGTTTTCTTTGTATGCTTCAAGTTCAGCGCGGTTTAAAGGCAGGAGATAATCATCCTCATAATAATTAATTAGTGAGTAAATTGTGTCATACGTGTTTTTGTTCATATTAAAAGTCTCCATAGTGATCAGCATTATCTAAAATCTGGAATTCTGGAACTAAGTTATTTAGGCCATTGGTGGCGAGATAACCAACATAATGGTTATAGTCTTCAAATCCTAAAATCTGGTATTTGCGCAAATCAGAGCTATCAACGATATACTCTTTTCTTTTTCTAGGTTTCCAGAATACGCCAGGTGTTGAAGATAAGATTTCTTGTAAGGCGTTAAATTCATCTCCACAAGGCACAGAGGGAGAATGTTCTATGATCTCTGTTTTCCATTCGCCAGGGGCGCTATTATGCTTGGTGAGCGTAACTAGCTCTTTAAAGTCTTTGCGTCTTAGAATAGATTTAGGTTTACTTAGAAGAGAAGCTGAATCACCGATTTTCTTAACAACGTTGTTTTTTCTTTTTGCCATTTATTTTTCCTTTTCTTTTAAAGGAAAACACCCCGAAATATGTTTCTAACGTGAGAAAGAACAATAACCAATACATAGCTACTATCATAATAATGTTTTCCTTTTATATTTTAATTACATAGAGAGATTTTAGAGAGTGGAATAGATGAATTCTATTTCTTTATCTAGTCTTTTGAGATTGAATGTAGAGAAAGATAATTCTTTAATTTCTATAACACCGAAGTTTGATAGCTGTTTAAGCCAGAATTTTAAACCAGCTTCAGAGCAAGCTGCTCGATGTAACACATCGCTATATTTTAGCGGTGTTGGCTTTCCTTTATAGAGGTAAGCAAGTGTTTCGTAGATGCGTTTTCCTGTGTCATTACACTGAATTCTGTCTACTTGATTTTTTACTAAATATTGAATCATAACCCTCCTTATTAAAATGGAATATCAAAGTCATCATACACATTTGGGTAATTCTTAGAAAAATATGCCTCAATACCATTTGGTAGCTTTAACCTGTGCTTATAGGCTAACGATGTTGCAAATTCTATAAATGATGCTCCTCCTGTTCTAGTATTCTTCTGCTTGATAATAAGAGAGGCAAAATTCTTTAACACATCCTCCTCATTATCATTAGCTACCTTTTCACTTGATGAAACAGGTGTTTCTTCCGTCTCCCACGGCAAAGGCGCATCCCAATCATCAAGAACATCAAAAGAAGGCTGTTTATTATCTTCCGTAGGTGGAAGCTGATCAGGAACAGCTTTAACAGTAGCTTCTTGTTGTGTCTTGGCTTCTTGTTCATAAGGAAGGACAATATAAGCATTTGTGCTACCTGCCCTTTCCTCAATCTTCAACCAACCAAAAGAAACAAGATCTTTGATATGACGGCGTACCGTCTGATCTGTACCTACTCCTAACCGCTCACCAATACCTTTCAAAGATGGTGTTACCTTTTGGTATGTGCCAGATAAACTTAACAAATAAGAATAAATGATCTTATGGTGTAGTTTTACTTCTTTTGTTTTGCCGTTAATCACCAGGGAAGTGATTGCTAGTAAGTCATAATCTATTCCTAAAAAAGGTTTTGTATGTTTAATCATTAAAAATCTCCTTGATGTAATCACGCTCTACGGCGCTACTATGGTGATAAAAAATCACTTGCTTTTATTTGAGAGTGTTTCAGCCTCTCTTTTCAACATATCAAGAATGTAATCTGTGACAGTGATACGTCTACTTCTGGCTTCTTTAAATAACACCTGAAATACTTCATCAGGGATATGAAAGCAAGTGCGTGGTTGTCTTTTCTTTTCTGTAGTTTCGCTCATAGTTTTCTCCTTCTCTTCTTTACTCTGTTTCAGATTCTTTTTCATTTTTTCTTAGTTCATCAATAATCTTGAGTGCTTCATTGAAGCAAGCTGCTCGCTCTGGATAACCTCGACTCCTTGCCATATTACGATTCATTACTACTTGATGGCGAGATAACTCACCTTTTTTAAATGCCACTACGACGTGCTCCGGTGTAAACCATTTCATAAAAAACTCCTTATTCAGTTAAAAGAAAAAACACCTTGCAAGCCTGACGGCTTCAAAGTGCATTGATTTTGATTATTTAGAGAAGAATGTTTTCTGTCCCTCTAATACCTATTATTACATATAAAGAAACATTTGTCAATACCATTTTCGAAAAAAATCGATCTTTTTCAGCATGTTATAATTTTGCTTAACAATTCGTGCTCTTCTGTGTAGTGCTATTCTTCATTATCCGCTAAAACGCTCTAAAACGCGTTCTAACGAGATTTTGATAAAAGCAATACATTCTCTTATGTAATGGCTATTTAGCTCGCCAGAGGCTTATTTAAGGGGCTTATTTTGTATTTGTTAGGTATATGAAAAGGTGATGGTAGATATAAGATAGAGAGTCACTTTATAAAACGTTCTGTAAAGCCCTGTAGTGAGATTATATATGTAGGCAATGCGTTTCCATTCCCTACCCTGCTTAATGCTGTTAGAGAAGCATTTAGACCCCTTATTTTTAATTACCTAAAGTATCCTCTATACATCTCTGTTATGAAACACCTCTGAATCCTTCATAAAACACATTATGACGCAAAGAACACTTTTCTAAGGTGATTCCCTTCCTGAATGCTGTTTCTTGCGTCAGAGAGCTACACAGAGCTTATAAAGATATTATTAATAATAAAGTAGATAAAGTAAGTAAGATAACTAAGATAGATAAGATTAATAAGATCAGAATTCTCTTTCGGTGTCGCCTCTGGCTTTTCCACCGAAAACAATTACACGACTACAGAGAATAACGAGAGTTATTAAATGTAGGAGGGTAATTAAGAGTTAACACATAAGCAATCAGTATGATTGGTTAGGTGATTACTCTTCTGCGCACAGCGCAATAGTATTTCTTCGTGGGCGTTACCGCCAACGATAGTTACACGAAGAAAGTAACGCTTTGCTTTCGGTGTGAGCGGAACGGGCCAGCCACGAAGCCCGAAAGGTAGCGGAGTAAGGCTGCTTGCCAGAGAGTGAAGCTAACGCCGGAAGGCAAAAAATCATATATATATAGATATAAAGAATATTATTTAATTATTATTTAATTATTCTTATTAACTTATTCTTATCGGGTATCAGTTTTGATAGGGGTAGGGGTATCAGACTTGATAGGGGTAGTCATATCAAAGTTAATAGGGGTATCAATATTGATAGGGGTATCATCGGTTTATTATTCTTTATAAACCCCTGTTAGACTTGATAGGGGTAACAGAATTCTGTGGGGGTAGCTCACAGTGACCTACCGTTACTACCAATCATCTGTCGATGTAACATATCGTTACTACCGATGTGTAATATCGTTACATTCAATAATTAGTCTATGTAACATATCGTTACTACCAACTTTCTTACAAAGAGCATTTCAGATAGCTGAATGTAACCTCTCGTTACATCCATTTGTCACATAGCACTCTGTGTAATGCCTTTCTATGTGTAATGCCATAATCCCCTATATTCCCTGTGTAAATCATAGAATATCCCTAACTTATTCCTGTGTAATTCCATACTAAAAAATCCAATGAAAAGTAGCTTTAAAAGTGCAATGTTAGATTTCTTCACTTTTACATCACTTTCGCAAAGCCTTGTGTAGTGCGGCTTACAAAGCACCATCATAAATTGTTGGCTAAAAAGCAATCTATTATTTATCGAACGAGTTTCTCGTTTGTGCAAATTTTAAAATTTATTTTGTTTTTACAGCCTTATTTCGTGTAATGCGTGGCATAGCAAGCCCTTTTCTTGTGTTGTCAAGACATTTGGCAACGTTCAAACATCTGTTTAGAAATGCCAAATTGTTGATCTAACAAATAAACCTGTATAAACAGAACACCATTTAATCTATTCCCCTGTGTATCCATTAGGCATACCAAATGAATACAGCTAAATCGTGTAATATTCCGTACCCATAAGGCTTGAAACAGACCAAATGAATACGGTATACTCATTTGCATTTAAGTAGTGCCAAATCGACACATTAAGAGGATTTTATGAGCAATATCGGTTATAAGCGTGTGAGCACTGTAGATCAGAACACTGATCGCCAGCTTGCAGGAGTAACTCTCGATAAAGTCTTTGAAGATAAGCTGTCTGGTAAAGACACTAACCGCCCAGGCTTACAAGCGTGTTTAGCCTATCTGAGAGAAGGCGACACCTTACACGTGCACTCTCTCGACCGTTTAGGACGTAACACCTTAGACATCCTTGCTTTAGTTGAACAACTTAATAATCGAGGTGTAATTGTTCGATTTCACAAAGAAGGAATCATTGCTGACATTACAAGCGCGATGGGAAAGATGATGCTTACGATGTTGTCGGCAGTTGCAACGTGTGAACGTGAACTGATGTTAGAGCGTAAACGAGAAGCGCAAGCCGTCAATCCTACAAAGCGTGGTAAAGGGAAGGCAGTAGATAGGGAAGGTATAAAGAAAGCCCTTTCCGCTGGCGTGTCAGTGCGTAAAACCGCCGAGAGCTTTAATGTTGCTCCTTCAACGGTGCAACGTATCAAGAAGGAAGAAGAGGAGGCGTAATGCCTCCTTGATATTTGAGAATTGTCGCTGCGTGGACCTGACGGCGCTGATCTTCTCGTTAAGCGATGATCACGTATGCGCCGATTTCAGAGAAAAAGACAGTAACTGAACTCACTATGAAGGCTAAACGTATCTTTACACTTGATGAAAACGTTCAAAAAACAACCTAACCCCAAAATTCAACAAATTGCAACACATTGTTTTTAAAAGAAAATTAAATCTACATCAAATATTGGTTGACGTAGATTGAGGTGAATAGTAGACTATTAGGGTAAATTACCACCCTTGTAACATCATTTAATGCATGTTCTAATCTTCCTATCGTAAAACCGGAGGAAGTTATGCATTTACTTTCAAAACATCTTCACACTATTCACTTTCTCGTTATTGATGTATTCGTTGTGGCTATTAGTTACCGCATTTGCATCGCTTCCAGTGAAGAGATGGACGCTGTTGCAATTATTGCTCAAGCAATGGCGATATTAACTAAACGACTTTAATAATTTCACTATCAGGCGCATAAACACATCTTTGATCGCTGGATGTGTTATGCGCCTACTGGTGATTCAATCCTTAAGCCATTTCAACTCACTAAGGAGTTTTCTTTCTTCGTTCTCTCGTTGCTTTCGCTCTAGCCAGGCTTTTCCCTCTGGCGTAGACAGGAACTTACGAGCGTGAATCTTGCGGTTATTACGTTTTATAGCTGCAATGTTTTTCATCGTGTTGCCTCTGTATTCATATGAAAATTAACAAGTTACATACTACACAGGGAGACTACGCATAAAACACAATACAAGTAAAGATACATTTTCAAGACAATAGGAGCCATAAAGCGCCTTTGATGGTTATACCAAAAAATAAGCGCCGTAGGCGTATCCACTAAAAAGGGCTTTTTCACAAAAGCTATGAAGTCTTAGCAGTTCTTCTCTTATCAGGCACCCGTTGTACTCCGGTGGACGAAACCGTGCTAGAGCTTGATTCTTTCCCGATCAAGTTAGGTTTTGAAGAGGTGGGCTTTAATCCACTATTGCACTTAAAACTCTTCCCATCATTTAGCCTGTTTATCCTCTGCAACGTCTCACGACGTGTAGCATCATTGGACACCGCGCCAGGTGTGGAACATCTTGCTAAGAGTTTTGGTAGAAGGTTTAGAGACGGTGGCACGTCTTCCAGCTTCAAAGGAACTTGTTACGAGGTTGAGCCTGGGAACTACTCGCCCATACGTGTTACACTACCAAAGCCCATAACAACGTATAGGCGTTTGTAAGTGATAACAGAAGATACAATTTCTTAGAGAAGTTAAGCTAAGTTATTGATTTTCTTGATGGTGCCGATAAGAGGAGTCGAACCTCCGACCTTCGCATTACGAATGCGCTGCTCTACCAACTGAGCTATATCGGCCCTGAAAGGACATGTTCACGAACGTGAATCACGGTGGACAAGGTTAAAACTAACCGGGCGATGCGTCAATGGCCTTGTGAATCAAATGGCTACTTTTGCATCACCCGTTTTTATTTACGCACGAATGGTGTAATCACCAATGCCGATCCACTTATAGGTGGTCAGTGCTTCCAGCCCCATTGGGCCGCGCGCGTGGAGTTTTTGTGTGCTTACCGCGACTTCCGCTCCCAGACCAAACTGGCCGCCATCGGTAAAACGCGTAGAGGCGTTAACGTAAACAGCGGACGAATCCACTTCGTTAACAAAACGCTGGGCGTTGCGCATATCGCGGGTCAGGATTGCATCGGAGTGTTGCGTGCCGTGTTCACGAATATGGGCAATGGCGTCGTCCAGATCGCTGACGATTTTGACGTTCAAATCTAATGACAGAAATTCATCGTCATACTCTTCGGCTTTAACTGCCACCACCTTCGCGGGGCCAGCCTGTAACTGCGCCAGTGCGGCAGCATCTGCGTGTAATGTCACGCCGCTTTCAGCCATTTGCTTGCTTAACGCGGGCAGGAAGCTTTCAGCAATGTTTTTATTCACCAGCAATGTTTCAACCGTATTGCAGGTGCTCGGACGCTGAGTTTTCGCGTTGATGATCACTTTCAATGCTTCAGCGATCTCTGCGCTTTCATCAACGTAAATATGGCAGACGCCAATGCCACCAGTTATCACCGGAATCGTCGACTGTTCGCGGCACAGCTTGTGCAGGCCAGCGCCACCGCGCGGGATTAGCATGTCGATGTATTTATCCATACGCAGCATTTCACTGACCAGTGCGCGATCCGGATTATCAATCGCCTGTACTGCGCCTGCCGGTAAACCGCAGGATTTCAGAGCGTCCTGAATCACTGCCACCGTTGCAGCGTTAGTGCGACAGGTTTCTTTACCGCCACGTAGAATCACTGCGTTACCGGTTTTCAGGCACAGCGAAGCGACATCAACCGTCACGTTCGGGCGCGCTTCATAAATCACGCCAATCACCCCCAGCGGCACGCGACGACGCTCCAGACGCAGACCGCTGTCCAGCACGCCGCCGTCAATCACCTGCCCCACCGGATCGGCGAGGTTGCACACCTGGCGCACATCATCGGCAATGCCTTTCAGCCGTGCGGGCGTCAGAGCCAGACGGTCAAGCATCGCTTCGCTAAGACCATTGGCACGCGCGTCAGCAACATCCTGCGCGTTAGCGTTGAGGATGCTTTCGCTTTGTGCTTCCAGTTCATCAGCAATCTTCTCCAGCACACGATTTTTTTCGCGGCTGGAGAGTTGCGCTAATTTATACGAGGCTTGCTTCGCGGCAATGCCCATTTGTTCCAGCATCAGCCTGCTCCTTAACGGGTAATCATGTCATCACGGTGAACGGCAACCGGGCCATATTCATATCCCAGTATTGCATCAATTTCTTGCGAGTGGTGTCCGGCAATACGGCGCAATGCATCGCTGTTGTAACGACTGACGCCGTGGGCAATATCACGACCTTCGAGGTTACAAATGCGGATAACTTCACCACGCGAGAAATTGCCAGTCACGCTTTTAATGCCTTTCGGCAACAGGGAGCTGCCGCGTTCAAGAATGGCGGCGGTTGCCCCTTCATCTACCGTGATTTCACCCGCAGGCGGCGCACCGAAAATCCAGCGTTTACGGTTTTCAAGCGGAGTCGCCTGGGCATGGAACAGCGTACCGACGGAAATGCCTTCCATCACATCACCAATGACGCCCGGCTTGCTGCCCGCGGCAATAATGGTGTCGATACCCGCACGGCAAGCCACGTCAGCGGCCTGCAATTTGGTACTCATGCCGCCAGTTCCGAGGCCTGAAACGCTGTCACCGGCAATCGCGCGCAGTGCGTCATCAATGCCGTAAACATCTTTAATCAATTCTGCCTGCGGATTGCTGCGCGGGTCTGCGGTATACAAACCTTTTTGATCGGTCAGCAGCAACAGTTTATCGGCACCCGCCAGAATCGCCGCCAGCGCAGAAAGGTTATCGTTATCGCCGACCTTAATCTCTGCCGTAGCGACAGCATCGTTCTCATTAATTACCGGAACGATATTGTTATCGAGCAGCGCACGCAGGGTATCGCGGGCGTTCAGGAAACGTTCACGATCTTCCATATCAGCACGAGTGAGCAGCATCTGCCCGACATGAATGCCGTAAATTGAAAACAGCTGTTCCCACAGTTGAATCAGTCGACTCTGCCCTACCGCCGCCAGCAATTGTTTTGAAGCGATAGTCGCTGGCAGTTCCGGGTAACCCAGGTGCTCACGTCCGGCGGCGATCGCGCCCGACGTCACAATTACAATCCGATGCCCGGCGGCATGTAGCTGCGCGCACTGGCGAACAAGTTCAACGATATGGGCACGGTTCAGGCGGCGCGATCCGCCTGTTAGCACACTGGTGCCGAGTTTTACCACCAGCGTCTGGCTGTCACTCATGATTCTCTGCCATTCAATTTTAGGAAAAATGATATCAAACGAACGTTTTAGCAGGACTGTCGTCGGTTGCCAACCATCTGCGAGCAAAGCATGGTGTTTTGTTGCGCGGGATCAGCAAGCGTAGCGGCAGTTGTTTACGCTTTTATTACAGATTTACTAAATTACCACATTTTAAGAATATCATTAATCTGTAATATATCTTTAACAATCTCAGGTTAAAAACTTTCCTGTTTTCAACGGGGCTCTCCCGCTGAATATTCGCGCGTTAATTAAAATCAGGAATGAAAATGAAAAAGAGCACTCTGGCATTAGTGGTGATGGGTATTGTGGCATCTGCATCCGTACAGGCCGCAGAAATATATAACAAAGACGGTAATAAACTGGATATCTATGGCAAAGTTAAAGCCATGCATTATATGAGTGATAATGACAGCAAAGATGGCGACCAGAGTTATATCCGTTTTGGTTTTAAAGGCGAAACACAAATTAACGATCAACTGACTGGTTATGGACGTTGGGAAGCGGAGTTTGCCGGGAATAAAGCGGAGAGTGATACTGCACAGCAAAAAACGCGTCTCGCTTTTGCCGGGTTGAAATATAAAGATTTGGGGTCTTTTGACTATGGTCGTAACCTGGGCGCGCTGTATGACGTGGAAGCCTGGACCGATATGTTCCCGGAATTTGGTGGCGACTCCTCGGCGCAGACCGACAACTTTATGACCAAACGCGCCAGCGGGCTGGCTACTTACCGTAACACAGACTTTTTCGGCGTTATCGATGGCCTGAACTTAACCCTGCAATATCAAGGGAAAAACGAAAACCGAGATGTGAAAAAGCAGAATGGCGATGGCTTCGGCACGTCATTGACATATGACTTTGGCGGCAGCGATTTCGCTATCAGTGGTGCCTATACCAACTCCGATCGCACCAACGAGCAGAACCAGCAAAGCCGTGGCACGGGCAAGCGCGCAGAAG
Organism: Escherichia sp. E1V33; assembly: GCF_004211955.1. Taxonomy (GTDB): domain Bacteria; phylum Pseudomonadota; class Gammaproteobacteria; order Enterobacterales; family Enterobacteriaceae; genus Escherichia. The sequence continues at coordinate 11,449 of NZ_RHJI01000033.1, forward strand.
CGTGGGCAACGGGCCTGAAATACGATGCTAATAATATTTATCTGGCCACCTTCTATTCTGAAACACGCAAAATGACGCCAATATCTGGCGGCTTTGCTAATAAGACACAGAACTTTGAAGCGGTCGCACAATACCAGTTTGACTTTGGTTTGCGTCCATCACTGGGTTACGTCTTATCGAAAGGGAAAGATATTGAGGGCATCGGTGATGAGGATCTGGTCAATTATATTGATGTCGGTGCCACTTATTATTTCAACAAAAATATGTCAGCGTTTATTGATTATAAAATCAACCAACTGGATAGTGATAATAAGCTGAATATCAATAATGATGATATTGTCGCGGTTGGCATGACCTATCAATTTTAATGAATATTGCCGGATGTGATGCATCCGGCACATTTCACTCACGCCGTTAACTTCACCGGCTCGTCACGAAAATCATCCGCCGGTTCCAGTTTCAGATTCAACGTTACCAACAGCTCACGCAGCTTCTCGTGAAACTCTCGCAGGGTGTGCTCCAGTCGTTCAACCACTTCAGTGTCGTTTACCGGAACACTCTTCCAGTCACCTGCTTTATCGAACAGACCAAACTGGTAACTGTAAGTAAAACGGGATTCCTGCGCTTCCAGTTCCATCCACCAGCCCCAAAACTCACGCACTTCCGGCGCGGGTTTCACGTTGACGCATACAGCCAGACAATCGAAAAAGAATCGATTATCTTCGCACTTACCTTCACGAATATACGGGCCTAGTGCGGTAAATTTTTTGATCAATCTGCTTTTCGGGTGTCCACTCGGTAACGTCATTGCGATCTCCTGTTGTGAAGCAACTGTTTTACCAAATTGACAAAATTTAGCAAATTTTTAACACAAGCGTTTTTCGATCCAGTTGGTGATTTCCTGAAGCGCCTTGTCAAAATTCCGATACACGGGGTTAAACGGAATCTCTAATAATTTACCATCAGCAGATGACGACGTGATTAAGCGTGAATCCTCTTCCGGGCTAAACGGATCGTTCTTCCAGTAGCCTGATAACATTGGCGTTGGGCAACGACGCCCCAGCAATCCTTGCACTTTTAATGAGTAGCGATTCAGCTCAACACGCAACGCTTCATCAGAAGCATCATGCATTCCCAGTCGGCTTGCCAGAACGTCAAGATACATTTCTGGCACCTGTTGCTGGCACTTAAAATCACTCAGCAAAGTGTGAACCACCGGGCCAAGACAGGCCACCGCTTTCAAACGTGATGCCTCGAGATAAGCCAGGCGTACAGCAACGTTAGCACCAAAACGGAAACCAAAGGCTGCGACGCGCGTGTGATCTACCCACGGCACATTAGGTAGCGCTTTTAAGACGTGTTGGTGCAGCAGGCTGGAATCCTGGGTGAGTTTCCACTTCGAGGAAAAACCGGCCGAGGGCATATCAATAGTCAGCATCGCAATGCCACGGGGCGCAAAATAACGTTCATAAAGGGTGTAATAGTCAGTCTGCATCGCATCCAGGCCACCACACATTAATACGGTCGGGAACGGGCCATCGCCTTTTGGCATATGCAAAAAGCCTGTGATGGGCGAGCCACCTGGTACGGTGAACTCCATCTGACGCATGGTGCCCGGCAGACGCTGCGCCGCTTCTTCATAAGCTCGGTTTGCTAATGCCTGCGCTTGCTCTGCCAGATCATCCCCTTTCAGATGGGGATAGGCGGCGATGTTATATAGTGTGGCGGCATGCAGCCAGTAACGCCCGCTGATCTGCGGATCTTCTTGCGCACATGCTTTCTGTTGCCATTCCATCGCCTGAGTGGCCCACTCATAAATCCAGTTGCCGCCACGGTAGCCAATTACCGTATCGTATAAATCATTATCGGTACGTTCGGCATCACTCATCACGATACGCGCCTGGACATCGAGGATTTCACGCGGATCAACGCCGCGCCAGATCCACATCAGGCGGTTAATCATGCGATACCAGTGAGGAATAGTTTTGCCATCGAGGGCCGATTGCACAGGTGGTTGTGCACCGTGATTAAAGCGGCGGACAAGCGTCGAGGTTTCAGGGTGTTTAAAGCGGGGTTTAAACAGGGTTTCACTCAGGTTAGCCTGTGTCATTGATGCAACCTCCAGGAATACTTACTGGACGCTATTGTACCCTGCCTGAAGTTAAAAAGAACAACGCCTGGCATTGCCAGGCGTTTAAAAAATCAGCGACCAGAGATAGGCGGAACAAACACAACGCCCATATCCCACGGCTGCTCAATCCAGGTATCTTGTGGGATATCAACCACATAATCATCTACCAGTGGACGACCAGCCGGTTTCGCGAAGATAGTCACAAAGTGTGCTTTAGGATACATTTCACGAATCGCCACCGCAGTACCACCGGTATCTACCAGGTCATCAATGACGATAAAGCCTTCACCATCGCCTTCCGCGCGCTTCAGTACTTTCAGTTCGCGCTGGTTATCGTGATCGTAGCTGGAAATACATACGGTATCGACATGACGAATACCCAGTTCACGCGCCAGTAATGCTCCCGGTACCAGACCGCCACGGCTAACGGCAATAATGCCTTTCCACTGTTCAGAAGGCATCAGGCGGCTTGCCAGTTTACGTGCATGGATCTGCAACATGTCCCAGGTGACGATGTATTTTTCGCTCATGTGAAGTGTCCCAGCCTGTTTATCTACGGCTTAAAAAGTGTTCGAGGGGAAAATAGGTTGCGCGAGATTATAGAGATCTGGCGCACTAAAAACCAGTATTTCACATAAGTCCGCGTCTTTTTACGCACTGCTACTACCTGTCGCTGGATAAAGTGGTATTCTCAAACATATCTCGCAAGCCTGACTTGTGCTGACAACATTTTCTGCTAACCCTGTGACCTGCAATACTGTTTTGCGGGTGATCGACAAGGAGACTTAACGTGTCTGAACTGTCTCAATTATCTCCACAGCCGCTGTGGGATATCTTTGCAAAAATCTGTTCTATTCCTCACCCGTCCTACCACGAAGAGCAACTCGCTGAATACATTGTAGGTTGGGCAAAAGAGAAAGGTTTCCACGTCGAACGCGATCAAGTGGGGAATATCCTGATTCGTAAACCTGCCACCGCAGGTATGGAAAACCGTAAACCGGTTGTCTTGCAGGCTCACCTCGATATGGTGCCGCAGAAAAATAACGACACCGTGCATGACTTCACTAAAGATCCTATCCAGCCATATATTGATGGCGAATGGGTTAAAGCGCGCGGCACCACACTGGGCGCAGATAACGGTATTGGTATGGCGTCTGCGCTGGCGGTTCTTGCTGACGAAAACGTGGTTCACGGTCCGCTGGAAGTGCTGCTGACCATGACCGAAGAAGCCGGTATGGACGGTGCTTTTGGCTTACAGAGCAACTGGTTGCAGGCTGATATTCTGATTAACACCGACTCCGAAGAAGAAGGTGAAATCTACATGGGTTGCGCGGGGGGTATCGACTTCACCTCCAACCTGCATTTAGATCGTGAAGCGGTTCCAGCTGGTTTTGAAACCTTCAAGTTAACCTTAAAAGGTCTGAAAGGCGGTCACTCCGGCGGTGAAATCCACGTTGGCCTGGGTAATGCCAACAAACTGCTGGTGCGCTTCCTGGCGGGTCATGCGGAAGAACTGGATCTGCGCCTTATCGATTTCAACGGCGGCACACTGCGTAACGCCATCCCGCGTGAAGCCTTTGCGACCATTGCTGTCGCCGCTGATAAAGTCGACGCCCTGAAATCTCTGGTGAATACCTATCAGGACATCCTGAAAAACGAGCTGGCAGAAAAAGAGAAGAATCTGGCATTACTGCTGGACTCTGTAGCGAACGACAAAGCTGCCCTGATTGCGAAATCTCGCGATACCTTTATTCGTCTGCTGAACGCCACCCCGAACGGCGTTATCCGTAACTCCGATGTAGCCAAAGGAGTGGTTGAAACCTCCCTGAACGTCGGTGTAGTGACCATGACTGACAATAACGTAGAAATTCACTGTCTGATCCGTTCTCTGATCGACAGCGGTAAAGACTACGTGGTGAGCATGCTGGATTCGCTGGGTAAACTGGCTGGCGCGAAAACCGAAGCGAAAGGCGCATACCCAGGCTGGCAGCCGGACGCAAACTCTCCGGTGATGCATCTGGTACGTGAAACCTATCAGCGTCTGTTCAACAAGACGCCGAACATCCAGATTATCCACGCGGGCCTGGAATGTGGTCTGTTCAAAAAACCGTATCCGGAAATGGACATGGTTTCTATCGGGCCAACTATCACCGGTCCACACTCCCCGGATGAACAAGTTCACATCGAAAGCGTTGGCCATTACTGGACACTGCTGACTGAACTGCTGAAAGAAATTCCGGCGAAGTAATTATTTGATTTGCTGCCGGATGGCGTTTAATCGCCTTCCGGCAGTTTCATCCTTCATTATCCTTCGATAAAAGCCATCCCTGTAAACGTTCGTCGCGGATTGCCACGTTCAATCTGGTGATGGAACATTCGCCGCTGTGATTTCAGCACCGCGCTATTTTCCTGTTGCTGTTGCTCCAGCTTCCAGGCAATCAGCAATCGCGCCAGCCGTTTGTTGGCATGCTGGCTGCGCTCTGACTGAACCTTCACGCTAATCCCGGTAGCCAGATGCGTGGCGCGTACCGCCGAGTCGGTTTTATTGACATGTTGACCGCCCGGCCCCGACGAACGCAGTGTCTCATAACGGACCGCGTTGGATTGCTCCTGCTCATCAGCAGTAAAACGCCCAATGCCCAGAAACCAGTTTTTGCGTCCATGATGAGGCCGATACGGACTCGGACAAATCCACTGAATAGTGCCGCACCAGCTTTCGCTTAATGCCCATGCGTTGTCACCATCCAGAGAAACCAGCGCTGAACGCAGCGTGTCAGAGTAACGGCCCGTTTCTGTTTCCAGCACTGTTACCGTGACGTCTTGTCGGGCAGCTTCTTTAATCAGCATGTCCAGCGCCTTTTTCACTGCGAGACAACATTCTTCCGGCCCCTGAGCAGAGGAGAGTTGTAGCAAGATCATCCTTTTTTCCCTCCACTGTTTTTGAGCGTTAGCACCGGACGCAGTCGCGCGACAGGAATAATTAACCCAGCCAGCACCAGACATTGCACCACGCTTTCAGCCGATTTATAGGCTTGTGGCGCTTCTTCAAAGATGAGTTGTTTATCGCGACAAATTACCCGACTGCCAAGTTCAGTACGCGAGAGGTGCGTCGCCGTGTATTTCGCTGCCAGACGCCCTTTACACTCGGTGCGCCCCCATTTACGCCCTGCCCCATGCGCCAGCGAGTGGAGCGTTTTTTCGTTCGCAACAGGCTTAACCAGCCAGGAGTAATCACCGCGTGAACCGGGAATAATCACCAGACCGTTGTCATCTGGCGTGGCACCTTTACGATGCAACCAGCCCTGTTGATCGCCGATTTGACACGCGCTAACAAAGTTATGCGCCACATCCAGAACAGGACTTCCCTTGGCTTTCACCTGTTGCATTATGCGCAAAGCGATCATCTGGCGATTAACACGCGCAAACGCCAGCGCATCGTCATGTTCCGCAATATACCGTAGCGCGTCGTCACTGCCTTCAGACAAACCATGATGCGAAAACGAGGCAATATGCCGCTGTAAAATAGACTGCCCCAAACCACGCGAGCCGCTATGAACCAGCAGTTGCAGATGCTGTGCATCCAGACCTGCCAGTGCAAACAGTTCCGCGTCGATAATTTGATCAACTTGTTGCAGTTCTGCGAAGTGATTGCCGCCACCGATGGAGCTAAGCGAGTTGCGCCACGGATGCTGTGCAAATGCTGACGGCAGGTTTTCCTCCGGCCAGCTTTCTTCAGCAACGTCATCCAGATCTGATAATCGCTTTTCAAACTTATCGGCGTTGTATTTGCGAGCGAGAATATCTGTTTGCCATAGCGCCATGCCGCAGCCGATATCATTGCCGACCAGTGCCGGGTAAAAACGACCAACAGAGAAGAACGCTGCGCCAATCGGATAGCCGCGTCCGGGGTGTAAATCAGGCATTCCCACAACGCGTTGCATATCGGGAAGTTTTGCCGTGGTGTGTAATTGTTGGATCGCTGAACTTTCGATCCACAGGTCATCAGATGCGATGGTAAATACCACATCGGATAAGGGACGAATATATTTGCCCATGTACCATTCCATTTATACTCGTCATACTTCAAGTTGCATGTACTGCGACTCGAATTATTGAGAGTAACAATTAAAAAATCAGGAAATGGCAGACGAATCCAGGGCAAGAAAAAAAGAATTAATCCTGGAAAGGTCTGCAAAGAGTCATTGATAAAGGATTTGTCATGATTTACCTCCTTGCAGTTTGTGGAATGAGAAAACGCGCACATACTAGACTTGCGTTATTTTCATTGCAAGCTGGATTTAATGTTGCTGTTTATATCGCATATAAAAATTAGTAAACCACGCTCCCCGGCATTCAACGCGCTGCTGCTTAACTGTCTGAAAACCATAACGTTCAAAAAAGGGTTTTGCAGTTATGCTGGCATCTACCGTAAGTTCGGATTCAGACTTAATCAAAGGTTTTAACAAAGCGCTGGCAACCCCACGGCGGGTGTATTCAGGGTCAACAAATAACATATCGATATAATGTTCAACGCAGGTAATAAAGCCGACCGGTTGTGCATTAATGACTGCAACCCGCACTTGTGATTTCGCGAGTTTCTCCTTCCAGCGAGATTCGTCAATCTGCGCCCAGGCGGCAATTTGTTGTGGTGAATAATGCTGACTGGCGGTCATCGTAATCGCTCTAAGGAAAATAGCGCATAGTTGCTGAAAATCGCCAGACTGATAGTCTCTTATTTGTATGTTATTCATAATATAAGTTTTGTTTTGAATACCCGCATCCTTATTCCTTAAAGTCATTGAAATCTTCATCCGTCATATCATTAAGATATTGTTCAGCGCGGCGTGTAATTTCCTCTAATCTTGCAGCACTCGGACGGAAGCGCGCCTTTATGGGCTTTTTCTCCTCTTGTTCAGCAAGCATGTCCATTAACGCTTCGAATGCGCTGGCACTTAAGAGATATCCTGCGGGGCGATTATTAGAAAGAACCGCAACCGGTTGATCAATAAAGTATTTTGCTGGATTTTTACGTAACTCAGTGATATTGACCGATTTTTCAGCGAGAATTCGATGCATACAGTGATACCCTCATAATAATGCACACCAGAATATACATAATAGTATACATCATAATCCCAACACCAGTTGCCTTTCCATTTGCGGGTCAAGCAACGTCACATGCAGCCCCACCAGTCGCACACCTCGCCCGCCGCGACGTTCATCCCAGGTTTTACGCGCGGTGGCGATTAAGTCAGCTTTATTCAGTCGCGGCCAGACGTGCTCCTGAGTGGTTTGCTGAAAATCGTCGAACTTTAATTTCACCCCCTGGCGAGCAATCAGTAAATCAGGTTTCACCTTTGCCAGACGGCGTTCAAGTTCCGGATACAGCCGCTCGATAATCGCTTCACATTCAGACCAGTGATGAATATCTTCCGCCATCGTGCGTTCCACGCCGACGGATTTTCGCAACCGTTCGCTGTTAACGTCGCGTTCGTCAATCCCCTGACTACGCTCCCACAAAATGCGGCCAAATTTGCCAAAACGTTTAAGCAACGTCACCAGATCACACTTTTGTACATCACCGCAGGTCCGCAGCCCCATCGCTTCCAGTTTTGCCGCCGAGACTTTGCCGACGCCGGGGATTTTTGCCAGCGGTAAGGTTTGCAGAAATGCCGGAACTTCTGCCGGAGTAATCACAAACTGGCCGTTGGGTTTATTCATGTCGGAGGCGATTTTGGCGAGAAACTTTACCGGCGCAACGCCCGCAGACGCCGTCAGTTGCAGCTCGTTGAAAATCGTCTGGCGGATTTCCTGGGCAATGAGGGTCGCAGAACCGTGGCAATGGACGCTGTCGGTGACATCGAGATAAGCCTCATCCAGTGACAACGGCTCAATGCGAGAGGTGTAGCGCGAGAAGATTTCACGGATATGATTTGAGGCTTCTTTGTAGGCGTCAAAGCGCCCCGGAAGCAAGGTGAGATGTGGGCATAATTTGAGCGCCATCCCTGTCGGCATAGCGCTGCGTACGCCAAATTTACGCGCGGGATAATTGGCGGTGCTGATCACCCCCCGACGTTCGCGGCTGCCGCCAATAGCAATAGGGATATCGCGCAGGGCGGGATTGTCGCGCATCTCCACTGCGGCGAAAAAGCAGTCCATATCCACATGAATGATTTTACGCATTACTCACCTCTCAACACTGGTAAAGTATACAGTGATTTCAGGGTTTGAGAAATGCGTAAAGATTCAGCATTTAATGCGTTCGCTGCGAAAGCACCTGCTGCTTATCCAGCTTTTGCACCAGCGGTTGCACCACTTTATCCCCATGCTGACCAAAGTATTGATACAACGTATCGGACGCACTTTTGGTCAGCACCATAATCTCAATGCGCCGGTTGCCCGCGCTTTGCGGATTCTTCGCGTCCAGCAGCATCTGATCCGCCATTGCGCTCACCTGCATCACTTTATCTTCCGGCATTCCGGCCTCTTCCAGCACCCGACGAGCTGAAAGCGCGCGATCGCCCGAAAGGTTCCAGTTGTTGTAGATATTGTTTTTGTAGGCCATCGCATCGGTATGCCCGGTAATAATAATTTTGTTATCGAGCGAGTCGAACACTGGCGCGAGCTCCACCAGCAGCGTTTTAAAGAACGGCATAATCTTCGCGCTGCCGCGTTCAAACATATTGCGGTTCTGGTCGTCTTTAATCAGCACGCGTAATCCCTGCGGGACAATCTCCATCTCCAGATTCGCTTCCATATGCGCATCACGGGCGATGGTGTTGATACTGGTCGCCAGCTCCCCCAACTCGGTGGCGGATTTCTTCTTCAGCAGTGCCGTTTTCTCGTTGACGTCGCGCGCTTTTTTCTCCGTCTCTTCCGGCACCGCCACGATGGCAGGTTTTGACGGATGAGACGGGCTGATTTTATTTAACGGCGACAGCCCACCACCGTTAAAAATCGACTGCCCGTGCAGCGCGGCGATAATGCTTTCACGCTCGGATTTACTGACGCTGTTGACAATCCACAGCGTCATAAATAGCGCCATCATCGCCAGAGTAAAGTCGGCAAACGCCACCTTCCACGCCCCACCGTGATGCCCGGCATGATTCTTTTTGATCTGCCGCCGGACGATGGTGGTTTTTGCCCCACGTTCGCGGCGGTTGCCCGTTTTTCTCATGCTTATTCTTGCTCCAGCATCGCATTCACCCACGCGTCGAGGTTGGCGAAGGTCGGTTTGGACGCCAGATGCAGCAGCTTACGCCCGGCGTCCACCGCCAGCAGCGTCGGTTTGCCGCCTGCCTGCGCCACCAGCACGGTGCGCACACATTCCAGTAAAGAATGTTCCGCCCGCGCCTGTTGTTCCATGGCGTTGGCGAGCGGGTCCATCAGGCAGTAGCAAATGAAGACGCCTAAAAACGTACCGACCAGCGCCGCCGCCACTTTCAAGCCAATCAGGGCGATAGATCCGTCAATTGACTGCATGGTGATGATGATGCCCAACACCGCCGCACAAATGCCAAACCCCGGCATCGCTTCGGCGGTACGTTGCAGCGAGCGCGACGGCGTTAGCAGCGACTCTTCCGCGGTGTCCAGTTCCTGATCGAGAATGCCTTCCAGTTCATGGGCGTCGATTTTACCCATCGCCATCAGGCGAAAGTTATCGGCAATAAAGGTCACCAGCCGCTTCTGAGTTAATACCAGCGGGTATTTCTGGAAAACGGTGCTCTCTTCTGGCTGCTCAATATGTTGATCCAACATGCGCAGGCCGCCGTTTTGCACCATTTCCAGCAACTCATACAGGCACATTAATAGCTGACGCTGAAATTCCGGCCCGAGCTGTTTTTTACTGATCACGCCTTTAATTTGATGGGCAATCTCTTTCAGCACATGTTTCGGGTTACCAATAATCATCGCCCCGAAACCGGCACCTAAAATAATGATCATTTCCGCCGGTTGCCAGATAGCCACTAATTGCCCGCCCGCTTCAAAATAACCGCCAAATACGCAGCCGAGCACCACCAGTAAACCTAATATTTTTTGCATGATTTCTTCACTTTAATTCGGATAGACAAAATCACGAATTTTCTGCGCGATCTGTTTATTCAGTTGACAAATTCGGGCCTCGGTTAGCCCTAATACCAGCGCAATCTCTTTGAGATTCATCTCATGCTGGTAATACATGGAGAGGATCAGTTGCTCTTTTTCGCTTAATTGTGAAAGCGCGTATTGCAGCATTTGCTGAGTGACAAACTGATCTTCCAGTTCCCGGCCAGCAAGCGGAATACCAGGCCCTTCGCCGTTCAGCAGTTCGTCCAGGCTGGCAAGCGTTTCCGCCCCTTCCAGTTGCTGATATTCGAGATAATCTTCATGCGAGATCCCTTCCACGGCCAGTTCTGACCACTCCGGTTCGTGCCCCAGTTTTTTACGCGTTTCGCGAATCAGGTCTTTCATCTGATGATATTTCTGTCGCAGCTGGCGCGGTCGCCAGTCGAGAGCGCGCAGCTCATCCAGGATCGCGCCGCGAATACGGTGCACGGCATAGCCCGCAAAACCTTCGTCCGGCAGCCCGTAGCGGCGGATGGCATTAAGCAGCCCCATTAACGCCGTTTGTTCCATATCCTGACGATCAATAATGCAATTACACTGCGGGGCAAGTTGCCGCACCACTTTACGCACCAACGGTAAATAGGCCTGCAAGTAGTGGCTCTCCTGCTGCGGGGTTAATACCGGCGCGGCAGCAAATTCTTCCGACTCGAATACATCCTGTAGCATATTTATATCCGCCTGGTGATTACTGGAAGACCACTTTTTTCACCAGCAAATCCTTATACGGTGCGCTCATTTTGCGACGCTGAAGATCTTTCTTTAACGCATCCGAAATCAGTTTGCGGATGGCAGATATTTTCATGCCACGCAAATCTTCAAATTTCATTTCCGTCAGGCATTCAACCGCAATACTTTGATACAGCGGCTCCTGATGTTTTATTTTTTCCGCTTCTTTGTCACTGGCGACCACCATCACTAATTCCGCCGACAAATAATGGTCCGCACCGTTGTTGTCATGCAGCGTGACAATGGTTTCCGGCAACGTCACAAACACGCTTTTGCTTTCATCCAGGGTTTCCACCGTTTCCGTCTGCGCAACGGCAGTCGGTTTTCCTTTTCCGGCATAATGATGCCAGACACCCCATCCAGCTCCGGCCCCCACCACCAACGCCAGAACGGCGCTGACCACGCCCGCCACCACGATTTTCTTCATATTGCCTTTACACTTTGATCAAAACGGATTCGTTCTGTTGAAATTGAGGCGCATCATCAAGCTGTAAGGCAGCACTCACCTCTTCCTGCTGATGGCCCGACTGTTGTTGTTGCTGCGACTGCCCTTCGGAGGAAACCTGTACGTTCACCTCCATAAAATTTTGCGCCGTCAGATGCTGGCGGAGATCGTCGCTAAACTGCTGCAACGCGCGGCAAACTTCACTTTGGTTCGCGCCGATGTGCACCATCAGTTTGCCGTTGTCGAGTTGTACGGCGATCTCAAGCTTGCCAAGCGACGGTGGATCAAGACGGATGGTGGAGATCTGCTGTTGTTTGTTGAGCTGAAAGTGGATCTGATCTTTCAACAGCGTCGTCAGTTTTTCGCCCAGTTCATCCATCGAAAGCGTGGCTGGTTTGGCGACAATCTCCTGATGATCGCTGACCAGCTCCGGCGTCTTAACCTGCAACACCGCACGCGCAATAACCGGTTCGCTGTCCGGCACTTTTTCCGTTTTACGCTCGACCTGCGGGCGCGCGGTCACACGAGTTAGTTCAGGTTTCGGGCGAGCAGGCTGTGTTGAGACGCGCGGCTGCGTCGGCGAAATGGCATGTAAATCTTCACTGGCGTAAGTCGCCAGTCTGGCCTGCTGTTCGGGTTTCGCCTGCGGCAACTGACTGATCAGTTCCTGCAACTGCGGCGGCAACGGCGTGAGTTCCTGTTGTTGCGTCGGGCGTTGCGGCGCGTTTTGCACCACCGCTTTCGTCAATTGCTGGATAACCGGCGATGTTGCGACGTTTCGCGGCTGCGGCGTGTCCTGATGCGGCGCGGCTGGTTGCGGAAGTAACAGCGCCATTAGCGCCTGCATCGCCACCGGATCGTTCTCCTGCGGGCGCGTCGCCTGTTGCTGATTGGTTTTAGCGCTATGAACGCGCTCCGCCACCGCCGCGACCGCCATTTTCGGCAGGGTAAACGCGGGCGCGTTTTCACCGCTCACCGACGGTAAAATATCCGCTTTCAGCGACGCCGTTTCCGCAAGCGTTCCGAGCGTGGCAAGCAATGCCGGATTCATGACTTCTCCGAAAGTAAATTAACAATTGAGTAGGCCAGTACGCCTTCCTGATGCCGCTGATGCTGTTCCATACGCGCTTTCAACACTTCTGCGCGCTGCTCGCGCCGTTTAATCAGGGTATTAAACGCGTCATACAGCCGCGCCTTCACCGCATCCAACTGCGCCGCGTCGGTTTCCGCCGCCGCGTAATCGTGAAACTGGCGCATCAACTGCTGATGCAGTGCCGGAAGGCGTCGCCAGCGTTGCTTGTCGAGGGCTTCATTCATCGCCTCGACCAATGCGAAAAGTTGCCTGCGTTGTTTTTCCATCGTCTTAACCCAGCTTGCCCGAAAGCCCTTCCCAGCCTTCGCGCAGGTTGCTTAAGATCAGCATCACTTCATCGATTTTCTCTGCCGACAATTCGCCGCTGGCTTCATACAATCGGTAAACGCAGTGGTCATAGAGGCGCGAAAGGTTGACCACCAGCTCGCCGCCAGTTTCAAACTCCAGCGAACTGGTGAGCGCATTGAGAATGTCGATGCATTTATTGATGCTCTGGGCTTTCTTCTCGAAACGCCGCCCTTCAATATGGCTTTTGGCGCGTTCCAGCTCATCCATCAGGCCAGAAAACAGCACCAGCACCAGTTCCAGAGGCGATGCCGCCGCAGTACGCGCCGCGAGATCGATCTCTTTATATTGCGAATAGCCGTCCTGTACTTGGTACATCTTTAGGGATATTCCTTCTGAGTTACGCGAATGCCGCCATGCTGGCTTTCATGGTGTACACCTCGACCAGCGTGTTGGTGTACTCCTCGAGATAACGGTCGTAGTTGGCGTTATAGGTATCAGTAAGCTGATCGCCTTCGTCCTGAATTTTGTTCATCTGATCGTCAATGTTCTGCTGGCGCAGGGTGATGATGCCGTTGCTGGAGTCCGTGTAGGTGTTAATCAGGTCGTCCATCTGTGCCACCATGCTGTTGTCGCCAACGAAAATAGAGGTCAGACCGTCAGGGTTTTTCGCCATTTCGTCGTTGAACTGGTCGGAGTCAATCTGTAAGTGGCCGTGAGAATCGAGGGTGATGCCATAGTCAACAATCGACACGCCGTTGTAGCTGGCATGGGCGATGTCATCGAGCTGATTCGCCAGTGAACTGAGTCCGGCGTCGCCTGCAAATACCCCGGCGCTGGTACTGTCATCACCGTGAGTGGTCAGCGAATCAACCGTATCAATCAAGGTGTTATAGGCATCGACAAAAGTCTGTACTTTCTCCTGGCTGGCGCTGGAATCTTCGCTGATGTTAAAGGTGATGAGATCGCTGTCAGAATCGCTGACTTCGGTGAAAGTCATGGTGACGCCGGGGATCACATCATCAAAAGTGTTGCTGCTGTTGGTGATGGCTGGCCCCGTAGCGCTGCCGAGATGAATAATCGCGTCCTGAGCGGAGGAAACATCCGTGGCAACGGGCGCGCTGGTGCTATCGTTGCTGGCGTCATGCCCCGTTACGCTCACCGAAAACGCGCTCTGCGCCCCGGTGCTATCCGAAGTGAGCATAATGGTGGTGGTGCCGTCGGTTTTTACCAGTGCCGCTGAAACGCCCGGATTGTCATCGGAGTCGTTAATCGCATTCACCAGTTCACTGGCGTCGATAAAACCATCGCCGTCGCCGTTCTGATCCGCCGCCGACAGATCAATATCCATGGTGCTGTCGCCCATCGTCAGTTCGAAGGTGCCGGTAGCGGAAAAAGCGTCGTCGCCCATACTGAACGTGGTTTGCTGCCCCTGCGCCAGTTGCTCAACGAAAAACGAGTAGCTTCCCGCCTGCGCCTGCGAGTTAGCGGAAACGGTCGCCGAGTCATTATTGCTGGTGGCGGCAAACGTCACCGGGCCGTCGGTATCGCTGTTTAGCGCGTCGACGGCGCTCTGGAAATCGCTTAACGCCGAGCTGAGCGAATCCAGGCCGCTGCTTTCAGCATCCAGCTCACTTTGCTTTTCCTGCAAATTTGTCGCCTGGGTGGCGACATCCGCATAAGCGATTTCTTGCGCAATGGTTCTTGGGTTGATCATTGATGACTCCGGATAACGATGTCAGGTTATTGGCAAAAGGCGTGCCAATAATTTTTATGTGAATAATCAATAGATTGAAAAATAGGCGGAAATGGCGTTTCCGGTCTGGCGGAAAAAAGCCTGCCGCAGAAAGCACAACACCGCCCGCAGGCGGTGTTGTTCGTAGGCCGGATAAGGCGTTTACGCCGCATCCGGCAATCGGTGCATAATGCCTGATGCGACGCTGACGCGTCTTATCATGCCTACGCAAATCCGCCATTACTGCAGCAGGCTGGAAACCATGCTGGACATGCTGTTGGACTGTTTCAGCATGGTGATGCCGGTCTGCATCAGCACCTGCTGTTTAGTCATGTTGGACGCTTCCGTCGCGTAGTCGGTATCCATAATGTTACCGATAGCAACTTCGGTGTTGTCCTGCATGCTGGTCAGGTTGTTGGCAGTGTCGTTCAGACGGTTAATAGACGCACCCAGCTTGGACTGGATCTGCGACACGTCATCCATCGCGGTAGAAATGCTGGTGATCATCTGGTTAGCCGAGCCAGACGCAGTCAGCTCAGTACCGCCAGACACGCCTGCAGTACCCGTGGTGTCTGCCTGATCCGCACTAAAGGAGTTACTGATAGCAGAAAGATCGGTCACCAGGGTGTTCAGTTGGCTTGAAATGTTCACGGTCATGGTGTCGGAAGATTCCGCGCCCACCTGGAACGTCACCGCGCTCTGGAACAGACCGTCAGTACCGGTGTTGCTGGTACCGGAAACACCGAACAGGTTGGTACCGCCGTAAGTGGTGTTTTGCAGCATGTCAGACATCTGCTGACCCAGTTCGTCGTATTCGTCCTGCATCGCCTGCAGATCGTCGTCGCTGTAGGTGCCGTTCGCTGCCTGAGTTGACAGGTCTTTCATACGGCCCAGCACGTCAGACATTTCGTCGAACATGCTGTCAGCGGTTTGCAGCATCGCGGTGGCATCATTGATGTTGCTCAGCGCAACACCCATACCGCTGGACTGTGCAGTCAGACGGTTAGCAATTTGTTTGCCCGCTGCGTCATCGGCAGAAGAGTTAATCCGGTTACCTGTCGCCAGGCGTTCCATAGATGTAGACAGAGAAGAGCTGCTTTTGCTGATTGCATTAACGGCGGCCATTGAGGCGTTATTGGTGTTAATAGATAACATGATACTGCTCCTTGGGATTAATCGTTTTCATTTCGATACCCTGTAAAAACGACACATCGGGAGCAAACTTAAAATCGCTATGAAAAAATTTTCGATACGTATTATCTGATGCCACTTTTAGCTAAAAAAAGCAGAGTTTAAATTCAGATAAAAAGATTATTAGCAATATCTGCCACATGGCCAGGTATCAAAATATGTCTTTATCAAGCTCTTGATATAGTTAAGGTTGTCATCAATTAACGCGTTTTTTTCTCAATGTACTGATGCTAAAATTTACATTGCGTTGCAAATAGTACACATTTGGCTATTGTACCTGTCCTGTCATTTCGTTACATTTCCACGCCATATAGTGATTAAGAATAATCCTATTACCATAAAATATTAATTATCACGCAGAAAAATCATCTTCTCAGGGACGTATAAGACTGTGCTTTATGCAAAGCACTATCAGGAACATTTATCCCTTGCTAAGGTAAACTCAACTATGAGTATTATTATCAACAACTGGCGGATGGACCCGTCGCTTAATGCCTTAATACATTGCGAAACGGGTGAAACACGTCGTCTCGGCGAATACCATTTTATTTTGCTGGAAACATTAGCAAAAAATGCCGATGTAGTTTTATCGCGATCTTATTTATGTGCCGAAGTATGGAAGAACCGCATTGTCGGCGGTAACAGCCTGCCGACGGCGATCCATGCGTTGCGCGTTGCTATCGACGATGATGGCAAACAACAGAACATTATTAAAACCATCCCGAAGAAAGGTTACTTATGCAATAAAGAGTATGTGTCTTTGCCGGAGTCATCGCCTGCGGAAGCGCTGATTATTACCGGCCAGATACAGGGAACTGTGCCAGAAGAGATATCTTCGACAACACCGCCTGTGCCTGTTAGAAAAAAACATAAAGGAATAATGGGGTTAGCGTTAGCCGCGGCTGTTATATTTATTGGCTCGACCGTGGGGTATTCACACTTGAAAAGTACACCTGACGCCCCGCAGCTGGTAAAAGAGTCAATTAACAGTCCAAGAATAAAAATATTTCATCTTAGTTCTGGAAAAGAAAATAATTCCGCACCGTTACTGTCACAAACCCTCGCACCAGGGAAAGACAAACTCGATAATTTATTGTCAGCGCATAATATGACAATGACAACATATTATAAATATGTTCGTAACCGACTGGAAAGTGATATTGTTCTGCGTAACCAGTGCAATGGTAGCTGGCAATTAACCTTTAATGTGGATAGCTGGCAGAATAGCGATATTAATAGCGCGATGTATCAGAATTTAGAGAAGTTGTTAAATACTGTGCAGAAATGCTGATGAGCGCTAATAAATGCCGGATGCGACGCTAAACGCGTCTTATCCGGCCTGCCGATAATTACCCCAATAAATTCCTCACCGTCTGGCTGGATATTCGCGCCTGACCGTTCACCGCCTGCAATAAAACCTGATAGTTATGATTGGCGCTATCCAGCACGCCGCCAAGGTTTTCCGATGCCTGCACCGCATTTTCCGTTTGCGGGAAGCGGGACATGCCGTCGATCAACTGGCGGGCTTTTTCCTGCTGCACCGCCATCTGCGCGCGCTGCTGATTAATGTTTTCCAGCATTTGAGAAATCCCCGCCCCGCCCTGTTGCAGGCTTTGCGCTAAGCGGTCCGCCTGTGACGGCTCGGCAAAGGTTTTCAGCGGCATAAATGCTGATTTATCGCCATCGGTGCGCGCGCTTAAGGTGCGCTCGATGTCAGGCCACTGTTTTTCAGTGGTGGAGAAACTGATTCCGTCCGCTTGCTGATGTACCTGCACGCCCACGCGGCGCAGAGCATTGGTCAGCCGCGTCTGATACTGTCCGGCGTTGTCATCCTCAGACAGCATCACCGCCGAAAGCTGAGTCTGCCGCCCGTCAAAAACGCTGAACATACGCGTTCCCGGCGTGGGGTTGTGTACGAGATTCGCCAGATCCGGCGAGTGAAAAGTCACCCGCGCTTCGCCCTGCAACACCGGCTGTAACTGGCGGTCCACCGCGCCGCCGGAAAGCGCGGTGCGTTTGTCCAGCATCTGCATCAGCGCCGTACTCTGCGCCTGCCCGCCCTTGCGCTGGCTGTGACGATAATCGAGCAACTGGTGCTCCAGTTGCCCGAGATAGTGTTCCGCCTGCTGTAACGTGGTGAGCTGGTCGTTAAGCTGTACACTGTAACGCTGCGGGCGAGTGGTAATCAGCGGCGAGGCCGGATATTCACTCGCCGTCGCCGGGAGTTTTTGCCGCACCGCCTGAGTGGGCGCAACGGTTGACGACGATACCGCAGCGCTATGCGCGCCGCCGGTGGCGAGTGACGAAGAAGTAAGTCCGACCTGCATACTGTTCCTGAAAAGGTTAAATCACACTAAAAAGATTCAACTCACTCACCTTCGAGTAAGTCTTGAGGGTCGCTTCCATTGCCACTTCCAGTCCGGTAAAGGTGATTGACGCCGGGCCGTAATCGAGATCCTGGAGTGAACCAATCAGCTCATCATTAGAGGTGGAGATATCGGTCTGTGCATCGCTCAGCATCGACATGGTGTTCTGCGTCTCGCCGAGTGACGCAATCGAGGCGTTGAGGTCGTCCGAGGCGGTGTCCACCACATCAACGGCGTTCTGAATATCGCTCTGCACCTGCGGATCTGCCGGAGCGACGTCCGGGTTTTGCAGCTCCTGCGACAGGGAATTCAGTGTGTTGAGCACATCTAAATTGCTGCCGAAGAAATCGCTCGCCGCCACGTTGGTATCCACTTCCACGCCGTTCGACACGGTGGTCTGGCGGTGATCGCTGTTGCCCTGATAGCTGTAGCTGTCGGTCACGCCGTCGCCGTCATCGTCCACTGCCACAATCGGCGGCTCATCGTTGATAGTACCGCCAAACACGTAGTGCCCGTCTTCGTCCTGATAGTTCAGCGCCGCGACCATCGATTCGGTGAGCGACTCAATATCCTGCCCGAGGCTTGCGAGCGAATCGGCGGTATTGGTGCCATTCGCCGCTTCCAACAGATCGTCGCGCACCGCCAGCAGGCTATTGTTGACGCCATCGAGGATCGATTCCTGCTGGCTTAAGCCCGCCGACGCGGAGTCGATATTGCTCTGATACTGCTCAATCGCCGACTGCTGACGGTTCAACTGGGTGATGCGCGTGGCGGCGATCGGGTCATCCGACGGCTGCAAAATTTCCTTGCCGGTTGCCATCTGCTCGACCACATGCGCCAGATCGCCGGAGAGATTATTAAAACTTTGCGTCATCGAGACGTAGGTTTGTTGGGTGGTTACTCGCATTTTCGCGCTCCCGCTTAGCTGCACATTTCCAGCACCGAATCGAAAATATCGGCCCCGGCGGAAATGACTTTCAGATTGGCTTCATAAATTTGTTGATAGGTGATCAGGTTCACCGCTTCTTCGTCCATGCTGACGCCGCTGACGCTGCTTTGCTGGTTTTGCGCTTCGGAATAAACATTGGACGCGGCATCGACTTCCGTCTGGTTTTGCTGACTGTAAATGCCGATATTGCTGATGATTGACGAGCACGCCTGCCCAACCGTCACGCTGCCAAGATTGTCGATCTCCAGCGGTTCGGTGGAGATATTGATCAGTGCCTGGAGATTGTCGCTGTTACCGCTTTCGTCCGGCGAACTGGAGAACGCCAGCTCATCGGCGGTGATATCCGGATTCACGGTCAGCGGGCCATCGGCATTGCTGGCGTCATAGATAAACAGCGGCTCGCCGGGATTACCGTTGAGATCGTAGCCCTGCGCCAGCTGGTTGTTGACTGCATCGGCGAACTGCGACGCCATGCTGTTGATGGTGTCGGTCAGCGGCGTCAGTACATCGTTTTGATAATCAAACAGTGCGCCTAATGAACCGCCGGTGTCGGTGGTCATCGTCGAGGTGGTTCCGGCGAAGGTCAGCGACATGGTCGGCGTACCGTCGGCGTTGGTTTCCAGCGCGATGGTCGAGCTTTGCTGCCCGCTCACCAGCGGCTGACCGTTTTTCAGGGTAACGTTGTAGTTGCCCTGGTCGTCGATATTGACCTGCACATCCATCATCCCGCTCAGTTCTTCTACCATCTGGTCGCGGGCGTCGTACAGCGCGGAGGCGTTATCACCGTTGGCCTCGGCCTGGGCGATTTGCTGGTTATAGCTGGCGATGCCGCTGGTAAGCGTATTGATTTGCGACACCATCGCCTGCTGCTGGCTGATGATTTCCGTACTTTGCGAGTCGATGTAATCCAGCGTGTTGTCGATACGCAACGACAGCGCCCCGGCTTCACTGATCACCTGCTCGCGCAGGGCGGAATCATCGGGGCTGGTGGTCGCTTCGTTGAGGGCGGCGAAGAAGTTATCGAAGCCGCCGCTCAGGCTGCTGTTATCGTCGCTCAATACCGCTTCCAATTGCGTGAGATACCCCTGCTGGGTGCTGTAATAGCCGTAATCGCTGGCGGCATACCACACCTGATTCACCTGATACTGGTTAGAGACGCGGCGAATGCTGTCGACCTGCACGCCGTTACCAGCGCTGTTCGGCGAACCGCCGCTGGCACCGATGGTGCTGATCTCCGCCACCTGACGGGTATAGCCCGTGGTCATGGCGTTGGCGGTGTTTTGCGCCGTGACGTTCAGCTCCACCTGCGCCGTTGATGCGCCGCTGTAGCCGATGTTAATCATGTCCATGTTGGATCCTTACCGGTAAATCGTGCCGGTTAAAAGCGGCGTGAAGATGGGGATTCTTAAGTTCCGTAAACCGGGTGCCGAACGCCGGATGCGGCGTGGACGCCTTATCCGGCCTACATACGGGCACCTCGTAGGCCTGATAAGACGCGACAGCGTCGCATCAGGCACCAAACGTCGGAGCCTCATTTATGCTTCGGCGACAACTGCTTCACAATCATCGCCGCAATCCCAATCCCGTGCTGTTGCGCCAGGGTGTTACACAACTCATCGTCATAAAACCCCTGCATCATGCGCACCGAATCGCTGTTAAACGGGTTATCTTTCGAATCAAACAACTCGTTGGTTTTGCGCATTTCTTTCAGCATGTTGCGTAAAAAAATCGCCTCAAACTGCTCCGCGGCCTGCTTAATATCATTGGCCTGAACCTTCGGCCCCATTAACGCATCGCTGCCGTCAATCCCGCCGCTGCCGTTCACTTTCATCAGATCACCTCCAGGTCGGCATCCAGCGCGCCTGCTTCATGCAGCGCCTGCAAAATCGACATAATGTCGTCCGGCGTTGCGCCTAAACTGTTCAGCGCATTCACCAGCGTTTTCAGGCTGCTCGACTCCGGCAAACTCACCACGCCCGGGCGCGCATGATTCACCGCGATATTGCTCTGCGGCGTTACCGCCGTGCGCCCGCCCGCAAAGGCATTCGGCTGGCTGACGTTGCTGGTTTCGTTAATCGAGACGGTCAAACTGCCGTGCGACACCGCCGCCGCGTGCAGCGCAACGCCATCGCCCATCACCACCGTACCGGTACGCGAGTTAAACACCACACGGGCGCGGATTTTCTCCGCCTGCACCTGCACATCGTCCAGTTGCGACATAAACGCCACCCGCGCGCCGGGGCTGGTGGGCGCACGCACGGTAACGTTGGTGGAACTCTGTGCGGTGGCAATGCCGCCAAACGAAGCGTTAATTGCCGCCGCAATGTTGTTAGCGTCTTTAAACGACGGGCGTTTCAGGTTGAGGGTGATGGTGTCGCCCATCTGAAAATCGCTGGGGATCTCGCGCTCCACCGTCGCGCCGTTAGGAATTAACCCGGCGGTTGGCGTATTAACCGTCACGCTGGAACCGCTGGCCCCGGTGGCGTTCATCCCGCCCACCACCACGCTGCCCTGCGCCAGGGCATAAACCTCGCCATCCGCGCCGTGCAACTGCGTCAGCAACAAAGTGCCGCCACGAATACTTTTGGCATCGCCAATCGACGAAACGGTGACATCAATGGTCTGCCCGCGCGAGTACATTGGCGGCAATGTGGCACTCACCGCCACCGCTGCGACGTTTTTCACCTTCGGGTCGATTTTATTCGGCAACTGCACGCCAAACTGGCGCAGCATATTGGTGATGGTCTGGTTGGTGAATTTGACCTGGTTTTTATCGCCGGTGCCGTCGAGGCCGACCACCAGGCTGTAGCCGACCAGTTGGTTTTCGCGCACACCCTGTACGTTGACCAGCGACTCCAGCGATTGCGCCAGCGCCACGCCGGGCAGCGCCAGGCTCACGGCGATAACTGCGGCCTTTATCCAGTTTTGCATTGCACTCTCCGGCATTAAATCGGGAACAGAGGATGGTTAAACAGCCGCGTCAGCCAGCCTGCGGCGTTGGCGTCGCTTAACGCGCCGCGTCCGGCATAGGAGATGCGGGCATCGGCGATCCGCTGGGAGGAAACCGAGTTGTCGTTCTGGATGTCGTCGGCGCGTACCAGGCCGCTTAAGCGGATGTACTCATCGCCCTGGTTGAGGGTGAGCCATTTTTCGCCGCGAATTTCCAGGATGCCGTTGGGCTGCACCGCGTGGACGGAAACGGTGATCTCCCCGCGCAGGCTGTTCTGCTGCTGGGAAGTGGCGCTGCCGTCAAAGTCGCGGTTAGCGTCGATGGAGCCGGAAAGCTTATCTTTGGTGTGTCCAAAAATGGTCGGCGCGCCGATATCGACGGTGTTGTTTTTACCGAAGTTGGTTTTCGCCTGTTTGCTCGACTGGGTGGATTCTTCGAGGATCACCGTCAGGATATCGCCCACGCGGTAAGCCCGCCGATCGGCGGTTAGCGACCAGTTGTAGCCGGTTTCAAACACGCCCCCGGCACGCCCGTCTGCCGGAGGCGGCGCTTCGGTTTTCGGTGGCGCAAAGTATGCGTCGTCTTTTTTGACCAGAATGGCCTGCGATTCACACCCGCTAAGGAGTGGAAGCAGCGCCACCAGCCAGAGATAATTTTTCACATTCTGCCTGTTTAGTGTTGCAGGCCACGGGAGTGGCCGGTTGTTTGGTGGGTGTGGAGCTGTTTATTCCCCCTCACCCTAGCCCTCTCCCCAGAGGGGCGAGGGGACTGACCTGTGCGCGTTGTTACAATGTGCGCCGCTTTTCCCCCTCTCCCTTCCAGGGAGAGGGCCGGGGTGAGGGTTACAGACCGCACGCAGCCCTACACCCTTACAACGTCTGACTGATGTACTGCAGCATATCGTCCGCCGCCGACACCATTTTGGCGTTCATCTCGTACGCGCGTTGCACCGTAATCATCGCCACCATTTCGTTGACGATATCCACGTTCGAGCCTTCCAGTGCGTTGTCCTGCAAAGTGCCAAGCCCATCTTCGCCCGGCACACCTTCTGTCGGCTGACCGCTGGCGGTGGTTTCCAGATAGAGGTTGTCACCCTCGGCGGAAAGCCCCGCCGGGTTAGCGAAGTTAACCAGCGTCAGTTGCCCTAACTCGGTCACGTCGCTGTCGCCAGGTAAGATCGCCGTCACCGTGCCGTCCTCACCAAAAGCAACATTAGTCGCCCCCGCCGGAACGTCGATCTCCGGCTGTAAAGGCAAGCCCTGCGAGTTGGTCAGTACGCCGTCAGCGTTCACCTGCAAATTACCATCGCGTGTATAAGCGATATCGCCGTTAGCCTTTTGCACCTGCAAAAATCCCTGCCCCATAATGGCGACATTCATCGCGTTGTCGGTGGTTTCGACATTGCCTTCGGTGAAGGTTTTCTGGGTGCCGACAATGCGCACGCCGCTACCGAATTGCAGCCCGGTCGGCATGATGTTGTTCTGGTCAAGCATCGCGCCCGGCGCTTCCTGGGTCTGGTAGAACAGATCCTGAAACATCACCCGGTCGCGCTTGAAGCCGGTGGTGTTAACGTTGGCGATATTGTTGGCAATCGCGCTCATTTCAGCATCCTGCGCCGAGAGGCCGGTTTTGCTGATCCATAATGCTGCGTTCATGGTGTTAGATTCCGTGTTATTTTTAGGCCGCGGTTGCCGGATGCGGCGTAAACGCCTTATCCGGCCTACGATTTGGGCACAGGCTTGTAGGCCTGATAAGACGCAAAGCGTCGCATCAGGCGCCACCGCATAACTGCCGGATGCGGCGTGAACGCCTTATCCGGCCTACGATGTGCGGTTACGAGCCGCGCAATAAGCGGTTGCCCGCGTCGCTGATATCTTCGGCGGTTTTCATCATCTTGATCTGCGCTTCAAACTGGCGGTTCATGGCGATGGACGACATCATCTCGCTTACCGCCGAGACGTTGCTGCCTTCGAGAAAACCGCCGCTGACTTTGATGTTTTCATCGCGCTGGGCCGGAATGCCGTCGCCAGTCACCAGCATCCCTTCAGGATTTTTCGCCAGGTTAGCGACCGGGATATCCACCAGCTTCAGGCGGTCGATATCCATCGTCGCGGTCACGTCGCCGTCATCGGGCGTCACCGACAGCGTGCCGTCGCTGCCAAACGAAGCAATGGCGTTCGGCGGCAGAATGATCGGCCCGTTATCCCCCAGCACCAGATTGCCGTCGATGGTCAGTTGCCCCTGGTCGTCCTGCTGAATGTTGCCGTTGCGGGTATAAACTTCGTTACCGTGTTTATCCTGCACCGCAATGTAACCCGCGCCCTGAATCGCCACGTCCAGCGGGCGTTCGGTTTTCTCCGCCACGCCAGTGCTGTCGTTCACGCCGCTGGCCCCTTCCTGCGCCATATAACGCGTGTCGAAGCCGATGCCTTTCACCTTGTCGTTGGTCGCCATCGCCATATCGGCGCGAAAACCGTTGGTGTTGACGTTCGCCAGGTTGTTGGCGCTGATCTGCTGCTCGTACAGGGTCTGAGAAGCACCGCTCAGGGCGGTATAAATCAAACGGTCCATTACATTGCCTGGAACAGCGCGTCATCGAGCTGCGTGCTGGTAGCGATAACTTTGGTATTGGCCTGATAGTTACGCTGGGCGGTCATCAGGTTGACCAGTTCGCTGGTGATATCGACGTTAGAGCTTTCGAGCACGCCCGATGAGAGCGTACCGCAGGTGCCGGAGCCGGGAACGCCAATCAGCGGGGTGCCGGATTCGCCCGTTTGTACCCACGCAGTGCCACTCACCGCTTCGAGACCGTTTTCATTCGGGAAGGTCGCCAGCACCACCTGCCCCTGCAACATGCGCTCGCCGTTGCTGTAGGTGGCGTAAACTTTGCCATCGTTATCAACCTGCACGCCGTTTTGCGTTGCGGAAGCGTAGCCGTTGGCAGCGTTGGTGGTGACCGAGAAGTCCGAGCCGTATTGCGTACAGGTGGTGTAATCGACGGTTAAGTCGATGGGTGCGGCGGCGTCGGTCTGAAATTCAATGGTCTGCGGTGTGGTTGGCGAAGTCAGCTTCCCGGTGTTCGGGTCGAAGGTTAAGGTGGTCGCCGGAACGCCGGTCTGCTGCTGACCGTCGAAGGTGTACTGAACTTCCCAGGTGTTGTCGCTGGTTTTGGTGAAGTACTGGCATATCGAGTGTTCGTTACCCAATGAGTCATACACCGTGGTGGTGTAGCTGTCGGTATACGAGCTGCTGTTGGTTGGATCGAACGGCACGGTTGTACGGTCGATAGCCGCATCGCTGGCATCGAAGTTGGCAGTAAAGGTCAGGCTGCTGCTGGCCTGCGCCGGGATATTGCCGGTTTTGATCTGGATATCAGTCACCGTACCGGTTTGCAGGGTGCCCGTGTCATCGACCGGATAACCTTGTAAATAGTCGCCCGAGGCGTTGACGATATAGCCGTTTTTGTCGGTTTCAAACGATCCGGCGCGGGTATAAGAAATGTTGCCCGCGCTGTCGCAGGTAACAAAAAAGCCGTCGTCATTAATCGCCAGATCCAGCGCGTTGCCGGTGGATACCAGCGAACCGCCGCGCGAAATACTTTGCGCGGTGCCCGCCACGCTGACGCCCATCGCCTGGCTTCCGGCATACATGGCTGAAAACTGGGTGGTCATCGACTTATAGCCTACCGTTCCGGCGTTGGCGATGTTGTTACTGATCCCGTCGAGCTGTTCGTTAACGGCATTCAGCCCCGTTGCGGCAATTTCATAACTCATTGTTTCGTCCTGTTAATTCAAATTTTGACAGCGTGCCCGTTGTTTTGCCGGATGCGGCGTGAACGCCTTATCCGGCCTACAAAACCATGCAGTTTCATGTAGGCCTGATAAGCGAAGCGCATCAGGCAATTTGGCACCGGACATCACGCCACATCACTGTCGGCATCGGGTACGCCAAACTGGCTAATCATGGTGAACGGCACTTCGCCTACACCAGCAACGTTGAGCACCGGAGAGCTGCCGTCGAGCGGAATGCGCACATCTTCAACTTCGCCGGAGACTTCAATCGGCACCTCTTCTTCCCCGGTATTAGTGACCACCGAGACGTCGTAATCGCCCGGCGGGATGCCGTAATCGGCGGGATTCACCGAGAAATCGACCTGGCCTGGCCCGACGGACGAACTGCCTTCCGGGATCAGCGACACCGTATAGTCATCGCCTGCGGCATCGGTAAAGTGGAGATCGGCGGTAGTACAGGCGTCGTCCAGCGTAGCGCGACCGTTAATGGTCTGGTCGCTCACCTGCAAGGCGGTGGTCTGCACCATAATGTCGTCGCCCACCAGGTTGCCGAGCGCCATTACCTGAATGTTGCTCATCAGCACCGCGTTGGTGTTGGCCTGCACGCTCATCTCTTCCATCATCGCCACCTGCGCCATCGACGAAAGCTGGTCGATATATTCGGTGGCGTCGGTCGGGTCGGTCGGGTCCTGGTTTTGGATCTCGGCGACAAACAGCGTCAGAAAGGTATCGACGGGCGACGAATCCGTTGATGACGTGCTGGTATCCGACGTGTCATCCACCGAGCTGTTTTGCGCCACCGCGCTACTTCCCACCGACGAAGAGTGCGGCTGTTGCTGCGCATTAAGCGCCAGGGTATTCATCAGGCTTCTCCCAGTTTCAGCAGGCTTTGCTGCATACTTTTCACGTTGTTGAGCACATCGACGTTGGTTTCGAAATCGCGCGAAGCCGACATCATGTCCGCCATCTGTTCCACCACGTTGACGTCGGGATACCAGACATCCCCGTTGGCATCGGCGAGCGGCGAATGCGGTTCATAGCGTTTCACCGCCCCGCCGGTTTGCAGCACGTCCTGCACCTGCACGCTGGCGCCGTCGATCGCATGACGATGCGCTCCCGCCAGCAGGCTGTTGTGATACACCGCCGCAAACACCGGGCTGCGCGCTTTATACGCCTGCGCCTCGCTACCGGCAGGCGCCTCGGCGTTCGCCAGGTTACTGGCGACGGTATTCAGACGTAGCGTTTGCGCCGTCATCGCCGAGCCGGAAATCTGATAGATATCAGTAAAAGACATGCTTATTTCCCTTCAATGGCCTCTCTGATGCCGCTGATTTGCAGATTCAGAAAGGTCAGACTGCTTTGATAATCCATACTATTTTGTGAAAACCGCGCCTGTTCGCTGTTCAGTTCCACGGTGTTGCCATCCTCGGACGGCTGCATCGGCACGCGGTACTGGACATCCACCGCCGCGTTATTTGCCCGTTGCATCTCCCTGGCAAAATCAATATCTTTAGCCTTGAAATTTGGCGTATCGACGTTCGCCAGATTCGCAGTCAGTAGCTCGGTCCTCTCAAGACGTAACTTCACTGCCTGCGGATGCACTCCCAATGCCTTTTGAAAACTGATCCCCATTTCCTGCGTCACTCCTGCTTCAATCCGCATACGCTAGGCAATTACCGTGCCATTTTTTAAGTGACTGATGAGAAAGGGTTTATGAGTTTTCAATTTTGCAGGCGGAAGTTTTATTTCCTCCTGGCGCTGGCCTTACCGGGCTACGCCGCCGTCCACCCCGTGCAACACAGCGCGCGGGAACAAGTCAACGCCCAGGTGCTGAATGCCGCGAGCCAGGAAATTGAATCGCTGGCGCAACAGCGGCAGTGGCATGACTATCGCTACACCTTTAAGGTCTACATTCCCTCGCAGATTGCGACCGCCGCGCCCTGTGCTACGGCACCCGGCGTCACGCTCACTTCGCCTGCGGAAATCGCCCTCAACCGGATGAACTTCACCGTCAGTTGCCCGCAAAGCTGGCAGATGAACGTGGCGGTGCGCCCGGATGTACTGGTGCCGGTGGTGATGACAAAGTCACTGGTTGCCCGCGATACGCCGCTCACGGCAAATGATGTGGAGTTGAAGCCCTACAACATCAGCGCCCAGCGCCGCGATGTGTTGATGGAGCTCGATGACGCGATTGGTTTAAGCAGTAAGCACGCGCTGCAACCGGGCAGGCCGCTCAACAAAGAAGAGCTGGTTTCGCCAGTGCTGGTCGAGCGCGATCAGCCGGTGATGATTGTTTACCAGAGCGCGGGGATCACCGCCTCGATGCCCGGCGTGGCGCTGAAAAATGGTCGCAAAGGCGAGATGGTGAAAGTGCGCAATGCCAGCAGCCAGCGGGTCATCAGCGCGATGGTGGCCGAAAGCGGCGTGGTGACGACGGTAAACGCGGAGTAATTTGCGCAGGCGATTAAAGTTTTGCCGCCTGTTAACCGCTTTACCGGAGTAACCCCCCCAAATACCGAGACGAGGTTGCGATGAAAATCACCCCGACTATGCCAGGCAATCGCCCGACAGCCACGACGGCAGGCTCCAGCCAGCCGCGCAAAACCACGGCGACCACCACCACGACGCTGAGCGCCG
Organism: Escherichia sp. E1V33; assembly: GCF_004211955.1. GTDB lineage: Bacteria > Pseudomonadota > Gammaproteobacteria > Enterobacterales > Enterobacteriaceae > Escherichia. Next base: position 39,854 of record NZ_RHJI01000033.1, read on the forward strand.
ACGACATTACTCAGGCGGGATTGCAGTCCGCCCAGCAAACGCTGAACGACCAGCAAGAGAGCGATATCGACAGCGACAAAGTGGCGCAAATGCAGGCGATGCTGGCCTCCGGCAGCCTGCAAGTGGACACCGAACAGTTAGCCAGCGACATGCTGAGTTTTTTCCAGAACTAAGAGGCCGATGAAGTGAGTATCCGGTTACAACAGGTGAAGGCGTTGTTGCAGGGAATTCGTGACGACGACGCGCTGTACGATTCCCTGCGCGAACTTCTCCAGCGCCAGCGGATCTGCATGATTCGCCGCGCGAGCGAAGAGTTGCTGGCGATAAACGATGAGATAACGCATCACTATGAGCAGTTACATGGGCATAGCCATCAGCGACACAGCCTGCTGAAAATGCTCAATGTCAGTGTTAATCGTGACGGTCTGGCGCAGGTTTTTGCCTGGCTTCCGGCGGTACAAAAAGCGGCGGCACAACAGTTGTGGCAACGCCTTGAGCAAAAAGCGGAACGCTGTAAAGCCTACAACGATAAAAACGGCGAGCTGTTGATTCGCCAGTATGAATTTATCCAGTCTTTTTTAGGCGGCGAAGCGGATTTTTTATATCAGGAATAACGACAATACCTTCCCCTATAGCGGGAACGGATTTTCCGCCCGATTTCCAATCCATTGTTTTTGAATAACAAAATTCCCGGCATGCTTATTGCACATCCCGCACAGCATTAAAGACTGGAAGCCACCTATGAGTTTTATTGAATGTTACGAACCGGAATACGTGCGCAAATTTTTAGCGCGTCACCCCGGTTCGCCTTTATACGTCCGCAAGGTGTGGAAAAACGAGATCCGCCTGAGCCTGTCATTGATCGATATTGCCAGCTGCGAAGCGGTGCTCAACGATGCCAGGGCCTTTGATTTACAGCTCACCTACCGCCCTGTGGAAGATGATGCCGCAGAGCTCTCCGCGCGCGATGCGATAGTAAACCAGATAATTTTGAGCACCCTTACGCTCCCCGATTTAACCCCGGAGCTTTCCCTGTATGCCGTCGGGATTTTGCTCTCCCGCGCCAGCAAAATGCCGGGCAGAGACGGAGACATCCTGGCCCGCTTGACGACGCTGCCACAGGCGCTGGCCGATCATGCGAAAAAAGGTACGCTACAGGCACAGTACGCCCAGCTACCGCCTGTGCCACAGCTGGCGCGCCAACTGGTGACGCTGCTCGGGAATTTTGCGTTTGACTGGTCGATTCTGCCGGAAAGCCCGCGCAAAGCCTCGCTGCCGTTGCAGGTTACCTTGCTGACGCTACATGACGCCAACAGCGAAGCCCTGTTGCAGCAGCAGCTTCAGACGCAGTGGCAAACCACCTGGCAACAGCATTTTGCCACCGCGCCCTGGATGATGCGTAACTGGCTGATTTACCGCGTTTACCACGATGTAATTGGGCAGACTGACGGTGCAGATTATTGCCCGCTGGTGTGCGATTTTTATCTCATCCGCACGTTAATCAGCTTGTGGACGCTGGATGATTCTCCGCTGCGGCAGGAGGATATTTTCGCCCTCTTTGCGATGTTTGAACGCTGGCGGAACAGTGAAAATGCGCAGCTGATTCGCCAGCAGATCCAGTCGTTATGTGCCGCAGAGCCGCTGCTGTCAGCTTTTTCGCTGCTGACGTGAAGAGGCACCGTGCGCGCTTTGCCCCTCACCCTAACCCTCTCCCCAAAGGGGCGAGGGGACCGATCGAGCACGGTGTTAAAATCTGCGCTGGTTTTCTCCCTCTCCCTGTGGGAGAGGGTCGGGGTGAGGGCATCAGCGCGCACATTCATCACATTCACCCCTTAACTCACCCAAACACCATGCCAACACCAACCATCATCAAAACACTCGCTACCCACCGCGAAAAACCCTTTGTCAGCGTCGTCACGCCAACCTGGAACCGTGCCGCATTCCTGCCGTACCTGCTCTACATGTACCGCTATCAGGACTACCCGGCAGACCGCCGCGAACTGGTCATCCTCGACGACTCCCCGCAAAGCCATCAACACATCATCGACCGCCTGACCTATGGCACGCCGGAAGCCTTCAACATCCGCTACATCCATCACCCGGAAAAACTGCCGCTGGGCAAAAAACGTAACATGCTCAACGAACTGGCGCGCGGCGAATACATCCTCTGTATGGATGACGACGACTACTACCCGGCAGATAAAATCTCCTGGACCATTGCCATGATGCAAAAACATCGGGCGCTCATCTCCGGCTCCGACCAGATCCCCATCTGGTACAGCCATATCAACCGTATCTTTCAAAGCCGCAGCTTTGGCCCGCATAACATCCTCAACGGCACCTTTTGCTATCACCGTAACTACCTGAAAAAGCACCGTTACGACGACGATTGCAATTTAGGCGAGGAGAAAAGTTTCACCGACAATTTCAGCGTTAACCCACTACAACTGCCCGGCGAGCGCACGATTCTGTGTATCTCGCACAGCCACAACACTTTTGATAAAGACTTTATTCTCGGGGCCAGCACGCCAGTAAACGCGGCGCTTACGGATACCGTCAGCGATCCGCTGCTGCGCAATGCTTATCTGAGTCTGCATAACGCCACTCATCACCAGGCGATCAACCATCAGGCGATCGTTCAGATCGTTCTGCTGAATCTGGATAAACGCCCGGATCGCTTACAGCAGATCCGTGAAGAACTGGCACTGCTGCATATTCCGTCCGAGAAGATCACCCGTCTTGCCGCCTTTGAAGATGAAAACGGTCAACGGGGCCGCCGCCTGTCGCACTTACAGGCGCTGCGCCTGGCGCAACAACATGGCTGGCAAAACTATCTGCTGCTGGAAGATGACGCGGTTATTCTCAAGCAGGAGAAACATATTCAGGTGCTGAACACGCTGCTGGCGAGCCTGGCGAAAATTCCCTGGCAGGTGATGATCCTTGGCGGCGAAATTTCGCAGGGAACGATGCTAAAAAGTTTGCCGGGGCTGGTACACGCGCGGGACTGCCGCAAAGTGTGCGCTTATCTGGTGAACAGCCGCTACTACCCGCAGCTGGCACAGCAGATGAACAACGATGAGCACTCGCTGGAAGCCTGCTGGCAGCCGCTGCTGCGCACCGACAAATGGCTGGCCTGTTACCCGAGTCTTAGTTATCAGCGACCGGGCTTTAGCGATATCGAGAAAAAAGTGACCGACAATATTAGTCACTATTTCAATAAGTTACCCGTAGCCACAAAGCCATCCGCGCTACCCATTGCCGACACCATCGGCTTTTTTATGGAAACCTCCTTCCACTACGCGCTCTACCGCCCAATCATCACCGCCCTGGAGGCGCAGGGGCAGAGCTGCACGCTGGTGATCAACGACCGCGTGTTTAAACCGTTTCTTGACGAAATGCTGGAGACGCTAAAAAGCATCGACGATCCGCAGCTTAAAGGAATGCGCTTATCTGAAATGCAGGCTCATGGTCAGCGGTTGAAATGCCTGGTCAGCCCCTACCACACGCCCGCGCTCAATGGCCTGGCAACGGTAAACATCCGCGCCATGTACGGCTTAGCCAAAGAGACGTGGAACCACGCCGACTGGAACCGTTTTTATCAGCGCATTTTGTGTTACAGCCACTACAGCCAGCAGGCGCTGGAACATTTCGGCAGCGCAAAAGTGGTCGGCAACCCGCGCTTCGACGCCTGGCATAACGGCACGTTTGATCGCGCGTTGCCGGGAAATATCGAACTGGATGACCGTAAACCTACGGTGCTCTACGCCCCAACGTTTGGCGCACTAAGCTCCCTGCCCCACTGGGCAGAAAAATTGGGCCGCTTAAGCGGTGATGTGAACCTGATTTGCAAACTGCACCACGGCACCTGCTCACGCCCGGAAGAAGCCGCATCGCTGGCCCTGGCGCGCAGGCACTTAAAACAGCGCACCGACTCAGCGCAACATACTCTGGCGCTGCTGGAAAAGGCCGATTACGTGCTCACCGATAACAGTGGCTTTATTTTCGATGCTATTCACATTGATAAGCGGGTGATCCTGCTCGACTTTCCTGGCATGGCAACGTTGCTCGACGGTGAGAAAAGCTACTCCACGCCCGAAAGCGCCGACCAGCGAATCCGCGAAATATTGCCGGTGGCTCATGACATGGCAGAGCTGCGTTACTTGTTGTCAGAGGCGTTTGACTGGGTCGCGGTGCAGGCGAAGCTTACGGAGATTCGTCATCACTATTGCGATGCGTTTATGGATGGCAAAGCGGGAGAACGGGCGGCACAGGTGATTGTGGAGGCGTTTGGGTAAACCGCGCAAGTGCCTGATGCGCTTCGCTTATCAGGCCTACGGGTCGATCACGTCCTGTAGGCCGGATAAGGCGTTTACGCCGCATCAGGAAAGAAACAAACATCTCTGTGTTAGTACTTTATATAATCCCCCCTAATCACCTCAATGATCCCCGTCGTCGACACCGACGGCGTACGGGGGAAATACACCACCTCACAAATATACGCTAAGCTGTCAAACTTCCCGGCCCAGTTATCGCCCATCACAAAAATATCCGCACTGTAAGCCCGCAGATATTCCGCATTCTGCTCCAGCGATTCCTCCAAAAATACGCCATCCACGCACGCCCGGCGATAATCGCCATACGGTCTCCTGATGGTAAACCGTCGCCCTGCCCTTTTTGGCGATGTTCAGGACGTCGGACGATACGCCGACCAGCAGCCGCAATTCACGCAAAGTGAATCGCAGTGGATATGTCGATAAAATGTATTTTTCTAAACATATCGCCAGAATATGTCCATGCCATCGACATGTTTTGGCGTTATGTCGAAAAAACGCGATTTTTTGAACATATTACAGTGACATGTTTATGGTATCGACATATGATGACTATATGTCGATAAAACGCGATTTTTTAAACATATGAAATGGAACCCTGAAATCCCCTACAACGATCTGCCGGGTTTACCCCCAGATTTAGAACGCATAGAAACACGTAACGTCCTGAAAGCGTGTATCAGTGCGCGGGCCGCCATTGCAGAGCTGAAAACGGCGGGTGAGTTGCTTCCAGATCAGGGACTACTAATCAACATTCTTCCGATGCTGGAAGCGAAAGATTCTTCGCGAATTGAAAACATCGTAACCACCAGCGATCGACTGTTTCAGTATGCCGATCGTGAAGAAGGCGCCGATCCGGCGACCAAAGAGGCGTTGCGCTATCGCACAGCCCTGAATGATGGTTTTACCCATCTCGAGGCCTGGCCGCTTTGTACGAATACTGCAATCGCGATCTGTACAAAGTTACGCGCGGTGCAAACCGATATCCGTAAAACGCCAGGTACCGTATTGCGCGATCAGGATAATAACACCGTCTACACGCCCCCCGTTGGTGAAGATACTATCCGCAACTTACTGGCGAACTGGGAACGGTTTATTCATGGCGATGATGATTTAGATCCGCTGGTAAAAATGGCCATTGCGCACTATCAGTTTGAATGCATTCATCCCTTCCCGGACGGTAACGGACGAACGGGCCGTATTCTGAATATCTTGTATCTGATCCAGTCTGAATTACTGTCACTGCCGATTCTGTATCTGTCGCGTTACATTCTCGAAAATCGCGCGGCTTACTACACCTATCTGCGCCAAGTGACGGAAGAAGGAGATTGGGAGTCGTGGATTTTATTTATGCTGGCGGCGGTTGAAAACACCTCCCGATGGACAACAACAAAAATAAAGGTTGTTCGGCAATTGATTACTGAAACAACGGAATATGTCCGCGAGAATCTGCCAAAAATCTACAGCCATGAGTTAGTGCAGACGCTTTTTGCCCAGCCCTACTGCCGGATCGAAAACCTTGTCGAACGCAATATAGCCAAACGGCAGACGGCATCATCTTATCTTAAGCAATTGACGGAAGCGGGCGTACTGGAGGAGATGAGCGTAGGCCGGGAAAAACTGTATCTCAATACCAGACTGCTACGGGAATTAAATCAGTAGGTGGCTGATTTACCCCTAATCACCTCAATGATCCCCGTCGTCGATACCGACGGCGTACGGGGAAAATAGACCACCTCACAGACACACGAGAAATCGTCAAACTTCCCCGCCCAGTCATCGCCCATCACCAAAATATCCGCACCGTACCCCCACAAATACTCCGCTTTCTGCTCCAAAGACTCCTCCAGAAATACACCATCCACGCACGCCAGCCCGGCGATAATCGCCATGCGGTCATCCTGGTGGTAAACCGGTGCCCTGCCCTTTTTGGCGATATTTAAGGCATCGGACGATACGCCGACCAGCAGCCGCGCGCCCAGCGTGCGGGCGCGTTGTAAAAGGCGCAGATGACCGACATGAAACACATCGAAGGTGCCGAAGGTGATGACCGTTTTCATGGCTACTCCGCTAATTTATGCCGCAGCCAGCACTGAACGGCGATATCATCCACCGCTTTTTGCGCTTTCGCCGTGGCGCTTTCCTGTTGCTCGCGGCGTTTGTCGTCCAGCGTCAGGGCTACCACTTTCTCTTCGCACGCCGCCGCCGTCAGGTTTTTCTGCATTCGCGTGGCTTTGATTTTAGCCAGCGTTTTTTCCTGTTCCTGCCAGGCGATTACCTTGCGCAAAGTGCCTTTGTAGCCGCTGACGTTTTTCAGCGATTCCACCGACGCCGCCGCGCCCGCAGACGTTTTCTCCACCAGATAGCCTAATGCTTTGATATTGTTGTCATAGCCCGCGCAAATCTGTTTTTGCTTTGCCAGCTCGACGGTTTTGTCTTTGACCGATTTATCCCGCAGGCGCTGTAACTGCGCCAGCGTATCAATGATTTGTCGCATGGTTACTGTTCTGCCTTTTTGGCTGTGGGAAAGAGGATTTGCAGGCGGCTCTGCACCAGTTCGAGGGAGGCTGGTTCGCGCATCTCCTGGCGTAAAAACCGCTCGATGGCCGGAAACATTTTCACCGCTTTGTCGACGCTGGCGTCCGCGCCTGCCACGTAGCCGCCGAGCGGGATCAGCGGTTTGATCTCCATGTAGGCGGCGTAGTTTTGCTTTAACGCGCGGGCGGATTGCTGATGTTCCAGGCTGGTGACCTGATTCATGCAGCGGCTGATCGACTGGCCGATATCAATGGCCGGATAGTGCCCCGCCTCCGCCAGTTTGCGGGTTAATACGATATGCCCGTCCAGCACCGCGCGGGCGCAGTCGACAATCGGGTCTTGCTGGTCGTCGCCTTCCGCCAGCACGGTGTAGATTGCGGTCATCGATCCTGCGCTTTCGCTGTTGCCTGCGCTCTCGACCAGTTTGGGGATCATGCCGAATGCCGATGGCGGATAGCCTTTGGTGGCGGGCGGTTCGCCGAGCGAGAGAGCAATTTCCCGCTGGGCCATAGCGTAGCGGGTCAGGGAATCCACCAGCAGTAAAACGTGATGCCCGCGGTCGCGAAACCAGGCGGCGATGGAGTGGCACAATTCGGTGGCTTTCAGGCGCATCAGCGGCGATTCATCGGCAGGCGCGACAACGACGATGGACTTTGCCAGCCCGTCCGCGCCCAGCGAGTGGTCGATAAACTCTTTCACTTCGCGCCCGCGTTCGCCAATCAGCCCGACCACCACAATGTCGGCTTTGGTCTGGCGGGTGATCATCCCCAACAGCACGCTTTTCCCCACACCGCTACCCGCCATCAGCCCGACGCGCTGGCCTTTGCCGATGGTCAGCAGGCCGTTAATCGCTTTCACGCCCACGTCCAGCGGTTCGTCCACTGAACGCCGGGTTAAGGGATTAACCGAGGGCGGCAGCGGCGGCAGAAGGTCATTGCCGTTCAGGCGGCCTTTGCCATCCAGCGGCTCGCCGAGGCCATTCACCACGCGGCCTAACCAGCTTTCGCCAATCAGAATATCGTGGGCCTTTTCTTCCGGGAAGACGCGCGCCCCTGCCATCAGGCCGACCGGCTGTTTAAACGGCATCAGGTAGGTGATGTCACGATTAAAGCCTACGGCCTGCGCATCGATCAGCGTGTGATTGGCGCTTTCGATACGGCACAGTTGCCCGGTCATTAGCGGGCAGCCGACGCTCTCCAGCAGGATGCCGTTAAGGCGTACCAGCCGCCCGGCGACGCGGGCCAGCGGGATCGACTCCAGCGAGCGCAGGGCGTTATCGAAAGCAGAAAAATCACTCACTCTGCGACTCCGGCGTCAGTGTTTCTTGCAGAGCAGTCATGCATTGTTCCAGGCGATGCTCGCAGCCGATATCCAGTTCTGATTTATCGGTGATCACCCGGCATTCGCCCGGCGGCAGATCTGGCGAAGGCGTCAGCCCCCATTCGCTGACCTTTTCCGGCACCGCGTCGCGCAGGCGGTTAAATTCGTCTGTGCTTAACATCACTTGCAGGGTTTCCGGCATCGCCGGGAAGGCCGCCAGCGCCTCTTCCACCAGCGCCAGCAACTGCGTCGGTTGCAGCGCCAGTTCGCAGCGGATCACCTGGCGGGTGACTTTTTCCACCAGTTGCAGCAAATCTTCCCGCTGTTTGCGTTCGATATGGGCGAGAAAGTCGTTCACTTTACCGCTGATGGCTTCCAGCGGCTGCGCCGCCTCAACAAACTGTTTGCGCCCTTCCTGCTGCCCGGCGAGGCTACCTTCGGTGTAGCCCTGGCGTCGCCCCTCGGCAAAACCTTGCTGATGACCTTCGCTAAAGCCCTGCTCCTGACCTTCGGTCATTCCCTGAGCAAATCCTTTTTGCAGCCCTTCCTGAAAACCGTCCATCAACTGGCGCTGGTAATCGGCGGCGCTAATGCTGGCTGTCAGCGGTTCTCCGGTCACCGCACGCTGGCGCGGCGGGAAACGGTGCAGGCGATAGCGCCCGCGCAGTGTTTCAATGGTCATGGGTTACTCCGCCGTCTGTTCCGCAAAGAGCTGTAGCTGAATTTCGCCCGCCTCTTCCAGTTCACGGGCAATGCCCATGATTTCGCGGCGGATCTGTTCGATACGGCTGACCGGCACCGGCCCCAGACGCGCGGTGATCGCTTCCAGTTGTTGCACCTGACGTTTTGGCATTACCGCGTAAATCGAGCGGCGCAGCAGGGCTTCGGTGCCTTTCAGCGCCACCGCCCAGTCTTCCATCGGCACTTCGTCGAGCAGGCGCTGGCGCACTTCTTCGTTCTGGCGGCTGAGGATAAAGAAGTCGTACATCTCATCCTGGAGCTGCTCCAGCACCTCTTCGTCGCGCTCGCGCATCTGATCGAGGATCACCTGCTGGTTGCCCTGGAAGCGGTTGACGATATCCGCCGCCTGTTTAATGCCTTTCACCTTCGAGCCGTGTTCCGAAAGCACCGACAGGCCGCGTTCGATCAGGCGATCCAGTTCATCCACCACGTCGCGGTTGACGTCGTTGAGTTTCGCCACCCGATAGAGAATTTCGTTTTGCACCGATTCGTTGAGATACGAGAGCACCGCCGCCGAGATTTCCGGCGTCAGAAACGCAAGGAACACCGCCTGCAATTGCAGATGTTCTTCGGAGATCAGCATCGCTAACTGGCGCGGCTCCACCCATTGCAGGCGCGCCATTCGCGAGCGGATCTCATCGCCGTAGATACCGTTGATCACGCTGCTGGCGATCTCGGTGCCGAGGGCTTTGTTAAGAATGCCCTGCAACATGGATCGCGATGCGCCGTTGATCCCGCTCTGTTCGCGGAACTCATCAAAGAAGTTATTGATCACTTTGCGCGCCATGCTGGTTTTGACGCCGGAAAGCCGCGCCATGTTTTCGCTCAGGCGCACCACTTCTTCGCGGCTGAGTTTTTGCATCACCGTCGCCGCCGCTTCTTCGCCCAGACACAGCAGCAGGATCGCCGCCTGTTCCAGGTAGCTGTTGCTCTTATTTATTGTCAATTCGCTCATTGCTGGTAATCCATTGTCTGAGAACTTCGGCTACGCGATCGGTGTCGCTCATGGCCAGTTTTTGCAGGAACTCGAGTTTCACTTCGAGGCCGGAACTCTGGGACGGCAAGCTGTCATCACCGGGTAGCGACGGCAGGTCGACGTTTTTACGTTCATCTTCCGGCGTGGCGATCCACGGTTCGCTGACGGCTTCCGGTTCTGGTGTGATAACCGGCGCACGTACCGCCGTCAGTCGTTTCATCAACGGGCGCACCACGAAGAACAGCAGCAACAGCGCCAGCAGGCCGCAGCCAATCAGCCGCACCCAGGCCAGCACGCTGTCATCTTTCCACAGCGGGATCACCGGTTCGACCGGGGCCACCTGCGGCACAAAGTTGAGCAGCGATAAGGTGAGATTGTCGCCGCGCTGGGCGTCGATACCGGCGGCATTGTTCAGTAGCGCGGTCAGTTGCGTGGTCTGCTCCGGCTTCCAGTTTTTCAGCGCCGGGGCGTTTTGATTGAGCACCACCGCCACGTTAAGGCGTTTCACCGCAAAGCCGGGATGCTGAATATGCTGGACGCTGCGGTCGTAAGAGTAATCGCGCTTGCTTTCGCTGTGTTTTGAAAGCGCTTCCGGCGAGCGGTTTTCGTCGGCGGGCGTCGCACCGTTGGTGATCTGATTAGGCGCAACGGGCGGGCGGTTGCTGAGCGAACCGGGTACACCCATCGCCACCTGATTGGTGTCGCTGTCCAGCACGCTCTCTTCGCGGTTGATTTTCGGCGCGTCGCCGTAGTGTTCCTGGGTTTCGTCGATGGTGCTGAGGTCGAGATCCGGCATTACGCTGACGCGGTAATTCCCGCTGCCGACCAGCGAATCCAGCACGTTCGCCACGCTGGCGCGGGTTTTGTCCTGGATGTCTTTAAGGATCTGATCGCGTTTACGGGTAGCGGCAGAAACCGCCTCGCCTGCGCCGATGCCGTCGGTCAGCAGATTTCCCGCCTGATCGACGACGCTGACTTTGCTGGCGTGCAGCCCCGGAATACTGCCGGAAACCAGATGCACGATGGCGTTCACCTGGTCCATGTTCAGCTTCGCGCCATAGTGCAGGCGCACCACTACCGAGGCGCTGTTTTGCGGCACATCGCTGACCACAAACGAGCTTTCTTCGTTGAGCGCCAGATGCACCCGCGCGCTCTCCACCGCGTCCAGCGACATGATGCTCTGCGCCAGTTCCCCTTCGAGGCTGCGTTTGTAGCGCACGTTCTGCACGAACTGGCTGCTGCCGAGCACTTCGTCTTTGTCCATCAGCTCGTAGCCGCTGGGCAAAATCGCCTGCACGCCTTTGGCGGCAAGGGTCATGCGCGTTTTCGACAGTTCATCTTCCGGCACCAGTATCTGCCCGCTCTGCGGGTCGATGCGGTAGGTGAGCTTTTCGCCGTCCAGCACGGTGACAATCTGCGACACGGGCAGATTTTCCTGGCGTCCGTAGAGCGAGACGTAGCCGCGATTACCGGTCCACAGCACGCTGACGATAATCGCCGTCGCCGCCACGGCAAGCCCCACTCCCGCCATCAACGCCCAGCGTTTGTTATCTGCGAGACGCAGTCGAAACGCCGGAAACGCCTGGGTTAACTTCTTTATTTGTGCATTCATAGGGTTAGATCGACATACTCATCAGATCGTTAAATCCGGTGGCGATTTTATTGCGCACCTGAACCAGCGCGGAGAAAGAGAGCGACGCCTGCTGGCTGGCGATCATCGCGCCTGCCAGGTCATCGCTTTTACCCAGGTCGACAGCCGTTTGCTGCTGCTCCGCCACCTGCTGGAACTGGTCAACGTGACCGAGCGCGCCCTGCATAATGCGGTTAAACGAAACGTCCGGGTTGGTGGAACTGAAGGTCATGGCGGGCAGCACTGGCGCCTGGGCGTTGGCCTGCATCCGCTGCACGTCCTGCATGATTTGCGCCTGCATGGTGCTGTTGATTGTGGTAATGCTCATTTTTAACTTCCGGGTCAGGAGAAAACTTCGATACCTTGCTTGCGCATGGAGGCCAGCCGATAGCGCAGTGCGCGCGGGGTAATGCCTAACAGGTCGGCGATTTTGCTGCGGTTGCCCTGATATTTACGCATCAGGTCGGCGATATATTGATATTGCGCGCTTCGTCCGTGCTGGCCTAAATCGCTGGTTTCGGCAATGTGGACGGCGGGCTGAGCAGGCCATTGCAGTTCGCTGTGGTCGGCAATGGTCGTTTCCGGCAGGCCTAAGGCATCCGGGTAAATCACGCCGTCGCGGTTTAAGATCATTCCCCGCTGAATGGCGTTCTCCAGCTGGCGCACGTTGCCGGGCCAGCGGTAATTGAGCAGCGCACGGCGGGTAGATTCTGAAAGGGTGATATTTTTCACCAGCACCGTGGAGTATTTTTTAATAAATGACTCAGCCAGCGGAATAATATCGTTCAGACGTTCGCGCAGCGGCGGCATGGTAATAGGAATAACCGCCAGACGATAATAGAGATCTTCACGAAAACGCCCGGCAGCCACTTCCTGTTCAAGGTTTTTATTGGTGCAGGCAATCAGGCGAAAATTGAGTTTAATTTGTCGGTTGCTGCCTAATCGCTCAACCTGCTGTTCCTGCAATACGCGTAATATTTTGGCCTGTAATGCCAGCGGCATATCGCCAATTTCATCGAGCAATAAGGTGCCGTTATTCGCCAGTTCCATTTTTCCAGGGACGCTGGCAATCGCGCCGGTAAATGCACCTTTGTCGTAGCCAAATAACGTGGCTTCCAGCATGTTTTCCGGGATCGCCGCGCAGTTCACGCCGATATAGGGCGCGTTATCATTTTCACCAAAGGCTACGGTGTGAATATATTTCGCCACGCACTCTTTGCCCGCACCGGTTTCGCCCTGAATGAGCACCGGTACGTTAAAAGCGGCGACACGCTTTGCCAGAGTAAAAGCGTTAATGCTGGAAGCGGCAGTTGCAATAAGTTCAGACATAGGGTGAACGATATAAGTAGCGACAGAAAACAGGATGTTCTGAAGCGTATCATCGGCGGGATTAACAAGTTCGAATTAAACGATAATAAAAATATTATTTCATATTAAACAATAATTTAGAGTCGTAGGCCGGATAAGGCGTTTACGCCGCATCCGGCAATGGTGCACCGATGCCTGATGCGACGCTGCGCGTCTTATCATGCCTACAGTTCGTGCAATGTTTTATGACGATGCCCGACATCTCACCCTTTAATAATTTAATTATTTTTTCACCCTATTAATAATTTGCCCCTTTCACGCCCTCTCTATTTAATACCTCACCTTGTGTCACTGCCGGATTTGCGTGCACAAAAACGCCCATACCATTACAGCAGAGAAAGTAAGCCATGCTGAAGTACAGTAAAACGCCAGGCATCTTTAAATTAGAAGGTAATCGGCTCGGACGCCCCTACCATCGCCTGCCGACCCTGTTTACGGGGAATTTTGACGTGATTGATTCGCATCTTGGCAGCTACTTTCTCAAAAAGCATCGCAGCAATATCACCTTAAAAAAGATTGGCTGCGAAATGGATATTATTAATAAAAACGCCGAACTGATGGTTTCCCAGGTCGGGCATCTGGCGTTTGATATTGATCGCTCCTTATTGTTAATGCTGCTGGGCAATTTTTATGGTCTGGAGTCGTCTCTGGAAGAGGCTAAAGCGCATAACGGCCTGCCGACCAAAACCGAAACACGATTAAAGAACCGCCTGGCGCTGGATATCTGCACGCTGATATTTAATCTGCAAACCTCCGGTATTGCGCTGAAATTGAAACTGGACAGCAGCACGGTAATTACCCACTGGGCGTATCAATTAACCTTTACCCTCGCGGGCGATGAAGAGAGCAGTTTTCGTATTTTGCTCGACGACGCCCACACCGATTTTATTTTAAATCTGATCCGCCACAGCGAGCACAGTAAACCACAGCAGGTGGCGAAATCCGTTAATAAACCGGCCCTGATTAAAGAAATCATCCGCTCCCTGCCGCTGACCCTGAACGTCAAAATTGCCGAGCTGTCGCTGAATGTCGCGGATCTCACGCAGATAAAAGCCGGGGATATTTTACCCATTTCACTGGGAGAAACGTTCCCGGTAGCGATTGGGCAATCTGAATTATTTAGCGCCCTGATTGTGGAAGACAAAGACAAGCTGTTTTTGTCGGAGCTGGCGGGCAAGAATGAGAATAGCTATGAGTAAGCAAGAAGATATTTTAGCCGGGGATTTTGGCCTCACTGATGAAGTTGCGCCTGTCGCAAAATCCGCCGACGCTGAAACGCTGGTCACCCGCCTGGAAGACCGTTTTTCCGACTCGATGACGCTGCTAAAACGCATTCCGGTGACCTTAACGCTGGAAGTGTCATCAGTAGAAATAATGTTAGCCGACCTCCTTAACATCGACGACGACACGGTGATTGAGCTGGATAAACTCGCCGGGGAGCCGCTGGATATTAAAGTAAACAATATCCTGCTGGGCAAAGCAGAAGTGGTGGTGGTCAACGAGAAGTACGGCCTGCGCGTGCTGGAATTTAACACCCGCGATATCAACGACCTGGCACCATGAAACGCCGCACTCAACTGACGCTGGGCCTTGGGCTGCTGGCGCTCGCCCCACTGGCATTCGCCCAGGGCGGCGATATTGCGCTGCTTAACGTGGTCACCCACGGCAACACTCAGGAGTACAGCGTCAAAATTCAGGTGCTGATTCTGATGACCCTCGTCGGTTTGCTGCCGACGATGGTGCTGATGATGACCTGCTTTACGCGCTTTATTATCGTGCTGTCGCTGCTGCGCCAGGCGCTGGGGCTGCAACAAACGCCGCCAAACCGCATTCTGATTGGCATTGCGCTCTCCCTCACCATGCTGGTGATGCGCCCCATCTGGCTCAATATTTACGACCACGCGGTGGTGCCGTTTGAAAACGATCAGATTACCCTGACCGATGCGCTAAGCACCGCCGCGACGCCGCTGAAACGCTTTATGCTGGCGCAGACCGATAAAAAAGCGATGGCGCAAATCATGACCATCGGCGGCGCGAAGGGCAATGCCGCCGATCAGGATCTCTCTATCGTGGTGCCTGCCTATGTGTTGAGCGAGCTGAAAACGGCCTTCCAGATTGGCTTTATGATTTACATCCCGTTTCTGGTTATCGACCTGATTGTCGCAAGCGTATTGATGGCGATGGGGATGATGATGCTGTCGCCGCTGATTGTTTCGCTGCCCTTTAAGCTGATGCTGTTTGTGCTGATCGACGGCTGGTCGCTGACCATCGGCACGCTCACCACCAGCATTCGCGGGCTGGGGCTGGGCTGATTATGTTAACCGTAGACGTAGCCGCCGACATTGTCGCCAGCGGTATAAAAGTAGTGATTTTACTGGTTTCGGTGCTGGTAGTGCCAAGCCTGCTGGTCGGCCTGCTGGTGAGCGTGTTCCAGGCGGTAACGCAGATTAACGAACAGACCCTGAGCTTTTTGCCAAGGCTGATTGTCACGCTGGTGGTGCTGGGCGTGTGCGGCAAATGGATGATTATCCAGTTGCATGATCTCTGCATTCATCTGTTTACCCAGGCCGCCCTGCTGGTGCATTAAGATGCGCACAAGCGACGTTACGCAACTGATGGATCTGGCGCTGGGGCTGTGGTTTCCCTTCGTGCGCATTATGGCGTTCCTGCGCTATGTGCCAGTGCTGGATAACAGCGCCCTGACCGTGCGCGTGCGAATTATTTTGTCGCTGGCGCTGGCAATCATCATCACGCCGTTGATCCCCCATCCCATTCCCCACGATTTGTTATCGCTCAACAGTCTGATCCTGACGGTGGAGCAAATTTTATGGGGCATGTTATTCGGGCTGATGTTCCAGTTTCTGTTTCTGGCGCTGCAACTCGCCGGGCAAATTCTCTCGTTCAATATGGGGATGAGCATGGCAGTGATGAACGACCCAAGCAGCGGCGCATCGACCACCGTGCTGGCGGAGTTAATTAACGTCTACGCGATCCTGCTGTTTTTTGCTATGGACGGGCATCTGCTGCTGGTGAGCGTGCTGTACAAGGGCTTCACCTACTGGCCGATTGGCAACGCGCTGCATCCGCAAACCCTGCGCACCATCGCGCTGGCCTTTAGCTGGGTGCTGGCATCCGCATCGCTGCTGGCGCTGCCGACTACCTTCATCATGCTGATTGTGCAGGGCTGCTTTGGCCTGCTTAACCGCATTGCGCCGCCGCTGAACCTCTTTTCGCTCGGCTTTCCCATCAACATGCTGGCAGGGCTGGTCTGCTTCGCCACCCTGCTCTACAACCTGCCAGATCACTATCTGCATCTGGCGAATTTTGTGTTACAGCAACTCGACGCGCTGAAAGGTCATTATGGCGGATAGCAGCAGCGAAGAAAAAACAGAGAAACCCTCGGCGCAAAAGCTGCGTAAAGCGCGTGAAGAGGGGCAACTGCCGCGCTCGAAGGATATGGGGCTGGCGGCGAGCCTGTTTGCGGCGTTTGTGGTGATCTCCAGCAGTTTTCCGTGGTATGCCGATTTTGTGCGCGAGAGTTTTATCAGCGTGCATCAGTATGCGCAGGAGATTAATAACCCGCAGGTGATCGGCCAGTTTCTGCGCCATCACCTGCTGATCCTCGGCAAGTTTATCCTCACACTGCTGCCGATGCCCGCCGCCGCGCTGCTCTCTTCGCTGGTGCCCGGCGGCTGGCTGTTCTTGCCGAAAAAAATCCTCCCGGATTTCAGCAAAATCAATCCGTTAAAAGGCATTGGTCGGCTGTTTTCCAGCGAACATCTGGCGGAAACGGGGAAGATGACGGTGAAGTCGGTGGTGGTGCTGGTAATGCTGTGGGTAAGCCTGCGCAATAACTTTGCCGCCTTTCTCGGCCTGCAGGCGCTGCCGTTCAAACTGGCGATGAATGACGGTTTGTCGCTCTACGCCAGCGTGATGCGCAACTTTGTCATCCTGTTTATCTTCTTTGCGCTGCTCGACGTGCCGCTGGCGAAAGCCCTGTTCACCAAAGGGCTGAAGATGACCAAGCAGGAACTGAAAGAAGAGTACAAAAATCAGGAAGGCAAGCCGGAAGTGAAGGCGCGCGTGCGGCGGCTGCAACGGCAACTGGCGATGGGGCAAATTCGCAAAGTGGTGCCAAAAGCCAACGTGGTGATCACCAACCCGACCCACTACGCCGTGGCGTTGCAATATGACCAGTCGCGCGCCGCCGCGCCGTTTGTGGTGGCGAAAGGCACCGATGAAATCGCCCTCTATATTCGCCAGGTCGCTGCTGAGAATCAGGTGGAAGTGGTCGAGTTCCCGCGACTGGCGCGCTCGGTTTACTACACCACCCAGGTGAACCAGCAAATTCCGTTTCAGCTTTACCGGGCCATCGCCCACGTTCTGACCTACGTCCTGCAAATGAAACACTGGCGCGACGGCGCACAGCCGCGCCCGGCCCTGAACAGACATATTTCCATTCCCAAAGAGGTGCTTAAACTGGATGGCGAAAACAACTAAATCGTTCCTCGCGCTACTGCGCGGCGGCAATCTCGGCGTGCCGCTGGTGATCCTGTGTATTCTGGCGATGGTTATTTTGCCGCTGCCGCCTGCGCTGCTGGATATTCTGTTCACCTTCAACATTGTGCTGGCGGTGATGGTGCTGCTGGTGGCGGTGTCGGCGAAACGACCGCTGGAATTCAGCCTGTTCCCGACCATTTTGCTGATCACCACCTTAATGCGCCTGACGCTTAACGTCGCCTCTACGCGCGTGGTGCTGCTGCATGGGCATCTCGGCGCGGGCGCAGCGGGTAAGGTGATTGAGTCGTTTGGTCAGGTGGTGATTGGCGGCAACTTTGTTGTCGGTTTCGTGGTGTTTATCATCCTGATGATCATCAACTTTATTGTCGTCACCAAAGGGGCCGAGCGTATTTCCGAGGTTTCTGCCCGCTTTACCCTTGACGCGATGCCCGGCAAGCAGATGGCGATTGACGCCGACCTTAACGCCGGATTGATCAACCAGGCGCAGGCGCAAACCCGGCGTAAAGATGTCGCCAGCGAAGCCGATTTCTACGGCGCGATGGACGGGGCGTCAAAGTTTGTACGCGGGGATGCCATCGCCGGGATGATGATTCTGGCGATCAACCTGATCGGCGGTGTCTGTATCGGGATCTTCAAATACAACCTGAGCGCCGATGCTGCCTTCCAGCAATATGTGCTGATGACCATCGGCGACGGGCTGGTGGCGCAGATCCCTTCCCTGCTGCTCTCCACCGCGGCGGCGATTATCGTCACCCGCGTCAGCGACAACGGCGATATCGCCCATGACGTGCGCCACCAGTTGCTGGCAAGCCCGTCGGTGCTCTACACCGCTACCGGGATCATGTTCGTGCTGGCGGTGGTGCCGGGGATGCCACACCTGCCGTTTTTGCTGTTCAGCGCCCTGCTTGGCTTTACCGGCTGGCGGATGAGCAAACGCCCACAGGCGGCGGAGGCGGAGGAGAAAAGTCTCGAAACGCTGACCCGCACCATCACCGAAACCAGCGAGCAACAGGTCAGTTGGGAAACCATTCCGCTGATCGAGCCTATCAGTTTAAGCCTCGGCTACAAGCTGGTGGCGCTGGTCGATAAAGCACAGGGCAACCCGCTCACCCAGCGTATTCGCGGCGTACGGCAGGTGATATCCGACGGTAACGGCGTGCTGCTGCCGGAGATCCGCATTCGGGAAAACTTCCGCCTTAAGCCGAGCCAGTACGCCATTTTCATCAACGGTATTAAGGCTGATGAAGCGGATATTCCGGCGGATAAACTGATGGCCCTGCCCTCCAGCGAAACCTACGGCGAGATTGACGGCGTGCTGGGGAACGACCCGGCGTACGGGATGCCGGTGACCTGGATCCAGGCGGCGCAGAAAGCGAAGGCGCTGAATATGGGGTATCAGGTGATCGACAGCGCCAGCGTGATTGCCACGCATGTGAACAAGATTGTGCGCAGCTATATTCCTGATTTGTTTAACTATGATGATATTACGCAGTTGCATAATCGTTTGTCATCAATGGCACCGCGCCTGGCGGAAGATTTGAGCGCGGCGCTGAATTACAGCCAGTTGCTGAAAGTGTACCGGGCGTTACTGACCGAAGGCGTTTCCCTGCGCGATATCGTCACCATCGCCACCGTGCTGGTCGCCAGTAGCGCGGTGACCAAAGATCACATTCTGCTGGCAGCCGATGTACGCCTGGCGCTGCGGCGCAGCATTACCCATCCGTTCGTTCGCAAGCAGGAGCTTACGGTGTATACGCTGAATAATGAGCTGGAAAATCTGCTCACCAACGTGGTGAATCAGGCGCAACAGGGCGGCAAAGTGATGCTCGACAGCGTGCCGGTTGACCCAAATATGCTCAACCAGTTCCAGAGCACGATGCCACAGGTAAAAGAGCAGATGAAAGCGGCGGGGAAAGACCCGGTACTGCTGGTGCCGCCGCAGCTGCGCCCTTTGCTGGCGCGTTATGCGAGGTTGTTTGCGCCGGGGCTGCATGTGCTGTCGTATAACGAAGTGCCGGACGAGCTGGAGTTGACGATTATGGGGGCGTTGAGTTGATGGGCCTTTAAGGGGCGCATCCGGCATTGGTGCACAATTGCCGGATGCGGCGTGAACGCCTTATCCGGCCTACGGTTGAGTGCAGTTTTGTAGGCATGATAAGACGCGCCAGCGTCGCATCAGGCATCCGCGCACAATTATAAAATATACGCTCGCCAGCATTTAAATCCGTTATGTCTCCCGCCCAATCGATGGGATATAACCCTCGCGCAACATCGCGATGGAACGTTGAGAATGGCCAATCACACACCTGCTTTACCCAGCCATGTTTCACTGGATTTATATAAATATAATCAACATGATGCCGATAATCTTTTGTATTACGGATGGCATGCTCCCAAAAACGCGGTTGCCAGATATTTTTCAATCCGCAAGCATGGGTGAACTGCTTTTTAATCTCCCGCCAGCGAGAGGAAAAATCATCATCGCTTTCGGGTAATGTCCATATGCAATGCATATGCTCCGGCAAAACGACACAGGCGTTAATTTCAAAAGGTCTGTCTCGCTTAACTTTAATAATAGCGTTACGGAGCATCTGGAACTGAGCGGTCAGAAGGTGGCTTCGACGATTTCGTAGGTTAACCGTGAAAAACCAGGTTCCCCCCTTGATGTAATACCGACGATATTCAGACATAGCGACTCCTTTTTCTCAACGGTAAGAAGAAAAGGAAAGGTCGGCAATGAGGTTATGGAATAACGGGAAAGCGGCTCGCAAAAACGCACAAATTTGTAGGCATGATAAGACGCGCCAGCGTCGCATCAGGCATCGGCGCACAACTGCCGGATGCGGCGTAAACGCCTTATCCGTCCTACAAAATCGTCTCTTCCGTCAAAATCCGCCGCGCGCCTAAAAAGTGATCCTGCCAGAAAGGTTCAGCTAACTGGCTTACCCGAATGGTTTCCCCCGTACGCGGCGACTCGATAAATTGCCCATCGCCCAGATACACGCCCATATGGTCGGCAATTTCGCGGCTGTGGATATGGAAAAACAGCAAATCTCCCCGGCGCAGGTCGTTGTTCGCCACAATCGTTGCCCGATGGTAGTGATACATCTCATTGGCCGTGCGCGGGAGTTTCGCCTCGAGGATCTTGTTGTAGGCATAAAAAACCAACCCACTACAGTCGAAGCCTTTATCGGGCCGCGTGCCGCCCCAGACGTAAGGCTTGCCAAGCTGCTGCTCCAGGCGGTGGATCGCCACTTCAGTGATGTTGTGCAGGTGATCGCTGCTTAAAAAGTGATTGTTTTCTGCGAGCGCCTGCCAGCGTCGGTCGTTCGCCTTGAGCGGACCAGGAAACCACTCCGGGTGCTGTTTTATCTGTTCGCGGTTGTGCAGGCGTAGCGCCCTTCTGCTTTCGGCATTGCCTTCCACAATATAGCTGGCCTGTTTTTTCAGATGGATTTGGTACTGTTTTAATAAACGCGCACGGTTTTGCATCCGCTGGCGAGCGGCGGAGCTGAGGGAGGTGTGCGGTGTGGCGGCGCTGGCGAGTAAAGGAAGCAAAAGGGGCAAAGAAAACACGCCCAGGCGCAGCAATCTGTCGTGAGAGAACAAATACATGGAAGATATAAACCGGCTGAATGAAGATGAGAATATTAGAGGACAGGAAGGAGAAGCGGGATTATTAATTGCTTATTTGCATATTACTATCGAGGTTTCATAATCTTAGGAAATAAGAAATAAATCCGTTTTACATGCGCTTTTCGGACTTTTGAAAATCGCTACTTATGCTAAATTTGTAAACCCAGCGCCGACAGACTTGCGTAAAACTCTTTTGGTGATAATGTGAGCCTTCCAAATCCAGACTATTCCGATTTGGGATCTATTTTGCCGTCCTGGCGTGTGTAACCGTTTTATCAAGGAATAAGCAGTATGCGTAAAATCGCATTAATTCTTGCGATGTTGTTGATCCCGTGCGTTTCGTTTGCCGGTTTGCTGGGCAGCAGTAGCTCTACCACGCCAGTGAGCAAAGAGTATAAGCAGCAGTTGATGGGATCCCCTGTCTACATCCAGATCTTCAAGGAAGAACGTACGCTCGATCTCTACGTCAAAATGGGCGAGCAATATCAGCTGCTCGACAGCTATAAAATCTGTAAATATTCCGGCGGGTTAGGTCCGAAACAACGTCAGGGCGATTTCAAAAGTCCGGAAGGGTTTTATAGTGTCCAGCGTAATCAGTTAAAACCAGATAGCCGTTACTACAAAGCGATTAATATTGGTTTTCCTAACGCCTATGACCGTGCGCATGGTTATGAAGGGAAATACCTGATGATCCACGGCGATTGTGTTTCCATCGGCTGCTACGCGATGACCAATCAGGGCATTGACGAGATCTTCCAGTTCGTTACTGGCGCGCTGGTATTTGGTCAGCCGAGCGTGCAAGTGAGCATTTACCCGTTCCGCATGACCGACGCTAATATGAAGCGCCACAAATATTCCAACTTTAAGGACTTCTGGGAGCAACTGAAGCCAGGCTACGACTACTTTGAGCAAACCCGTAAGCCACCGACCGTTTCTGTGGTCAATGGCCGTTACGTGGTCAGCAAGCCGTTAAGCCACGAAGTTGTGCAACCACAACTGGCATCAAACTACACGCTCCCCGAGACAAAATAAGCGCCATTCGCCTGGCATAATCTTTTGCCAGATCTCATTGCCCGTCAGCGGCTGTGTCGCAATCACCGTGACCACATCATTAGGTGTGGTCTGCGAGCTGAAGTCGATTTCCACATCCTGATCCAGCAACGTTGCCACGCCAAACGGCGCGCGGCGGGTGATCCAGTGTAAATTAGTCGAGCAATACGCCATTACATAGCGCCCATCCGAAAGCAGCATGTTGAAAACGCCCTTCTGCCGCAGTTCATCCGCCAGTGAGGCGATATATTTAAATACCGCCGCCATATTGCCCGGCGTACGCGGATAACGCTGCGTTAATTTATACAGCAGCCAGCAGAAGGCTTTTTCGCTGTCGGTTTCGCCTACCGGGCGGAAGTTGCCGGTTTCCAGTGATTTATAGCCCGTCAGTTGCCCGTTATGCGCATAAGTCCAGTTACGTCCCCATAACTCGCGGGTAAACGGGTGAGTATTTTCCAGCGCCACTTCGCCCCGATTAGCCTGGCGAATATGAGCCACAACCGAACAGGATTTTATCGGGTAGTCCTGGACAAGTTTAGCGATGGGGGAATTAAAGCTGGGTTGTGGATCTTTAAATGTGCGACAGCCTTTACCTTCGTAAAAAGTGATGCCCCAGCCATCTTTATGTGGCCCGGTTCCACCACCACGCTGCACAAGCCCGGTGAAACTAAAGCAAATATCGGTAGGGACGTTGGCGCTCATTCCGAGCAATTCGCACATCGGTAACCTCCACAACAGCGGGAGCGCATGGCCCCCGGCGAAGATTGATTTAAGTATTTTCAGGTCGGATGCGGCGTAAACGCATTATTCGGCCTACGGTTCGGGTACAGATTTGTAGGCATGATAAGACGCGTCAGCGTCGCATCAGGCATCAGCGCACAAATGCCGGACGCAGCGTAAACGCCTTATCCGGCCTACGCCAGACTTACTTAGCCATCTCTTTTTCAATTAACTGGATCAGGATATGGATAACTTTAATGTGAATTTCCTGAATGCGGTCGGCATAACCAAAATGTGGAACGCGAATTTCGATATCCGCCGTGCCAGCCATTTTGCCGCCATCTTTACCGGTCAGGGTAATCACTTTCATCCCCTTCTCACGCGCCGCCGCAATCGCTTTGATCACGTTCGCAGAGTTACCGGAGGTGGAGATCCCCAGCAGCACATCGCCTTCGCGGCCTACCGCTTCAACGTAGCGGGAGAAAATATCGTTAAAGCCAAAATCGTTGCCAACACAGGTGATGTGGCTGACATCTGAAATGGCAATCGCCGGATAGCCCGGACGGTTTTCACGGTAGCGACCGGTCAACTCTTCGGCAAAGTGCATGGCGTCGCAATGGGAGCCGCCGTTGCCACAGGAAAGCACCTTGCCACCGGCTTTAAAGC
This sequence comes from Escherichia sp. E1V33, assembly GCF_004211955.1. Lineage (GTDB taxonomy): Bacteria > Pseudomonadota > Gammaproteobacteria > Enterobacterales > Enterobacteriaceae > Escherichia. The sequence goes on from NZ_RHJI01000033.1 coordinate 63,351, forward strand.
TGTCTGCTAACAGGACCGCCGCGCGCTGAATGGCGTGAATATTGGCGTCATCTTTTAAAAAGTTAGCCAGCGTTTCCGCCGCTTCGTTCAGTTCGTTACGAATAAGATCCTGGTACATGAGGATATCCTTCAGCATAAATGTAATAGACAAAATGCAGTGTACCGGATACTGCCAAAAGCGAGAAGTACGGGCAGGTGCTATGACCAGGACTTTTTGACCTGAAGTGCGGATAAAAACAGCAACAATGTGAGCTTCGTTGTAATTATATTGTAAACACATTGCTAAATGTTTTTACATCCACTACAACCATATCATCACAAGTGGTCGGACCTCCTACAAGTAAGGGGCTTTTCGTTATGATGATTTTGAGTATTCTCGCTACGGTTGTCCTGCTCGGCGCGTTGTTCTATCACCGCGTGAGCTTATTTATCAGCAGTCTGATTTTGCTCGCCTGGACAGCCGCCCTCGGCGTTGCTGGTCTGTGGTCGGCGTGGGTACTGGTGCCTCTGGCCATTATCCTCGTGCCATTTAACTTTGCGCCTATGCGTAAGTCGATGATTTCCGCGCCGGTATTTCGCGGTTTCCGTAAGGTGATGCCGCCGATGTCGCGCACTGAGAAAGAAGCGATTGATGCGGGCACCACCTGGTGGGAAGGCGATTTGTTCCAGGGCAAGCCGGACTGGAAAAAGCTGCATAACTATCCGCAGCCGCGCCTGACCGCCGAAGAGCAAGCGTTTCTCGACGGCCCGGTAGAAGAAGCCTGCCGGATGGCGAATGATTTCCAGATTACCCATGAACTGGCGGATCTGCCGCCGGAGCTGTGGGCGTATCTGAAAGAGCATCGCTTCTTCGCGATGATCATCAAAAAAGAGTACGGCGGGCTGGAGTTCTCGGCTTATGCCCAGTCTCGCGTGCTGCAAAAACTCTCCGGCGTGAGCGGGATCCTGGCGATTACCGTCGGCGTGCCGAACTCATTAGGCCCGGGCGAGCTGCTGCAACATTACGGCACTGACGAGCAGAAAAATCACTATCTGCCGCGTCTGGCACGTGGTCAGGAGATCCCTTGCTTTGCACTGACCAGCCCGGAAGCGGGTTCCGATGCGGGCGCGATTCCGGATACCGGGATTGTCTGCATGGGCGAGTGGCAGGGCCAGCAGGTGCTGGGCATGCGTCTGACCTGGAACAAGCGTTACATTACGCTGGCACCGATTGCGACTGTGCTTGGGCTGGCGTTTAAACTCTCCGACCCGGAGAAATTACTCGGCGGTGCAGAAGATTTAGGTATTACCTGTGCGCTGATCCCGACCACCACGCCGGGCGTGGAAATTGGTCGTCGCCACTTCCCGCTGAACGTACCGTTCCAGAACGGACCGACGCGCGGTAAAGATGTCTTCGTACCGATCGATTACATTATCGGCGGACCAAAAATGGCCGGGCAAGGCTGGCGGATGCTGGTGGAGTGCCTCTCGGTAGGCCGCGGCATCACTCTGCCTTCCAACTCAACCGGCGGCGTGAAATCGGTAGCGCTGGCAACCGGCGCGTATGCGCACATTCGCCGTCAGTTCAAAATCTCTATTGGTAAGATGGAAGGGATTGAAGAGCCGCTGGCGCGTATTGCCGGGAATGCCTATGTGATGGATGCGGCGGCGTCGCTGATTACCTACGGCATTATGCTCGGTGAAAAACCCGCCGTGCTGTCGGCTATCGTTAAATATCACTGTACCCACCGCGGGCAGCAGTCAATTATTGATGCAATGGATATTACCGGCGGTAAAGGCATTATGCTCGGGCAGAGCAACTTCCTGGCGCGAGCTTACCAGGGCGCACCGATTGCCATCACCGTTGAAGGGGCCAACATTCTGACCCGCAGCATGATGATCTTCGGTCAGGGAGCGATTCGTTGCCATCCGTACGTGCTGGAAGAGATGGAAGCAGCGAAGAACAATGACGTTAACGCGTTCGATAAACTGCTGTTCAAACATATCGGTCACGTCGGCAGTAACAAAGTTCGCAGCTTCTGGCTGGGCCTGACGCGCGGTTTAACCAGCAGCACGCCAACCGGCGATGCCACTAAACGCTATTATCAGCATCTGAACCGCCTGAGCGCCAACCTCGCCCTGCTTTCTGATGTCTCGATGGCGGTGCTGGGCGGCAGCCTGAAACGTCGCGAACGCATCTCGGCACGTCTGGGTGATATTTTAAGCCAGCTTTACCTCGCCTCCGCCGTTCTGAAACGTTATGACGACGAAGGACGCAATGAAGCCGACCTGCCGCTGGTGCACTGGGGCGTACAGGATGCGCTGTATCAGGCTGAACAGGCGATGGACGATTTACTGCAAAACTTCCCGAACCGCGTGGTTGCCGGGTTGCTGAATGTGGTGATCTTCCCGACCGGACGTCATTATCTGGCACCGTCTGACAAGCTGGATCATAAAGTGGCGAAGATTTTACAAGTGCCGAATGCCACCCGTTCACGTATTGGGCGCGGTCAGTACCTGACGCCGAGCGAACATAATCCGGTTGGTTTGCTGGAAGAGGCGCTGGTGGATGTGATTGCCGCCGACCCAATTCATCAGCGGATCTGTAAAGAGCTGGGTAAAAACCTGCCGTTTACCCGTCTGGATGAACTGGCGCACAACGCGCTGGCGAAGGGGCTGATTGATAAAGATGAAGCCGCCATTCTGGTGAAAGCGGAAGAAAGCCGTCTGCGCAGTATTAACGTTGATGACTTTGAACCGGAAGAGCTGGCGACGAAACCGGTAAAGTTGCAGGAGAAAGTGCGGAAAGTTGAAGCCGCGTAATTGAATAACGGAGCCGAAAGGCTCCGTTGCAGAGATAGTTAACGCCGTATCCGGCTTCAATAGATTGCATGGTCTTCGTAGGCCTGATAAGCGTAGCGCATCAGGCAATATTAGGTTTGTCACCAATGTAAAAACGGAGCCTTTCGGCTCCGCTTCTCTATGTGCTAATTATTTAAAATTAAAGCCATCCGGATGGTTTTCCAGGCTACCGGTCAACGCTGCAAACAGCACCGTTTTGCCATCAATCGAAAGCGCATCGTTCACATTCAGCCAGGTGAGTTTCTCTTGCGACGTTTTCTCGTCAATGGTCGAGAACAATCCCGTCATTTGATTAGATTTCTCGGACCACATCACCGCAATACGTTGCGAGCCACAGTCATGCGGCTTACACGCACTCATTACCTGATAAGTCTCATCTCCCAACGTCACCGTTTGTGCGGGAGTGTAAGTACCGCCTTTCATCACCCAGGCTGGCAGCTTATGCCCTTGCACCATCTGATTAAATGCAGCTTTGGTGGTTTCGCCCTTTGCCAGGCTGCTAATGGTTAAATCATCCTGCGCCATTGCACTAGTGGCGATGACCAGAGCGGCGACAGTCGTTATTGCCTTAAACATCATTCCTCCCGAGCTTCTCCTGCCCATGTTATTAACGCCCTAAAGCCTGGCGATAACACGATAATTTGCAAATCAGATATTTCCAATATCAGCATTTGTTATCAATTTATTCCGCAGTAAGGTAATAGCCTGATAAGGTGTTAAAGTTATAAAACCCTTCACATAAAGGAGTTGTACACCGTGCCTGGTTTGAAGATTACGCTTTTGCAGCAACCGTTGGTATGGATGGATGGCCCTGCCAACCTGCGCCACTTTGATCGACAGCTGGAAAGTATTACCGGGCGTGATGTGATCGTTTTGCCGGAGATGTTTACCAGCGGCTTTGCCATGGAAGCGGCGGTTACGTCGCTAGCGCAGCACGACGTGGTGAGCTGGATGACCGCCAAAGCGCAGCAGTGCAATGCGCTGATTGCAGGCAGTGTTGCATTACAAACGGAGTCTGGTTCGGTTAACCGCTTTTTGCTGGTTGAGCCGGACGGCAAGGTGCATTTTTATGACAAGCGTCATCTGTTCCGAATGGCGGATGAGCATCTGCATTATAAAGCGGGCAATGAGCGAGTGATTGTGGAATGGCGCGGCTGGCGTATTTTGCCGCTGGTGTGCTACGACCTGCGCTTTCCAGTGTGGTCGCGCAATCTCAACGATTATGACCTCACCATCTACGTTGCCAACTGGCCTGCCCCGCGCTCTCTGCACTGGCAGGCATTGCTGACAGCCCGCGCGATTGAGAATCAGGCGTATGTGGCGGGATGCAATCGCGTCGGCAGCGATGGCAACAGCTGCCATTATCGCGGTGACAGCCGGGTGATTAATCCACAGGGCGAGATTATCGCTACTGCCGACGCGCATCAGGCAACGCGCATTGATGCTGAACTTTCGATGGTGGCATTACGGGAATATAGAGAAAAGTTTCCGGCATGGCGTGATGCGGATGAGTTTAGGTTGTGGTGAGTGGGCGTTGCGTTTAGGGCCGGGGAGAGTCGGGGTAAGACTACGAAAGCCCGCTCTCCTGCGACGACTTTTATCATAGGAGTGTGGAAGTGCTTTTCCATCAATCGCGATGACGTCTTTGTCATCGGAAGAATGGCAGTCACGCATCCAGTTAATAATGCACTCGTGAAATTTTGCAGGACTGATACAGGATACAACTCTGGCAATGGTATCGTGAACAGGGATACCATTTTCAAAATCACCATATTGTTTTAAAAAATCGAGATGTGTTTCCCCAAAATCCTCTATATCTTCCCAACCTTCTGCACCAGAAATAACGGCACAAATAGTCAACAGAAGAATATCTTACAATTTATGCTCCACTTTCCAGGCTTGTCTGCAATCGGGAACAATAGAAATATGCTCCATCAATTTTTTAAGTTCCACTTTGTTCTCCTTAATTATGTAAGGAGTATTTGATCATGTATAAGCTATGAAAAATAGTTTTAGTTAATACATCTCAATTATTTAACATATGGTGCTAATTATTTAGCACAAAAAATGACTTATGATGATCTTTCCCTGCTGACCTAGCCGATCACTGCGATCGCTTCGCTGAAACCCTGATCGAATGTCACGATCCGGCGCTGAAAATGGCGTTGTACGGACGACTTCGCGCCAGTATCGCCATTCTGTCTCCCACGCTGAACGATCCCATTCCCCCCCATCTGGTAGAAAACCTGACACTCGACGACCTGCTTGCCTCATTTCTGCACTTTGACCCGGCTCCTGAGCAATTGTGTGAATATTGCGAGGTATTACTCCAGCTCCTGACGGAACAGGTGCAGGGATCTAAAATGGAACAACCCCTGACGTGGCTGCTGTGTGGACTGGTCTGGTTCTTTGCGGCAAAACTGAAAGCGCCGCGCTGGTTGCGTACTGCTGACGGCGTGGCATTTATTGAGGATCTTATTCAACCGTAAGATCAGTCCTCCCGGATTTTCGCCTGTTATTACTGGCGGATATCCGGGAGAAATATTCCCATCTCATTGCGGACGCTGCGCCCGTTACCATTGTCCAGGCTGACGATCCATCATTTAAACCTTAAAATCCCCCACAGGAGTAGCATTTATTTTGAGCTTATATTTCTTTATTTTTTCATACAAGATTTCTGATATAATAGGATTCGGCATATATTGACAATTGTCAAGCAAAAAAAAATCCGCACCATTAATTTTACTGACATCCAATACTATTTTTTTCAATCCTTTAACTATACGTTTAGGCGGATTTTGTATGGAATCCAGCACCATCCTTTTTCCAGCGTATTCTGATAAATTATAATCCAAACAATCTATTTTTCTTAAGTTATGAGTAACCCAATATTTTTTGTTCACTATAGACCCATCGGAATATTTAACCACTGAAGGAATAAACTGTCCAATATTTAAACCATCTAAAGCACTCATTAAATCGTCTGAAACCAACAATACTGATGCTGTTGTGTAGAAAAAATCAACATCCATTTTTCTTATCGAAGGCTGAAGAGTAATTTCAGATATCGTGAATTTAGGTAAATTATACTTAATTGCACTATAGTTGACCTTCAATGATGGGCTAAAACTTACAGCCCCATCAATAAAACCTTTTCGTGGATATTTATATTCTAAAAAAAAGTACCTCATTAATCCCCCCTAAGAATTTGAATGAGTTCCAGGCGCACGCCGATCTGTTGATTGTAACCTGAGTTTATCCATATTCAGGGCATGTTTCATCAGGCGTTCGGATGCATGTATCTTACTTAAAATCTGTTCATCAGTCGCTTTTGTGAGAACACCTAATTTTAATTCTGCTGATGCTAATGTTCTTCTGGCTGCATCAAAATACGAACTTAAATGTCTTCCACTATGTGCAAATTTCCCCAATATAAATTCACTTTATCAGAAATATCCGTTAGAACCAGAACTTCATGCGAGAAAACCTTTCTCTCATCATATACTTTATCTTTGCCATAAGAAATCACATCTACATTTTCCAACACCATGTCTAATGATTGCTGAAAAAAATCAATCTCTTTCGTTATGTAAAACTCGAACAAATAATACAGAGACAATAAAGCATTTTGAACATAAGAGCATTCTTTTTCTGAATAATCATCTGCATCAGGTATTATAGAATATATTTCATTTGTATCAATAACAATAGACTTACCCTCAACTATAATATCAACACCATACTGTATATAATCACAAAAAAATCATGAAGCTTAGTGTGATAAAGCTTATCAAATAACAAAACAAGATTCTTTTGTCTGTTAATATAGATTAACCCAAGCATTAACTTTTTTTCTGGAGAAAAATCAGCCAACTTTTTAAGAAATTTTCCCCATATTCATTTAATAGGCTCGCCATTAGCAATCTTCTAACCCCATACGATTTCTACTTTTTTTACCAGACATTGAGGTGTCTGTTGTCACCCCCTTGCTTTTCATCATATTTTCACAATCAATGCAAACTGGCCTAGAAGCATCTATATGTTCAATATTAGATACATTATTCATTATGTCTTCATCTGTGGTTTATAATCTGCTTTACTGATTTTTATCTAAATTGACGTTGATTTAATGGTATCTCCATCAGAATTTCATCCAACCAAGCCTCATACCACTGACAAAATGACATATGATCTACAGAATCATCTTTTAATAGTACAGGCCTAATTCCACCAAATGTATCTCTATAGTCTATCCAAATCTTGCCATATTCATTACCATTTACTACAAGTAAAGCAACTCCTCCACTCCCCCAATCGCAAATCTGAAAACAACCTGGGGTTCTGTTTATTGAAAAATAATACTCCAGTAGTTCATCTTTATTTTCATTACTATTCTCCATCGCAATTCTTAAATCCTCATAATTCCATCCATCAGAATATGGAAACTGCACAGACAAATCAAATGCATTTCTATTTTCGGCTGGAGTAAATGGATGATAAAAACTATCATCGTTTAAAGGCTTCAAACCGAATCCAGGACCAAAACCTCCATTTCCAACTTCTGTAATAAAATGCCTTATATCATAAGGGAGTTTAAAGTTATATTTTCTTTCAAAGAATGACACATCTTTGTCACTAATAACAGAAGCAAATTGTAAAGAACTACACTCAGGTGGTAGAGATATATTCTTATTTTTAACTTCATTCAATTTTTGTCGCAACCTATTTATACTCATACACGCTCTCTTAACAATGAGTTACATTCCCTTGTGAATCCCATCCTGATGTATGTTTTGTTCCTTCTCTATCAGTCCATGAATAATCTAAATTCATTTCTTTATTTTTGGCAAAGTCAGCAATACCATCCTGACATTTTGGACATGCCGGTAGTTCACTTCTTAATGATTTTCCATTATTCATCATTTGTCCCAGAGAGTACATTTCCAATGTTGCCCCCTTTAGTTCACTCGGCGTATAATTTCTGTTCAAATATTCTAGCAATTGAGCCTCACTATGGCCTGCTGCACCATAACCATTGAATGGCGCTTTACTTGAACCCCATGCACTATTCCATAAACCACCACTACCTTTCGTAGGATTTAATACTGGTTCGCCATTTAAAAACGCAATTAATTGATGTAGACCATGTGGATCAATCCAGCTAATAGGATTCGGCGCATACCGGTAAAGATTCAGCCCGCCACGGATCGAAATCGGATCCTGGCTTACGAACCTCCCGCACTCCGGCGCATAATACCTGAACAGATTATAGTGCAGCCCCGTCTCTTCATCATAATACTGCCCCGGCAGCCGCAGC
>NZ_RHJI01000034.1 GCF_004211955.1 Escherichia sp. E1V33
GACAAAATTTTTATGGGACGGGATGCGGCTGGCGCAGGAGAGCAGGCCGGAGGGAATAAGCAGCCTGTACATCTACAGAGGGCCGGGGAGTTATGAACCGCTGGCGCGGGTGGATAAGGCGGGGAAAGAGGGACCGACCCGGATACTGTATTTTCACACGGATGTGAACGGCGCGCCGGAAGAGATGACGGACAGTGACGGGAAAATCGTGTGGGAGACGGGGTATCAGGTCTGGGGTAACACGATACAGGAGAAGGACCACGGCAGGGTGGAGCAGAACCTGCGTTACCAGGGACAGTACCTCGACAGGGAAACGGGGCTGCACTACAATCTGCACAGGTACTATGATCCGGATGTCGGGCGGTTCATGGTAACGGACCCGATAGGGCTGGCGGGTGGTATCAATCCCTACCAGTATGCGCCGAATCCGCTGAGTTGGATTGACCCGCTTGGGCTAAAATCATGTTTCTCTAGTAGTACAGGCCAGAAACGTGCTGAAGATATTATCAAAAAGCATGGCGGGATTCAGACCGCTGAGAATCGATATCAGATGCCTAATCGTCGAGCTGCAAGACAGGCTGCATCAGAAATAGCGGGGAATCTCGGTTCTGATCGTATCATAACAAGAAAGCCTGACTTTAGAGGTGGTCCATATACGTGGAAAGATTCTCAAGGACGTATAGGTGCTACAAACGCAAGTGGAACTGCGGGGTGGCGTGATGACATTTTAGGACATCCTGAATTCGGGGCTGGTTCCCATGTCAATGCCTGGAATGAGGCAGACGGTATTTTAAGTAATTTACATTTGGATTATTAAAATGGACAAAATTATATTTAGATCCGAGTCTGATAGAGAGAATGCAAAGGCAAGTGATACCGAAGCTATTTGGTATACAGTAGTGAATGAGCTGAAACAATCAGAACAAATGGCAAGTACAAATCCATGGAACCAAGATGATGCGATTATAAAGAAAAGATTTTGTTTATTAGATGATTGTGTTATTTCTATACGTTCGGCAAGAGCTGAAGATCGAATAGAAAAAAGAGATTATAATAAAGGATATTATTTTATTGAGATAATGAACCAAGATGAATCGATAAAATTTAGCTCACGTAAAATATATTCATGGGAACAAGTTATTGAATGTGCGTCTTGGTTCAAAGGAGTATCTTTTTTAGCTGCGCAAAGAATATGGAAAGCAAAGAAGTTGTAATGAAATAGAATTGAAATAAGGGATGTTACCAGATATTATTTAGCACCCAGTGAATTGGGGTATGGTGATTGCTCCTTACTTTTTCTGAAACTATGCCTTGATGTCGCAAGGTGGGATTGCACTGCAACCTTCTGAGGTACTACGACTCGGACTGTGGAACATTTACGTAACCCGATCCGATAGGGCTGCTTGGTGGATTAAACTTATACCAATATCCACCGAATCCGTTAAGCTGGATCGATCCGTTAGGACTTGCTGTAGATCCAATTGCTAAATTAGAAGATCGCGGTTATACAGGGGTAACAAGAACTTCTGGCGGTGGTTTAGACTATTCAAATAGTAATGCGTTATATAACAAACGACCTGGAGTTAGCCCTAAAGTTACTATTGAATATTCAGGTGATTATGAGGTTGATTATCAGAGAGCGAATGCGAAGGCTGGGTTAAATCAGGTTTCAACTCCAAGAGGATATGTCTGGCACCATCTTGATGATTATGATCCTGTTACTAATACAGGAACAATGCAGCTAATAGAAAAGCAAGCTCATAGCGGTATAAGCCATAATGGTGGTGTTAGTCAGTATAAGGCTGCAACTGGCAAAGAGTATACTCATCCAGCCAGAAACAGAGGATCACGGAAATGCGGTTAACGATTGAAGAGTCGGAAAAAAAACTAACTCAGGATGAATTTTCCGACTTTGAAAAGTATTTCGGTAAAAAACTTCCTGATAGCTTTAAAAATTTTTATCTTGAAAATAATGGTGGATATTTATCTGAAAATGGACAATCTTCTCCGTTATTATTTTCTGGGTTCATTTCAATAAAACATGGGAAAGTTCCGATAGAAAAAACCTATCAAGATTTAATTGATGATTTCCTTGACTTAAAAGATATGGTTCCTTTTGCTGATGATGAGGGTGGTAATTGTTTTTTGCTTTCATTGAGGGATAAAGACTATGGGAAAATATACATATGGTTAATGGATGAAAAGGAATTAGCTTTTGTATGTGAATCTTTTGATTCATTTATTAATAAATTATCATAAATAGTATTTTATTAAAAGGCCGGGAAAGAAATAAAATCTTCCCGGCTTTTTATTATTAAACTCTCGTTCAGCACACTAAACATCCCGTTCCGATCTCAAATCCCGCTTCTCTCAGCCATTTGGCGCTGATTTTGATAACCGGCGTGTCACTGCGGTTGGGAAGATGCTGTGTTGGTAGCACGACGGGTAGAGCCGGATGGCTGCCGCCAGGCGTACCGTTACAACGCGCTGAACGTGGTCATGGAAGTGGTGTTCACCAGTGGTCGGATGCCGGAGAAACGGACGCCCCGGAGATTATCCGCTTCAGTTATGACAGACTGGGGCGGATGCTGACCGAGGAGACGGCGCAGGGCGTCTTAACCCATCAGTACGATTAACTCAGCAACCGGACTGCCACCACCTTTTCATTTCATGAATGTATTACCGGGATGCGTGAATGTCATTCTTCAGATGATAAAAGTCGTCGCAGGGGAGCGATTCACGTTATTATTGCATCCTCAATAATGCACAATCTGGTCCTCGGGAAGAGCAAGATGGATGAAAAATCCAATGAGATGCCAGAAAGACATCGCTAAGAAATAGATATAGACTAATTATTACCCCCCGTCAGTCCTTGTTAAGAGCAGGAGAGACGTAATCTGGCCGGTCCCCTAATGCTTATAAAGCCCATTGATTTCGCCCACTTTCTTTCGCCCGGTATAACGCGGCGTCGGCATCTGAAACAATTTGTTCAGCCGTTTTTGCGGGAGCAGAACAGGTAATCCCCTGACTAACCGTAACAAACGCACTAACAGCAGATGCCTGATGCGGGATAGCTGCCAGTTTAAGTTCTTGCTTCACTCTGGCTGCTACCGTCTCTGCTTCCGGCAATGTTGCATTAAAAAGTATGATGGCAAACTCTTCGCCACCATAACGGACGACGACATCCTCTGACTGGCGAGTTGAACGCTGTAGAGCGTCGGCAACTTGTATCAGACAACGATCCCCAGCGGGATGCCCGTAAGTGTCGTTGTAACGTTTAAAAAAATCGACATCCAGCATAATAAGAGCAAATGGCCCGCCGTTATCTATCGCGTCGTGTAAGATACTGTTCATTGCACGTCGGTTTGCTACCCCAGTTAAAGGATCACGGTGTGCTAATGCGTCAAGGCGATTAATTAACTGATTGTTATAGCTGTTTTGTTCCCATGCTTCTTCAAACCAACGTAACAAAATGAGTCGCCCACCATATAGAGCCAGTGAAAAAATACACCAGATAACAGCAAAATGAATATTGATCTGTTGATTAAGCATAAGACTCGCTATTGGAGTGGTGAACCATAAGGGAATGACAAATGCGAGCAATGATGGGGTATGGAAATAAAGTGCAACAACGCCACTAAGCATTAATAATACACATAGTGGATAAGCAAACTGCAGCGTCCAGTGCGCAATAAAGTGATAACTACACCATGACCATAGCAGGCTCAGGGCAACTAATAGCACCTGGATAGGTAAGGTTTTTTGCCGAGGGATGAGTAGTAAACCACCGCAAATCAGCAGAATACCCGTTGCAGATATATCAATGGAATGTATAAGGCTTTTTTCATTTAACCAAGGAGGAGTAAGGTCATTAAACAGAACACGGCGCAGCAAAATCATCAATGCAAAACTGACATTGATAAAAGCAAACCATGGCAAACTAATTGTCATGCCGCGAATTACCATATCGCCGCGGGTTTTCCACGAGTGAGGCGTTTTTCTTCTTTCAGCCATTTTTTTAACCAAAAAAGGGCAGGATACCTGCCCGATACACAGTAAATTTATGGTGTCACTATATTGAACCAAAATTCAAAATTATCCATATAACCTAACAGCTCGTTGAGTTTTTCCGCATTACCAGTAATTTTGACATCTCCTTTGTCCGTGGCTTCTTTCAGCGTCTCTTCTTTCAGTACAATTTTGTTCAATACATCACGAGACAGAGAGATAGTAGCATCAGCATCCGAAGCCTCTACACCAGCGGTATGATTGAGAACACCAAAATCGAAATTCAACACGGCTTTGGCATCTGCCGCTTTCTCACCATTAATATGGACGGCACGATAATCAAAAAACATCTCTGGCGTCATCGCACGCACGGTGTCAGGGCCGGCAGTATTTGGTGTTGGTAATTGTTGTACGCCATTACGCAATTCCTGTGCGCCACTGAGATGGAAATTACGCCACGGCCCAGATTCAGCCTGATAGCCTAACTGCTCAAGCGCGTCAGCTTCCAGATTTCTCGCTGCCTGGTTGTTTGGATCGGCAAACACCACCTTACTAACAACCTGGGCAACCCAGCGGAAATTACCCTGGCCATAATCCTGTTTGGCTTTTTGTAAAATAGCATCAGCACCGCCCATATACTCGACAAATGTTTGCTTGTTGTTGATTAAGCTGCATCTTTAGCGTCTCCAGAATGGGTTTTTATTGGTGTAATTAAGAATGAAAATTTTTAGTGAGGGCAAGAATAACTATAATGGGCGTTAATAAATTGGCAAGCCGGGACTTGATGTTTTCTTAATGGCATGTTGGCGAAGAATATATTCTGCAAGTTAACGTTTTTGTTGGTGCTTTATTTAAAACAGGGTAGTACAAATATGTACAAATTCAAGTAGGCATTATTGTCGTAAAAAAGCATCACCGGACACATGACAGTCACAACGTGTGTTAATTTTACTGACATCTTTCAAAAGGAGCACAATCATGCCTCACATAGACATAAAATGTTTTCCACGGGAACTGGACGAACAACAAAAAGCAGCACTTGCTGCAGATATTACCGACGTTATTATTCGCCATCTGAACAGTAAAGACAGTTCGATAAGCATTGCTCTACAGCAGATTCAACCAGAATCATGGCAAGCTATCTGGGACGCCGAAATCGCGCCCCAAATGGAGGCTTTGATAAAGAAACCTGGTTACAGCATGTAATGCTTAACCTGCCGTAACTCGCTTGCCGCTGGTAACGAAGGTGCCAGCGCCTAAATGATGTAGTGTATTGAGTTTATCATCATCAAACTGCCAGCGGCCTTCGACAAATACTCGTGCGTCTGCCGCTGCCGATACCACTTCGCCAAATAGCGTATCGTATTTTTCTTGCTCGGAGGTCGCAGGTAGCAGGCGGCACTCCATCCACGCCAGACATTTTTCCTCGACCAGCGGCAAACCAAGCACCGGGCCTTTCACCACCGGAATGCCGTAGCAATTAAATTTATCTTCTTCACGACCCGACACACTTCCCACCGCCCACGTCCAGTTAGTTGCTGCAACGCCCGGGATAACGATGCCAAATTTACTGTTACGTTCAATCAACTCCCTGGTCCATGTCGATTTATCTACCACAATCGCCACACGTGGCGGTTCAAACTCCACCGGCATCGACCAGGCCGCAGCCATAAGGTTACGCCGCTGAGATTGATCATCGAAACTGGTTATCAAAACTGTGGGGCCATGATTTAACAGACGGCTGGCATGATGCAACTCGACGGGGATGAATCGGCTCACGGTATCGCCTCGCTAAGAAGGGTGTTTTAAAAGCGTAGCTCGTAACGCAATAAGCAACGAAATTAACGGGATCGGCGATTTGCGAACGTGATGCATGTCCGCGATCGCACAAAATAGCCTGTGCGGCGTCTATTCCAGGTTATAAGTTGATAAAACCACTAACGGAAACGCCTGATGACGCCCATTCTGAATCATTATTTTGCCCGCATTAACTGGTCTGGAGCTGCTGCGGTCAATATCGATACGCTTCGTGCATTACACCTGAAACACAATTGCACCATTCCATTTGAAAATCTCGATGTTCTGCTGCCGAGGGAAATGCAGCTTGATGATCAATCTCTGGAAGAGAAATTGGTGTTCGCCCGGCGTGGCGGTTACTGCTTTGAACAGAATGGCGTGTTTGAGCGGGTATTACGTGAGCTGGGTTTTCAGGTACGCAGTCTGTTAGGTCGCGTAGTGTTATCTAATCCGCCAGCATTACCGCCGCGTACACATCGTTTGCTGTTGGTGGAGCTGGAAGGAGAAAAATGGATTGCTGATGTCGGTTTCGGTGGTCAGACATTGACTGCGCCGATTCGTTTAGTGGCGGATATCGCACAAATAACGCCACATGGCGAATATCGGCTTTTACAGGAAGGGGATGACTGGATTTTGCAGTTTAATCATCATCAGCACTGGCAGTCGATGTATCTTTTTGATCTCTGCGAGCAACAACAAAGCGATTATGTGATGGGCAATTTCTGGTCGGCGCACTGGCCGCAATCGCATTTTCGCCATCATTTGTTGATGTGCCGCCATTTGCCGGACGGTGGCAAGCTAACGCTGACCAATTTTCATTTCACCCATTATGAAAATGGGCACGCGGTGGAGCAGCGAAATCTACCTGATGTGGCGTCGTTATATGCTGTGATGCAGGAACAGTTTGGTCTGGGCGTAGATGACGCAAAGCATGGCTTTACCGTGGATGAACTGGCGTTGGTGATGGCGGCGTTTGATACGCACCCGGAGGCGGGGAAATAGTTTGTGCCAGAGTGCCGGATGCGGCGTAAACGCCTTATCCGGCGGTTGTAGGCCTGATAAGCGAAGCGCATCAGGCAATTTGTTTTTCTGCCATCTATTGCAACGGTTTCAGAGTTCAATTGCCCATTCAGCATGGAAAAGAATCACCGCAGTGCCAGAAATGGTGACACTCTCCGGTTGGTTATCGCGAATTGTCACCGTCACATCAATCACGCCGTCACGCCCCAATGCGCGCCCCTGATGGCCTTTAACACGCAACACGCTGCCATCGTGGGGCAATACGTTGTGATGTACCAACCATGCGCCCATCGGGCCATTGGCATTCCCGGTCACCGGATCTTCCACAATACCAATTGCAGGTGAGAACATGCGACCATCGGTTTCATTTTTGCCTGGGCGGATCTGGAACGGGAAGAAACCATTGCAGCCAATCTGCTTGCTGATAGCGGTCAGCGCAGCAAGGTCAGGCGAAAGGGCGTCGATGTCCACTTCCGGTTTCAGTGGAATCATCACTTTTGAGTGTCCTGTGGTTGCCACCTGGATTGGTAAGCCAGGCAATATATCGTCTTCAGTGAGATGAAGTGCGTTGATAATCTCCGCTCGTGTTTCACCTTCCAGCGGTGGCTCAAAGCCCGGCGTACCTTGCTCTAGCGAAATACGATAATCATCGTTTTGCTTTTCGATAGTCACGCGATGTTTTCCTGCCAGTGACGTTTGCCAGATCGTGCAATTTCCTAAACCTAACGCCTTCGCACGTACATAGTGCGCAGCTACTGTCGCGTGACCACAAATCGGCACTTCAACTGTTGGCGTAAAGTAGCGGATGCGCACATCGCTGTCGTCGCTGTGCAGCAGAAAAGCCGTTTCCGAATGACCTAATTCGCGGGCGATAAGCTGCATTTGCGCTTCGCTAAGATTATCGGCGGGGAAAACAACACCGGCAGAATTGCCGCGAAACGGTTGAGAGGTAAAAGCATCGACGTGGTAAACCTGCGGTTTCATTAACGTTCTCCTGTGACTGGAGAGCTATCATAGCCTGCAAGTGGCCGGAGAGCGAAGGGCTATCCGGCCAGGGTGAAAATTATCGCCGCGAACGCACAATCTGATACCGACGAGTAAAGTACTCAAACGGCGCGCTCCACACATGCACCAGTCGGGTGAACGGGAAGAGTAGGAAGATGGTCATTCCCAGCACCAGATGAACGCGGAAAATAAAGGCGACACCATCAAGATGTGTTGATGCACCGCCCTGGAAAGTGACGATGCTTTGTGCCCAGCCCACCAGCTTCATCATTTCACTGCCGTCCGGATGTTGTGCTGAAAAGGGAATGGTGGTTAATCCCAGAATGCATTGAATTAACAAAATGGCGAGGATCAGGATATCCGCCCCAGAAGATGTCGCCCTGATGCGGGGATTGGTTAAACGACGCACCAGCAACCCCGCGCCGCCAATCAGCGTCAATACCCCGCATATCCCGCCGAGGATCATCGCCATTTGCTGTTTTACCGCCACCGGCAGAAACCACGCGTACATCCAGTGCGGCGTTAACATGCCGAACAGATGACCGAAGAAGATTCCAAGAATGCCGATATGGAACAGATTCGACCACAGTACCATCCCGCGTTTATCCAGCATCTGGCTGGAGGCGGCGCGCCAGGTATACTGCCCGTAATCGTAGCGCAGCCAGCTTCCGAGGATAAAAACCGTGCCACACAAGTACGGGTAGATATCGTAAAAAAAGACGTTCAGATACTGAATCATTTCCCACCTCCCGCACTGATGTCGACGTACTGCGGCGCGACATCCTGGCTAAAGCGTCGCTGATATTGATTAAGCGGCGAGCTGTCACACGCCGTGGCGTTATCTTCAATAAACTTCACCTGTTCTTCTTCCCACACCGCATCCAGCGCCTGGCGGGTGTCGTCACGCTCTTCACTACGAATTTGTTTTGTGACACTGTCACTTGACAGGGGGCTTCCTGCCAGTTGCAACAGGCCGTCAAATAACACGTACCACGGTGCCTCACGTTGTTTTAAGCGTCCGCCAAGCAGGGCGAGGATCGGCGCAACGTTGAGTAATCCTTCTTTCGCCTGATCGTCCGGCAGTACGCTTAAATACTCCAGATACAGCGGCAAATAATCGGGCAGTTCCCGACAATCCAGTTGCAGACCGACCTTTTCATACTCCGCCAGCAGGTCCACCATTGCCTGGCCGCGATCGCGGGACTCGGCATGAACATGTTCAAACAGCAGCAGCGACGTAGTGCGCCCGCGGTCGAACACTTCACACCATTCGGCCTGTTTATCCAGCAGCGGCGCGTTGAGCAGGTCGAGTGCAAAATCGGTGAGCATCGGCGCGTCGCGGCGGATAAGCGCCAGCGCGTCGTCCTTACACTCCCACAACAGCTCGTCCGGGTACTCCATCAACAGGCCGATCACTTTGAGGATCTGCATTATTCACCCTCCGCTTTGTCGCGCACTTCGGTGATGTTGATGGCATCGATACGGCTACTGTTGAACAGGTTGAATTTGCTGTCTGAGCCGTGGCAACCGTCGCCAAAGGTGAAGCCGCAGCCGTTGCGTTCTGCAAAGGCATCGCCCGCCATTTCCCGATGACTGGTTGGAATGACAAAACGATCTTCATAGTTGGCGATGGCAAGGTAGCGATACATTTCTTCTACCTGGGCGACACTCAGCCCAACTTCGTCGATGGCACGGGTATCGGTCACACCTTCCACGGTTTGCGAACGCATATAGTGGCGCATCGCCATCATCCGTTTTAGCGCTCGAAGTACCGGACCGGTATCGCCCGCACTCAACATATTGGCGAGATATTGCACCGGAATACGCAGGCTTTCGATGGCGGGCAGCACGCCTTCGCTTTTCGGTAAGCCGCCCGCATCGGCGTAGGACTGAATCGGCGACAGCGGCGGTACGTACCAGACCATCGGCAGGGTGCGATATTCAGGGTGCAACGGTAGCGCCAGTTTCCAGTCCATCGCCATTTTGTAGACAGGCGAACGCTGAGCAGCTTCAATCACATTTTGCGGGATACCTTGTTTCAGGGCCTCTTCGATCACTGAGGGATCGTGCGGATCGAGGAATACTTCGCACTGGCGTTCATAGAGATCAACCTCGCGTTCGGTGCTCGCCGCTTCCTCAATGCGGTCGGCGTCGTAAAGCAGCACGCCCAGATACCGGATGCGACCCACGCAGGTTTCTGAGCACACGGTGGGTTGGCCTGACTCAATTCGCGGATAACAGAAGATACATTTTTCTGACTTGCCGCTTTTCCAGTTGAAGTAGATTTTTTTGTACGGACAACCGCTAATGCACAAACGCCAGCCACGGCATTTATCCTGATCGATCAGCACAATGCCATCTTCTTCGCGTTTGTAGATAGCGCCGCTGGGGCAGGTCGCCACGCAGCTGGGATTGAGGCAGTGTTCGCACAGGCGCGGTAGATACATCATGAAGGTGTTTTCAAACTGCCCGTACATCTCCTTTTGCATGGCCTCGAAGTTGCGGTCGCGGGCGCGTTTTTCAAACTCGCCGCCCAGCAGTTCTTCCCAGTTTGGCCCCCAGATCACTTTGTCCATCCGCTTACCATCAATCAGTGAACGCGGGCGAGCAGTAGGAATATGTTTACCTTCCGGCGCGCTATGCAAATGTTCGTAGTCGAAGGTGAAAGGTTCGTAGTAATCGTCAATCTGCGGCACCACCGGGTTGGCGAAGATTTTGGTTATTACGCCCATCTTGCTGCCCAGACGCGGGCGTATCTTGCCATTCACATCGCGGACCCAGCCGCCTTGCCACTCTTCCTGATCTTCCCAGTTTTTCGGATAACCAATGCCCGGTTTGGTTTCGACGTTGTTAAACCATGCGTACTCCATGCCTTCGCGTCCGGTCCAGACGTTTTTACAGGTCACCGAACAGGTATGGCAGCCAATACATTTATCGAGGTTAAGCACCATGCCGACTTGCGAACGTATTTTCATTTTTTCGCCTCCTGTACCTGATCGCGACTTTCATCATCCAGCCAGTTAACGTTCTTCATCTTGCGGATTATGATAAATTCGTCGCGGTTCGAGCCGACGGTGCCGTAGTAGTTGAAGCCCCAGGCCAGCTGCGCGTAACCGCCAATCATATGCGTCGGTTTCGGGCAAACGCGGGTGACCGAGTTATGAATGCCGCCGCGCATGCCGGTTACTTCCGAGCCGGGGATATTCATAATGCGTTCCTGGGCGTGATACATCATAGTCATACCCGGCGGTACACGTTGGCTGACCACCGCGCGGGCCGTCAGCGCGCCATTGGCGTTAAACACTTCCACCCAGTCGTTATCGACAATGGTCAGTTCACGGGCATCGGTTTCGCTGATCCAGACAATCGGTCCACCGCGAGAGAGCGTCAGCATTAGCAGGTTTTCACTGTAGGTGGAGTGAATGCCCCATTTCTGGTGCGGCGTCAGGAAGTTAAGTGCTTTTTCCGGGAAGCCGTTTGGCGGGATCTGGCGCATCTCACTGACGCTACGGGTGTCGATAGGCGGGCGATAAGCCACCAGGCTTTCACCAAAAGCACGCATCCACGGATGATCCTGATAGAGCTGCTGGCGTCCCGACAGCGTGCGCCACGGAATTAACTCATGAACGTTGGTATATCCGGCGTTGTAAGAGACGTGATCGCTTTCGAGACCGGACCAAGTGGGGCTGGAGATAATTTTACGCGGCTGCGCCTGAATATCGCGAAAGCGAATCTTCTCGTCCTCTTTGTGCAGCGCCAGATGGGTATGTTCGCGTCCGGTGATCTCGCCCAGCGCCTGCCACGCTTTGACTGCAACATGACCGTTGGTTTCCGGTGCCAGAGCCAGAATCACTTCTGATGCGTCAATGGCGGTGTCAATCAGTGGACGCCCCTGTGCCGGGCCATCACGTTTGGTGTAATTGAGTTTACCGAGGAAATCGATTTCATCCTGGGTATTCCACGAAATCCCTTTACCGCCGTTGCCGAGTTTGTCCATCAATGGCCCGAGCGAGGTAAAGCGTTCATACGTAGCAGGGTAGTCACGCTCCACCGCTACAATATTCGGCGCGGTTTTACCTGGAATCAGATCGCATTCCCCTTTGCGCCAGTCGAGCACTTCACACGGCTGTGAGAGCTCTGCCGGAGAGTCGTGCAGCAGTGGTTGCAGTACCACGTCGGTTTCTTTGCCGAGATGACCCACGCACACTTGTGAAAATGCTTTGGCAATACCTTTGTAGATTTCCCAGTCGCTGCGTGACTCCCACGCCGGATCGACCGCCGCAGAAAGCGGATGAATAAACGGATGCATATCCGAGGTATTCATATCGTCTTTTTCGTACCAGGTGGCGGTAGGCAGAACAATATCGGAGAACAGGCAGGTGCTGGACATGCGGAAATCGAGCGTCACCAGCAGGTCGAGCTTGCCTTCAATCGCCGCAGTTTGCCACTCGACATCTTCCGGTTTGATCCCGCCACTGGCGCCGAGTTCTTCCCCCTGAATCCCGCTTTCCGTACCCAGCAAATACTTCTGCATATATTCATGGCCTTTGCCGGAGGAGCCAAGCAGGTTAGAACGCCAGACAAACAAGTTCCGTGGATGATTGCTACCGCTATCTGGCTGTTCGCAGGCCATACGTAAATCGCCCGACTTCAATGCCTGAGCGGTAAATTCGGCGGGTGATAATCCGGCCTTGTCGGCTTCGGCTTTAATCCTGAGCGGGTTACGCCCCAGTTGCGGCGCGGAAGGCAGCCAGCCCATGCGTTCGGCGCGAACGTTGAAATCAATCAGATGACCGCTGTATTTGCTGGCATCGGCCAGCGGCGAGAGCAACTCCTGAGCAGAGACTTTTTCATAGCGCCATTGGCTGGAGTGATTGTAGAAAAACGAGGTGCTGTTCATCTGGCGCGGTGGACGGTTCCAGTCGAGCGCAAAGGCCAGCGGCAACCAACCGGTTTGCGGGCGCAGTTTTTCCTGACCGACATAGTGCGCCCAGCCGCCACCGCTTTGCCCGACACATCCGCAGAAGATCAGCATGTTGATCATCCCGCGGTAGTTCATGTCCATGTGATACCAGTGGTTGACACCAGCACCGAGGATAATCATCGAGCGCCCATGCGTTTTATGGGCGGTATCGGCAAATTCGCGGGCGATGGTTTCAATGTACTGGCGCGGTACGCCGGTAATTTGCTCACCCCAGGCTGGGGTGTACGGTTTGATTTCAGCGTAATCTTTCGCGCTGCTTTCATCTTCCAGCCCGCGATCGAGGCCGTAATTCGCCAGTACCAAATCATAAACGCTGACGACCGGACAGTTGCTGCCATCGGCTAATGTCAGGTTTTTAACGGGTAATTGACGCACCAGTACCGGATCGTGTTTTACGCTGCGAAAGTGCGGATTTTCAATGCCGCCAAAGTAGGGGAAGGCCACGCCTGCAACGGTGTCGTGTTGACCGAGCAAGGTTAACGCCAACTCAGTTTCTGTCCCTGCGGCGATGGATTCCAGGTTCCATTTGCCTTTTTCGCCCCAGCGAAAACCAATCGAACCGTTCGGCACCACCAGTTCACCTGCGGTATTAACTGCCACGGTTTTCCACTGCGGATTGTTGTTTTCGCCCAGTCCATCCACCAGGTCGGACGCGCGGATCATGCGTCCGGGAATGTAGCTACCATCGTCGCGAGGCTCCAGCATTACCAGCATCGGCATGTCGCTGTAGCGGCGGCAGTAGTTGATAAAATAGTCGCTGGGATTATCGAGATGAAACTCTCTTAAAATCACATGGCCCATTGCCATCGCCAGGGCGCTATCAGTGCCTTGTTTCGGTGCCAGCCACTGGTCGCACAATTTGGCCACTTCAGAGTAATCAGGGGTAATGGCGATAGTTTTGGTGCCTTTGTAGCGCACTTCGGTAAAGAAATGGGCGTCCGGCGTACGTGTCTGCGGTACGTTAGACCCCCAGGCAATGATGTAACTGGAGTTATACCAGTCGGCAGATTCCGGCACGTCGGTTTGTTCGCCCCAGGTCATCGGCGAGGCGGGCGGCAGGTCGCAATACCAGTCGTAGAAGCTTAAACAGGTGCCGCCAAGCAGCGAAAGATAACGCGTTCCGGCGGCGTAAGATACCATCGACATGGCTGGAATCGGCGAGAATCCGGCAACGCGATCCGGGCCATAGGTTTTGATGGTCCAGACGTTAGCGGCAGCAATCAGTTGGTTTAGCTCCTGCCAGTTGGAGCGGATAAAACCGCCACGCCCACGTACCTGCTTGTAGCTCAGGCACTTTTGCGGGTCATTCATAATCGATTCCCACGCTATTACAGGATCGCTGTGTTGCTTGAGGGCTTCGCGCCACAGTTCAATCAGTCGTTTACGAATGAGCGGGTATTTCAGGCGGTTAGCACTGTAGAGATACCATGAGTAACTTGCGCCGCGTGGGCATCCGCGTGGTTCATGATTGGGCAGGTCAGGGCGGGTACGTGGGTAGTCGGTCTGCTGGATTTCCCAGGTCACCAGGCCGTTTTTAACATAGATTTTCCAGCTACAGGAGCCAGTACAGTTAACGCCGTGGGTAGAGCGCACGATTTTGTCGAATTGCCAACGCTGGCGGTAGCTATCTTCCCAGTCGCGGTTGCTATGCATCACCTGGCCGTGACCATCGGCAAAGGTTTCGCCCTTTTGTTTGAAGTAGCGAAAGCGATCCAAAAGTTTACTCATGACATGACTCCTGCTTCAGGAATGATTTGGGATCGGATGCCTTGTCGGATGCGACACGGTTGCAGCCTGATAAGAAGACGCATCAGGCATCGATCTCTTATTTTTGGCTGAACTTCCGCCGACCATAAACCAGCCAGGTCAGCAGCACACAAATGATGTAAAAGATTAAAAACACTTTCATCGCGCCCACTGGCGAGCCGGTCATATTCAGCGACATGCCAAATGCTTGTGGAATAAAGAAACCGCCCACCGCGCCGATGGCGGAGATAAAGCCCAGTGCCGCCGCCGTTTCGGTGATTGCTTCTCGCTGGGCTTGTTCATCGCTACCGCCTTTCATCTTGACGCGATAAATCGTTATCTGGCGAAAGATGACAGCGATCATCTGAAAAGTAGAACCACTTCCCAAACCAGCGGTAAGGAATAACCCCATAAAAACAGCGTAAAATGCGATGAAATTGCCGGACCCCGTGCCAGGTAGGGTAAGGAACAGCAGAGCGCTGAAAATCGCCATAAAAATAAAGTTGATTAACGTCACCCGCACGCCGCCAAATTTATCGGAGATCGCACCGCCGACGGACCGCGCAATGGCGCCGATAAACGGGCCAAAAAAAGCCAGTTGCAGAATGTTCACATCCGGGAACTGCGTTTTTGCCAGCATGGCAAACCCGGCGGAAAAACCGATAAACGAACCGAAGGTGGCAAGGTAAAGCAGGCTCAGCAGCCAGAGATGCAGGCGTTGTAACACAGGGAGCTGGTCGGCAATTGACGCGCGTGAACTGGCGATATCATTCATCCCTGACCAGGCGGCGATCGTAGCAATCGCCAGTAGCGGTACCCAAATCCATGCGGCATTCGCCAGCGACATCACAGAACCATCGGCCTGCGGTACGCCATTGACGCCAAGAAAAGCAAATACCGGTACAAAAATCACCAACGGCGCAACCAGTTGCATCACGCTGACGCCTAAATTCCCCAACCCGCCATTAATCCCTAATGCACTGCCTTGTTTGGCTTTCGGGAAGAAAAAACTGATATTTCCCATACTCGAAGCAAAGTTCGCGCCAGCAAAACCACAGAGCAAAGCAATAACAATAAATATCCCAAAAGGAGTATTCGGATTTTGCACAGCAATACCGAGCCAGACGCAAGGAATAATCAGAATCGCGGTACTAAAAACTGTCCAACGGCGTCCGCCGAATATAGGCACCATAAAGGAGTAGGGAACACGCAATAATGCGCCGGAAACGGAAGGTAAGGCGGTTAATAAAAAAAGCTGATCGGTAGTGAAATTAAAGCCGATTTTATTGAGATTAACGGCAACTGCGCTAAATAACATCCAGACACAGAAGGCAAGGAGTAAACAACTTACTGATATCCAGAGGTTTCTTCTGGCAATGTGTTTTCCTTTATTTTCCCAGAAGGCCGGATTTTCTGGCTTCCAGTCGCGCAAAAGGTAACGATTATTTTTCTCATTTTGTAGTGCCATATTCTTCCTCACATGCACACATTGTTAATGAAAAAAAGACAAGGCAGGACATTGGACGCAATGGTCCGTTATTAGAATTAAGAGTAAATAGAGTGAAGTGCTGATTGAAAGAATAGATAACAAAGCGAAACTGCGGGGGGAGAAAGCTGATTATCTGAATGGATATGTGTTACTGAATGTAACAGTGATGCATCATATTTGTTACTTATTCTTAGACTAACATACGGCAAACGTATTTGTTGCCGTATGAATCGTGGCTTTATTGTCGTAGCCTTTGCTTATCGTTGACGCGTTGCCAGCCAGCAGAGCAGGGAACCGCCGCAGACCATCAGCGCACCTTGCCAGAACGAGAACGACAGCGGCGCACTGAGCAGCACAGCAGCAAGCGCAGAGGAAAGCACAGGCGTAAAATACGAACCTACCGCCATAATGGTGACGTTGCCATGTAATATACCGACATTCCATGCAGCGTAAGCAAATCCTAAGGTAAATGCCGCAGAAATGAGTTTTATAATGACGGGCGTGCTAAATACCATTTCTGGTTGCGGCGTTAAAAAATAGTAAACCCACAAACTTGCTCCTGTCAGTAGGACGAAAACGGTAATACCGTTAAATCCACGGGCATATTTATTGGTGACCGTGCAATAAGCGGCCCAGATAAAAGCACCAACAAACGCCAGGCAATAACTTAACGGGCTGGTAGTGATATTGTTGATAATTTCATCCGGCTTGAGGCCATTTTCACCCCCTAATACCCAGCAGACGCCGCCAAGGGCTAATAATAATCCAGGAACAATCAGCCAGTTGGTCTTCTGACCATTAAACAGAATGGCAAAAAGTATCGTCAGACTGGGCCATAAATAGTTCACCATGCCCACTTCAATTGCCTGATGACGAGTCGCTGCATAACCTAAGGAAAGTGCCAGACAGATTTCATAGCTGACGAATAAGAAACTCCCCGCAAGTAAATAACCTTTGGGGATCTGCCGAATACGCGGAAATCCAACCGTGAAGATTAACAGCAGCCCGCTTAATGAATAAATAGCAGCTGCGCCGCCGACCGGACCGAGCCCCTCACTGACGCCGCGAATCAACCCTACCATCGTGCTCCACAGGACGATCGCTATTAGCCCTATGAGCGTTGCTTTTTGTCGTGTCATGCTCGCTGTTTTGTCTCTCTTGCCGTTAAAAATTAAGTTGAAATTTATAGCATTTTTTTAACCGGCCTGTCAGGCGGTGGTGCGTTTTTCTACCGCTATTGAGGTAGGTCAATTTGCGCAGGCGGATTATTTTGTGGCAAACAGATGTTCTTTTTGATTTCGCGCAAAAAGATTCAGAATTTTACTGTTAGTTTCCTCGCGCAGTAATACCCCTGAAAAAAGAGGAAAGCAATGGACGTCAGTCGCAGACAATTTTTTAAAATCTGCGCGGGCGGTATGGCTGGAACAACAGTAGCGGCATTGGGCTTTGCCCCGAAGCAAGCACTGGCTCAGGCGCGAAACTATAAATTATTACGCGCGAAAGAGATCCGTAACACCTGCACATACTGTTCCGTAGGTTGCGGGCTATTGATGTATAGCCTGGGTGATGGCGCAAAAAACGCCAGAGAAGCGATTTATCACATTGAAGGTGACCCGGATCATCCGGTAAGCCGTGGTGCGCTGTGCCCGAAAGGGGCCGGTCTGCTGGATTATGTCAACAGCGAAAACCGTCTGCGCTACCCGGAATATCGTGCGCCAGGTTCTGACAAATGGCAGCGCATTAGCTGGGATGAAGCATTCTCCCGTATTGCGAAGCTGATGAAAGCTGACCGTGACGCTAACTTTATTGAAAAGAACGAGCAGGGCGTAACGGTAAACCGTTGGCTTTCTACCGGTATGCTGTGTGCCTCCGGCGCCAGCAACGAAACCGGGATGCTGACGCAGAAATTTGCCCGCTCCCTCGGGATGCTGGCGGTAGACAACCAGGCACGCGTCTGACACGGACCAACGGTAGCAAGTCTTGCTCCAACATTTGGTCGCGGTGCGATGACCAACCACTGGGTGGATATCAAAAACGCTAACGTCGTGATGGTGATGGGCGGTAACGCTGCTGAAGCGCATCCCGTCGGTTTCCGCTGGGCGATGGAAGCGAAAAACAACAACGATGCAACCTTGATCGTTGTCGATCCCCGTTTTACGCGTACCGCTTCTGTGGCGGATATCTACGCACCTATTCGTTCCGGTACGGACATTACGTTCCTGTCTGGCGTTTTGCGCTACCTGATCGAAAACAACAAAATCAACGCCGAATACGTTAAGCATTATACCAACGCCAGCCTGCTGGTTCGTGATGATTTTGCTTTCGAAGACGGCCTGTTCAGCGGTTATGACGCTGAAAAACGCCAGTACGATAAATCGTCCTGGAACTATCAGTTCGATGAAAACGGCTATGCGAAACGCGATGAAACACTGACTCATCCGCGCTGTGTGTGGAACCTGCTGAAAGAGCACGTTTCCCGTTACACGCCGGACGTAGTAGAAAACATCTGCGGTACGCCAAAAGCCGACTTCCTGAAAGTGTGTGAAGTGCTGGCCTCCACCAGCGCGCCGGATCGCACAACTACCTTCCTGTACGCGCTGGGCTGGACGCAGCACACCGTGGGTGCGCAGAACATCCGTACTATGGCGATGATCCAGTTGCTGCTCGGTAACATGGGTATGGCCGGTGGCGGCGTGAACGCATTGCGTGGTCACTCCAACATTCAGGGTCTGACTGACTTAGGCCTGCTCTCTACCAGCCTGCCAGGTTATCTGACGCTGCCGTCAGAAAAACAGGTTGATTTGCAGTCGTATCTGGAAGCGAACACGCCGAAAGCGACGCTGGCTGATCAGGTGAACTACTGGAGCAACTATCCGAAGTTCTTCGTTAGCCTGATGAAATCTTTCTACGGCGATGCCGCGCAGAAAGAGAACAACTGGGGCTACGACTGGCTGCCGAAGTGGGACCAGACTTACGACGTCATCAAGTATTTCAACATGATGGATGAAGGCAAAGTCACCGGTTATTTCTGCCAGGGCTTTAACCCGGTTGCGTCCTTCCCGGACAAAAACAAAGTGGTGAGCTGCCTGAGCAAGCTGAAGTATATGGTGGTTATCGATCCGCTGGTGACTGAAACCTCTACCTTCTGGCAGAACCACGGCGAGTCGAACGATGTCGATCCGGCGTCTATTCAGACTGAAGTATTCCGTCTGCCTTCGACCTGCTTTGCTGAAGAGGATGGTTCTATCGCTAACTCCGGTCGCTGGTTGCAGTGGCACTGGAAAGGTCAGGACGCGCCGGGCGAAGCGCGTAACGACGGTGAAATTCTGGCGGGTATCTACCATCACCTGCGCGAGCTGTACCAGGCCGAAGGTGGTAAAGGCGTAGAACCGCTGATGAAGATGAGCTGGAACTACAAGCAGCCGCACGAACCGCAATCTGACGAAGTGGCAAAAGAGAACAACGGCTATGCGCTGGAAGATCTCTATGACGCTAATGGCGTGCTGATTGCGAAGAAAGGTCAGTTGCTGAGTAGCTTCGCGCATCTGCGTGATGACGGTACGACCGCATCGTCTTGCTGGATCTACACCGGTAGCTGGACAGAGCAGGGCAACCAGATGGCCAACCGCGATAACTCCGACCCATCCGGTCTGGGGAATACGCTGGGATGGGCCTGGGCATGGCCGCTCAACCGTCGCGTACTCTACAACCGTGCTTCGGCGGATATCAACGGTAAACCGTGGGATCCGAAACGGATGCTGATCCAGTGGAACGGCAGCAAGTGGACGGGTAACGATATTCCGGACTTCGGCAATGCCGCACCAGGTACGCCAACCGGGCCGTTTATTATGCAGCCGGAAGGGATGGGACGCCTGTTTGCCATCAACAAAATGGCGGAAGGTCCGTTCCCGGAACACTACGAGCCGATTGAAACGCCGCTGGGCACTAACCCGCTGCATCCGAACGTGGTGTCTAACCCGGTTGTTCGTCTGTATGAACAAGACGCGCTGCGGATGGGTAAAAAAGAGCAGTTCCCGTATGTGGGTACGACCTATCGCCTGACCGAGCACTTCCACACCTGGACCAAGCACGCGTTGCTCAACGCCATTGCTCAGCCGGAACAGTTTGTGGAAATCAGCGAAACGCTGGCGGCGGCGAAAGGCATTAATAATGGCGATCGAGTCACTGTCTCCAGCAAACGTGGCTTTATCCGCGCGGTGGCTGTGGTAACGCGTCGTCTGAAACCGCTGAATGTAAACGGTCAGCAGGTTGAAACGGTGGGTATTCCAATCCACTGGGGCTTTGAGGGTGTCGCGCGTAAAGGTTATATCGCTAACACTCTGACGCCGAATGTCGGTGATGCAAACTCGCAAACGCCGGAATATAAAGCGTTCTTAGTCAACATCGAGAAGGCGTAAGGGGGCGAAAAGATGGCTATGGAAACGCAGGACATTATCAAAAGGTCCGCAACTAACTCCATCACGCCGCCTTCTCAGGTGCGTGATTACAAAGCAGAAGTCGCGAAACTTATCGACGTTTCCACCTGTATCGGCTGTAAAGCCTGTCAGGTGGCGTGTTCGGAGTGGAACGACATCCGTGATGAAGTGGGGCACTGCGTCGGGGTTTACGATAACCCCGCCGATCTGAGCGCCAAGTCCTGGACGGTGATGCGCTTTAGCGAAACCGAACAGAACGGCAAGCTGGAGTGGCTGATCCGTAAAGATGGCTGTATGCACTGTGAAGATCCGGGCTGCCTGAAGGCGTGCCCGTCTGCCGGTGCAATCATTCAGTACGCTAACGGGATTGTCGATTTCCAGTCGGAAAACTGCATCGGCTGTGGTTACTGCATTGCCGGGTGTCCGTTTAATATTCCGCGCCTCAACAAAGAGGATAACCGGGTATATAAATGCACGCTCTGCGTCGATCGCGTCAGCGTCGGCCAGGAACCGGCTTGTGTGAAAACCTGTCCGACCGGGGCTATCCACTTCGGCACCAAGAAGGAGATGCTGGAGCTGGCGGAACAGCGCGTGGCGAAACTGAAAGCGCGTGGTTACGAACATGCTGGCGTCTACAACCCGGAAGGGGTCGGTGGTACGCACGTTATGTACGTGCTGCATCACGCCGATCAGCCGGAGCTGTATCACGGTCTGCCGAAAGATCCGAAGATCGACACCTCGGTAAGCCTGTGGAAAGGCGCGTTGAAACCGCTGGCAGCGGCTGGCTTTATTGCCACTTTTGCAGGGTTGATTTTCCATTACATCGGTATTGGCCCGAATAAGGAAGTGGACGATGACGAGGAGGATCATCATGAGTAAGTCGAAAATGATTGTGCGCACCAAGTTTATTGATCGCGCCTGTCACTGGACCGTGGTGATTTGCTTCTTCCTGGTGGCGCTGTCCGGGATTTCGTTCTTCTTCCCGACGCTGCAATGGCTGACGCAAACCTTCGGTACGCCGCAGATGGGACGCATTTTGCACCCGTTCTTCGGCATTGCGATTTTCGTCGCACTGATGTTTATGTTTGTGCGTTTTGTGCATCACAACATCCCGGATAAGAAAGATATTCCGTGGCTGTTGAACATTGTCGAAGTATTGAAAGGCAATGAGCACAAAGTGGCGGATGTTGGTAAGTACAACGCCGGGCAAAAGATGATGTTCTGGTCGATCATGAGCATGATTTTCGTGCTGTTGGTGACCGGGGTGATTATCTGGCGTCCGTACTTTGCGCAGTACTTCCCGATGCAAGTTGTTCGCTACAGCCTGCTGATTCACGCGGCTGCGGGTATCATCCTGATCCACGCCATCCTGATCCATATGTATATGGCATTTTGGGTGAAAGGATCGATTAAAGGGATGATCGAAGGTAAGGTAAGCCGTCGCTGGGCGAAGAAACACCATCCACGCTGGTATCGTGAAATCGAGAAGGCAGAAGCGAAAAAAGAGAGTGAAGAAGGGATATAATCTCTTTTGAACTTTAAGCTGAAAATGGCGCTATAAGAAGCGCCATTTTCATATTGTAGACAACGTAGGCTTTGTTCATGCCGGATGCGGCGTGAACGCCTTATCCGGCCTACAAACCGTTCAAATCCAATAGATTGCAGTGAACGTGTAGGCCTGATAAGCGTAGCGCATCAGGCAATGTTGCGTTTGTCATCAGTTTCAAATGGCGCTTTATAAGGTGCCATTTTTTTATTGCGTAACCAGACGGCGTAATCGTGACACATCCACCGTTTTTTCTGCCTCTGCCAGACTCCAGGCGTTTTGCAGATTCAGCCACATTTGCGGCGAACTGCCGATCACCACGGAAAGTTTAATCGCCATTTCTGGCGTCAAAGCTGCTTTTCCGGTCAGCAACCGGCTTGCCGTTGAGGGCGCAATTTCCATTGCTCTGGCAAACTCGCGCAGGCTGACATTAAGTTCGTCCAGTGATTCCTGAATAATGTCCCCCGGGCGGGGATGATTGGCCATTTTCATCAGTGTCTTTACTCTCAGTAGTGTTCCTTCACTGGGAACACTATCATTATTGTTCCTTCCTACGCAACAATAATCCATTTAGCCATTTCATGTTGGAGAGTGTGCGATGCTGCGACACCTGGACTGGCAGTCGCAGCAAAGGCCTCTTAGTGACGGAAATCAATCACCATGCGGCCACGGATTTTGCCTTCTTCCATCTCGGTAAAGATGGTGTTGATGTCCGCTAACGGACGCAGGGCAACTTTCGGCACAACTTTACCTTCAGCGGCAAACTGGAAGGCTTCGGTTAGATCCTGGCGCGTGCCGACCAGCGAACCGACCACTTCAATACCATCCAGCACAAGGCGTGGGATATCCAGGCTCATAGACTCCGGCGGTAGACCGACAGCCACAACACGCCCGCCTGCGCGAACGGCATCAACTGCCGAGTTAAACGCAGCTTTAGCTACCGCTGTCACCACCGCCGCGTGTGCACCACCGGTTTTCTCCTGCACAATTTTGGCGGCGTCTTCGGTGCGTGAGTTAATAGCTAAATCAGCGCCCATTTCGGTCGCCAGTTTTAACTGCTCATCATTGACATCAATGGCGATCACTTTGGCGTTAAAGACATTTTTAGCGTATTGCAAGGCGAGGTTACCCAGACCGCCAAGACCGTAGATAGCAATCCACTGCCCTGGACGAATTTTTGACAGCTTCACCGCTTTATAGGTAGTGACCCCCGCACAGGTAATGCTGCTGGCCGCCGCCGAGTCCAGGCCATCTGGCACTTTTACCGCATAATCGGCTACCACGATGCACTCTTCCGCCATCCCGCCATCAACGCTGTATCCCGCATTTTTTACCGAACGGCAAAGGGTTTCGTTACCACTATTACAGTATTCGCAATGACCGCATCCTTCATAAAACCACGCCACGCTTGCGCGATCGCCTGGTTTTAATGAAGTAACGCCAGGGCCAACTTCTGCCACCACACCAATGCCTTCATGCCCCAAAATTACGCCGGTTTTGTCACCAAAATCGCCATTCTTAACATGAAGATCGGTATGACATACACCACAACACTCCATTTTCAGCAGGGCTTCGCCATGTTTCAGTGAGCGCAGTGTTTTATCCGTAACGTCAACATGATGATCCTTCGTAACAACTGCAGCCTTCATAGTTCCTCCTTTTCGGATGATGTTCTGCATAGCAGGTGAGGCAAATGAGATTTATTCGCCACTACCCAGTATGGATGAGATCTGAAAAAGGGAGAGGGAAATTGCCCGGTAGCCTTCACTACCGGGCGCAGGCTTAGATGGAGGTACGGCGGTAGTCGCGGTATTCGGCTTGCCAGAAATTATCATCAATGGCCTGTTGCAGAGCTTCGGCAGATGTTTTCACCGCCACGCCTTGCTGCTGCGCCATTTTGCCAACTGCAAACGCAATTGCACGGGAGACTTTCTGAATATCTTTCAGTTCCGGTAGTACCAGACCTTCGCCGTTCAGGACCAGCGGCGAATACTGAGCAAGCGTTTCACTTGCCGACATCAGCATTTCATCGGTGATACGTGACGCGCCGGAAGCAATAACACCCAGCCCGATGCCTGGGAAAATAAAGGCATTGTTGCACTGGGCGATAGGGTAGATTTTATCTTTCCATACCACTGGATTAAACGGACTGCCGGTGGCGACCAGCGCATTACCTTCGGTCCAGGCAATAATATCCTGCGGCGTGGCTTCAACGCGCGAGGTCGGGTTAGACAGCGGCATCACGATCGGACGCGGACAGTGTTTATGCATCTCGCGGATGATTTCTTCCGTAAACAGCCCGGTCTGGCCAGATACGCCAATCAGAATATCCGGTTTGACGTTGCGTACGACATCAAGCAATGACAATACATCGCTGTCGGTATCCCAGTCGCTGAGATTTTCCCGCGCCTGCACCAGTTTGGTCTGGAAAGGCAGCAGGTTCGGCATCTTGTCGGTCAACAGGCCAAAGCGATCGACCATAAAGACTTTCTGTCGTGCCGCTTCCTCGCTTAATCCTTCACGCTGGGTCTGGGCGATGATCATTTCGGCAATGCCGCATCCCGCTGAACCTGCGCCAAGGAAGACAATCTTTTTCTCGCTTAATTGACCGCCTGCCGCGCGACTTGCTGCGATCAGCGTGCCTACCGTTACCGCTGCGGTTCCTTGAATATCATCATTAAAGGAACAAATTTCATTGCGATAGCGGTTAAGCAGCGGCATCGCATTTTTCTGCGCGAAGTCTTCGAACTGCAAGAGCACGTCCGGCCAGCGATGCTTCACGGCCTGGATAAATTCATCAACGAATTCATAGTATTCGTCGTCAGTGATACGCGGATTACGCCAGCCCATATACAGTGGATCGTTAAGCAGCTGCTGGTTGTTGGTCCCGACATCCAGCACCACCGGAAGGGTATACGCCGGGCTGATACCGCCACAGGCGGTATAGAGCGACAGTTTACCGATCGGAATGCCCATCCCGCCAATACCCTGGTCGCCGAGGCCAAGAATACGTTCACCGTCAGTCACCACAATCACTTTAATATTATGGTTCGGCACGTTTTGCAGAATATCGTCCATATTGTGGCGGTTCTGGTAAGAGATAAACACGCCGCGCGAACGACGGTAGATCTCAGAAAAACGCTCACAGGCTGCGCCGACGGTTGGGGTATAAATAACAGGCATCATCTCATCAAGATGATTGTTTACCAGGCGGTAGAACAAGGTTTCGTTGGTGTCCTGGATATTACGCAGGTAGATGTGTTTGTCGATTTCAGTTTTGAATCCCTGATACTGGATCCACGCACGTTCCGCTTGTTCTTCGATGGTTTCGACGACTTCCGGCAGTAACCCCAGCAGGTTGAAGTTACGGCGT
Source organism: Escherichia sp. E1V33 (assembly GCF_004211955.1). GTDB lineage: Bacteria > Pseudomonadota > Gammaproteobacteria > Enterobacterales > Enterobacteriaceae > Escherichia. The sequence continues at coordinate 25,405 of NZ_RHJI01000034.1, forward strand.
TCTTCCATGCTGAAGGCGCTGCCTTTATTCAACAACGGAAATTCCAGCAGTACAGGGCCAGCGTAAGGAATATAAAGCGAACGCTGTTTTTTTGTTTTTGGTTCCATGTCACTCACTCTTTTTTGAATATCCATCCCTGGCACGCTTTTATCGTCTTTGCTTTACTGCCAGGGCGTCGGCCCCAAGTATAAAGCAGATAAAAACAAAAACACCATTGCGCAGGCAATGGTGTTTAATCGTCATTGAGGACTGATTGTTAAAGATTACTTTTCAGCGGGGCGTTTTCTGCCGGTTGGGGTATTTACCACGCTGGATTTGTCACCTTCGGTAACTATTTTGCGCTGGTTAGATATTTTATGATCCAGTCCAAGAATATGACGTGCCTGACGGTTCGATTTCATTTTAACTCCTCAATCCTGTTGCTAGTTTTAAGGACAACATCGCCGTAGCGAAGAAACACGTGCTAAACCCCTAAATTAGGTTGCCGATCAAGCATAGCAGCTTAAAGCGTAGGGTGCTGGCCGCTGACCACATAATTTATCGTTTGCTGGTAGATGTCACTGAGGATGTCGTTATCAGAGGCTTCGACCCATTTTGTCAACTCCATGAGAATGTCATCTTCAGTGACAACACCATGCTCTGCCCGAAGGCCTTGCTCAATGGCATTAACCAGAGCGGGTTCTGCTGTTGAATTTTCTGCCTGATAATAAGTAAACATAGTGATTCTCCGTGTCTGTGTATTTATGATGTCTGCTACGGATCGCAGATTTATAAAGCACATTCAGCATGGCAAATATTTGCCGCTTCGTTGTTAAGATTTGTCCTGGTTGGCGAATTTTATATTTTAACTTCATGATATTTATGGTTATTATTTTTGGTGTTTACTGGTTGATATTGCTGCATCATCCCTTGAGAGTTATATTTCCTGATATCTATTATGGTAATTCAATTTAATTTTCCGGGTATTTTTTGTCGGAGTTAATTCGGAATATCCCGCTTATCCTCGTGCTGTTTCTCCGGTAGTCTATAATTTCCTTTTTAAGCCCACAGGAGAGCAACAATGACAATCCATAAGAAAGGTCAGGCACACTGGGAAGGCGATATCAAACGCGGGAAGGGAACAGTATCTACCGAGAGCGGCGTACTGAACCAACAGCCGTATGGGTTTAACACGCGTTTTGAAGGCGAAAAAGGAACTAATCCTGAAGAGTTGATTGGTGCGGCACATGCCGCTTGTTTCTCGATGGCGCTTTCATTAATGCTGGGGGAAGCGGGATTCACCCCAACATCGATTGATACCACCGCCGATGTGTCGCTGGATAAAGTGGATTCGGGGTTTGCGATTACTAAAATCGCCCTGAAAAGCGAAGTCGCCGTACCGGGCATTGATGCTTCCACCTTTGACGGTATTATCCAGAAAGCAAAAGCAGGATGTCCGGTTTCACAGGTGCTGAAAGCGGAAATTACGCTGGATTACCAGTTGAAAGCATAAGTACTCGCCGGATGATGTTGTCATCCGGCTAACTCTTACTGCGCTACCCAGCCGCCATCCATATTCCACGCTACCCCACGCACTTGTGCTGCCGCATCTGAACAGAGAAACAGCGCCAGTTCACCCAGTTGTTGCGGAGTCACAAATTCAAGAGAAGGCTGTTTTTCTGCCAGTAAGGCGTCACGCGCGCTTTCCGCATCTTCGCCTTGTGCAATGCGCTTATCAATCTGCTGTTGTACCAGCGGCGTCAGCACCCAGCCAGGGCAGAGCGCGTTGCAGGTAATACCCGTCTGCGCAGTCTCCAGAGCAATGGTCTTTGTGAGTCCCACCACGCCATGTTTTGCCGTAACATAAGCCGATTTGTCTTTCGACGCTACCAGCCCATGCACAGAGGCAATGTTAATGATCCGCCCCCAGTTACGAGTGCGCATTTCTGGCAGTGCCAGACGCGTGGTGTGAAAGACAGAAGAGAGATTGATAGCGATAATTGCGTTCCATTTATCTACCGGGAAAGATTCCACCGGGGAGACATACTGGATCCCGGCGTTATTCACCAGAATGTCCACACCGCCAAATACCCTCTGTGCATAGGCCATCATGCTGACAATTTGCGATTCATCGCTGAGGTCTGCCTCATGATAGCCAGGCGTTTTACCCACACGAGAAATCGCATTGATTGCCGCGTCAACATCACCGAAGCCGTTGAGGATCACTTGCGCGCCAGCTTTTGCCAGTGTCTGAGCAATACCGAGTCCAATACCGCTGGTGGACCCCGTTACCAGCGCAGTTTTACCTTGTAAATTCATGATGATTTTCCTTAGACAATGCCGGTGGTGTAGTACACGCCGATGATAAACAGCACGGCCAGACTTTTAATGATCGTAATTGCGAAGATGCCGCCGTAAGCCTGACGGTGACTCAGTCCAGTAATTGCCAGCAGGGTAATCACGGCGCCGTTATGGGGCAATGTATCCATGCCGCCACTGGCCATAGATGCCACGCGGTGAAAAACTTCCAGTGGAATATTGGCAGCGTGCGCAGCGGCAATAAAAGTGTCGGACATAGCCGCAAGAGCAATACTCATCCCGCCGGACGCTGAACCGGTAATTCCGGCAAGTGTGGTGATGCTGATGGCTTCGTTGAGTAATGGATCAGGAATGGCGGCCAGCGCTTTCGAGAGCACCAGAAAACCGGGTAGGGCGGCGATAACCGCGCCGAAGCCATATTCTGAGGCGGTGTTCATCGCAGCCAGGATAGCGCCGCCTACCGCTGTACGGCTTCCTTCTGCCAGTCTTCCATGAATATTGCGATATCCAAAAATCACTACCAGCAAAATTCCAGCAATGAGCGCAGCTTCAACGGCCCAGATAGCGGTGATTTTGGCGACATCTGTGGTAATCGGGGCGGAAAGTCCCGGCAACTCCAGTTGGTGGCTCGCACCGTACCAAACAGGGATCCACCAGGTAAACAACAAGTTCAACAACCCCACCAGAATCAATGGTGAAATCGCAATGAGTGGGTTCGGTAAATTGATGTTATCTGGTGTTTCGGGTTCATTAAGTAACTCTGTGCCGTAACCTTCATTTTTTGCCTGCGCTTTACGACGCTGCCGCTCCAGATAGATAAGCCCGACGGCAATGATAAACAGTGAACCAATAAGCCCCAGCCACGGCGCGGCCCAGGCGTTGGTGCCAAAGAAACTGGTAGGAATAATGTTCTGAATTTGTGGCGTGCCGGGCAGAGCGTCCATAGTAAAAGAGAATGCTCCGAGGGCCACCGTTGCCGGTATAAGCCGTTTGGGGATATTACTCTGGCGGAACAATTCAGCCGCGAACGGATAAACGGCAAATGCCACCACAAACAGCGACACGCCGCCATAGGTGAGTAATGCGCATACCAGCACAATCACCGGAATCGCATGCCGCCGCCCGAGAATATTGATTGCAGCAGCGACAATCGAACGAGAAAATCCTGAAAGTTCAATCAGTTTTCCGAACACGGCCCCGAGCAGAAACACCGGGAAGTACAATTTCACGAAGCCGACCATTTTTTCCATGAACAGGCCGGTAAATGCTGGGCCAACGGCCCCCGGATCGGTGACAAGAACTGCGCCTAATGCCGCGATGGGGGCAAAAAGGATAACGCTGTATCCGCGATAGGCTGCCAGCATTAGCAGCCCAAGCGCGGCAAGGGCGATTAATACACTCATCGGGACTCCTCAATATCGTTGTTATAGTGGGTACAGAGAGAGAAGTTATGGTTTCAGGGCGAAGCGAAGTTGATGTTTCCGACGCTGCTGGATGTACTGCTTCCGCGATTCATCCCAGCGGTAAAAACCCTGACCGCTACGTACGCCGATGTCTCCACGTTCCACTTTTTCGGCAACTAACGACATCATGTCGCTGCCAGTCGCCAGTTCAGGGAGCAGATGGCGACAAATATCCTGCACCGTCGAAAGTCCGGTCATGTCGGCGGCCTCCAGCGGGCCGACCATGGCATAACGTCGCCCAAGCGAGGCGCGCATCACCTGATCCACCACTTCGGCACTGGCGATGCCGCTTTTTACGATATGCAGGGCTTCACGCAACAGTGCAAATTGCAGACGGTTGCCGACAAATCCTGGCGCAGCGCGATCCAGCAACACAGCTTCCAGTTGCTGTGACACAAGCAAGTGTTGCAGCCAGTGCAAATGCTTTGCCTCGGTAACGCTGCCGGGGACAATCTCCACAAGTGGAATGAAGTGCGGCGGATGCCAGAAATGGGCGATTAGCAGTCGTTGCGGGTAGCGCATCTTCGCGGCCAGATCATCGGGCGGCAGACCGCTGGTATTGCTGGCGACAATGGCCTCAGGAGAAATAAGCGTTTCAAGCTCGGTATATAATGCGTGTTTTAGTTCAAGTCGCTCCGGGATCGCCTCAATCAGTAGTTGCGAGTCGGCGATGTCTGCAAGAGAAGTCGTGCCGTGCAGACGTTTAAGCACATTCTCTTTTTCCGAGGCAGTAAACTGTTCGCAGCTAATCAGCTCATCAAGAATTCCGCCTGCAACTACGTCGATTTCTGCAATCCGGCTCTGCTCGGTATCGTACAGCCAGATATCATGACCAAAGCGGGCGAAATGAGTGGCAATCCCCACGCCCATCAATCCGGCGCCCAGTACCGCAAATTGTTCAGTTTGCATGGTGTTCTCCTGTGGTTCTTTCCAGCGTCAGCGCCACGCCCTGACCGCCACCGACGCACAGCGTCGCCAGCCCTTTTTGCGCATTACGTCGCGCCATTTCATAAATGAGAGTGACCAGAATGCGGCAACCGGAAGCGCCAATAGGATGCCCAAGTGCGATTGCACCGCCGTTAACATTCACTTTGTCGCTATCCCAGTTCAGTTCGTCGCCAACGGCCAGCGCCTGTGCTGCGAAAGCCTCGTTGGCTTCAATAAGATCAATATCTTCCAGTGTCCATCCGCAACGATTAAGACATTCGCGGGTAGCGGCGACCGGGCCAATGCCCATAAAGGCAGGATCGACGCCAGAAACGGCATAACCAGCCACCCGAGCCAGCACTGGGAGGCCAAGTTCCGCAGCTTTGCTGGCGCGCATTAACATGACTGCGGCGGCACCATCATTGATGGAAGAGGCATTTCCTGCGGTGACGCTTCCCGCCCCTGGAAGAAAGGCCGGTTTCAGTTGCGCTAGTTTTTCCAGTTGCGTCCCGGAACGTGGTTGTTCGTCGGTATTTACCCAGCGTGGTGGTTTTTTACCTTGTGGTACGCTCACCGGAGTAATTTCGTCTGCAAAGCGCCCGGCTTCCATTGCGGCAGCGGCTTTTTGCTGAGAACGTAGCGCGAATGTGTCCTGTCGCTCGCGACTGATGGCATATTTTTGCGCCAGGTTTTCTGCAGTAATGCCCATGTGGTAATCATTGAAAGCATCCCATAGTCCGTCATGCACCACGCTGTCTTTCATGCTGGTATGCCCGAGGCGTAAACCTGCCCGCGCGCCATCAATAAAATAGGGCGCGTTGCTCATGCTTTCCTGGCCACCTGCGATAATTATCTGTGCATCACCGCAACGGATCGCCTGTACGGCCTGGTGTACGGCTTTCAGACCGGAACCACATACCAGATTGATGGTAACGGCAGGTGTATCATGGCTTAACCCGGCTTTGAGCGCCGATTGTCGTGCCGGGTTTTGTCCGCTTCCGGCGGTCAGGACCTGACCAAAAATCACTTCGTCGATCTGTTCTGCTGCAAGTGCGGTTTTCTCCAGCAACGAACGGATGGTGGCAGCACCGAGATCAACCGCAGAAAGTGGGGCGAGAGCGCCATGAAAACAGCCAATCGGTGTGCGCGTAGCGGCAACAATAACAACGTCCTGCATGGTGATTCCTCAGTTGAATTGCATTTCCGGGACATGTTCCGGCACAAACAACTTACCGGCGGTTTTGGCGACGATTTCCGCAACGCTGATTCCCGGCGCGCGCTCGCGCAGAATGAAAGCGCCGTCAGCAATTTCCAGCAGCGCAAGGTCGGTTAAGACGCGTTTGATGCAGCCAACGCCGGTCAACGGAAGGGTACAGTCAGGAAGCAGTTTGGATTCGCCGGATTTCGAGGCGTGGGTCATTACCACAATAATATTCTCGGCACCGGCAACCAGATCCATGGCACCGCCCATGCCTTTAACCATCTTGCCGGGGATCATCCATGAGGCAATGTTGCCATTCACATCCACTTCAAATGCGCCAAGCACAGTCAGATCCACATGGCCGCCACGGATCATGGCGAAAGATTGCGCCGAGTCGAAAATTGCCGCACCTTTCCGTGCGGTAACGGTTTGTTTACCGGCGTTAATCATGTCGGCGTCCAGTTCGTCTTCCGTAGGAAATGCGCCCATTCCCAGCAAACCATTTTCTGACTGCAACATCACATCCATCCCGTCAGGAATGTAGTTGGCCACCAGTGTCGGGATACCAATGCCGAGATTGACGTAATAGCCATCGCGCAATTCGCGGGCGACTCGCATCGCCATTTGTTCACGGGTTAACATGGTCAGGCTCCTTTGCGACTAAGGGTGCGTTGTTCAATGCGTTTTTCAAATTGCCCCTGAATGACGCGATTAACAAAAATCCCCGGGGTATGGATAGCGGCAGGATCAAGTTCACCGGGTGGCACTATTTCTTCCACTTCCACCACGGTGATTTTTCCGGCAGCCGCCATCAGTGGGTTAAAGTTTTGCGCGGTATGACGATAAATCACGTTGCCGTACCAGTCGGCTTTCCAGCCTTTGACCAGGGCAAAATCACCAGTGATAGCCTGTTCCATGATGTACGGGCGACCGTTGAATTCGCGGACTTCTTTCCCTTCGGCAACGGGAGTACCGTAACCGGTGGCAGTAAAGAACGCCGGGATACCCGCGCCGCCTGCGCGCAGTTGTTCTGCCAGGGTTCCTTGTGGTGTGAGAATCGCCTCCAGTTCGCCGTTAAGCACCTGTTTTTCAAACAAAGCATTCTCGCCAACATAAGAAGCGACGACTTTACGGATCTGTCGGCTTTCCAGTAGTACACCCAGTCCAAAACCATCTACGCCACAGTTATTGGAAACCACCGTTAATCCGGTTACTCCACGGTGGCGAACTTCAGCAATCAGATTCTCCGGGATGCCGCACAGGCCAAAACCTCCTGCCAGAATCGTCATCTCATTGGTAAGTCCTTCAAGCGCCTCGTGATACGTAGCGACCCGTTTATCCAACCCAGCCATACAGTTGCCCTCCAGTTGTCCTTTTCAACATCATTAAGGGCAAAAAATGATTTGTTAATTTTAAATTTGTGACTCATTCATTTGTATTATTTATCAATATAATGTTAATTAAATGTATTCAGTAGGTTAACGGAGTGCCAGATGAAAATGAGCATCAAACAGTTACGCGCGTTTTTAGCGGTAGCTCACACTCTGAACTTTGCCCATGCCAGTGAACGGCTGAATATGTCGCAGCCTGCGCTAAGTCTTGCCATTAAAGGACTGGAAGATGCCTTAGGGGGCGCTTTACTGCTGCGTACTACGCGAAAAGTGACGTTAACCCAGGAGGGGGAAACGTTATTGTCGATGGCACGGCCTTTGCTGGCTGACTGGGATAACACCGAGGAGGCCATGCGTCAGCGATTCACGCTCAGGCGGGGCAAAGTCTCGGTGGCAGCGATGCCGTCATTTGCAGCCAACGTTTTGCCTCCGGTGCTGAAAACCTTCCGCGATTGTTATTCAGGGATTAATGTCACCGTGCACGATGTGGTGAATGAGCAGGTGATCGAAATGGTAAGCGAAGGGCGCGTGGAGATGGGGATTGCCTTTGAACCTGACTATTGCGGCCATTTGCATTTTACCCCGCTGGGCGTGGATCGGTTTGTCGCTATTGTTCCAGCCGATTCCCGACTGGCAAATCGGCAACGCGTGAGCTGGCGGGATTTGCTGACGCTCGATTTTATCACCCTCCAGCGACCGTCAGCCGTCAGGTTGATGCTGGAAGAGGAGTTGGCACAAAGTGGAACGCAACTGGAAGTGGCGCTGGAAAGCCATCAGCTGGTTACGGTTGGGCGGCTGGTGGCAAACGGTTTGGGAGGAAGCGCTGTGCCTGCGCTGTGCCGCAGGCAGATGAGCGAACTGGGCGCAGTGTGTCTGGAACTGGATAATCCAGTGATTGAGCGACGAGTAGGTGTACTGCGTTCGTCACACCATAAGCTTTCTACTGCGGCGCAGGCGTTGATGGAAACGTTAAAAAAAACCTATGACGCATAACGTTTCCGCAGACATGCAATAGCCGGATGCCGCGTCCTACAGCGCCCGCCAGCAACGGATCTCACGTCCGTCAGCCCGCGTCGTTAATGATTGCCGGACTTCGCATCCGCTGGTTGCAAGGGGGCAACGTTCGCGGAAAAAACAGCCCTGTGGCAACGTGCGGTTTCCTGGCAGTTCCGTTTTACGTAATGCCCATTCTTCCTCCAGCGGTTTATCAATGGCGGGGAGGGAGTCCAGCAATAATAGGGTGTACGGATGTGCCGGAGCCGTCAGTACCTGTTGCGCGTCGCCCAGTTCTACAATCTGCCCGAGATACATCACCGCTACCCGATCGCTCATATGACGAATCACCGAGACATTGTGTGAGATCAGCACATAGGTCAGCCCGCGATTTACCTGTAGCGTTACCAGTAAATTGAGGATCTGCGCCTGTACGGAGATATCCAGCGCCGAGGTGGGCTCATCCAGCACAATCACATCCGGTTGCGAAGAGAGTGCTCTGGCAATGGCGATACGTTGCCGTTGCCCGCCGGAGAACGCATGGGGCAGACGGTCGAGATACTCCGGTCGAATACCCACCTGTGAAGCCAGCTCCTCTGCCAACGCTCGCCGCTGTTGTTCACTACTACGCTTAGCTATCCAGAGCGGTTCTGTGATGATGCGCCACACCGGTAAGCGCGGATTAAGCGAAGAGAGCGGGTCCTGAAACACCATCTGCATAATGCGTTGTGATCCTGAACGGATGTATTGCCCGTGGCTCGGTTGCAGCATACCCATTAAAAGCTGTGCGAGGGTGCTTTTGCCGCAGCCTGACTCACCGACGATCCCTAAGGTTTCACCACGGCGGATCTGTAAATCAATACCATTAATGGCATGAACATGTTCCGTAGTTTTACCAAGCCAGTTTTTACGGGCAGGGAAATCGACATGGACATCGCGTAACGTTAATAACGCGTCAGACATTGATGACCTCCTGCTGAGGATACCAACAAGCGCAGTGGTGGTTGTTGTCACCACACGCTGTCAGCGCAGGGACGTTTTCACACAGTACTCCCGCCGCATAGCAGCGATCGCGAAAAGCGCAGCCGTCAGGCAAATGGGTGAGGTTTGGCACCGTCCCTGGGATGGCGGGTAATGGCTGACGCGGTATTCCATGCTCTGGCGCACATTGCTGCAAGCCAATGGCATACGGATGTCGGGGATGATGAATGACGTCTGCCGTCACGCCGCTTTCAATTACGCTTCCGGCATACATCACATAGACGCTATCGCACAATTGCGACACCACGGCCATATCATGGCTAATGAACAGCACCGCAGTTCCGCTGGCGCGGGCTTTACGTTTAAGCAGGCGCAGTACCTGCAACTGTACCGTGACGTCCAGCGCCGTTGTCGGTTCGTCGGCAATAATCAGTTGCGGTTCGCAGGAGAATGCCAGCGCAATCATTACCCGCTGGCGCATACCGCCTGAAAGCTCAAACGGATAGCGTGACATGACTTCGGCGGCATCAGGGATTTGCATCTCTTCCAGCAGAGCAATCGCTTTAGCTCTGGCGTCGTGACGATTTAACGGCTGATGATGGCGGATCACATCCATCATCTGAAGACCTATTCGACGGGTTGGATTGAGGGCGGTCATCGGTTCCTGAAAGATCATCGCCACCCGTGTTCCACGCCACTGACGAAGCTGTTTTTCCCCAGCGTTAAGAACATCTTCTCCCAGCAGTAAAATCCGGCCTTGATGCACGCGATAACTTCCTTCCGGTAGCAGGCGCATGATCAGCATTGCGGTGACTGATTTACCCGAGCCAGATTCCCCCACAAGGCCGACAATCTCCCCGCGGTTGATTTGCAAAGACACATTGTTGAGCGCGTGAACATCGCCGTTAAAACCTGGGAAACTCAAATACACCTGATTCATATTCAATACAGGCTGTGTCATCACTGCTTTCCTCCTGCTTTCGGGTCAAGCAGATCGCGAATACCATCGCCAAATAAATTAAATCCGACGGCAGTAATCAAAATCGCCGCTCCCGGAAATGCGCAATACCACCACTGATCGAGTACATAGTTGCGACCATTCGCCACCATAGCGCCCCATTCAGCACTCGGTTGTTGAGCACCCAGACCAATAAATCCCAACGTGGCGGCCATTAAAATTGCGCTACCAATATCCAGCGATGCCTGCACAATCAGCGGCGGCAGGGAGTTACGTAAAATATGCCAGTTGATCAGATGCCAGCGTGACGCGCCAAAGGTTTTCGCCGCCTGAACGTAAGTGTACTGGCGGACAACTAATGTTTGCCCGCGCGCCAGGCGCACATAAAACGGGATACGCACGATAGCAATCGCCAGCATGGCGTTAAACAAACTCGGTCCAAGAGCAGCAGCCAGCGCCATTGTCAGCACCAGCGAAGGAATCGACAGCATAATGTCCATAATGCGCATGATAATGGCGTCAGCGCGTCCGCCCAGTACGCCTGAAAGACACCCGAGCAGCGAACCAATAATGCCCGCAATGGCGACCACCACTAATCCGGCGAGAATAGATTGCTGGCTACCGACCAGAACGCGGCTAAAAAGATCGCGTCCCACTTCATCAGTGCCAAACCAGTGCGCCGCAGAGGGAGGCAACAGGCGCGCGGTTAAATCAATGGCGTTGGGATCATGCGTTGCCAGCCACGGTGAAAAAACCATCATCAATAACATCACCACAATGATAACCGCGCCGGTCACGGTGAGCGGACTGCCTTTCAGCATCCATAACAGTTTTGTACCGTTAAATCGCTTGCGTTTTTGCGGACATACGACGGGCGTTTCCTCGCTTAACATCATTCATCACCTCCGCGCCCGATACGCGGATCAATCCACAAATAGAGCAAATCCACCACCAGGTTCACCAGCACATAAGCAAACGAAACCACGACCGCAAAGCCCATCACTGCCGGGAAATCGAGCGCCTGTATTGATGTGACTACCCATGCACCCATACCTGGCCAGGCAAAAACGGTTTCGGTGAGCACTGCGCCATATAACAAATCGCCCAGCGCCAGGCCCAAAACGGTAATCGAGGGGATCAACGCATTGGGTAGCGCATAACCTAAAACGATATACCAGCCGGGCAAGCCGCTGGCCCGGGCGGTACGAATGTAGTCTTCACTCAACTGTTCCAGCATCGCTGAGCGGATCTGGCGGGCGACAATCCCCAGGTGAACGAACGCCAGGGTTAACGCCGGTAAGATGAGATGTTGCAGGGCATTGAAAAAGACTTCACCGTTCCCTTCAAGCAGCGCATCAATCAGATAAAAGCCGGTTACACGCGTGGGTGGATCAAGCCAGTCATCAAGCCTTCCGCCGCCGGGAAGAATTTGCAGATGACCATAAAACAGCACAATGACACCCAGTCCAAGCCAGAACGCAGGTGTGGATATTCCGGTTATGGCCATCAGACGGACAAGATGATCCAGCCAGCGATTACGCCAGACGGCAGAGAGTATGCCCAGTGGGATGCCAATCAGTAGCGCCAGCAGCAGGGCGCAAAAGGCCAGTTCCAGCGTCGCCGGGAAGAATATACGCAGCTCTTCCAGCACCGGACGCCCGGTACGAATGGATGTCCCCAGGTCACCATGAAACAGGTCGCTGACGTAGCGGTAAAATTGTACGTATAGCGGCTGGTCGAGCCCCAATTGCTGGCGAATATTTTCCACGATGGCATCGCTGGCGCGGTCGCCAGCCAGCAACCGCGCCGGATCGCCGGGGATCAGGTGCGAGATAATAAAAGTAATCACGCAGACGCCCGCCACCACGAGCACCAGCCCCCAGCAGCGTTGGCGCAAAATACTCCAGAAGGTCACGTTATTTACTCATGGTATTGATATTGAAGACCTGTTCCAGCATGGGATTAAACACGAAGCCTTTCACCTCTTTGTTCATCGCCAGTTGGTAGTTTTTCTGGAACAGATACACATAAGCAGCGTCATCAATGACGATTTTCTGTGCCTGCTGGTAGTCCTGGGTACGCTGGGTCTGGTCGGTGGTCGCGAGTGCATTGCGCAGTAACTTATCGACCTCGCTGTTTTCATAGAACGAGCGGTTACCCGGCAGACCTTTTTTGTCTGATTCAAACCAGTAATTCATAAACATATACGGGTCGGCGAAATCCGGACTCCAGTTGCCAATCGCAATGTCGTAATCACCTTTACCCACTCTGTCGCGCATGGTGGCGTTCGCCAGTTTCTCCAGCTTCACGTTGATACCCAGCTTGCTGAGACTGGATTGTGTTGACAGGGCGATCGGTTCCCAGTTCGGGTCGTTATCGGAATAGAGAAACGTCAGGCTGGTGGGTTTGGTCGTCACTTTATCCCATTCCGCTTTGGCTTTCGTTTCGTCATGGTTGTATTGCATTGCCGTAGCGTCGTATCCCCACATGCCTTCGGGGATCGGCCCGCGCATCTGTTTACCGTTACCGCTAAGAATGCCGTTAACCATCCCCTGATAATCAGTAGACCAGGAGATGGCCCGCCGCAAATCCGCCTGATTAAGCGGCGCTTTGCTGTTATTCAGATACAGATAGGTGACGCGCAGTGACGGGTATTCCGCCACGTTGACTTTATTTTCCTGCTTCAGTGCGTTGAGTTGATCTACCGGCAGTGCATCGGCAATGTCAATGTCGCCACGGGAGAGCTGCAGGCGACGGGAGGCACTTTCACCAATAATTTTTACCGATACCCGTTTGAAGTTCGGTTTATTACCGGGGTAGTGTGGATTTGGCACCAGAACTAATTGCTGACCTTTTTGCCAGCTTTTCAGCATAAACGGTCCGGAACCGGCAGTATTTTGCGCGAGAAAACCGCGTGCATCATCCGCAGCGTGTTCCTTTAAGATTGCCGGATTGATAATGGATGCACCATCATTCGCCAGGGTGTAGAGGAACGGCGCGAATGGCTGAGTGAGGGTAAATTTGACTGTGTGTTCGTCGGGAGCGTCGATCTTTAAATCTTTGGGAAATGCTTCCGCTGGCCCCTGGCCGATTTTTAGTAGCCGCTCAAAAGAAAGTTTAACTGCTTCGGCAGTGACCGGTGTGCCATCGGCAAATTTGGCGTCGTTCTTCAGGGTGAACGTCCACTCTTTTTGGTCGTCAGACGCTTTCCAACCACTTGCCAGATCGCCTTCAACGTCCGTTGAGCCTTTGTCACCATCCGTTTTGTACTGTACCAGTCGCTGATAAGACGGGTAGGTGACAGTCCAGTCGTTATTATCAATAGTGACCGCCGGGTCGAGGGTTTGTGGGTCGGCAGCCTTACCAATCACCAACATATCTTTCGGTACGGCGGCGTGAGCAACCGGCAGTATGGTGGCAAGGACGATCGCGAGCAGTGTAGGGCGAAATGATATCGATCTTTTCATAACAGTTTCCTGATTAACTAGCGTGCTGTGTAGTAGGAGATACAAAACAGGCGAACTGGTCAGCGAGCAGCGGGTAACTTGCAGCCTTCGGTAATTCGAAGTGCCACCATTCGCTGGAGATACCAACAAAGCCACCGCCAGTCATAATTGCATTCAGTAACAGGCGATTACGCTGGGCTGCGGGTGGTACGGAAGGGTGATAAGCATGGGAGCGTTCGTGCATTTCATCGAATCCGGCCCCCATATCCAAAATGAAGCCATGCTCATCACGAAGCGTCAGGTCGATCGCTGTACCTCGGCTGTGATTGGAGCCGACGGCCACATCAACGACATATTGTGGGTCAGGGCAGGCTTGCCACAACATAGCCTGTGCTTGTTGTGGGCGATACGCGTCGTAAATCACCAGTTGTAAGCCCGACAGCTGGGCGATACTGATGCTTTTCGCCAGCGCGGTAAGCGCGTCTTTATGTAACAGACAACGCGCTTGCTGATAAATCGGCTTGCCCGTGATGTTATCGCTGCAAGCGTATTTCAAATCGATCTCCAGGTCAGGGAAGATAACGGCTAAATCAACCAGTTCGGTGGTATCCGACATAAGCGGTTCCTGTATAAGACAAAAATTGCTGCGCTTTCCGCTTATGCAGATCTCATGCCATGTCGGGATAAGCGCCAGATTGCTGGCTTAAAGTTATATATTTTAACTTTTGATCAACATTTGTGCAGCGTAGTGCAGTTTTGGTGCAAGAGGGTGACTTCGGGAAGGAATCTCCTGAAATCGTAGCGAGAATCACATTATTTTAGTGACAGTGTCACGTTTATGTGAAGCCCGCGTGTGCGGGCGGGCGAAAATTATCAGATTTTCAGCGGCAGAACGCTGCTAATCCAGCCAGGTATTTCTTCGGCGGGTAGGGGACGTGAGAAGAAATATCCCTGAATAACGCGACAGTGGATCTTGCGTAATATCTCAAATTGTTCTTTGGTTTCTACACCTTCGGCTACCACCGTTAAATTGAGGTTCTGCCCAATACTGGTAATCGCTTCCAGTAGGGCGAGGATACGTTTTTCGCTCAGACAACGATCGACAAAGCTTTTGTCGATTTTGATTTCCGTTACCGGAAGGCTGACTAAGCGGGATAATCCGGAAAAGCCGGTGCCGAAATCATCGACAGATAAACCTACGCCCATATCGCGAAGGATCTGGATGCGTTTGAAGATCTCCTTATCGTGCTCCATCATCATGCTTTCCGTGATTTCCACCGTCAGCTGGTGGCCGTCAATCGCCCAGGCCTGCATCGCATCAGACACCTGATTGGGTAGCTGATTGCTGCGAAAGTGCAGCGCAGACAAGTTAACGGAAAGCGCCGGGATATGAATATTCTGGCTACGCCATTCTGCTAACTGGCGGCAGGCTTCAGCAATAACCCAACGGCCAATGTTTTCTATTTCGCCAATCTCTTCAGCAAGGGGGATAAACCGTGAAGGGGGAACATGACCATGCTGTGGGTCATACCAGCGAGCGAGGGCCTCGATACCGTACAGCTCGCCGGTTTCCGCAAAGATCTGCGGCTGATAAACCAGTTTTAGTTTGTTGTTGCTGATAGCTTCTTTCAGCGCCGCACCGAGAACCAGACGCTCTTTCACCATTTCGTTCATTACCGGGCTAAAGAATTGCCAGCCGTTACCGCCGTTTTTGCGAATAAAATCCATCGCATTGTGGGCAGTCGAAAGCAGATAGTCCCGGTTTTTACCAACGTCGTAACTGATACCAATGCTTAAGGTTAGCGGGAATGGTTTATCGTCAATCATGACCGGTTTATTAACGACGTTACGAAGTTCATCTGCTATTTGGGTAATGATACTGACGTCGTTTTCCGGGCTAATGAGGACAAACTGTGTACCTTCAATACGACAGAGATACTGGTCAGGTTTAATTTTTTCGCGAAAGCGATTGACCACTTCCAGCAACGCCTGGTCGGCCCACGCATAGCCCAGGCTGTCGATGACATCCTGAATATGGTCAATGCCAATAAGATACACCACCGGAGAGACGGCATTTTCTACCAGGTCATCGAGATAATTGTGCAGGTTATTGCGGTTTGGCAGACCGGTCATCGGATCAAACTGAATGAGCTGCTCGATATGCTGGCGACTTTTTTCCTGTTCCAGCGCCAGGGCGGCCATATGCTGGCTGATATCCGCTACTCGTTCGATAAACGCGCTGGTTACCGCCCCGGACGCTGTTTTGATTTTCAGAATCCCGGCAGGTGCGCCATCGCGCTGGCGAATGGTGACTGACCAGCTTTGCGCATTCTTTACTTCTGTCCCATGAGAGGACGACGCCCAATGCACTGGCATACCATTACGCAATGCATACAACGACACATGGGATTCATGAAGAATGGATTCGATATTCCGGCAGATGATTTCGCCCATTTCATGAAATGGCGGACTGCTACACATCGCGGCGAGAATATTGCCTTCAAGCTCACGAATTTGTCGTTCTTCGGTGATATCGGAGAAGGTCATCACCAGGTTTTGCAGATTAGCCAGCACATCATAAACTGGGCTAATAGAGGCTTTAATCCAGATTTTTTCCCCTGTGCGCGTTAACAACAGAAATTCATCCTGATCACGCGTTGTTTTCCATAGCAGTTGCTGTAAGCGAATACGATTATCTGCCGGATATTCAGGGATGTTAAGCAAAGTATCGGGCTGCATACCGCTGGCTTCGCTGATGCAGTAGCCAAACATTTCAGTAAACGCGCGATTGCACTGCACAATATGGCGTTCCGGGTCCAGCACAATGACCGGGCGGTCGAGATGGTCCACGGCAATAATCAACTGCCGGGTCTGTTCTTTCTGTGCCATTTCTACGCTGGCATCACGGACCAGCGCCAGGTAATAAATTTTCCCTTCAGCAGTGACTTTGGATAGTGCGAAACGGGTCCATATTTTACTGCCGTCTTTTTTCTCCAGCTGCAATTCCCGGCTCATACCTTCAACCCGCGCTTTACCGCCTTCGCGGTTATGGCGGATATATTCTGGATGCGCAGGGCGCAAATTATGGGGTATCAGCATATCAATGTTTTTGCCTATCACTTCTTCGCGCTTATACCCCCACAGCTTCTCCGCAGCAGGATTAAAAAACATTACCTCGTCATTTTCGTTAATTAATACCGCGCCCATCATATTTTGCTCAAGGGCGGGGAAAAAAATGCCGTCGACGGCATTTTCTGCATCGGTTAGCTTCATGATTACCTCTGCATCCGGGCGCATCTAAAGACTGGCTTTCCAGAGTTCAACACGGTTTCTACCTCGTCTTTTCGCGATATACAGAGCTTCATCGGCTATTTGAATTAGGCGTTCATAATCAGGATGTCCATTAAACATGGCGGCGCCAATGGACAGGGAGAGGGCTATGTCTTCGCCGTTTGCGGCTTTCAGTTTGGTTTTTTCCACCCGGCTGCGGATCCGCTCTGCGGTACGCAAAGTGTCATTTTCTGAAGCTTCAGTCAGCACTATGATAAATTCATCGCCACCATAGCGGAAAACATAGTCACTACTGCGAACGTTGTCGTAAAACGCCTGCGAGACCTTACGTAAAATCTCATCACCTGTGTTATGTCCCCATGTATCGTTGATCTCTTTGAATTTATCTACATCAATGATCAGAACAGACAACGGTGTACCGGTCCGATTGGCATGGGCAATTTCGCGTTTGAAGATAGTCGGTAGGAAACGGCGGTTAAGTAGCTTAGTTAACACATCCATTCCTACTTCATGGCGAGAAACTTCTTCAAACAGTTCTCGTAGTAGGGTGATAATTTGCGATACGGTATTTCGTATCTGTAATAAAAACTTCACGCGCAGACTTTTGTTACTCAGATTTTTGGCATGGAGTATTGTCTGATTAAAAACCCCGTCGAAATCCTGAATAAGGCGGGAGATATGGCCCACTTCGGCAATGCCGCTAAAATAATGGCGACCTTTATGGTTAAACCATAAGCCAAAATCAGCCTGGCTTAACGGTAAGCTGCTGCCTAAATCAGAATCCAACAAGACTTTATAAATAACATCTAATTCCCATGAAAGTAGCGAGGCTATTTGCCGTTCTTTTTCTTCTTCGGCATTTTCAAGTAGTGAGAAGATACGATAGTTCTCGTCTTCTTTAGCCGCACTACTGTCACTAAAGGTAAATGCTCTGGTCATCACTTCCATGGCTATATCGATACTGTTAATCGAAAAATGATAAACCTGAAGTTTATCCGCAGGCGAATAATCAGAGGAAAATATTGCTGGATATAGGATTTTCTTCAATACACGAAAACCCATCTCAACTATTTCTACGGGAATGCCAATGCGAGCATGGACTTCGGCTACGGTATGTTGGATTTGTATAAGCCTGTCAACATCGTCCGCTTGCGCAGAGAGCACATCGATAATCCATGTTTCCAGAGCACTTTTAAGTTGCCTTTCAACCTGTTCGTTACTCAAAAACTCTTCGGCATGTGGGTCAGTGCGTACAATTCGATAAAACTCAATACTTAAGTAATGAGCATGCGTTACGGCAATTTCTGCCGCTTTGTTACGAATGAGGGGGTCGACCTGGGCAACTAATCCGGTCCACTCATCTTTCATTCTTTTAAAATACATCTCCATAATTCATACCCTTATACGGCTGGAAAGGCAGACGGAATTGAAAAACGAAACGCAACTCGGTTGGACAGGTTTATGGCACCATATTCTCCTGAAATATGAAGATATACTGAAACGAAATAAGTGACTTATGACAGTTTTAATCTACGCTACTGGTCTTCTGAAGAGTATAGCCTATCGTAATTATTTTTCGGTGATGGTTAATATCGTATGGTTTTTCATATTCATACGTTTTTATCAGGGGAACTATAACAATTTGACTTAAGTTGATTTGATTATTAGTTGAGAATGTTTCGTTGATGACACGCCGGTGTTTAAAGCACCGGCAGTGCCACAAAGTAAGAAAGGGCGTTTAGCTTCCCCAACGGCTTTGCAGATAGCTAACTGCTTGTTGAGTCTGCGGCTTGTTCAGATAGTCTTCGCGGAACAAAATCGTGCCGCTAATTTCTGGCACGGCATCGTTAAGATCGAGCTGCTTTTTCAGTTCTGGCACGCCGCCGTTAACCATCCAGTCAGGTTCTATCTTTGAAGGTTCGCCGACTTTATAGAAGGCGATACCAATATAAAGGCGGGTTTTGGTTGGTTTGACGACATCTGCCCACCATTTTGCCAGCACGTCATAACGCGCGGCGCTACGGGAGAACGGCCAGTAAATTTGCGGGGCTATGTAATCCAGTAAGCCTTGTTCGACCCAACGACGAGTATCAGCGTAGGATTCATCATAAGCTGCTGCCCCGCGCGTATCAGAACCGAGCGGATCGTGTGAGCGATTGCGCCAGACGCCCGCAGGGCTCACGCCAAACTCGACTTCCGGCTTAATGCTTTTAATGGTGTGCGAAACCTTAGCAATTAACTGCTGGGTATTGTTGCGCCGCCAGTCAGCTTTTGACGCAAATGCACCACCGTACTTGCGGTACGTCTCGTTATCGTTAAGCCGTGAATCCGGCGATTCAGTGTAAAAATAGTCGTCAAACTGCACGCCATCTACCGGATAGCGAGAAACCACTTCCGCAACTATCGATGTGATCCAGTCCTGAACTTCAGGGATACCAGGATCGAGAACGAAACGGTCACCTGACGTCCTGATCCAGTCGCGATGTTGCACATAGACGCTGGCCGGCTGTTGAGACAGAGTGCTATTCAGTTCCCTAATAGTTCCGGGCTTTGTATTAACCGACACGCGGTAGGGATTAAACCAGGCGTGTACTTTCATCCCACGCTTGTGGGCTTCGTCGAGAATAAATTGCAGCGGATCGTAACCAGGGTATTCACCAATTTTGCCGGTCATTAGATCGGACCACGGCAAAATCTTCGATGGCCAAAGGGCAGTGCCGTCGGGCTTCACCTGGAAAAAGACCGTGTTAATTCCCAGTCGTTGCAAGTTTTCCAGTTTGTCGATCATCGCCTGCTGTTGCACGCGGACCCGGCTGGTGGGGTTGCTGATGTTAACTGAGGAGACGGGGGGCCAGTCGAGGCGGGACACCGTAGCCAGCCAGATACCGCGCATAGGTTGCGATGATTGTTGTGCGGTCGCTGGTGGTTTTGAGTCTGCAGGCGGTGTCGTCATTGAATCTGGAGGCGTGCTTTTACAACTACACAGTAAAAGTGCCAGTGCAACCAGTGCAGCTGGCCTTTTAAACTCGAATTTCACAGTTCGGGAGCAGATATCCATATATGCTTATTTCCGGTAAACAGATGTGCGCTTATTCTCGTACTTATCTGGGGCAAGTCAATACGGCAATAAGTACGCAAAAGGGAGCGATTAATTTTCGCTCCCTTGTGTTATTACCACTCAGACATGGTTAGTGTTTCTTATCATTCATCACAATATAGTGCGGTGAACGAGCACGTGGATGCAGGAAGAAGTGACCTTTCGGCGCGTTCTGGCTGTTAATTGGCTCCAGTGTAACACCCGTATTCGCTTTGCCTTTACGGTCATGAATGGCATAGAGAATAAACGGTAGAGCAAGTACCACCAGGAAACTTACCACTAATAATTCAACATACATATCAGTAGAATCACCCTGGATATTATCCGGCGGCAGGAAGGAGACGACAAACGCCATAATTGAAGTCAGTAAACCGACAATCGCCACGACCAGTTTAACCCCTTTACCACCAGGGATATTAAATGTGCGTTTTAAGTCAGGATGTTTAAGGACTAACACAATGTAGCCAATAAACAGCATGAAATAAGCACACAGATAAATCACCACCGTCAGTGCCAGCGCGATCAGGAAGGACATGTTGTTACCACCACCGGTGTTTGTGAGGATAATCAACGCGATAGAGGTAATCACCAGCTGGGAAATTACCAGAGTTACCGGCACACCATTTTTGTTCATTTTGGCGAACGCGGCTGGCAGTAGATTTTTCTGAGCGGTGACATACATCCCGCGAGAAGGTCCTACAATCCATGAGGCGATTTCCGCAAGAACACCCAGCAGAAGCAGGGCAGAGATAACGCGAACCGTCCACTCTATTTCCGGTGCCACATGAGACATAAGCACAGTGAAGGTTTGCATTACACCTGCGGACAGGTTGATTTCATTACCTGGAATAACCATCGCAATGGACAAACCGCCTACTGAACTTAAGCAAATCGCTGCCACCATCAGCAGTAACATTGCCAGCGGATAGTCGCGCCCTGGGTTGCTCATTTCATTGACGTGGGTCGCGGAAGCTTCTACTCCCATATAACTCAAAATGAAGGCGACAAACACAACTAAAGTGCCAACTTTCGAGAAATCAGGGAAGAAAGTTTTCGCATCCATTTCGATAGCAACCGGTGCTCCGGAGTGCAGATAAATCGCCGCTAATGCAATCAAAATAAATGCAGGCAGCAGAATGCCCGCAAAGAAACCAACTTTCGCGATTCGCGCAGTATATTTAGTGCCGCCAAACTGAGTTAATGCCAGCGCCCAAAGAATGATCAGCGCCGCGATGGTTTTCGTTACCGGGTCTTCATTCAGTGCTGGCCATTTCAGAATGTAGGAGAGCGCCCCTAACACGAAATAGAGCATTGGAATAAAGCCAATAGCGATTTGCAAATAGCCAAATGAGATAGCTGCAAATCCCCATTTCGGCCCCAGGGTATTTGATACCCAGGCGAACACACCACCTTCTTCCCAGCCGTCCACGGTGGCCATTTCCGCAGCACAAAGACCAACGGGAATAAACCATAAAATCCCGCCTAAGAGCAGGAAGAAAACTAATGAAAAGCCAGATGTTGCGAAGGTAGGGTATTCATAAACAGCCATTACCATCGACGCCGTGATGGCGAAGAAACCCAGTAATGTTAGCTGCTTAGCTTTACCTGTCTGTACTGATGTAGCCATATTATCCCCCTAAAACGGTTGTCCTGTGGAACCGCACCTGTGTTGCTCTGAAGTGCCTTCAGAACAATATTTTCCGTTGCTAATGCCAGTGAACAGACTTCGGAAATTGTCCCGAAACGGGTGCGTTTCGGGACACCGTTACCGCTTAAACGTTATCAGGTATGTTTAAAGCTGTTCTGCTGGGCAATACCCTGCAGTTTCGGGTGATCGCTGAGATATTTCAGGGAGGCTTTGTAGTCTTCCAGTAACAGTTCAGCGAAGTCCATTTCGAAGCCACGACGGCACATAATGCGCATTACCACGATGTCGGTAGCTTCACCGCCGAGGGTAAATGCCGGAACCTGCCAGCCGCGCAGGCGCAGACGTTCAGAGAGGTCATACAGGGTGTATCCTGGATTTTCCCCGTCTTTCAGTTTGAAGCACACCGCCGGGATACCTTCATCCGGGCGCCCCGTACAGATGAACTCATACGGCCCCAGTTTGGCGATTTCATCCGCCAGATAAGCAGCAACCTGGTAAGAGGCGTTCTGTACTTTGGTATAACCTTCACGGCCGAGGCGCAGGAACTCATAGTACTGTGCAATCACCTGTCCCGCCGGACGAGAGAAGTTGATGGCGAAAGTACCAATCTGACCGCCGAGGTAGTCAACGTTGAATACCAGTTCTTTCGGCAGCGCTTCTTCGTCAC
This sequence comes from Escherichia sp. E1V33, assembly GCF_004211955.1. Taxonomy (GTDB): domain Bacteria; phylum Pseudomonadota; class Gammaproteobacteria; order Enterobacterales; family Enterobacteriaceae; genus Escherichia. The sequence goes on from NZ_RHJI01000034.1 coordinate 47,766, forward strand.
GCCAGATCACCCAGCCGCAGCCCAGCGGAGCCAGACCGAATTTATGGCCTGAAGCACTGATCGATTTCACGCGCGGCAGGCGGAAGTCCCAGACAATATCCGGCGCCACGAACGGCGCAAGGAAGCCACCACTGGCGGCGTCGATGTGCATGTCGATGTCGATACCGGTATCCGCCTGGAATTTATCCAGTGCATCGTGCAGCGGTTGCGGGAACTCATAGTTACCGGTGTAAGTCACGCCGAAAGTCGGCACCACGCCGATGGTGTTTTCGTCGCAGGCCTCAATCATACGTTTCGGATCCATGAATAGCTGGCCGGGACGCATAGGGATCTCACGCAGCTCTACATCCCAGTAGCGGGCAAATTTATGCCAGCAGATTTGCACCGGGCCGCAGACCAGGTTTGGCTTGTTGGTCGGCTTACCTGCGGCTTCCATACGTTTGCGCCAACGCCATTTCATCGCCATCCCGCCGAGCATGCAGGCCTCGGAAGAACCAATGGTGTTGGTGCCAACGGCCTGGCCGTTTTTCGGCGCAGGCGCGTGCCACAGGTCAGCAACCATGTTCACACAGCGCAGGTCGATGGCTGCGGATTGCGGATATTCTTCTTTGTCGATCCAGTTTTTGTTGATCGACAGGTCCATTAATTTATGGACATTTTCGTCGTCCCAGGTCTGGCAAAAAGTTGCCAGATTCTGACGCGCGTTACCGTCGAGAAATAATTCATCATTGATAATTTGAAATGCGACATCATCACGCATTTCATGCAGCGGAAAA
>NZ_RHJI01000035.1 GCF_004211955.1 Escherichia sp. E1V33
ATTTCAGGATTTTTTCTCTTCGTTGTTCCGACCATCTTGTGAAGTGTTTCACGTTGTCGTCTCAACGGAGGCGCATTATAGGGATCCCAATTTATTGCACAAGTATTTTTTTGATCTTTTTTTCTGTTTGTTGCTTTTTCACCCTTTTTGCTTCATTAGCACGCAAAATGGTGTTTTTTTGCATACTAAAACACTTGCACAAGGCAAATAATGCACCCAAAGTCATTAGTAAATCATTTATTGTTGAGGTAAGTATGTCTGACGTTTTACGCCCATACCGCGATCTTTTTCCACAAATAGGTCAGCGCGTAATGATCGACAATAGTAGTGTAGTGATTGGTGACGTCCGCCTGGCTGATGATGTGGGGATCTGGCCGCTCGTTGTGATTCGTGGTGACGTGAATTATGTACAGATCGGTACCCGCACTAATATTCAGGATGGTAGCGTCTTACATGTAACCCATAAATCGATAACCAATCCCCAGGGCAATCCATTAATCGTTGGTGAAGACGTCACGGTTGGACACAAGGTCATGCTTCATGGCTGCACTATTGGTAATCGAGTACTGGTTGGCATGGGATCAATTTTACTTGATGGCGCTGTAATAGAAGATGATGTGATGATTGGCGCGGGTAGCCTGGTACCGCAAAATAAACGGCTGGAGAGCGGATATCTGTATCTCGGTAGCCCCGTCAAACAGATCCGCCCGTTAAGTGATGAAGAGAAGGCTGGGTTACGCTACTCCGCGAATAACTACGTCAAATGGAAAGATGAGTATCTGGATCAGGATAACCAGACCCAACCTTGATCATCTTCGCTTTGATCCTGAATCAAGCTTTCTGCCTCTTCTTCCAGGTCCCAGCGATGCTGACGAAAATTCGCTAACCACTGTTCTGGCGTATCTCCTGTAAAGCGGTTCGCCAGACTCTCTCCAGTAATAGCGCAAGTGAGCTGCATACCATTTACAAGAGCGGGAAAACAAACGCATTTTTTACTCTCGTTCCATTCTTCCCTATCTGGAAACTGGATGGCCTGATTCACGCAGACAACTCCTCCTGCAATTGCTTTAGAACTGGTTCTACGTCAGGCAGAACACCGTGCCAGAGAAGAAAGGCATGAGCCGCCTGCGCGACTAACATCCCCAATCCATCCGCATTACGTTTTGAGCCTTGCTGCTCACACCATGCCAGAAAGGGCGTTTTTCCCTTTTGATAGAACATGTCATAACAGCAAATGCCTGAATGGACGAGCGATGCTGGGATCGCCGGAACATCGCCACTAATGCCACTGGATGTCGCGTTAATAATAAGATCGAACTCATGACCTTCCAGTTCGTCCATACCCAACGCCTGAACACTACCAGTGTGCGCGAACAATTTAGCCAGCTCTTCCGCGCGAGAAACCGTTCGGTTAGTGATTGTCACTGCACAGTCCAGAGAGAGAAGCGGCAGCAATACTCCACGAGACGCCCCACCAGCACCGATCAACAAAATACGTAAGCCGGAGCGAATAAAAGACAGTCGTTCCAGATCGCTTAACAAACCTACACCATCGGTATTGTCCCCCAGCAGGCGTCCATCTTCTAAACGCTTGAGGGTATTAACTGCTCCAGCCAAGGCCGCTCGTTCAGTAAGTTCATCTGCTCTGGCAAAAGCTTCTTCTTTAAAAGGCACTGTTACATTCGCACCTTTGCCACCAGCACTAAAGAAGGCATTTAGCGTGTTGATGAAATCATTGATAGGTGCCAGCACGCGACCATAGGGATGCTCAATATTCAGTTGCTGTGCAAATTGCTGATGAATGAATGGCGATTTGCTATGTGCAATCGGATTACCAAAAACAGCATAGGTTTGCATCATATTACCCCTGTCGAAACAGTTCGCCCGTCAGGGCATCGCGAATTTCTGAAGGATTTAAACGCCCCCCCGTTTCACCAGCCACAACCGGGAACTCTGCACCAAATTGTGCACGCACTTCGTCTACTGTTCGACAAGGTGGCAATCCACTCAAGTTGGCACTGGTAGAAACCAGCGGTTTACCATAAGCCTGGCATAAAGCAACTACCAACGGATGGTCTGTTACCCGGACAGCAAGCGAATCAAAGCGCCCCGTTAACCAGCGCGGCGTTGTCGAAGGCGCGGGAAAGACAAAGGTGACAGGGCCAGGCCAACGAGAAAAAATGGTTTCACGCTGCGCTTTCGTCAGCATACTGTCATCGATATAAGGTTTGAGCTGCTCGTAATTTGCTGCGATTAAAATCAGTCCCTTATCAACCGGACGCTGTTTTAATTCCAGCAGCCGCATCACTGCTGTTTCGCTATCAGGATCACACCCGACACCGAAAACGGCTTCCGTTGGATAGGCGATGACACGTTCTTCATTGAGGACATCTATCGCAGCTGCGATAGCGTCTCCTTGCAGGTTATTATTCACGTTATTATTCCGCCGAAACCGGCTTTCCACATTGTTTACTGGCACAAAAGTGTTTTACACCCTGCGCGGTTTTCTTTTCGATGAGTAGCGGATAATGACACTCAGGGCATTCTCCGGCTATTGGTTTGAAGTTGATGGCAAATTGACACTCCGGGTAGCGATCACAGGAATGAAACGTTTTGCCATAACGGGAGCGGCGCTGGACTAAATGGCCCGTCCGACATTGAGGGCAGGTAATTGCCGTTTCGTCTGGTTTATCGATAAGTTCGGTATGTTCGCATGCAGGATAGTTACTACAGCCAATGAACATACCGAAGCGTCCCTGGCGTAACACCAGGTTTGCACCACATACAGGGCATATTTGCCCCTCCAGAACTTTGACAATATGACCATCCGCTGATGATTTCAGAGGACGGACATAGTCACATGCCGGATATTGAGAGCACCCGAGAAACGGACCGTGTTTCCCGGATCGAATAACCAGTTCAGCCCCGCACTTTGGGCAGGACTCATTATTACGCACCGTGAACAGTGCTGATTTTGCCATAACAACTTATGCTGAATTAAAGAAATGATTAATGCAGCATACCTTCATTCACTTCAAAGAGTAATTCTTCCATTTGCTGGTACGCATTTTCGCAGCCCGGGATGTTGAACAACACCATCAGGATTACCCATTTCAGATCATCCAGTTCGAACTCTGCGTTATCCAGCGCGAGCACTCGCTCTATCACCATTTCACGGGTTTCAAGGTTGAGCACCTGAATCTGCTCAAGGAAAAGCAGAAACCCACGGCAGCTGGCATCCAGTCTTTCACACTCTTCCGGTGTATAAATACGCATGGAGAGAGGATCAGAGGCAAGTTGCATCGGTTCTGCCAACCCTTCCTGATAATCCGCAAGCTTTTCCAGCCATAGCAGGGCATTGTAGATATCTTCTCGCTCAAAACCTGCGTCGGTAAGATCCTGTTCAAGTTTGTCTTGATCCACACGCAACTCAGCTTCAGTGTGAATATAGGTTTCAAACAAATACATTAGTACGTCGAACATGGCATGCCCTCCTCAATCGGACATAGCCGCCGGGTACAGCTGCGATCCATCCTGCTAACTCCAGTTCAAGTAGTTGAGTAACTACCTCTGGCACAGGTTGGCCGGCACGTTCAGCGACGACGTCAACAGGTGTTACCTCATCTCCTACGTTAGCCAGGAGCTCAGGAAATGGCAATGCCACGTCTTCCTGATCTGATGAATAAAATGATTTTTCAGGGGCATCTGGCAACCAGTGCAATCCATATTGCAAATTTTCCAGAATTTCTTCCGGTTCCGTCACAAGAATAGCTCCTTGCTTAATAAGCCAGTGGGGACCTTCACTTCCGGGACTCCCTAATGGACCAGGCAAAGCAAAAACTTCACGTCCCTGCTCAAGCGCACAACGCGCTGTCACCAGTGAACCACTGCGCAAAGCCGCTTCCACCACCAGTACACCTTTACTTAGACCACTGATAATGCGATTTCTTCGCGGGAAATTGTAAGCAAGAGGAGGGATATCGAGGGGAAATTCCGAGACGAGAGCCCCACCATGTTCAAGCAGACTGGTAGCCAGTCGGGCATGGCGACGCGGATGAATGGTATTGAGCCCATTCCCCAGCACAGCAACACTGACACCATTTACCTGCAAGGCCGCTTTATGCGCTACACCATCGATTCCACGCGCCAGTCCACTGGTAATTGTCACGCCTCGTGCCGCCAGCGACTCACATAACAGCCGCCCCCACCGTTCGCCATACCATGAATGCGCCCGGCTTCCCACTACAGCCAACTGAAATGATTGCAGCACTTGTAGATCACCAGCAACAAACAGTGCACCTGGATAATCAGCCGTTGCAATAAGTTGAGGAGGATAAAATTCGCTGTCCGCAGGGATTAAATGATGGTTAGGTTGCGCCAGCCAACAAAGCGAGCTTTCAATACTCTTCTGCGAAAAGGAAAGAAAGCGTTGTGCCTGTCGCAATGTAAGCCCTGTTTGCTGCAATACAACCGCATCAATATGCGACTGTTTTGCCAGCCAGTGAGCTATACGGACCATATCATCGCCGTACAAGCTGCTGATGCTCATTAAACGCAGCCAAATTTCTGTATCGACCATCCTTATCTCCCTGCCATAAGCAGCCTTAGCAATCTTTGCGATTGGTCAGTGATGCTGTCAATCAGAGGGGGATTTGTCTAGAATAGAAGAAATAATCTTTCTAACTCCTGAACACATCTCTGGAGATTTATGTCAGTTTTGCAAGTGTTACATATTCCGGACGAGCGGCTTCGCAAAGTTGCTAAACCGGTAGAAGAAGTGAATGCAGAAATTCAGCGTATCGTCGATGATATGTTCGAGACGATGTACGCAGAAGAAGGTATTGGCCTGGCGGCAACCCAGGTTGATATCCATCAACGTATCATTGTTATTGATGTTTCGGAAAACCGTGACGAACGGCTGGTGTTAATCAATCCGGAGCTTTTAGAAAAAAGCGGCGAAACAGGCATTGAAGAAGGTTGCCTGTCGATCCCTGAACAACGTGCTTTAGTGCCGCGCGCAGAGAAAGTTAAAATTCGCGCCCTGGACCGCGACGGTAAACCATTTGAACTGGAAGCAGACGGTCTGTTAGCCATCTGTATTCAGCATGAGATGGATCACCTGGTCGGTAAACTGTTCATGGATTACCTGTCACCGCTGAAACAACAACGTATTCGTCAGAAAGTTGAAAAGCTGGATCGTCTGAAAGCCCGGGCTTAAGGATAAGAACTAACGTGTCAGAATCACTACGTATTATTTTTGCGGGTACACCTGACTTTGCAGCGCGTCATCTTGACGCGCTGTTGTCTTCTGGACATAACGTTGTCGGCGTGTTCACCCAACCGGACCGACCGGCAGGTCGCGGTAAAAAACTAATGCCCAGCCCGGTAAAAGTGCTGGCAGAAGAGAAAGGGTTACCGGTTTTTCAGCCTGTTTCCCTCCGCCCACAAGAAAACCAGCAACTGGTCGCCGATCTGCACGCTGATGTCATGGTCGTCGTCGCCTATGGGCTGATTCTGCCTAAAGCTGTGCTGGAAATGCCGCGTCTTGGATGTATCAATGTTCATGGTTCACTGCTGCCGCGCTGGCGCGGAGCCGCGCCAATCCAACGTTCGCTGTGGGCGGGCGATGCAGAAACCGGCGTAACCATTATGCAAATGGATGTCGGTTTAGACACGGGCGACATGCTCTATAAACTCTCCTGCCCGATTACCGCAGAAGATACCAGTGGCACGTTATATGACAAGCTGGCAGAGCTTGGTCCACAAGGGCTTATCACCACGTTGAAACAACTGGCAGACGGCACGGCGAAACCAGAAGTTCAGGACGAAACTCTTGTCACTTACGCTGAGAAGTTGAGTAAAGAAGAAGCGCGTATTGACTGGTCGCTTTCGGCGGCACAGCTTGAACGCTGTATTCGCGCTTTTAATCCATGGCCGATGAGCTGGCTGGAAATTGAAGGTCAGCCTGTTAAGGTCTGGAAAGCGTCGGTCATTGATACGGTAACAAAGTCTGCGCCAGGAACGATCCTTGAAGCCAGCAAACAAGGCATTCAGGTCGCGACCGGTGATGGCATCCTGAATCTGCTCTCATTGCAACCTGCGGGTAAGAAAGCGATGAGCGCACAAGACCTCCTGAATTCTCGTCGGGAATGGTTTGTTCCGGGCAACCGTCTGGCCTGATAGTCCAATCTTCTAAGCCCGGTCTTGCCGGGCATTTTTATTTTTATACTTATGAAAAAACAACGTAATTTACGTAGTATGGCGGCACAAGCCGTTGAACAAGTCGTCGAGCAAGGGCAATCATTAAGCAACATTCTGCCGCCGCTACAACAAAAAGTTTCCGATAAAGACAAAGCACTGCTACAAGAATTGTGCTTTGGCGTACTGCGGACGCTATCACAGTTAGACTGGCTGATTAATAAGTTAATGGCCCGTCCAATGACCGGCAAACAACGGACTGTGCATTACCTGATTATGGTTGGTTTGTATCAACTGCTTTATACCCGTATTCCACCTCATGCCGCGCTGGCTGAAACAGTGGAAGGGGCGGTCGCGATTAAACGCCCGCAACTTAAAGGGTTAATTAACGGTGTATTACGGCAGTTCCAGCGTCAGCAGGATGAATTACTGGCCGAGTTTAATACCAGCGACGCTCGTCATCTGCACCCTGCCTGGCTCTTAAAACGTCTGCAAAAAGCGTATCCAGAGCAGTGGCAATCCATCGTTGAAGCTAATAATCAACGCCCGCCAATGTGGCTACGTGTCAACCGTACGCACCATTCCCGCGACAGCTGGCTTGCATTGTTGGATGAAGCAGGAATGAAAGGTTTCCCACATACGGATTACCCTGATGCTGTACGGCTGGAAACACCCGCACCTGTTCATGTGCTACCCGGTTTTGAAGATGGATGGGTTACCGTTCAGGATGCTTCAGCACAAGGTTGCATGACCTGGCTTGCGCCACAAAACGGTGAACATATTCTGGATCTTTGCGCCGCCCCCGGCGGTAAAACAACGCATATCCTTGAGGTGGCACCAGAAGCGCAAGTTCTGGCGGTCGATATTGATGAGCAGCGCCTCTCTCGCGTTTACGACAATTTAAAACGCCTTGGTATGAAGGCTACCGTGAAACAAGGTGATGGCCGCTACCCTGCCCAATGGTGTGGTGAGCAACAGTTTGATCGCATTTTATTAGATGCGCCTTGTTCAGCAACCGGTGTGATTCGTCGCCATCCGGATATTAAATGGTTACGTCGCGATCGCGATATCCCAGAACTCGCGCAGTTGCAGTCTGAAATTCTCGACGCTATATGGCCACATTTGAAGTCAGGCGGAACGCTTGTTTATGCTACCTGTTCGGTGTTACCGGAAGAGAATAGCCAACAAATTAAAGCCTTTTTGCAACGCACAGAAGATGCAATGCTTTGCGAAACAGGAACACCAGAACAACCGGGTAAGCAAAATCTGCCTGGTGCCGAAGAGGGCGACGGCTTCTTTTACGCTAAGCTAATCAAAAAGTGATGAGATAACGGGTCGCGACTGATGAAAATTATCATTCTGGGTGCCGGGCAAGTTGGCGGCACGCTGGCGGAAAACCTGGTAGGTGAGAACAACGATATTACCGTTGTCGATACCAATGGTGAGCGTTTGCGGACCTTGCAGGATAAATTTGACCTGCGTGTCGTACAGGGACACGGTTCTCACCCACGGGTATTGCGAGAGGCAGGTGCAGACGACGCTGATATGCTGGTTGCTGTGACCAGTTCAGATGAAACCAATATGGTTGCCTGCCAGGTAGCCTACTCGCTTTTCAACACTCCTAACCGCATCGCCCGCATCCGTTCACCGGACTACGTGCGAGATGCCGATAAGCTATTCCATTCTGATGCCGTACCGATTGATCATCTTATCGCGCCAGAGCAGTTGGTTATCGATAATATTTATCGACTGATCGAATATCCCGGCGCCTTGCAGGTCGTGAACTTTGCAGAGGGCAAAGTAAGCCTTGCGGTGGTAAAAGCCTATTATGGTGGCCCGCTTATTGGTAATGCGCTTTCGACTATGCGCGAGCATATGCCGCATATCGATACCCGCGTGGCGGCAATTTTCCGCCACGATCGCCCTATTCGTCCGCAAGGTTCGACCATTGTTGAAGCTGGTGATGAAGTATTCTTTATTGCCGCCTCGCAGCATATTCGCGCAGTAATGAGTGAATTACAGCGACTGGAAAAACCCTATAAGCGGATCATGCTGGTCGGCGGCGGTAATATCGGCGCAGGGCTTGCGCGCCGTCTGGAGAAAGATTACAGCGTCAAACTGATCGAACGGAATCAACAACGCGCTGCCGAATTGGCGGAAAAATTGCAGAATACGATCGTCTTTTTTGGTGATGCATCGGATCAGGAACTGCTGGCTGAAGAGCACATCGATCAAGTTGATCTATTTATCGCGGTAACCAATGATGACGAAGCCAATATCATGTCTGCCATGCTCGCCAAACGTATGGGCGCGAAAAAGGTAATGGTATTGATCCAGCGTCGCGCTTATGTGGATCTGGTTCAGGGGAGCGTGATCGATATTGCGATTTCACCACAACAAGCAACTATTTCTGCGTTGCTTAGTCATGTGCGAAAAGCAGATATTGTTGGTGTTTCCTCATTGCGCCGCGGCGTAGCAGAAGCTATTGAAGCCGTTGCTCACGGTGATGAAAGCACCTCGCGCGTTGTCGGCAGAGTCATTGATGAAATCAAGCTACCGCCAGGAACGATTATTGGAGCGGTGGTACGTGGAAACGACGTGATGATTGCCAATGACAATCTGCGCATTGAGCAAGGCGATCACGTAATTATGTTCCTCACAGATAAAAAGTTTATTACCGACGTCGAAAGACTCTTCCAGCCAAGTCCTTTCTTTTTGTAATTAATAAGGCGTCTTCTGGCGCCTTATTATTTCCCTTTGATTATCAAGGATTAATTAAATTCATTCCTGGCAGGAAAATGGCTTAACATTTGTTAGACTTATGATTGTCGGCTTTATAGGGAGAATAAAATGAGCATTATTAAAGAATTTCGCGAATTTGCGATGCGCGGAAATGTGGTGGATTTGGCAGTGGGTGTCATTATCGGTGCGGCATTCGGTAAGATTGTGTCTTCACTGGTTGCCGATATCATCATGCCGCCGCTAGGTTTATTAATTGGTGGGATCGACTTTAAACAGTTTGCTGTCACGCTACGCGATGCGCAGGGGGATATCCCTGCTGTCGTTATGCATTACGGTGTCTTCATTCAAAACGTATTTGATTTTCTGATTGTTGCCTTTGCCATCTTTATGGCAATTAAGCTAATCAACAAACTGAATCGTAAGAAAGAAGAACCGGCAGCCGCGCCTGCGCCAACTAAAGAAGAAGTACTACTGACAGAGATCCGCGATTTACTGAAAGAGCAGAATAACCGCTCTTAACAAGCGCCTGAAAGCAGAAGGCCAGTGGTAAAAAAGTAATTTACTTTCTTGCCACTGGCCTCCCAATTACCCCGATTGCCATGTTTTCCTTTTCGCATGTAACTGCCTTTCCCCTTCTTATTTTTCTCTACACGCTGTCTGAACAAGGGGTCATGAAGTAATGCTTCTATCGCATTATCCTTTATCTGCCCTTTAGTATGCTGATATCGGCTCATAAAAACTCCAGTTGGTTATTTAACGGCGCGAGTGTAATCCTGCCAGTGCAAAAAATCAACAACCTGCTTTAACGCCGCTGGCTCCTTGTTCAAGAGCTTCAAGGATAGAACAATAAACGCTGCTATGAGCGCTACCACAACAGGCATCGTTAAGACGTTGGAGGGAACGCTGCATGCTCTGCAACTCGGCTATCCGCGCCTCCACCTCCTGTAATCTTTCCTGCACAATGCCTTTTGATTCCTGACAAGTATGATGTTCAGGATCGATACGGATCGAAAGTAACTCACGGATCGACTCCAGACTGAAACCAAGTTGTCTGGCATGCCGAATAAATTTCAATCGTTGGAGATCGCTTTCGGTATACAGGCGAAAGCCTCCTTCCGTACGAACTTCATGATCCATCATCTGCTGTTTTTCGTAATAACGTATTGTGTCGGGCGTAACTTCCGCCAGTTTTGCCAACTCACCAATGCGATACATAAATTATCTCTCAGTTGTCATTAATTTTATTCAGAAGCTTATCTGCATATTCGCCACGTAAAAATTCAGTGCTCAACCCTGCTTGCCGCAGTTTTAACTCCAGTAAAGATAACTGACGACTAACCTCTTGATATTGCAGATCATCGTGACGGATACCTTTGAGGATATCCAGAAGCTGAATTGCTTCCCTCCGCTGCTCAAGTTCTGGCGGCAAGCAACCGGCATTCTTCAACAAGCGATATCCAGCACGCAGTTCCGGCGGCACGTGTGAGTCATCTTCCAGAATTAATGGTTCACCACTGCCTGGGAGATTATCAAACTCACCTTTAGCTTGTGCTTCAGTAATATGGCGCTCTGCCCACTGGTCAAGTAACCACATAAATACTCCAGGGGATGAACAAAAAGAGTACAGCTATTGTAAATAAGTGGGGATACTACGGGTATAAAAAAACCCGCCGGAGCGGGTTTTTTTACGTTGCTTCAGATTACTCTGCAGCAGCTTCTGCTTTCTCTGAACGATCAACCAGCTCGATGTAAGCCATCGGCGCGTTGTCGCCTGCACGGAAGCCACACTTCAGAATACGAGTGTAACCACCGGCACGGCTCGCGAAACGCGGGCCCAGTTCGTTAAACAGTTTTGCCACGATCTCGTTATCACGAGTACGGGCGAATGCCAGACGACGATTAGCTACGCTATCAGTCTTGGCAAGAGTAATCAGCGGCTCAACTACGCGGCGCAGCTCTTTCGCTTTAGGCAGAGTCGTCTTGATGATTTCATGACGAACCAGTGAACCTGCCATATTGCGGAACATAGCCTGGCGATGGCTGCTGTTGCGGTTCAGTTGACGACCACTCTTACGATGGCGCATGACCTTATCCTTCTCAGTAAAACCTTAACCTGTGATCCGGTTACTCGTCAGCGATGCTTGCCGGTGGCCAGTTTTCCAGGCGCATGCCCAGAGACAGTCCACGGGAAGCCAGCACGTCTTTAATCTCAGTAAGAGATTTTTTACCAAGGTTAGGCGTTTTAAGGAGCTCAACCTCGGTACGCTGTACCAGATCACCGATATAGTGGATAGCTTCTGCTTTAAGGCAGTTAGCAGAGCGGACAGTCAATTCCAGATCGTCAACAGGGCGCAGCAGGATCGGATCGAACTCTGGTTTCTCTTCTTTCACTTCAGGCTGACGTACATCACGTAAGTCAACGAAAGCTTCCAGTTGTTCAGCCAGAATGGTTGCCGCACGACGAATCGCCTCTTCAGGATCGATTGTGCCGTTGGTTTCCATTTCGATGACCAGCTTGTCCAGGTCGGTACGCTGTTCTACACGCGCTGCTTCAACATTGTAGGCAATACGCTCTACAGGGCTGTAGCATGCGTCGACCAGCAGACGGCCGATTGGGCGCTCATCTTCTTCCGAATGAATTCGGGTAGAAGCCGGCACATAACCACGACCGCGCTGAACTTTGATACGCATGCTAATAGACGCGTTCTCATCGGTCAGGTGGCAGATCACGTGCTGCGGCTTGACGATTTCGACATCACCGTCGTGGGTGATATCGGCTGCAGTCACAGGGCCAATGCCAGATTTATTCAAGGTAAGAATAACTTCATCTTTGCCCTGAACTCTCACCGCCAGCCCTTTCAGGTTGAGCAGGATTTCCAGGATATCTTCCTGAACGCCTTCTTTGGTGCTGTACTCATGCAGTACACCATCAATCTCAACCTCGGTCACCGCGCAACCCGGCATCGATGAGAGCAGAATACGGCGCAGTGCGTTACCCAGAGTATGGCCAAAGCCACGCTCTAAAGGCTCAAGGGTCACCTTGGCGTGCGTCGAACTCACTTGCTCGATATCAACCAGGCGCGGTTTTAGAAACTCTGTCACAGAACCCTGCATTGTGTCCTCTCTTTGGTACTAAGCTTTACTTGGAGTAAAGCTCGACGATCAGGTGTTCGTTAATGTCCGCAGACAGATCAGAACGCTCCGGCTTACGCTTAAACGTACCTTCCATCTTGCCAGCATCAACTTCCAGCCAGGTTGGCTTTTCACGCTGCTCAGCCAGCTCCAGAGCGGCTTTCACGCGAGACTGCTTCTTCGCTTTCTCACGAATGCTTACAACGTCATTCGGACTAACCTGATAAGAAGCGATGTTAACAACACGACCGTTTACCATAATTGCTTTATGGCTAACCAGCTGGCGTGCTTCTGCACGAGTGGCACCGAAGCCCATACGGTATACAACGTTGTCCAGACGACCTTCCAGCAGAGCCAACAGGTTTTCACCGGTGTTGCCTTTCAGACGTGCTGCTTCTTTGTAGTAGTTACGGAACTGACGCTCCAGCACACCATAGATACGGCGAACTTTTTGCTTTTCACGCAACTGCACACCATAGTCAGACAGACGCGGTTTACGCGCACCGTGCTGGCCAGGAGCTTGTTCAATTTTACACTTGGTATCGATCGCGCGAACGCCAGACTTAAGGAATAAGTCGGTGCCCTCACGACGGCTCAGCTTGAGCTTAGGACCCAAATATCTTGCCATTTTCTTTCTCCAACAAACCTGGAAAACGAAGCGTTATACGCGACGTTTTTTCGGCGGACGACAACCGTTATGAGGGATCGGAGTCACATCAGTAATGTTAGTGATGCGGAAACCTGCGGCGTTCAGAGCACGAATAGTAGATTCGCGGCCTGGACCCGGACCTTTAACCATAACTTCCAGATTCTTGATGCCGTATTCTTTCACGGCGTCAGCGCAACGCTCTGCTGCAACCTGAGCTGCAAACGGAGTGGATTTGCGAGAACCACGGAAACCGGAACCACCGGCTGTTGCCCAACCCAACGCGTTACCCTGACGATCAGTGATAGTCACGATGGTGTTGTTGAAAGAAGCATGGATATGAGCCACGCCGTCAGAGACTTGTTTTCTTACACGTTTACGTGCACGAATTGGTGCCTTTGCCATTATTCAATCACCCCGATTATTTCTTGATCGGTTTGCGCGGACCCTTACGGGTACGTGCGTTGGTCTTGGTACGCTGACCGCGAACCGGTAGACCACGACGATGACGCAAACCGCGATAGCAACCAAGATCCATCAGGCGCTTGATGCTCATGCTGATTTCACGGCGCAGATCACCTTCAACGACAAATTTGGCAACTTCGTCACGCAGCGTGTCGATTTGTCCTTCAGACAGCTCACTGATCTTAACATCTTCAGCGATACCCGCTGCAGCCAGGATGGCTTTAGAACGGGTCTTGCCGACGCCATAAATCGAAGTTAATGCGATTACGGCATGCTTATGATCAGGAATGTTAATGCCTGCTATACGGGCCACTATGCACTCCTACTATTTAATATGTACGTTCCATGCTGAAAAGCCCGTTTTCAGGATACTCAAATGGAAACGCACAGACATACAAAAGATTGGCTGGCTAATCTAGCCAGCTCAACCCAACTTTGCAAGAAAAATATGCGAAAAAATCAGCCTTGGCGCTGTTTATGCTTCGGCTCGGCACTGCAAATCACACGGATGACACCATCACGCTTAACGATTTTGCAGTTACGGCATAATTTCTTGACGGAAGCACGAACTTTCATTTTTACTCTCCGTAACTTCTCGGGCGACCAATTATCGGCCGTAGCCTTTCAGGTTCGCCTTCTTCAATGCAGACTCATACTGACTGGACATCATTAGAGTTTGCACTTGAGCCATAAAGTCCATAATCACGACAACAACGATAAGCAGTGAGGTCCCACCGAAGTAGAACGGTACTTTCATTGCATCACGCATGAACTCCGGGATCAGGCAGATAAAGGTAATGTACAACGCACCAACCAGGGTCAGGCGGGTCATTACTTTATCGATATACTTCGCCGTTTGCTCTCCCGGACGAATTCCTGGTACAAATGCACCGGACTTCTTCAGGTTATCTGCTGTTTCACGCGGGTTGAAAACCAACGCCGTGTAGAAGAAACAGAAGAAGATGATTGCAGACGCATAGAGTAACACATAAAGCGGTTGCCCAGGCTGCAAATACAGCGAAATTGTTGTCAGCCAGTTCCAACCAGTACCGCCCCCGAACCATGACGCGATGGTTGCCGGGAACAGAATAATACTGGAAGCGAAGATTGCCGGGATTACCCCCGCCATATTCACTTTCAGCGGTAAATGTGTGCTCTGTGCAGCATAGACACGACGACCTTGCTGACGTTTCGCGTAGTTTACCACAATGCGGCGTTGACCACGCTCAACAAATACAACAAAGAACGTCACTGCAAATACTAATACTGCAACCAACAGCAACACGAGGAAGTGCAGGTCGCCTTGACGCGCTTGCTCGATAGTATGGGCAATGGCTGGCGGGAGTCCCGCGACAATACCGGCGAAGATAATGATTGAAATACCGTTGCCGATACCTCGTTCAGTGATCTGTTCGCCCAACCACATCAGGAACATGGTTCCTGTGACCAGACTTACAACAGCGGTGAAGTAGAATGCAAAGCCCGGGTTAATAACCAGGCCTTGCATACCAGGCATATTCGGCAGACCGGTAGCAATACCGATCGACTGGAATATTGCCAGCACCAGAGTACCGTAACGGGTGTACTGGCTGATCTTACGACGACCAGACTCCCCTTCTTTCTTAATTTCTGCCAACGTTGGATGAACCACCGTCAGCAGCTGGATAATGATCGACGCCGAAATATACGGCATGATCCCCAGTGCAAAGATAGAAGCACGGCTGAGAGCACCACCAGAGAACATGTTAAACATCTCAATGATGGTGCCTCGCTGTTGCTCAAGCAGTTTGGCAAGTACAGCGGCATCAATACCAGGGATCGGAATAAAAGAGCCAATACGGAACACAATCAGCGCACCGATAACAAACAGCAGTCTGCGTTTCAGCTCGCCTAAGCCACCTTTGGCACTTTGAAAATCTAATCCCGGTTGTTTAGCCATCTGCTACTTATTCCTCGATTTTACCGCCAGCAGCTTCGATAGCAGCACGAGCGCCTTTAGTAACACGCAGGCCACGAACAGTTACCGGAGTAGTTACTTCGCCAGCCAGGATCACTTTCGCGAACTCGATCTGGATACCGATAATGTTAGCCGCTTTCAGCGTGTTCAGGTCTACAACACCGCCTTCTACTTTAGCCAGGTCAGACAGACGAACTTCGGCTGTAATCGCTGCTTTACGAGAAGTGAAGCCGAATTTCGGCAGACGACGGTACAGAGGCATCTGACCACCCTCGAAACCGCGACGTACGCCACCGCCAGAACGAGATTTCTGACCTTTGTGACCACGACCACCGGTTTTACCGAGGCCAGAACCGATACCACGACCCAGGCGTTTACCCGCCTTTTTGGAGCCTTCGGCCGGAGACAGAGTATTTAAACGCATCTCTTACTCCTCAACTTTAACCATGAAGGAAACCGCGTTGATCATACCGCGAATAGCAGGAGTATCCTCGCGCTCTACGGTGTGACCAATACGACGCAGACCCAGGCCAAGCAGCGTTGCCTTGTGTTTCGGCAGACGACCGATTGCACTGCGGGTTTGAGTAATTTTAATAGTCTTTGCCATGGTTTATTTCCCCAGAATTTCTTCAACGGATTTACCACGCTTGGCAGCGACCATTTCTGGAGAATTCATATTTTCCAGGCCATCAATAGTTGCACGAACCACGTTGATCGGGTTGGTGGAACCATACGCTTTAGCCAGAACGTTATGAACCCCAGCGACTTCCAGAACGGCGCGCATTGCACCACCGGCGATGATACCGGTACCTTCGGAAGCCGGCTGCATGAATACGCGAGAACCCGTGTGAACACCTTTAACAGGGTGTTGCAGAGTGCCGTTATTCAGCGCGACGTTAATCATATTGCGACGGGCTTTTTCCATCGCTTTCTGGATCGCTGCTGGAACTTCACGCGCTTTACCGTAACCAAAACCAACGCGACCGTTACCATCGCCAACTACAGTCAGAGCTGTGAAGGAGAAAATACGACCACCTTTAACGGTTTTAGATACGCGGTTTACCGCGATCAGCTTTTCCTGCAGTTCGCCAGCTTGTTTTTCGATGTGAGCCATCTTACACCTCTACCTTAGAACTGAAGGCCAGCTTCACGGGCAGCATCTGCCAGTGCCTGGACACGACCATGATATTGGAACCCGGAACGGTCAAAGGATACATCTTTGATGCCTTTTTCCAGAGCGCGTTCAGCGACAGCTTTACCCACAGCTGCAGCCGCGTCTTTGTTACCGGTGTACTTCAGTTGTTCAGCGATAGCTTTTTCTACAGTAGAAGCAGCTACCAGAACTTCAGAACCGTTCGGTGCAATTACCTGTGCGTAAATGTGACGCGGGGTACGATGTACCACCAGGCGAGTTGCGCCCAGCTCCTGGAGCTTGCGGCGTGCGCGGGTCGCACGACGGATACGAGCAGATTTCTTATCCATAGTGTTACCTTACTTCTTCTTAGCCTCTTTGGTACGCACGACTTCGTCGGCGTAACGAACACCCTTGCCTTTGTAAGGCTCAGGACGACGGTAGGCGCGCAGATCCGCTGCAACCTGGCCGATCATCTGCTTATCAGCGCCTTTCAGCACGATTTCAGTCTGAGTCGGACATTCAGCAGTGATACCCGCAGGCAGCTGATGGTCAACAGGATGAGAGAAACCCAGAGACAGGTTAATCACATTGCCTTTAACCGCTGCACGGTAACCTACACCAACCAGCTGCAGCTTCTTAGTGAAGCCTTCGGTAACACCGATAACCATTGAGTTCAGCAGGGCACGCGCGGTACCAGCCTGAGCCCAACCGTCTGCGTAACCATCACGCGGACCGAAGGTCAGGGTATTATCTGCATGTTTAACTTCAACAGCATCGTTGAGAGTACGAGTCAGCTCGCCGTTTTTACCTTTGATCGTAATAACCTGACCGTTGATTTTTACATCAACGCCGGCAGGAACAACGACCGGTGCTTTAGCAACACGAGACATTTTTTCCTCCGATTAGGCTACGTAGCAGATAATTTCGCCACCAAGACCAGCCTGGCGCGCTGCACGATCAGTCATAACACCTTTAGAGGTAGAAACAACTGCGATACCCAGACCCGCCATAACTTTCGGCAGCTCATCTTTACGTTTATAGATGCGCAGACCTGGGCGGCTGACACGCTGAATGCTTTCTACAACAGCTTTGCCCTGGAAATACTTCAGAGTAAGTTCCAGTTCAGGCTTGGTGTCGCCTTCAACTTTAAAATCTTCAATAAAACCTTCTTCCTTCAGCACGTTGGCGATTGCCACTTTCAGCTTGGAGGAAGGCATGGTGACCGCAGCTTTGTTCGCGGCCTGACCGTTACGGATACGGGTCAGCATATCCGCGATCGGATCTTGCATGCTCATCTGTCTTTACTCCCGTGATTCAATTGGTGACAATTACCAGCTAGCCTTTTTCAGACCCGGGATTTCACCGCGCATAGCGGCTTCACGGACCTTAATACGGCTCAACCCGAACTTCCGCAGGAAACCATGCGGACGACCTGTTTGACGGCAGCGGTTACGCTGACGAGACGGGCTGGAATCACGCGGCAGAGTCTGCAGCTTGAGAACAGCATTCCAACGATCTTCGTCGGAAGCGTTCACATCAGAGATGATCGCTTTCAGTTCAGCGCGTTTCGCGAAGTATTTATCAGCTAAAGCTACGCGTTTTACTTCGCGTGCTTTCATTGATTGCTTAGCCATTTAGTAACCCTACCTTACTTGCGGAACGGGAAGTCAAAGGCAGCCAGCAGAGCGCGGCCTTCTTCGTCAGATTTCGCAGTAGTGGTAATGGTAATATCCAAACCACGAACGCGGTCGACTTTATCGTAGTCGATTTCTGGGAAGATGATCTGCTCACGGACACCCATGCTGTAGTTACCACGACCGTCGAAAGACTTAGCGGACAAGCCACGGAAGTCACGGATACGCGGTACAGCAATAGTGATCAGGCGCTCAAAGAACTCCCACATGCGTTCGCCACGCAGAGTTACTTTACAGCCGATCGGATAGCCCTGACGGATTTTGAAGCCTGCAACAGATTTGCGTGCTTTGGTGATCAGCGGTTTTTGACCGGAGATTGCTGCCAGGTCTGCTGCTGCGTTATCCAGCAGTTTTTTGTCAGCGATCGCTTCACCAACACCCATGTTCAGGGTGATCTTCTCGACCCGAGGGACTTGCATGACAGAATTGTAGTTAAACTCAGTCATGAGTTTTTTAACTACTTCGTCTTTGTAGTAATCATGCAGTTTCGCCATCGTACTACTCCAAATTACTTGATAGTTTCGCTGTTAGACTTGAAGAAACGGACTTTTTTACCGTCTTCGAATCTAAAGCCTACACGGTCAGCCTTGCCGGTTGCCGCATTGAAGATTGCTACGTTGGAAACCTGAATAGCGGCTTCTTTTTCAACGATGCCACCCGGTTGGTTCAGGGCCGGAACCGGCTTCTGATGTTTCTTAACCAGGTTGATACCTTCAACAATGACCTTGCCGGAAGACAGGACATTCTTAACTTTACCGCGTTTACCTTTATCTTTACCGGTTAACACGATAACTTCGTCATCACGACGGATTTTCGCTGCCATGATTCGCTCCTTAGAGTACTTCTGGTGCCAGAGAGATAATTTTCATGAACTTCTCACTACGAAGCTCACGAGTTACCGGCCCAAAAATACGCGTACCGATAGGCTGCTCGCTGTTGTTGTTCAGAAGAACACAAGCATTACCATCGAAGCGAATGACAGAACCGTCCGGGCGACGAACACCCTTCTTGGTGCGCACCACTACCGCCTTCAGCACATCACCTTTTTTGACCTTACCACGCGGAATTGCTTCTTTGATGGTGATCTTGATGATGTCGCCTACGCCTGCGTAGCGACGGTGCGAGCCACCCAGAACCTTGATACACATTACGCGACGTGCACCGGAGTTGTCGGCGACGTTCAGCATAGTCTGTTCTTGGATCATTTTAGTGCTCCGCTAATGTCAACTACTACTGAGACCCGAAAATCAGGTCGTTAAAAATCCCCATATCGAGGGCGCGGCATTATAACACCGCTTCAAGGATATGGGTAGAAAAAATAAACGGCTCATTTCTGAGCCGTTTATTCGTATCGAGAGAGTGTACTGTATTACAGAACCGCTTTCTCTACAACGCGAACCAGCGTCCAGGATTTAGTCTTGGACAGCGGACGGCATTCGCGGATTTCAACCACGTCACCGATACCGCATTCGTTGTTCTCGTCATGTACGTGCAGTTTGGTCGTACGCTTGATGAATTTACCGTAGATCGGGTGTTTCACAAAACGTTCGATAGCAACAACAATGGATTTCTCCATTTTGTCGCTAACAACGCGACCTTGCAGAGTACGGATTTTATCGGTCATTACGCACCCGCCTTCTCGTTCAGTAAAGTCTTAACGCGTGCGACATCGCGACGCACTTGCTTCAACAGGTGAGACTGTTGCAGCTGGCCACTTGCAGCCTGCATACGCAGGTTGAACTGCTCACGCAGCAGGTTCAGCAGCTCGGTGTTCAGCTCTTCAACGCTCTTCTCACGCAGCTCTTTTGCTTTCATTACATCACCGTCTTAGTTACAAAGGTGGTTTTAATCGGCAGTTTCGCTGCTGCCAGCTTGAATGCTTCACGGGCCAGCTCTTCCGGAACACCGTCCATTTCATACAGGACTTTACCCGGCTGAATCAAGGCAACCCAATACTCCACGTTACCTTTACCTTTACCCATACGCACTGCCAGCGGCTTTTCAGTGATCGGTTTGTCCGGGAACACACGGATCCAGATCTTACCTTGACGCTTAACTGCACGGGTCATAGCACGACGTGCTGCTTCGATCTGACGTGCAGTCAGACGACCACGGCCAACAGCTTTCAGACCGAAGCTGCCGAAGCTAACATCCGTACCCTGCGCCAGACCGCGGTTACGGCCTTTGTGCATTTTACGGAATTTTGTACGCTTTGGTTGTAACATCAGCGACGCTCCTTATTTACGGCCTTTACGCTGCTGCTTTTTAGGCTGAGCAGCCGGTTTTTCCGGTTGTTCAACAGCAGCCATACCACCCAGGATCTCGCCTTTGAAGATCCACACTTTAACGCCGATTACACCGTAAGTGGTGTGCGCTTCAGAGGTGTTGTAGTCGATGTCAGCACGCAGAGTGTGCAGCGGTACGCGACCTTCGCGGTACCATTCTGTACGTGCGATTTCCGCGCCGCCCAGACGGCCGCTAACTTCAACTTTGATACCTTTAGCGCCCAGACGCATTGCGTTCTGTACAGCACGCTTCATAGCACGACGGAACATAACGCGACGTTCCAGCTGAGAAGTGATGCTGTCAGCAACCAGTTTTGCGTCCAGTTCAGGCTTACGAACTTCGGCGATGTTGATCTGTGCAGGAACGCCAGCGATGTCCGCTACGACCTTACGCAGTTTTTCTACGTCTTCACCTTTCTTACCGATAACGATACCCGGGCGAGCAGTGTGAATGGTTACACGGATGCTCTTAGCCGGACGCTCGATAACGATACGAGATACGGACGCTTTAGCCAGTTCCTTAGTCAGGTACTGACGTACTTTAAAATCGCTGTCCAGGTTGTCAGCGAATTCTTTGGTGTTCGCAAACCAGGTAGAGTTCCATGGTTTTACAATACCCAGGCGAATACCATTAGGATGTACTTTCTGACCCATTGCTAGTCTCCAGAGTCTCAGCGATCGGACACAACCACAGTGATGTGGCTGGTGCGCTTCAGGATGCGATCTGCACGACCTTTTGCACGCGGCATAATGCGCTTCATGCTCGGGCCTTCGTCTACGAAAATTTTCGTAACTTTCAGATCGTCAATGTCAGCGCCATCGTTGTGTTCAGCGTTAGCAATGGCAGATTCCAGAACCTTCTTGACCAGTACAGCCGCTTTCTTGTTGGTGTAGGTCAGAATATCCAGAGCCTGCGACACTTTCTTACCGCGAATCAGGTCAGCAACAAGGCGAACCTTCTGAGCAGAAGAACGAGCATGGCGATGTTTAGCGATAGTTTCCATCTCTTCCTCCTACCTTATTTCTTTTTCGCTTTTTTATCAGCAGCGTGGCCGCGATAAGTACGAGTCGGTGCGAATTCACCCAGTTTGTGACCGACCATTTCGTCGGTTACAAATACCGGAACGTGCTGACGACCATTATGGACAGCGATGGTCAAACCGATCATGTTAGGAAAGATCGTTGAACGACGGGACCAAGTGCGCAGGGGCTTCTTGTCTCCGCTTTCCACCGCTTTCTCTACCTTCTTCAGCAAGTGCAGGTCAATAAAAGGACCTTTCTTGAGAGAACGTGGCATGGCTTATCCTCTAAAATTATTTGCTACGGCGACGTACGATGAATTTATCAGTACGCTTGTTGCTGCGGGTCTTCTTACCTTTGGTCTGAACGCCCCACGGAGTTACCGGGTGCTTACCAAAGTTACGACCTTCACCACCACCATGTGGGTGGTCTACCGGGTTCATCGCGGTACCGCGAACGGTCGGACGAACACCACGCCAGCGTGCAGCACCTGCTTTACCCAGAACGCGCAGCATATGCTCAGCATTGCCAACTTCGCCCAGAGTTGCACGGCAGTCTGCTTCGACTTTACGCATTTCACCAGAACGCAGACGCAGGGTGACATAAGCACCGTCACGAGCAACGATCTGAACGTAAGTACCAGCGGAACGTGCCAGCTGACCGCCTTTACCTGGTTTCATTTCTACGTTGTGTACAGTAGAACCAACCGGGATGTTGCGCATCGGCAGGGTGTTACCTGGTTTGATTGCAGCATCAACGCCAGACTGAATCTGGTCGCCAGCTTTCAGGCCTTTAGGGGCCAGGATGTAACGGCGCTCACCGTCTTTGTACAGAACCAGCGCGATGTTCGCGGAACGGTTCGGATCGTACTCAAGACGTTCAACAACTGCCGGGATACCGTCTTTGTTGCGTTTGAAGTCAACAATACGGTAAGCCTGCTTGTGGCCACCACCGATATGACGAGTGGTGATACGGCCATTGTTGTTACGACCACCGGATTTGCTGTTTTTTTCCAGCAACGGAGCAAAAGGTTTGCCCTTGTGCAGCTCAGGGTTAACCACTTTAACAACGTGGCGACGACCCGGAGATGTCGGTTTACATTTAACAACTGCCATTGTATTACTCCTCCGACTTACTCAGCGCCGCCAACGAAGTCCAGATTCTGGCCTTCTTTCAGGGTGACGTAAGCTTTTTTCCAGTCGCTACGACGACCGATACGCTGTCCGTGACGTTTAACTTTCCCTTTAACTACCAGGGTGTTAACGACTTCGACTTCGACTTCAAACAGTTTCTGCACAGCAGCTTTGATTTCTGCTTTGGTCGCGTCTTTAG
The DNA here is from genome assembly GCF_004211955.1 of Escherichia sp. E1V33. Taxonomy (GTDB): domain Bacteria; phylum Pseudomonadota; class Gammaproteobacteria; order Enterobacterales; family Enterobacteriaceae; genus Escherichia. The sequence goes on from NZ_RHJI01000035.1 coordinate 22,607, forward strand.
CAACTTTGAGTACGATGGTGTTGGTTTTTTCCATCGCAGTAGACGCTTTTTCAGAAACGTGCGGTGCACGCAGCACCTTCAGCAGACGTTCTTCACGAATCATGCCAGCATCTCCTCAACTTGCTTAACAGCATCAGCAGTCATTACGACTTTGTCGAAGGCGATCAGGCTAACCGGGTCGATACCAGTTGCATCGCGTACGTCAACCTTGTGCAGGTTGCGCGCAGCCAGGAACAGGTTTTCGTCCAGCTCACCGGTGATGATCAGCACATCTTCCAGAGCCATGTCTTTCAGTTTCTGTGCCAGCAGCTTGGTTTTCGGTGCTTCTACAGAGAACTTCTCGACAACGATCAGACGATCCTGACGTACCAGTTCGGACAGGATGCTTTTCAGCGCGCCGCGGTACATCTTCTTGTTAACTTTTTGACTGTGGTCCTGCGGACGAGCAGCGAAGGTCACGCCACCAGAACGCCAAATCGGGCTCTTGATAGAACCAGAACGCGCACGGCCGGTGCCTTTCTGGCGCCACGGTTTTTTACCGGAACCAGTTACTTCAGCACGAGTCTTCTGAGCACGAGTACCCTGACGAGCACCGGCTGCATAAGCAACAACAACCTGGTGAACCAGCGCTTCGTTGAAATCACGACCGAAGGTAGTTTCGGAAACAGTCAGCGCGCTCTGCGCGTCTTTCAATACTAATTCCATTGCTATCTCCTTACGCCTTCACAGCTGGTTTAACGATCAGGTCGCTACCGGTTGCACCCGGGACAGCACCTTTAACCAGCAGCAGGTTGCGCTCAGCGTCAACGCGTACTACGTCAAGGCTCTGAACGGTTACACGTTCGTTACCCATCTGACCTGCCATTTTCTTGCCTTTGAACACTTTGCCCGGAGTCTGGTTCTGACCGATAGAACCCGGAACGCGGTGAGACAAGGAGTTACCGTGAGTAGCGTCCTGGGTACGGAAGTTCCAGCGCTTAACGGTACCTGCGAAACCTTTACCTTTAGAGGTGCCAGTTACGTCAACTTTTTTAACGTCAGCAAACAGTTCAACGCTAATGCTCTGACCTACAGTGAACTCTTCGCCTTCAGCCAGGCGGAATTCCCACAGACCACGGCCAGCTTCTACGCCAGCTTTAGCGAAGTGGCCAGCTTCAGGCTTGGTCACACGGTTAGCTTTTTTAGCACCGGTGGTTACCTGAATAGCACGGTAGCCATCGTTAGCCAGGTCTTTAACCTGAGTAACGCGGTTTGCTTCAACTTCGATTACGGTTACTGGGATAGAAACGCCGTCTTCTGTGAAGATACGGGTCATACCCACTTTTTTACCGACTAAACCAATCATTGTTTCAACCTCTCAATCGCTCAATGACCTGATTAACCCAGGCTGATCTGCACGTCTACACCGGCAGCCAGATCCAGACGCATCAGAGCATCAACGGTTTTCTCGGTTGGCTCAACGATGTCAACCAGACGCAAGTGAGTACGGATTTCGTACTGATCGCGCGCGTCTTTGTTGACGTGCGGAGAGATCAGAACAGTGAAGCGCTCTTTGCGTGTCGGCAGCGGGATCGGACCACGGACCTGCGCACCAGTGCGCTTGGCAGTCTCGACGATTTCCGCGGTTGCTTGATCGATCAGACGATGATCAAACGCTTTCAGGCGGATACGGATTCTTTGGTTCTGCATGAGACCAGAGCTCCAATTATTTTATAAACGAAAATGATTACTCCTCAGACCCATTACGATTGATGGGAGAGTGTAACCGTTCTTACGTAGCCCCCCGATTGGGAGCATTGTTAGGTAGCCAAATTCGGCTAACTGAGGTTCAGATTGAACCTGCTGTCAACTACGACAAGCCCGCGCATTATACGCAAATCTGAGCCTGACGCAAGCATCGGGTAGAAATTAATCGCAACGCGCAGATTGCGAGCTGCATTCCACGAAATTTATAAGGTTGTGAAGATAGCGTTTTTCACCGGAATCAGGTTAACAAATCAGCGATTTCTCTGTTGCTGAGCATCCGGAGTTATTCGATGGTGATACTCCAATTACAGAGGATGTTTTATGGACGCTACCCTTCCCTTTCTGATTTTGTACGCTTGTTTATCTGCCCTACTTTTTTTCTGGGATGCAAAGCATGGCTTGTTACCTGACAGATTTACCTGCCCGTTACTCTGGTCAGGTCTTTTGTTCTATCAGGTTTGTCACCCTGACGGTTTAGCCGATGCGTTATGGGGGGCGATTATTGGTTACGGCACATTCGCTGTCATTTACTGGGGGTATCGCATACTGCGTCATAGAGAAGGATTAGGCTATGGTGATGTGAAGTTTCTCGCCGCCCTTGGCGCCTGGCATACATGGGCCTTCTTGCCACGGCTGGTTTTCCTTGCAGCCTCATTCGCTTGCGGAGCCGTAGTTATTGGTTTGCTCATGAGAGGAAAAGAGTCATTAAAAAACCCGCTGCCTTTTGGCCCATTTCTGGCGGCTGCGGGTTTCGTTGTAGGCTGGGATAGTCTGCTGGCAGGCCGTTAATCTTTAACTTTAATTTGTGATTGCAGGTAATTTTGTAGGCCGATTTTACCGATGAGATCCAGTTCAGTTTCGAGCCAGTCAATATGACCTTCTTCATCGGCAAGGATCTCGATCATCATATCGCGGCTAACATAGTCATGAACGCTGTCGGCATAAGCGATAGCCTCACGGAGATCCTTCGCGCCTTCCAGCTCTAATCGCAGGTCGGATTGCAGCATCTCTTCGACATCTTCACCAATCCCGAGTTTGCCTAAATCCTGTAAGTTGGGGATTCCTTCTAAAAACAAAATACGCTCGATATATTTATCAGCGTGTTTCATCTCATCGATGGATTCATGGTATTCGACGTCATTGAGACGCATCAAGCCCCAGTTTTTAAACATCCGGGCATGGAGAAAATACTGATTGATTGCGACAAGCTCATTTCCCAATAGTTTATTGAGATAATTTATGATTTTAACATCACCTTTCATTTTATAGTCCCTCCGCTTCCACTATTAGAGCGTAGATGGGGCTAGCGGGATGTCAAAAAATAAGCGTGGGCTTCAGGCAATCTCTTTAAATTCTGGCATCTGCATCAACTCGTCCTGCATCACTTCGCGCGCGGCGCGAATGCACTTACCGCATTGATTTCCCACAGGAATAAACTTGCGTAATTGTTGGAAAGACTGAGGATGAAACTGACGAACTGCCTGGCGAATTTTTTTGTCACTTACACCATTACACAAACAAACGTACATGATTACTCCCGTTCAAATTCTGCGCAAAGTGTAAATGAGAATAGTTATGATTACAATAGCACAGTTTTATTTGCGCCACAGTTCAGCGAGCCAAATTACGACTAAATATTTCGAACTCAAATTACGGACAGCAAAAAGGGCGCCGAAGCGCCCTTTTTAATTCAAAACTAATTAACGAGTAATTAGCTCAGAACTTTAGCAACAACGCCCGCGCCAACGGTACGGCCGCCTTCACGGATTGCGAAACGCAGACCGTCGTCCATCGCGATCGGGTGGATCAGGGTAACAACCATTTTGATGTTGTCGCCCGGCATTACCATCTCTACACCTTCCGGCAGTTCGATGGTA
>NZ_RHJI01000036.1 GCF_004211955.1 Escherichia sp. E1V33
GTATTACCAATGCCGTCGGTCCAGACACCCGCGCTGCACTGATACGGCTGCAGACGACAGCCTTCGTAATCGGCAATCAGTTTCAGCCCCTCCACGGAGGTGTGAAGCTGCTGAAAACCCGGCAGCGTGGCAGCAATAGCCAGCACGGCCCCGACAAGGCAGCGTTTAACGATTGATGGATTCATAGTCCTCCCGCGAGATCTGCCCGTCGCGCAGAAGCTGGTAGGCTTTGTGTTTGTAGTACCAGTTGATAGCCAGCATCAGCACACCGATCATCAGGCCGCCCAGCGTTGAGGCATCCTTGATGGACAAATCGCCCAGCCAGGCCAGCACGACGGCGATGCAATACGTGATAAAGGCGCTGATTCGCTCAAGCGTCATAATTCAGTCCCATAGCTGGACGGTCTGCACGGTGGTGGTTGTCGGAATGTCCGGCAGCTCCACCTGCAGCCCGTGAGGTAAAAAGGGGCCGTATTCGGCAAGCCCCGGATTTGCCTTCAGTACCTGCTCCGTGACACCCTGCGTGCGCCCGTAATGACGCCAGCAAAGCGCGTCCACCGTGTCATACTGATGCGCACGCACTTTCATCAGATAAGCTCCACTGTGCAGTGCGGCGCATCCTGCACCCGGCTGATGGCCCAGCGGGCGTCACGCCATAAATCACCGCTTGCTTCCGCCAGTTCCTCGCCCCGCTTCGCACCGGATGCCGTGGCGTCATAGTCCTGGTAACGTTCGTTGAGCATGGCGCGTGCCCAGCAGTAAACCGCGTTGAAATAGTGCTGAATGCGCTCGCTTTTGCCGTCCAGTTGTTCCGCCGGGACTTCTGCCAGCGAGGCATACCCCAGCATCTGCTGGCGTCTGCGAAACTCATACAGCTCTGCGTTGACCTCCGAAATTGCCGACAGCGCAACCTGCTTTAAACGCGGCTGCGTCACCGTGCCGTCAGTGCGCATCACGCTGCGAAACTCCGACAGGTCCACATCAGGCCAGAACGGCGTATTTCTGATGATTTCCGCCTGTTCCGGTGCCTGTTCTGGCGCAACAAACTTCATGCTGCTTTCTCCTGAAATAGAGGGCGGTGGACGGGGT
>NZ_RHJI01000037.1 GCF_004211955.1 Escherichia sp. E1V33
CGTTGAAGAAGAACGCCAGCGCCATATCCGTGCTGCCCGTGCCAGAACGCCGGGCGTGTCTCGCGTGCTTTGCATTGAATGTGAAGCGCCAATTCCGCCAGCACGCCGCCGTGCCATTCCTGGAGTGCAGCTTTGCATTACCTGCCAGGAAATCGCAGAGCTGAAAGGCAAACATTACAACGGAGGTGCTGTATGAGCACCATCCTGAAATGGGCGGGTAATAAAACCGCCATTATGTCCGAACTGAAAAAATACCTTCCTGCTGGCCCGCGACTGGTTGAACCTTTCGCGGGTTCTTGTGCTGTGATGATAGAGACGGATTACCCCAGCTATCTTGTTGCGGATATTAATCCTGATTTAATCAACCTCTATAAAAAGGTTGCTGCTGATTGCGAGGCGTTTATATCTCGTGCCAGAGCTTTATTTGAGGAAGCAAACAGTGAGCTGGCTTATTACAACATAAGGCAGGAGTTTAATTACTCAACTGAAATTACTGATTTCATGAAGGCGATATATTTCCTGTATCTCAATCGTCACGGTTACCGTGGTTTATGTCGCTATAACAAGAGCGGGCATTTCAACATTCCCTACGGGAATTATAAAAATCCGTATTTCCCTGAAAAAGAAATTCGCAAATTTGCAGAAAAAGCCCAGCGAGCAACGTTTATCTGCGCCAGCTTTGATGAAACGCTGGCGATGTTGAAGGCGGGGGATGTGGTGTATTGCGATCCGCCTTATGACGGTACGTTTTCCGGCTATCACACTGATGGCTTCACTGAGGATGACCAGTATCACCTGGCATCCGTTCTTGAACATCGATCATCTGAAGGTCATCCGGTCATTGTTTCTAACAGTGACACATCCCTGATTCGTTCGCTGTATCGCAATTTCACTCACCACTACATCAAGGCAAAACGCAGCATCGGCGTGTCGGCTGGCGAGGGTAAATCAGCAACAGAAATCATTGCTGTTTCCGGGGCGCGCTGCTGGGTGGGATTTGATCCTTCGCGTGGCGTGGATAGTTCTGCTGTGTACGAGGTGCGTGTATGAGTCATGACGATATGAGCAACTCCAGCGGCTTTAACGAGGCCGCTGCAGCATTTTCATGGAACGGCCCGAAAAAGGCCATTAACCCTTATCTGGACCCGGCGGAAGTTGCGCCGGAGTCTGCACTTTCAAACATGATCACTCTGTACGCTGCCGATAACGAGCAGGAACAGCTGCGCCGCGATGCACTGAGTGAGCAGGTCTGGGAGCGTTATTTCTTTAATGAATCCCGTGATCCTGTCCAGCGCGAAATGGAGCAGGATAAGCTCATTAGCCGCGCAAAGCTTGCGCATGAGCAGCAGCGTTTTAACCCGGACATGGTCATTCTGGCAGATGTCAGCGCCCAGCCTACCCACATCAGCAAGCCGCTGATGCAACGTATCGAATACTTCAGCAGCCTGGGCAGGCCAAAGGCTTATTCCCGCTATTTGCGTGAGACGATTAAGCCATGTCTGGAGCGACTGGATTGTGTACGCGACAGTCAGCTATCCGCTTCTTTCCGTTTTATGGCAAGCCATCAAGGGCTTGAGGGCCTGCTGATCCTGCCTGAAATGAGTCAGGATCAGGTAAAACGCCTGTCCACCCTGGTAGCAGCGCATATGAGCATGTGTCTTGAGGCCGCTTGTGGTGATTTGTATGCCACCGATGACGTTAAGCCAGAAGAAATCCGCAAGACATGGGAAAAGGTGGCAGCGGAAACCATGCGTCTGGATGTTATCCCGCCTGCATTTGAGAAACTTCGTCGGAAAAGAAACCGCCGCAAACCCGTGCCCTATGAACTCATACCGGGTTCGCTGGCACGTATGCTTTGCGCCGACTGGTGGGATCGAAAATTGTGGAAGATGCGTTGCGAATGGCGGGAAGAGCAGTTGCGTGCTGCCTGTCTGGTCAGCAAAAAAGCATCTCCCTATGTCAGCTATGAAGCAGTGACACATAAACGTGAGCAGCGCCGCAAGTCGCTGGAGTTTTTCCGTTCTCATGAACTGGTGAACGAAGACGGAGACACGCTGGATATGGAGGATGTGGTAAACGCCAGCAGCAGCAACCCGGCGCATCGCCGCAATGAGATGATGGCCTGTGTTAAAGGTCTGGAGCTTATCGCGGAAATGCGTGGTGACTGCGCCGTTTTTTACACTATCACCTGTCCGTCACGTTTCCATTCCACGCTCAACAACGGCAGACCCAACCCGACCTGGACAAATGCGACGGTAAGACAAAGCAGCGATTATCTGGTCGGCATGTTTGCTGCATTTCGTAAGGCTATGCACAAAGCCGGGTTGCGCTGGTATGGCGTGCGGGTGGCTGAGCCGCACCATGACGGTACTGTGCACTGGCATCTCATGTGTTTCATGCGCAAAAAAGACCGCCGCGCCATTACTGCATTGTTGCGTAAGTTTGCCATCCGTGAAGACCGCGAGGAACTGGGCAATGACACGGGTCCACGCTTTAAGTCTGAGCTGATAAACCCGCGCAAAGGAACGCCGACAAGCTACATCGCGAAATACATCAGTAAGAACATTGACGGACGTGGTCTGGCTGGCGAGATCAGCAAGGAAACGGGTAAATCCTTGCGTGATAACGCCGAATACG
>NZ_RHJI01000038.1 GCF_004211955.1 Escherichia sp. E1V33
CGTTGAAGAAGAACGCCAGCGTCATATCCGTGCTGCCCGTGCCAGAACGCCGGGCGTGTCACGCGTGCTTTGCATTGAATGTGAAGCGCCAATTCCGCCAGCACGCCGCCGTGCCATTCCGGGTGTGCAGCTTTGCATTACCTGTCAGGAAATCGCAGAGCTGAAAGGCAAACATTACAACGGAGGTGCTGTATGAGCACCATCCTGAAATGGGCGGGAAATAAAACCGCCATTATGTCCGAACTGAAAAAACATCTTCCTGCTGGCCCGCGACTGGTTGAACCTTTCGCGGGTTCATGTGCTGTGATGATGGAGACGGATTATCCCAGCTATCTGGTTGCGGATATTAATCCTGATTTAATCAACCTCTATAAAAAGGTTGCCGCTGATTGTGAATCGTTTATATCTCGCGCCAGAGTTTTATTTGAGGAAGCAAACAGGGAGGTGGCTTATTACAACATAAGGCAGGAGTTTAATTACTCCACTGAAATTACTGATTTCATGAAAGCGGTATATTTCCTGTATCTCAATCGTCATGGTTACCGTGGGTTATGTCGCTATAACAAGAGCGGGCATTTCAACATTCCGTACGGTAATTATAAAAATCCGTATTTCCCTGAAAAAGAAATTTGCGCATTTGCAGAGAAAGCCCAGCGGGCAACGTTTATCTGCGCGAGCTTTGATGAAACGCTGGCGATGCTGCAGGTGGGAGATGTGGTGTATTGCGATCCGCCTTATGACGGCACGTTTTCCGGTTATCACACTGACGGCTTCACTGAAGATGACCAGTATCACCTGGCATCTGTTCTTGAACATCGGTCATCAGAAAGATATCCGGTCATTGTTTCTAACAGTGACACATCCCTGATTCGTTCGCTGTATCGCAATTTCACTCACCACTACATCAAGGCAAAACGCAGCATCGGCGTGTCGGCTGGCGAGAGTAAATCTGCAACAGAAATCATTGCTGTTTCTGGGGCGCGCTGTTGGGCGGGATTTGATCCTTCGCGTGGCGTGGATAGTTCTGCTGTGTACGAGGTGCGTGTATGAGTCATGACGATATGAGCAACTCTAGCGGCTTTAACGAGGCCGCTGCATCATTTTCATGGAACGGCCCGAAAAAGGCCATTAACCCTTATCTGGATCCGGCGGAAGTTGCGCCGGAGTCTGCACTTTCAAACCTGATCACTCTGTACGCTGCCGATAACGAGCAGGAACAACTGCGCCGCGAGGCACTGAGTGAGCAGGTCTGGGAGCGTTATTTCTTTAATGAATCCCGTGATCCTGTCCAGCGCGAAATGGAGCAGGATAAGCTCATTAGCCGGGCAAAGCTGGCGCATGAGCAGCAGCGTTTTAACCCGGACATGGTCATTCTGGCAGATGTCAGCGCCCAGCCTTCTCATATCAGCAAGCCGCTGATGCAACGTATCGAATACTTCAGCAGCCTGGGCAGGCCAAAGGCTTATTCCCGCTATTTGCGTGAGACGATTAAGCCATGTCTGGAGCGACTGGATTGTGTACGTGACAGTCAGCTATCTGTTTCTTTCCGTTTTATGGCAAGCCATCAAGGGCTGGAGGGTCTGCTGATCCTGCCTGAAATGAGCCAGGATCAGGTGAAACGCCTGTCCACCCTGGTAGCAGCGCATATGAGCATGTGTCTTGAGGCCGCTTGTGGTGATTTGTACGCCACCGATGACGTTAAGCCAGAAGAAATCCGCAAGACATGGGAAAAGGTGGCTGCGGAAACCCTGCGTCTGGATGTTATCCCGCCTGCGTTTGAGAAACTTCGTCGGAAAAGAAACCGCCGCAAACCCGTGCCCTATGAACTCATACCGGGTTCGATGGCACGTATGCTTTGCGCCGACTGGTGGTATCGAAAATTGTGGAGGATGCGTTGCGAATGGCGGGAAGAGCAGTTGCGTGCTGTCTGTCTGGTCAGCAAAAAAGCATCTCCCTATGTCAGCTATGAAGCCGTGACGCATAAACGTGAGCAGCGCCGCAAGTCGCTGGAGTTTTTCCGTTCTCATGAACTGGTGAACGAAGACGGAGACACGCTGGATATGGAGGATGTGGTAAACGCCAGCAGCAGCAACCCGGCACATCGCCGCAATGAGATGATGGCCTGCGTTAAAGGTCTGGAGCTTATCGCGGAAATGCGTGGTGACTGCGCCGTTTTCTACACTATCACCTGTCCGTCACGTTTCCATTCCACGCTCAACAACGGCAGACCCAACCCGACCTGGACAAACGCGACGGTAAGACAAAGCAGCGATTATCTGGTCGGCATGTTTGCTGCATTTCGTAAGGCAATGCATAAAACCGGGCTGCGCTGGTATGGCGTGCGGGTGGCTGAGCCGCACCATGACGGTACTGTGCACTGGCATCTTATGTGCTTCATGCGTAAAAAAGACCGCCGCGCCATCACTGCATTACTGTGTAAGTTTGCCATCCGTGAAGACCGCGAGGAGCTGGGCAATAACACGGGTCCACGCTTTAAGTCTGAGCTGATTAACCCGCGCAAAGGAACGCCGACAAGCTACATCGCGAAATATATCAGTAAGAATATTGACGGACGTGGTCTGGCTGGCGAGATCAGCAAGGAAACGGGTAAATCCCTGCGTGATAACGCCGAATACG
>NZ_RHJI01000039.1 GCF_004211955.1 Escherichia sp. E1V33
GCCAGTTTTTGTTGACCACTATATATATTCAATGCATTGACTATGGGGTTTCCCACAAATAATAATATTGTTCTCAATTACTGGAGGAGTATTACGCGTATAAAAATATCATGAAACAATAGATTGTCCGTAAAACGCCACAGCCTGTGCATATAGATCCATCGAATCATCCCAGAGATCTCTTGAGTTATGGGAGCGTACTTCCGAGATATATATTTCGTTATTTTCTTCCGAAAAAATTGCTGATTCATGATTACCAATTGCACCATGTAAAGGATTAGTCCACCCACTAAATAATAAAAATCCCCATTCCTGAAAAAGCCCAGAATTTACTTCACGTTTTATATCATGATATGATTCGATTTCCAGTTCATCGTAAGGGACATTGTTGATATCGCGGCGGGCAGGGAAAGTGCCTTTTTCATCCACAACCCACTTCCATGCGCTGCAGAATCCATCCCAGGTTTCGACATGTGGTTTAAAGAAGCGAAGAGGTTTAATTACATATGCTGAAATATATTTGTCTGTAACCTTATTAGTGGCAAAAATGACAAATGTTTTACCAATGCAATTTTCATCAATATCTTTTGAAAATGACACTACGCCGTCCTGATTTACAGTAACTGTGTTGTCTCCTGCATTGGTAGAAACACTCCAGTCTACCGTATTATTATAGACAACATCATTATCAACCATCATCTGAAATGTTGCCCCAGGGAATAATGTTTTTGGGAAAGACCCATTAGTCATATCTTTTTTCATATCGAAATCATAGTAATTCACCCGAACACCAGTAACTTTTGGCATAATAAATTCCTTAATTGTTTAATTGAAATAGGCTTAATAAACATAATCGGCAAAGAGATATTATTATTTTTATACAGATAAGTGCTGTCATTTATTGGTTATAAAACCATCAGCTTCGAGAATTAATTCAGCCTAAAAAATAAACTGCTATTACTTTTATCGTAATAACATCTTGTATGAGCGACTTTATGCTTCTTCCTGATGGCATCTGGATTTGGCTGTTTCGCCACAGCGTCTATGGAATGGGATATGTTCCGGGTATGGGGAATCATAATCGACTCTACTTATTAAAATGTACCTTTGAAAAAGTAGATTTTCTGAATGCCACTTGTGTGGCACACTTATGCCAATTTTTTACGTAGCGCATCTGACGTTTTTCGCTGTTGTGAGGTCTTTGTATGACCCATCTTCCCGACAATGATCCTGAGATGAATAATTTTCAGCAACTCGTTCCCTCAGAACCCGAGTTATGGCCAACATCTGTAGAAAGCGAGCATCTCCTTAATCCGGTAAGGGCATACTTGCTTTCTCTTAACTCACCGCGCAGTCGGCAAACGATGGCATCTTTTCTGGGCATCGTTGCCAGAATGTTGGGGGCGGCCAATGCGGAGACTTGCCCCTGGGGCAGTTTACGCCGACACCACATCATGGCGGTTGCTGAATTGCTACGGGATACGGGCAGGGCAACGGCGACAATCAATACCTATTTGTCTGCACTTAAAGGCGTAGCGAAAGAGGCCTGGATGTTGAAGCTTATGGATGTCGAAAGCTTCCAGCACATTCTTGCCGTACGTAATTTTCGCGGAAGTAAACTTCAACGAGGTCGGGCATTGCACCGAGAAGAGATCCGGCAGTTATTTCAGGTCTGCGAAACCGATCGTAGCTGTCGTGGCCCCAGAGACGCTGCGATGTTGGGAGTGTTGTTAGGCTGTGGATTGCGTCGTTCTGAGGCCGTAGGGCTTAATATAAGTGACATTGTCACTTATGAACGCGCATTGCGTGTCTTAGGAAAAGGGAATAAAGAACGGCTGGCTTATATGCCGGAAGGGACATGGGTAAGATTACAGACCTGGATTGAACAGGTAAGGGGAGATGCACCGGGACCGTTGTTTACGCGCATCCGCCGTTTTGATGATGTGACCTGCGCAAGACTCACTGACCAGGCGGTTTATCACATATTGCAGGTGAGGCAGCGAGAGGCAGGAATTGAAAAATGCGCCCCTCACGATCTGCGAAGAACGTTTGCTACTGCGTTGCTTGAAAACGGCGAAGACTTAATCACGGTAAAAGATGCGATGGGTCATGCCAGTGTCACAACAACGCAAAAATACGATCGCCGTGGCGAGCAACGGCTTCGTCGCGCCCGCGACAAACTGAATTTTGATTAGCGCTTCCCCGGAGCCTGTTTAGGATTCTGTGTAAATGCCTTTTCTCAGAAGTGACCGTCCAGGCGGTCACCGAACTCGATAATAAAGCGGCTCATTGCCATTCGCCAGTCCTTCAACGGCATCGTCCATTTCTGGGACGCAGACTGGATTGCCAGCCACACCACTTTTTTCACCGAGTCGTCTGTCGGGAACACTTTACGCTTTTTGATCGCATGGCGGATCACGCTGTTTAGCGACTCGATGGCATTCGTCGTATAGATCACTTTGCGGATGTCCGTTGGATAAGCGAAGAACGTGGCAAGATTCGGCCAGCCACATACCCAGCAGTTCTTTCTGACCTTCGATATTGATGCCCAGTGCCAGGAACACCGATTTGTTGATGACGCGACTGTCCTGCCGAACTTTCAGGACGATACAGTCAAGATAAACAATGGGGTAAACAGCATCCAGTGGTCGGTTTTGCCATTCTACAACCTGCTCCATCACGGCATCGGTAACCTTTGATATCAGTGCCGGTGAAACATCTGCGTCATACAGTTCTTTGAACGCAGCAGCTATCTCACGGGTGGTCATCCCTTTGGCATACAACGAGAGGATCTGGTTATCCATCCCGGTAATACGGGTCTGATTTTTCTTTACCAGTTGTGGTTCGAAGGTACCGTCACGATCGCGCGGAGTACGCAGTTCCAGTGGACCGTCGCCTGTGATAACGGTCTTTGTGGAATAACTGTTGCGGGAGTTAGCTCCTGGTCTGGACTGATTTTTCTCATACCCAAGATGGTGTGTCATCTCTGCATTGAGAGCGGCTTCAACGCTGAGCTTTTTCAGCAGCCGATCAAACTGACTGAGGTCTTCAGGGGTTTTGAGGTTTTTGGCCAGTTCGTTAGCCAGAGCCTGTAACTGTTTTTCGTCCATAAATTAACCTTCATTTGATGCTGGATTGAACATATCAAAATCAGGCAATTACACAAATCTATGTACAGGCTCCTTCCCGTTTTCTGACAGAGTGCGTTTTGTTCATGCCGGATGCGGCGTAAACGCCTTATCCGGCCATAAAATCGCGCAAATTCAATATATTGCTTTGATATGTAGGCCTGATAAGCGTAGCGCATCAGGCAATGTTAGCGCCAACTGTACTTAATCCCCAGCATTCCTTGAGTGTTGCTATAGCCTTTGTCACCTGTTTGTACACCAACGTTGCCCCAGATGCTCAGATTAGCATTCACTTTACCTTCCACCCCGGTGCGGATTTCGCCCAGATTACGCACGCCGTCACGACTGATGCTTACGCCATCCATCTTCACACCAAAGGTTTCGGTATTGTGGATCCAGTTTACTTCCACGAATGGCTGCAACTCACGCTGCTTACTATCATCCATTTTGTGATGACTGTTCAGGTACGTTCTCACACCCAGACGCGTCTGGATGTTACCATCGCCCTGAGTTTCAATACGGGTCCCATCGTTGCGGTTGTGCGCATTGTCCTTCACGCCCATCCAGGTAACCTGTGCCTGCGGCTGGATATACCAGGTGTTCAGCGTGCTCCGACTGCCGGAAAACTCTCCGGATTTCAGGGTATAACCCGCTTCCAGTGAGGCAGTCAGTCCTTTCGAACTGTAACTGTCGCTGGCGCGGTTATCTGCTGCCACACTGTTATTAAACCAGTTGTACAACATCCCGCTATCGACATACGCCCCGGTTTTATCCGCCTCATTCTGGTTCCAGGTTCCGTACAGCCCGGCGCTGTAACCGTTGATACGTCCGTCAGAGCCGTAACCGGCGCGGTCGCTGCGGGTATTGCTGCGCGCGTTTGCATAACCTCCCATCACCCCCAAATGCCAGCGGTCGGTGCCGTCGGTACTCCACTGTGTGATATCACCCCCCAGTTGCAGCACATAACGGTTGCTCTGCGTTTTCAACTGACCGTCACCGACAACAGAACGTTCATGACCGCCGACATGGCGCATCCACATGCTGGCTGCCAGTCCGTCCTCTTTTAGCGCGTCGGTGTAGTGCGGTTCACCAAGACGATCGTGCAGACGGTGGTTAAACAGCGTGTTCGCGACTGAAATATTGCTGATATAACTACCCGCTTCCGGGCGCAGCGCGTCTGGTGCCATCGGATCCACTACCGGTGGTTTGACCGGAGCCTCCGGTACAACGGGTCGAACAGGTAAAACGGGACCTTTCCACTTACTGGTGAGATACCAGTTTTGCGCCGCACTGTCAGTGCCTTTCGCCAACGTATAAACATAAGCGCCAGCTTCCACAGTGCCGGTGGTCAGGGCGAAGTGACCGGTAGAGCTGCCGTCAACATGAACCAGTTCAATACCGTTGTCAGTCTGTTTACCCACGCCCCCGACATTATGCACCGCAACCCTGGTGTTACCGACCGTATCGCCGTGAACAATGAGCTTGTCGGTTTGAGAATCGTCGCCCCCCAGTTCCGTGTTCATCACAATCAGACCGTCATTGCCAGTGTAGTTGCCCGCCACGGTCAGGGTTTTGAAATCATTATCGTTAGGTGCGGAAATCGAGATCGTTCCGGCACTGCTCAGATCGTTGACCTTTGAAGCAGCTGTCATGTTCCAGCGGCTGGCAGCATCAATATCGACATTCGCCGGGTCGATCCATCCGGTCAGTTGTGCGCCGTTTTGCAGAGTCAGTCGGCTGCCGTTATTACCAATAATATTGCTGGTCAGTTGCGCGCCACCGTTGGCACCATCAAAGACAAGCTCCCCCGCATTAATCTCAGTATCTGTGATCCAGGCCGTCTGTCCCGCCAGCGTCAGGCTGCCATCACCGTTCTTGATGAAGCGGCCGCCAGCTACATTGCCATCGATGATGTCACCGTCAAAACGCGAATTATCACTGTCCGTGGCGTTAACGGCGATCAGCGATGCGCCGTTCAGCATCACAACGCCACCGCTGCCGCTCAGGCGGTTAGCCTGCTGATTGTTGCCGTTCAGATCGAGTACACCACCGTTGACGATAATATCGCTACTGCTGTTCAGTGTGTCGGCGATAGCGGTCCGCAGTGTGCCTTCATTAACAGTCGTGCTACCGGTATAGCCGTTGATGGCGGAGAATATCAGCGTACCGCCACCAGTTTTGCTGAGGCTTTTGCCGTCCCAGCCGAAACCATACGCGGTGGAGTTCAGATTATCTTGCAGTGCGTCTCCCAGGGTAAAGCTGTGACTGTCCGTTACGTTGAACGTACCGTGAGCACTGGAGTCTTCGGTGTTTAACCAGACCAGACCAAACTGCGCAATAACATTTTTGCTGTCGTCATCTTTCTTCGCCCATCCGATCAGAAAATGGTCTGTATCGACATAATCCTGCAAAGCCTGTCCTGCGACGGTATAGCTGAAATCGCCGCTAATCCCGTTCCGGGTGCGGATAAGGATATACAGATTCTCATCAGAAACAGGGGCATAGCCGGAGATATCCAGCGTATTGTTCCCGGTAAGCTGGAGAGTATCGGCGCTCAGTGCCGGGTCACTGGCAATATCAACCTGCGCGGTTACACCGCTGCCAAAATTTGCGTCCGCAGCGACAATCAGCGTTTCACCGGCATCAACTTTCAGCGTACCGCCAGACATATCCAACCGGTTAGCGCCTACGGAATTAGCAATCTGCAGCTCACCACTGCCTGATTTATTCAGCGTCTGGACGTTTTCCAGCGTACCGGCAATCATGGCGCGATCGGTGATCGACAGGTTTTCGCCGCTGTTGCCCATCGTCATTAACGCGTTATGTTGGATATCCAGTGAACTGAAACTCTGCGCCATGTTCTGCGCGTTCAGTGTTCCTTCTTTGACATTGAATCCACCTGTGTTGAGGAACTGATTGGCGTTAGCCGTAGATAAGGTTCCCGTGCCGATCTTTTCCAGTTTGCCAGGGCCGGACAGGACTCCGCCGAGTGTCAGTTTATCGGCTCCGTCGGTTTCAATCGCTACCGTGTCACCTGCTGCAGTACCAATCAGCCGACTACCGGCATTCAGATTCAATTTGCTGTCGCCATTGCTCTTAATCAGCGAGCCATCGGCGAAATTCATGGTGCCGGATGAAAGCACATTCACGGTATTCGCCGCCGTGCTGGTTGACAATAAAGTGGCACCGTCCCGCAATGTAAACCGCGTGCTGCTGGTGTTTATGCCATACTGAGCATTGTCTTTCAGTTCCAGGACACCACCATAAACGGTGGTATTGGCATAAATCCGCGATTGCGTATTTTGAGAACCAGGTGTGAAATCTTCGCCACTAAAAGTCACTTTCCCATCGGTAGCATCGCTGCCGTTGGTGGTATTAATTCCAACAATGACATTTATTGCCACGCCAGTGGAGTTGAAACTGGTTATCGGATCACGAAACAGAATCTGACGCCCAGCGTCAGCAGCAATATTCAACACACCATTCGGCTGGCGGATATTAATCGCATTGGCAACCGCATATGTCATATTGGGCGTTAAGAGATTTCCGACCCCGGTGAAATTATTATAGAACTGAATATCGCTATTTTTCGCATGTAGCAGACTCGTGCCGGTAAAATTCGCGCTGTTGCCGATAAGAATAGCGCCTGCATACTGGCCATTGGAATAGTTTCCATGCACTTTCATACCATCGATACCGTTCGTCTCCATCACCAGTCCGGTCTGTGCAACGATAGCTCCCGCAGTATCCCTGACAGCCCGGTTACCATAGATATCGGCATTACCATACAACTGCACACTTCCGTCAGAAAATAATCCGCCACCCGAACTTATTGCGCTGTTATTACCGATAATAATGGAGGCGTCTGTACCACTGAAAATCAAATTGCCCGAGTCATGTAACCGAATAACACCGCCGGCAATAGCGTGATTGACATTATTGGTCAGCGTTACGTTGCCTTCAAATATAATGTTGGCGTTAGTGGTATCTATCGCGGGGTCATAGGAGTAGGCGCTGTTATTGTCAAAAACAACAGTACCGTTCGCACCACGGAAAAGCACATCTGAATTTGAGATGATAAGGCCACGATAGCCATTATTGGCACGGTTATCGACAAAACGGAGCTGACTGCCATTGCCGAGTTCATACACAATTCCCGAAGCAGTCCCGGAATTATAAACAGCTCCCCCTGTGGAGTTGCTTATTGTCATATCAATACCGTCCAGCAGCTTAATCACTGCTCTTCGAGTTCCACTCAGACTAATTAAGTTAACGGCATTACCGGTGGCATTAAACAACCAACTGTCTGTCCCCAGTGGCGTATTGCGGTCAACAATAAGCGTTGCCGGAGAAGAGCTCGTACCATTAAAAATGAGATCACTTAAACGCGTTGTCTGATTTGCGCCAGTGCCATAGATTTGTGACAGATAGACGCTCTCTCCCGGCAGAATCGACACCGTTGCGGCGAGCGACGAAGTAACACAGTTTAGTGTCAATACGAAAACAACCAGCGTCATCGCAAAGCCGGCCAGCATACGACGTCCGGTTCGTTTTCCCCGACTCTTTGCAAACTCCGATACCGCGACCCAGACGCCAGTAGATTCGTTACGGACAACATTGAATACGTTGTTCATGTTATACATCCTTTAATTAAATGAACCACTCCATCTGGTACATTATTTCTATAACATTTTACTTAAGGACTACAGATTTCTTTTATAAATAAAAGAAGTAATATTCTTATTTGTAGAGATAGATATCTTAAAAATCAAACCGCAAAAGCTCACTGATGAAATAATGCAATGCTCAGATAGACAAGAAACTAACGGTTAATGTAACAGTACCTGCATAATTATAAAAACATAATCTCTTTATAAGTACTTGTTTTAATAAAGGTGCGGTATTAATTACCCACATCATCAATTGGTGTCATAACGGTAAGCCGCAACAGATGGTGTACGGTTATTATTTTATAGCATCATACTAAGTGTGAGCAATGAACAAAGCACAGGATAATACAATGTCACCTAAAGTAATTAATACCACGTACAAAAAGATAGAGAAAGATGGGCTGACTATGACTATAAGTCAACGGAAAGGCCCAGTCTGCGCAACCCTCTATTCACCGGATGGAAGTAATCTTAAGAATAACCACATTTATTATCTGATTAAAATTTTTGACGCTGAAAATAATCCAATAAAAAAAAGCCCCTTCAAATATCATGTTGATGTGGTCACCAAAAATGACTGGTCCACACTTGATACTCATCCAATACTCAAAATATCCTATGAGGGTGACGCAAAGAAATTACAACAGGATAGTTATGGCTTTTATAATACAGAAACAGATCAGAATGGAGAATTTTTATTTGGTATTTTGCCCTTCCTTACTCTGAACAACGCAGAAACTCTGATAGAAAAAACAATGGTACCTTATGTACAAAGTATAACTCTTACCTTTTATCTTGGTGATATCAGTACCGATCTTGTCGTTGAAACTCCATATAATTTAGATTTACGCACATATGACGCAGTAGACATGGTTGTCAATAGTACTGGTGATTTCCGTGATTTAACTGATACAGTCACATTAATTCCTGGCGGGAATATATGTTGTAATCGTAAAGTATGTTTTTGTTTTAGCGGGGAACTGGAATGTGAAGTAGCCTCCTCCATAGAGGGGGTAGCTATTATGGATGTGGATAAAAATAATCAGGTAACGATGCCCTTTACAGAAGAGGAAATTGCCAATCGTGAAGTCTGGGCATATGCAAGTTTTGCATGGTGTGCGATGTCCCCACTGCGCATCCGCGAAGCCAATTCATCCCGGCTGCTGCATATCAGCCCGCAAAACAACTGCAATATTTTTCCCGGACAGACGCTATATGCCACGTTTCAGTATCAACTGAAAGCCGGTGAACATTTTTCCGGAACCGAGTGTCCCTTTGCATTAAACCGGGGGAATTTTTATCCTCCTGAAATCTCCTGGTGGCAGGACGGCAATACCTTATATGGCGGCTGCTTACTGACTGTGGATGACAGCCTGATGAAAGGTGACCGCCTGTCGTGGACGGTTTCCTGCTGCCTTGATAATAGTGGAATCCCGGTTACCTCTGAAACCGTGACCTGGAATGTAGCCTGGGATGCCGATATTGATGTTGACGTCACTTTTGCTGCCGATACACCGGTGTTAATTGATTACAGCAATGACAGCACGCGACCGTTATCCTCACGTCCTGCTATGGCCTGGCGGCTGACCGTGCCGGGACTAAGAAACACCCAGGCCTGTTTTTACCCCCTCGTGACCCGCATTACCGAAGATGCCATCATCAGCGATGCATCGTTCAGTGAAATTGTCCCCTGTGCGACAGACAGAACCAGTGGGGATTATTTTTACGTCATGCTGGACGACCTGGGGAGCGCCGTCATTAACGTGCAGCCCCGGGAAAACCGCACGCTGCTTACCGCGTTCAGCGCCGGGATTTATGGCGTCGGGACGATGGTCAACACCGCGAACTTTTTTATCAACAGTGCCTGGGAGGCCGCGACGGCGCCAGCTGTCAGCGTGGCAGAAGGGCAGAACCCTCAGGCGCGCCCCGGTGATGACAGCTATGGCCTGGCGACATTCCCGCTGCTTTCGAACTGGGAGGCGGTGAAGGAGCACGACCTGCTGGGCGGCGCGGTGTATCTATTTGCCGGAAAAGAGATACAGAAAAAGAACCACTACACGCCGCTGACGTTACTGGGAAAAACGCAGATCCCGCTTAAAGCCAGTGGTGGCGCGCCCGATATCGCCCTGTATTTTACCGAATCTAATTTCGAGGCCGGAAAGACCTATTACATCCATGCCTGTCTTGTCGAAAATGCCTATCTGCACAAGGGGGTGAATTATCTCCGTCTGCAGGAAATCAAATTTGAAATTCCGCAGGACCAGCCTGCCGCACCGGACGGGGTGAAGCGGACCTATCGTGCACCGGAATTCGTCTGTAAAGACGGCGCGGTT
>NZ_RHJI01000003.1:0-123100 GCF_004211955.1 Escherichia sp. E1V33
CAGTTTTTGTTGACCACTACAGCCAGACATCAAAGAAGGACAAGACGAGGTGTTCCTGATGATGGAGATCAGGAATTACGATACATCACCTCTGATGATTGTCTCTGCTGATGTTGACGGTAGCGGTAATAAGCTTGTTACCAAGGGCAAAGCAGGCTGGCAGTCTCGTTGTACCTTCAGCTCTGATGCGAACCGAAACGAACCTCTGACTGTTAGACCAGGACAAACCGTATGGGTAATGGTAGGGAATGCCGTACTCCTGAAGGGACTGAATGACCTGATGAATGGTCTTGATTTGAAAAGCCTACATAACTTCGAACCTGATGCCGGTGTTGGAATCTACGAGGTTGGTTTTGTAGATATCCTGAATGAAGCTTTGGAGAAGAAATACGGGAAGAATGCGGAGATTGTGGCTAGCCTTTATACAGGGCCGGATAAGAACAAGCACACCTTCTCTTTCCCTCTGAATCAAGGCAAAGATTTCTTTTCCAAGGATGGGAGTCTCCAACACGATTGGCTCTTGGCGAAATGGATCAAACCGGGCTACAAAACCTATCTCCAGTTAAGCAAGGACTGCGAATCAAAGTTGTGATGGAGATATAAGAGCCCTCTTTTTCAAAAGGTTAAAATGAGGTCCCTATATCTGATTACCGAACCTTAGTTAATAGGAAGTCGTTTTTGTTGGCCGAAACTTATAAGGCTTATTTAATTTTCCTATGCTTGTAAATTGCCTACCCCACGAATTAAGTGCTGCATCTACGGAGAGAGCAAGTGGAACTGAATGATTTAAAAAAACGACTTCAACAGCATCTGGGTGATGGCCTAGTTCTAATCGTTGGTTCAGGGTTATCTTGCGCAGAAGGAGTTCCTGGGATGGGAAAACTCGGGGACCATCTGATCGCCCATGTCGCAGACAATCTTTCCCCTGATGACCTGAAACTCTGGGATGAGATCCACCCCGCGATCGGAACTGATGGTTTAGAAGCAGCATTGCTCAAACGAGCCCCGACACCAGCCCTTGAAGCAATCATTGTCAAATCTACTGGGGAATACATAGCAGCAGCCGAAGCAACTATTATTTCTGAGGTGTTTAAAAACGAGAAAACACTTCGGCTTACAATGTTACTTCCTCATTTATTAAAACCAGATAAAGGCATACCCATTGTTACAACTAACTATGACCGCTTAGTTGAGCTTGCCTGTGAAGAAGCTGGATTAGGAGTTGATACAATGTTCAGCGGGCATTTTGCCGCTCGGCTAGTGCCTCTTGATAGCCATTGGGGATTTTGCCGTGGAGCTAAACTTGTTGGTAAGCATGTGTGATACAAGTTCACACCAAAAGTGAACGTTTTCAAACCGCATGGCAGCTTGGACTGGTATCACCGTAAAGGGAACCCGGTGCGATATACAGGGGATCTTCCTCTTCCTCGTCTAATTATTACACCTGGCTTGAATAAATTCAGGAGCGGCTACGACAGTCCCTTTGACAAGCACAGGGAAAAAGCTAATGACGCAATCGATAAAGCCCGTCGTTTCTTTATCATCGGTTATGGCTTTAATGATGATCATTTGGAAACACATCTCACTCCTCGTATTCGGTCTGGAGTCAGAACTGTCATTTTAACCCATACACTTTCTGCAAAAGCTAAAGAAATAGCTAAGTTAAATAAGAATGTAATTGCAGCGGAGTTTCATAGCGATGCAGGAACTACCGGTGCGCGCTTCATCGTCGATGGTAATGAGATATTTTTCCCTAGTGTTGATTACTGGGATCTTAAAGGATTCGTAGAAGGAGTCTTATCCGCATGACTAGTCCTGCTCTTAAATTTACAGAAAATGAACAAATAGGCCGTGTGGCTGGAGTAGATACCAGCCGTGTGGCTATTGATGTCACCAACTCAGAAATGCTGACACGTGTTGGAATTGGACAGCTTATAGCAATAAAAGGAGCAACACAGGCCGAATTCCTGATTGGAATGACAGATCGCGTTACTCGCTCACTACGAGAAGAACTACCTGACCCAGAAGAGGATGAGTCAGGGATGTTAACCGTATCACCGTCAGACCATATGCAGGCTTTCGTCATTGGCACTTATAGAACTGTTGATGGAGATAAAACGGACATTTTCAAACGAGGTGCCGATAGTTTTCCTCAGATCGATCGCGAATGCTTTGTGATAGAAGGTGTTAATCTTCAGCGTTTTATGGGCATACTCGGTGCCGGTTTACCCAACGAAGAACGCCTTAAATTAGGTACTTTCGTGGCGGATCGGAGTGCTGAGGCTATTGCTAGTGGGGATAGATTTTTCCAGAGGCATGCGGCCATCCTAGGAAGTACTGGTTCAGGTAAGAGTTGGGCTGTAGCCCTAATACTTGAGCGAGCAGCTAAGCTTAAATATCCGAATATCGTTGTGTTCGATATGCATGGAGAGTACGCCACACTTGCTGACAAAAGCAAAGGAGGTTACGCACAACGATTCCGTATCGCCGGACCAGGAGACCTTACTGCACCTAAAGATGATGCACTATTTCTGCCATATTGGTTACTGAATCGAGATGAAATGTTGTCGATGATTCTTGACCGTAGCGATCAGAATGCACCAAACCAGGCCTCTCGTTTCACTCTTCATGTTCGGGATCTCAAAGGCGCAACTCTGGACTCAGCTGGTAAGCCGAAAGTCAAAGAGACATTCACTGTAGACTCACCAATACCTTACGCTATTTCTGATTTAGTTGCTCTTTTAACCAAGGATAATATAACGAAGGGTGTCGGGAAAAATGGAGCTGCTGTAAAGGGGGACTGGGAAGACAAGCTGACACGTTTTCTTTCTAGGCTGGAAGCCAAACTTGATGATCGCCGATATGGTTTTATGTTTTCCCCACCTCCTGAAGCTCTCGATTATGGATGGCTTGCCAAACAGATTATAAAACTACTTCGAGCTGATTCTGGTAACGGTATTAAAATTATCGATTTCTCTGAAGTTCCTGCTGATGTCCTGCCAGTAGTGACAGGAACGTTAGCCCGCCTACTCTATGATATTCAGTTCTGGATGAACGCAAATTCTCGTACTCCAATCACTTTACTTTGCGATGAAGCACATCTTTATCTTCCTGTAAAAGATGACGCCGATTCAGTTCAAAGACAGGCGCTATGGTCCTTTGAACGCATTGCAAAAGAGGGGCGTAAATATGGTTTCTCACTATTAGTTGTAAGTCAGAGGCCATCAGATGTAAGCCGAACAATCCTTTCCCAATGTAACAACTTCCTTGCTCTCAGGCTAACAAATGACAGCGATCAAAATGTTATCAAGAGACTTATGCCTGATTCCCTCGCAGGTCTAACAGCTATGCTTCCACTTTTAGATACAGGTGAGGCTTTGTTGCTTGGGGATGCGGTTCTTCTACCAACACGCATTAAACTTGACCAACCGCAGGTAAAACCAGACAGCGCCACCCGAGATTTCTGGAAAGAATGGGGTTCTCTTAACCCTGATCTAGGCTTATTAGAGGGGGCCGTTGAATGTTTAAGAAGCCAGTCAAGAATTAATAAATAATGCAGTACTCGTCGAGCCTTTTGTAGGGCATGTTTATTTGATTTGAGAAAAATTTAATTGTCAAAAAGTGAATCTGGTAGGCCTGAATCTACCAGCCCAGAGAGTGGTCCATGTACTCGATCAGATAGCGGTAAACCTTGGCTAACCGATAATGCTAGACATGTATAATGGGCTGGATACTCATTCCCCGCTTGTGCAGGACTTTAATTTCCATACGAATCTCAAAAGTGATCATAAGCTCCCCTGTATTCAGAGGAGCAGATTAACCCCTGGATCAATTTTCAACCGCTGGGGTGGATCAGTTTTGCACCGTTGGTAACACTTGTGTGCTACCGGTGAAAACTGCCAAGTCAATTTTGAGCTAATACAATTCAGTCTTAATGACTAAATGGTTTGTTAGCGACAATACATGATGTTTCACATTCGGCAAGTTCGGAGTTACTGTCATAAGGATCTTACAACCACGATCAAATGCATATACTGATCTTCAAAGAAAATGTATGGCTTAAGTGCCTTCAGAACTTTTGTATTCTCTACACCGTCGAGAAAAAAGCTTCATAAACATGTCCACCCTGACTTTAAATAGGATTATATAAGAGTTCTTAGTCATCAATAGGTGAATATTTCCCTTTTTCAACTTTAATAAGATGCTTTTTATTGTAGCAAGTTGACAATGCACAGGCTAAAGCATTCCTTAATTCAGAGCGATCTAATTGCTCAAGATGAATATAGCGTTTACGTAGTGCATCTGTTATCTCATCCAATACTAGTATTTTATCTTGTGGTAATAATGCAACCCAAGCCTGGATAAAAGCTAATGCACTTCTGTAGAGAAGTTTTCCGCCAGGTAATGATTCGCTTAGTACTTTATTTCTATATGGTTTTTCAAATGCCACTCTTCGGGCACTAGCCGCCGCTAACGGTATGGGTAATAATCGTCTCTTTTCTTTTTGAACAGCTGAATTAAAATTATCCTGAGAAATTGTTAAATCAAGATCGCGAATTTTATTAATTTCATATCTGGTTGGGGACGATTCTTCAGTTTTCTTATTGCAAAGCATACAATTGTTCTCAGAATCAAAAGGTATCATCTTTTCACATATGGCACAAATTTTTATTGATAATTGTGTTCCTATGCCTAATGTATTTAATTCGAATTGTTGATTTGCAATGTAATAAACAACTCTCCGTGAATTGCTGAACCAATATATAATTGGGTAAGCGTGGTGGGAATATAAATAATCAACCCACATTTCCGCTGGAGAATTTTCTTCATCAAATTCAATAAGCCAAGAAGAAAGGTTTTTTGACCATGCTAATTTTACAGTGTTGAGTTTCAGATCCCCTTCGCTGAAGAAATTAGCCATAAGAACTTTGGAGGATGAGTTATGTTTTGCTTCATTAATTGCTCTCTGGATTTCCTCTCTATTAATCAGTTTATGCAGAAAGCTATTGTTTTCTCTCCATGCTAATTTCTCCGAATCATAAATTGCAATGAAAGCCGTTGTTGCTCTTGAATAAGCACAAAATAATTGAGCATCCTCCATGTTTTCGGAATCCAGTGTAATAACAACAGGTGATTCCATACCACGAAAACGAGATACAGTTTCAATATTTATATCAAAAGTCTTCATGTCTTTCTGGAGGAAGTTTTTCACTAAATCTGTAGGGACAAGGACGGTTATCTCATCAGATGGTACAGAACTTTCTTTCAGTCGTAAGATTTCATTAAGCAATGCGGAAAGTGGATCGATAACAACTAATTCTTTTAACGTATCTGGTTCGTTATTTCTAGGGGACGTAATTTGATATGATGAAGGCCTGATAGCCATTAAATAATCAGTAACGGCTTTAGGACATCTTAAAACAACAGTTAAGCTGAAGGAAAATTGGGAATTTATTATCCGTTGAAGATCAATGTGATTCGTCCCTTTTTCAAAAGAGAACGTTTGGGTTTCATCACAAAATGCAATAATTCTTTTATTTTCAAACCAACAAAATAAGGTTTCCAACCACGAAGAATGTAACGCCTGTGCTTCGTCAATAATTAAAGCATCATAATCCTTTAGCTTGTTTTTCTTTAATGCACTAAGCAAATCCTCGCAGCATCCTGATTCAAACCAGCCTGCTGGAGACTCGGGCGGCAGGGCTAATCTATTACGAGCCTGATGACATAGTTTGTGCCAGGTAAAAACGTCGCATAATGAAACTGGAGTTTGTTGTCGAATGTATTCAGAAAGACGGTTATTGAAAGTAATAAATAAAACTTTTTTTTGCTCTTTAACCAACCGCCTGGCGAATTCAATTCCAATTAAAGTCTTTCCTGTTCCTGGCCATCCAGTTACAACAAATCGTTGATATTCTGACAGCAGTTCAATGACCTTAATTTGTTCATGTGTGAGTCTTAACCAGAGTTGATTATCATAAATAATTCGGGTTCCCCAGTCAGGCGTGCCATCAAATTGCGGGCATATAGATTTTATTATTAACTGAAGTCGTTCACTTCCTAAATTATTATTTCCTAATGCAGATTTCCAATATTGCATTATCTCCATAGTGTACTTTGCAATTTCCGGGAGTTGGCTTTTGTCAACGAATATTTTTCTAAGTGGTCTTACAGACGTATCAACCATTGCTGTATTTATAACGTTATTATCGAAATAGCTATCAGGAAAAATAAAACCATAACCAATACGCAATCGTAACGTTGTTGCTCCTCCTAGCCAACGAGCTAATCCATGAACATTGTTACGTGTTTGCTTCACTACATCGACATTATTATTTGTTTTGAGATGTACAAAAATAGGGCCATCTACGCTATATATACCACTTTTTACCTCTAAAGCCAAAACACCATAGATACGATGGAGAACAAGAAAATCTATTTCTCCACTTGGAGGTAGTTTCATACCCAAATGTCGGGCCGCTGAACTCAACCACGGGAGACTATGAATCACGGTGAAATCATCGGACAGCCCTTCTTTTAACAGGGCATAGACCGTTTTTTCTCCATAACTATCATTATCAATGGGTCCGAATGCCGGAATCATTTTGGCCATACTAGTATTTCCTTATAACATGCTCCTGACAGAAATTTTCACTTGTCACATCGTCCAGTGATTCGAAATAACTTCCGCTTGTTTTAATATTAACTCCACCGCACCCGGTGTTTTATCTGGCGGATACTTATACCGACGCAGAGTCTGGCGAACCAGGATACGCAACCTCGCACGAACGCTTTCCCGTACCTGCCAGTCAACGGTAGTGGATTGGCGCAGCTTCAGCGTCACTTCTATCGCCAGTTTCTTAAGTACTTCATCCCCTAACTCCCGGACGGCGCTTTCATTTTCTGCAAGTGCGTCGTAGAAGGCGATCTCGTCAGGATTCAGGCCAAGCGCATCATCACGCGCCATTGCGGACTGAAAATCCTTCGCCATCTGGATCAGCTCTTCAATCACCTGCGCCGTCTCAATAGCCCGGTTGTTGTATTTAATCAACACCGCCTGAAGACGTTCAGAATACTTCTTTTCCTGCACTACGTTATTTTTAGTGCGGGACTGGATTCCATCATTAATCAGCTTTTCCAGCAACTCTACCGCCAGGTTGCGATATGGCATATCGTGGACTTCCTGCAAAAACTCATCAGAAAGTAAACCAATATTGGGCTTATCCAGCCCAGCCAGCGTGAAAATATCATCCACGCCATTAGCAATTACGGCATTATCCAGAATCTGTTTCAGCGCGGAGTTCTTCTCGGCCTGGCTTATTTTTTTGTCCACGCTGGTAAATTTGCTGATAGCGGCCTTCACCGCAGACAAGAAAGCAATCTCCAGTTTATAAGGCTGTGCCGCATCCAGCGTACAGCAAAGCGACCAAGCTTTAGTAATTGCCAATACGTTATCAAGAAAACGCTTCTTACCGTCTTCAAGGCCGAGCACGTAGTTTGCAACAGGCACCAACAGCTTTTGTGCGTGAGCTTCAAAGCCGGTGTAGTCAAAACCTGCTGACGTTGCTGTTTTGGCAAACATACCGTGGATGATGTCCAGCTTTTCCAGCATGATTGCCAGCGCTTCTTCGGCATTAATGGTCGCATCGCCTTTACCGTTTGCATCGGTATAGGTTTTCAGCGCCAGTTTCAGTTCATTGGCGATTCCGATGTAATCAACCACCAGCCCACCGGGTTTATCTTTGAATACCCGGTTGACGCGGGCAATGGCCTGCATCAGGTTATGGCCGCGCATCGGCTTGTCGATATACATGGTGTGACAGCAAGGGGCATCAAAGCCGGTCAGCCACATATCGCGCACAATCACCAGCTTCAGCGGATCGTTCACATTCTTGAAGCGGGATTCTAGTCGTTTTTTAGTTTGCTTGTTGTAGATATGCGGTTGCAGCATTGCCTTATCGGACGCTGTACCGGTCATCACAATTTTGATTTGTCCTTTTTCAGGATCGTCATTGTGCCACTCCGGGCGTAGCGCGATAATTTCATCGTAAAGATGGACGCAGATTTCTCGGCTCATCGCGACAATCATAGCCTTGCCGTCCATTACGGTATTGCGCTTCTCAAAGTGAGAAATCAGATCGGCGGCAACCTGCTGGAGACGAGGTTTAGCACCAACCAGTTTCTCCAGACGGCTCCATTCACCTTTGGTTTTTTCACGCAGGTCCAGTTCATCATCTTCAATAAGTTCATCAACCTGATCGGAGAGCGCCGCCAGTTCTTCATGATTGAGATCGAGTTTTGCCAGCCGGGATTCGTAGTGAATAGGCACCGTTGCGCCATCATCCACTGCGTCCTGAATATCATAAATCGATACGTAATCGCCAAATACAGCGCGGGTATCGCGATCCTCTGCCGAAACCGGTGTTCCGGTAAACCCCAGAAATGAGGCGTTGGGCAGCGCGTCGCGCATATGTTTAGCGTAACCGTATTTATAGACGCCGGTTTCCCGGTCCAGATTGGCTTTCATGCCGTACTGGCTGCGGTGCGCTTCATCGGAAATAACAACGATATTGCTACGCCCATTGAGAACCGGATGGGCGTTTTCCCCTTCCTCTGGGGAGAACTTCTGCACAGTGGTAAAGATAATGCCACCAGCATCACGCGTCGCAAGCAGTTCACGCAGTTCTTCGCGGTCATCCGCCTGTACCGGCATTTGCTTGAGCAGTTCCTGCGCCTGACAGAATGTGCCATAAAGCTGACCGTCCAGATCGTTACGATCGGTGACGACCACAATCGTTGGGTTGCCCATCTCCGGCTGTTGTAGCAGTTTGCCGACATAACAACACATGGAGATGCTTTTACCGGAACCCTGTGTATGCCAGACCACACCTGCTTTCTTACTGCCAGGCTGAATGTTGCTGTGCAGGAGCAGTTGCTTACCGGTAGCAGCGACAATTGTCGCCTGCACGGCCTCGCGCACCGCGTGGAACTGGTGATAACCGGCTATTTTTTTAATCAGCCTTTCATCGTTGTTTTCGAACAGGACGAAGTAGCGGATATAGTCGAGCAGCTGTTCCCGGTTAAAGAACCCCCGTACCATAGTTTCCAGTTGCCATTCCAGCAACGGCTTATCATTTTCATTGCTGATGGTCTTCCACGGCATAAAACGTTCTTCCGTGGCCGTCAGAGAACCCACTCGCGCCAGATAACCATCGCTGACAATCAGCGCTTCATTGCTGATAAACAGATCGCGAATTTCATCTTTATAGGTCTGTAACTGGTGGTACGCATCCCAGATATCTACTTTGTCGTCGATGGGGCTTTTCAGTTCAACAACCGCCAGCGGCAGCCCATTAATAAAGCAGATGATATCCGGGCGACGGGGTTGTTTCGTTCCGCTGATGGTCATTTGATTGACCACCATAAAACGGTTGTTTTGCGGCTGGTTAAAATCCACCAGCAGAGCGTGATCGTGGATAAGTTCTTCGTCGCGGCGGTACTGAACCGGTACCCCTTCCAGCAGCCAGTGATGGAAGGCTTTGTTACTGGCAATCAGATCCGGACTTTCAGCACGAGTAATACGGGATACAACCTGTTCGAAGACGTCTGCGGGCAGATGCGGGTTGATTTTTTGCAGGCAAGAGGTTAACACGGGCGTCAGGAACACTTCATGATAGCTGGCGCGTTGCGGGTTACTGCCATCAGGGGCAATATCCGGCCCGTGATGAATTTCCCAGCCTTGTTCGGCAAACCACCCCAGGCAAAGCTGTTCTAAGTCGTCTTCGGTTAGCATCGGTAACGTCCTGTGTTAAACGTGTTCGGCTTCTTCAGTGATAATTTCAGCTTCATCATGCCCGTTAAAGGTTCGCTTAATCAACTGATTAAGTTCCGGTAGACATGTTGAAAAGGCTTTTTCAAATGCCGTCATATGTTCTACCAACCAGTCAACCATCTCCGGCCACATTTCCTGATCTGCGATGCCATTGATGGGCTTTCTGTAAGTAATACGGCAGGATTTCTTATCCGGTAAGGCCTGCCAAACAATTTCATGCCCAAAGCGATTTTCGATTGCGGATTTGCGTTCATGAAGCCAGTCAAACGCGAATGTATTGGTTTGTGCTGAAGGCTTAGCAATCCAAAGCTCAACCCTAATTTCTTTTTTGCTGAAGATAAGATTGTACGAAACGCCACTGATGCCAGAACCTGCACTTAACCAGTGGTCGGTTGACGGGCTGATATTATTGTAGAGTGAACATGAGCTAACGCGGAATTTCTCCAGAGCTAGGGTCCAGAACGCCTTACGTAAATGGTGGCGAGCTTTGGATTCTCCAGTCGTGGACTGCTCCTCAGCCTCTTTCTGCGCCATACCGATCATGTATGATTCCGCTTCCGGCGTTGGGATAACCTGCTTGATATCAATAAACACATCGTTACCATAACGGTAAGGCGTGACCTTAAAGCACTGCACGCGAATATTGAACTGCATTAACCAGAGTGCGGTATTGGTTGCTTCTTTGCGGAAATTTGCTGCGACCATCATGATACGCTGTGAACGATTCTGGTTAATTTGCACCTCTTCCAGGCTATCGTGCTCAAGAAATTCAGCCAGCACGTCAGCCGCAGGACGCGTTTCTTCTGGTTCGTTCTGATCAAGGTAACGCTGGAAGATCTCAACAATATGTTCTTTGCGCAGATTCGCGCAGTAACCCGCATATTTCAGCGCCTGCCAGACGACATCGCGCCCGGAATCATCGAGCTTGTTCTCGATGATCACCAGATTACCGTCTTTGTCGATCGCCAGCAGATCTAATCGCTCTTTGGTGTCGTCAAACCCGGCAAATTCTTTCTGAATGATAAGTAATTCATCATCGCTGCTGCGGGTCAATGCCTGCGGATGCTTCGCCAACCATTCCTGTAAGTGGTAGCGTTCGGTGAAACCCGCGTTAGTGAAGGTGGTTTCCTGAAGCGGTTGCAGGCTATTACTGGGCTGATCGACTTTAAACATAGTCAGCTTCCTTGGCTATTTCCTCGGCGTCCGGTAACGTAATTTCTCCGGAGAGGAGTTTGGGGAGTAAGGTATCGCGGAGTTGTTCCAGTGATTTATTTTGTCTGAGATTGTTATGCTTATAAGCAAATAACTCTCTGACATAATAGTGGAAGCATTTTATTAGGTTTTTGCTGCTGCTATAATCAATAGGAATGATACACGGAGTAGATAGTACATCATCAGCATTAACTGCCGGATATGCTCCACCATCGGCTAAATGGGCCAGGCGTTCGATATTATCCTTAGACGTTGCACAAATATAAATAAACGAACTAAAGTGTTCATGTTTTGGCGTTAATACTGCAAAACCGGTGCTCCCAGTCAGGCCCTCTTCAGCAATAAAGGCATATGAACCATTTCCAGGCCTCACAGTTCCTACAATAGTGTCACCGTTTTTTAATATTCTACGGGCACGACTTGGCGCATCAGAAAATAAGAAATCTTCGGTTGAATGAATAATGCCCCATTTTGTGTTTGCTAAATCAACATACTTTAATGATTCTGGAGCATTCTTCTTTGACCAGGAAGAGTTATTAAGTAATGCAAGATACGATAAGTCCGTACAAAACCATCCAACAGGAATTTCTCCTAATTCACTGTCTTTCATCGCTGGCGGGAACAACTCTGCTATAGCTCTAAGTTCGGCATATTTTTCAGGATACTCTCGCTGAAATACAGCTAAAGAATCAGCATCTTTCCCAGAAATTGCTGTCATGGCAGCAAGTGTTGCATCTTCCTGAGAACCACCAACTTCCAGCGCCGCAAGCTTGGCTTTAACCGGTTCAAAATCTACAAACCAGCTTTTGAACAGGGCTTGTGCCATTTGTTCGAGAGTTTGGTTTATTCCATTGTTATGGAATACTTTCTCTTCCTGTGATTCAATAAACTTACTTATACGATAAGCATCGTCAACCGATAAAACATCAACAGAAATATTACTAATCAGATCTCTACTAACATTTGGAAAAGTTGAGCCTGTAGCCGCAGCCAGTAATTCAGGCAGACAGTCTTCTAATACTGCTTTAACATATGGGGTAGGATATCCGTTTCGTCCCCGTATTGCAGCAAGTCCTCGACCTATACAATATTTTCGGTCAGAATAGTTCATCTTCCCAGTTGTTGAACCACGAACACAAAATAAAATATCGCCTGGTAACGATGTTTTTTTTTCAAACGCAGTATGCTGCACCGGCAGGGGGTAGCGGTCGGTAAATTCAGTAGGCCCATTCAGTAAAGGTAATCCGATCCCCTCATTATTAACCTCTTCACCTTTAGGTGATTGACCCATAATTATTTCTGCGATGTGTGAGAATTGGACCTTAAAACTCATAACCCAGCCCCCCTAAATTCACCTTAATCTGCGCTTCCAGTTTGGCGCTCTCTTCTAACTGGTCTTTGAGCTGTGCCGTCAGTCGCGTCATTTTTTCTGCAAATGGCTCATCATCTCCTGCCTGCTCGGCAGCACCGACATAGCGCCCAGGCGTCAGGACAAAATCATTTTTCTGAATATCTTCAAAGGTTGCAGAAAAACAGAAACCAGCTTCATCTTCATAGTCTTTATCCGCCTGCCAGGCATGGAAAGTATCGGCAATCTTTTTGATATCATCCGTTGAGAAATCACGTAGTACGCGGTCTTTCATAAAGCCAATATGACGAGCGTCAATGAACAACACTTCACCTTTACGGTGCGCTTTTCCGTTACCGCCTGATTTATCTTTGGTCAGTAGCCAGATACAGGCCGGGATTTGGGTGTTGGTAAACAACTGTCCCGGTAAAGCCACCATACATTCCACCAGATCCGCCTCAATAATAGCCCGACGAATTTCCCCTTCACTATTGGTGTTAGAGCTCATCGACCCATTCGCCAACAACAGCGCCATCGAACCTTTCGGTGCCAGGTGGTGGATCATGTGCTGCATCCAGGCAAAGTTGGCGTTACCCTGTGGCGGTGTACCGTACTGCCAGCGCACGTCATCTTCCAGCTTCGCATTCCACCACTCTTTCATATTGAACGGCGGATTCGCCATAACAAAATCGGCACGTAAATCAGGATGCTGATCGTTCAGGAACGTATCGGCGTTCTGTTTACCGAAGTTAAAATCAATACCGCGAATCACCATATTCATCGCAGCCAGACGCCAGGTGGTAGGATTTGATTCCTGCCCATACACGGAGATATTGCGTTTCTGCTCGGCGGCGTTGTAATGCTTTTCATCAGCATGTGCTTCGATAAAGCGATCGCTGGAAACAAAGAACCCACCAGACCCCATCGCCGGGTCATACACGCGGCCATTGTAGGGTTGGAGCATTTCAACAATCAGCGTAACGATGCTTTTCGGCGTGTAATACTGGCCGCCCTGTTTACCTTCCGCCAGTGCAAACTGACCAAGGAAGTATTCGTAAACGTGGCCGAGAATATCTTTGCTCTTCAAATTGAGCTTCACGCCATTGTATTTGGGTTCGTTGAAACTGGTATCGGAGAAAACGTTAATCAGGCTGATTAGCAGGTCGTTACCAAGCTGATAGTGCCCGATACGGTTAAGGATGTTTTTCAGTTTCGGGTTGCTGTTTTCGATAGTATCCAGAGCGATATCAATCAGCTTCGATACTGACGTCATGACGATATCTTTGCCGCTATCGTCTTTCCCCAGAACCGTCCCTACAGGCAGAGCAGCATTGGTTTTAAGCGTTTCCCAGCGAGCCAGTTTGGGTACCCAGAAGACGTTTTTCTCAGTGTAGTAATCCTGAACCTCCAGCTCTTCTGCGATCGCCTGCTGGTACGCCTCTTCTGTGTCGTAATCGTCACGAGACAGCGCGTAAATGTTGTCCGGGTTGGACTTGTCTTCAAACAGTCCTTTCAGTTCCTTCTGGCGGGCGTCAAAGGCATCTGAAACATACTTCAGAAAGATCAGTCCCAGCACCACATGCTTGTAGTTGGCCGCGTCCATATTGGCACGTAGCTTGTCTGCGGCTTTCCAGAACTTTGTATCCAGATCGTTAAGAAATTGCTGTTCAGCGTTGTCCATCAAAACCTCAAAAAAATCATCTGTGCCTGGTTCGGTATCCAGGTTGCGTAAAATCAGGGGAGTTGCCAAGGATCATACCCTGACGTCAGAGCGATACCAAGATGAAGGGCTAGATTCCGCATCAATAACTTGTGGCAAAAGGTAATTACTCTTTTACACTTATGGCGCAAAATGACGGTATTTCTTGTTTCTCTACCGGAGTCTTTTACGCCCTATGACTACTCTCGTTTTTTCCTATTCTCATGCGGATGAAGCACAACGCAATGAGCTAGAGAAGCATTTGTCCCCGCTAAAGCGAATGGGGAAAATTACCACATGGCACGATCGCCGAATCGTTCCTGGGCAAGAGTTTGAACATCAGATTGACCACTATTTTTCGCAGGCAGATATTATCCTGTTGCTAATTAGCAGTGATTTCATCGCTTCTGATTATTGTTATCAGGTAGAGATGACCAACGCACTGGAGCGGCATAAAAAAGGCGAGGCGGTGGTCATTCCGGTGATTTTAAGAGAGTGTGCCTGGCATCAGTTGCCATTCGGCAGCATCATGGCAGCGACAATCGACGGTAAAGCCATAAGCAGGTTTGCCAGTCACGATGAGGGTTACGTTCAGGTCGCCGATGCTGTCTCCCGAGCCATTGCCAATTTGGAAGCGAAAAAGCCGCAGCAGATTGTGCACGCCCCAGCTCCGGCTAACCCAATGCTTCAGGTAACGGATACTGTCTTTACACCGCGTTCGAGCAATCTTTCTCTGCCAAAGAGCTTTACTGACCTTGATAAAGATCGTGCCCGTCGCGAGGGTTTTGAGTATGTCGCTCGTTACTTTGCTAACTCTCTGGACGAACTCAAAAAGCGCCATGCAGGGCTAGACGTTGATTTCCACCGACCTGATAACGATTCCTTCACATGTGCCGTATATTTCAACGGTGGCAAGGTTGGTCAGTGCGGAATCTGGTGTGGCAGTCGTAATATGGGATTCGGGGATATCTGCTACAGTCAAAGCGGTATGACTCGCAATAGTTGCAATGAAAGTCTTAGTGTTGCGGATAATGGGCAGACGCTTGGGTTCCGCACCTTGATGGGATTGGGCTACAGCAACTCAAGGGATTCGTTATTGACTAACGACGGTATGGCAGAGCATTTATGGGATATGTTCTTTAGCCCGATTCAACAGCGTAATCGATAAATGTAGTCCGTATCACCCAAACTGATACGGACTATGCTGATGATCAGCCAAAGCCCAACTCGGTTAAGGTAATTGCAGAATCCTATATTCTGACTCGGATAGCTACTCGTCGTATTTCTCGGTAATGTTATCTGCATGATATAAAAATTGTTGGTGGTTCTATTGAACATGAAATACTGGTTTTAATTTATTCTCGGGATTCATAAATACGACAATATAACCATTCTTCCAGATCGCTTTTTAACCAACGGGACGTTCTACCCAGCTTAATCGGCTTCGGGAATAAGCCATCCTGTATTAGTTTGTAAAACCATTTATCGCTCAGGCCAGTAAGCCGGGTAATGAATTTCATGTCAATAAACTGATCGTCCAGTAAAGCAGGTTTAGTTAGCATGTTGATGTGTCCCGGTAAGGTATATTAACCGGAGCGGTAGCAAACTATTTTACTACCGGCTCCTCCACATCAACGGGTTGTCCTGTAAAAAATTAGTACTGACGCGGTCTTCCACGATTACTTCTTAAAGGTATGTTGTTCTTGTCCACATACACACCTATACCTTTTTGACTGTTTTTTGCCAGATAACTAATAATATATCTCAGGTTGTTTATATCTTCAGGATTGCGATGATCGACAACACGCTCAACGCTGGCAACAAACTCTCTTTTATTTCTGCAATGATGGAAATATCCCTCATTATCGGTACATGCTGCCCACTCATCTCCAATCATCCGAATTAACATGTAAGGATTATTGTGTTTTTGTCCGTTCAGATAAAATACTGCATGGACATGTAGCCCTTTATCAGATGAGCATTCGATAACCCAGTAATAGCCGGTTATTGATTTGTTAGCTTTAATCTTATTAATTAGGTTGTGCATGTCTTTTGCCATTACATCGATACTCTGTTTTTGATATCGCACACTGTTCTTTCTCCAGCCGAAATCAATTCTTACAGCAAGTATTCGTGAGTAACGGTTAAACATCTCATCAAGATGCTCATTAATATCACTGATAATTAACGGGTGCATTTCGTAGTTAGGGTTTGCATTGTAGGTAGTTGTCATGATTTATCCTCTGTAGTGTTCAATAGACAGCGGTATCATGTTTTTTATCAGAAGATAGTTTCTTCAGAGATGAGTTTCATTCAAGCAGGATATATCTGGAATGGAGTAAGCAGGGTAAGGGAGAATACGTTAACACTTCTATAGATAATATTAAAAAACCTTAATTCGATTATCTCCACAGATTGTCCCCCCTTATCAGTCTTCTGACCGTTAAGTAAGGCATTAACTGCTCTTGCACCGCCTGCTTAATGACTCGTGCTTCTGCGCTAAAACCATCCTGCTTCATGACAATGTCACCTGTAATCCCAGATGAAGGTTCTGTCTCGTATAAAAAGATTTTTTATGTGGCAATGCTCATTTTCTGCAAAGTGTAAAGTTCGATTTTTTAGCGTGATAAACCCTATGAAACTGCGTTGTATGCGCAAAAATTGATCAATTTTAATTGCTAAAAAATTACGATTTTATCAGTGTATTATTAGTAATTAATTGACATTTTATCGCATGATTGGTTTAGTTGGTTTTGATAGTTTTAAGCCTTCTCGGGACGTGACAGGGGAACATAATGACGTTGATGGAGTATGAGCGTTGCAGGAAGTACTATCAGTATGTGAGGTATCTGACTGAGCATCTCGATGTGGCTGTTGATATGGAAGTCGTCAATTCCTTCTGTTCACCGGTGCAGTACGTGCAATTAATTCATTTGAAATTAGATCAGTGTTTTGATAATTTATCTCAGAAAAGAAAAGCTATAAGTGAAATGAAGTCGTATGCCACATTGCATATTGTGTCTGAAAAAAAATTCGACTGGATGAAATCAAACAGACGCGTTGCTTGTTTTTCGTGGTTTTGGATTTTTAGTAAACCTGGTTTAGAACTGAAAAAACTTAACTTAACAAATAATAATACTGCAGCATCTAATGCAATACCTTCATTCTTCACTGAGGAGATGTTGGGGCAGTATTCAAGCGATATAGACTTTGAAGCATTAAAGAAACATCAGAGCAAAAAGTTAGATGAAAATAACGTTAAACCGAATGACAGGACATACATAAATGATGCGAGAGCGCCGGGTACGCATGAGGTGAACACTATATCCCGCAGCGCAAATGGTATAAATTTCGAAAGGCTTACCCCTGTATATGACTCAAAAGAAAGTTATGTGCTGTCCTTGATGAAGGAAATTGATAGCTTTAGCTGCAGTGTAAATGAAAAAATTAAAATCATTAATGAACTCTATCATTCTTGGATAAATGTCTTTAATGAATTTCCTTTACCATTTTCATGGATTGATCTGGATGAAGATGAAAATATCTACTGGTTATGGAATTATATGTATAAGAGCTATGTCGGTTGTGATGTACAGCCAGCCACCAGCAGGCAAATGAAGGATTTTGCTATTGCGACCTTTGACTGCTGGACTGGCTGGAATGCAGAACAGGCTGGTATTATGGATGTTAAGGATGGTGATTTTACGCCTGGCAGGGAGATGAGCAGGCAGGAGTTCCTCGTGCGGGCGCGCAATTCCTGGATACAAAAACGCCATCGGGATAAAAAATCCAAAGATAGTTCAGGTATTAAACTGACAGCGCAATCTAAAAAGAAATTAATGTCTTTGCATAAAGCCACTGGCATTGAGCCAAATGTATTACTTAAATCGTTTATTGATGAAGCATGGAAAAAAATGACATCCGATGGAAAGGAGTGATTAAAAATATTATAGATATATATCATCTCCATGAAGACTAATCAGTTAAGGCAGGGCCACGAGGTTCTGCCTAATTATTTTATTTCTCCGGAGATGCTTTTATGCATAACTCAGATAATGTTCAAGCAATTCAACAAACACTGTCAGTTCTGCCTGATTGGGTATCGGAACGTATTTTACAACACATAAATAACCTGACAAATTACGAGCCGGTTATAGGGATTATGGGCAAAACTGGAGCCGGTAAATCCAGTCTTTGCAATGCACTCTTTGCTGGGGAGATATCGCTGGTCAGTGATGTGGTCGCCTGTACGCGTGAGGCACTGCGCTTTCGTCTGCAGGTCGGTGAACGTCTGATGACAATCGTTGATTTGCCCGGCGTGGGAGAAAGCAATGCCCGCGATGCCGAGTATGCTGCGCTGTACCGTGAACAACTACCCCGACTCGATCTTGTTCTGTGGCTGATTAAGGCTGATGACCGTGCTCTGGCGGTGGATGAACACTTTTATCATCAGGTAATTGGTGAGACTTACCGGCATAAGGTGCTGTTTGTTATCAGCCAGTCAGATAAGACTGAACCCACCAGCGGTAGTGGTCAACTGTCCACGGAGCAAAAGCAGAATATCAGCCGCAAAATCTGCCTGCTGCATGAACTGTTCCGGCCTGTACATCCTGTGTGCGCCATTTCAGTTCGGGCTAAGTGGGGATTGCGGATGATGGCTGAGCGGATGATTAAGTGTCTACCGCGAGAGGCCAGTAGTCCCGTGGTGGCGCAACTGCAGACTCCCTTTCGCACAACAGCAGTCCAGGAAAAAGCGCGTAACGATTTTGGTGAAACCGTCGGGGCGGCGCTGGATGCGGTGAGTGCGCTGCCGCTGATACCTGCTCCGGTGCGGGCAGTCATACGCGCGGTGCGCGATACAGTGGTGTCGGTTGCCCGTACCGTCTGGAACTTCTTCTTCTGAATATTTAATCCTGCCAGTAGTTTCCCGAGCCCTGTCGCCTTCATGCGACGGGGCTTTCTTTTATTTGTTTTCCCCATGTTGAGGAGTCTGCTTATGACCCGTCTGGCTTCGCGCTTTGGCGCTGCAAACATTATTCGTCGTGACCGTCCGTTAACCCGTGAAGAGCTGTTTCGCGTGGTACCCAGCGTATTCAGCGAGGACAAACATGAATCCCGTAGTGAAAGATACACATATATACCCACCATCTCTTTGCTGGACAGCCTGCAGCAGGAGGGTTTCCAGCCGTTCTTTGCCTGTCAGACCCGTGTGCGGGACCCGGGTCGTCGTGAACATACGAAGCATATGCTGCGCCTGCGTCGGGAGGGGCAGATCACCGGTAAACAGGTGCCGGAAATTATTCTTCTTAACTCTCATGATGGCACCAGCTCGTACCAGATGTTGCCGGGATTATTCAGAGCCGTGTGTCAGAACGGCCTCGTCTGCGGCGAATCGTTTGGCGAGGTGCGGGTGCCCCACAAAGGGGATGTGGTGAGTCAGGTGATTGAGGGGGCCTATGAGGTGCTGGGGATTTTCGACCGCGTGGAAGAAAAGCGGGATGCGATGCATTCGTTGCTTTTACCCTCGCCTGCGCAGCAGGCACTGGCAAAAGCCGCGCTGACGTATCGCTTTGGTGAGGACCACCAGCCGGTTACTGAAGCGCAGATACTCTCCCCGCGTCGCTGGCAGGATGAAAGCAATGACCTGTGGACTACCTATCAGCGGATTCAGGAAAACCTGATTAAAGGTGGGCTCAGTGGCCGTAATGCCAAAGGCGGACGGTCGCATACCCGTGCTGTGCGTGGCATCGACGGGGACGTGAAGCTTAACCGGGCACTGTGGGTGATGGCTGAAGCGATGCTCACGCAGCTGCAGTAGCTGCTTTATGTTACCACGTTGTTAATATCGGACATCACCTGTCCGCGTTGCGACGTGCTGGCGGTCCTCACTCCTCCGGGGATGCTCTGTAACCCCCGCCACAGCTGACATTTGCAGAAATGAAAAATAGTTACTGTGGTGTCCATACCCTGACCTCGCCCCTCTTTAAAGTAATCACATCATTTTCAGTCAGTTAACTACCACGGAGAACTTCTCATGACACAGGCAGAACGCCGCCATGACCGGCTGGCGGTCAGGTTGTCGCTGATAATCAGCCGCCTGGTTGCCGGGGAAACGCTGAGCGTGTGTAAGCTGGCGGCAGAGTTTGGCGTATCAATTCGCACCCTGCGGCGGGATTTTCGTGAACGTCTGATGTACCTGGACCTTGAGTATCAGTCCGGCTACTGCCGCCTGCGCACTGCTGGCAGTGAGATGCAGATGGTGCCGGATGTACTTATCTTTGCCCACCGCAGCGGGCTGGCCGGGCTTTTTCCGGGTTTTGACCGCCGACTGGTGAATGCATTGTTGATGTGTGATGAAGCACCCTGCGTTATACCGCCTGCCAGTCCGGCGTTCTCACCGTCAGAGCCTCTGTCATTCTGGCGACTGGTACAGGCAATTACTGACCGCAGAAAAGTCACGTTGCTTGCTGACGGGCAGCGCTGCGAGCGACTGGCTCCGTGCCGGTTACTCATCCACCAGCAGACCTGGTATCTGATTGCCGAGCATAACGGACATATTGCAGTGTTCACGCTGGATGAAATTCATCTGGTTCAGCCCCTGCAGGAGTCTTTCCGGCGTAACGACAGTTTATGTCGTCTGGCTGAAGACCCGGTGTTCATTCAGGCCTTACCCCATTTTCGATTTATTCAGCAGTCACTGCTTGCGTTTGTTCCGGCTGATAACAGGCCGGAATAGCGCAGCTTTTTATCCACCAGGCAGCAGAGAGGAAGTCCGATACCGTTGTTGTCATTGTCATCACCCTTAACAAAACCGGGGTATCCAGCCGCCGCCTCGCCCTGACGGTCTGTTGGTGTACCAGCAGGTACCATCACTGGCATTTATGTATTCACAAAAACTATTCATCTGATTTCAGTAAGGAAAAAAATGAAACTGATTAAATTATTACCTCTGCTGGCAATGGTTGCTGGCTCCAGCTTTGCTGCATCACCGGAGAGTACGGTCAAAGCATCAGGCTGTCTGGCGGTAAACGATATGCTTGAGAGCCTCAATTCGCGGGAGTCCTGTGTTTCAGTCGATATCACCAGAACATTATCTGAAGGCCGTTATCTGGCGGTTGCTAACCTGAGTAACGGCAACATCTACCCGGTCCGCATGACCCTCAGTGATGGGGTTATTACCGCACGTCCGGATACGGATGAAATTGATAAGCTCAATCAACAGCAGGCGCAAAAGCGCCGGGAAGAGCAGTTACAGAAAAAGCTCGATTATTACAAAGCCCACCCACAAAAAGAGAGCGAGTTCGTTAAAGCGAAAAAGGCACATCTTAATCTCACCCAATATCACTCAGCAGCCTGCAGTGCTATTGGTCGAAAAGTATGGGATTCCATTCAGGAAAATGTTTCATGTCTGATGATTGAAAATGCGCAGCAGGTCAGTGATGCAGAACAAACGGGAACGGCCATTCTGAGTGGACCAGGTGCAAGCAAATTTAAGCTCCCGGTGAAGTTCAGCGTGATTCAGGAAGATTTTATCAGTGTTGACGCTGATATAGCCCCGGCTGCGCTGGTACAGCTAAAGGCACAAATAGAAGCGTATAAAGAAAAACTGAATCAGCGCTAATGACATAAAAAGGATAACAGTATGAAAATTAAACCCTGTTTGCCTGTCCTGCTGTCTCTTCTGGCCCCAGCCTTCACTCATGCAACAGTGACCGAACAACAGTGGGGTGAATGGTACGGCAATACGGGTGGCATGGAGTTTGCGCTCAGCAGCGACAACCAGGCCGGAGAGAAACTGACCATCAGTTGCAGCAATAAAAAGATGGTTGTGGCCTGGCAGCTCCCGAAGGAGGATTACCGCGCCACCTCTGATGAAGGAATGAGCGAAGTGTATCTTCTGATAAACGATGAAAAATACTCGCTTGAGAATGAAACACTGCTACCGGGCGAGGCCGTTCCGGCTCAGGTGGCTTTTGAAGCACTGAAGCAAACAGGAGCAAAAGACAAACTGGCTTTCACCGCCTTTCAGTCAGGGAAATCGAAACCGTTCAGTGCCCGTGGTCTTCACGACGCGCTGAAAGATATCAACTGGCAGGATTGTCTCGATCAACCCTGACGGCTTTTCACATAAGTCATTCGACCAGCCCTGTAGCCCATGTGCAACAGGGCTTTTACTTTTTAAGGTGTTCATCATGCCTGAATCCCCGTTACTACCACCTGGTTCTTTTACCCGGCAGCAGGCCGAAGCCATTATCTGTTGGTACCACAACGTCACCATTGAAGATGACCAGAACACGCATTTTCGTCTGGTTGTGCGCGACGATGATGGCAGCATGGTCTGGCGGGCCTGGAACTTTGAACCCGATGCCGGTGCAGGACTCAACCCATATATCCGGCGCTATGGCATCCGCAGGTCGTTACTCACCGACTGAAAAACCTCATTCCCGACAGTCACATATCCCGGACCCTCCCTTATTACCTCATACGCCAGCCATCGCCGCTGGCGTTTTTTATTGACGGAGACATACCCATGACAACCGCGACACAAAGCAACCTCGCATCTGCTGCTAACGAATCTGATTTTGAACTGACCGTAACGCAGGTACCTGACGAACAGCGTATCTGCTTCTGGCCGCAGCACTTTGGCGCTATCCCGCAGTGGATAACGCTGGAACCCCGCATTTTCGCCTGGATGGGCCGCTTCTGTGCGGATTACAGCGGTGGTATCTGGTCATTTTACACCCTCAGCAATGGCGGCGCGTTTATGGCCCCTGATGCTGACAGTGACGATAAATGGCGTCTGTTCAACAGCATGAACGGCAATGGTGCTGATATGAGTACAGAAGCCGCAGGTATCGCGGTCTGCCTGATTGAATACAGCCATCACGCCTGCCGTACAGAGTGTGACGCAATGACCGCGCACTATTACCGCCTGCGGGACTATGTCCTGCAGCATCCTGAAGCCCACGCCATTTTGCGTATCATTGACTGACCGGAGGAGCAACGAATGAAACAGCTTTCCTTTTTACCTGGCGAGATATCACCACAGGACCGACGCCTCATTCAGCGGGCGCTCAGGGCTCTGGACCGGCACCTGCATGAGCCCGGGGTAGCCTTCACCTCCACCCACGCCGTACGTGAATGGCTGCGACTGCATATGGCCGCACTTGAGCGGGAAGAGTTCCGGGTACTGTATCTGGATAATCAGAATCAGTTGATTGCCCATGAGACGCTCTTTACCGGCACGATTAACCGCACTGAA
Source organism: Escherichia sp. E1V33 (assembly GCF_004211955.1). GTDB lineage: Bacteria > Pseudomonadota > Gammaproteobacteria > Enterobacterales > Enterobacteriaceae > Escherichia. Next base: position 23,354 of record NZ_RHJI01000003.1, read on the forward strand.
GTCCATCCCCGGGAGGTGGTCAAGCGAGCCCTGTTTTTCAATGCGGCAGCGGTAATACTGGCGCATAACCATCCTTCCGGCGAGACGACGCCCAGCCAGGCCGATAAAACTCTCACGCAGCGACTGGTGCAGGTGCTTCAACTGGTGGATATCCGTGTCCCTGACCATCTGATTGTTGGTGGCAGGCAAATCTATTCTTTCGCAGAACACGGTCTGCTGTGAGGTATTACATGAAAATTATCAGTAAACGTCGGGCGATGACGATTTACCGCCAGCATCCTGAGTCCCGAATCTTTCGCTACTGCACCGGAAAATATCAGTGGCACGGTAGCGTCTGTCATTACACCGGCAGGGACGTTTCGGATATCACAGGAGTCCTGGCGGTGTACGCCGAACGCCGTCAGGACCGCAACGGACCGTATGCCTGCCTGATGAGTATTACTCTGAATTGACAATAAAGGAGGTTATCAATGAGTAACATCACATGGGGCCTGCAGCGGGATATCACACCACGCCTGGGAGCCCGCCTTGTGCAGGAGGGGAACCAGCTGCATTATCTGGCTGACCGGGCCAGCATCACCGGTCAATTCAGTGACGCCGAATGCCGGAAGCTGAATGAAACATTCCCGCACTTTATCAGCCAGATGGAATCGATGCTTACCACCGGGAAGGTGAATCCCCGACAGGCCCACTGCGTCATCCTATACCACAACGGTTTTACCTGCGAAGCCGATACCCTTGGCAGTTGCGGCTACGTATACATCGCAGTTTATCCCACTCAACACTAACTAATTTCACGAGAGCAAGCATGAAACCTCAACCTGCTACAATTTCGCGGGCGGCGAAGCCTTCTCTGTCGCCCCTGACTGTCTGGCAAATCTTACTGACACGCCTGCTTGAACAGCACTATGGCCTGACACTGAACGACACGCCATTCAGTGATGAAACTGTGATTCAGGAACACATTGATGCCGGTATCACACTGGCTGATGCCGTGAATTTTCTGGTGGAAAAATACGAGCTGGTCCGTATCGACAGGAAGGGATTTAGCTGGCAGGAACAATCTCCTTATCTACGGGCTGTAGATATTCTGCGGGCAAGACAGGCAACTGGCCTGTTGCGACAAAGCTGTAACAACGCAGTACGGTAAATATTGCGTACAACCTTCCCGATTTACATTTCTGATCTTCCTCCCTTGTTTTCATATTGCATAATGCGCCTGCCATTACCCGGCGGGCGCGTTTGCTTTTTACGGACAAAATGTCATGCAAACTGAAGCTGAAGTATTAACCAATCATAGCGAGCTAATTTGCTCGACCAGTATTGAACGTATTGTTACTGGTCGTGATACCGCGCTTAAGGAAATTGAATCTCTGATTCTTCAACTTGAAGAAATCTCCCGGCTGACTTCCATGATTGGTGGCAATACTGTGGATCACTGGGCGATGAGACAGGGTGGCTCCTTTGACTGCTGGTTGATGCAACCAGTGGGCAAAGCGATGCCAGTCATCACCCGGAATATCGACCGTAGCATCTGGCGTGACCTGATGCTGAAATCCGGGATGTTGGCCTTGATGGATGCCGAAGCCCGCAGTCAGTGGGCGAAGAATCTAGAGGAGGGCGATCTCCCGGCTATTAGCGAAGCCAACATCCTGAATACCTTTGAACAACTCCACCACAATAAGCAAGACGTTTTCGAACGTGGGATTATCAATGTATTTAAAGGGTTAAGCTGGGACTACAAAACCAATAATCCCTGTTATTTCGGTAAGAAGATTATCGTCAACAATCTGGTGAAGCATGACAGATGGGGCTATAGCCTGAACTGGGGCTGGCGACGCGACCAGCTTGCCGATCTGGAAAGGATGCTCCGCCTACTGGATGGTCAAACCATTCCAGATAGCCGACATGATGTATCCATCAGGTTTATGGATTTTATCCGCGATAATCCTCGTGCGCAGATATTTGAGGACGACCTCTTCATTATTCGCTATTTCCAGAAAGGGAGTGGGCATATCACGTTTAAGCGTTTGGATCTGATCGAAAAGATGAATGATATCGTGGCAAAGCACTATCCGAAGGCTTTGCCAGCAAGATGAAATGTGACGATTTTATAAGCAGGTGGGAGGTCAAAAAATGTGATTCAAAGACTACTGGCTCCCTGATAGGGCTATCTACACCATACATATCTGGCATAAAAAGGAGAATGATGAGGGAAGTACTTTTTACATTAGTGAGTGTTGCTCATCACTATTAAACTCGTTTTTGTGTTTTTTACTCAATACTGTGTTTTAATGGCATCCGTCACATTTATGTCGGAGGTATGCCATCTTGCGAAACAAAATCAAAGAACTTCGTACCCAACTATCAATCACTCAGCGTGAGTTAGCCGATATGGTTGGTACCAGCCAGCAACAGATTCAACGTATCGAAACAGGGAAAGTTGCGGCTAAGTTAGGGTTGGCACAAGCGATCAGTGCTGTTTTAAAAAAGCCGTTGAACGCTGTTTTTCCTGATAGTGATAACCTGCTACAGAAATTGCGTAATCAAAGTAGTCGTAGTAGCGACGAACTGAAAGATATTGCCGCAAGCGGTATTGAAATGGATGGCCGCTTTTGGACGGTAAAGCTCTGGTTACGGGGGCAGAAAGATTATTTGCTGCTACCCATTTCTCCGGCTGATAAGCGTCGTTTTTACTCATACTTTGAAGAAAGCACCGTCCCAGATCATGAGCGTTTTTTTGTTTTCGATTCAGAGCAGCATCGTTATGCCATAAATGTCCGAGAAGTCATTTTCCACCAATTTTTGTTTGATGGTTTTCCACCTATCCCAGATGAAGAGGACAGCGATGCCAATGAAGGTAGCTATGGTAATGTCCATATTACAATGGTGAACGGTGGCCCAGTCATTGATCTATGCTGTGAGTCCGAGGTATCGGAGAACGATGAATTTGACGATATTGGTCAGTTGAACGCATTGTTTGATACTTTGGAGCTAGAGCCTGAATCAACAGAGCGATACCAGATAACCGATGAGGATGGAGAGGATGCTTTCATCCGTATTGGCTCTGTTGCGATGGTCCGAATTTCGCTTGATGTGCTGGATTCGGTTGAGGAAGATAATGACTGACAGAGGTCGGCATCTTAACCTTGCATACTTGTTCGGGTTCGAGGCCGAAAATCAATGAAATTATGTGTTGGTATCTGTGTTGGTATAACATTGAATTGTTTTTTATTAATTATTTTAAATCATGGAGTTAAATTAAATGTGCGAGTCCGGCCTTCGCACCAAAAGTATGTAAATAGACCTCAACTGAGGTCTTTTTTTATGCCTGAAATCCGCGCTAAACAAATCTTTTCCGCTGTTTTTTTCCACCTGGTTCAATCCATATTAATTCCCTTAAGAATACCGAACCAAGTATGTTTGCGTTTATCTATTAAGGATTCGGCTCTTTCAGAAAATCTAATCCATCCTCCAGGCACAATATTTATTGCGATCGTGCTCGCATCGTGGACAATGTTTAATCATAAGTAATATTTACATCAATGAAATCAATGATTTCTATTATGTCACGGAATGGAAAATGGACAGCAATACATTGGGATTCACTTCATACTGGCGCAACTCCTTAGCTGACGCCGAATCTGGTAAAGGAACGTTTTCACGTAAAGATACAGATTCATTCATTCGATGGATAAATATCACCGCAGGGCAGTTGGATGACGAGACTATTCGGGCATTTTTTGACGGTGAAGGGGAGTCGGTAAAAACCGTTGAAGTCGTGTTACGGCCCCAAGTGTGGAACCGCATAGTAAAGCATGGCAAAGAGCAAATGGCAGGTGCACCCGCAATTATCACGCCACTGGTTACCTCCGCTCTTCTGAATAGGGAAGGTTTTTTGTTTCCTGCCGCTTCAGCCACTATTCCCCGCGATCTGCTTGAACCTCTCCCTTCCGGTCATTTTTCTATTGGTGAGTTGGCGCAATATGACAAATACAAAACCACGCATAACACAGCCACCATTAATGAAGATGAACCAGAACATTACGAAGAAACTGACGAAGAGAAAGCGGAACGCCATGCCAGGTATCGTCAGCATTGGCAAAATTATCTACAACAGTCAGATAACCTTTTAAGAAACGTCGCTGGAAATTGGGTCGCTACATCTGAGCCATACGAACGGGCTGGATACGGTTATATTGTTAAAGCTAGCCAGCATGTAGGGGCCAGCGTTCATATCCTGCCTATGTATGACCATCTTCTGATGAGCCAGGTTAAGGTTCCGCTATTAACGCGTTTTGCCTCAAACGAAATGGCTCCAGTGGAGCCACTTCTCGCTAAGAATGCGATGTTCTGCGAACGTCTGGGGCATTCCGGCGATAAGTTTCCGCTGGCAGTGGCGCAGCGCGATGCCCTGAGCCATTATCTGACTCAACAGCAGGGTGATATGCTCGCTGTCAACGGTCCTCCGGGAACGGGTAAAACTACGCTGGTGCTTTCTATTATTGCCACCGAATGGACAAGAGCCGCACTTAATCAAACTGAACCTCCTGTAATTATTGCCACATCGACTAACAATCAGGCCGTCACCAATATTATTGAAGCCTTTGGAAAAGATTTCTCTACTGGTTTTGGCGTAATGTCTGGGCGTTGGTTGCCGGAAGTAATAAGCTATGGCGCTTATTTTCCGTCTAAAAGCCGTCAGGTTGAGGCAGCGAAGAAATACCAGACTGAAGATTTTTTTAACCGCGTTGAATCCCTGGAATATCTGGAAAAAGCCCGGGCCTTTTACCTTGAAAAAGCGGAGGCGGCGTTTGGAGCTGGAGAGTGCAATTCGCCAGAGCATGTAGTGACGCTTTTGCATGAACGTTTAACTTCACAGGTTATGCAACTTCAGCAAATCGAACCTGCATGGCGCAGACTCAATGATATCCGCCATGAACAGCGAGTCATCAGTGAGAATCTCGACCAGTATCTTCAGGACAAAAACACACTTCTTCTCAATATTGGCAACGAAATTTCACTTTTAGCCAGAGGTAAAAAGCAGTGGCAGCAATACCGTGCCGATGAGTCGCTTATGTATGCATTTTTGTCATGGCTCCCTGCTGTTCGTGCTAAACGCCATTACCAGATTAACCTCTTCCTGGACTCTACGTTCGGCGCAAGAATGACAGCGTTCCAGGGAAATTGTCCCGAATATATTGATAAATTTATCGATAGTTTGATCGCTAAAGCGCAACAAGAGCAGGCGGCGTGCCAACAGAATATCAACTTTGCGCAGGACATAGCCCGAAGCGAAATGGAAGCAGCAAAACAATGGCGCGGGTTGACTTATGCTCTGGGCTACAGGGGAGACGATGAGCTGAACCTCGCCGGAGCGGACGAGCTTGCCGATACTCAGATTCGTTTTCCAGCGTTCTTGTTAGCGACTCATTATTGGGAAGGTCGCTGGCTGATGGATATGGCGGCAATTGATAACCTGCAAAAAGAAAAAGGAATTACCGGGACAACTATCGCCGAGGCTCGTTGGCTAAGAAGAATGAAACTTACTCCTTGTGTGGTAATGACCTGCTACATGTTGCCTTACCATATGAACAGGAGAAAATCTTTTGGTGGGGACAGAACATCGGATAATAATTATTTATATAACTTTGCCGATTTACTGATTGTCGATGAAGCAGGACAGGTACTCCCGGAGGTTGCTGCGGCCTCTTTTGCATTGGCGAAGAAAGCACTGGTGATTGGCGATACGGAGCAAATAGCTCCAATCTGGAATTGTCTACCCGTTACTGATATGGGCAATATGCTTGAGGAGAATATTCTTTCTGGTGGCACTCAGGAAGAGTTAATAAATACATATTCTCATGTGTGTGGGTCTGGAAAAAGTGCAGCATCTGGCAGCGTAATGCAGGTTGCCCAGTTCAACTCCCGCTACCAGTATGATCCCAAGTTCGAGCGCGGAATGTATCTGTATGAGCATCGTCGCTGTTTCAATAACATCATCGGCTACTGTAACTCACTTTGCTATCACGGTAAGTTGCAGCCTAAAAGAGGGATGGAAAAAGGGACGATTTTTCCCGCAATGGGATATCTGCATATTGATGGCCGAGGCATGAAGCCAAATGGGGGGAGCCGTTATAACCCTCTTGAAGCTGAAACAATAGCAGCATGGCTGGCGACACATAAGGATGATATAGAGCGCCATTACGGGGAGCCTCTGTACAAAGTTGTTGGTGTTGTGACGCCATTTTCGGCGCAGGTTAATGCCATCAAAACGTCATTGCGTAAGCTGGAGATTAATGACAAAGACGAAGAGGGCTCACTGACAGTGGGGACAGTGCACTCCTTGCAGGGTGCGGAAAGGGCGATTGTTCTCTTTTCCCCAGTCTACTCAAAACATGAAGATGGCAGGTTTCTTGATAGCAACAGCAGTATCCTCAATGTTGCTGTCTCACGCGCTAAGGATAGTTTTCTGGTCTTTGGCGATATGGACCTTATTGAGATGCAGCCCGCATCTTCGCCGCGAGGGTTATTGGCAAAATTTCTATTTGCTTCAGATAATAATGCGTTGCAATTTGAGTTTCAGAAACGACAGGATTTAATTTCCGCACAGACACAAATTTCAACGTTGCATGGTGTGGAGCAGCATGATGAATTCTTGAATAATGCTCTGGCCGCAGCTCAACAGAAGATCACGATTATTTCCCCCTGGTTATCCTGGCAAAAAGTGGAGCAAACGGGGTTTCTGACGTCAATGGCTCTGGCCCGCTCCCGAGGTATTGATATTACCGTGGTAACGGATAAAAACTGCAATATTGCGCATATCGATGATGATAAGCGCCAGGAGAAACTGCATCTTCTAAATGATGCAGTCGAAAAGCTCAATAATATGGGCATTGCTACAAAATTGGTGAATCGCGTTCACAGCAAAATTGTGATTAGAGATGAGGAGTTGCTGTGCGTTGGATCTTTTAACTGGTTCAGTGCTGCGCGAGAAGATAAGTATCAACGTTATGATACGTCTTTGGTGTACTGTGGCGAAGGCGTAAAAAATGAAATAAAGGCGATATATAGCAGTCTGGATCAACGTCAGCTATAAGTGTGATGAACAGTTCACAACACAGGAGTGGTAAGGGATATATTTTAACAATGTGAAAGCGACTTTCAGATTTATTGCGAGTCGCCTTCCTGATTTTCAATCTTATTGTTTACTAATCATTCTCCTTTGCGTAATGCGTCTGGCATTAACGGCAGGGGCTTTTAGGAATGAAAGCGAATGCAAGTAATAACGGAAATCTAAACCGATCATAACGGTCTAATTTCTTCGCCCCGTATTAAGCATATCATGGCTGTTCATGATGCCGAATTGAATCAGATAGAGACGTTAAATCAGCAAAATAAGTATTACCTCACCCCCTAAAAACCTCTTTCCGATGCCACTCTACAAACCCCTCATAAGGGTAATTTTTACGCACCTGTGGCAACGCAATAGTTTTCCCATCAAAATCCCAGAATAATCTCTCAACGATCCCTCCGCCGTTTACCGCATCCGATACCAGTACCCGCATGTTTTCATCCAGGCCAATCGATCCTTTATCAAAGGCTTTATGGTGTATTGCACAAAGCGCCAGACCATTGGGGATTTCACAAGGGCCGCCGTGCTGTTTCCATTTTATATGTGCCGCTTCCAGCGCGACGGTAGTGTCATCGTGGCGCATATTAAAGCCACATATCGCGCACTGGTAGTTATAGGCACGTAATACAAGTCTGCGAAATAACGGGTCGCGTTGCTTACGGATTTGCTGGAGGTCAAAACCCAACTCGTCAGCGATTTCTTCCTGAATACTCTCGGTGAAGTGCGCTTCGAGTATCTGTTGTGCCAGAGTATTAATGAGTTTTTTATTGCCGGTTACCAGGGCGTAGTGCTGTTCATCGAAACCGCCTGCAACGTGGTATTCAGTCAGTTCCTTCACTGGCGGTTGTCGGCTGCTCCCTGCTGTTGAGCAAAGCTCGGCATTGTGTAATTGCCAGAATCCGTCGCCTTGTAATCGCCAGAACGGCATATCAGGTCGGTACTGTGAACGCTGTGGCCCAAAACGTTCCAGTAAACTGTGCAGAGGTTCGTAGATTTCCGAGCCATAATCGAAAAGGCGCGGATGTCCATTCAGGTATCCCGCTAATATGTATAGCAATAACAATGGCTTATGCGGAGCGCGCTGTTCACCCTTGTGCCAGATTTTTATGTTGGCAATTGCCTGCTGTAGCGATTTACTGGAAGCCATTGATATCCCTGGCAGTGAAATAATTGCGATCATGCTCGCAAATTTTCTGCTGTTCAAGCCTGCAAGCGAAGATATATTACCTTGATCTCATTTGTTTTTTTGCTGCCTGTTTGCCCTAATTGCCATGCGATGCTGCACCGGCGCAAACCACCGTTTACGCCGGAAGAGTTAAAAGCGTTGATGGATGCAAATAAATCAAATTAATGAACGCTCATCTTTCGCGCCAAAACTGCAAAATAGCGTCAACAAATTTGTCTACAATCATCCCCCGACTGAAATGACGGCTTCGTAGCGCTGTCGTCTTGTTCTCAGGAATTCGTTACGCTGAACCGTTATATCCCTTGCTCAAATTATTTGGATTTTCATCAGGCGCGTTTGTCAGTTCTCTTTTAAAGTGATATGGCGGGCGCAGGATGTATCTGCGCAAACCGCGCCAGTTATTTTATTCCGGGATGAACAACATCTTTATTTTCAGGCAATGGATACCCTGAAAAGTTAGTTTTGCACAGTAACTTTATTATCTCTCACTGAGAGCAACACTGAATCTGCCACAGCTTTACCACCCGCAGTTTCACCGCCAATAATCAATAGACTATTATTCCAGGGCAATGATACTCCGTAGGCTCGACCTTGCGTCAGTTCGCCAGATTTATCCCATTTCCCGTTATGCCAAAGATGAATATCAGCGCTATATGATTTTTTCAGGCCTTCATGCGCATAGTTCTTACCGTTTTGGTAATTTTCCCGTGAACCTTTAAATCCGGCACCTCCGGCAAATATAAGAAAATCATTGCTTATCCCCGCAAAACCGCCAGCGACGCCATCTGGTGATGAGACGGGAGGAAGCTTATTCCATTTTACGTTATTGCCGGTAAGATCAAGTTCAAATACGGCATCCGTTCGCAATCCTGGTTTGGCTTCGCCATTAATAATCCAGGTTTTATCACCTTTATTCACAACCGCCGCACCAGCCGTCCCGTACCAGGGCGATTCGCCAGCGTAACTCCATTGCTGTGTTGAGGGATCAAAAGACAACAGAAACTTATTGAAGAAATAATTTTCTGCTTTTTTGTCAAAATAGTGGGCGTTGATTTTATCTATAGTTGCTGAATCTTTTCCAGCCTCGTTGAGATCTTCAAAATAGCCATTGAAGATATTTTGGTTAACACCGCCAGTAACATAAGCCTTGCCGTTGTGTACAAATGTCACATGACCCGCCATGCCCATCGGTGCGTGTGACATCAATTTAATCCAGGTATTAGTTGCTGGGCTATATTTGTACACATCGTTGAACACCCTAGTTAAACCTTGTTGGTTTTTGCCAACACCGCCAAATACATACAAATCACCATCAATAAATGCGGACGTTGCTTGATCTCTTGCGCCACCGGGGAATTCAGCCAGAGCTGTCCATTTTTTATCTTTGGCCTGTGTGTCCAGCTTGTACCATGCCGTTCCTGCACTACCTAAACCAATGTAGACAGTGTCGTTATCAATTGCACCAGTACCACTTTTAAATGGTACTGGAATTTCCGGTAATACAGACGCGTTCGCGGCAAATGATGCCATCATGATAGCAAGCGCCGTTATTGTTTTATTCATTGTGACTGTCTCCTGTCTACCAAGCTTTAACCTTCACCCGTATGAGGGAAGTTTTAAGTATGAGGCTAACCATAGCATATGCCTTTATACCTATTACACCATAAAAACCAGACAAGTTATGCCATAAACTACTTTTGTAATTTGAGTCACAAATCAGGAAAATTTCATTTATCCTCCGCGAAAGTCTTAACTTTCACGGAGTGTTAGAATTTACAAAGTTGCTGGCATAAAGGCTCCGGTTTGTATTTCTTTAACCAGCTCACCCACGGTATATATTCTCCATCCTTCGACTTCGGCGGGAGTAAGGTTAACTGCAATTTTAAGGCCTGGCCATGCAGCTTCTACGGTTGCAATAATTTCATGTTCTGAGTTTTGAAGATCTAACCCAGGAACAGGAGGTTGAAAGCCTTTATGTTGCATCATATTAATATCACCATGCACTGATGGATCAGTCAGGTCATATATTTCATTCCAGGATTCTGCTTTTAATAACCCTTGTTGGGAACGTAAACGTTGAATGATAGCCATCTCTGCTTGGGTAACGAATATACCTTCGTGGAGAGGCTGTTTTCGATGGCAATCCTTGCACAGAACCAGCAGATTTTCATGGTGATTATCATATTTGATGCCATTTTTATGATGGACATGGCACAAGTTTTTGGCGGTTGATAAATTCACGCCACAATCATTACAAACATAATTTGCCTTTTCTCGTATTTCTTTAGATATTTCCTTCCAGTTTTCGACATACCCACTATTTGTTTTGTCATAGATACCCTTAGGCATATGACGAAAACAGGTACTATAATCTGAAAAAAACTCATTTAATGAGAATGATTTAAAAATCTCTCTTTTTCGTTGTTTATCAATACTTCCTTTATAATTAAGTCGTTCTAGGCAATTCATACATACCCGTAAATCAACATCCTGGCTCCGACCTGAACCATCATCAATTTCGAATAAACCATCTATGCGGTTAGTTGCATGATACCTTTCAAATCGATTTTTATGGCGCATTTCATCAAGAGTTCTGCACCAGGCGATATGAAAACGTTTTCCTTTTTCGCCATCTACGATAGCCGCATCATAACGCCCTGAATGGTCCCGAATATATAAAAGAACCTGGCGGCCATGATAAGAGATAAGCCCGCTACCAGGGTCAAGATCTTCGATACTAACTTCTTTACCCGTGGATAACTCAATATCTATAGGATCAAAGTCAATAGGGGATTCATCCAGAAAAAAATCGACTCCTTCAGGTAACATTTTCTTCCCTAATTGAATAAGTTCTGAAATGTCGATAGATAATTTCATCTCTTACTCCTGAATAATCTTTCTAATCTGCAACTCGGCATTTGTTACAACTTTGAAGGTGACACGACGAGAGCGATTAGGATCCTCCTTGCCGGTTTTATCAAGAATGGGATGTGCAGATGAATAACCTACTGCGGCAAATTTACTTTTAACCCATTGTTGGTGTGTCGCGATATTTTTTATGTCATAAACGTATTGTAATACTGCACGTGTACGACCTTGCGATAGTGCCATATTATTAAAATAAGCAATATCAGGATTCGTTGTTCCTGTCCAGTCAGTACTTGTGTGACCTTCAATGCGGACTTCAGTAATATGTTCCTGATAATTATCTAGAACTTTTAGGTAGCGAGGAAAGAAGTCGTCAAGAATGAGTTTAAACTTTGGTTTTAGCTCTGTGCTTCCTAAGCCAAATAAAACATCCGGTGATTTAAATCGAACCTCCAGAGTCTGTTTATCGATCTCTGCATCCCAGTCTTGTAAATCCTTTGCAAACTCAATATCCAGAGCATTATAAAGCTGTAACTGAGCATTCTCGTAGGCTACGGCAACTTCTTTAATTTTTTCTTTTTCAATACGTACGTAGTGCATATAAGCAATAGATATGAACATAAAAACCATCATCAGCCCTGCCATTAGGTCTGACATGGATACCCAATGTTCATTATCTTGATCTTTTTTAGGTAATTGTTTCCCTATAATCTTATCCATGATCGATTACCCGCGATGTTTATTAGCAGAAATTAATGCTTGTAACTGCCCCATAACTATTTGGTAATCTTTAATAAGTTTTTCATAGTTACCGACAAAACCTTTGCTGATTGAAAGCAGAGCATTACCTAATGATTGCATTTCACGGTTCATTTCACGTTCAGTTGCTTGCTCAAAAGCATGTAACTGCTCGTTGATGGATAGAGCAAATTTTTCAATTGATTCTCTGACTTGAGAAGTCAGCCCTGCACTTGCCTTATCAAATGATGTCTGGATTGAATCAAACATATTATCGGCATTACTGGATAGTTGATGGTTAATCTTTTCACCAGTCTTACTGAACATATCAATCACATTAGTCGTATTTTGTTCCATATTTCTATGCAATTCTTTCGAGTGCGACTCTAGTGATTTCAGGAATTCTTCACCACTTTGTTTCATTTCAGTAATTGTTTCACCTAACGTGCTGGTTAGGGTTTCGGAGGAATTGCTGACATCATGAGCCATCGAGGCAAATGCTTGTTGTGTTTGGGTAACCGATTGTCTGAATCCTTCGGTACCTTCATCCAGGGCCACGCGCATTGAATCTGCATTAAGAAGTATTTGCTGGCTGGTTTGCTCAAGAGATGCACTAACATTTGCAGCTCCAGATTTCAGCAGTTCACCCACTTCAGCCATTTTGTTTTGTATTTCAGGTAATACGGTTGTAGCTTTATCGCGGATGGCGACAAAGGTTTCTAAATGGCGGGAGAGTTCGCTGATTTGATGTTGGTTCACCTGAAGCACTTCACGCAGTTCAGACATAGCCAGAGGAATTTCTTTACATTCTTCCCAAATCCCGGCAACCGCAGTTTTTGTTTCAACCAGGGACTCGACACTTTGTTGATATTGTTCTGACATCTGCTCAACTTGCGTTTTATAATTTTCCTGCCACTCAACAAGTTTTTTTACAGAGGTATCAAGTGCTTTAAAATTTTCGCCAAACTGTTCAGTTAAATTTTCATTAAAATCAATAATAACTTGTCGCAAAGCATCAATAATTTGTTCTGTAGCACCTTTTGCCATTAGATCTGCAAATTTTTCCAGTTGTTCCCAAAGCTTATTACTGAAATGAGTGTGATTAGTTAATTGTGCTTGCGAGGAATCGCTAATCTCAGTACGTAGTAATTTTATTTGAGCAATAAGAGAACCTTCACTATCACCGTTAATACCCGAGACTAATTTAGTCAGAGTCTGATTCTGCTCTTTTAATTCATGATAGATATGTTCAGGTGTAACAGATTCAGGGGTATTTTCTGCTAACGCACTTCGTTTATTGGCAAAAAAGAAAGCATCCATTCCATTAAATAAAATGGCAAAAAACATACCTACAATGCTTGTAATGAACGCTGTTTTTAGACCACCTAATAATACGGGAATGCTGGTATCAATACTTTCGGTATTAAAATTGAGTAATCCAATAATAATACCAATGAAAGTACCCAGAATACCTAATGCTCCCATTAAGGTTGGAGCATATTCTCTAAACTTACTATGTATATTTTTTTTGTCACACCACCACGCTGATAAAAATACGAATATAACAGCCCAGATGAAAATATTGGTGATCAGTGTAGAGTCTATCGATTGAAACAACTGCTCAAAAAGCTGCGCTAACATTTTGATACCTGTGCAAATAATGGATAGTTGTAATTGCTTAAAAAACAGACAAAACGCACATAATTTATATGGTTAAGTCCGGTGTAGCGCTCATGATTGTAACAAGTTTTTTCGAGATATAAATGATTTGTCTCATTTTTAGCGAGTTCATCGGGTTGAGCTTTTTTATGATGATAGTAATCTGTTACGAATTGTATCAAAGGAAGGCAGGTTGCTTGTGAAAACTCCAGTTAACCCACTTTTGCAATGGCTTAACATGTTTTTTAGTCGCCGTTCATTATCCGGAGCTGATGGAAGGGCGTTATATGCTTACCGTTGTACTGATACAGAGTACGAAAGTTTGGCAGAACTACTGCGTACTTATGCCCCCCGTAGTTATCCCAGAACGATATTCATTTCCTATAGCGATGTTCTATTTAGCATATATGCCGCAGAGTTTATCCGCCGGACTCATACGGTCGGACACCCTAAATGGGACACAATTTTAGATTCTATTGGCTGGAAAGTTCCGTATGTTCATCGACAGAAGCTGGTTAATGATGGCATTCGCTACTGGAAAAGAAAGATAAGAAACCTGGGACAAGCTTCGGGTTATCTGCATACACTGGCTTGTGAAGGTGGTTTGCCTATCCGCATGATTGAAAATGAGAGCGGTTATTTGATTACCTATTTCAGAAGGATATATCAGGCGCTTCGTGGGCAATCATCTCAATATCCTGCCGCTAAAATTGCACAAGAATTAGGCGATACGATTCCTGTCACAATGCAAAACGAACTGGTCTATGAAATAGCAGGTGAATTCTGCGAGACTCTCTGCCGATTACTTAGTGAGCATCCTCCTCAAAGCAGTGATCCCGTTTCTGCATTACGTAAGCTCTCTCCAGACTGGCATCTTCAACTTCCACTCGTTCTCCCCGAAGCGAATGCTGCAGAGATTGTAAGGCGATTACTATCTCAATCTTCTGAAATACGCAGTGCAAGTAGTCTTCAGGTTGAAAGAATCTGGGTCGATGTTGATGACAGTTGGTATTGCGATGCCCGGTTCCGATTCCCGGCCACAATGCGTACAGAACAGTTAACCTCTTTGTTTGAATGCCATATTCAGCCGGAGCAGACCCGACTCATCATTTCAGGAAAATGGAAAAATGGCGGGGCAAGGTTGGCAATGCTAAGCCGTTATGAGCAGCAAGATTGGCGGGTCGAGTTATTACCTATTGCGATGCAAAAACTCTCTGGTGCAGATGCAATGGCCGAAATCTCATTGTCGCTTCATGAAGGTCCAATTCTGTTAGGTCACACAATTCCAAAAGGCGGTTATGAACTTACTGAAGAACTTCCCTGGGTTTTTGAAGCGATGAATGAGAGTGAATCGCAGCTAAAACTTGTTGGTATGGGGTCTGTGAGTTCCAGGCTAAATGCTCTGTTTATTTCGCTACCGAAAAATAGCCATTTAGATATTAGTGGAGAAGGTGAGTTTGATATCCCAAGGTTGCTGAAAAACAGTGAACGCAGCTTAACTAAAATAAGTGGAGTATTTAGCGTTGTTTTACATGATGGTGCAGTTTGTACAATTCGCACCCAGCAACTTTATGATTCTGCGATTGAATATTATATTAAATCGACAGAAGTTGAACTGGTTAAATCGGATTATCCTGTCCATCGAGCCTGGCCGAAGATCGGTTGGAAAAAGGATCTGCAATATGGCATTGTACCGGAGAAAGAACTTTTTTGGCGTTCCATTCGTTCAGGTAACAATGCCTGGTATTCTGTCGCATCAGAAATGCCAAAAGGACAGATAGAAGTCCGGCGAATAGTTAATGATGAGGTTTTATTTAGCGGTAAAGTTGTAGTTTTACCAGCAGACTTCGATATTAATATTATACCTGAGAGTGCTCAGCAAGGCATTATTATGCTTTCTGGTATAACGGATACTAGAATTGATAAATATTCAAACAATGAAAAAGTAACACTTAAGTCCGATTATTCACAAAACGAGTGTGCTATTTATTATAATTCATCGCAGATGCTGGAAAATACCGTTGATTTACGGGTCTCCTGGAAAGATGGTTCTAATCTTAAACTATTATTACCTAAGCCGGTTAGCGGTGGCCGATTTGTAACTAATGATGGTTCTGTTCATTTTGATGGTGTGGCATCTATAGCACATTTGCATGGAATAGATGCTGAGTTATTAACCATATCATGTGCTGGAAGAGGATATCTTAATATCGAGTTATTGGATGAAAATCCAGTAGCTGAAAAATTCCGCTATTTACATGCCGACCTTCCTCTTTTATCAGGACGCAATGACAAATTACAACAAATTTCACTTTATGAGAACTATAATTTGCTAAATGCTATGCTGGCATGTGCATGGAACAGCAATAGTACATTATGTGTTGATTTTTACTCTGACAGATTTGGAAAGGATAAAGCAACACTCAATATTAAACGCTACGATGGTAGTTTTATTGAACACGAACAAGGGTTACTGGTTGATATAAAAAATTCTGTTGTTTTTCCTGCAAATAGAATAGACGAACTGGTTGTTGATGCTATTTCTCTTAAGAATCCTGGCTTACACATATCATTGTTAAAAAAAGATGAGTTTGCTTAT
Source organism: Escherichia sp. E1V33 (assembly GCF_004211955.1). GTDB lineage: Bacteria > Pseudomonadota > Gammaproteobacteria > Enterobacterales > Enterobacteriaceae > Escherichia. The sequence continues at coordinate 39,539 of NZ_RHJI01000003.1, forward strand.
GATCTTTCAGCTCTGAATGTTCAGGATAGTCCATGGTTAATTGTGGGAAAACTTGATGGTACAGCTCGCATTGCACCAGTAATTAAATGGATGCTACCTGTATTGCAGACAAATGATTTATTACTAAATGCTCTATGCGAAGCAGACCCAGAACAGCGCAAAAAAAATTTTAATGAGCTAATTTTTGAAATAGATAACAACCCATTGCAAAATTATTGCTGTTTATTAACAGAGTATATTAAGAAATACAAAATGAATAATGGCTTATCCTTGCTGGATCTGGATTTGTTCAGAGGTATTTCGAGTAATTACCGCGTGGTTGTTCAGTTGTTAATATCATCATGTCTTTCTGGTGATAGCGATACGATTTATGATATACAGGAAGAATTACCCTTTTCATGGGGATGGATTCCTGTTTCAATCTGGAAAGGTGTTTTTCAAAAGTGTTGGACTTATCTGGAAAAACAGATTAACGATAAAACATTAGCATTACATATATTGCAACCCTTTATTGCTTTTATGAACCATCGTGCACATATCGATCGTCGGCTGGCTCCCATTGCGAATATGTTACTTACATATAGCGAGAGCCTACCAGTCGGTTGTAATGTCTTGCCAACTGTTAGTCGTGAGCAGTTTAATGAAGCTAAACAGATGCTATTAAGGAACCCCGACAGCTTTGGGCGTATCAGTATCTTCCCTAAAGAACTTTGGGCTAGTGCTATTACTCCAGAGTTAAAATCTGTTTTTAATAATCTTTGGATTGAAGATAAATATCACTCACGGCTTGAAAAACGTTTTAATTTGATGTTAGTCGCAGCGCTGTTAACCCAAAAAGATAATAACCTGATACATCAACTGTCTGCGCTTTTTGAATTTCACTATCAGCAAGCCCCGCAGCAATTAGGGGTAATCTATCAATATTATTTTGAACAAGCAGGAGTATGTCATTGATGGACGTTCAGCAACTGCATTATGCGCCACTTCTAAATCAGCTTCATCAGCGTGCGGTGAGGTCGGTGGTAAGTCAGTTGGCGTTGCGGAGCAAGTCGTTGACTCATTATCTGGAATCACAATATTTTCAGCCTCCCGGTCAGGAGGGGTCACTGCTTGCAGACCCGGTATTCGAAAGTACATTCGGCTGGATGCCTGCGGATGAAACAATGGAGGATTTGCGGGACAAGCTGATCTCCAGCCCGCTGGTTGATGCATTGAGCAAAGCGCCAGTGCCATTTCGTCATCAACTTACTGCGTGGCGAACGATTCTGGAAGACAAAAAATCCTTGTTAGTGAGCAGCGGTACGGGATCCGGGAAAACAGAATGCTTTATGGTACCGGTTCTGGAAGATCTTATTCGTCAGCAAAAATCGACCCGCCAGTCACTAACAGGGACACAAGCTATTTTCTTGTATCCGTTAAATGCATTAATTAACAGCCAACAGGAGCGACTTCGCGAATGGACGCGCGGATTTAAGGGGAAAATACGCTTCGCGCTATATAATGGCGAAACCCGGCATACCAAATACGAAGTTCAGGAAGATCAGTTGAAAGTACCTGAACAAGCTTTGAGTCGGGAAGCCATTTATGAAGCACCACCTTCCATCATGGTGACGAATACCACCATGCTGGAATATATGCTGATTCGTCGTAAAGATGCCCCAATCATCGAAAAGTCTCAGGGGATGTTAAAGTATATCGTCCTGGATGAAGCCCATAGTTATATTGGTTCTCAGGCTGCTGAGTTAGCGCTGCTTTTACGTCGTGTTATGCAGGCTTTCAATGTTGGACCTGGCACAGATAAACCTGTGCAGATTATCGCGACCTCTGCCACTATTGGTGAAGACTCTCCTGAAGGTAATAAGGAGCTTGCTAAATTTGTCGCTGATCTCGCGGGCGTTACAGAACGTGATGTCAAAGTGGTTCGCGGTTATCGACAAATACCGCGGGTATCGGAGTCGCTGATTCGTCATGAATACCCCACATCTTTAACTTCTCTTAAATCCCTGAGCCCTCAGGATCTTTACCAACAGCTTTGTCATTACCGTGTGGCCCAGCAATTGCGTCAGGCGTTAACTCATCCCGGACGGCAGGCAGTACGTTTGAGTGAGTTGCTCAATGTTGCCAGAAGAACCTGGCCAGATATTAATCACCGTGAGCTACTGCAACTCCTCGATCTAATGGCAAGATCGCGAGAAGGTGAACTGGCTTTTACGCCATTACGTATGCATGGGTTTATCAGAACACTGGCGGGTCTATGGGCATGTTCAAACAAACAATGCTCACATAAAGCACATGAATTAAATCAGAGTGACTGGCCATTTGGTCAGGTATGGTTTGAGCAGCGCCAATATTGTGACTGTGGTGCGCCGGTATTTGAAGTTTTACGTTGCTCCGGGTGTGGTTCAGCTTATTTGTCTGCCAAAGAGGAGATGCGCGGTGATGGAACGAACTGGTTGGTAGCGCAACCCGCCGCTGCCGAAGTGGATGAGTTTGCTCTTGATGTAGATGTTTATTCTGAAGATGAAGACAACGACGAATTAGACAATAACTCTCAATTTGATCGTCTGATTGCGAGCGATGGTGAAAAATATATCATTTCACTGGAAGAAACGACGGCGGGGAAAATTGATAGTGAAGCGCAAAAGCACTATGAAATAAACCTGTTAAGACCGGAATCTCGAGGTGAGGGACGCAATAACTCCTTTGCTTGTGTTTGCTGTGGTGACACTCAACGGAAAAATAATCCTTTATTCCGTCCGCTTCGGCTCGGCGCGCCCTTTTTTTTAAATGAAATTATTCCTACTCTGCTGGAGTTTTCTCCATTACCGCAAACAAGAGAAGAGCAGTTAGGACCGTTTAATGGTCGACGCTTGCTCACCTTTACGGATTCGCGTCAGGGTACCGCTCGCATTTCAGCCCGCTTACAGCAGGATGCCGATAAAGCGACGTTGCGAGCTCTTTGTTACCAGGAGCTGGCAAATATTACAGAGCCTTCAGCAAAACTCAGCCCGGCACACTGTGCACTGTTAGAGAAAGTTATTAGCCAGTTTTCTGTCCTCCCTTTAAAAAATTCCATCGACGCGCTGAAAAAAGCGATGGCTGCGAATGAGGAGCTTAGCCCGACGGACATTCAGGCACTTAAAATTATTGAGCCGATGGTGAGTTCCTTAAGCCCGGATCATGCTGAAGCGATGCAAATACTCCAGGCTAACTCAGGCAATCAGCAGAAGAAAACCATGTCATGGCAAACACTGTCTGAACAGCTGGTTGGCAGTGTGGACCTTGCCGATAGAATGAGAGGCAGTTTTAAAGAATTGTCTGGGCTTGATCTTACTAAACAACAGTTTGCAGATTTTTGTTTATACAGTGAGTTTGGTCGCCGCCCTAAAAATGCCTGGACCCTCGAAAGTCTGGGTCTGGTAGCCATTCACTATCCATTTATTGATAAAGTTACAACCTGCCCGCAGGACTGGAAGACATTATTACCCGATCCCGATAAGCAATTAGCGGAATGGCGTAATTTATTGAAGATTACTCTTGATTTCTTTATCCGTGAAAACAGTGCCGTTTTTTACGAAAACGAGCAATACCCTCGCTGGATGGGGGCACGTTTCCCGGTAAAAATGCTCCAGGGGCCAGATAAAAAAAACAAAGGGCAGAAACGTGATCAACTTTGGCCACAAATACGCGATCGCCATTATAACCGGGTCATTAAGCTATTAATCGCAGTCTTTCCGGCAATACAACCTGAGCAGGCTCACTGGAAATCGTTAGTTAACCACTTAATGATTGAGGTCTGGGATGCAATTCGACCCTGCTTACGTCAGTTTGAGTCGGGTTATCAGCTGGATATTAAACAACAGGCTGAATTTTACAGTCCAAAGCAAGTGTGGCGTTGCCCCTATACTCGACGTGCGTTAGACGTCACGTTGCTGGGATACTCTCCGTATTTGCCGGGTAGCAAAGAAATTGCACCTGAAAAAGCAGTGTTGATTGAAATGCCTGAGCTTCCTGTACGTCACTGGCGTTTGTCTGGTGGTGGAGAAATCGCCCGAGAAGAACGTCTGGAGTGGCTGGAAAGTAATGCGCTGATTCAATATGCCCGCGAGGAAGGATTATGGTCTACTCGCAGCGACCGACTGGCCCTGAAAGATAGCTGGTATCGTCTGGAGGAACACTCTGCGCAGAGAACGCCTGAGCAGAACCAGTTTAATGAAAAACAATTTAAGTCAGGCAAAGTTAATGTGCTGAACTGTTCCACGACCATGGAGATGGGGGTGGATATTGGTGGTATGAGTTTGGTGGCAATGAACAACGTTCCTCCAGCTCCGGCAAATTATTTGCAGCGTGCAGGTCGCGCGGGGCGTCGTGGAGAGAGTGCATCTGCTGCCATTACGTTATGTAAAAACACGGCGCATGGAATGGAGGTATTCAAAGACCCCCTCTGGGCGTTCAACACTACTGCCAGTGCGCCACGGGTTCGTTTTGGGAGCAGTAGCATTGTTCAACGACATGTTAATGCCCTGGTTTTAGGTCTGTTTTTACGAGCTGAAGTTCCTGATGCGACAAAACTGAGTTGCAAATGGTTCTTTGAAGGTGATGAGAGCCAGTGTCTTCGTTTTCTTCATTGGTTAAATCACCAGGCCGATCAGCTGGCGGATAAACTTAAACGCCTTACTCAGGGAACCGTCCTGATGTCATTGACGGCAACCCAGCTCTTGACCCGCACACAAGCAATGATGCAGCAGGTTGATATCCGCTGGAGAAGCCAACTTGCGATACTGTTGGAAAATATCGAAGCGTTGAAAGCGGATAACAGCGCGTGGGAAGAAACGCCAGCAGGTAAAGCCATCGCTTATCAGCTTCGTGATTATCGCGGTGCATATCTGTTTTCTAAACTCATTAGTGAAGCGTTCCTGCCGGGGCATGGTTTCCCGGTTGGCGTCGTCAATTTCAATTATCTGACGGCAGATGAGCTGGAAAAACGTCGCGCAATAAAAGCTACTCAGGCTGACCCTAATGAAGGGGGAGAAAGCTTTTCTCGTCGTATTGAAAAATTGCCCAGCCGTGATCTACCTACAGCATTACGCGAGTATGCGCCTGGTGCAGATGTGGTATTGGGCGGAAAAGTATATCGTTCCTCGGGCATTATGCTTGGCAAGGTACTTGCCAGCGGGCAGGAGCTGTCAGGCGATCATCACATTCCGTGGTTCTGGCATTGCCGTAAATGTGGTGCGGGGGCAACCAGTACTACCCGTCCTGTCGAATGTAGTCACTGCAAAGCGGATATACAGCAACTTGATGTGAAGCGTTATTTACAGCCTGTTGGTTTTGCGACAGATATTCGTTATCAGGCACATAATGATGTATCCATGCCTGCACAACTTCCCTGGAAAGATCCACGTGTTCTTGTACCGTCTTCGGTGTGGGTTTCTTTACCCGATGCTGGGCTAGGACGTTACCGTTTTAGCCATAGTGGGGAATTGTTCCACTTCAGTGAAGGGGAATTTGGGCACGGCTACGCAATTTGCCTCTCATGTGGTCGGGCAGAATCTCAAACTCAACCCCAGCGTACCCCTGAAAATCTAAAGAACCCAGAGCGGGAAAATACGCATTACCTGTTGCGAGGGGGCAGTAACGATCGTCAGGGGAGCAATAAATTGTGCCACGGTCATGTGCATAAAGATCTGTGGTTGGGATATAGCAGTCGTACAGATATGGTTGAGCTGCAACTCAATGATGATAATGGCCTGTTGATCCGTGATGAGGTTGCCGCGCGTTCCCTTGCGGTCGCTTTGCGTGAAGGGTTAGCGCATAAATTGGGTATCGAAAATACTGAGCTGGGCGTGACGACGCAGCAAGCGCGCGATATCAATGGCTATACCGGATATTCCATCTTCATTTACGACAATAATGCGGGTGGTGCAGGTTATGCAGTGCAATTGATCGACCATTGGGCTGATGTCTTTAATTACGCCAGAAAATTGCTCGATTGCAGTTGCGATAAATTCTGTCACCACTGCTTGCTCAGCTACGACAGTCAGCATTATGTCAACAGATTAGATCGTCACCATGCATTAACCCTGCTTACCAATGTACGGTTGCAGCGACTTAACCTCGCGCCAGAATATCAGTACTTCGGCGATGGTAGCCGGGTTGAAACTAACCCTCTGAGTTTACGTATTGCGCAATGCCTGAACAGCGAGATTTATGACTCCTGCTCGCTGGTTCTTGCGGGGCCGCAGGAACAGTGGGACTTTGCCCAATGGCCATTATTTAAAGAGTTGCTCCAGTTTGCCTCCTCCGGTGGGAATGTTGAGTTGCTGGTGGCCACGCCGCTGGCAAACTTAACTGATAGCTCCAGACATCAGCTTTCCGCGTTGGCGGCGATGCCGGGAGGTCGCTTACAAGTGAAATCCATTGCCACTGCGCAGCTCATGCAAGGAAAGGGGCGCTGGCTTGCGCAGGTGACTCGCGAAGGGCAAAGCCAACAGTGGGCCGCAGACGACAGCGCTACCGTTGCCCCTGGTGAATTATGGGGACAAAGTGCGTCTTCACCAGTAGTGACACTTAAAGGAACGTCCGGAAAAACCTTCTCGGGTCAGACCTTAAGTGCAGAAGATTTACTGCCCGCCTTACCCACCGGGGCGGTGCGCATCAATCTCTGTGAACAACTGGACGGGCCGCTGGAAGGTTTTGGTTCGCGTTTCTGGTCGTTAGTCACGCAACAGCACGCTGGCTGGAAGCAGGCATTTACCCGCCACAAAGAGATAACGCATGTTGAGTACAGCGATCGTTATCTTAATAGCCCATTCACGGCGCGTTTGTTAGGTGAAATCTTAACCGAGCTGGTTGAACAGGGAATGGCGGAACGCGCCAGCCTCACTGTTTGCGTCAAAAAATTGGATTACAACTCTCGCCAACACGACGCTCTCTATAACGCGTGGCTTAATGAGGAAGATCGTCAGCAGGTTGTGACCACTTTACTTGAAGAAGGATATCTGGGGCCTGCGTGGCCGGGAGCAATTAGCTGGTTAACGGGGGATAACCAGAGTACGGAGCATGGACGAGAGCTGACAGTCACCTTCAGCGATGGCAGTCAGCATTATGTCCTGCTCGACATGGGGCTTAGCTACTGGCGCTGTATTGAAGATACCTTCTTTGATTTTGCCCTGCGAGTACCGCAGCAAGTTGAACGGCTGGCAAACACGCGAGCGCGAGCTGTTGCCCCGGGTAATGACCTTAGGAGTTATATTATCGCTGGATAAATAATTGCTCCCCTGGGGATATCTTCCAGGGGAGTTGACCCAGCTCACTTTTTAATAATTTTTGTTTGAAAATCATGCGCAATTTATGCGCATTCCCTCCCATTTTGTCACTTTGCCGGGGGCCTTCATGATATCTTTAAGGCCCTCTTTTTTATCGCAGTGTGCCGCGCCACATTTTTCAGGATGACGTTACCGCCACTGCCCCAAATAGACAGAAAAACCGATGAATAAGCAAAATTATGCACCTGGTATGCGGGTGGTTATTCGTGATGCCGAATGGCGTATTCGCCGGGCGGATGACAGTGGTGATGGTGGGTATTTGCTGACCTGCGATGGTATTTCAGAGCTTGTGCGCGGTAAAGAAGGGTTATTTCTGACCAAACTGGAACAAAAAGTAGAGATCCTGGATCCCGCAAAAACGCATTTGGTGGAAGATGAATCCGCCAATTATCAAGCGGCACAGTTGTATATTGAAAGTCAGTTACGCCAACGCGTACCGACAGACAGTAAAGTCCATTTTGGTCATCTGGCGGCGATGGATTCCATGCCGTTTCAGCTCGATCCTACGCGGATGGCGCTGGCACAACCGCGTCAGCGGATACTCATTGCCGACGCTGTTGGTCTGGGTAAAACGCTGGAAGCCGGTATTCTGGTTTCGGAACTGATCCGTCGTGGGCGCGGAAAACGTATTCTGGTTCTGGCGGTTAAATCGATGCTGACACAATTCCAGAAGGAGTTCTGGAGCCGTTTTGCGATCCCATTGACCCGCCTGGATTCTGCTGGTTTACAAAAGGTGCGTAACCGCATCCCAACCAACCACAACCCGTTCCACTATTTTGACAAGACCATTATCTCCATCGATACGCTGAAACAAGACATTGAATATCGTCACCATCTGGAAAATGCCTGGTGGGATATTATTGTCATTGATGAGGCCCATAACGTCGCAGAACGTGGAACCAGTTCGTTACGCAGTAAACTGGCAAAACTGCTCGCCGGGCGCAGCGATACGCTGATTATGCTTTCAGCAACACCGCATGATGGTAAGGCTGAAAGTTTTGCCAGCCTGATGAACATGCTTGACCCGACGGCGATCGCCAACCCGAAAGAGTATGAATACGCCGATTTTGCCGATAAAAATCTGGTTGTCCGTCGCTTCAAAAAAGACGTGAAAGATCAGATGTCCGGCGAGTTCCCCGAGCGCAATATTGTCAAATTGACTCGCCTGGCATCCGGTGCCGAAGAAGAAGCATACCGTCGTCTGGTTGAGAGCCAGTTCCGTGATGATGACGATGAACAGGCCCAGTCTAACAAAGGTCGTCTGTTCAAGATAACCCTCGAAAAAGCGCTATTTTCCAGCCCGATGGCGTGTGCCAGCGTCGTGGCGAATCGTCTGAAGCGTCTTGAGAGCCGTAAAGATCATAATAGCCAGAGCCAGATCAACGAACTGGAGTCATTGCTGTTGGCGCTGAATAACATTGATGCCAGCCAGTTTAGCAAATACCAGTTGCTGCTCGACACCATCCGAAAAGACCTCGCCTGGAAAGCCAATAACACGGAAGATCGCCTGGTGATCTTCACCGAAAGTATTAAAACGCTGGAGTTCCTCGAACAGCAACTGCGAGCGGATCTGAAATTGAAAGATGACCAGATCGCCACGCTGCGCGGCGATCAGGGCGATACGGTATTGATGGAAACCGTAGAAGCCTTTGGTAAAACGCAGTCGCCGTTGCGTCTTCTGGTTTGTTCGGATGTGGCATCTGAAGGGATCAACCTGCATCACCTTAGCCACAAAATGATTCACTTTGATATTCCGTGGTCGTTGATGGTATTCCAGCAACGTAACGGGCGTATTGACCGCTATGGGCAAAAACATCAGCCCCAAATCCGCTATCTGCTTACCGAGGCCAGCGAACCACAGATCAATGGCGATATGCGCGTACTGGAAGTGTTGATCAACAAAGACGAACAGGCGCAGAAGAACATTGGGGACAGTTCGGAGTTTACCGGCAAATTTACCCAGGAAGAGGAAGAAGAGCAGGTTGCAGAGTTCATGATGCAGGATGATGGTGCCAGCCTGTTTGATCAACTGCTGAACAGCAACGTCTCGGAAAGCGCCGAACACGATCTGTTTGGCGAAATATGCAGTGCGGTTTCCAGCGATGCCTCAATGGTCACCGAAACAGACACCAGCTTGTTTGCCAGCGAACAGGCGTACTGCGAAAGAGCATTGGGTTACCTGAAAGCCAGTGGTCAAACTATCCAGTATGAAACCTTGCCTGATAATACCTTGTCGCTGGTGGCACCGGAGGAGTTACGCCGCCGCTTCAACCAGCTACCGCCTGAAATTGCCCCGGAGAACTGGCAGCTCTATTTAAGTCAGGATAAAACCGTCATCACCGACGCGATTGCGCGCGCTCGCGGTGAGCAACATGCCTGGCCCGATGTGCAGTATCTCTGGCAAATCAACCCGGTAGTGCAGTGGCTGGACGATAAAATCTCTTCGGCTTTTGGTCGTCATCAGGCTCCGGTTATCCGGCTGCCATACCTGCTTGAACCCGATGAAGATCACTTCATTCTTTCCGGGTTATTCCCGAACCGTAAATCACATCCGATGGTGAACCCGTGGATAGTGGTGAGCTTTAACCGTGAATCGCTAATCGGCAGTCAGCCTTTCGCTGAGTTTTTACAACGTCATCCGCAGTTGAGTAACAAGCTGACTAACAGCGGCGGTAAAGATCGTAATCACCAACGCCAGCAGGATTTACTGGAAGCGGCTATTGCTCATGCCCGGGAGGTATTCATCCATGATCGGAATGCGTTTGAAACGCACATTAACCAGCAACTGAATGAGCATCTGCAAAAGCTGGACGTTTTGCGTGGGCGGCAGTTGAGCCAACTTGAGCTGGATTTTGCCGATAACAAACAGCAATTGTCAGTCAAGCAGAGCCGTAAAGAGCAGAGACAACGCGAAATCGAACACAATTTTGACAGCTATATCGAATGGATTGAGGACACCATGACGACTGAAAAAGAACCCTACATTCAGGTAATTGCTGTTATCACCGGAGCGGAGGGTTAATCATGGCGCTGGTCGGTATTAATAACGAAAACGAATTTTACTCTAACCACTATTTGGGTGAGGTTTTCACCAGTGATATCCGCGATGTGCTGGAACCCTGGATAGCCCAGGAAAATGCAGCGCGTGAAGCGGAGCGTGCCGCTCGTGAACAGGGCAAAGACGTGGAGCCGGGATACCGCGCTCCGTGGAACCAGTTTAACAGTCTGGCGACTGAGTTTTTCCGCAAACTTGCCGAGCACGAAAAACAGCGTCAGATCCCGCAGCGTCTGGCCGATCAACGTAATCGCTGGCAGCCATTGTTAAAGGAGCTGGGCTACGAAATTACGCCACAGATCCAAATGCTGGATGACGATACACCGCTGCCGGTACTGGCGCGTTACAACAGCACTGACGGTAGCCCGTGGCTGTGGATTGTTGAAGCACACGATCAGGAAGAAGGAACGCTGGATCCGCTGGCGCTCTCCTTACTGACCGCGCAATTCCCGGCGGATACCGACAAACATAAGCGCGACAGCCTGCGCAAAAAAGCCAATGGTGAATATCGCAGCTGGCAGGATCTGCTCTCTACGGCGGTCTTCACCCAAAATGAACCGCCGCGTTTTGTGCTGCTGCTCGGTAACCGTCAGCTCTTGTTGTTGGACCGTACCAAATGGGCGCAAAACCGTCTGCTACGTTTTGATTTTGAAGAGATTTTAAGCCGTCGTGAAACGGATACGCTGAAAGCGACTGCGGTGTTGTTACATAAAGATTCTCTGCTGCCGGGCAGTGGGGCACCTTATCTTGACTCGCTGGATGACAATTCGCACAAACATGCGTTTGGTGTTTCGGAAGATCTGAAATATGCCCTGCGCGAAAGCATTGAGTTGCTGGGCAACGAAGCGATGCATTATCTGATCGACCGTGGCCTGGCAAACTATACCGGTAACCGTGCGGTGGACCCGGATGAACTGAGCCGCGAATGTCTGCGTTACATGTACCGCCTGCTGTTCCTGTTCTACATTGAAGCGCGCCCGGAGCTGGGTTATGCGCCAATGACCGCCAAAACCTATCTGCAAGGTTACAGCCTGGAAACGTTGCGCGATCTGGAGATGATCCCGCTGACCAGCGAAGAAGATCGCAACGGGCGCTACTTCCACGACAGCCTGAATATGCTGTTTAAACTGGTGCGCGAAGGCTACAACGGCGGCGTGAAAATGCAGAGTGACCTGGAGAGCGGCGACCGGATCACCATCCATAGTCATCAGTTCAGCGTCCCGCGTCTTGAAAGTCATCTGTTCGATGCCAACAACACGCGCATTCTTAACCGCGTGGTATTCCGTAACGAAACCCTGCAACAGATTATCCAGGCGATGTCGTTAAGCCGCCCGGGCAAAGGGCGCTTTAACCGCCGCGGACGTATTTCTTATCGCCAGTTGGGTATCAACCAGTTGGGGGCGGTGTATGAGGCGCTGCTCTCCTATCGCGGATTCTTCGCCAGCGAAGATCTCTACGAGGTGAAGAAAGCCGGGGAAGAGTTTAACGAGCTGGAGACGGGTTACTTCGTCAGTAAGGATGAGATTGGCAAATACCACGAAGACGAGAAGGTCTACGAGAAAGACGGCAGTCTGCGCATTCACCGCAAAGGCAGTTTTATCTACCGTATGGCCGGGCGCGACCGTGAGAAATCTGCCTCTTATTACACCCCGGAAGTGCTGACCCGCTCACTGGTTAAATATGCCCTGAAAGAACTGTTTAAGGAGCAGATTGATCCCATTAGCGATCCGCACGCCAAAGCTGATGCCATTTTAAACCTCACCGTTTGCGAACCGGCGATGGGCAGCGCGGCGTTCCTTAACGAAGCCATCAACCAGCTGGCAGAAGCGTATCTGTTCCACAAGCAGCAGGCGGAAGGTCGCCGTATTCCGCAGGATCGTTATACCCAGGAGTTACAGCGGGTGAAAATGTACATTGCCGACAACAACGTTTTCGGCGTGGACTTAAACCCGGTGGCGGTGGAACTGGCGGAAGTGTCGCTGTGGTTGAACGCCATCAGTGGCGATGCCTTTGTACCGTGGTTTGGTTACCAGCTGCACTGCGGTAACTCACTGGTGGGCGCGCGCCGTCAGGTGTTCAACAAGAGTGAACTGACCTACAAAAAAGCCAAAGATCCGAGCTGGCTTAACAGCGAGCCGGTCGAACTGGCGATGAACACGCCGCGTGAAGAGACGCAGATTTTCCACTTCCTGCTGCCCGACGGCGGTATGGCTAACTACAGCGATAAAACTGTTAAGCAGCGTTATCCGGATGACTTCAAAGCCCTGGACAGCTGGCGCAAAGAGTTTATTAAAAGCTTTGCCGGGCATGAGATTGCTGATGTGCAGCGTATCAGCGAAAAGGTGGAAGCACTGTGGAACACCTATCGCCAGCAACTTAAAGCAGAACGTCTGAAAACCGCCGACAGCTACCCGGTGTGGCCGGCAGAAAACAGCGAGCAGACGCGTTCTTCGCTGAGCAGTAAAGATGAAACCTTTAGCGGTCGTCTTGAAGATAACAGCGCCTACCAGAAGCTGCGTTGGGTAATGGACTACTGGTGCGCGCTGTGGTTCTGGCCGATCGACAAAGCCGATGAGCTACCGGATCGCGGCACCTGGTTGTTTGAGATTGAAACCCTGCTCGACGGGATTGTAATCACGGAAAAAGTCACTGAAGTTGCGGAGCACACCACCGGCGATCTGTTTGCCGAAGAAGGCCTGCTGCGAGAAGAGTCTTCGCTGTTTTCTGTTGCTGGTCGTCTGAAAACCGAGGTGTTGTTCCGTCATTTGCCGCGTCTGGCGATTGTCGATGCCCTGAGAAAGCAGCACCGTTTCTTCCACTGGGATCTGGAGTTCTGCGACCTGTTTGCCGAGCGCGGCGGTTTTGACCTGATGCTCGGAAACCCGCCGTGGCTGAAAGTGGAATGGCAGGAAGCGGGCGTGCTGGGTGATTATGAGCCGGAATTTGTGCTGCGTAAGCTGAGCGCCTCGAAGCTGGCAACGTTGCGTGTTGATACCTTTAACCAGATCCCGGCACTGGAAGCGGCCTGGCGCAGCGAGTATGAAGGCTGTGAAGGGATGCAAAACTTCCTCAATGCGCAGCAGAACTACCCGGTACTGCGTGGGGTACAGACCAACTTGTATAAATGCTTCCTGCCGCAGGCCTGGCGCTTAGGAGCAGAGAAAGGTGTGGCAGGTTTCCTGCACCCGGAAGGGATTTATGATGACCCGAAAGGCGGGCAATTACGTGCGGCGGTATATCCGAGGCTGAGGGCGCATTTTCAGTTTCAGAATCAGCATATGCTTTTCCCTATTGGTCACAGGGTTAAATTCAGCATTAATATTTATACGGCTTCACCGAATCAATCTGTCGGCTTTATCAATATTGCAAACCTTTTCTCAGCCAAAACGATCGAGCTTTGTCTTGCGCATGATGGTTCCGGTGAAGTTGGTGGCATTAAAGATGACGAAACAGGTTCCTGGAATGAAGCGGGGCATCAAAGCCGTATTTTGACCGTTGGAATGGAACGGCTTGCACTATTTGCCACTCTTTATGATGAAGAGGGAACGCCGGCTCTTGAAGCTCGACTCCCAGTGCTTCATGCTGAACCTCTTGTTTCTGTACTTGAAAAATTCGCTAAGCAACCTAAACGGCTGGGGGATTTGCAGGGGGAATATTTCTCCACCGTCATGTTTGATGAAACATATGCTCAAGCTGACGGAACAACTAAACGGCATACCCAATTCCCGGAAGACGCATCCCAATGGATTCTGTCTGGTCCGCACTTCTATGTTGGAACACCGCTTTATAAGACGCCGAGAGAAATTTGCACAGAGAAAGGACATTATGATTGTCTGGACTTGCTAACTCTGCCCGACGACTATTTGCCGCGCACTAACTATATTCCGGCATGTGATGCACAGGAGTATGCAAAGCGCACCCCACGGGTTTCGTGGAAAGAGCAGGATGAAGACGAGCCGAGGAAGGTGACGGACTATTATCGTTTTGTTGCTCGCTCAATGCTCAGTCAATCGGGTGAACGAACCTTGATTCCTGCTATATTCCCGGCCGGTGTTGCCCATATCGATCCATGTTTCAGCATCGCATTTAATGAAGTAGAAACTTTATTATCTTTTACTGGTCAATCAATGTCGATTTGCCACGACTTTTTGATAAAAAGCACAGGAAACCCTCGTTTCAGGGAAAATTTGGCAAGATATTTACCTATTGTTGAAAAATATAAAACCAAAATTCAAATACGAGCACTCTGTTTGGTTTCACTCACTAATAATTACAAGCAGCTGTGGGATAGTGTTGATTTACAACTGGCAATGCACCAACGCTGGAGCCGTAACCTCCCACAATTACCTCAAGATTTCTTCGCCAAACTGACCCCAGAGTGGCAGCGTAACTGCGCCTTACGCTCTGACTACAGTCGCCGTCAGGCGCTGGTGGAAATCGACGTACTGGTGGCGCAGGCGCTAGGGTTAACCCTCGAAGAACTGCTTACCATTTATCGCGTTCAGTTCCCGGTGATGCGCCAGTACGAAGCGGATACCTGGTACGATCAAAACGGTCGCATTATCTTTACCCCAAGCAAAGGGCTGGTGGGCGTCGGTCTGCCGCGTACCGCGCGTAAAGCTGACCTGAAAAACGGCTTTGTCTTTAACGTCGACAGCCCGGAGTGGACCGGCGGTGACTGCACCGATCAAGCCATCGGTTGGGATGATGTCAAACATCTGCAAACCGGTACCGTCAGCGTCACCTTTGATGACTATACCCGCAGCGACGAAGGCGAGCGCCGTACCGTCACCTGGCAGGCACCGTTTATCAAGCCAGATCGCGAAGATGACTACAAAGTGGCCTGGGCGTTCTTTGCACAAGATAAGGAGAGCGCCTGATGTTGCCGTCCGTTGTCAGTCGGCAGGTCGCCGACAGCGTTGCCGCCTTTTTACGGGCGGCGTTCCCGCTAAACAGCCCGCTGTTTAACGGTGAGAATAACGATAATGTCTCAATGCTGGAGCAATTTCTGGCCCAGCCCGAAACGCTGCTGAAAGGACCATACCTTTCCGCCCAGTTGCCGTTTCGTAAAAGTGACTTACCGCTGAATTTTTTCCCTAATCTGACGCTGCCGTTCCCGCCGCACGCGCATCAGGCCCGGGCATTTCAGCGTCTAGGAAGCGACGCGCCACAGCCGACACTGGTCGCTACCGGTACCGGCTCCGGTAAAACAGAATGCTTTATGTTCCCGCTGCTCAACCACTGCGCGGGCGCGTCACAAGCCGGGGTTAAAGCGATTATCATCTACCCGATGAACGCCCTGGCAACCGATCAGGCCAGCCGTTTCGCCAAAACCATCGCCAGCGATCCACAACTGCATGGCAAGGTGACCGTCGGATTGTTTGTCGGCGACAGCGAAATCGAACCCAGCAAAAAAATGTCAGCAGAAAAGGTCATTACCTGCAAGCACACGCTGCGCGAAAGCCCGCCGGACATCCTGTTGACCAACTACAAAATGCTCGACTACCTGCTGATGCGCCCAGGCGATCAGCCGCTCTGGCGTTACAACCAGCCCGGTTCATTGCGTTACCTGGTCGTGGATGAATTGCATACGTTTGATGGCGCGCAAGGGTCGGATCTGGCCTGTCTGGTGCGACGTCTGAAGCATCACATAGGTGTAGATAACCAACGATTCGCCTGCGTCGGGACATCAGCTACCGTCGGCGACGAGCTGGGGCAACTGCTCGATTACGCAAAAACAATCTTTGACCAGCCGTTTACCGATGACGCCGTTATTCGCGAAGATCGCTACACGGCAGCGGAGTACTTGCAGGATTACACCATTGCGTACAGTCAGTATCCGGGGCCGGAGGTCGCTTCGGCCCTGGACCCGCAGAGTTACGCTACCCCGGTAGCGTATCTTAACGGGCAAATCCCTTTGTGGTTCCCCGACAGCGACTTGCAACTCCCGGACGATCTGGAGAGCGACGACGGGCGTGAAAAGCGTATTGCGCTGGGGTCACTGTTACGCCGCCACAGCGTGATGCATGTCTTACTCCATGATCTGCAAGGCGGGATCCTCTCTGAACGAGAGTGTCTGGAAAATCTCCAGGTCATGCTGGCAGAAAGCGCCGACCATGCCCGACGCGTGCTGCAAAGCATTCTGGCACTGATCGCGCAGGCACGTCTCGAAGTACCGGAAACGGAACACGATCGGCAAAAACGTCTCCAGGCGAAGAAAGCGCGTCCGGTGCTGCCGTTTGTGCAACTGCGCTCCCAGTTGTGGCTTCGTGAGATGCGTCGTCTGGTCGCCAGCGTGGCGAAAACGCCCCGACTGGTGTTTGCCGATGATGTGGCGGTGGAAGATCGCGAACACTATTTGCCGGTTATCCACTGCCGTGACTGCCACGCAACTGGCTGGGCCAGCCTGCGTCATGGGCAAAGCGTTCAGCTGGAAACAGACCTCGACGGCATTTATCGCCAGTTCTTTGAAAAAGGACGCTCCATCGTCCTTGCTTTCCCGGATAACAACGAAAAAGCGGTCAGTGGCGCACACCAGAAACTGTGTCCTACCTGTCTGAAACTGAACCGACAGTCCAGCGTCCAGTGTGGACATTGCGGTCATACGGAACTGTTGCAGGTACTGATCCCGGATATGCTCAAAGAGCGTAAGGACGAGCTGGAGTTTGCTAATGAATGCCCGTACTGCAACAGCAAACAGGGGATTTCGATCCTGGGGTCACGGGCTGCCAGTTTGTCGGCGGTGATGATTCACCAGCTTTATGGCAGCCAGTTCAACGAACATAAAAAGCTGATTACGTTTTCTGACTCGGTACAAGACGCCGCGCATCGTGCCAGCTTCTTTACTGCCCGTACCTGGCCGCTGATGATTCGTGGGCAAATCGCCAGTGTTCTTGGCGAAAAAGAGACATTACCGCTGGATGCGTTCGCGGCGCGTGTTTGCCAACAAACGCGTGAACGTTCACCGGACGATGCTCATTTTGCAGCGAACTTCATCGCACCAAATATGCAGTGGCTGAATGATTATCAGACACTGAAAAATGAAGGCAAACTGGCGGAGAACTCCGATCTGCCGGAGCTAGTTTCCCTGCGCCTCGACTGGGAGGTGTACAGCGAATTTACCCTGCGCGCGCGTATCGGACGTACGCTGGAAGCCACCGGTTATGCCGTTGCCGGAGTGGATAAAGAACGCTTTAATCCGGCAGTTACCGCCCTGCATCAACAGCTTTGTGAAGAGCTGGGTGATGAGATGTCCGGTGTGAGCGTCGAGCAGGTAGCGCACCTGGCGCTGGGGGTTATCTGGTATCAACGCCAGGCCGGGGCTGTTATGCATCCGGCGTTCGAAAGTTATCGCCGTGATAGCACGACCTTTATGATGACGCAAAAAGAGCGTACCTCGCGCTATATGCCTTCTATCGGTCCGAAAACGCGTAAACCGGCTTATGCGTCGTTTGAAAAAATTAATGGTTTCCATCGCCTGATTGGCGCGAAGTCTAACCCCAGTTGGTATCAGCATTGGATCAATCGCACGCTGAGTAACGGCAATAATCTGTTTATCAGTAGCGTTGCGGAAACAGTGTTACGACGCCTGTTTACGGCGTTGAAAATAGCCGGAGTAGTAAAAGATTTTGACACCAAAGGGCGTGAAGCCTGGGGACTGGTGCCTTCGGCGCTGGTGGTGAGCCGTGACGTCGTTCAGCTTAATTGTTCATGTTGCCGTGAGGTTGTCCGGGCTCCGGCCGATCAAGGCTGGCAGTGGCGTAATGCGCCTTGTCTCTCTTTACGTTGTGAAGGTCGTTACCAGGAAGTCGACAATACGGCGACCTGGCGTTGGGAGAACATGGACATCGCGCGCGTACAGGGCGCAGAACACACGGGGCTGCTTAGCCGTGAAGATCGCGAAGCCACCGAAAAATCGTTCTACCGCGGCAACCAACCGTGGAATATCAACCTGTTGTCGGCAACACCGACGCTGGAGATGGGTATTGACGTTGGCGATCTTTCCACCGTTTTACTCTGTTCTGTCCCACCTGCTCAGGCCAACTACTTGCAGCGTATTGGTCGCGCCGGTCGTAAAGATGGTAACGCGTTAAACATTACCGTGGCAGAAGGGAACCCGCACGATCAGTTTTTCTTTGAAGAACCGCTGGAGATGATGCAGGGCCAGGTGCAGGCTCCTGGCGTCTTCCTCAATGCAACGGCTATTCTCGAACGCCAGCTGGCAGCTTTTTGTATGGATAACTGGGTGAAAACCGGTGTACCAGAATCCGCTATCTGTAAAAACGTCAAACAGATGCTGGATGAGCTGGAGTTCGGGCGTAAATCGGGTTTTCCGTATAACTTACTGCGATATATCGAACAGCATCATGCGGAGATTGCTGCACAATTTACGGCGATCTTCCCCGATCTTGCCGCAGAAACTCGCCAACAGCTGTTGTCTTATCTTCAGGGCGCGCCAGGGCAACGTTCGCTGGTGCAGCGTATCGAAGAAGCGTTAAAACTGCTGGTGGAAGATCGCAAATCTTTGCGCTCACGCATCGATAAACTCAAGCGCAGCATCGATAAACTGGAGAACGCGCCGCGCGATCAAAACTTTGACAGCGATATGCGCGAACTGACTTCAGAACGGCAGGCGCTGATGGCGCTGGTCAATCAAATCAACAATAAGCAAACGCTGAATTTCCTCACGGATGAAGGTCTGCTGCCTAACTACGCCTTCCCGGAAGCCGGTATTACGTTACGTTCTGTGCTCTGGCGGCGTAAAGAAGGCGGGGAAGCGCGTGAATATCAAAACACCACTTTCGAATATGAACGCCCGGCATCAACGGCGCTGGCTGAGCTGGCTCCGCTGAATAATTTCTATGCCGGTGGGCATAAAGTTGAAATTGAGCAGATAGACCTGAAGGTCTCTGAGCCGGAGAACTGGCGTATCTGTAGCCACTGTAACTACAGCGAAAATATCGACCAGACGGGCGACCAGCATAAATATTGCCCGAAATGTGGCACACCGGGGTGGGCCGATGCCGGACAAAAAACCACGCTGCTGAAACTTCGCCAGGTTTATGCCCGCGCCAGCGCACGTGATAGCCAGATCAGCGACGATAGCGACAGCCGTGAACCTGCTTTCTTCCAGCGTCAGCTATTGGTTAGTTTCGAAAAAGAAGATGTATCGGCGGCATACGCGATTGAGGAAGGCGAAGTTCCGTTTGGTTTTGAATTTTTAAGCAAAGTCACCCTGCGGGATATCAACTTCGGCAAAATGGCGGATGATGCCAATGAGTTGATGATTGCCGGAGAAGCGAAGAAGCGAACCGGGTTTAAAGTTTGCCTCGGGTGCGGCATGGTGCAGCGTCCTCGCGATCATGAACCACGTCATGATTTGAGCTGCAAATATCGCACGGAACCGGAAAAGGCGAAGTTCGAAGATTATCTCTATCTCTATCGCCAGCTGGAGTCAGAAGCGTTGCGTATTCTGCTCCCGGTAAGCAGTTACAGTAATGACCGTGTCGTGGAGGCTTCTCTTGGGGCGGCGATCCAGCTCGGCCTTAAACATTACTTCAAGGGGAATGTCGATCACCTGAAAGGCGTTGTGTACCGCGAGCCGGAAAATGAAGGCGAATCCTGGAGGCAGTATCTGGTGATTTACGATACCGTCCCGGGGGGAACTGGTTCTCTTAAAGAGCTGATGCGCACTCCCGACAATTTGCTGAAATTACTTGAACTGGCCTATCAGGCAATAGTGGAATGCAGTTGCAACAATGATACGCATAAAGATGGTTGTTATCGTTGCGTTTACGCTTACCGTGACCGTGGGCGCATGAAGTATGTCTCCCGCGATCAGGCGCGTCTCTTGCTGGCGAAAATTTTGCAGGCAAGAGATTCGATACGGGTAATTGATTCCATCAAAAACATTTCCCTCGAAGCCATGATGGGCAGTGAGCTGGAAAAACGGTTTATTAGCTGCCTGCAAGAAAATAAAAACCTGATTGTCAGTCGCAGTTACGCGCATCAGGGCGCTGGGTGGATTATTAACACCCGCAGCGAACCGATGATGAGCTGGCATCTTAAAGCTCAGGTGGATTTAGGCGCTAAAGAGGCGGTGGGGATCCCTTGTCGCCCGGATTACGTGCTATATCCGCTTATGCAGTCTGATGTCATTAAACCGGTGGCTATTTTCCTTGATGGCTTTGCGTTCCACAAAAATAGCGTCGCAGAGGATGTGCAAAAACGCCAGGCGATTCGGGATAGCGGTAATTTCTGGGTGTGGACAGTCACGTGGGCCGATCTCAAAGAGCCTGGGCTTAAACATGTTCAGGATGTCCTGGGACTTGGGCATAACCCGGATATGAAACAGCCTAAGTTTTATAACCTGTTTCACGATACCAACTTTGCGGCCCTTGAAGCGTCGTTCCGGGAACGCAACAGTTTTGCACTGCTGCTGGATTATCTCGCCGATCCGGGCGGAAGAACGCAGTTATGGCAGAGAATGGCTGCTGCACATGCCTGGGTGTGGTTGGATGTGAAGAAGTCACAGGACGCGGGAACGAAACAAAAGTATGCCTATGAAATGCAGGAAAACGCGCCAGCCTGGCGGCTAGCAGAGCTTTTGCCAGACGAACCGTTTGTCTTTGGTGGTTTACTCGATAGCTGTAACTCATCGCAGCAATTTATTGAGCTGGCTTCGGTGTTACCACAACAAGCCATTAAACCGACGACCAGCGTCGCACAAATGCGCAGCTGGCTGCGTTTGCATATCTGTTTTGACGATCGCTATACGCAGGATGACGGTTATGAAGCGGGACTCAATGGCTTCTGGCGACTGGTAAACCTGTTACAGTTCCTGCCGGATATGACCTTTACCAGCCGTAAAGCCGTGCATTTACCGCAGGAAAGCGTTGACACTAAAGTTTCGGCAACGCCAGAGGCAGTACCAGAGACTGATGAGAGTTGGGCTGAGATTATTGAGTTTGGCTTATTAAGCGCTGAAGAGATCGCGTTGCTTCAGTCTCATTCTCTCTCTGCGCCGACTCTCGGCTACGAATTGCAAAATGATGAAGGTGAAATTATTGCGGAAGCCGATCTCGCCTGGCCATCACAAAAATGGGCATTGATTATTGATAATCAAGAATTTATTCCATTATTCACAACTAGGGGTTGGCACGTTGCATTCGGGCCAATTGACGAAAATACATTGCAACATCTGTCCGGAGGTGACAAATGACGGTGCAAACGCCCAAGGTGGCACTTTCTGATGGTTTTCTGGGCGCATTCGCGCGGATCCCAAAAGCACAGCAAAAAAAGGTGCAGGAATTCATCTCCAAATTCCGTCAGGACCCGACCAGTAATGGACTTAACTATGAAAAGATCCACGATGCGCGCAGTAAAAATGTTCATTCGGTGCGAATCGATCAAACTTATCGCGGCATTGTTCTGAAACCTGAACAGGGTGCCCTGTATATGCTGATGTGGGTGGATAAACACGACGAAGCATACGACTGGGCGCGGCGGCATGATTGTTCGATTCACCCGGTTACCGGCGCGATTCAGGTCATTGATATTAGCTATATCAAACCGGCAGCGGAAGCGGTGGTAGATAAACCGAAACTCTTTGCGGCTTACAGCGCGGAACAGATTCTGGCCCTGGGCGTGCCGCCTGTCTTTATTGATCAGGTGATGGCGCTTACCGATGAAGCCGGGCTTAATCAACTTGAAAGCATAATGCCAGCAGAAGCCTGGGAACCTCTGCACTGGCTGGCAGAAGGGCTGGATTACCAGGAAGTGCTGGAAGAGTTTAACGATCATCGTGATGAGCCTGTTGATACCAACGACTTTATGGAGGCGATTGAACGAAGTAAACGTCGCTTCCATGTCGTTGAAAATGAACAGGAGCTGTTGCAGATGCTTAATGCGCCTTTAGAAAAATGGCGTGTATTTCTGCATCCGAGCCAGCGAAAACTGGTGGAGTCGCCCGCTAATGGTCCGGTACGAGTACTGGGCGGTGCAGGTACAGGGAAAACGGTTGTTGCGATGCACCGTGCGCGGTGGTTATCTCAGCGTCTGGCAGATAAACCCGGTAAGAAGGTACTTTTCACGACCTTTACGCGTAACCTGGCGGCAGATATTCGCGCTAATCTCCAGCGGTTGTGTACGCGAGAAGAGATGGCGCGTATTGACGTCGTTAACATTGATGCCTGGATGAGCGACCAACTAAAACGCCACGGTTATGATTTCCGCGTGGTATACGACAGCGATGAAGGGCGACGCAAATGCTGGAACTATGCCTTGCAGCAGGCACCTGCCGAACTGGGGCTACCTGACAATTTCTATGCTGAAGAGTGGCAACGCGTTGTCCAGCCAAATGCGGTTTACACCCGGGAGGAATACCTCAAAGTCAGCCGGGTTGGACGTGGTACAGCGTTATCCCGTATTCAACGGGCGAAAATCTGGCCAGTCTTTGAAGAATTCAGAGCACAAATGGCGCGTGCCAAACTGCGCGAAATGGGCGATGCCATGCATGAGGCTATTGTTCTGTTTAAAGAAAAACAGGTTCAACTACCTTATAGCAGTATTGTGGTCGATGAAGCTCAAGATATCGGTGCCCCGGCATTTACTCTTATTCGCAGCCTGGTTCCCGAGTCGCCCAACGATCTGTTTATTGTCGGGGATGGGCATCAGCGTATTTATCGCAATAAGGTCGTTCTTGGTCAGTGTGGTATTAACGTCCGTGGTCGTCGCAGTAAAAAATTGAAGATTAACTATCGGACCACAGAAGAGACGCGTCAATTTGCTGTTGGGCTGTTAACTGGTGTGAAGGTTGATAACCTCGATGGCGAAGCGGATACCAGTAATGATTATTTGTCATTACTGCACGGGGAAAAGCCCATGATTACGCATGCGGCGGATTTCAAAGAAGAGGCTGCGACGCTCGTCAAGCAAATTCAGGCATTGTTGGCGAATCAGGTTCGTTCTCAGGATATCTGCATTACTGCGCGTACTAAACATGCTTGCGACCGCTACGCATCAGCACTCAATGACGCCGGAATTGAGACATTTAATTTAGGCAATGATAGCGGTGACAGCGATGCACGCCCAGGCGTGCGGGTTGCAACGATGCACCGTATTAAAGGGCTTGAGTTCCAGTATGTGTTCCTGGTGGGGATTAACGAAGGTGTGGTGCCGGAAATAAAAGCATTAGCATCCGATGATCCCGTTGAACAGCGTGATGCATTATTTAATGAGCGCGCGTTACTGCATGTGGCTGCAACCCGTGCCGTAAAAGGGCTGTTTGTTTCATCATCTGGTGTCCCTAGTCCGCTATTAGTGGCTGACTGATAATATGTCCGAAACAGACCAGGAGCCGAAACGCTCCTGGTCTATATAACCGTTCTGGCAACTGGCGATATTTATATTTTTTAGCTCCCAACAGCCAGACAATATTAGCTTAGAAATTATATTCGCTTATGCGGTTTGCATATTGCACAGTACAACCTGTTTTCTCTATATCTAACGTAACATCAGGATGTGGATGGTTTTTGGATGGGGTGACACACTGGACAAATATAGCTGGCACGAAAAGGCTGGCATTTTCTGCTGACCAATAGTCTCTGGAACCATGATGAGGAACTTGTATGACGCTTATTGATTTCTTGCGTCTGGGGCCAAAATGGTCAAGCATATCGCAAGCGACATCCTTGGTCAGGTTAATATCACCGGTAAGAAGAGTAGCGTGTTGAGCCATCGAATCAATAATAGAGTTAATTGTTCGTCCAACATACATACATAACGAAATATTATTTTTTGCTTTAGCTGTGTGACCAAAATGTTTTTGATAACAGGCTTTAAGTTTTTTTCTCCAATCAGGTGGAAGAGAACTAATGTCATTTGTAAGTCCTAAGGAATCAATAAGAAGCTCAATCTCCGCTTTTACATCTTTTAACGGGACTTCTGATTTTAATGCGCAAATTTCACCTGATTGAACACGGACCAGCCCTAATCCTTTAAAAGATTTCACAACGTTATAGAACATAAATTCGTAAGCGCTGTCTGTACTGTATAATGGAACTGCGTGGTCTATTGTTCTGATAACCGGACCAGTTTGATTTCCTGAACTTTTAAATTTTAAAAAAGCCCCTTCCTTCCCAAAGAGATCAATCTGCTGTATTGCCTCTCTTTCATTATTTTGAAAGTTAAGATTGTTAAAGTCTGCATTGAGTGGATAACGCGGAGGGCTGTTTGGCTCCTCATGATTATCATCTGGAGGGGCATCTCCCTGCACCAGAGTTAATTGCTCCACACTGCCATTTAGATTATTCATCTGTAGCCACCTGAGTGGGTTCAACTGAAAAAGTGCAACACTGGGAGAGACGCCTTTTTTTCCTAATACTGCGATTTCACGTACACTTTGTGTCCATTCCGTATAAGGGAGAACGAGTTTTTTAACCCGATAAAGCCTTAAAAGCTCTTCTAACCCATTTACGTGGTCATCATCAAAATGAGAAATGACTAACATATCAATCACCCTTGAGCCGGGAGTATTTTTAAACCATTTGGGTAAGCTATGGATCTTATTTATGATTGTCGTTCTGCTGGTGGAACCACAATCATACACTATATTGAATGTGCTGTTACCAGACATGTTTTTTATCTGTCCGGTATAAAGAGTACCTTTACCTACTGCATGGAAACATTGCTTTATACTGTGTGCCATTGGAGTTAATCCCTTTGAAATAACATATCTGATATGACGTCTACACGTTGAATATTAATCGATGAATCTGCAATATTCTTTATGATAAAATAAATGTCTGGCAAGTTAAACATGTAATGATTGAATCTCGTCAGACATTTTATCTGTAGTAAATTGCCATTAATTATTCAGTTCCATTCACAAGCCATATTATTAGAGTAGTCACCGTTGTTATGGTAATAAATCACATTTCTTTTTCGTAATAGTTCAATATTTATTTTTAAATAGGCGACCAGAGGATAGTCTCTGCAGGGGGATTGTGTTTTGGGCAGCTTCAGGACGCTGGTCAGGTAGACGCCGTGGTGGAGTAGGGCTTCACCACTACTTGCGTATAACCCCGCCTGGGTTAACCCGCTGGGCGGCTGTCGTTAAATAATCAGACTCTGGTATGTAAAAATCTTCTTGCGGTGTTTCGGTCACGAGCTAACCAATCGAGACCGCGTGGTGTAGAACAGCACGAGCGCAATCGCCACTACAATTGCCGAGAAACCAATAACGTTTTTAACTCTCCAGGTTAATCCATTGTTATGTTGGACGACACGTTATGTAAATTGGTCAACCATTATTGCGATGAATGTCACATCCCCCGAACGCTAACCGCCGATCCCCTCTTGTTCTCATTTGCAATAACCGGCAAGAGAGTAGATTTCTTGTGATGTGGTTAACCAATTTTAGATTTCAGGTTGACATGTATTACCAAAAGGTAGAACTTATACGCCATCTCATCCGATGCAACGCCACGGCTGCGGTCTGGTCGTTCATTCGGATACCTAAACAACTCCGGGGTTCCGCGTCTCTTCGCTGTTGAACCCACTATGTGAAAGAGGAATAAACATGGAACAGACCTGGCGCTGGTACGGCCCTAACGATCCGGTTTCTTTAGCTGATGTCCGTCAGGCGGGCGCAACTGGCGTGGTTACCGCGCTGCACCATATCCCGAACGGCGAAGTATGGTCCGTTGAAGAGATCCTCAAACGCAAGGCTATCGTTGAAGACGCAGGCTTGGTGTGGTCTGTCGTGGAAAGCGTGCCAATTCACGAAGATATCAAAACCCACACTGGCAACTATGAGCAGTGGATCGCTAACTATCAGCAGACCCTGCGCAACCTGGCGCAGTGCGGTATCCGCACCGTGTGCTATAACTTCATGCCGGTGCTCGACTGGACCCGTACTGACCTCGAATACGTGCTGCCAGACGGCTCCAAAGCTCTGCGCTTCGACCAGATCGAGTTCGCTGCATTCGAAATGCACATCCTGAAGCGTCCAGGCGCGGAAGCGGATTACACCGAAGAAGAAATTGCTCAGGCCGCTGAACGCTTCGCCACCATGAGCGACGAAGACAAAGCGCGTCTGACCCGTAACATCATCGCAGGTCTGCCGGGCGCGGAAGAGGGTTATACCCTCGACCAGTTCCGTAAGCACCTGGAGCTGTACAAAGATATCGACAAAGCGAAGCTGCGCGAAAACTTTGCCGTCTTCCTGAAGGCGATCATTCCAGTTGCCGAAGAAGTTGGCGTGCGTATGGCTGTTCACCCGGACGATCCGCCGCGCCCGATCCTCGGCCTGCCGCGTATCGTTTCCACCATTGAAGATATGCAGTGGATGGTTGATACCGTAAACAGCATGGCGAACGGTTTCACCATGTGCACCGGTTCCTACGGCGTGCGTGCAGACAACGATCTGGTTGATATGATCAAGCAGTTCGGTCCGCGTATTTACTTCACCCATCTGCGCTCCACCATGCGTGAAGATAACCCGAAAACCTTCCACGAAGCGGCGCACCTGAACGGTGACGTTGATATGTACGAAGTGGTGAAAGCGATTGTTGAAGAAGAACACCGTCGTAAAGCGGAAGGCAAAGAAGACCTGATCCCGATGCGTCCGGACCACGGTCACCAGATGCTGGACGACCTGAAGAAGAAAACCAACCCAGGTTACTCCGCAATTGGTCGTCTGAAAGGCCTGGCCGAAGTTCGCGGCGTCGAAATGGCGATCCAGCGCGCTTTCTTTAGCCGTTAATATCCACCGGCATGGCTGCGCGCCGTGCCGGTTCCTTCTTCCTTGCCGTCACTCTCTGAAGACGGATTCTGGAGTTTACGATGACTACTATTGTTGACAGCAATCTGCCGGTTGCCCGCCCGTCATGGGATCATTCTCGTCTGGAATCACGCATTGTGCATCTCGGTTGCGGAGCGTTTCACCGCGCGCACCAGGCGCTGTATACCCATCATCTGCTGGAAAGCACCGACAGCGACTGGGGCATCTGCGAAGTTAACCTGATGCCAGGCAACGACCGCGTGCTGATCGAAAACCTGAAAAAACAGCAACTGCTGTACACCGTAGCGGAAAAAGGCGCAGAAAGCACCGAGCTGAAAATTATCGGTTCGATGAAAGAAGCGCTGCATCCGGAAATCGACGGCTGCGAAGGTATTCTCAACGCGATGGCGCGTCCGCAGACGGCGATTGTCTCCCTGACGGTCACGGAAAAAGGCTACTGCGCCGATGCGGCAAGCGGTCAGCTGGATCTCAATAACCCGCTGATCAAGCACGATCTGGAAAACCCGACTGCGCCGAAGTCCGCGATTGGTTACATCGTAGAAGCCCTGCGTCTGCGTCGTGAAAAAGGGCTGAAAGCGTTTACCGTAATGTCCTGCGACAACGTACGTGAAAACGGTCATGTGGCGAAAGTTGCCGTTCTCGGTCTGGCTCAGGCACGTGATCCGCAGCTGGCGGCATGGATTGAAGAGAACGTCACCTTCCCGTGCACCATGGTTGACCGCATCGTTCCGGCGGCGACGCCAGAAACCTTACAGGAAATTGCTGACCAGCTGGGCGTTTATGACCCGTGCGCCATTGCCTGCGAACCGTTCCGTCAGTGGGTGATTGAAGATAACTTCGTTAATGGTCGCCCGGACTGGGATAAAGTCGGCGCACAGTTCGTTGCAGACGTTGTGCCGTTCGAAATGATGAAGCTGCGTATGCTGAACGGCAGCCACTCTTTCCTGGCGTACCTCGGTTACCTCGGCGGCTATGAAACCATTGCTGACACCATGACTAACCCGGATTATCGCAAAGCGGCCTTTGCCCTGATGATGCAGGAACAAGCGCCAACGCTGTCAATGCCGGAAGGGACTGACCTGAACGCTTATGCGACGCTGCTGATCGAGCGTTTCAGCAACCCGTCTCTGCGTCACCGTACCTGGCAGATTGCGATGGACGGCAGCCAGAAGTTACCGCAGCGTCTGCTGGACCCGGTGCGTTTGCACCTGCAAAACGGCGGTAGCTGGCGTCATCTGGCGCTGGGCGTAGCGGGCTGGATGCGTTACACCCAGGGCGTGGATGAGCAAGGTAACGCTATCGACGTGGTAGACCCGATGCTGGCTGAGTTCCAGAAGATTAACGCGCAGTATCAGGGCGCAGAACGCGTGAAAGCGCTACTGGGCCTGAGCGGTATCTTTGCCGATGATCTGCCACAAAATGCAGACTTTGTTGGTGCGGTGACTGCGGCTTATCAGCAACTGTGCGAGCGCGGCGCGCGTGAGTGTGTGGCTGCACTGTAACTGACTGATTACCCTACAGACTTACTGGTCAATCAAATGAAAATTTGGTTGACCTGTTTTCGTTTATACTGCCCCGCTGTACGTGCCAACCTTTTATGCAAATGATATAGTTTGTGATTGACGGTCAACGTAAAATTGCCCGATGTAGGCCGGATAAGGCGTTCACGCCGCATCCGGCAAAAATTTGATTAATCGCACCTAACGGACACAACACCATGAAACCTGCCACCTCTGTGCAAAGACCTTACCAGGAAGTCGGAGCGATGATCCGCGATCTGATCATCAAGACGCCGTACAGCCCTGGCGAACGGCTGCCGCCGGAGCGTGAAATTGCAGAGATGCTTGATGTCACACGGACCGTGGTGCGTGAAGCGTTGATAATGCTGGAGATCAAAGGGCTGGTAGAAGTACGACGTGGTGCCGGTATTTATGTTCTCGACAGTTTACCCAGCCATCATGCAGAGAGCGCAGAGGCCAACGTCTGCAATGACGCCGGTCCTTTTGAACTGTTACAGGCGCGTCAGTTGCTGGAAAGTAACATCGCCGAGTTTGCCGCTTTGCAGGCCACCCGCGAAGACATCGTTAAAATGCGTCAGGCATTGCAACTGGAAGAGCGTGAACTGGCCTCCAGTGCGCCGGGCAGTAGCGAAAGCGGCGACATGCAGTTCCACCTTGCTATTGCTGAAGCCACGCATAACAGCATGCTGGTAGAGTTGTTCCGTCAGTCCTGGGAGTGGCGCGAAAATAACCCGATGTGGATCCAGTTACATAGCCATCTCGATGACAGCTTATACCGCAAAGAGTGGTTGGACGATCACAAACAGATCCTGGCTGCGTTAATCAAGAAAGATGCCCGCGCGGCAAAACTGGCGATGTGGCAGCATCTGGAGAATGTGAAACAGCGCTTGCTGGAGTTCTCTAACGTTGATGACATCTATTTCGATGGTTATCTGTTTGACTCGTGGCCGTTGGATAAAGTAGACGCCTGATCCCTCATTTCTGGTGCAAAGTTGAACCGCTTTGCACTATGTATATTCCCTGAATCATTAATTATGTTCTGCAGAATATATTATGCGTAATTTAATCATTACGTACGATATATTGTTTTGGAATAATTATATATCAGTTTAACACTGAGAAATTATTCGGAATAATCAGAATATGTTAACGTATTTCCGTTATGTTTAATGACTTTTGTCAAATGACCCCTTTTTAAATAAAAAGTCAGTGGATATTTTTTTCAGTCCAGTGTTTTATCTTTGGCGGATCTTATAAATCCCTTATGAAAGTGTCAGGGACGCAATGAGAACAAAGGAATGATTATGGAATATGAGCATCAACCCAGTGGTGTCCAGCAGCCAGGGCAGGATACAGATGCCACTAAACGTCAGGAGTGCGCAAAATGATGCGCCAATCAGTTCAGACGCTATTACCTGAAAATACAGGGAACAATACGTTATCGCTGCGTGATTCCGTATGCCGGGATCTCTTTCAACTTTTTAGTTCTCCCCATTCACCGCTACCAATATTACTTGTTTCAGGCATGCCTGAGTGGCAAGGGCATAAGCAGAGCGACAAGCTTCTCCAGAGTTGGTATTGCCGCCAGTTACGTTCCGCGCTTTTATTTCATGAACCACGTATAGCGGCATTGCAGGTCAATCTGAAAGAAGTCTATTGCCACGAGTTGGGTATTAGTCTGGAGATGATGCTGTACCACGATGATGAGCCGCTAACGCTTGACCTGGTCTGGCAGAAGGGGCGCTGGCATCGCACGATGCCGCAGTAAATGATGGGAAACGCGATACGCGCAAGACGTATCGCGTTAGGCCCCACTTAGTGGGAAGTTCTGATTGCTGCTTTCATGGCCGGAAGCCGGGATGGACTGGCACTGAGCTTATCAATCCCCATGGTGAGTAGTCGTGCTGTTTGCTGGTTATCTCCAGCCATTTCGCCGCACATACTGACCGGAATTTCATTATTACGTCCGGCCTGACACACCATAGCAATAGCGTTAATCACCGCGTCATTACGCTAATCGACCAGTTCCGCGACGGTACTATTTCCTCTGTCTGCCGCCATAATATATTGCGTCAGATCGTTGGTGCCGATGGAAAAGAAATCGACTTCACTGGGCTAATTTGTCTGCAATCATGACTGCGGCAGGAACCTCAATCATAATTCCTGGCGCCGGAAGATTTTCTGCAGAAAACTTTCAGCCAGGTTCAATCTCCAGCTCGCGCAGTTCACGCCAGAAGCGTTCGGCTACTGGATTCATGCGGGTATTCATTCGGTATGCGTAGGCCTGAATCGGGATAACTAATTCGTCCTGATTCAGCACAACGAGCTGCCTGCTGCGAATTTCTTGTTGGATGGCGTACTCCGGCAGCCAGGCAATCCCACAGCCGTCGAGGGCAACCTGCTTTAATAACTCGCTCATTGAAGACACGAAAAAGGTGCTGAAACTTAACTCGCAGTGGCGCGTCAGGGTGCGGTTAATCAATCGCCCCATGTAGGAGTTACGACTGTAGTTAAGTAGAGGAAAGTGCGGCTGCGCGAGGCTAAAAAGCGCTTCTCCGTGTTCGTTAACGGCACAGACGGGGAACAGACGTGATTCAAACAACCGAATGTGGTCGAACGGCGCTTCCAGTAAGTCTTCGTCGTGAAAAGAAAAAATACAATCACTTTGCCCTTCGCGCAGTTTATCGACCGCTTCATCGACATCAATAGCTTCAATCGCCCAGGTAAAGAGCGGCGGCATCTTGCTGATAATGGACGGTAACAGTCCGAGGGAAAGAGAGTGTGCAGCGGCTATTTTAATTTTGCGTTGCGCGTAATCGCTGCCACCACGGAGTTCTGCAAGGTTGCTCTCTAACTGTTGCAACAGATGACGGATCTGCGAATGGAATATTTTCCCTTGTTCCGAGAGTTGTAGCGGCGTTACCTGGCGATTAAATAACTCAACGCCAATCGCCTGTTCCAGCGCGCGTATCCGGCGGCTGAATGCCGGTTGTGAGACGTTGCGACTGACTGCCGCCTGGGAAAAGTTACGGCATTTTTCCAGGGTCAGAAAATCATAAAGCCATTTGGTTTCAATATTATGCAAAACCGCACCACTGTCATCCATTACGTTTTACTCTGTCAGCCGCCCTTGCGGGCATTCTACGTCCATTCGGGCGGCTGACAACTGCTTATGCAGTTTCAAACGTCCCTTTCACACACGCTTTGCCGTCTTTGACCATCAGTTTGCCGCGAGCGTATACCTGCTCAATACGCAACTGTGGTGTCATCACTAACAGATCCGCGTCGTTGCCCGGCAGAATTTCGCCTTTACCGGTCAGGTTAAGGAAACCAGCGACGCTGCTGGTGAGTGGGCGCAGGGCATCGCTAAGGCTGAAACTATAGTTTTTGACCAGCACTTGAACGGTTTCCAGCAACGTCTCAAAACCCGCAACGCCGATATGCGTTAAATTCCCTTCGTCGTCAAAGAACGGCTGACTGCCGTTGCCGTCGGAGCTAAGGGTAACGCGAGCCAGCGGAATACCCGCCTGAACGGCGCGGGCAATACCTTCGGCAGGGGCGACCGGTTCGTCAATGCTGCTGGTGATATCGATGGTGCCGCCTTTGCGCGCGAATTCCAGCGCCTGCTCAAACAATGGAACATTACGGTTAACGTGGGTCGGCAGCAACTTGCTGATGGGTACGTCGCAGTTCTCAAGAAGGTCATAGATGGGCTGTAACGCCTTTTTGCTGTCGCCCATGTGGAACACGGTGACGCCAGGTTTACCGCCGAGCAAACCTCCAACGCGGGATTCCGCCGCCATATTGGCCAGATGATAAACATCCGGTGCGGCCGAGCGGTGATCTGAGATGGCACATTTCACGCCAATCACGCGATCGATAATCGCCACATCTTTTTCCACCGAGCCTGTAATGGTACGGGAAGGCACATGATAAGCACCGGTCAGCATCCAGGCGCTGATGCCTTCTTCATTGAGCGCACGAGTCTTGGCGAGTAAGGATTCCGGGTGACGAGAGATAGAGTCGGTGCCGAGCAGACCAACCACTGACGTGACGCCCGCTTCTGTCAGACGACTTAATGCCACTTCCGGCGTACGTGTGGTAGGGCCAGCTTCGCCGCCACCGCCAATTAAATGGACGTGTTGATCAATAAAACCTGGGCAGAGGATCTGCCCGCTGAGATCGACAACCGTGCAGTCCGGAACGATGTCAGAAGGGATGTTGCTGGCAACGGCAATAATCTTGCCGTTAGCGACGAGGACATCGCAAATTCCCCTATCTTCAGGTGCATACAAATGTGCTCCCTGCAGCAGGGTAAAACCGGCTGCGGAATAATCAATCATGGTAACTCCTTGTTAAACAATAATCTGCATAACCCAGATCGACAGCAATGCGTTAATTACGCAGACCGTAATGATATGCGGGTAATATTTGGCATTCACTTCGGCTGTTCCCAGGCAGCGACCGACATTTTGCACCGGGTTGCCCATTAAATACATCGCGGGTAGTAATACCGTGACATCGTGGCCGGTTAATGCGCCAGCGGTCGCCAGGCTGGCGGCAACGCCGACCGCGCCACCCATACTCATCAATGCGGCTAAAAGGACAGTTGCCGCTTCGCCGGGCAATCCCCACAACGCCATCACCGGTTCACAGATATGCCCCACCCAGTCGAGCAGACCAGTAATTTTCAGTGCCTGAATGATGACAAATGCCATCACCACGTTCGGCAGCAGGTTAGTGGTGGCGATAGTAAAGCCACGGCGTGCGCCATCGATAAACATATCCATGACATTTTTGCGGACCTGAGTTGTCATGCTTGCGCTCCTTGCGTTGGGTTGCGACGTTCTTCGAAGTTAAGCCAGACACGTAAAATGTTGGCACCGACAAATTTAAACACCAGGATGACAGCTAAAGGTACGATTACGGACGTCCCCAGAAAGGCAAACACGGCGACGCCAGAAGAGAAATAGTTGGTGATGATGGCGCTACCGCTGGTTTGATAAGCGGCGAAAATCACTTTATCACGTTCGGTAATTTCACCTTCCTGTGCCAGCTCTTTGGTCATACCGGCGGCGGCATCAGTGTTTTGCAGGTTGGCGATTAGCGCCAGTGAACAGATGCCTGGAATGCCCAACAACGGTTTTAGCACGGGCGTCATTAACTGCTGCGCGGCGCGTAATCCACCAAGACCATCGGTAATTGAAATAATCCCCAGAGAGAGAATGACTGACGGTGCCAGCTCCAGCGCAAAGAGAAAGCCATCTTTAGCCCCTGTGCCACCTGCGCCGCGAAACGAGGTTGTAGCTCCATTCGCACCAGGCAGTTGCCCAAACGATCCGTTCAGAACGGAAAAGTCAAAAACCCGCCACCAGCTGTCTGTCCCGGAAAAAACTCCGGAAAAAAAGATAATCGTGAGAAAAAAGGCCAGATACCCTTTAACGCCCACTTTTTCTGTCGCCAGCTCCCCAGCTACAGCATCCCCTTGTTGTGTCATAACAATCCCCATTGTTTTTTTGTGTATGTGTGTTGCGACTACCAGGAAAATTCCTGGAGCTGAAAAACCTTATCAGTCATGTGGGTATGGGGAAAATGCAAGTATGTTTCTGGCTATGCGTTTTTTGCATAGTGGAAAAATTACGCTGCGCGGAGAACCTTCCTGTAAGGATTGTGTTGCAGAAAATTAGTAAACACGGTGACAATAACGACTGGTGAGTAAAGGCGGCGAATACAAGGACGAATGCAAAATGGCAAAATACAACGAAAAAGAGCTGGCGGAAACGAGCAAGTTTTTAAGTTTTGTCCTCCGACATAAACCGGAGGCGATTGGCATCGTGCTGGACCGTGAGGGATGGGCGGATATCGATAAGCTCATACTCTGTGCACAAAAAGCGGGCAAGCGGTTAACCCGCGCATTACTGGATAGCGTGGTCGCCACCAGCGATAAAAAGCGCTTTAGTTATTCCAGTGATGGTAAGTGTATTCGCGCTGTTCAGGGGCATTCGACTTCGCAGGTCGCCATTGCCTTCACCGAAAAAACACCGCCACAATTTCTCTACCACGGTACGGCAAGCCGTTTTCTTGAGGCGATAAAAAAACAGGGGCTGATTGCAGGGGAGCGTCATCATGTGCATCTCTCTGCTGATGAAGCTACGGCCCGCAAAGTCGGAGAAAGGCACGGTTCGCCGGTTATCTTAACCGTCAAAGCACAGGAAATGGCGAAACGAGGGCTCCCTTTCTGGCAAGCGGAAAACGGGGTCTGGCTGACATCAACGGTTGCGGTTGAATTTCTTGAGTGGTAAGGGAGACTTCCCTTATGAAGCGACCACTTGCAGCTTGAATAATTGCACTGTGCTTATTAGCGCGGCAATAAACAACGCCGCCGCGCCGCAGAGAGTGGCGCTGGCAAGTGCCGATGTTCCATTGCCGAGCATGCTGGTTAGCGCTGGGCCAAGAATTTGCCCAATGCCATAAATGAGCGTCACAAAGCCTAAAAGATTGAGATTTCCCGGTACGCTCAGTTGACGGGCGATGGTCATCACCAGAGAGGTCGTGCCCATAAAGGTGCCGCCAAAACCAATACTACTGATGATAAGCAAGAGAGGCGAGTCGCTGGCGAGAGTAAGCAGCACACAGATAGCCTGCACCAGCAAATTCGCCGTCAGGCAGGGCAAAGCCCCCCAACGTTTTGCCGCCCATAGCCAGCCAAAGCAGCCTGGTACAATTGAGATGCCGACTAACGTCCAGAGATGGGCGGTTAACAATGGTGAGCCTGCATCTTTCGCCATGAGCGGCAGGTAAGTCGCGACGATGATATAACCAAATCCCGCCAGGCCGTACAGAATAGCCAGTAACCACCAGCTCATTATCTGTTGCTCCGTTTTTGCCAATGGAGCTGGCGCGATGGTGTGTTTTTTCGAGGGCATTAAAAGTGCCAGTGCAATCAGCATCATGCCAGAAAGCGCCCCGGCGCCTTGCCATAACGTTTGCGAGGAGAGGGCAAAATGTAGACCTGCCAGAACATATTCATTGCCCAGCGCGATGCCAATGCCAACGCCAGAAAACAGAGCTGCCAGCACAAAAGGGTGGCGCGTGTGCTGCATAATCAGCGTCGAACCAAAAATCAGCATTCCGGCGCTGGCGACACCCGCCAGGAAGCGAATCAATAACACCAGAATAAATGGCGGCAACCATGCCATTGCGAGGATCAACAATCCGCTCGCCAGGGCAGAAGCCAACAGAAATGGGCGCAGACGCGACGGCTGGTGAAATGTGCCAAACGAAAATAGCAGACTGCCAGCCAGATACCCCGCATAGTTGCCGCTGGCAATCCACGAGAGCTGACTAAATGAAAACGCCCCTTCCGCCATCATGACGGGCAACATAGGCGTATAAAGGAAGCGACCTAATCCCATACCTAAGGTCAGAACCAGCATCCCGAAAAGCGCGGTGCTGAAAGAAAAGCGTTCTACGGGATGCGAGGACGAGGGCATGTTTAACCTTGTTTGTATTTTTTTGTTGTTAACAAGTTAATAACAAAAAGGTGAAATATGCCAGCCTGTTAATGCGATGATTTAGGGGTAAAGCGATAAAAACGATTTGGTTCGCTAACGATATAAATATTACCCGAGGCATCCATCGCAACCCCTTCGGCCTGTTTGATGTTATGCGACAAACCTCGACTGCCTTTGGTTAGTGACATTTCACCGATAACCTCGCCGGCCAGCGTTACTTCCTGGAGTGCGCGAGATTCATGAGACAGCACCAGAAGCGTATTTTTTTGTTGGTTAAATTCTGCGCCGGACACATCATCTAAAGTAAATTGCCGTTGTAGTGCTTTATCTTTGCTGATGTGCAATTCATTGCTACTCAACAGCCCGTTAACTTTGTAGACCTCAATCGGATTTTTCTCTTTAAAAAACCAGAAAGTGTGATCCTGGCGAGAATAGGCCAACCCTTCAAAACCGCAATTGGTTGGGGATTCCTGCAGCGGGATTTTTATTTTTTTGAGGATTTTTACTTCCGAGTTTGGGGTCAGTGAAATCACATAAATGGCGTAATCGCGTTCATCGCTAATGACAAACTGATTATCGCCAATGTGTTCGATCGTCTCGAGATCCTTAACAAAATCCAGAGGAATAGTGCGGATCAAATCGCCATGGGTGGTCATTTCAACAATGGCGGCAGGTTTGTTGATAGTGCTAAACAGGGTATTGCTCTGTGCCGACCAGGTCAGCGAAGAAATATTATTCGTTACGCCTGCAATTTCTTTGCCGTCAATGGTGGCGTGGTAATTCTGAAATGATGCTGCATGATTGCTTTTACGGGCGCAAGATTGCACGAAGAAAGTACACACTGCGACAATGGCAAAAAGAATCACAATAACGAAGATGCGTTTACTTAACGAAATACTTTTTGTCACGGTAATCCCTTTAAGGCAAATCAATAAGATATCGAGAAGTATACGTAGCGATCTTAATGAATCCTTAACGCGGAGAAACCCCGTAATGTGCAATGCAGCGCCAGCCACCATCCTGCTGGCAATAAACTGATTCCGTATGACCGGGGATTATCCATTGTGTTTCTTCGCCAGGAAGACAGGTCAGCCAGATGCATAACCCACAGCAGCCGCGTAACTCACGGGGAATATCGGCGACGCGAAAGGTCATACCCGCTGCCTGTAACGCCTTACGCATTTGTACAACGCCGACCGTTGAGTGAAATAAGAACAGATACTCTTTCATGTGCGTTTTCTCTGCCGCTGACCGATCACCGCCGCACCAATTGCACCAGCGAATTGCGCATCAGGGTGAGTTTGTACCGGCATTCCCAGATGGCTTTCCAGCATGTGGGTAAAACTCTGACAGTGACTCACGCCGCCAGTGAACAGAATCGGCGCTTCACAAGAGAGGCGGCCAATGAAATTGGCGCTGCGTCGCGCCATAGCATTAATCACACCAGCGAGAATCGATTCCGCTGGTACACCTGCAGAACGCAGACTGATTACTTCCGATTCGGCAAACACAGTACACATGCTGCTGATGGCGTGCGGTGGTACATTTTCGGTAATGCTGTCGAGTTCCTCGACGCTGGCGCCTAATGTGCGGGAAATGACTTCCAGAAAACGCCCGGTGCCTGCCGCGCATTTGTCATTCATCAGGAAGTCGCACAGGTTACCGTCGGCATCAAGCTGAATGACTTTGCTGTCCTGACCGCCGATGTCGATCACCGCACGTGTTGCTGGCGCAAGAAAGCGGGCGCCCAGCCCGTGGCAGGAGATTTCCGTTACCTGTTTATCGGCAAAATCCACCAGTTGCCGCCCGTAACCGGTCAGCGTCAGAAACGGCACTGTCTCTAACCCTTCACGCAGAGTTTCCCAGGCTTGTGTAATTGCCGTTGCAGGGCGGAATGGCGTAGGAACAAGGAAACGGCGCGTAATCACGCCGTCTGCCAGTAAGATCCCTTTGGTGGCGGTAGAACCGGAATCAATACCAATCGAATATGTCACCACCGCTCCTTACAGCATCTCAATAAAGGCTGCGACGCGGGTACTGAGTTGCCCGATATCCGATGTGGAATAGTCTGTTTCAATAGCGATGTAAGGAACGTTATGCTGCTGACGAACATGGCGTTTAATCGCCAGCGATTCCACCGCGTAGGTATGGCACGCCTGTAAAATTACATCGACCACGCCATCGACCTGATACTCCTCCACCATCTGACTGAGCATTTTCAGGCGCTGATCGTTTGGCGAAATACAGGAGCAGCCAATCGCCAGATATTTATCAGCAAGAGCGTCATACACATTGCCCGTTTCCGCCACGCATTGTTCGGTAGCTTTCGCGCCGGTGCAGTTTTCATAACCGACTACCCAACCGCCGTTCTCTTCAATCGCGCGCACCACTTTCTCTGCCGCACCACCAATCGGGCAACCGGTAATTAAAATGCGTGGACGCGGGGCCAGTCGCTGGCCTTCTTCCCACTGCTGACGAACGCGGGCAGTCATCATGTCCAGTTCAGTGATCAACGCGTCTTTATCGAACCGGAAAGTTGCGCCATAAACGACTTTCAGTATGTCGCCGCCACTAAGTGCCGGAGGGTTTAACTGCCCCAGATGATAAAAATTGGCCAGCGCGCGACGTTCACGGTTTTTCAGAGCAATGGCATCGCGCAACGCATCTTCGGTAATTTCGTGCCCGAAACGTTCTTCCACCGCTTTTTGTAAGCGCAGCATCTCGGCTTTCCATAACGCACGTGAGGCATCATCTTGCACACTGTTTGGTAATTGCATGACATGAACGGGCTTAAACTCCGCCATGTATTCGTACATTTTCTTTTTGCCATCGCAGGTGGTTTCTCCGACCACCAGATCAGAAAAATAGAAGTAGGGGCATTTGTCGGTTTTGCCGAAGCCATAGCTGCTTTTGATCAGCGGGCAAAGATTGCGTGGCAGATCTTTCTCCGCTTCTTCGATGGTTTCATCAGAAGTGGAACAGAGCGAGACAACAACCGCGCCGGCAGCCATCGGGATCTCTTGCGGCATAAACGTACAATAGGTACCAACCAGCGGAATGCCGCGCTCTTTGAGATCCATGACGGTGAGAAAGCCTTTCTGGCGAGCTTCGGAGAACTGATCGAAAATGGCGGGTAAATCGGTGACAAGTGACATGATTTTCCTTCCCCGTAACACGGGAGATAATGAAAAGAGGCCACATTATTACCATTCTTTTAGTGTGGTTTATTTGATCTCCCTCGCGGTTAATCACTTAGTTTTTCATGGATTTCTAAAAATGACCGAGGGGGAACAAGGCCGGAATTTGCGATAAAAGATACAATATCAGCCCAATACAACCGCCGACCAGCGTACCGTTAACGCGGATAAACTGGAGATCTTTGCCGATATTTAACTCGATTTGCCGCGACATATCCCGCGCATCCCAGCTTTTTACCGTATCGCTAATGTGGCGGGTCAGGAATGCTGAAAACTCTGGCGCGACGCGGTGCGCGGCCTGTTCCAGATGACCATTTAACGAGGCGCGCAGGGCATCATCGGCAATTAACGTCTCGCCAAACCACTGTCCCGCCCGCGCGATGCGTTCCTTCACCCGAGAATCGTCGCTGTTGATATCCGCTTTCAACCACTCCCGCAAATCTCCCCACAACTCACCAAGATAGCGGTTAAAAGCTTCATCTTCTTTCAGATAACTTTTCACGGCATCGGCCCGCGCCGCCATTTCCGGATCGTTTTTCAACTTGTCGATCAGGGCAAAAGTGGCGCGATCAAACGCATGGCGGATCTGATGCGCGCGATCGCGACTGATATCATCAAGCAAAGAATTCACCGCGTCAGAAACCAACTCCGCGCTATGTTCGCCCAGCCATTCAGTGGGCAAAATTTTGGCTTTCAGTGGATGCTCGCTCTCCAGCCAGCGAACAATTTGCTGGGCGATAAACTTGCGCGATTTATCGCGCTGGAGAAGGGCGATCAACTGTGCGATCAGCGTATCCAGCAGCACCTGATGACGATCGTTTTTGGTCATACTCTCCAGCATCAACGCACTGGTGCCGGAAAGATCCACTTTATCTATCGCCTTATGCACTGCGCGCTTAAGCAGGCGCTGAATACGCGCATCATCAGTTAATTCGAGAAAACCGCTCATGATCTGCAACAGATGCTGACCCACGCGGCGGGCGTTTTCTGGCTGACTAAACCAGTTGCCAATCAACAACGCCGGTTCGTGACGTCGAATCAAT
The DNA here is from genome assembly GCF_004211955.1 of Escherichia sp. E1V33. Classification (GTDB taxonomy): domain Bacteria; phylum Pseudomonadota; class Gammaproteobacteria; order Enterobacterales; family Enterobacteriaceae; genus Escherichia. The sequence goes on from NZ_RHJI01000003.1 coordinate 80,000, forward strand.
GCCACCAGCGACTGAGTATCGAGAAATTTTTCCTGCACGAACTGACCGAGATTTTCGCCAATCCGGTCTTTATTACGCGGGATAATCGCTGTATGACGAGAAATAATCGGTATCGGCACGCGGCGAAACAGAGCCACCACCGCAAACCAATCCGCCAACGCACCGACCATCGCCGCTTCGGCAATCGCCTTCACGCCACTCACCCAAAAATTGGGCGGCAAAAACAGCGTAACGACAAAGGTAGCGGCGGCGATAAGTAGCAAAGAGAGCGCCAACATTTTGGCGCGTCTGAGTTCAATGAGTTTATTCATAATGTTAAGAATAGAGCCTGGCGGTAAGAAAACGCAAAAAGCGAGATATCTTCCATAAAAATGTATCGCTTGCAGAGGAATAAAAATAGCCTGGAAAGCGCCTCGGGGAACGGGAAATTGCCGGGTGAGAATGGCTTTGTTAGTCGCTAAAGTCGGGCCATCTTTTTCAACAGGTGATGGATCGCCATGACAAACTTCACGACCAGCACGCCGCATGATTCATTATTTAAAACCTTTCTCACGCACCCTGACACTGCGCGGGATTTTATGGAGATCCACTTACCCAAAGATTTACGTGAACTGTGCGATCTCGACACCTTAAAACTGGAATCCGCCAGCTTTGTCGATGAAAAATTGCGGGCGCTACATTCCGATATTCTGTGGTCGGTAAAGACCCGCGAAGGTGATGGCTATATTTATGTGGTGATTGAACATCAGAGCCGTGAGGATATTCATATGGCCTTTCGCCTGATGCGCTATTCCATGGCGGTGATGCAGCGCCATATAGAGCATGATAAACGCCAACCGCTACCGCTGGTCATCCCGATGCTGTTTTATCACGGTAGCCGTAGTCCTTATCCCTGGTCCCTGTGCTGGTTGGACGAATTTGCCGACCCGACTACTGCACGGAAGCTTTATAACGCCGCGTTCCCGCTAGTGGATATCACTGTCGTGCCGGACGACGAGATTGTGCAGCATCGCAGAGTCGCCCTGTTGGAGTTGATCCAAAAGCATATTCGCCAGCGCGATCTGATGGGGCTTATCGACCAACTGGTAGTATTACTGGTTACAGAGTGTGCTAATGACAGCCAGATAACTGCGCTGTTAAATTACATTTTACTGACTGGCGATGAAGCGCGTTTTAAGAAGTTTATCAGTGAACTTACCAGGCGAATGCCACACCACAGGGAGCGAATAATGACAATTGCAGAGCGAATTCATAATGATGGATATATAAAAGGGGAACAGCGCATTCTTCGATTGTTTTTGCAGAATGGGGTAGATCCTGAATGGATACAAAAGATTACCGGACTTTCGGCAGAGCAAATACAGGCATTAGAGCAGCCCTTGCCTGACCGTGAGCACGATTCATGGCTCGAGTACTAATCAGAGACTGATGACAAACGCAAAGCTGCCTGATGCGCTACGCTTATCAGGTCTACATAACCCATTAAATATATTGAACTTTTAATATTTTGTAGACCTGGTAAGGCGTTCACATGGCATCCGGCATGAACGAAGCGCACTTTACTAAGCCATGCCGGAACGTGGCTATGATCCTGCAAAGATAAAACGAGTCACAGGCGATTCGTGAGAGGAAATCAGGGGCCTCGCCACTAATTCGAATTCATTCCATTGCCTGATACACGGCCTCGCCAATTTGCTTCAGCGCTTCGCGATAAGTTTCGCTGAGTGGCAAAGCACAGTTGATGCGCAGGCAGTTACGGTATTTGCCGGAAGCTGAGAAAATCGAGCCTGCCGCCACCTGGATTTTCATGCGGTATAGCTGCCGCGCGACGCAGACCATATCGACCTGTTCAGGCAATTCGATCCACAGTAAAAATCCGCCTTTCGGGCGCGTAATACAGATTTCGCAGGGAAAATATTCCCGTATCCAGCAGGTATAAAGCGCCAAATTGCGCTGATAGATCTGCCGCATCCGCCGGATATGGCGATGATAGTGACCTTCCAGCACAAACGTTGCCGCCGCCATTTGCGTGGACGGTACATTAAAGCTGCTGGTGGCGTATTTCATATGCAGCAGTTTATCGTGATAACGCCCCGGTGCGACCCAACCCACGCGCAGGCCGGGCGCAATGCTTTTACTGAACGAACTGCACAGCAGCACTCGCCCGTCGATATCCCAGGAATGAATGGTCCGCGGGCGCGGATACTCCGTTGCCAACTCGCCGTAGACATCATCTTCAAAAATCACAATATCATGACGCTGGGCGAGAGAGAGAACGGCCCGTTTGCGCGCGTCCGGCATAATAAATCCCAGCGGATTATTACAGTTTGGCACCAGAATGATGCCTTTAATCGGCCACTGTTCCAGCGCCAGTTCCAGCGCTTCAACGCTGATGCCTGTTTCTGGATCGGTTGGGATTTCAATCACTTTCACGCCCATGCCGCGCAGCATCTGCATCGAACCGTAATAACAGGGAGATTCGACCGCGACAATATCGCCCGGTTTACACACCGCCATTAACGCCAGCGACATCGAGTTATGGCAGCCGCTGGTGATGATGATGTCATCGGCGGTGACCACCGAGCCGCTGTCGAGCATCAGGCGGGCAATCTGCTCTCGCAACACTCGCTGACCGGCTAACAAGTCATAACCGAGAACGGTTTGCAGATTATGCTGCACCACCCGGCTTAGCTCACGCCAGAGTGGTTTCAGGCTGGGCGTTTCGACATCCGGCGTGCTTTTGCTTAACGGAACAATGGAACTGTCGCTATGCGCCTCCAGCATATCCAGTACCTGATCCCACTGGGTAATTTCCACCGGGCGCTGCACCGGACGCGTCATCGGCGGCACTGGCGGCTGGGCTTTACGTTGTGCGACAAAATACCCCGAACGCGGCTGCGGAGTGATGAGCTTCATCGTCTCCAGCGTCTGATACGCCTGCTGCACGGTGCTGATGCTGACGCCGTGCTCCTGACTTAAGCTACGCACCGACGGCAATTTCTCCCCGTGACGATACAGCCCTTGCTCAATCCGCTCGGCAAGCAGAGTTGCCAGATGTTGATAACGCGTCATGCTGTATTCCTTATTTGGACCATACAGAAAGAAAAACCGGTACAGATGAGGCTAAAAAACCGGATGCAGATGCTGTTTTAACCTGTCTGTATGTTAAATAAAAGTAATATTTGCATCTGTATTGTGAACTGCCAGAAGGCGGATGATGAAGCCTCTGAAAGATGAGGAGGCAGTCGATGGAATTTCATGAAAACAAAGCTAAAGCGCCGTTTATTGGTTTCGTACAACTCTGGCAGGCGGTGAGGAGCTGGTGGCTGAAAAAGCAGACCTGGCGGGTGTTACAGCAAATGAGTGATGAGCGGTTGAGGGATATTGGGTTACGCAGGGAGGATGTGGAGTGAGGGGGCAGTTCGTCGCGGATAAACCGGATTTCGCTATAACCTTCACAAGGAAGTGGTTATTATTGCGTCATTATTGCTTCACGGAAGGACGCCAGGATGAAAGCCACAGAAGCTCGCCTACTCGATTTTTTAAAACGTTCGCAGCAGTTTGTTATTCCCATTTATCAACGGACTTATTCATGGACAGAACAACAATGTCGGCAACTTTGGGACGACATCATTCGTGCAGGAAAGCGTGACGATATATCAGCGCATTTTATCGGTTCGGTTGTTTATATAGAGCAGGGATTGTATCAGGTTTCTGGTATTTCTCCGTTGCTGGTCATTGATGGTCAGCAGCGGCTGACGACCGCAATGTTGCTGATTGAGGCTTTATCGCGCCATCTTGGCGAAGACGAAGTTTTTGATGGCTTTTCGGCAATGAAATTGCGTAATTATTATTTGCTCAATCCTTATGAGTCCGGCGAGAAAGGTTTTAAATTACTGCTGACCGAGACTGATAAAGACAGTTTACTGGCGTTAATAAAACAAAGACCAATGCCAGAAAACTATTCCCATCGAATAATGGAAAACTTTACTTTCTTTGATGAACAAATTGCCAAACTCGGTGATGACTTGATCCCCTTATGTCGTGGGTTAGCAAAGTTATTAATTGTCGATGTGGCGCTTAATCGTGGTCAGGATAATCCGCAACTGATTTTTGAAAGTATGAACTCCACCGGTAAGGCGTTAAGTCAGGCCGATCTGGTGCGCAATTTTATTCTGATGGGCCTCGAACCAGAGCATCAAACCCGGTTGTATGAAGATCACTGGCGTCCAATGGAAGTCGCTTTTGGTCAGCAAGGTTACAGCGAATATTTTGACAGTTTTATGCGTCATTATCTGACGGTAAAAACGGGGGAGATCCCTCGGACAGATGAAGTCTATGAGGCATTTAAACTCCATGCCCGCAGCCAGCGTGTTGCTGAAAAAGGCGTAGATCGGCTGGTTGAAGATATTCATATCTACGCGGAGTATTACTGTGCAATGGCATTGGGAAAAGAAAGTGACAAATCGCTTGCTACGGCTTTTCAGGATTTGCGCGAGTTAAAGGTCGATGTGGCGTATCCTTTCTTACTGGCGCTTTATCATGATTATAAAAATGGCGTTTTGTCTCACGAAGATTTCCTGAGCATAATTCGTTTAATTGAATCTTATGTTTTCCGCCGTGCAGTATGTGCGATTCCGACAAATTCTCTTAACAAGACGTTTGCTACTTTTTATAAGGTCATTAATAAAGAAAAATATCTGGAAAGTATTCAGGTACATTTTTTGAATCTACCTTCATATCGTCGTTTCCCCAACGATGATGAATTTAAACGGGAATTAAAAGTTCGCGATCTCTATAACTTCCGTAGTCGCAGCTACTGGTTACGACGACTGGAAAACGATAAACGCAGAGAGCGCGTGGAAGAGTTTACGATTGAACATATTATGCCGCAGAACGAAAATTTGTCGGCTAAATGGCGCGAAGAGCTGGGAAGCGACTGGCAACGCATTCATAAAGAACTGTTGCATACGTTGGGGAATCTCACTTTAACGCGCTATAACTCCCGTTACAGTGACAGACCTTTCGCAGAAAAACGCGATATTGAAGACGGCTTTAAGCATAGCCCGCTCTATTTGAATATCGGTCTTGGACAGTGCGAAAAATGGGATGAAGCTGCCATTCACGCCCGAGCCGATCGTCTGGCCGATCTCGCGGTTCAGGTCTGGCAAGCGCTTTCTCTTCCTGAAGAGGTTTTAGCTGTTTATCGGGGACAGCCTGAGAACAAAACCAGTTACAGCCTGAGTGATTATCCTTTTCTTGCTGATGGTTCGCATAGCCGGGTGTTATTCGATCATCTTCGCGATGAAATTATGCGCCTGGACGCAGGGATCACGCAGGAAGTATTGAAGCTATATATTGCGTTTAAAGCGGAAACGAATTTTGTTGATGTTGTGCCGCAAAAAAGCCGACTGCGATTGTCGCTTAATATGCAGTTTCATGAACTGGTCGATCCGAAAGGTATTGCCAAAGATGTGACAAATGTTGGGCGCTGGGGTAATGGTGATGTGGAAATTGGTTTCAGTGACCTCGCACAACTTCCTTACATTATGGGATTAATTCGTCAGGCATTTGAAAAACAGATGGAGAGCGCCTTGGTATAACGCGGCGAATAATACCCGGTAGCACTGGCGCTACCGGGTCAATGTATCAGGCGACTTTCTGTTTACCCGCAATCACCCCAATAAATTCCCGCACCTGCTTTTGTTTACGCGCCGACAGTTTGCACACCTGGCGTAGTGACTGCATCAGTTCGCTCTCTTCGGCGGCGGCGGGTTGGGCGGTGAGGACAATACAGCCTTCCATCACTTTGACATCTACCGCCGTGCCAGTGGCAAAACCGGCGGCTTCCAGCCACTGACCTTTCAGGGTGATGGCGGGAATACGGCTGTAATCCGGGTAGCGGCTCGCATAACTCACGGTTAATTGACGGTTATTTGCCGGGGAGACTTCTGCTTCGAACGGTTGTGCAATAGAATGCGTGTCAGTCATGATTACTATTCCTTAGAAATAGGGATTGTGATTAGCGGTGCGGGTGTGTTGGCGCACATCCGCACCGCGCTAAATACCTGGATATATCATCAGTAAATACAGGGGAAGTCCAGCTAAAAATAGAAAATAATAAAAGCGTTATTGGAAAGATTTGGAAGAAAAATTAACATTAATTCACAATGGCCGGATAACAAAGTGTATCCAGCCTTCATAATTAATTTAAAGCACTCATATGATGTTCTTTAAAATTCTCTGCCTGTGCCAGCACACCCATATAAACATCATCATTCGCTACTGGCGGGAACTTATGCTTGTGTAGAAGCAGAATAAGTTCAACTTTCAGTTTCGCTTTAATATCATCGCGTTTACTCCAGTCAGGATATTTCGATGTGTTGTCAACCACGCTTTTCATCTCTTTTTCCAGTAATTATTTGTAATAACTGAATCTTCGTTGCCGGAAGTTTGATCTTGTTAATTCCAGCGGCTAAAACGCTGGAATTTAACAGCAAAATGGTACGCTTTTATCACCGCAAAGAGGCGAGGGAGATGATGGTGTTTTTGGTGGCGGCTATCATGCGTGACTAATATCTTAGATATGCATTCATAACGCCCGGTACAGCGTTACCGGGCGTTATGGAGATAATTTATCATTTTTACATATATTGTGGGCTTTGCTTATAGGTTCTTAGTAGATGCTCATTTAACGCACCTTCACCGTGCAAGGTTACCAAGAGATTGCAACGTGCTCGGGTAAAACCTACATAGAGTCTCTTTATATCCTCACTCAAATCATCACTATTATCCCGTGTTCTCGCTGCATCAATAATGACAACTGAGTGAAACTCAAGTCCTTTGCTGCTGGGTAATGGCATAACAGAAATACGCTCTTGTTCTGGCGTCCAGGACTTTTTATCTGCAGAGCTTACAATAAGATTAAAGGGGATATTTTTCGATTCAAGTACAGAACTTAGAGAGTTAGAAAGGATGTGAGTTGAAGGACTAAGTATAGCAATTTCAGACCACGGAATCCCTTGTTCATTTTGCTCTGTAATCCATTTGACTGCTCTTGCTATTTCTTCGTCCTGTGTGTCGAAATGTTCAAGCTTGGGATAATCGCCATTCATTCCTCCCGCAGCAGGTTTATGATAGGTTAAAGAACTATCGATATGGCTATTAAGATAATTAAATGCAATGCAACTGGCAAAGTGTAGAATTTGTTGTGTGTTTCTATAATTTATATTAAGAATAGTTGTGCGTCCTGTCGCTTTAATATCCACGCTGGACAGTGTAAAGTCTAATGCTTTCTTTTTTTGATAAATTGACTGAGCATCATCATAAAGGAATAGCAAATTCTCGTCCTGAGAGTCAGTCATTTTTGCCAGGATTTTTAACCATTCGGGCTTAAAATCATGTCCTTCATCAATTAATACAGCGCTGTATTGTTCTGGTTTTATTTTTCCTGTGTTGAAACCATCAGTCAACGCTTGCTCCATATTTTCAAAAATATTATCCCCTTCTGGAATGGTGATCTTGTTTTCTTTAATTTGTTGGAAACACCAAGCATGAAAATTATTAACCTTTATTTTCTCTTCAAAGGGATGATTGATGAACATCGACCGAAGTTTTTTGGCTAAAGTAATATTGTAGCAAATGACAAGTATTGGCTTTTCGCTGTCATTTTTTTTCGCTAATTCCTGACAGCGATGATAGAGGATCAATGTCTTACCTGAACCTGCAACACCATGAATTATTCGGTGGCCGTCTCTCATACTTCTGGCAAGTTGTTCCTGTTGAGTATCCAGGATAGAAATGATGGTTGGTGCATCGACACTAAATTCATCACAGTTTTTACTTCTCTTTTCCCTTTCTATTCTGACATCGGGGTATAAGTGCCATCTAATCCTGTTCAACTGTTCTTGTGTAGCATGACATTTGAAGTCATATTTAATCAACGAATGTATTTTGGATGAAACATCCCCTTTTGACATGAATTCATTTAGTTCGTCTTTGCAGATGATAAGATCTGATGGGAAGATCCCGAGCAGCTCTTCTTGAGTAAATTTATTATTTAATGCTTCTCGTGTAATATTACTAAAGTAGACGCCATATCCATAGGGGAAAAGAAGATTGCCATTGTAACGATCTTCCTGTTGGCACAATAGGGGGTCTTTTTTTAACTGGTTTACAGCTTCGAAAGCATATCGCCTAACTTGTTCTATCGGATTCTTTAAAGATTGAATGCCATTTTGTGTCTCATACAAAACATTAGACTTGTTGGCTTTTTTTATTTTTGTAATAAACCAATCTTTTACCTCGAGAAAAATAATGCCTTTTTCTGGCGAAAGTATCATAAAATCTGGGTGAAGATGCTTATCACCCGTGGGAATGTCATACCAACAGCAGCACTCTTCGCCTAGTCCTCTTTCCAGAATTCTTGCCAGCCTTTTCTCTCCGGCAGTAATTTTATCGTTGCAGCTACTGATTGTTGGGATTATTGTTGCCATGTTAATCTCTTGTATTCGTGTTGATTATAATTCAATTGTTATTAATTTATTTGCTGATTGTCTGGATTGGTAATAATTTTCTTTTTGGGACTGTATCAGAATGTTTGCATATTTGGAAATTAATACATCTATCACGCCCCAATAGGACGACTAGTCATATGGAAGTATGAGAGGTGGCAATGTAATTACATCTGTGTTCAGGAAATTATGGCAGAATTATATTTTTAATTTGAATGGGCATTGGAAAGAAAATAAAATAATGAAGCGAACGGAAAATGAAAGGATTTTATCCTCGTCCGCTTCGTATGAGTAGGTTAAGGTGATTACTTCCTCAACCCCGCAAACGCCGCCCGAATCTCTTCCTCCGGCAACTGAATCCCGATAAACACCATTGTGCTATGCGGTTTTTCATCGCCCCACGGGCGGTCCCAGTCGGCGCTGTAGAGGCGCTGGACGCCCTGGAACAGCAGGCGGTTAGGTTCGCCGTCAATCCACAGCATCCCTTTGTAACGCAGCAGTTTATCTGCCGATTCCAGAAGCAGGTTTTCCATCACCCGGGAAACTTCGCTGATATCTACCGGGTAATCCAGTTCCACCACAATCGACGAAATATCGTTTTGTTTATCCGCGATAAAGTGGAAACGCGGTTTGGTGCTGACGACGTTCTCTTCCAGCATAAAACCGTTGGTGTTGAACAGCAGGCCCAGGTCGATGTCGCCGTGGGTGACGGTGTAGACCGGTGCACGGGCGTTGATGCGCGCCAGGCGTTCACGCAGTTTTTCTGCTTCGCCTGCGACGTCGGTTTTGGTCAGCAGAATACGGTCGGCGTAGCCAACCTGGGACTGGGCGATGGTGAACTGGTTCATCTGCTCGTCGGCATGTACCGCATCCACCAGCGCAATCACACCGTCCAGCAGGTAACGCTGGCATAAAATCTCATGGGAGAAAAAGGTCTGAATAATCGGGCCGGGATCGGCCACGCCGGTGCATTCAATGACCAGACGGTCAAACTGAATATTGCCCTTGTCGAGATTATCCAGCAGGTCGAGTAGTGCGTCTTCCAGCTCGTTGGAGCGCGAACAGCAGATGCAGCCGTTGGTCAGCGTTTTGATCTGCGTGGCGCGGTCGCCAATTAGTTGATCATCAACGGAGACTTCGCCGAATTCGTTTTCAATCACGGCAATCTTGTAGCCGTGTTGTTCGTTAAGAATATGGCGCAGCAGGGTGGTTTTTCCCGCGCCTAAAAAACCGGTGAGTAGGGTAACTGCAATCGGGTTCATGCTCTCTCCATTAACAACAGCGCATACCGCCTTTACCATCGCCGCCGTAGCGCGCGTTCTGGCGTTCGCGGAAGAATTCTTCATAGCTCATGTACGGCTTGTCGGGATGGTTGGTCTTCATATGCTCGACGTAGTTGTCGTAGTCTGGAATGCCAATCAACATCTTTGCCGCCTGGCCGAGATATTTTTTTGCCTGTCCTAAGTTACCAAACATAGTTCACTCTGATAAGAACAAAGCCCCGCCGAAGCGGGGCTAAACACGGTTAGTGGTGCGAAGAGATCTTCACGCCGCCTTCCGGGATTGGAACGTACGGTGTTTCTTTGTCAGTACGTTTGTCGCTGTTACGCACCGCAAGCCAGGTTTTGAAACCGTAGAAGATGATGCTGTACACCACAATCAGGAACAGAATACTCAGGCCTGCGTTGGTGTAGTTGTTCACAACGATGTGGTTCATGTTGGCAATCTGCTGCGCCGTCAGGTCAGTACCGTTAGCAATCTTCTCTTTGTACTGGCTTGCCATGTAGAAGAAGCCTTCCATCTGCGGGTTGGTGCTGAACAGTTTCAGACCCAGCGCCCAGGTGGTGCAGATAAGCAGCCATACAGCCGGAACAACAGTTACCCAGATGTATTGGGTGCGCTTCATCTTAATCAGCACAACGGTGCCCAGTACCAGCGCTACGGCTGCCAGCATCTGGTTGGAGATACCGAACAGCGGCCATAGGCTCTTAACGCCGCCCAGCGGATCGACCACGCCCTGATACAGCAGGTAGCCCCACAGACCCACACAGCCCGCAGTACCGATGATACCGGCAACCAGAGAGTCGGTTTTTTTCAGGAACGGGATGAAGTTACCCAGCAGGTCTTGCAACATAAAGCGGCCAGAACGGGTACCCGCATCCAGCGCGGTCAGGATGAACAGTGCTTCGAACAGAATACCGAAGTGATACCAGAAGCCCATGTCAGCCATCGGCAGCACTTTGTGGAACACGTGAGCGATACCTACCGCCAGCGTCGGCGCACCACCTGCACGGTTCAGGACAGAAGGCTCACCAATGTCTTTCGCGGTTTGCAGGATCTGCTCTGGCGAAATCACGAAGCCCCAGGAGCTGACGGTCGCTGCCGCGTGTGCGGTAACGTCTTTCAGCTGCGCCATGATGATCGGCGCGTTCTCGCCACCCATTTCATGCAGGTTAGGCATGGTGATGCCAAGGCCCGCAGGCGGGGTATTCATCGCGAAGTAAAGACCCGGTTCGATGATGGACGCAGCAACCAGCGCCATAATCGCCACGAAGGACTCCATCAGCATTGCGCCGTAGCCAATGAAACGCGCGTCGGTTTCGTTAGCCAGCAGTTTCGGCGTTGTACCGGAAGAGATCAGCGCGTGGAAGCCAGATACCGCACCACAGGCGATGGTGATGAACAGGAACGGGAACAGAGCGCCTTTCCACAGCGGGCCAGTACCGTCAATGTACTGGGTCATCGCAGGCATTTTCAGTTCCGGGTTCAGCACCACGATACCCAGCGCCAGGCCGACGATAACGCCGATTTTCAGGAAGGTTGCCAGATAGTCGCGCGGTGCGAGGATCAGCCACACCGGCAGCAGCGCGGAAACAAACGCATAGCCAATCAGCGCGAAGGTAATGGTGGTGTCTTTAAAGGTCAGTGCCGGACCCCAGTACGGATCGTGAGCAATCACGCCACCGAAGTAGATAGAGGCAACCAGCAGCACGATACCAATGACAGAGACTTCACCCACACGCCCCGGACGGATAAAGCGCATGTAGATACCCATAAACAGCGCAATTGGTACGGTTGAGCAAACGGTGAAGACACCCCACGGACTTTCGGCCAGGGCTTTAACCACAATCAGCGCCAGAACGGCGAGGATGATGATCATGATTAAGAAACAGCCAAACAGCGCGATAGTCCCCGGTACTGGTCCCATCTCTTCTTTGATCATCTCACCGAGAGATGCGCCGTTACGGCGAGAGGAGATAAACAGCACCATAAAGTCCTGAACCGCACCGGCCAGCACTACCCCCGCCAGCAGCCACAGTGTGCCAGGCAGGTAGCCCATCTGCGCGGCGAGAACCGGACCAACCAGCGGACCAGCACCGGCGATAGCGGCGAAGTGGTGACCAAACAACACGTAACGGTTGGTCGGAACGTAGTTCAGACCGTCGTTGTTAATAACCGCAGGCGTCGCGCGCGTGGGGTCGAGTTTCATCACCTTCTGGGCGATATACAAACTGTAGTAGCGATACGCCACCAGATACACCGACACAGAGGCGACCACGATCCACAGGGCGCTGACGTGCTCCCCCCGACGTAATGCAACTACCGCGAGGCAGAATGCACCGATGATTCCGAGAATCACCCAGGGTATGTGCTTGAATAGTTTTTTCGTATCCATAGTAAAACCTGGCATTTTACTCGTCGTCTTTTGGCTTACAGGTGCGGCAGCTGCGTTCGTTCACCCCTGTCACTTACTGTTGTAAGCTCCCGGGGATTCACTCACTTGCTGCCTTCCTGCAAACCAAAATCCATAGAGTAATTTGTTAATCATAGGCCGAAGCCGTTCTAGGTTTGCGTTGCGTTTGAGGAGGTAAATTGACCGCTATCCTGCAGTGATGTTGCCAGAGATACGCGCGCGTAAAGTAAGGTAAATAACTGAGTGGTTATATTAGGGATGTAAGCGGTCAGGAATGGCGGTGAGCGGTTGGGCAAGAATTATTCATCGGGTTAATATGTGATTGAGATCACGAAATTTTTTTGCCTGGATAGGTTTCCCGTTTGCGCCTCAATAATTGCCAGGTGCGCTACGTTTATCTGGCCTGGATAGATTCTGCAATGTATTGAATTTGTAAGATTTACCAGACCAGATAAGCCCTTAACGCCAAATTATTATCAGGGATTTAATGTGGCGAAGGTGGCTGTTGCGCCAGGGCAATTAACGTTTCGCTGCGAGAGGGGGAAAGGGGTTCTCGCGGTTCCGGTAATGGCCAGCCGTACAACCATCGTGCGGTAGCGGCGCAGGTTCTCCCCTGACAGGCTCCCATCCCGCAGCGGGTTGTTAATTTTGCCTGCTGCCAGCTTTGTGCTTGCTCTGCATCGCCACAGCGAATGTCTTCGCAACGGCAAAGCAGCGTTTCCGGTGTCGCAACGCGCTTGAGACTGTCGGGCAGGGCAAAGGTTTTATGAAGTGCAAGGGCGAAGCGCTGCCACCCGGCGCGTTTTTGTTGCAGAAACTTTGTTTCATGGGCGCGATCAGCCGCACAAAGACCGGCTATCTCACCTTCTATCAACGCCAGTTCGCTACCACCAAATCCAGTACATTCTCCGGCTGCATAGATGTTTTTCACCGAGGTTCGCTGCAGTTCATCCACCTGCACGGCATCGTTGCTTATGGCACAACTGAAGAACAATCCAGGTTCAAGATTAGGCACCAGACCATAGCCAATAGCCAATTTGTCGCATGGCAGTGTGATTTTCCTACCTTTGTGTCGAAGGGTGACAGCACGTAATGTGGCGTCGCCGTGAGCAGCGATAACCTGGCTTGCACTGAGATAACGACGAGGAAATAGTGTGGCCAGTTGGCGCAGCTTAGCCGGCCAACGCCATAGCCCGAGGCCAAAGCGCAATAGCGTTGCGCGAGGGGCTTGTTCCACAATCGCCACCACTTCGCCTCCGGCACGGCGAACGGTGTCAGCAACGGCCAGTAATAGTGGCCCGCTTCCGGCAATAACCACTTTTTGATTTGCCATGGGCAGCCCCTGTTTCACTTGTGCCTGTAGCCCACCTGCGCCACTGACACCGGGAAGCGTCCAGCCTGGAAACGGTAATGCAAGTTCACGTGCGCCGCAGCAGAGAATCAGCTTATTCCAGCTTACTGTGCCGTAGTCTTCTGCGGTTTCGAACAATAGACAGTTTTCGCTGCGGCGGGCGATTAACCTGGCCCCGTTGAGTACACGAATCCGCGATTCGTGGGCAACGGCAGCACGGTAATGGCGGGCCAGTGGAGGAAGCTGACTTTGTGGGCCATCGCGCCAGATTTGACCGCCAGGAAGCGGATTATCATCAAGGATGATGACCTGCTTATCGCACTTTGCTGCGGCCAGAGCAGCTGATAGTCCCGCTGGGCCTGCGCCGAGAATTAAAATGTCACACTGTAAGGTCTGCATATCCGCTCCTTTCAATCTGCATATCTGGCTGGCAAAGGGTCTGACAACCGGGTACCCGACGACCATTAACGCTCACCCGACACTCCTGGCAAACGCCCATGCCGCAGAAGGGTGTACGTGGTTGCCCGCTCACTGAAAGGCGCGTAATGGGGTTATCAGTTAAGGCCAGCGCCGCCGCCACGCTAATCCCTGTCGGGACAAACCAGGGCTGTCCGGCAATAAAAATTCGAATGGTGCCACTCATGCGCTGGCCTCCAGGGAGATAAGTCTGGCGGGTAGCCAGGGGGCAGTAGATACGAGGCTGCGTTCACCCAGCAACTGTGCGGCCAACAGCGACGCGCTGGCGGGGGCAGTGGTCACGCCAAGTCCTTCATGGCCAAGAGCCAGCCAGACGCCAGCACGGGAAGGATGCGGGCCGAGAAGGGGATTGCCATCCTGCGAGGCGGCGCGAAAACCGCTCCAGCAACGAATAATATTGAGCGTAGCCAGAGAAGGCAGAAAGTGTTGCGCTCTGGATAGCATTGCGGCCAGGAGTGGAAGGTCCAGCTCGCGATCCTGGTTATCGAACTGACGTGAAGAGCCAATCAGCAGTTGGCCGGTGGGGCGAGGCTGCACATTAAAGGCCACAGATGTGCCGCCGCTGTGAGCACTGGCGCCGTAACCAAGTTCAACCAGTTGGTGATTGACCAGTGGACCATAGCGATCAGTAATCGCCAGTTGGCCTTTCTTCGCGCGCAGCCATGGCTCCGCCAGTAATGTATTGGCCCCCAGACCACAGGCGACGACGATCGCCTCGGCGCGTACTTGGCGACCGCTCTGTAATGTCACTGTTGGTTCTTCCAGACGAATGGCGGGATCAACCAGATGTGTCAGCTTATCGCCCGCATTGGCAATAAACCAACGGGCAACGTTTGGGGCATAGACGATGCCATCGCCCGGCACCCATAACCCGCCGGATAGCCCCGGGCGTAGCATAACTTCTCGCTCGGCCAATTGTGCGATGCTTTGCATTTCGCTGTTTACTTTCTGCGATGCCAGACGTCGCTGCTTCTCTCGGGCAATTTCCAGTTCTTCTGGTGTTTCCGCCAGCCACAATGTGCCACAGCCGCGCCAGGCACAGCTTTCCGGTAACTGAGGCGTCAACGTGCGCCACAGTTCCAGCGACCAGGCAGAGAGCGTCAGTTCTGCGGGATCATCATCCATACAGACCAGATGCCCCATTCCTGCAGCTGTAGCTCCGGCTCGGCCGTCGTCAATTAACGTGACTCTCACCCCACGTTTTGCCAGTTGCCATGCGCAGGCGGCCCCGATGATGCCTGCGCCGATGACAATGACCTCCGTGCTGTTCACAGGCTAATCCCCCAGCAGAAGGGATCGTCCGGATTAAGGAGCAGGCGATTGTCGCCGCATACCCAGGCTTCTCCACGAATGGTGGGGATAATCTTCTCGCCATGGCGGGTATAGTGAGCCGTAAACTGGCTACCAATAATACTGGCCTGGCGCCAGATATCGCCGGGGGCGAGTTTTCCGTCCTCTGCCAGACAGGCCAACTTGGCGCTGGTGCCTGTGCCACAGGGAGAACGATCCCACGCTTTGCCTGGGCAAAGGACGAAGCTACGGCTATCCGCCTGATCGTCATCGGCAAAAAGTTCGATATGATCGATAATGCCACCATTTTCACCGACGATCCCCGCATTATCGAGTCCTTCCCGTACCGCCCAGGCGTATTCAGTTAACTGCGGGATTTGTTCCGGCACAATATCAAATGGATGATCATTAATAAGAAAAAACCAGTTGCCACCCCAGGCGATATCACCTGTAACTGTACCCACCGCCGTTTCCACACTTACCTGTTTTTGCCAGCGCCAGGCCGGAACGTTTTCAACTGACACACTGCCATCGTCATGCAATGTGGCGTTTACATCTCCAACAGGGGTTTCAATGCGGTGAACGCCTGGTTTAATACGACCTAACCAGGCCAGTGAAGCAACAAGCCCGATAGTGCCGTGCCCACACATATTCAGGTATCCGGCATTATTGAAAAAGATGACACCCGCCGTGGCATGAGGGGAAACCGGCTCACACAGTAGCGCGCCGACCAGCACGTCGTTGCCGCGTGGCTCAAGAATTATGGCTTTGCGCCAACTGTAAAATTCCCGGGCAAAACGTTCGCGCCGTTCGGCCATGCTGCCGCTACCGAGATCGGGAAAGCCATCAATAATCAACCGGGTCGGCTCGCCTCCGGTATGGGAGTCGATAGCCCTGAGTTCAGTGATTTGGTGAGGAACATGCATGCTCTGGCTCCATGTGGTTAACGAAATGTTTCTAAATGCTGGCGTAATTGCAACTTTATCGCTTGAAGGGTTTCTGCAAGGGAAATGACGAAATCAGCACAGTGAATTATTTCGCGACACCAGGAGTTGTCATATTTTTTTAATATTAATCATCTTGTTAGTGATGTGTTAGACCAAGAACAAGCGTTCGTCAGTAGTGAGAGCAACGGAAAGTGGAAATACACGGAAGGATCGCAAAATGCGCTTTCAGTACTTGTCATGTTAACTAAAGGTTAATAAACATTCATCCTCAATCGCTATGAGGAACAGCTATGTCCAGCATATGTCATCAGACTATTGAGTTTTCCCCTTGTGAAGAAACTGCGCTGGCCGTTGATGAACTTAGTCAGATTTGCGAGGGGCTGGCGCGGCAGCGTCCACAAAATATTCAGGCATTGTTAAATGCACTGGCGCTGATTGCGCCACTTCTTAACGCCATTCCTAATGTGGTGTTTTTTATTAAGGATGTGCAGGCTCGTTATCTGTTAGTCAATATGACGTTAGCACGACGCTGCGGGTTTAAAAATGTGACATCGCTACTGGGGAAGACATCGGCAGATGTTTTCCCTTCTGCATTGGGACGAGGATATACCGAACAGGATCTGCGTGTGCTACGCGAAGGGGTTGCGTTACGTGATCAGCTGGAGATGCATCTCTATAACGGTCGCGAACGCGGCTGGTGTCTGACGCAGAAACTGGCACTGCGCGATATGCAGGGGCGTGTGATCGGAATGGCGGGGATCTCACATGATCTCCAGGAAGCACATGCGCGTCATCCAGCCTGGCAACGCCTGGCGATCATCGATGAGCACATTCGCAATCACTACTACCGTGCGATCTCTATGGAAGAGTTGACTGAAATGAGCGGAATGTCTGTGGCGCAAATTGAACGCTACTGTAAGCGGATTTTTCACCTGACGCCTCGTCAGATGATCCACAAAGTTCGACTGGAAAAGGCCACCGAGTTACTTGCCGGAACTACGCCGATTACCGATATCGCTTTGCAGTGCGGTTATACCGACCACAGTGCGTTCAGCCGTCAATTTAAGGCGATGACAGGCTCAACTCCGCGTGATTTTCGGATGACGTTGGTGGGGTAATACGACAAATCACAACTGGGCATTGTGCTAATTTCGTCATCCTGGGGAAAGAAAATCGACAAGCCGCTAGCGCAAGGAGAGGTCAATCTGTTAATGAAAATTCACTTTTAATTCACATTAACGCAACAGGTTGACAATAAGGAAACCAAAGATGAGCAATAAAGCGATTAACTGGAGTGGCGTTTTTCCGGCGGTTAGCACTCAGTTCCGTAGTGATTACTCACTTGATTTGGATGCCACCCATGCGGTGATGAAAAACCTGGTTAAAGATGGGGTTTCTGGCCTGGTAGTGTGCGGCAGCGTAGGAGAAAACACGTCACTTACCACTCAGGAAAAACTGCAAATCATCGAAGTTGCGAAAGATGCTGCTGGCGGAAAAATTCCGGTGATTGCCGGGGTTGCTGAGTTCACCACCGCCTTTGCCCGGACGATGGCAAAAGAGGCCGAGAAGGTCGGTGTTGATGGCGTTATGGTGATGCCTGCTTTGGTTTACTCGTCTAAGCCTCATGAAACTGCAGCGCACTTCCGCAGTGTGGCAATGGCGACCGACCTGCCGATCATGGTCTATAACAACCCACCGATTTATAAAAACGATGTCACCCCTGATATCCTGGAAACACTCGCTGATTGCGAAAATATTGTCTGCTTTAAAGATTCCTCTGGTGATACTCGTCGCTTTATCGATCTTCGCAATGCGGTAGGAGATCGCTTTGTGCTGTTTGCAGGGCTGGATGATGTCGTGGTTGAGAGCATTGCGGTGGGCGCTGAAGGCTGGATTTCCGGGATGTCAAACGCCTTCCCACGCGAAGGTGAGACGTTGTTCCGTTTAGCAAAACAACAGCGTTTTGACGAGGCTATGGCGCTCTATCGCTGGTTTATGCCGCTGCTGCATCTCGATGCGCGTCCTGACCTGGTGCAGTGTATCAAGCTGTGCGAAGCCCTGTTGGGGCGTGGCAGTGAGGTTACTCGCCCGCCGCGTCTGGCGCTGGAAGGTGAAACGCGTGCCCAGGTTGTGGCGATAGTTGAGAAAGCGCTGGCGACTCGCCCTGCGCTGCCGGACGTGGGCCTTTGAGGTGGGGAGAGACTATGACTGAAACTTTCCCTTTCACCGGGCAACAGTTCATCGCCGGGCAACGTGTTGCCAGCGGTGAACCGTCGCTGGTCAGCCTGCGAGCGCAGGATGGCGAACCTACCGGGCAACGTTTTTACCCGGCCTCCGTGGAGGAGGCCGCGCTGGCGGCTATTGCGGCGCAACAGGCTTTTGTGCGCTATTCACAGACCAGTGCCGGGCAACGTGCCGATTTTTTAGAAACCATCGCCGATGAACTTGATGCGGCAGGCGACGAACTGTTCGCTACGGCACATCAGGAGACAGCGTTACCCCTGGCGCGTTTACAGGGAGAGCGGGCAAGAACCAGCGGGCAGATGCGCATGTTTGCCGGGTTATTACGTCGGGGCGATCTGTTTGAGGTAAGAATTGATACTGCGTTGCCGGAGCGTCAGCCTTTGCCTCGACCGGATTTGCGCCAGTATAAAACGGCTCTCGGGCCGGTGGCGGTATTTGGTGCCAGCAACTTTCCACTCGCTTTTTCTACCGCCGGTGGTGATACAGCAGCGGCACTGGCTGCAGGATGCCCGGTAGTCGTAAAAGCGCATCCTGGGCATATGGCAACGGCAGAAATTATCGCATCAGCGATCGCTCGTGCCGTGACTAAATGCGCCATGCCCGCAGGCGTATTCAATATGATTTTCGGTACTGATATCGGTGCTGAACTGGTGAAACATCCCGCAATTCAGGCGGTGGGTTTTACCGGCTCATTACGTGGTGGCATGGCACTCTTTCGTTTGGCCCAACAGCGTCCACAGCCGATACCGGTTTTTGCCGAAATGTCGGCTCTCAATCCCTTTTTCATTCTGCCGCAGGCGCTATCAGTACGTGCCGATACGCTGGCCCGCGATTTAGTCGCGTCGTTCACGCTGGGATGTGGGCAGTTCTGCACTAAACCAGGCTTGGTTGTGTTGCTGAAGGGGGAGAAAAACGCGGACTTTTTGCAGCAACTGGTTGAGAAAGTGAATGCCGCCTCACCGCAACTCATGCTTAACGCCTCCACGCTTGAACACTATCGCCACAGCGTAGAGAAACTGGCAGGACATCCGACAATTCAGTGTTTGGCGGGGGACGATAATCATCAGACCGGACGTGCAGAAGCTCGTCTCTATCAGGCTCAGGTGGCAAGCGTACTTGAAAAAGATCCTCTGTTGCAGGAGGAAGTGTTCGGGCCGCTCGCTATTGTGGTTGAAGCCGCTGATGAAGGGGAGTTGTTGCAGGTGATTAACGCTCTGCAAGGGCAACTTACTGCCACACTTCAGGCGGATGAGGATGACCGGCAACTGGCTGGTCGTTTATTGCCGTTGTTGGCTGATAAAGCCGGACGCGTATTGTTCAATGGCTATCCCACCGGCGTCGAGGTTTGCGATGCCATGGTACACGGTGGTCCGTTCCCGGCAACCACCGACGCGCGCGGCACGTCCGTAGGCACGCTGTCCATTACTCGTTTTCTGCGCCCGGTATGCCTGCAAAATGCACCCGCTGCGCTATTACCGCCTGCGTTGCAGGACAGTAATCCATTAAACCTGCTGCGCCTGGTTAACGGCCAGTGGACCCGGGAAGCCATTTCCTCCTTGTTGACTCATTGAAGGGCATCACTATGACAATTCCTTCTACCCAAAGCACGCAAACCGTCGTTGTTGAGTCGGGGAAGTTTAAAAAGCAGTTAACGCTCACCGACTTGACCTTTATTGGTCTGGGGGCGATTTTTGGTTCTGGCTGGCTGTTTGCTGCCAGCCATGTCGCATCGATCGCTGGCCCAGCCGGGATTGCTTCCTGGGTTATTGGCGGTTTTGCGGTGTTGCTACTGGGGATTATTTACTGCGAACTGGGGGCGGCGCTTCCCCGCGCGGGCGGTATTATTCGTTACCCGGTATTTTCGCACGGCGAATTGATGGGCTATCTGCTGGGTTTTATTACCCTGATTGCCTTCTCCAGCCTGATCTCCATTGAGATTGTAGCCGCACGGCAATATGCTGCCGCCTGGTTTCCGGCGCTGACGCAGACGGGGAGCAGTGACCCGACGCTGTTAGGCTGGGTGGTGCAGTTCTTACTGTTGTGCTTCTTTTTTGCCCTGAACTACTACAGTGTCAAAACGTTCGCCCGCTCGAACAATTTTATTAGTGTGCTGAAGTTTCTGGTGCCGTTGCTGGTGGTAATAACGTTATTTGCCTTCTTCAAACCGGAGAATCTGCATATACAGGGTATGGCTCCATTTGGTATGTCAGGAGTGGAAGCGGCAATTAGCGCGGGTGGGATTATCTTCGCTTACCTTGGGCTGACACCGATTATCTCCGTTGCCAGCGAGGCGCAAAATCCGCAACGTACCATCCCATTTGCGCTGATCCTCTCGGTAATTCTCTCGACCATCATCTACGTTCTGCTGCAGATAGCCTTTTTGGGCAGCATTCCAACTGAATCGCTAAGTGGTGGTTGGGCGGAGATCAGTAAGAACTATTCGCTGCCGTATCGTGATATCGCCATTACCCTTGGGATGGGCTGGCTGGCATTTATGGTGGTATGTGATGCTATTGTGTCTCCCAGCGGCACTGGCAATATTTACATGAATGCGACACCGCGCGTGATCTATGGCTGGGCGAAGGCGGGAACATTCTTTAAAACCTTTACTCATATCGATAAGGAGTCAGGTATTCCACGTCCGGCACTGTGGCTGACGTTTGGTTTATCTATCTTCTGGACGCTGCCGTTCCCGTCGTGGGAGCAATTGATTAGCGTGGTTTCTGCGGCTCTGGTACTGAGCTACGCCATCGCGCCAGTTACAGCTGCCGGGCTGCGTCGTAATGCACCAGATATGCCGCGCCCGTTCCGCGTTCGTGGTTTTGCGGTGCTCGGCCCACTCTCTTTTATGATTTCCGCGCTGATTGTTTTTTGGTCTGGTTGGGGAACGCTTTCCTGGCTGCTGGGGCTACAAATCGTAATGTTTGTGGTTTACGTGGTTTGTAAGTCGAAAGTGCCTGTTCAGCATGTCAGCCTGGCGCAGCAAATTAAATCTTCATTGTGGCTTATTGCCTTCTATGCCCTGATTATGCTGTTTTCCTGGTTGGGTAGTTTTGGCGGTAGCGGCATTATAGGTCACCCGTGGGATACTATCGTCGTCGCGCTGATGTCGTTGGGAATTTATTACTGGGGCGCATACACCTGTCTTCCTCGGGCGAACTTTAACGGGGATGAAGAAGAATAAAGGAGTAGAAAATGGATAGAGTAATCCTCTCATTATCAGAGGCTTACGCACTAGCCTATCATGCGCTCATCAGTAACGGATTTAGTGAGCAACATGCGGTGGTGATTGCGAAAAACGTTACCACCGGGGAGCGCGACGGCTGTGCCTCGCACGGTTTATGGCGACTGCTGGGGATTGTTGACACGCTGCGAAAAGGGAAAGTCTCTGCCGATGCTCTGCCGACAGTGGAATCTCAGGCGCCGGCAATCGTTAAGGCCGATGCCAAAGGTGGCTATTCGCTGTTGGCTTATCAGCAGGCACTACCGTTACTGATCGAGAAAACGCGTCAGTGCGGGATTGCAGCACTGGCGATTAATCATTGTGTTCACTACTCCGCCTTATTTGCGGATGTTGAACCGCTGACTGAAGTCGGACTGGTGGCGCTGGCGACCACGCCAAGCCATGCCTGGGTTGCGCCGAAAGGGGGGCGCAAACCTCTTTTTGGTACTAACCCAATCGCGTTTGGTTGGCCGCGCGACAAACAGCCGCCATTTATTTTTGATATGGCGACCAGTGCGGCGGCACGCGGTGAGATTCAGTTACATCAGCGAGCCGGGAAATCACTTCCTGAAGGTTGGGGGATAGACAGCAATGGCAATGCCACCACCGATCCACAAGCTGTGCTGAACGGTGCAATGTTAACCTTCGGCGGTCATAAAGGTTCGGCACTGGCTGCGATGGTGGAGCTAATCGCGGGGCCACTGATTGGCGATATGACCAGTGCTGAGTCTCTTGCGTGGGATAACGGCGCAGGTGGTTTGCCGTATGGTGGCGAGTTGATCCTGGCACTCGATCCGCAGCGTTTTCTTGGTGAGGATGCCGGGAGGCATCTGGCAAGGGCGGAAACGCTGTTTAGTCAGATGCAGGATCAGGGCGCGCGCCTGCCGGGAGAACGTCGCTACCACGCACGATTGCGCAGTGAGCAACAGGGTGTAGAGATCAGCCAGTCACTCTATGACGATATTCGATCCTTAAGTAGCTGATAGATACTAAATCACTTAATGGCGGGAAGGAGCCCGCCATCTGCGCTATCAAAACAGCGTATCCAGCTCTGCCAGTACGTTGTAGTCGTCATCAGTCAATAACAACGTTTTCCATTTGTCGAAGGTCAGGCACGGATGCGATGTGCCAAACACCAGAATATCTCCCACTTGCACGTCGCTGTTGGCAGCCAGTTGCAACATGCAGTGCTGATCCATAATGCCTGTACTGCGAATCGACTGTGGATCAAATGTCAGTGATTTGCCGTTGCGATAGTGGGCGACTGGTTGCGGCAGTCCGGCGTCGAAGGCGCAATCACGCTTACCAAAATTAACTACCGCCCGATCGGCTTCTGGCACCGATTGCACCATGGCGACCAGTTCCAGTGCAGATGTGAGATCGCCAGCCAGATCGCAAGCCACTGGATCACGAGCGATCAATTGCTGTTGTGCGGTGTCGTAGATCCCGGTGTCGTGAGTGATATAACAGCCAGGGCGAATAACAATGCGGCAGTTATCAGGTTTTTCTGCCGCCAGCCAGATGTTGCATACCACGTCATACCAGACAGTGCCTGCTCCGGTGAGAATAAACTCGCCATCAACCAGACTCGCCATATCACAGGCCAGTTGTGCGGCATCCCGCAGCAGAGCTTCTACCTGCGGTTGTGGATCGTCACCGTGTAAAACGCCTTCATATAACTCAAGCCCCCGCAGGCGTAATCCCGGTAATTGGGCCGCTTGCTTAGCCAGTGCCAGTGCGGTATCCGTTGAGCGGCAACCACAGCGTCCGCCGGGAACACCCAGTTCAATCATCACGTTCAGCGTCTGTTGCTGGCTGGCAAAAAAGGCAGATAAAGCGCGGGCGTTCTCAATGCTGTCAATGCAGCAGATAAAATCGACCGTCGGGTAATGCCGTTGCAACTGGGCGATTAGCTGCATATTCGCCTTGCCGACCAACTGGTTAACCATCAGCACACGCTGGATACCGCTCGCCATTGCTGCACCAGCCTGCCATGCGCTACCCACTCCTATTGCCCAGGCGCCTGCGGCTTGCTGCGCCTGAAAAATCCAGGGCGTCATGGTGGTTTTGCCGTGCGGTGCCAGTGAAACGCCACGCGCGTCTGCATAACGCTGCATCCACGCAATGTTGTTCTCCAGGGCCAGCTTTTTAATGATCGCGGCAGGTAAACAAACATCTTCGGCAAGGATATTTGCGGGCATTTGCATCAGGGCAGATTTATGGGGAACCAGAGGCTCGGAATGGTATTTCATAACATTCACCTTTTGAAGATTTCACCGTGTCGGATTTTGGTATCATTAATAACTGCTTGAAATATATCCATTTAGTTTATTTATCTTATGGTTTATGAATAAAAGTATCATAAACTCATATGAGTTTTGCGTAGTTTTCCACTGTTTTTCATTCTTGTAAATGGTTAACTTGTCACCATTGCAGAAATGGAGTGACGAACATGCAGGTTGACTGGTTATTCAAAAATGTGACGGTTATTGACGGTAGCGGCGGCCCTGAATTTTGCGGTGACGTGGCAATAACAGGCGATCGGATTGTCGATATTGCCCCTGCGCTTAACGTTACGGCGCAGCAGGTTATTGACGGTGAAGGACGGGTGCTGGCACCAGGGTTTATCGACGTTCATACCCATGACGATATCAACGTTATCCGTATCCCGGAGTATCTGCCAAAAATTAGCCAGGGGATCACAACCGTGATTGTTGGCAACTGCGGGATCAGTGCCGCGGCAGCGAAAATGAAAGGCGAAGTCCCTGACCCGATGAATCTGTTGGGGGAAGCGGAGCACTTTATTTATCCCTCCGTTGAAAGCTATGCCCAGGCAGTGAAAGCAGCCAGGCCGTCACTGAACGTTGGCACGCTGATTGGTCATACGGCGCTGCGTAATAACCATATGGACGACCTGTTTCGCCCGGCGACGGCGGATGAAATTGCCGCTATGCGTGCCGACTTACGTCTGGCGTTGAGTCAGGGGGCGCTGGGGTTAAGTTCCGGGCTGGCCTATGCCACGGCATTTCAGGCGACTACCGAAGAAGTCATGGCGCTGGCAGAAGAACTGGCAGGCGAGAGGGGCGTTTATACCACCCATCTGCGTTCTGAATTTGAACCGATTCTCGATGCCCTGGATGAAGCGTTTCGCATTGGGCGTCATGGCAAAGTGCCTGTCGTGGTTTCCCACCATAAGTGCGCCGGGGCGAAAAACTGGGGGCGGACAAAAGAAACATTGGCCTTTTTTGACCAAATGCGTCAACACCAGGAAATTGGCTGCGATGTCTACCCTTACTCAGCCAGTTCTTCAACGCTGGATCTCAAACAAGTCACCGACGAATTCGATATTGTGATCACCTGGTCACAAACGCATCCGCAGCAGGCGGGGAAAACACTGGCACAAATCGCCATCGACTGGCAGATGAGTATGCTGGAGGCCGCGAAGTTGCTGATGCCTGCCGGGGCTATCTATTACAACATGGACGAGCGCGACGTCCGCCGAGTGTTGAGTTATCCGGTCAGCATGATTGGCTCTGACGGCCTGCCCAATGATCCCATGCCGCATCCGCGTTTATGGGGCGCTTTCCCTCGCGTGCTGGGTCACTATTGTCGTGATGAAGGCTTATTCCCGTTGACCACGGCTATCCACAAAATGACCGGGCTTTCTGCCAGCCGTTTTCGTCTGCCCCAGCGTGGGCTGGTGAAAGTCGGCTATTTTGCGGACCTGGTATTGTTCGATCCACAAACCATTCGTGATGTTGCCAGCTTTTCTGATCCCAAACGCCCGGCAGATGGCATTGAGGCGGTGATGGTGAACGGCGTTATGAGCTATGGTCGCGATAAACACATTACAGGCCGTGCGGGACGTTTCCTGCGCCGCCAGACCTCACATTAAGGAGTGAATATGAGCATTAAACGTTACGGTACGGAAGGTGGAACAGGCACTGGCGGGCAGCATTTGCCTTTTGCCAGGGCGGTTGAGGCGGGCGGCTGGCTGTACGTCTCCGGGCAAACGCCCATGAAAAACGGTGAAGTGGTAGAAGGCGGTATCGTTGAACAGTCACGACTGGCGATCCAAAACTGTGTCGACATCATGACTGAAGCCGGTTATAGCCTGGCGGATGTGGTTCACGTGAAAGTGATCCTGACCGACGCCCGCTATTTCCAGTCATTTAATAAAGTATTCAGAGAATTTTTTGGCGAGAATCCGCCTGCACGTATTTGTTGTGTGGCTGATCTGGTTGTCGATTGTAAAGTCGAAGTCGATGTGACCTGTTATAACGCGACCCGCTAATAAATTTAAGAATAAAAAACAGACCGCAATTGAGTGCTGAATACATTCAGCACTCCGGGAACTCTTACATTAATTTCTCTCTACTGGCAGGATGTGAATTATGAACAGTCATATCTTTTTAGTCGGCTTTATTATTTATGCCATCGCCATGATTTGGCTTGGTTGGTTTGTTTCTCGTAATCAGAAAAGCGGAGAAGATTTTCTGCTGGGCGGGCGTTCGCTGCCGCTGTTTCTGACGCTAGGTTCAACCGTTGCCACGATGGTTGGCACGGGCTCCAGTATGGGCGCGGTAGGCTTTGGCTATAGCAATGGCTGGGCCGGAATGCTTTATGGCGTCGGTGGAGCTGTAGGTATATTGCTGGTGGCGTGGCTGTTTGCACCGGTACGTAAATTACGTTTTATGACCATGAGTGAAGAACTCTCTTATTATACTGGCGGTAGTCATTTAATTAAAAATATTGTCGGTCTGATGATATTTATTGCCTCTATTGGCTGGCTGGGAGCGCATATATTAGGTGGCAGTATGTATCTTGCCTGGGCGACGGGTATTGATCTTACTGTGGCAAAATTAATTATCGCCTTAGCCTTTGCGATATACGTTATTATCGGCGGTTATTCGGCGGTAGTGTGGACAGATACCATTCAGGCATTAATTCTGTTCTTTGGCTTTATATTAATGGCTATTCTTGCCGTTGTTCACGTTGGCGGCTGGAGTGCGATTGAACAGGCGATGGACCCAAAAGCGATGAGCCTGTTTGCGATTGATAAAATGGGCGTGCTGCCTGCGCTTTCGCTGGCGCTGGTTATTGGTGTAGGTGTGCTGGCCACACCGTCTTATCGTCAGCGTATTTACTCAGGTAAAGATGTCCCTTCTGTACGCCGTTCGTTTGTCATTACTGGCGTGCTGTATCTGTTCTTCTCGATTCTGCCTGCCATTATCGGCATGGCGGCGTTCACCATGAACCCGAATCTGGAAAACAGCAACTACGCCTTCTTGTTCGCGACCAGTTTCTTACCTGCCATTCTTGGGCTGGTGGTACTTATTGCCGGGCTTTCAGCCACCATGTCTTCCGCCAGCTCTGATGCCATCGCGGCGGTGGCGATTATGATGCGCGACGTCTACACCATGATTACCGGCAGAATGCCGCCGGAGAACAAAGCCATCACTTACTCACGCTGGATGTTGACCTTTGTTATTGGCCTGGCGCTGGTCTTTGCTCTGACCTCTAACGACATCATCAGCTACATTACCAAAATGATCTCGATGCTGATGTCCGGGCTGTTTATCTGCTCGATTCTCGGTCGCTTCTGGCTGCGTTTTAACTGGCAGGGGGCGCTGGCGGCGTTAGTGAGCGGTATGGTGATGTCAATTGTGGTGCTGATGAACGCCGACTGGCTGGCGTACTGGGGTAACCCGTGTATTCCGTCAGTGCTGGGCAGCCTGGTCGCTGGCGTACTGGTGACGCTGGTAACGCCAGCAAGCGAGGTCAGCCGGGAAGAAGCTCTGGCCATCATCACTAATGAGCGTGAAAACCAGAGTGTTGTGATCACCAAACCTGAAGAGGCATAACCGATAGTGCTAATCGCCAAGTGGCTGGCGGTTAGCGCCACCCCGGTGGCTGTCTAATGCCAGTTTTATCCGCCGCAGGCGATCTTTCGCCTGCGCTTTATTTGCCATAGCCAGCTCTGTTGCCAGCACATCGATCATCGCGAGCATTGCGTAACGGGAAGGCGTGGGCTTAAAAATGTAATCACTTTCCTGAACCAGTAACGGCAATACCAGATCCACCTGTTCTGCCAGTGGTGTTTGTGCAGGCGTAATGGCGATAACACGAGCGCCATAATGACGGGCGATTGCGGCGCTTTCGATGATTTCTGGCGTATAGCCACCGAGTGAAAGAACTATCACCACATCCTGCGGCATAACCGCTGAACACATCATTCTCATCATTAGTGAATCGTTCTGACTGACCACTGGCAATCCCAGGCGGAACAGACGGTACTGGATCTCCTGCGAGCAGATGGTCGAACCACCGCCAGTTCCCAATGCAAGAATTTGCCGCGCCTGGCTTAACCAACTGACTGCCTGGCTGATGGCATTCATATCCAGCGAACGACGATGCGTTTCCAGCACGCTGATAATTGATTCGTAGATTCCCTGAACACCGTCAAGATCCGGTACATCGAGAATAAACCGCTGCCCGATGGCCAGTGACTGTGCCAGTTTGACTTTCAGCTCACGAACATCTTTGCAACCCAATGCTCGGGCAAAACGCGTAACCGACGCCTGGCTGGTTTGTGTTAACCGCGCCAGCTCGGCGATAGGCAGTTCCACGGCTGCGGAGACGTCATCAAGGATAAATTGTGCGATACGCTTTTCAGTGGCGGTTAACGCCATAAACCGTTCGGTAATGCAGGAGATGATATCGATGCTATAAGCCATGGGAGTATCACTGATTCAATAAAAACTGGTACTTTGTACCATAAAGAGTCGCGCCAGAGTGTGACCCTCATAAAAAATGTAAGTAAGCAGCGACAAAAAACAGCTCAACACCGCTTCAGATCATAAAGTTTTCTACCACCAGGCCGACAACCTGAGTATCAGGTCTGGAGGAAAGAGAAACCATGTTAAAACGTATTAAGATCGTGACCAGCTTATTGCTGGTTTTGGCCGTTTTTGGCCTTTTACAACTGACATCAGGCGGCTTGTTCTTTAATGCTTTAAAAAATGACAAAGAAAATTTCTCCGTTTTACAAACCATTCGTCAGCAGCAATCCACGCTGAATAGCAGCTGGGTCGCGTTGTTGCAGACACGTAACACTCTCAACCGCGCGGGTATCCGCTACATGATGGATCAGAACAATATTGGCAGCGGTTCAACCGTCACCGAGTTGATGCAGAGTGCCAGTATTTCGCTGAAGCAAGCGGAAAAAAACTGGGCGGACTACGAAGCGTTGCCGCGTGACCCGCGTCAGAGTGAAGCGGCAGCCACTGAGATCAAACGTAATTACGATATTTATCACAATGCGCTGGCGGAGCTGATCCAGCTGTTAGGCGCAGGCAAAATCAATGAGTTTTTTGATCAGCCGACTCAGGGATATCAGGACGGTTTCGAGAAGCAGTATATGGCTTATATGGAGCAAAACGATCGTCTCTACGATATTGCCGTCAGCGATAATAATGCTTCCTACAGCCAGGCGATGTGGGTGCTGGCAGGCGTGTTGATCGTCGTGTTAGCCGTCATTGTGTCCGTCTGGTTTGGTATCAAAGCCTCTCTGGTAGCACCAATGAATCGCCTGATCGAAAGCATTTGTCATATTGCTGACGGGGATTTGGTAAAACCCATTGAGGTGGATGGTTCTAACGAAGTAGGACAACTGGCACAGAGTTTGCGTCATATGCAAAGTGAACTGATGCGTACTGTCGGAGATGTACGTAACGGTGCTAATGCCATTTATAGCGGTGTCAGCGAAATTGCCACGGGGAATAACGATCTCTCATCACGTACTGAGCAACAAGCGGCTTCACTGGAAGAGACTGCGGCCAGTATGGAGCAACTGACTGCAACGGTGAAACAGAACGCCGAGAACGCACGTCAGGCCAGTCATCTGGCGTTAAGTGCTTCTGAAACCGCGCAACGTGGCGGCAAGGTCGTGGATAACGTGGTACAGACGATGCGCGATATCTCCACCAGTTCGCAGAAGATTGCCGATATTATCAGCGTTATCGATGGTATTGCCTTCCAGACCAACATTCTGGCTTTGAACGCGGCGGTTGAAGCGGCGCGCGCGGGTGAGCAAGGGCGTGGTTTTGCGGTAGTTGCGGGGGAAGTGCGTAACCTGGCGCAGCGTAGCGCCCAGGCGGCCCGTGAAATTAAAAGCCTGATTGAAGACTCAGTAAGTAAAGTGGATGTCGGATCTACGCAGGTCGAAAGTGCCGGGGAAACCATGACCGAGATTGTCAGCGCCGTAACACGCGTTACTGACATTATGGGAGAAATCGCTTCAGCCTCTGATGAGCAAAGCCGTGGTATTGATCAGGTTGGTTTAGCTGTTGTTGAAATGGATAGAGTAACGCAACAGAACGCTGCGTTAGTGGAAGAGTCTGCTGCCGCTGCCGCCGCGCTGGAAGAGCAGGCCAGCCGTTTGACCGAAGCCGTGGCGGTGTTCCGTATACAACAAACGCAGCAGCGCCAGCATGAAGCTTTGCCAGTGGTAAAAACCGTCACGCCAGTTGCGTCGCGCAAAGTGGCAGTGGTGGATAACGGAGATAACTGGGAAACGTTTTAATTGCCATGAAAAATGCCCGATAAGCGATGGCTTATCGGGCAAGGGAAAATTACTCTTTATGTGGATCGCTAATTGGCTGATGTACCATGAAGATGTACGCCATCGCACCTGCCGCGGTGACACAACCGCAGATAATCAATGCCAGGCGAAACGAATTGGTGGTATCAACAATAAAACCAGTAACGACTGGCGCGAAAGAGGCGCAAATGAAGCTGGCAAAGTTCTGGATACTACCCACCGTCGCAGCCATGCGAGAAGCTACTGCTACGTGGACCAGCCCCCAGCCGGATGTTCCGGCAAAGTGCAGGAAGAACAGCGCCATGCCAATCAGCAGAACCGCTGTCATGGGCGTTGTCGCTTGTGGTACTACCAGAGTAAAGGCGGCTGAACAGAACATCCCGGTAACAATACATATCTTACGATTCTTAATCGGATCCATCCCCCTTTTGACCAGCCAGTCGGTCGCATATCCGTTGAGCAGCATCCCTGTTCCCCCAAACATAAAAGGTATTGCCGCCATCAAACCGGTGCTTTTTAAATCCAGGTGATAGACTGTTTGCAGGTAACCTGGCAACCAGGCAATGTACAGCCACCCTGCATAGTTCATACCACTGAAACCGAGCATCATTCCCCACATTGTGCGGTTACGAAACAGGCTGCGCCATTCGGCAAAATTGAGTGGATCGCGGCGGGTATTGACGCTACCGCTGTTAAGATAGGTTTGTTCAACGGCGGTCAGTGCTATCTGCTCACGGTTGCGATAGAGCATAAACCAGGCGATGGCGAGAAAAATGCCCAGTGTGCCAATGGAAATAAACATTCCACGCCAGCCGATGGCCAGCATCATCGCTGCCAGAATCGGTGGGCTTAAGGCAATGCCAAGGACGGAGGCCGCGTTGAAAAAGCCCATCGGACGCCCACGCTCTTTGATGTTGAACCAGTCGTTAATGACTTTGACACCACACGGATTCATCGGTGCTTCACCGAGTCCCATGCCAATACGTACCAGCACGAACTGTGTGAAGTTGTGTACCAGGCCAGACATTGACTGGAACAGCGACCAAACGATCATCCCTAGCCCAAGTATCAGTCGGGGGCCTTTACGGTCCAGCAGCACACCGCTGGGCAACTGCCCAATCCCGTAAGAGAGCGAAAACACGGAGAGCAACGCACCGATTTCGGTGGCGTTTAACCCCAGTTCTTGACGAATAGTTAAATTCGCAACTGACAGCGAGCTGCGATCAAGAAAGTTTATTACCGCTGCAACAAATAACAATAACATGGCGATGGTTCTGATGCGTTTAATTCGGGGGCTGCATTGAGCTAATTTCTCTGGCTGCTCGGGTATATTTTCCGATAACGAACTAAACGAAGAGCGTGGTGCGATGGTAATATTTCCTTTTTTCACGCCGGACTCCTGTATTCATATTTAATTATTGCGCAATAATATATTGCGCAAGGTTGATGTTAATGGCAGATGAAAGGTATAAACTTTCACTACCGCTCACAAAAATATTTATAGTCGACTGATTGTGAGAATAAGTAAGCGGGAATTTTTCTGTGTTTATATTTTGATAAAACCGTGCGCAAGATAATGGATTGCTGTTTTTAATCTGTACTTAATGAGAGAACCGTTTGTTCTTATTGATGGAGCGAATCATCGATTGTTTGGCTGAATTTAAATGACTACGTAGTGTGATGATGGCATCCAGGTTACTACGGCATATCAAAGCGCATAGAATGGTCATATGTTCATCTATAGCAATAATCTTGCGCTGCTTGAGATCGCTTTCATCCCATTGCAGATGAAAATGAAAGATAACTGAGATTATTTCAAACGAGTGGTCAAAAAAGATATTATCGGTCGCTGAAAGAAGTAGGGCGTGAAAATCTCTGTCCAGTTGTGAGAACATGCGAAAGCTGCTGCCGATGTTGTCTCGTAGCATCCGGTGACGTTCGAGCATGGTTTTTGCCTCCAACCAGCGTGGATCATTATCAGGCAGGTTGAGAAAATGCTTAATTGAGTGCGTTTCAAGCATTTCACGCAGTTCAAAAAGCTGTTCGGCGTAGGACTGGTCGAATGGCTTCATGCTCCACTGGCCGCGTTTTTCACTTTGAATGAAGTTATAACACCATAATTTTGAAATATATTTCCTTGCTGTCATTGAGCTAACTCCAGCCGCTCGTGCCAGTTGTAGCTCAGAAAAAGTTTCCCCAAGGAGTAACTGACGCTGATTTATCATCGTGAAAAAAAACTTCTCAAATACTTTATTTTGTTCATTCATCAAAGCGGTGGTACAGGCAAATCCGTCATTATGATCAGGTTTACGCGCGATGACGTATTCGTTTCCTGACTGGGCAATGACACCGCATTGATGTAAATGGCTAAGAATATGACGTACCGTAGTTCGACTGACACTGTACATTTCCGCCAGTGCGCTTTGCGAAGGGAGTGGGGAAGGGATATACCCACGAGCCATATCATCAATGAACTGGTTAATCACACTGTGGCGCAAATTTTTCGAACGACTCATATTTTCCTCCTTGTCGCGCCATTAAAACCCGATTTAATACATTTTTATGTGTGTGTTTTCACAAAATGGATTTTACGTTGTGCTGGTGTTTTTTATTTTTATGAATATCTAAGAAAATGAAAAAATGGAGAGCAGAATCATGTCTAAGATAAATATATTAATTTGTCAGAAACCAAAGGAGTTAGTCTGGAAACAACGTGAAATGCCTGTTCCTGGTGACAAAGAAGTATTAATAAGAATAAAGTCTGTTGGGATTTGTGGTACCGATATTCATGCCTGGGGTGGAAATCAACCATTTTTTAGTTATCCACGCGTTTTAGGCCATGAAATATGTGGGGAGATTGTTGGATTGGGAAAAAATATTGCTGATCTTAAAAATGGTCAGCAAGTTGCGGTTATCCCTTATGTTGCCTGTCAGGAATGCCCTGCGTGTAAAAGTGGTCGCACCAATTGCTGTGAGAAAATTTCGGTCATTGGTGTGCATCAGGATGGCGGATTTTGTGAGTATTTGAACGTGCCGGAGGCGAACATTTTGCCTGCTGAAGGCATTGACCCGCAGGCGGCAGCGTTGATTGAACCTTTCGCTATTAGCGCTCATGCGGTTCGTCGCGCAGCAATTGCGCCCGGTGAGCAGGTGCTGGTGGTCGGGGCGGGGCCAATTGGTCTGGGCGCGGCAGCAATCGCTAAAGCCGATGGCGCACAGGTGGTGGTGGCGGATACCAGTCCGGCGCGGCGTGAGCATGTGGCAACGCGTCTGGAGTTGCCCGTGCTGGACCCGTCAGCCGAGGATTTTGACGACCAGTTGCGGGCGCAATTTGGTGGTTCCCTGGCGCAGAAAGTGATCGACGCAACAGGTAATCAACATGCGATGAATAACACCGTGAATCTGATTCGTCATGGCGGCACGGTAGTATTTGTTGGCTTGTTTAAAGGCGAGTTGCAGTTCTCTGATCCGGAATTCCATAAAAAAGAAACCACGATGATGGGCAGTCGAAACGCCACGCTGGAAGATTTCGCGAAAGTCGGGCGGCTGATGGCGGAAGGGAAAATTACTGCCGACATGATGTTAACCCATCGCTATCCGTTCGCCACGTTGGCAGAAATCTATGAGCGTGATGTGATTAACAATCGTGAGTTGATTAAGGGCGTGATTACTTTCTGATAATGCGAGTTGCCTTGGAGCGCCCGGGGAAGAGTTGGGCACTGTTTTTTTCTTTTTCTCAATAATGTGTTGTAGGCTGGATGCGACGCTTGCGCATCTTATCCAACCTACAAATCTGTCAGTGATTACCCTTCACGCGCCACCACTTTGATTTCCACCATACCAATGCCGAGTTTACGCGGTGAATGTCCGAGAATATTCCCTTCGTTGGTTGAGACAGGTTCTGGCGGAACAATTACCAGCGTGTCGGCATCGGTTGGGTTCTCGAAATGGAGCGTGGTAGTGGTTACTTCATTGTCCAGCACGATGGTTTGTTCTTCATTGCCTACGCGTACCGGAATGGGACGGCTGGCGTTATTACCGTATGCTTTGGCGGTAATCACCAGATCAAATTTCTTCGGCAAAGGATGTTTGTACTCGATTTTCACTTCATCGCCTAGCTGCGCGTTGGACCAGCGTCCCCACGACTCCGGACGGGAAATCCCACTAAACTGTTTCACTTCTTCCGGCGCACCCGCAACGTTAAAAATGAAACTGTCGGCTTTGTAGCGAATATCGTTATCGACAATCTTCAGCGTATCGACATTGCCTTTGTAGCGTTCCATATCGATGACGGTATCTTTAAATGCGGTTTTGCCCTTCCACGTCGTTTTATCAACATGTTGAACAATTTGCTGACCACCAAGCTGCCCCTGGGACACACACCAGTCCGTGGAGAGTGCCAGCTCCGGCGCCCATAGCTGAGCCATCTTGTAGCAACGATCAACCCAGACGAAATTGTCGCGCGGAGCAAAATCGGCCAACTGGAAACGCAGTGGGGCCGAGTATTCGCTTTCTGGCAGTGGCTCCACACGTTTATCTGACACGCGTAACAGCAGCGGCAGACGGAAATGGGTACCCGAGAAGGCGATCATGTTTTTATTCTGATCGATGGTGAACTCTTTCATCTCGGTGGGGAATTTCCACAGACGAATGATATCGGGCTTCCACGCCAGCACTTTCTCTTTAATGTTGAGGAACACTTCCGACATTGATTGACCAGATAGGCTACTACGCCCAAGGCCAATAAAGTTATCGCCACCGAGAATATCCAGCACTGTAGCGCCGTTATCCATAGTGTTGCGCTTCACCGCCAGCGTCTCTTGCTGTGGCTTGTCGCCACGGATGACGAAAAACAGGTTGTTGCGATCCTGTTTATTAAGGTATTTCCACGCTGTGTTGTTCATCGCCAGGTGGTCAGAAGAAACCACAATAACGGTATCCTTAAACCACGGGGAGTTTTTGATTTTGTCGATAAACGCGGCGATGTTCTCCTGACTGCAACTTACCGCGCTAAATGACTGGTTCGGTTTACCATCAAAATCATATTTTTTACGGTTACAGGTGCGAGAGATAAAACCATCCGGGTGATGGGTATCAACCGTCAGGGTAAACAGTGAGAATCGCTGACCAGAGCGGGAAAGCTCTTCAAACTTTTTCCACGCTTCATCGAGCACGGTATCGTCGTAGAATCCCCAGTCGTTGCGATAATGCGGGTCCGCCACCACACTTTTCAGCTCTTCAGCGCCATACAAATGGTCGAAGCCGTGTGATTTCAGGAACACATCTTTACCCGCAAAACGCAGGTTAGCCCCTTGCACAAAATAGTTCTGATAACCTGAGTTTTTCAGGATATCGCCAAGACAGATGTTCTGCGGGAAGAAGCTGGAAACCGAGGCGGAGGCGTTACCTTCAAATGGGGCAAACAGTGGAATGCCACACTGAGAAGCCACCATGCCCGCGATAGTGTAATCCGTTCCCGGCAGTTGCTGAGTATGGCTGAAATCGAGTCCTTCATTTTTCAGCGCGCCCAGTTCGGGAGTGAGGTCCGGGAAAGCGTCGTTATCAAAATAGGTCCGCTCCAGGCTCTCACCATAGATATAAACCAGGTTAAGTTTTGGCGCAGGGATAGTTTTCGACGGTTCTTTATAATAAGCCGCAAAGTCAGGATCGCCGTCGCGTGACTGGGATTTTACCAGTTCCGTTATCTGGCGAAACGCCGGGCTGGCGTCCACAGAACCCAGCGCCAGTAAGAGTGCCAGCAGGCTGTAGCCAAAATGGTGAGGATGATGACGGCGTCGGCGTAGGATCCAGCCCAGCGCGCCGAAAACTACCGCCAGCGCCAGCACGATGCCTACTCCCGGCAGGATATACTTGCTGACACCAGCACCGGTCAGGCTGTTAGTTAAGGTATAGAGCACCGCGTCGTTAATGCCGTCGCCAGTAAAATAGTCACTGGCAAACAGGGTAATGTTTAAAACGACAAATAGCCCCAGCACCGTTAACGTGGCGGCAAACCACCAGGTGTTACGTCCCGCTTTCCATGCGTAGATCAGCACAGAGGCGAGAAATAGGGCGAAAGAGAATAGTTCTGACAACGGGCGATCCTCACTAAACAGGCAGTTCAGCCGATGTTTAAGATTTTTTGAGAAACACAATGTAATGGTGCTGCCATATTGCTGCAATTCTAGTGTCAAAAAAATGCGATGTTGTTAGGAATAAGTTTATAAACAGACTTTTTTGCGCAAGAACGCTTCCCGTGTAACAGAGGGAAAGACGTGCAGAAACAGGGAAAAGAGCGGGGAAGGGCCGCGTAAGCTTGTTAACAGCTAAAACGCGGCGTTATGTGGATCAGGAAATAAAGTTCAGACCTTGCTTTAACACCAGATCGCAGGCTTTGGTTTTTACCTTTTCTGCCAGAGGAGTCGTACCGATGTTATCCAGATTAAGCTGCTGACCATCTTTGGTTTTTAGCAAACCCTGAATGCCATCCAGATAGTTGGTATCTTCTTTCTGCTCTTCGCTGTTCAGGCCCAGCTTTTCCAGCACCTGGTTCTTGATGTTTTCTGCATCGGTAACTGAAGCCAGCTTTTGCTTCGCGCAGTATTGCAGAATGCCTGCGGCATTGTTCATGTTGTCTGCGCTTAACGCCTGGTTGCCACTACTAAGCAGGTTAGTTAATGAAGCGAGTGACCAACCGCCTTCCTGTGTGGTGCTGTCTTGGGTGCTTAACTCGCTGGCGGCGCTGGAAAGCGCATCTTTCCAGGATGCGGCATGCACCCCGGTGGAAATTAATGCGCCGGCGGCAATTGCGCAGCACAGAAGGTGTTTAACAGTTTTCATCATCATTACTCAAGGTGGAGTTGTGTCGCAGTATAGCGCCGGAAAGGAGGATTAATACTCTTTACCCGTTACCCGACTACGATAGCTATCCCAGTTAAAAATAACCCACAGACTGTTACCCAGGCGCATACGATCCATAACGCGCTCGCCCAGTAACTTGGTCATCTCTTCCATATTGCTGTTGGTCAGCATCCCGGTCGGGCGTTTGGAAGAAGAACGTCGATCGACGATCTGGTTGATGATTACCTTTTCATATTTCGATTCGGTCTGAACGCCGATCTCGTCGATCACCAGCAGATCTACGTTGCTCAGATCGTTGAGCAGTTGTTCTTCACTGGTGCCACTATTTCTGAAGGTATCTTTCATCGCCGACATAATATCGGCTACGGTGATTATCAACACCGATTTGCCGCGTAGCAGTAGTTCGTTGCAGATTGCCGCAGCCAGATGGTTTTTGCCAGTTCCCGGCTTGCCAGAAAAGATAAAGCTGGCGATGTTGCCGTCAAACTCTTCAACATACTGGCGCGCTTTGCTCAACGCATTCATCTGCCCTTCGCACTCAACACGATAGTTCTCAAAGGAGCAGTTTTGATGCAGTGGACGAATGCCGGAGCGGTTAAAGGTACGCTGCATTTTCATCGCCCGATTCTCGCGCTCAAGAGCGGCGGCGCGGAGCGCCCCTTGTTCTTTCTGCCACGCCAGAAGTTCTTCACCCGTTTTGAAGGCAGGTTTGATATGGGCAGGCATCATTTTTTGCAGGCGTTGCATCAGGTCGCCAACGTTTTTCATCGTTACCCTCTGAATCCTGGTGGAATTTGGCTGTCAGGTTCACTGACAGTGTTCACATCTCGTTTCGCTAATCCGCCATTGCTGGCACGACCGATTTGCAGGCTGCGCGCCAGTTTTTGTTGCCACTGCACATGATGGAAGACTTTGCCTTCCGCCTGCCAGTAAGAAATAAATGACGCCAGTTCTTCGGCGGTAACCGGCTCTCTTAGCGCCACGCCCCATAATGCCGCCTGACGGATAAAATCGGTATCGGGTTGCCAGTCTGGGTACATGGCGAATTTGCCCATCGGTACGGCAACGGGGACGGCTTGCGGTTCCTGATAGAGTTGATCGTCCAGGGCCACGTCACTTCCCGGACGAGTCAGTTTTTCTTCCAACGCCAGCAGTTCAGCAAGACGCGCGGGCGTAACGGCATAAAACGCCGGGGCGTTGTTGGCAAATACGGCAACCATGCCGCCTTCTGCTTTTGCCAGAACGGTTTGGTGATCGTGTACCAGGGCGTCAATACCTACGACGTCCGGGGTCAAAACTCTGGAAGACATACTGTTTCTCAATATGGAACGATGAACGAGAAGGGAGATTACTTTTATAGTAACACACGGATGAGGCCAGGCAGCCTCTCATCCATGTGCTTTAAGCGAGGCAATTTTATACGCGGGGGCGCTTGCGGTACAACCACAATCCAGGAACGGAAAGGCCGATGGATAACGCGCCAACAATTGATGAAGCTGTAAGAAAGTTAGTTAACAGGGTAATCATTAACGGCTCGCTGTAACCTAACTGACTGATTTTTACCGCTGAAATCATTGCTGTATACGCCGGAATGCCGGGGAACATAGGAATGACAGCCGCCACGGTAAAGACTTTCGGATGCGCCAGATACCAGCGCGACCACTGAATACCAATGGTGCCGACCAGTAGCGAAGCCATAAATGTCGACCACTCAATATTAAGTCCGGTAGTCATTAAAATCATTCGCGAACCATGACCCATCGCGCCAAGCAGCGCACACCAGCGTAATGCCCGGATTGGCACGTTGAACACCATCGCAAAGCCGACCGCTGGGATTGCCGCGAGAATCATATCCTCCGCCAATGCTAGTAGAAATTCGATTACACCCATCCGCGTAGCCCCCAAATTGTGAGTGCCATCACCACACCAACGCAGGTTGCCAGTGTTAGCAGACTGGCAATCGCCCAGCGTGCCAGTCCGGTATTTATATGACCTTTAAACATATCGGCTACAGCATTTATCAACGGAAAACCCGGCACCAGTAAAAGAACACTGGCCGCCATTGCCACAGTCAGCGTATGACTGAATGTCGGAAGTTGTAGAAGAAGGCCGGAAATTGTGGTGGCAGCGAAGGCGGTGATACAAAAGTTTATTTGAGGATGGAGGTGGCGTTGTGCCAGTAACTGGCGGATATACATGGCGATCATACTGGCGAAGAATGTAATCAACGCACCATCCCAACCACCGTTATTCAGTTTACAGAAACAGGCGCAAGAGAGTCCCACCATCAAAGCGACCAGCCAACGCGGATAGCGCAGGGGATGTATTTGGCTAAAACGTTTCTCAACACCTTTGTAATCCAGCAGATTATGTTCCGCCAGAATCACAATGTGTTGTACCTCAGTAACCATATGCATATTAATGCCGCGATCGTGGTTTTTGCGCGTAGATGTCAGACATTGACCATCTTTAATGGTGGTCAGTACGATGGCGTTGGAAGAAATGGAGCTTTCAACGCTGTCCATTCCCAGTGCACGCCCAAGTCGTGAAGAAAGCTCGTCAACCAGCGCGCTTTCCGCCCCGTGCTGTAAAAGAAATAACCCGCACTGGATACATAGCCGTGTAACGGCTCGCTGTTGCTCTGTTTGCATGACTCGTCCTTTGTCATAAGACGTGTTGCGTATTGTGCAAAAAATGAGAACCCTTTTGTATCATGAAGCATGGCTGTTTTGATGTTGGTTAAGATCAAAATTGCGCTGATTAATCCTGGTTGCGGTGGTTAAATCGCTGAAGGGAAGCGAGGCGAGTTTGGGATTGAATAAATAATTCTATGAATATTATCATTAAAATGAATTTATCATTTTGTTTTTACGCGTATGAGTAATGGCTGGTGAAATCAGTTTTTCGGCTCCAGGCAAGAAATACCCTTCAGTTTTTATTGGTTTTTTTCTTGATGTTCTGGCTAAAGGCTTTTCATTTTATTTTTATTCGTTATTTTAAATGATATTTTAAACTGATTGAATCTGAGGATTTTGATTAAGTATTTCTAACAACATAATTTAGATATTTTAAAT
Organism: Escherichia sp. E1V33; assembly: GCF_004211955.1. GTDB lineage: Bacteria > Pseudomonadota > Gammaproteobacteria > Enterobacterales > Enterobacteriaceae > Escherichia. The sequence continues at coordinate 120,276 of NZ_RHJI01000003.1, forward strand.
GTGTCAGAGGTATTTTTCCAGGTTATTATTTGTTGCTAGTCTCCTGAAACATACAAAGGGTTTTTGTGTGGCTGGGGTAAACTGATATGAAGTGATGCTAAGGATAAATTATTCGCTCAATCTATTAATTTATTGGAATCATTTAAAGGATGAATATCCTGAATAAACCATCATAATTTATAGACAGTGGATGTGGAGGATATATGTTGCCAGGATGCTGCAAAAATGGAATTGTTATCAGTAAAATACCCGTTATGCAGGCAGGGTTAAAAGAGGTCATGAGGACCCATTTCCCTGAATACGATATAACGAGTAGCGCCTCTGCGGAGGAGTTGACCATATTACAATTACGTCGTGCTGGTTTAGTTATTGCCGATTTAGCCGGGCAAACAGAAGACCCGCGTTCTGTTTGTGAACATTATTATTCATTGATCTCACAATACCGGGAAATTCATTGGGTTTTCATGGTTTCGCGAGCCTGGTACTCTCAAGCGGTGGAACTGCTTATGTGTCCAACTGCGACGTTACTGTCCGATATCGAGCCCATTGAGAATTTGGTCAAGACTGTTCGTTCTGGCAATGTCCATGCAGATCGCATCAGCGCCATGCTGACTTCGCCAGCAATGCCGGAAATCCAGGAATTTGGTTATCGCACCGTGATTCTTACCCTTTCTGAGCGCAAGGTACTGCGGCTATTAGGTAAAGGATGGGGCATCAACCAAATAGCTTCATTGCTTAAGAAAAGCAATAAAACCATCAGCGCACAAAAGAACAGTGCGATGCGTCGGCTGGCAATTCACAGTAACGCTGAGATGTATGCATGGATTAATAGCGCACAGGGTGCAAGGGAACTTAACTTGCCTTCTGTTTATGGAGATGCCGCAGAATGGAACACAACCGAATTAAGAAGAGAAATGTCGCACTCATAGAAAAATGCGTCATGAGCAGTATCGGTATTGAGAGTTTATTCAGAAAGTTTGCGGGTAATCCTTATAAACTCTATATGTATACCAGCCAGGAGGCTTTTCAGGATGCTATGTCGCGGGTTTCATTTGCGGCGGTCATTTTTTCTTTTTCTGCCATGAGAAGTGAGCGCAGGGAGGGATTATCTTGTCTGACTGAGCTGGCAATCAAATTTCCACGTACCCGGCGTTTGGTTATTGCGGATGATGATATTGAAGCGCGATTGATTGGCTCATTGTCGCCTTCTCCTTTGGATGGTGTGTTAAGTAAAGCATCGACGCTGGATGTTTTTCACCAGGAGCTGTTTCTGTCACTAAATGGTGTTCGTCAGGCGACCGATCGACTGAACAACCAGTGGTATATTAATCAAAGCCGGACGCTGAGCCCGACGGAGAGGGAAATATTACGGTTTATGTCGCGTGGCTACTCAATGACGCAAATTGCTGAACAGCTTAAACGGAATATAAAAACGATCCGCGCGCATAAATTTAATGTGATGTCGAAACTGGGTGTCAGTTCTGATGCCGGACTGCTTGAGGCGGCAGATATTCTGTTATGTATGCGGATTTCTGAAACAAGCAATGTGTTGCATCCCTATTAATCTACTTAATGCCGGGTTTATCCTCCCGGCAGTGTTTTTATTTCAGCGTACAATCCCCACACTGTTGCACGTCCGGTAAGCGATAACGCTGGCAACAGGTGCGGCGCACCAGCAGGCCATCGCGCAGCACGACTGTGCGCCACAATGGATTATCTTCGCCGCTGGAGAACGTTTTCTCAAAGAACAGGGCATGGCGGAGCGATTCAACTAATGCTTCGCCAAGCAACTGCTTCATCTCGGTAAGATACCAGTTAATCAAATAACCGGTATTACTCCAGATGAGTTTGCCGTTAATTTCGCCTGTCGCTTCTAATGCCTGCACTACTGGGACAAGTGCCTGGCTGATTAACGTTTCCATTCGCTGCTGTGGCGAATGCGGTGTTGCGTTTTTGTCTTCACACACATCGACCCAGAAACAAGCGGCGCGTCCGGTTTCATGAAACTCAACGTGAAAATGTTCCGGCGACACATCTAATGCTTTTTCCTGCGTCAGTAGCGCCAGCATTAATGGTGGCACCATCAGGCCGATATACCATTGTGCCCATAGTGAGATCAGCGGTTTGTTCTCGCGGATCATCGTTGGTTGGTTGCGATAGATATGATCGGAATAGACCGCGAGTAGAGAACTTAGCGCATTCGGTGATGACCATTGCGCCAGCGTCATGGCGTTAAGCGGAGCGGGTTCATCCAGGCGGATAAACTCGAGCAAATGTTCACGATGTTCCACGATTGTCGCACGTACCGCTTGTGCAAGCGTCGGATCTTGCGGCTTGAGATGCGTTCGCCAGATAACATCTTCAAAAAGCGGTGCGGAACGATAGGCCATAATCGTGATAGCAATCTAAATGATAATGATTGCTAATCCTAACGATAGGTTTACCCGATAGCAAGGGATTTCTCTGGCTTGCAAATGATAAAAATTATCATATGATATTGGTTATCATTATCAGTGAAAGAGATTAAACCATGTTGCAACGTATGCTGGGCAGTGGCTGGGGAGTGTTGCTGCCGGGATTGCTGATTGCAGGACTGACGTATGCGGATTTATCGCCGGATCAGTGGCGGATTGTGATTCTGATGGGATTACTGCTGACACCGCTGATGTTGTATCACAAACAGTTACGGCATTACGTTTTGCTGCCATCGTGCCTGGCGCTTATTTCTGGCGTCATGTTGATGATAATGAACTGGAATCAGGGATGATAAAACAGGGAAGAAACAAGAGAGGAAGTAAAGATAATTGGTGCGAGGGGGGGGACTT